>NZ_CP012334.1:1383117-2766235 GCF_001704295.1 Bordetella sp. H567
GATACGCGTCATCGTGCCCTACGTGGCCGGCGGCGCGGCCGATATCACGGCGCGCGTCATGGCGCAGAAAATGTCGATGAGCATGGGCGTGGCGCTGGTCGTCGAGAACAAGCCCGGGGCCAACGGCATGATAGGCACCGACTTCGTCGCCAAGGCGGCGCCGGACGGCTATACCCTGCTGCTGGACGCCAGCGGCCCGCTGGTGGTCAATCCTTCGCTGTATGCGCGCAAGACGCCCTACGATCCGGTAAAGGATTTCGCGCCGATATCGCAGATCGCCAGCTACCAGTACGTGGTGGTCGTTCCGCAGAAGTCGCCGATCCGCAGCCTGGACGACCTGATCGCGCAGGCCCGCGCGCATCCGGGCCAGCTCAGCTATGGATCGGCCGGCGTGGGCGCCGGTGGCCATCTGGCCGGCGAACTGCTGGCCCTGATGACCAATACGCAACTGGTGCATGTGCCGTACAAGGGCAACGCCCAGGCCTTGACGGACGTGCTGAGCGGCCAGCTGTCCTTCACCTTCGATACGGTGGTTACCTCGGCGCCGCAGATACAGGCCGGCCGCTTGCGCCCCTTCGCGGTGTCGGGCCCGCATCGCGCCGCCGTATTGCCCAATATCCCCACCATGGAAGAGTTGGGCTATAAAGGCTTCTCGATCACCCAGTTCCAGGGCCTGTTGGCGCCGGCGGGTACCGATCCGAAGATCATCGCCCGGCTGCACGATGAAGTCGTCAAGGCATCGCGCGATCCGGACGTGGTGCGCAAGCTGGTCACCGAAGGCGGCAACGACATCGTGGCCGGCACGCCGGATGAGTTCGCCGCGCAGATCAGCTCGGACCTGGTGCTGTACCGCAAGCTGATCGAGGATGCCAGGATACCCAAGCAATAAAACCCAGGGCGAACCCATGTACCAACTCGATGTTCTGATCAACGGCTATCCCGGCCGCAGCCTGTTCCATGGCAGCCTGGGCTGGAGCACCACGACACTGCTGCGCGGCGACGGCCGCAATATCCTGGTGGACGTCGGCGCCTTCGGCGCGCGCCATCTGCTGAAGAAGCAGCTGACCGAATTGCGCATGGATGCCGCCGACATCACCGATGTCGTGCTCACGCATGCGCACTACGACCACTCGGTGAATTTCACCTTGTTCCCCAACGCCACGGTGTGGATCGGCGACCGCGAACTGGAATGGGCCGCGGCCCAGCCGCCCGGCTTCGATCCGCTGCCCGAGCTGTATGTCCGCGAGCTGACGGTCTCGCCGCGCGTGCGCCGCATCGCCGACGGCGAAAGTTTCCTGCCGGGCTTCACGGCGATCGTCGCGCCTGGCCACACGCCGGGGCATCTGCTTTTCACCGTATCGGGCGCGGCGCAACCGCTGCTGTTCACCGGCGACGCCGCGAAAAACCGCGCCGAACTGCTCAGCATGACGGTCAACGACACCTACGATATGCAGGTCAGCCGTGCGACGCTGGAACTGATCTGGGCGACATGGCGCCGTCATCCCGATACCCTGCTGATCCCCGGACATGACCTGTGCATGCGCCTGGACGACAAAGGCGAACCCGTCTATGTCGGCGAACGGCGCGCCGCCATGAATGCCTGGTTCGGCGAAAACCTGGAACCTACCGTCATCGACCTGTGCTGCGGCGGCGAAACGGCCCGCTACAGCGCCTGATCCATTTGTCCACCGCCACGGTGCATCCACGAGAGATTCGACATGCCGCTTGATCCGCAAATCCTAGCCAAGTTCATTCCGACCGGCCGCCTGCGTGCGTCCATCAATGTCGGCAATCCCATCCTGGCGCGCCGCGACGACGGCCCCGGCGGCGCGGCGGGCGTGTCCGTCGACCTGGCCCGCGCGTTCGCCAAGCGGCTGGGCGTGGAGTTGGAATTGGTGGTGTTCGACAGCGCAGGCAAATCGGTGGACGCGGTGACGGCCGAGCAGGCGGACATCGGCTTTTTCGCCATCGATCCCGTGCGCGGCGCCGGAATCAATTTCACCGACGCGTATGTGCTGATCGAAGGCGCCTACCTGGTGCGCGAGGATTCGCCGTTGCGCGATCGCGCCGAAGTCGATCGTTCCGGCACCCGCGTCACCGTGGGCAAGGGTAGCGCGTATGACCTGTACCTGACGCGCGAGCTGAAGCAGGCCGAGATCGTGCGCGCCCCGACTTCGCCGGCCGTCGTGGACTTCTTCCTTGCGGAAAAGACCGAGGTCGCCGCCGGGGTCAAACAGCAGCTGGAAGCCGATATGCAACGCGTGCCGGGCCTGCGCCTGCTGCCGGGCAGCTTCATGGTGATCCGCCAGGCGATGGGCATGCCCAAGGGCCGAGGCGACGCGGCGGCCAATGAACTGCGCGCCTTCGTCGAAGAAATGAAGGCCAATGGTTTCGTGGCCGAGGCCCTGAAGCGCCACAAGATCGAAGGCGCCGCCGTCGCTCCCGCATCGGCTTGACCGTTACGGCGCATGAAGGCCGGCAGGGCGTGTGCCCCGCCGGCTTTTTTTATTTCGGGACGACTCGCCCGGTGCGAGGCGCCCTCCAGCGCGAACGAGCCCTGGCTTCCGCGGACGACGCCCGCCTCGATGGTGCATTGATCTTGCTCATTCTTGGTGCATGAACTTGGACCTCAGGCGATGCAGAATAGTCATGCCATTTCAATTTCAGGTAGGAGTACCCAGGCATGAACGTTCGCCACATCGCCGCCGCCCTCTGCTCGACCGCATTGCTCGCCTGGGCTGGCCCCTCGCTAGCGCATGGGGAGGGTGACAAGGTCACGCCCAATTTCCAACAAGCCATCCCCAATATCCCTGGAAAGTCCCTGATTGCGGTAGAGGTGGACTATCCGCCCGGCGGCGCTTCCGTACCGCACGTGCATGCCAAGTCGGCGTTCATCTATGCCTATGTCGTATCCGGCGCGGTTGAATCCAAGGTCAACAATGGCGAGACCCGTGTCTACAAGGCGGGCCAGAGCTGGTCGGAGCCGCCGGGCGCAAGCCATCCGGTCAGCCGCAACGCGAGCAAAACCGAGCCTGCAAAGTTGCTGGCGGTCTTTGTCGTCGATACCAGCGATAAGGAACTGACAACGCCGACCAAGTAATCTAAGAGGGGGGAGCCCACAGGAAAGGAGTAAACATGAAAATCTTTATCGCAGGCGCCACTGGCGTCATCGGTCTTCCCCTGGTGCGTTCCCTGGTGACGCTCGGGCACGAGGTCGTGGGCATGACCCGCGGGGGCCATGGCCTGTCGGCGCTCAAGGAAGTGGGCGCGTCGGCAACGGCCGTCGATGCGCTCGACGCGGCAGCGGTTCGCGAAGCCGTGGGCCATGCCCGGCCGGACGTTGTGATCGACCAGTTGACCTGGTTGCCACGCACACCCGCCGAGGTCTTCGCGTCCTTGCCCCAGGACACCCGTCTGCACGAGGTGGGCGGCGCCAATCTGCTCGCGGCGGCACAGGCGGCCGGGGCCAAACGGTACATCATGCAGTCCCGTGGCTTTTTCCTGGAGGGTGCGGGCGGCCAATTGGCGGACGAGTCGGCAAGGATGCGGAGCGACGCGCCCGGCGTGGTGGGCGATTCCACGCGTGTGTTCGACGCCTATGAGGCCAATGTCCTGGACGCCGCGCTGGAGGGCGTCGTGCTGCGCTACGGCTTTTTCTATGGGCCCGGCACCTGGTACCGCCCCGACGGTGCGGTCGCGGACCAGCTGCGTGCCGGTACGGCAGGCATACTGGGCGAGGGCAACGCGCCCTGGTCTTTCGTCCATATCGACGATGCGGTGGCGGCCACGGTCGCCGCGCTGGATGGACCGGCCGGCGTCTACAACATCGTCGACGATAGCCCGCTGCCGGCGGGCGAGCACCTTCGTGCGCTGGCGCGCTGGGTTGGCGCGGACGAACCGAAACAGATCCTCGATCCCGCGGAGCTTCAGGCGATCGGGCCGGAAGCCCTGTATTACCACACGCGGCTTTCCGGCGCGTCCAATCTTCGCGCGAAGTCGCTGCTTGGATTCAGGCCCCGCCGCCTCTTGTGGCTGCAGCCGGGCACGTAAAGCGCCCGGCGTACGAAGGGGCTGGCGTCCGGCGCGGCCTACATTCTTCGGGCGGGCGTGGGCGCCTCCACCACCCGCGCGATGAAGGCGTCCAGCGCCGGGTTGTCGTAGCGCTCGTGCCAGGCCAGGTAGATGTCCGCATACAGCTTGGTGCGCGCCAGCGGCAGGAAGGACACGCCGTCCAGTCGTAGTTCGCGGGCGGACCCCGGCACCAGGCCGACACCCAGGCCGGCGCGTACCAGCCCCAGCAGCGTATGCGTCTGGCCGGCATGTTGGACGTAATCCGGCTCGACGCCGGCCGCGCCCAGGGCGGCGGCGATCCGGTCGTAGAAGTACTTGCCTTCGCTGGGCGCGTAGGCGACGAACGGCTGGCGGTGCAGGGCGCTCAGCGGCACGGCCTGGTAGGCCAGCAGCGGCGATTTGCGCGGGACCGCCAGCACCAGGGGCTCGCGTTCGATCAGTCGGTGCGCCAGCCCGTCCTGCCGCGGCAGATGGCGGGCCAGCATGGCGTCCAGTTCGCCGGCCACCAGCAGCCGGCCCAGGTCGGTGGAGACACGCTCGCGCAGTTCGATGTCCACGTCGGGCAACAGCTTGCGCGCCTTCATGACCCAGTCCGGCACCAGGCGATAGGCCGCCACGGCGGTGAACCCCAGCGTGATGTGCCCGGCTTCCCCGCCGGAAGCGCGCCGCGCGCTGGAGACGGCGCGCGCGGAATACGCCAGCAGATGGCGTGCGTCGCGCAGAAAGCGGCGGCCGGCCGATGTCAGGGTGACGACACGGCTGCTGCGTTCCAGCAGGGTCACGCCCAGGCCTTGCTCCAGCAATTGGATCTGCCGGCTGAGCGGCGGCTGGGTCATGCACAGGCGGGCCGCCGCGTGGCCGAAGTGCAGCTCTTCCGCGACGGCCACGAAGCATTCGAGTTGGCGCAGGTCCATCGATACAAATCCTGTATGGGTTGGATAGGTCCGCCCACGCCCCATGCGCGCGTACGCTGTGGGGCCGCGGCCTATCGATATAAGCCTTGTATTGATCGTTGCCATTTATAGCTTGATCGGACAGGCCAGGGAAATCGTTCCTATACTCCTGCCTCGACACGTATCGGCCCGCGGCCTTCATCCGGAAGGCAGGTCCGGTTGGGGGCAGGCCGGCGCAGACCGGCCCCACTGCCGGCACGGCGCGGCCGAGGCCCATGGCCCTGGCGCGCATCCCGCGTCGCCGTGTCGCCATCGAAGAGGAGACGACAATGAGGACGAAGCAAGTTGCGCGCTTGCGCGTACGGATGATGGCGGCCGCCTTCGCGCTGGCCGCAACGCTGCCGGGCGCGGGCCGCGCCGCCGACGATTTTCCCACTCGGCCCATCAGCCTCATCGTGCCGTTTTCGCCGGGCGGGGGCACCGATATCTCCGCGCGCCTGCTGGCCGCGGCGCTGGGCCAGCAGATGAATGCCTCCGTGGTGGTCGACAACCGCCCGGGCGCGGGCGGGCAGATCGCCGCCGACCTGGTGGCGCGCGCCACGCCCGACGGCTACACGCTGCTGTTCGCCAATTCCGGCATGCTGGCCATCAATCCGTGGCTGTACAAGCTGCACAGCGATCCGGCCAAGGCCTACGTGCCGGTTTCGCTGTTCTCCGACCTGCCCTTCGTCCTGGTCGTTCCCACCACCCTGCAGGCCCAGTCCGTCGCCGAGCTCGTCGCGATGGCCAGGTCGCAGCCGGGCGCGCATACCTTCGCCAGCTCGGGCACGGGCGGCGCGCCGCACCTGGCGGGCGAGATCTTCCAGCAAGCCACGGGCGTGCAGCTGACCCACGTCCCCTACAAGGGCGGCGGGCCGGCGATGACCGACCTGATGGCCGGGCGCGTCGATATGCTGTTCGCGTCCGTGCTGGAGACGGTCACGTACGTGAATGCCGGCAAGCTGCGCGCGCTGGCGGTGACCGGGCCGGCGCGTTCGCCCGTGATGCCGGACGTGCCCACGTTGGACGAGGCCGGCGTGTCGAACGCGCAGACGGGCTCGTGGACGGCGGTCCTGGCGCCCGCCGGCACGCCGCAGGCCATCGTCGATAAACTGTCGCTCGCGATCCGCCAGGTCGCTGCGCTGCCGGACGTCAAGGAAAAGCTGGTCTCGCAAGGCGCGGTGCCGCACGGCTCCACGCCGCAGGAACTGGCCGAGCTTGCCGCGCGCGAACGCGCGCGCTACGGCGATATCATCAAACAGCGCAAGCTGCACGTCGACTAGCCTGGCCGATATGCGGATGGCGCCCACGCTACGATCCCGACCCATGCAGAAATTTTCCGACCCAAGCAAGACAACCGCGCCGTCCGGCGCGGCAGACGGCGCGGCTTCATCCGCCGCCAGGACGGCCGGCGCCGCGCGCGCCGAACTGCTGATGGCCGGCCCTCTGTTGCCGGACCTGATGGCGCGCATCGAGGCGAAGTACCGCGTCCATCGATGGTGGGAGATCGACGATCGCGCCGGCTTCCTCGCGCGGCATGGGCCGGCCATACGCGGCATCGCCACCAGCGGGCGCCACGGCGCCACGCGCGACATGATTTCGTCCCTGCCGGCGCTGGAGGTGATCGTCAGCTTCGGCGTGGGCGTCGACCCCATCGATATGGCCGGGGCGCGCCAGCACGGCGTCGTCGTGGCCAATACGCCCGGCGTGCTGGACGATTGCGTCGCCGACACGGCGCTGGCGCTGATGCTGTCCGTATCGCGGCGCATCTGCGAACTGGACCGCTTCGTGCGCGCGGGACGCTGGCGCAAGGAATCGCCGCCGATGGGACGCAAGCTCGGCGGGCGGCGCTGCGGCATCCTGGGCCTGGGCAACATCGGCAGGCAGATCGCGCGCCGCGCCGAGGCCTTCGGCATGGAGATCGCCTACCACAATCGATCGCCGCGCGCGGATGCACCGGCGCACTACCTGTATTGCGCCGACGTCCATGCGCTGGCGCGGGAAAGCGACATCCTGGTGTTGTCCTTGCCGGGCGGCGGCGATACGCGCAAGCTGGTCGACCAGCGCGTGATCGATGCCCTGGGGCCGCAGGGCATCCTGGTCAACGTATCGCGCGGCAGCGTGGTCGATCAGGACGCGCTGGTCCTGGCGCTGCGCGAAGGGCGGTTGGCCGGCGCGGGGCTGGATGTCTTCGAGAACGAACCGGACGTGCCCGCGGCGCTATGCGCGATGGAGCAGGTGGTGCTGTCGCCGCACATTGGCAGCAGCACGGTCGAAACGCGCCAGGCCATGGCGGAGCTGGTCCTGGCGAATCTGGATGGGTGGTTCGAACATCGCCGGGTGCTGACGCCAGTGGCTTGATCCGCGCCGCGGGCGCGACCCAGCGGCAGGAAGGGCGCAGGGAACCCGTGCCGGACTGGGGGCCTTCACGCGGCCGCGCTGCTGCGCGTTTCTCCGAGCATCGCATCGGCGATGCGCACCGCGGTATTCACGGAATCCGTCAGCCCAAGATGGCCATGCCCCGCGGCCAGCCACAAGCCCGGCTGGCCCGGCACTTCGCCGATCACCGGCACGGAATCCGGCATGCAGGGCCGATGTCCCATCCATTGGGTACTGGGCGCCTGCCCGATGCCCGCGAAGGTCTCGCGCGCGATCCGTTCCAGTACCTGGCCGCGCCGTGGATCCGGCGCGCGCGACAGCCCGGCGATTTCCACCGTGCCGCCCACGCGCAGTCCTTCTTCCATCGGCGTGACGAAGATCTTGCGGTCCGCCAGCACGACCGTGCGCGAGATCGTCGGCGACGCGCCCTGGAACTGCACGTGATAGCCGCGCTGGCTTTCCAGCTGCAGCCGCACGCCCAACGGGCGCAGCAGAGGCGGCGTCCACGCGCCGGCGGCGACCACGACGTGCTGGAAATCATGCCGCGCGCCGTCGACGGTGAGCGACCAGCCGCCGTCTGCGCGTTGCGGTGTGCCGGCGTGGCCGCGCAGCAGGGCGCCGCCGCGCGCGCGATAGGCGCGCACCACCGCCTGCACGTAGCGCAGGGGATTCAGGACCGTGGCGTGGTCGGCCAGGAACAGGCCGATCCGGTAGCGCGGGCCGACGCCCGGCTCCAGCGCCAGGATGCCTTCGCGGTCCAGTTTTTCGAATCGGTAGCCGTACTGCTCGCGTAGCCGCCAGCCGCCGGCATCCTTGGCCAGCGCCGCTTCGTCGGGATAGAGATGCAGGTGGCCCCGTTGCAGGACGAGCTCCGGCACGCCGATTTCGCGCGCCAGCGCCAGGTGGCGCTCCACCGCGCCCGCATGCAGCGCCGCCAGGCGGCGCGCCGCGTCGGCGACGGCGCTGGCGCGCGACGCCGCGACGAAGCGCGCCAGCCAGGGCAGGGCGCGGGGAAGATAGGACAGCGGCAGGCGCAGGGGGCTTTCCGGATCCAGCAGCATGCCGGGCACGGACTTCAGGATGCCCGGCATGGCCAGCGGTGCCACGGATCCGGGGCTGATCGCGCCCGAATTGCCGTAGCTGCAGCCGCTGCCCGGTTCGTCGCGATCGATCAGCGTGACCTGCGCGCCGCGCCGGCACAGCGTATAGGCGGTGACGGCGCCGACGATGCCGGCGCCGATGACGGCGACGCGCATGCCGGAGTGGCCGCCGCCGGCGCTGTAGGTTCCCGTCGTGTCGCGCATCGCTTAGGGCCTGTTAACGCTGGAAGGAGCCTCGCACTGGCCGAGTCCGGGGCGGCAGACTAGGCGCGGGCGATGCGGCGTGGTTAATCCACGTAAGGAGCCCGTAACGACGTATGCCGCCCCGGACTCGGCCAGCCCGAAGGGTGAGTACGCAATCAGGCGCCTGCCTGCGTTGCGAATGCTCGCCGTGGCACCACCAAGGCTGCGCTTCGCGCCTTGCCATCCACCTGATTGCGTACTCATGCGAGGCTCCTTCCAGCGTTAACAGGCCCTAAATATCCTCGTTGCCGATCACGTATCGCACGAAGCCGCTATGGGACGTGTACTTGTCGTAAAGGCTGCGCGCCCGGTAGTTGTTTTCCTTGGTCTGCCAGTACAGGCGCGACCACTTGCGGGCCTTCATCTCGTCGACGAGCCAATCGATCATCCGCTTGCCCGCGCCTTGCGCGCGTACCGCCGGGTCGACGAACAGATCCTGCAGGTAGCACACCTGTGTCATCGTCGAGGTGTTCTCGTGCAGCAGGTAGTTGGCGATGCCGATCACCATGCCGGCCTCGTCTTCGGCAACGATCGCATGGACAGGCGTGTGCGGATCCAGGATGCGGGCCCAGGTATGGCGGGTCTGGGCTTCCTGGGGTTCGCGTTCGTAGAAGCGCGTGTAGGCGTCCCACAGGACGCGCCAGCGTGCTTCGTCGCGGGCTTCGATGGGACGGATGAGGGGCGTTGTTGACATGGACCGGGCCGGTTGAGCGCCACGCGGACGGCCGGCGCGGCCGTCCTAGCGCGGGAACAGCTGATCGTACACGTCGCTGGCCAGGGCCTGCAATTCCGAGCCCGGCAGGTCGCCGTTCAATGCGTAGCCGTAGCCATTTTCGACCCAGTAGAAGGAGGTGCCGTTGGCCGACTGGACCGAGCGGAAAGCCGTTTCCCCCGGCGCCACGCCGGTCGGGAAGACGGCGACATACAGCGTGACGCGGCGCCCGCGTCCATCCTCGTACATGAACTGGGCGCGTGCCAGCGTATTGGCCGAGGCGCCGCCGGCAGGCTTGGCGGCGGTCCCGGCGGCGGAAGGCGGGGCCGCGGTCGGGGCACCGGCTTGCGCGGCCGGCTCGCCGGGCAGCAGCCGGCCGCCCAGCAAGTGAAAGCCACGGTCCTGCAGCGCCGGCGCCGCCAGGGGCCGCCCCAGGCGGCGGCTCAGCCATTGCACGAGGTGCGCTTCATCCTGCGCGCTGACTTCGACCGGATGGCGTACCTCCGGCGAATACACGACATAGGCGGCGGTGGCGTCGCGCACGAACTGCGGCGGCGCCGAAGCGACGGCCGTCGCCACCGTGCCCAGCCCTTGCTGCCATGCATGCATGCCCGTGGCGCCCGCGGCGATCAGCACGACGGCGGCGGCGGCCTGGGTCCAGGGATTCCAGCGGCGCCGCCGGTGGCGCAGCACCGTATCGGCCAGCGCGGCGGGGGTGGCGCCGGGATCGATATCGCGGTGCAGGCGCCGCAGCGCGAAACGCTGGGCATGCCAATGCGCGACGCGCACCGCGGCGTCCGGGTGGCGTTGCAGATGCCGCAGCACCGCGGACACGCGCGTCGCGTCCAGCTGGCCGTCGACGAAGGCGTGCAGGTCGTCATCCGAGACATGGGCGTCGGTTTCGGTCATCGCTTCACCAGATGCAGGGGAGTGCGCGCGGCCGCATCGTCCGGCGCCATGGCGGCACGAACGGCTTCGCGCGCGCGGTGCAGCCGCGACATGACGGTGCCCACGGGGATCTGCAGGATTTCCGCGGCCTCGGCATACGTGTACTCCTCCACGCTGACCAGCAGGAGCACGGTGCGCAGCGTGGGTGTCAGGCGCGCCAGGGCGCGCTCCAGGTCCAGCATATCGGGCGCGTGGGCCATGGGCTCGTGCGCCAGATCGGTGTGTTCGTCCCAGATGGCGTGATTGTCGTCATGGCGCCAGTCGCGCACCCGGTTCAGGTACAGGTTGTGCATCAGCGTCATCAGCCACGCGCGCAGAGCGGTGCCGGGCTTCCATAGCGACCACTTGGTGCAGGCGCGTTCCAGCGTGTCCTGCACCAGGTCGTCCGCGCCGGCCGCGTCGCCCGCCAGCAGGCGGGCATAGCGGCGCAGCGACGGAATATGGGCGAGGATCTGCTCCACGCCCGGGGCCGATGCCATGGCCGGTTAGGGCTTGGCCACGTGCCAGACGCCGCCGACGCCGTCGCCGGTCTTCTCGCCGGCGGCCTTGTCCTTCGTCCAGTAGTACACCGGCTGGCCCTTGTAGGCCCACTGCTTGTTGCCGTCGTCACGGGTGACGATGGTCCACGATCCGTCCGCCTTGGCGCCGGCCGTGGCCATCAGGGGAGGCCAGTTGGTGGCGCATTTGTCGTTGCAGACGCTTTTGCCGGAATTGGCGGCGTCCTTGTCGAACGTGTACAGCGTCATGCCCTTGTCGCCGACCAGCACGCCATTGCTGGCCTTGCCGGGGGCGGCGGCGACCGCGCAGCCGGCGATCAACAGGGTGGCGGCGCCGAGGGCGGAAAGCGAGAATTTGCGAACCATAAGACCTCCGTGTGGTGGGTTTGCATGGGAGTGAACACCGTTGGCGGCCGATTTATTCCATCGGCGCCTGCGTCAGTCCCGCCACCACGTCCACCACCTGTTCCAGCGCCACCTGGATATGCGCGCGCAGCGCCTTGACGGCGCCGGCGGCGTCGCCCTTTTCCGCGTATTCGATCAGCGCCAGATGCTCGGCATGGGCCTGCTGGCGCAGCGGCACGTTGACAACCTGGAAGCGCAGGTAGCGGTCGCCACGGTCGTGCAGCTGCCGCAGGACGGTCATGGCCAGCTCGCGCCGCGCCGGCAGGTACAGCGCTTCGTGCAGGCGCCAGTTGACCCGCCCCCACTCGGCGGCGTCCGCGTGCCGCGAGGCGTCCAGCGCCGCCCGCGCCGCTTCCAGCCGCCGGCCGCCGCCGGCATGGATGGCTTCGCCGAACAGCCAGGGTTCGATCTGCAGCCGCAATTCGAAGGTTTCGACGACATCGGCCGCGGAGACCCCGCAAACATAGGCGCCGCGATGCGCATGCACGGAGACCAGGCCTTCGGCCTCCAGCCGGCGGATGGCCTCGCGCACGGGGATGCGGCTGACACCCAGTTCTTCCGCCAATGCTTCCTGGCGCAGCGGCGCGCCGGGCCGCAGCTGGCCGGACAGGATCCGCTGGCGCAGGGCTTCCAGCACCAGGTCTACCGTGGTGCGCCGCACGAGTTTGCTGTCCCCTTCAGGCAAGGCAGGATCGTTCATGAAGTCTCTCGTAAACCCCTAGTCCCCATCTTGTTGACCCGAGGGTGAGGGAAGTTTAGCATGAGGTCCGTATCCAGGATATTGGATCCAATTTCTGTGAGAGCGCCATGAATCGCCGTCTTTGCCTTGCCGCCACCCTGGTCGCTGCCGTGGCCAGCAGCTTCAGCCTGCCCACACAGGCGCAGACGCCGGACTTCGTCGTCGGCGCGCTAAGTCCCCTTACCGGTTCCGGCGCGCCCTACGGGCCCGGCATGGTCAAGGCCATCCAGCTCGCGGCCAAGGAAATCAACGCGGCCGGCGGCGCGCAGGGCGCCCAGTTCCGGGTCGTGGTGGAAGACACTCAGACCGCGCCGCAGGCGGCGGTCACCGGCGCCAAGAAGATGATCGAGGTGGACAAGGTCCGCGCCATCCTGGGCTGCTGGAGTTCCGGCGAATCGCTGGCCGTCATTCCGTTGACGAACGAGGCCGACATTCCCCTCATGCATGGATCGGGCGCGCCCGCACTGAGCGCGGACGCCAACCCCAAGCGCCTGGGCTTCCGCTTCCAGGCCACCAACGGCCGCTTCGGCCAGGCCTTCGCCAAGATCGCCCAACGCCAGGGCTACAAGCAGCCCGCCACCATGGCGTTCAACAATGCCTCCGGCATCGGCAATACCGAAGGCTTCACGCAAGCCTGGAAAGCCGCGGGCGGCAAGGTGGTGGCCAGCGTGGTGTACGAGCCCAATCGGCCTTCCTACCGTTCGGAACTGCAGTCGGTGCTGCGCGCCAAGCCGGACGTCATCGTCACGGGCTCCTACCTGGCCGACACCACCATCCTGCTGCGCGAGTGGTACCAGACCGGTATCGACACCCACTGGATCATTCCCGGCTGGGCCGCCAATCCGGACCTTATCAAGGCGCTCGGCCCGAAAGTCACCGAAGGCGTGATCTCGGTGGAATCCGTCAGCAACGAGAACGCGCCCAACTATGCCCATGTGCGCGATGCGCTGGGCAAGGAGGGCGTGGACGTCACGGCCAACGTCTATGCGCCCATGGCCTATGACCAGGCCATCATCCTGGCCCTGGCGGTGCAGGCGCTGGGCCCCAAGGCAACGGGGCCCGAACTGGCCCGCAAGATGCATGAAATGGGCACGCCCGGCGGCGAGGCGGTCTATGGCTACGCCGAGGGCAAGAAACTGCTGGAAGCCGGCAAGCGCATCACCTACGTCGGCGCCTCCAGCGCGCTGAACTTCGACCAGTACAACGACGTCACGCCGGATTTCGCGGCGTCGTTCGTGGAAAACGGCAAACTCGTGCGCAAGTACGTGGTCAAGCTGTAAGGCCGCCGCGTGTCGTACGCCGATTACGTCAATCTGGTCATCAACGGGCTGGTGGAAGGGCTGATCATCGCCCTGCCGGCCCTGGCGCTGACGCTGGTCTATGGGCTGGCGCGCTTTCCTAACGCGGCCACCGGCGACATCGTCGCCGTGGGCGGCTATGCGAGCCTGGCCGCCCACCACTTGACCGGCTCGCTGGTCGTGGCCGGGCTGGCGGGCGCGGCGGGCGGCGCCGCCGCATCGGTGCTGGCCTTCCTGCTGGCGTTCCGGCCCGTCATCCGCCGTTCCGTGATCACGCTGCTGTTGACCTCCATCGGCGTGGGCTTCGTCATACGCGCCGCGCTGGGGGTGGCTTTCGGCCACGATCCGCGCGCCTTCGATATGCCGCTCGAACGCGCCTGGCGCTTCGGCGATGTGGCCCTCGCGCCGGCCGACCTCAGCTTGGCCGCCCTGACGCTGCTGACGCTGGCGCTGGTGTTCATCATGCTCTATGCCACGCCGCTGGGGCGCTCGCTGCGGGCGATCGCGGACGACCCGGACCTGGCGCGGGTCAGCGGCATACGGCGCGAACGCTGCATGCTGGCCATGTGGGCGATCGCCGGGCTGGTGTGCGGCATCGCCGGCACGGTGACCGGGATGCGCACGGTGGTCTATCCCGACGTGGGCTGGAACCTGCTGCTGCCGGCCTTCGCCGCGGCGGTGGTGGGCGGGCTGGGCAACCCCGCGGGCGCCGTCATGGGCGCGCTGCTGCTCGGGGTGCTGCAGGAGCTGTCCACGCCTTTCGTCGGCTTCGTCTACAAGATCGCGCTGGGCTACGTCTTCATGATGATCGTGCTGCTGCTGCGCCCGCAGGGCCTGTTCAACCGTCCGGTGGGGGTGCGCTGATGCTGAGCTATCTGCTCTCCATCCTGGTGATCATGGGCATCTACATGCTGCTGGCGCTCGCGCTGGACCTGCAATACGGTTTTACCGGCCTGATCAATTTCGGCCTGGCAGGCTTCTTCGGCGTCGGCGCCTATGCGTCGGCGTTGTTGACGATGAAGGCGGGATGGACCCCCCTGCTGTCGTTCCCGGCGGCGATGCTGGCCGCGGCGCTATTGGCCTGGCCGCTGGGGCGCGTGGCCTTGCGGCTGCGCGACGACTACCTGGCCATCGTCACGCTGGGATTCTCGGAGATCGTGCGCCTGGTGCTGGTGCAGGAACAATGGCTGACCAACGGCGTGCAGGGCATCCCGGGCGTGCCGCGGCTGGGCGCCGGCTGGGGCAACGCGCGCTTCAGCGACAGCCTGCTGCTGGGGCTGCTCGCGCTGTCCATCGCCGCCGCCGTCGTGCTGTTGCGGCGGGTGACGTACAGTCCCTATGGCCGCACCATCCAGGCAGTGCGCGACGACGAGACCGCGGTGCGCGTGCTGGGCAAGGAGCCGGCCCGCTTCAAGACCCAGGTGCTGATGCTGGGCGCCGCGCTGTCGGGCCTGGCGGGCGCCTACTTCGCCCACTACATGACCTACATCGTGCCCGACCAGTTCGTGCCGCTGATCACCTTCTACGTCTGGATGGCCATCATCATGGGCGGCGTGGCGCGGCTGTCGGGCAGCGTGGCGGGGGCGGTGCTGCTGGTGCTGTTCCTGGAAGGCGTGCGCTTCACGCGCGGCATCATTCCGGGCGTCTCGGACGCCGACATGGGCAGCGTGCAGCTGGGCGTGGTGGGACTGGTCCTGATCCTGTTCATGCGCTGGCGGCCGCGCGGCCTGTTCGGCGCGAGGGGAGCACGATGACCTCCCTGTCGACCAGCGATATTTCACTGTCCTATGGCGATTTCCAGGTGCTGGACGGCGTGACGCTGTCCATGAGCCTGGGCGGCCTGCACGGCATGATCGGCCCCAACGGCGCCGGCAAGAGCACTTTTTTCGCGGTGCTGAGCGGCTTTCTGCAGCCGTCGGCCGGGCAGGTCGGTTTCGGCGGCACCGTGCTGCGCGGGGCCAATCCCGCCGCGCGCGCCCGCATGGGGCTGGGGCGCACTTTCCAGATTCCGCGCGAATTCACCCACCTGACGGTGCGGCAGAACCTGATGGTCGGGCCGCGCGACCAGCCTGGCGAATCCTTGCTGCCGCTGTTCTTCGCGCCGGGCCGCGTGCGCCGGGCCGAAGCGGAAATCGCCGAGCGTGCCCAGGCCATCCTGGACTTCCTGAAGCTGAACGCGGTGGCCGACAAGCCGGCGGGCGGCCTGTCCGGCGGGCAGAAGAAACTGCTGGAGCTGGGGCGCGCGCTGATGTCGGAGCCGAAATTCATCCTGCTCGACGAACCGTATGCGGGCGTCAACCCGGTGCTGATCGAGGAGATCTCGCAGCGCATCCGCGAGATCAATACCGAGCGCGGCATCGGCTTTCTTATCATCGAGCACAATCTCATGGCCCTGAACCGCCTGGTGCAGGATCTGTACGTCCTGGACGCGGGCCGGCTACTGGCGCATGGCGAACCCGACGGCGTGCTGGCGGATCCGCGCGTGCGCGCCGCCTATATGGGAGCGGCGGCATGAGCGCGGTCCTGCGCCTGTCGGACCTGCGCGGCGGCTACGGCGACGCTGACATCCTCAAGGGGCTGTCGCTGCACGTGCTGCCCGGCGAAATCGTGACGATCGCCGGGACCAACGGGGCCGGCAAGTCCACCATCATCAAGGCCGTGATGGGCCTGCTGCCGCGCACGGCCGGCCAGGTCGTGCTGCGCGGGCGCGACCTGGCGGGCCTGAGCGTCGAATCGCGCCTGGAATGCGGCATCGGCTACGTGCCGCAGGTCGCCAATGTGTTCGCGTCGCTCACCGTCCACGAAAACCTGCTGGTGGTGCAGGGCGTGAAGCGCCCGCGCGCGCGGGCCGACGCCATGTACCAGATGTTTCCCGCCCTGGTGCGCCATCGCCGCCGCGCGGCCGGCACGCTGTCCGGTGGCGAGCGCCAGCAGCTGGCATTCGCGCGGGCCTTGATGCGCGAGCCGGATATGCTGCTGCTGGACGAGCCGACGGCGGCGCTGTCGCCGGCGCGCGTGGACGAGATCTTCGCGTATGTGCGCGGCCTGCCCGCGGCGGGCACCACGGTGCTGATGGTGGAACAGCGCGCGCGCCAGTCGCTTGCCGTCAGCCAGCGCGGGTACATCATCGATCAGGGCGTGGTCGCCATGGAAGGCGCCGCGCACGACCTGCTGCATGACAGCCGCGCGGCCGATCTTTTCCTGGGCAAACATGATGCGTAATACGGATAGAGCATGACAGAACTCGTCGTCGTGGGCGCGGGCGTGATCGGCCTGGCCTGTGCCCGCCGCGCACAGCAGCTGGGCTGGCGCGTCACCCTGCTGGACAGGGACTTCGAAGGCGACCGCGCCTCGCATGGCAATGCCGGCGGCATCGCCGTCAGCGAATCGACACCCATCGCCGTGTCGGGCTTCAGCCTGAAGGCCGCTCGCTGGCTGCTGGACCCGCTGGGGCCGCTGGCCATCCGCCTGCGCCATGCGCCGCGGCTGCTGCCCTGGCTGCGCGTATTCAATCAGGTCGGGCGCCCCGAGCATTTTCGTCGCATCTCGCGCGCGCTGGCGGCGCTGAACGACCGGGTGCTGGACGATCTGCTGCCCATGCTCGAAGACCTGGGCCTGTCTGGCCAGTTGCATCGGCGCGGCGCGCTGACCGTCTACGAAACCGACGCAGCCTTCGCCGCCGATGCGCAGGAATGGGCCTGGAAGCGCGAGCTGGGCGTGCGCTGGTCGCCGGTATCCATGGATGCCCTGCGCGAACTGGAGCCCGCGCTGGCGCCCGTTTTCCGCCATGCCGTCATGCTGGAGGACTGGGCCCACGTGGACGATCCGCTGAATATCGTGCGCGCCCTGCGCGAGCGCATCCGCGAGGATGGCGGACGGCTGGTCGCCACCGATGTCGCCGCGCTGGCGCTGGACGATACGGCGCGGCCGGCGGCGCTGGATCGCGCCGGCCGCCGCCACGAGGGCGATCGCCTGCTGGTCGCGGCCGGTGCCTGGTCGGGCGCGCTGGCGCGTTCGGCGGGCGACCGCGTGCTGCTGGAAAGCGAGCGTGGCTACAACACCACGCTGCCCGCGGCGATCGGAATGCTGGACCGCGAGGTCATCTTCGCCGAACGCAAATTCGTGGCGACGCCGCTGGCGGTCGGCCTGCGCATCGGCGGCGCCGCGGAATTCGCCGGGCTGGAGGCGCCCCCCAACTACCGCCGCAGCGACGCGCTGCTGGCCTTGGCGCGACGCTACCTGCCCGGCATGGACGAGCGCGATGCGCGGCGCTGGATGGGCCATCGCCCCGCCACGCCGGATTCGCTGCCCGTGATCGGGCCGTCGCCGGCATCGGAACGCCTGCTGTACGCCTTCGGCCACGGCCACCTTGGCCTGACCCAGGCGGCCACCACCGCGGCCATCGTCGGCAGCCTGCTGGCCGGCGGCGAGGCCGGCATCGACCTGCGCCCGTATTCGATTTCCCGTTTCAACAAGGCGAGCCCGCTATGCTGATTCTGAAGAACGCTCGCGTCCTGGACGCGCATCACAAGGACGACGACAGTGCCTACGATGTCGTCGTCGAAGGCGACCGCATCCGCGAGGTGTCGCCGCGGCCCGTGCAAGCGGGCCGGGCGGACCAGGTCATCGACGTCGCTGGCCGCACGCTGATGCCGGGCATGATCGATTGCCACGTCCACGTGGTGGCGTCGATGGCCAACCTGGGGACCAATGCACGCATGCCGGCGGCCTTCGCCACGCTGCGCGCCGTACCCATCCTGGCGGCCATGCTGCGGCGCGGTTTCACGACCGTGCGCGATGCCGGCGGCGCGGATTACGCGCTGCGCCGCGCGGTGGAGGACGGGCTGATCGACGGCCCACGCCTGTTCATCGCCGGCAAGGCGTTGTCGCAAACGGGCGGCCATGGCGATTTTCGCGAACGCTTCGATTTCAGCGATCCGGATCCTTGTCCCTGCCACCGCAACCTGGGCGCCATCGCCCGCGTCGTCGACGGCGTGGACGCGGTGCGCAAGGCCGTGCGCGAGGAGATGCGCGCCGGCGCCACTCACATCAAGATCATGGCATCCGGCGGCGTGGCTTCGCCCAACGATCCTATCGGCAATCTGCAGTATTCGCGCGACGAGATCGCCGCCATCGTCGAGGAAGCCGCTTCGCACCACACCTACGTGATGGCGCATGCCTACACCGGCCAGGCCATCGCCCGGGCCGTGGAACTGGGCGTACGCACCATCGAGCACGGCAACCTCGTCGATGACGCCGCCGCCGCGGCAATGGCCGAACACCAGGCGTACGCGGTACCCACGCTGGTGACCTACGACGCCTTGCACAAGGTGGGCGCGCAATACGGCGTGCCGCCGGAAGCCGTGGCCAAGATCGACGACGTGCGCCTGCAAGGCCTGCAATCGCTGGAGATATTCAAGCGCCATGGCGTGCGCATGGGCCTGGGTTCCGACCTGCTGGGCGAGATGCATGCCTTCCAGGGCGACGAGCTGCGCATCCGTGCGCAGGTATTGAGCAATTTCGAAGTGATCTGCCAGGCGACCCAGGTCGGGGCCGAGATCGTCGGGCAGAAAGACAAGCTGGGCGTCGTCGCGCCGGACGCGTTGGCCGACCTGTTGATCGTCGACGGCGATCCCGTTGCCGATATCTCCTTGTTGTGCGGCCAGGGGGAACACCTGGCCATGGTGATGAAGGCCGGTAAACCCGTATACCTGCGCTGAGGCTTTGTTCCCGGCGGCCCGCGCGGGGCTAGCTGGCGCTACGCGCCGCCGGGGTTTTCCATCTTTTCTATTGGACTGAAACCATGAAAGTAAATTGGGCTGGTGTCTTTCCCGCCGCGACCACGAAGATGAAGGCGGATCAATCCCTGGATCACGACGCAATCGCCGCAGGCCTGGAACGGCTGATCGCCAATGGCGTGGGCGGCGTGGTGATGATGGGCATGGTGGGCGAAAACGCGTCGCTGGCGCCGGAGGAAAAGCTGACGGTGCTGCGCATCGCCAAGGAAACCATTAAGGGCCGCGTGCCTATCCTGTCGGGACTGGCGGAAACCACCACCGCCGCGGCCGCGCGCTATGCCAAGGAGGCCGAACGCATCGGCGTGGACGGCTTGATGGTCTTCCCGGCCTTGACCTACAAATCGGATGCGGCCGAAACCATGGCCTTCTACCGCGGCGTCGCGCGCGCCAGCGGCCTGCCCATCATGATCTACAACAATCCGCGCGGCTATGGCGTCGATATGACGCCCCAGGTGCTGGAACAGCTGGCCGACGAGCCCACGCTGGCCTGCGTCAAGGAAGAGACCTACGACACCACGCGCGTGACGGATATCTACGCGCGGCTGGGTGACCGCTATACCGTCTTCTGCGGCGTGGATGACCTGGTGCTGGAAAGCGTAGCGCTGGGCGTGAAGGGCTGGGTCTCGGGCATGGCCAACGCGCTGCCCAGGGAATCGGTGCAGTTGCTGGATCTGGCGGTGAAGGGCGACTACGACAATGCCCGCATCCTGTACCGCAAGCTGATCAAGCTTTTCCACCTGGATACGCACGTCAAGCTGGTGCAGTACATCAAGCTGGCGGAGAACATTACCGCGGGTTATGCCGAAACCGTACGCGAACCGCGCCTGCCGCTGACGGGGGCGGAACGCGAGGCCACGCTGGCGATCATCCATGAAACGCTGGCGGCCCTGAAGGCGGCGTGAAAGCGCCCCCGGACGGTTGCGCCGGGACGATGCCGGGTTATGCCAGCGGGTACTGCAAGCCCAGGTCGCTCATGGCCGCTTCGCGGTAGTCGGGGGGGCGCGGTCCGCCGTGGCGACCATTTGTTCGAATTTGCCTTTGAACGGTCTGTTATAGAAGTACTGGCGTTCTTCGTCGCCCAGCGCGGCCGTGCGCAGGTTCACCATAAAGCTGTTCAGGTTTCGTAGGGCGGGGTGCTGTTGTCCTGGCGATGCTGCGCCAGCAGCGCCGTGGTCTTGTCGTACAGCGCCAGCAACTGATGCAGGATGCGTAGCTCCGCTGTTGTGCCGCGCACGCGGGGTAGGCGACCGCGATACTGCGTTCCCTGGGCCAGCTGCAACTCTTCTGCGGGCGTCGTCCGGGCATGGGGCAGAGCAATATATTAATATATATAACTTATATAAGACTTCAATGCCGTCCCCTATTTTCTGCGGGCGCGCTTTCCTTCCGTCGCCCCTCCGTCGCAGCATCATGTCCACGCCTACCGGCACCCTCGCTTCAACGCCAGCCTCCGCTTCTTCCCCCGCCGCCAGCTTGACCCATCGCGAGATCATGCGCGTGATCGGCGGTATCGTGCTCTGCATCCTGCTGGCCGCGCTGGACCAGACGGTGGTCATTCCCGCCGTGCCCGCCATCGCGGCGGACCTGAACGGATTCGGGCACCTGTCGTGGATCGTGGCGGCCTATCTCATCGCGGCCACCGTCACCACGCCCATCTACGGCAAGCTCTCCGATATCTACGGGCGCCGGCAACTGCTGACGGTTTCCATCGGCTTGTTCGTGGTCACCTCGGTAATGTGCGCGCTGGCCCAGACGCTGAACCAGCTGATCCTGTTCCGCGCGCTGCAAGGACTGGGCGGCGGCGGCCTGATGTCGCTGGCGCAGGCGGCCATCGCCGACGTCGTGGCCCCGCGCCAGCGCGGCCGGTACCAGGGCTACATGGCGGCGGTGTGGGGCGTGGCGTCCATCGCCGGGCCGCTGGTGGGCGGCTATGTGTCCGAGCATTTGTCGTGGCGCTGGCTGTTCTGGCTGAACCTGCCGCTGGGCCTGTTCGCCATGTATTCCTGCAATCGCGGCCTGCGCATGCTCAAGCCGCGTGGCGGCAAGATGCGCCTGGACATCATGGGCTCGCTGCTGCTTGCATCGACCATCGTGTCCTGCCTGCTGGCGCTCAGCTGGGGCGGCAGCAGCTATGCCTGGCTTTCGCCGGAAATCCTGGGCCTGCTGACGCTGAGCGCGGCCGCGCTCGCCGCGCTGGTGTGGCAGGAGCGCCGCGCGGCCGATCCGCTGCTGCCGCCGCGCATGTTCCGCAATCCCACCTTCGTCTGCGGCATCGCGGCCTCGTCGCTGGGCGCGCTGGCGATCTTCCTGTGCATCTTCGCGCTGCCGCTGTATTTCCAACTGGTGCGGGGGACCAGCGCATCGGAATCCGGCCTGTTCGTTACGCCGTTCCTGCTGTCGAACGTGCTGGGCAACATCATCAGCAGCAATCTGGCGCGGCGCACCGGCCGCATGCGGGGCATATTGTCGGCCGGCTTCATCGGCGGCTGCATAGGCCTGTGCCTGCTGGCCTTCATGGGCCCGGGCGTCCCGCTCGCCTTCGTCCTGGCCGCCACGCTGCTGACCGGCGTGGGGCTGGGCTCCTGCATGGTGGGTACGATCATGGTGGTGCAGAACGCACTGGAGCCGCGCGATATCGGCGCGGGCACCGGTTCGGTGCTGGTGCTGCGGTCGATGGGCAGTGCCTTCGGCAGCGCGTTGGCGGGCACCCTGCTGGGCCTGGGTTTCGCCGCGTCGCTCACGGCGGCGGGCATCACGCAGCAGATCGACCTGGGCGCCCTGCGCCATGGCAGCGATGTGCTCTCGCAGCTGCCCGACGCGACGCGGCGCGTGCTGATGGACGGCGTGGCGTCCACCTTCCGCGACATCTATGCCTTCGGCGCGGCGGTCGCGCTGGTGTCGCTGCTGGTCGTGCGCCGCATGCCGGACCTGGAGCTGCGCGGCGGCCTGGCCGCGCATACGCCCATCGGCGAGTAAACCGGACCACCGGCGTGGCATCGGCGTATGCCGTCCCGTCGGCAAACCGGCGCCTCCCCGCAACGGCCGTCAGGGCACGAGCGAAAGACCGATGCCAATCTGTGAGGTCTGGCGCTGGTTGTAGGCCAGCAAGGTGTCGCCGTAGCCATTGAAGTACTGCAGGTGCAGATAGCCGTTCATGTTCAGGAAGGTGCGCTTCAGCGGCCACGCCAGATCCAGCTGCGCGGTACGCCGCGAGCTGGCGCCCTGGCGATACATCACCGAGGCCACGAGCCCATTGTCCTGCGCCCAGCGCAGGTGATAGTCCACCCATCCCGTGTAGTCGGTGTAGTCGCGGTTCTGGTCCTCCAGCGCGAAATAGCCCTTGATGCGCGGCGCGAAGGTCAGCGTGCTGCCGCCGTCGAAGCGATAGTTCAGGGCCGGCTGCACGAAGGCATCGTTCACGGAACGCGAATCGTCGCCCGCCTTGCCGTTGGACGCGTGCTCCACGCCACTGGTCAGCCCCAGGCTCCAGTCGTTGTTCTTCGATTGCCAGATCTTGTCCGACTGCCAGAACAGGCTGGGGTTGAAGGTCGTATCGATGAACGGCCACGAATCGCCCTGCAGATCCCACACGGACGTCTGCGTGTAGGCCAGGTACAGATGGTCCAGGAAACCGGGGTGCTCGTCCCGATTGGGCGTGAACAGCCGGTATTTGAAGCTGAACTGGAATTTCGCCGTGGTGCTGTCGCGCGTGCGCAGGTCGAAGTACGTCGGCTCGTATTCCGACAGGCCCGCGCGCAGGCGGTCGAAGGCGGGATTGCCGGTCGGCTGCGGCGCTGCCGTGTTCGCGGCCTGGGTGGGCGCCGGCCCGCCGTCTGGCGAAACCCCAGTCGCCTGGACTTCCGCCGGCGGCAGGGGCTTGCCGGTACGGGCATCGACCACCGGCACATCGGCCGGTTTGCTGGCGATCGCGCCGATGCCGCTGGCGTCCAGGGCCATCATCGCCGGCTCGCCTTCGATCGACACGGCCTGCAACCCCGTGGCGCTGGCCGGCACCACCGCGGTCCACGACATGCGGGCAAAGTTGTTGACCGGCACATTGATGTCCAGCTCGTCGCTATCGGCGTGCGCCAGGCTGCGGACCACGGCGCCGGAGGGCGAGCGCCATTGCAATACCAGGTCGCGTGGCGGCTGCCACCGGCCGCCGGTTTCGCTGTCGTTGAAATAGACGGCTTGTACGTGGACGTTGGTGCCGGGCGGTGCGCTGGCGCGGTCCAGCTTGTAGCTGATGTCGGCGTGGGCGTTGAAGGCGGCGGCTGCGGATAGCAGGGCAGCAATACCCCCCAAGTGCCGCGCGCGGCGCGGATGAACAATGCGAGGCATGGTATGACAGGCCAAATCGAGGACGTTGCACTCTAGCATTCGGCCTACAATGCGTTGAAACAGCTTGTAATGTGATGGCGGAGCTGGGGGTAGGCACCGGCCCGGCGCCCGCACCGACCGTCAGCATGGACTGCTCACGGTTCACGTGCATTGGGTTGCGTACGACTTCGTTACGCGCGGCTGATAATGGATTACACCTGTTCCGTGGCCGCGACAGCGCTTGCACGGAATAGGGCCCTGACGGGGCGATTCGTGTGTACGAACAAGGTAAAATTCGCCGCGCCCTGATCGCGGCGGCACCGTCCGGCGCAGGTCAGTCCACCCGCCCTTAGCTCAGTTGGATAGAGCACTCGCCTTCTAAGCGAGCGGTCACACGTTCGAATCGTGTAGGGCGGGCCAAGTTTCCTGGTAATTGCAGCCACTGACGCCATTGCGCCCGCGCCGGACCCCCGTTGTGAGCCTGCTACCACTACAGCCGGAGCGCCGCAGCTAGACCCGAGCTACACCTATTTTGCCGGCCGCTTCAGTTCCTCAAGGGCTGAGAGGTAGCGCAGGGCAGCGTCCTTGTTGTCACTCCACGCGTCGTACATCAGGGTGCCCTCGGGCGTCCGTGAGCGCACGTACCACCAGCGCCCCTTGGAGAACAGATAGTTCTTGCCGATAGACGAGTAGTACACCCGGACCACCTTCTGCTTGGCCGCGTCCCGGCCGAACCAGGCGCCGTGCTTGGTCCAGGTCGCGTCCGCCACCTCGAAGTACTCATTCGTCACGCGCACGGACTCAGGCCGCTGCCTTTCTGGCTGCTCGTTCAGGTACCGCTCGACCACAGCGAGTGGGTCAGCGGGCGGGGGCGGGGCAGTGTAGGGCTCCATGCTGGAGCAGCCCGCCAGGAACAGGACCAACAGCGCGGTCAGGAATTTATGCATCTCTCCTTTTTTGTGAGCAGACATGATAGCCAACTGGACCGGGCTGAAATTGTTGCGATTTTCTGTGGGGGTAGGGCTGATCTCGAAGTTCATCCAACTTGGAATTTCATTATCCAGTTTGGAATTCGGGAATTTCCGATATACGAGCATTGACGCCGCTCGTGTCCTATTTCGCTCCTGATGTCGAATTCCTTTCTCTTGGAATTTGTATCGCTCAACTTGAGATTGGAGCCAATCGATCGTTAGCGTGGCTCTGGACTACCGGTCGGAGGCGACCCAATCCGGCGCGGTCATAGCTGGTGCGCCGGCACCTGTCCGCTTGCGGTCTTTCTCGGGGGGGGGCACAGCCCAGCCTAAATGTGGCGAGCGGGTTGTCCCGCTGTGAACCTGGTTAGCCGGAGCCGGCAACAGCGTGTGCTGAGGGCGCGACAACGTTGCGCCATGTCTGCGGCCAGGCATAGCGGAGTAGCCTACGATGCCAACGGCTGATTTCGACCTTGAAGAGACATTGAGCCACGAAGTCTGGATGACTACTCTCGGCATCAGCGGGGCGTTGCCTGTTCCCGGATCATGTCGTAAAGCGCCTGAGCCGCCGGGGATAGGTGAGCAGTCTTGCGCGTTACGAGAACCAAAGTTCGGGAAACAATCGGATCGGCAAGTTCGACCGTTCGCACGGTAGGATAAGCACCTTTCTGTATCGCCAGCCTCGGCACGACGGCGACGCCCACGCCTTGAGCAACCAGTCCTACAGCAGTCGAACTACGCTGCACTTCATAGAACGAGCGCAATGCGAGGCTATTGGCCTCCAGGGCAGGATCAAGCAAGGCTCGATTGGCGCTCACCTCGCCTGCAAAAATCAGCGGATAGGGCTGCAACTGCACCCACGCGATGCGCCGACGTTTGGCCAGAGGATGATCTTCATGGCAAATCAGCACGTACCGGTCCTCGGTCAACGGCAGGCTGACGAGTTCGGGGTGATGTTCCCCGGCAATGTTGATACCGAATTCCGCCTCACGACGCAGCACCGCCTCCACGACAGCAGATGAAGCATGATCGAGAATCTTGATGCGGTTGTGCGGGTAACGCGCAGAATATGCCTGCATGATACGCGGCAGGTACTGCACTCCCACGGTCGGTACGCATGCAATCGAGACGTCGCCACGCCGAGCGATTCCGGTCTCACGAATTTCGACCAGAGCATCGGCCAGTTCACCGAGCAGGCGTCGCGCCTGAGGGAGGAAGTCCCGGCCGATTTCCGTGAGAGCAATCGAACGTGTGGTGCGTTCGATCAGCGTTACGCCGAGAAAATCTTCGAGCTTGCGCAAACGCAGCGTTATCGCCGTTTGAGTCACGTGCAAGGCATCGGCGGCGCCCTGAAAACTACCCCTATCAGCAATACCGACAAACGCCTGCACACCAAGGATGTCGATTTTCATAAGAAAAATTTGTTAATCTAAGAAATAATTTCGTTTTACCCTCTGTCCTGAAGAGCTCAAGATATGAGTCCAGGTAAGAGAAAGGCTGATTATGAATATCACCATTCTGGACGATTATTTCGACACGCTGCGCGGCCTGCCATGTTTCCGCAAACTGGACGGACATACCGTGACCATATGGAACGATCACGTGCAGGAGACGGATGCGCTGGCCGAACGCCTACGCGATACCGAAATGCTTGTTCTAATCCGCGAGCGTACGCAGATCCGGGCACCGCTCATCGCCCGGCTGCCGAAATTGCAGTTGATCAGCCAGCGTAGCGTCTTTCCACATATCGATATCGATGCCTGTACCACGCATGGTGTGATCGTTTCCTCGAACCCGCATGCCGATACCCCGTCTTATGCCGCAGCCGAGTTGACTTGGGGATTGATCCTCGCCGCCATGCGCCAGATTCCGCAACAAATGCGGGCACTGCAGGACGGCCGCTGGCAGATCGGTGTGGGCAAGACCTTGCGAGGGCGAACGCTAGGCATTTACGGATATGGCCGCATCGGCGCCGAGGTGGCACGCTACGGTGCGGCTTTCGGGATGAAGGTATTGATCTGGGCCAGCGAGACGTCGCTGCAGCGTGCCCGCGAAGATGGCTGGGACATCGCGCCCGACAAGCAGACTTTTTTCGAAACTTGCGACGTGCTTTCACTGCACATGCGCTTAGTGCCGGCAACCCGTGGCATCGTGACGGCGGAAGACTTGGGTGGGATGAAGCCCACAGCCCTGCTTGTGAACACCAGTCGTGCTGGATTGATTGCGCCGGGCGCGCTGGAGCGGGCATTGCACGCCGGACGGCCCGGCATGGCGGCCGTGGATGTCTACGATATAGAGCCGCTGCGGGATCCGCGGCATCCACTGCTGCGCATGCCCAGCGTGGTGTGTACTCCCCATATCGGCTACGTGACAGAAGACGAGTTCGAGCTCCAGTTCTCCGACATTTTCGAGCAGATTGTGTCCTTTGCTGCCGGACGCCCGATCCACGTTGTCAATCCAGAGGTGCTTGCTCAGGCTCGGTTCGGTCACGCCGAACCGGACTCATACGATGTCGTCGAGCCTCTGATCCTTGATCTTCTGGAATGGATCGGACCTTATGCACGACCTTACAGCGAGGTCATCGAAGCCTGGCGCACCTCGTGCCCTCGCCTGCCGGTTTGGGAAGAAGCCAACTCGCGAGGTTATCTGACCCGCATCCATTCACCAGGTGGCGTTGCCGAGGTGAAGGTCAGCGAGGCCGGCGCCGCCCATTTGCGCGTTAGTCGTGGCAGGCCGATGGGGAGTTCGCAGCCTTAGCTTGAATTTCAGGGCAACGCTTTCGCCGCCGGGAAGGGATATACAGGATGGGATATCGAATGACTGCTTCTGGCCGATAGCAGGCGTTGAAGTGTGCGCTCGCAAAGTTCCAGAGTGCGTGAAATTTCGCTCGCAAAATTCCAACTTCATTGACGCGCCAATTCCAAATTGGGTGACGCGCTTTCTCCAAGTCGTTGATCTGTACGGACGTGGAAATCTAAATTAGGTGAACTTCGACAGCTGACGGGCCGGTGACTGCCCGCTATCCGAGCGAGCGGTCACACGTTCGAATCGTGTAGGGCGGGCCATACGATACGGTGGCCTGCCGTGTCTTCCCTACCACCGGCCATCCGCGCCGCGCCGATGCGGCTCGAAGGCATCCATCAGAAACTCCACCAGCGCGCGCGTCTTGGCCGACAAGTGGCTGCGCGTGGGGAATACCGCGTAAATATCCGCGGGCGGCAAGTCCCACTTGGACAGCACGCGTTGCAGCCGGCCGGATCGCAGCAAGGGGGCGATCTCCCATAGCGAGCGCATCAGGATCCCATGCCCGTCCAGCGCCCAGCTGACGACACATTCGCCATCGTTGCAGGCTAGCGGGCCGCGCACCTTCACCGTCTCGGCATGGGTGCCTGACCTCAGGTGCCAGGTGCCGAACGTCTCGTCGCTTTCCTGGATGAACAGGCAGGCGTGCTGCGCCAGTTCGCGCGGCGTGGCGGGCTGTCCATGCTTGTCCAGATAGGACCTGGCCGCACCCAGGACCCGCCGGTTATGAGCCAGGAGCCGCGCAGTCAGGGTGGAGTCGCGCAGCTCGCCGACGCGAACCTGCAGATCGAAGCCTTGTTCGATCGGATTGACTGGCCGGTCCGTCAGCGTCAGCTGGACTTCGACTTCCGGATAGCGCCGCGCGAAGTCCGAGAGGACGGACGAGATGTGCCTGCGCCCGAACCCCAAGGTACTGACCACGCGCAGGATGCCGCGCGGGGTGGCGTGCGAGCCCGCTACCTTGCGCTCCAGCGCCTCGAGTTCCTCCAGCACCCTCGCGCCTTCCACCAGATAGGTTTCCCCTTCCGGCGTCAGGCTGGCGCGCCGCGTCGTACGCTGCAGAAGGCGTACGCCCAGCCTGCGCTCCACGGCGGCCAGCCGCTTGCTGACCGCAGGGGGCGTGATGCCCAATTGCTGCGCGACTTCCCGCAGGTTGCTGTGCTTGGCGACGATCGAAAAGAACTCCAGGTCCGAAAGCGAACTCATTATTAACCTGTAAGAATCAAACAACTACTCTGGACGGAACTATATTGCTGTAATTCACTATTAATATTAACCACACAAGAAACCATAAAGGGAGACACCATGTTCCGCCGTTTGCTTCCCCTTGTTGCCACGCTGGCGATTTGCGCTTCGGCCGCCGCGCAATATCCCGATCGTCCCGTCAAACTCATCGTGCCCTACGCGCCGGGCGGCAGTGCCGACATCGTCGCCCGCATGATCAGCGACGAATGGGGCAAGACGCTGGGCCGGCCAGTCGTCATCGAAAACAGGGGAGGCGCGGGCGGCAATGTGGGCGTGGACGCCGTGGCCAAGGCCGCCCCCGACGGCTACACCATCGGCCTGCAGACCGTCTCGCTGGCGATCAATCCGGCGCTGTTCTCCCACATGCCTTACGACACCTTGAAGGATCTGGCCCCCATCAGCATGGTGGCATCGTCGCAGCATGTGCTGGTGGTCAACAACGAGGTACCCGCCAAGAGCGTCAAGGAATTGGTCGACCTGGCGAAACGCGAGCCGGGAAAATTGAGCTACGCATCCGCCGGCCCCGGCAGCACCTTCCATATGGCCGCCGAGCTGTTCAAGTCGGTCGCCGGGGTGGACATCGCCCACATTCCCTATCGCGGCGGTGGCCCGGCCCTGATCGACACGATCGGCGGCCAAGTGCAGCTGTGCTTCCCGGTCCTTTCCGCCGCGCGTGGCCAGGTGGAGGCCGGCAAGGTCCGTGCCCTGGGCGTCACGGGGCGCAAGCGATCGCCCCTGATGCCGGACGTGCCCACCATCGCCGAGGCGGGACTGCCCGACTATGCATTCGAGACGTGGTTCATGGTGTTCGCGCCAGCCGGCACACCGGCGCCCGTCATCGACAAGCTAAATAGCACGCTCGGGAAAGTCCTTGCCGCGCCGACGATGATGGATCGCATGACGCGCGAAGGCTTCGACGCCATCCCCTCGTCGCCGTCCGAAGCCCGCGCGCGCCTGCAAACCGAAATGCCCCAATGGGCACAACTGATCAAAAAAAGCGGCATCACGATGCAGTGATGCCGGTCCGAGGTCTTTCCCTGCCTTCACCCTACGCCAAATGTCTCCACGAACCCTCTACCAAAAGCTCATCGACGCGCACACGGTGGCAAAGCTGGACGAGCAGAACATCCTGCTTTTCTGCGACTTGCACCTGATGAACGAGTACACCAGCCCGGAGGCTTTCGCGGGACTGCGCGAGCAAGGCCGGGGCGTGGCCATGCCCGGGCAGAACGTGGCCATGGTCAGCCACATCATTCCGACCCATCCGGCAAGGCCGCGCGTCATCGCCGATCCCGCGTCGGCGCTACAGGCCCTTACCTTGAAGCGGAACTGCGACACGTTCGATATCCCGCTCTTCGACACGAACGACGCCTTGCAGGGAATCGAACATGTGGTCGCACCCGAGCACGGCATGATCAGGCCGGGCATGGTCGTGATCTGCGGCGACAGCCACACGACGACCTACGGCGCCTTGGGGGCACTGGGCTTCGGCATCGGCACGACCGAGGTCGAGCATGTGCTTGCCACGCAGACCTTGGTCTATCGTGTGGCGCAGACCATGCACATCCGCGTCGACGGCGAATTGGGATTCGGCGTTACGGGCAAGGACCTGGTGCTGGCCATCATCGGCCGGATCGGCGCCCAAGGCGCCCGCGGCTACGTCGTCGAATACAGCGGCAGCGCGGTCGCGGCGCTTTCCATCGAGGCGCGCTTCACGCTGTGCAACATGATCGTGGAGGCCGGCGCGCGTGGCGCGCTGATCGCGCCCGACCAGAAAGCCATCGACTACGTGATGGCGCGTGCGCCGGATCTGGGCGGGGCCTGCCGGCACGCGGCGCTGGAGGCCTGGGCGGATCTGCGTTCGGACGAAGGGGCAGACTTTGATGCCTGCTACACGATCGATGCAGGGACGATCGCGCCGCAGGTCACATGGGGCACGAGTCCCGACCAGGTCGTCGCCATCGATGGGCATGTGCCTTGCCCGAACCAGATGGACGACGCGGTGGCGCGCGACAGCGCCGCGCGGGCCATGGAATACACCCGCATGGGTGCCGGCGCCGCCATCGAGGGAACCCCCGTACAGCACGTCTTCATCGGGTCATGCACCAATGGCCGCATCGAGGACCTGCGTGCCGCCGCGGCAGTCGTGCGGGGCCGTCACGTTGCCGAGGGTGTGCGGGCCATGGTGGTGCCCGGCTCGGGGGCCGTGAGAGTCGCCGCGGAGTCGGAAGGGCTGGACAAGGTCTTCATCGACGCGGGCTTCGAATGGCGCAATGCGGGCTGCTCCATGTGCCTGGCGATGAATGACGACGTGCTCGGCGATGGCGTGCGCTGCGCGTCGACCACGAACCGCAACTTCGAGGGACGGCAGGGCCGGGGCGCCATCACGCATCTCATGAGCCCGGCCATGGCCGCGGCGGCGGCAACCACCGGCCGCATCACCGATGTGCGCCAATTGAAGGAGTCGCGCCCATGACCCAGTCCACTGTCATCGAAGGGCGCGCCGCTGCCCTGCGTATCGAGAACCTGGACACCGACCAGATCATGCCGAAGCAATTCCTGCGCGGCATCGACAAGTCCGGTCTGAAGGAGGGGCTGCTGTACGACCTGCGCTTTGACGCGCAGGGACGGCCTTGTCCGGATTTCGTGTTGAATCGAGATGCCTATGCCGGTGTCTCCATCTTGGTCGGCGGCTCCAATTTCGGTTGTGGCTCCAGCCGCGAACACGCCGTGTGGGGACTTCAGCAATTTGGCATCAAGGCGGTCGTGGCCTGCAGTTTCGCGGAGATCTTTTTCTCCAACGCGATGAACAACCGCCTGCTGCTGGTTACCCTCCCGGCAGATGACATCGCGCGGCTGATGGCCGACGCGGATGAGCCTTTGCATAACACCGTCAGGATCGACGTCGCCGCGCAGACACTGCAAAGCCGCGGCGTGCGCGCGGAGTTCGACCTGGTGTCGCAGCACAGGCGCATGTTCCTGGAGGGTCTGGACAACATCGGCCTGTCCTTGACCTACGAGGAACAGATCAAGGGCTTTGCCGCCGGCCATTGGCAACGGCAACCGTGGCTGAAGGACGTTGCCGCCATGACGCGGGAACGGCTTTCCCATGACGGTCCGGCATCACCGCCGCCATTTGCTCAGCCATGAAGCAGCCATGGCGTCGCCCGCGCGTCCATGCGGCGCGCATCCTCATGGGAACTGCCGGGCATGCCCCTTGCTGAACCTTGGTTCATGCGCCAATTCCGGCGTTTCTTGAAAGGAGTGCAGCGATGAACAAGGACCAGGTAAAAGGCGTGGGCGAGCAGGTCAAGGGCAAGGTTAACGAGACCGTGGGCAAGGCCACCGGAAACAAGAGCCAGGAGCTGAAGGGCGACGTCCAGCAAGGTGTCGGCAAGGCGCAGAAGGCGGCCGGCGACGTGCGCGAAGACGTCAAGAAGAACCAGCCCTAAGTCGTAGTCCAGCCAATAGACGCTCGCCGTACGCGCCGCGCGTACGGCGAACCCGTTGAACAAGGGCGGCCCCGGCCGCCCTTGTCCTTGCCCGGCTTCAGGCGCCGGGCGCTTCTTCGTCCACCATCGCCTCCTGCAGGTTTTCCAGTACCTCGCCCGTCTGCCCCTTGGTCTGCAGCGTGAACAGCAGCAGCGAGCGACCCGTGACCTGGTAGACATCGCCGGATCCGAAGCTGGGAAGCTCGGTACGGATCGGGGCATTGGTGTCGATCATGCATGTCCATTGATCGCTGCCCGGAATTTCCGGCACCGTGAACTCGACCACGTCGTGATAGGCATTGAAGACCAGCATCAGCGTCGCGTCGGACGCTGGACGGCGGATGCCCGTCGCGCGCGCGCGCCCATCGATGATCAGGCCGAAGCAGCGCATGGCCGGATCGCACCACTGCTCATCCGAGATATCCACGCCGGCCGGGCTGATCCAGCGCACGTCCGCGACATCCATAAATTCGTCGAACTCCCCCGTCAGGAAGCGTCCCCGGCGCAACACCGGCAAGGTGTGCCGCAGCGTCGTCAGCTTGCGCGTGAACTCGATCAGCGCGTGCCCCTCTTCGCCGATGTCCCAGTCCACCCAGCTGATGTCGTTGTCCTGGCAGTAGGCGTTATTGTTGCCCTGCTGGGTGCGGCCGAATTCATCGCCGGCCAGCAGCATGGGCGTGCCCTGGGAAAACAGCAGCGTGGCCAGCAGGTTGCGCTTCTGCCGCTCACGCAGCGCCCGGATTTCCGCCTCGTCCGTCGGGCCCTCCGCGCCGCAGTTCCAGGAGCGGTTGTCGGAATGCCCGTCGCGGTTCTCCTCGCCATTGGCCTCGTTGTGCTTGTCGTTGTAGGAAACCAGGTCGTGCAGCGTGAAGCCGTCGTGGGCGGTGATGAAGTTGACGCTGGCCCAGGGGCTGCGCCCGTTGTGGTTGAACTTGTCGCCCGATGCGGTGATGCGCGCGGCCAGTTCGGCGGCGACACCCTCGTCGCCCTTCCAGTAGGCGCGTACGCAGTCGCGGAATCGGTCGTTCCATTCCGCCCATCCCGGCGGAAAGCCGCCCACCTGGTAGCCGCCCGGGCCGCAATCCCAGGGCTCGGCGATCAGTTTTACGCTCGACAGGATGGGATCCTGGCGGCAGGCCTTCAGGAAGCCGCTCTCGTAGTCGAAGCCGCCCGGCTCGCGGGCCAGGATGGTCGCGAGGTCGAAGCGGAAACCGTCCACGTTCATCTCGGTGACCCAGTAGCGCAGGCTGTCCATGACCATCTGCAGCACCCGCGGATGGGACAGGTTCAGCGTATTGCCGGTGCCCGTATCGTTGATGTAATAGCGCTTCTGGTCCGGCAGCAGGCGGTAGTAGGACGCGTTGTCGATGCCGCGGAAGGACAGCGTCGGGCCCAGTTCGCTCCCCTCGGCCGTATGGTTGTAGACCACGTCCAGGATGACTTCCAGGTTCGCTTCATGGAAGCGGTCGATCATCTGCTTCAGTTCGGTGATCACGCCGGGCCCCCGCGCGAAATAGCGCGGGTCGGCCGCGAAAAAGCCGATGGTGTTGTAGCCCCAATAGTTGGTCAGTCCCTTGTCCAGCAGATGGCTGTCATTGACGAAAGCGTGGATGGGCAACAGTTCCACGGAGGTGACGCCCAGGGCCTTGATGTGGTCGATGACCGCCTTCTGGCCCAGGCCTTCGAAGGTGCCGCGCATGGATTCCGGCACGGCGGGGTGGCGCTTGGTATAGCCGCGTACGTGGGTTTCGTAGAAGATGGTCTGCTCCCACGGCACGCGCACGCGCGTCGGGTGTTCCCAGCTGAAGCGCTGGTCGACGACCTGGCATTTCGGCATGAACGGCGCACTGTCCCGTCCGTCCAAACCGAGATCGCCGTCCTCGCCGCCGATGGTGTAGCCGAACACGGCCGGGTCCCATTTCAGTTCGCCGACATAGGCCTTGGCATAGGGGTCCAGAAGGAGCTTGTGGGGGTTGAAGCGATGGCCGTTTTCCGGCTCGTAGGGTCCGTGCACGCGGTAGGCGTAGACCGTGCCCGGCTCCAGGTCGCGCACGTGAACGTGCCAGACCTCATCCGTGAATTCGGGCAACTCGATGCACTCGATCTGTTTTTGGCCGGTACGGTCGAACAGGCAGACCTCCACTCGCGTGGCGTGCGCGGAAAACAAGGCGAAGTTCACGCCTTCGCCATCCCAGGTGGCGCCCAGGGGGAATGGCGAGCCTTCGGTAATACGTGGCTGGTCGGTCATGGTAAAGCTCCGGGGGATTTTTGCCGCGCGAACGGATGAGCAGGCGGCGGGGCTTAGGGAGCAATCAGCATGCCCACTGCGGGAATGGGGATTGCGGCCCGCCGCAGGCAACCGGAGATAGGCAATGAACACCATGAAAGACACCATGCGCGGCCTGGCGATGGAGTTGGGCGTCGAGTCCCCCATGGACGCGAAGCAGCTGCAGGACGGCACGCCCGCGGCGCATCAATTTGCCTTGTCCGCGGCGGCCGGCCGTTTGTATATCCAGAATGCCGCCGGAAAAGTCATCGAGGTCGGCGATTTGTTCGAGGAACAAGGCCGCTACGGCTATCGCCTGGATCAGGGGGCCATCCAGGGGCAGGACTTGCCGGACCTGGGCAGTGCGCTGCGGCACCTGGCCAGCCAGCTGACTTTCCTTTATGTGGACGGCCTGTTCCAGCAATTGCCTGACAGCGCGGCGGAGGCATCCGTGCATTCGATGTCGGCGCCCCCGCTGTTCATCACCCTGGCCGACGGCACGGATGAATTGCGCGGTCCGGAAGGCACCGAGACGCTGGATCGTTGAGGGCCTGGGCCGTCAGACGGCGGCCGCCCGCCGCGTCTTGCCGGACTTGGCCTCCGCGCGCGGCTTGCGCGCTTCACGGACCAGGCGCGGATAGACCGTCCTGGCGCCCGCCAGGAAATTTTCCACGGCCCAGCGCACCTTGTCGTCGAAGGACACTTCCATCGGCGATTGATAGATGGTCTCGCGGATCGCGGTGTAGAACAGCCCGTCGTGCAGCGTCCAATAGAACTCGATTTCCTGTTCGGAGACGGGCGTATCGTCCGGGACGCCGCAATAGTCGCGCAGTTCCTGGCAGCAGGGCGCGAGCAGGTCTTTCTTGATCACCTGCAGGTAGCGCCTGTTCAGCCCGCTGCTTTCCAGGCCCGCGAACATGTAGATGCGTATCCACTCGGGCTGGTAGGTGGCCCGCGCATAGTCGCGGTAGAAGCGGACCAGCCTTTCCTGCAGCGGCACGGCGCGATCGCGCAGCAGGGTCACCCACTGCGGCTGCCACCGGCCCATGAAGACGTGCAGGTAGACCTTGTCGATCAAATCCTGCTTGGACTTGAAATACCGGTAAAGCAAGGGCTGCGTGATCCCCAGGCGTTGCGAGAGTTCGCGCGTGTGGCCGGCGAAGCCCTTTTCGGAGAAATAACGGATGGCGCCGTGCAGGATCTGCTGCTCGCGTTCCGCGGCGCGCAGGCGCTGTTTCTTTTCAGGCGTGGCGGGGGCCTTCGCCGCCCGCGCGGCGGCCTCCGGCGCCGGCGACCTGGGCGCGGTCTTCGTGGTAGCTCGCGCCCGGGTGGTTTTTCCGGCTGGGGCGGATGTGGCCTTCGCAGGCGAGGCGGATCGCGCCGCGCGTGCGGGTTTGATCGTCGACACCATGATGACTACAGCGGGTCCCCCGTATCGGGCGTCAAGCCCGCGGCGCGCACCGCCGGGATCAGGCACAGTTCGTCATTGTCCGAGGTATCCCCGGAAATGCCGATGGAGCCGATCACCTGGCCCGCGGCATCGCGAATCAGCGCGCCGCCCGCGACGGGGGCCAGCCGGCCATCCGAGATCGTGTTCAGCGCCGCGAAGAACGCCGGCGCGCCCTGGGCGCGGCGCGCCAGTTCGCGGCCGCCCAGCCCCATGCCCAGGACGCCCCACGCCTTGGCCATGGCCAGCTGGGGCCGCATGATGCCGGAGTTGTCCGCGCGCTTGAGCACCACCAGATGCCCGCCGGCGTCCATGACGGCGACCGTCAGCGGCGCGAAGCCGCGCTCGCGTCCCTGCTTCAGGGCCTCGTCCGCGATGCGGTCGGCCTGTTCCAGAAGCACATTGCTCATCCTGCATTTCTCCCGAGTGGCGGCATCGCGTTCAATCCACGCGTATGCCCTTGTCCTTGATGATTTTCGCGTACTTGACGGTTTCGGAGCGATTGAAGCGTACCAGTTCTTCGGTGCTGGTATGCATGGCGTCCACGCCCAGGTCATAGTAAAGCTTGACCAGGGCGGGATCGGACATGGCCCGGTCGAGCGCTTGCCGATAGCTGGCCACCACGTCGGCGGGCGTGTTGGCCGGCAGATAAACGCCCCAGGAATTCAAGGCCACCATGCCGGGCAAACCGCTTTCGGCCACGGTGGGTACGTCGGGCAGCTGGGGAAAGCGTTGCGCGCTGGTGATCGCCAGCGGGCGCAGCTTGCCCGCCTTGATGTACTGCATCACGGCCTGGGTGTCGGCGAAAATCATATCGATCTGGCCGCCCAGGACATCGTTGACCGCGGCGACTCCGCCCTTGTAGGGCACATGCTGCATCTTGATGCCGGCCGCTTCGTCCAGCATTTCGCCGCTCAGATGGGCCAGGGTGCCGGCCCCGCCGGAGCCAAAGTTCAGCGCGCCCGGTTTCGCCTTCGCGGCCTGGATCACATCGTGCAGCGTGCGGAACGGGGATTTGGGGTTCACCACCAGCACCACGGGGCCCGTGGCGACCAGGGACACGGGGATGAAGTCGCGCTCCATGTTGTACGGCACCTTGCTCAATAGGGGATTGACCAGGGTCGGGCCCATATTCCCCATCATGAAGGTGTAGCCGTCGGCGGGCTGGCGAGCCGCGTATTCCGTGCCCAGGGAGCCCGCCGCGCCCGGCTTGTTGTCGACGATCACCGGCTGTTTCCAGACGTCGCCCAGGCGCTGGCCGAGGATACGCGCCATCAGGTCGGAGGCGCCGCCGGGCGGGAAGGTGACGACGAGGTGTACGGGGCGATCGGGGAAGGCAGCCGCGGCGAGGTTCGCCCAAAGGGCGAACAGCAAGGCCGCGACCGTGCGGGTCGGGATTCGGCGGTACATTCGTTGTCTCCTGGTGGTATATGGGCGACACCGTTCTGTGCGGCGCCTTTGCGGGATATACTATCGATCGATAAATTAGAAAGCAATCGCGAAATACTCCATTGGGAAAACTCATGGCAACCTTCAGCAGTCCCAGCCAGGCCGGCCGCGCCGACCAGACCCTGGCGCACAATATGAAACTGTTGGCTCAACACGAGCTGGAAGGCTTTGGCGGACTGGGCGAAGGCATCGCCATGCAGCAGACCGGCGACGGGCGCCGCATCCTGTGGATGGCGCACGAATCGGCCCCCAAGAATTTCACCGCCGTCGACGTCACCGATCCGCGCCAGCCAAAAATGGTGGTGCAGACCGAATTGCCGCATATGAAGGTGCGATCCAATTCGCTGGACGTGTGCGGCAACCTGATGGCCGTGGCCTACCAGGTGCAGTCCCCGGGCATGAAACCCGCGGGTTTCGACCTTTTCGATATTTCCGTGCCAGAGCAGCCCCGGCTGATTTCGCACTTCGACTGTTCCGGCCCGTATTCGCGCGGCGTGCACGCGCTGTGGTTCGTCGACGGCAAGACCGTGCACATGGCCTCCGGCGCGCCGGACTTCCAGCCGCACAATCCCAAGGACGACCAGTTCTACCGCATCGTCGACGTCAGCTATCCCGCCAAGCCGGTGGAGGCCGGACGCTGGTGGTATCCCGGCACCCGGGTAGGCGACAAGGAGCCGCAGCCGCAGCGCCTGCCGGAAAAGTTCGACACGGGCTTTCGCGCGCACAATACCAACGTATTCCCGCAGCGTCCGGACCGCGCCTATGTCGGCTATATCGACGGGGGCGCCTTCGTGCTGGACATCTCGGACAAGTCGAACATCAAGGTGGTTTCCAGCTGGAACCATTCGCCGCCGAACAACGGCTTCACGCACACCGTGCTGCCCTTGTTCGAGCGCGACCTGTGGATCGTCAGCGACGAATGCGTGCAGGACGATGGCGCGGACTGGCCCAAGCTGGTCTGGGTGGTGAACGCCAAGTCCGAGGCGCATCCGCTGCCCATCGGCACGTTCCCGATGCCGCCGGTGGAGGCCTTCGCCAAGCGCGGCGGCCGCTTCGGCGCGCATAACCTGCACGAGAACCTGCCGCTGCCGGTCTCTTTCCAATCCGATACGCTCATCGTCGGTACCTTCTTCAACGGCGGTGTGCGTGTCTATGACACCAGCGACCCTTATCATGTGGAAGAGGTCGCCTACTATGTGCCTGGCGCGCCCAAGCTGTCGCCGGCCGGCGCCATTCAATTGAACGACGTGTACGTGGACGACCGCCGCATCGTCTACACCATAGACCGCTTCGCCGGCGGCCTGTACATCCTGGAGCTGACCATCTGACCGGCGGCGCCGGAGCTTTCCGCATGGCATATCAGCGCGATCCCCTGGCGGGCAAGTTGCCCGTCACCCTTATCACCGGCTTCCTGGGCAGCGGCAAGACCACGCTGATCCGGCGCCTGCTGACGCATCCCGACATGAATCGCGTGGCGGTGGTGATCAACGAGGTCGGCGAGATCGGGATCGACAACGATCTCGTTGTGACGTCGTCGGAGAACGTCAGCCTGCTCGCCAACGGCTGCCTGTGCTGCACGGTGCGCACCGATCTGCAGGAGACGCTGCGCGAGCTCTTCGGCCAGCGCCGCGCCGGCCAGATCGCGGATTTCGATCGCGTCGTCATCGAAACCACCGGGCTGGCCGACCCGGCGCCGGTCATCCAGACCCTGGCCAGCGATACGATGCTGGGTGCGCAGTATCGGCTGGACGGCGTGGTGACGCTGGTCGATGCGGTGAACGGGCCGGAGCAGCTTGCCACGCAGCCCGAGGCCGTCAAGCAGGCGGCGGTGGCCGATCTGCTGGTGATCACCAAGGAAGACCTGGCCCAGCCCGCCAGCGTGCAGGCACTGATGGCGTCGCTGCGCGCGATCAACGGCAACGCGGCGGTGCGCCACACCAGCATGGGACAGATCGAGCCCGCGGAACTGACGGGGCTCGGTTTGACCAGCGCGCGCTCGCGCGAAGGCGCATTGCGCTTCCTGGGGACGGCGTTCGACGAGGCGCCGGCGGAGGCCGCACAGGGCGGCTACCTGGGCGACCGGGTACCGTCGCGCCATGCCGGCATCGATACGCTGGCCTTGCGCTTCGATGCGCCCTTCACCTGGGACGTGTTCGCGGCGGCCATGGATATGCTGATCGGCATGCGCGGCGTGGACCTGCTGCGCGTCAAGGGCATCGTCAACGTGGAGGGCAAGCCGGTGGTGGTGCAGGCGGTGCAGCACATCATGCATCCGCCTGTCACGCTGGAGGATTGGCCCACCCAGGACCATGGGTCCCGCCTGGTCTTCATTACCCGCAATATCAAGGCCGCGGCGATACGGGGCCTGTTCGATGCGGTCGGGGCCATACGGTCGTAGTCCAAGGGCGGCGTGGCGTATGGGTCCGTGATCGGGCAGATCCGCCCGGGGCGGCCTATCCGCGCAATGCCGACATCCTTTCCAATACGTCGTACACGGCCGCGGTATCCGAGTCCCCATGGCCCATGCCCATGGCCGCGTTGTAGACCGGGATGCAGGCGCTGAACAGCGGCGCCGGCACGTTGGCGTCGGCCAGTGCCGCCGCGATCAGCTTCATGTCCTTCTGCCAGGTAGAGACCTTCATGGTGGCCTCGTCCCATGCGCCCGCGCTCATGGCGGGCCCACGCACCTGCAGCATGCGCGAACCGCCGGCGCCGTCGGATAGCACCTGCACGGCCAGGTCCATATCGATGCCCATGCGCTGGCCCATCAACAGGGCCTCCGCGGCGGAGATGTTATGGATGGCGACCAGCAAGTTGGCCATCAGCTTCATGCGCATGCCGTTGCCAAAGGCGCCGATGTTGTAGGTGACGCGGGCGAAGCCGTCGAAGACGTCCTTCATTGCCTCGATCGCCGCGGCGTGGCCGCTGGCATAGACGGCCAGGTCGCGGGTGACCGCTTGCGCGCCGGTACCCGACAGGGGACAGTCCAGCAGGGTGATGCCTCGCGCCGACAGCAGCTCGGCGGCCTGCTGCTTGGTTGGGATGGCCAGCGTGCTGGTCTCGGCCACGCACAGTCCTTCCGCGCCGGCCGCGGCGATTTGCCGCGATACGTCGCAGAGCGCCGCGTCGTTGGGCAGGCAGAGGATCAGGAACTGCGCCGGCCAGATGGCGTCTTCGGGCACGGTCACGACTTTCCCGCCGGTGGCTTCCAGCGTGGCCCGCGCGGCCGGCAGCGGGTCGTAGCCCACGACCGGGAATCCGGCCTTGACGAGATTCGCGGAAATCGCCGATCCCATGATGCCGATGCCCAAGACGCCCACCGTGGGGCGGGACGTCGTGGATGCGGAGGATGATGCGGAAGATGCGGTCACGGCCAGTCCTCGTGCTATGCGCGGTCGCGCAGCGGGACGGCCCCTCCGGCGAACGTGCTAGTTGATCTTTCGATAACTTAGCTAGTATAGCGCCGGCCGGGCGGGGCCACGGGGCCGTGGCTTAACCGCCCGCCACGCCCTGGGTATTGACGTACAGGGAGTAAATGGACGTGCAGGAGGCCATGAACAGCCGGTTCCGGTGCTTGCCGCCGAAGCACAGGTTGGCGCAGCGCTCCGGCAGGCCGATGTGGCCGATTGGCTCGCCCTCCGGGGAAAACACGCGGACGCCGTCCCGCTCCGGCGTGCCCATGCCCCAGCCGCACCACAGGTTTCCGTGGATGTCGACGCGAAAGCCGTCCGGCGTGCCCGGTCCTGCGTCAACCAGGACGCGGCTATTCGCCAACCGGCTACCTTGCGCGGTGACATCGAATGCCCGGATGGTACGCGGCCGCGCGCGCGACTCGATCACGTATAGCTTGGATTCGTCGGGGGAAAACGCCAGGCCGTTCGGGCCGTTGACGTCATCGGCCACGACGTCAAGGCGGCCGCTGTCCGGATCCAGGCGATAGACGTTGGCGGGCAGTTCCTGCTCTGCCTTCTCACCCTGGTAGTAGCCCACGATGCCGAAGGGCGGGTCGGTGAACCAGATCGATCCGTCGGACTTCACCACCACGTCGTTCGGTGAATTCAGGCGCTTGCCTTCGTAGGTATCGGCCAGCACGGTGATGCGGCCGTCGTATTCGGTGCGCGTGACGCGCCGGCCGCCGTGCTCGCAGGTGATCAGCCTGCCTTGGCGATCGCGTGTATTGCCATTGGCATTATTCGACGGCCCGCGAAAAACCCCGACCTGTCCGGTGGCTTCGTCCCAGCGCATGATGCGGTCGTTGGGGATATCGCTCCAGAGCAGGTAGCGGCCGTCGCCGAACCAGACCGGGCCTTCGGCCCAACGGCTGCCGGTGGCAATGCGTTCCACCGCCGCGAGCGGCAGATGCAAGGCGTTGAAGGCCGGCGTCAAGCTGCGCACGGCCGGATCGGGATAGCGTTGCGTGGGTTCCCACATGATGAAGGCTCCGGATGACGGATGGATGAAGCGCGTGATGGCGCGCCAGGCCCTGCCTGAATCGTCCCGCTCCGCGCCGGTGTGCCGTGACGCGGCGTACGGCGCGTCAGGCGTACAGCCGCGCCGGATTGGTGGTCAGCAGCGCCCGTAGTGTGGCGGCATCGCCACAGGCTTGCCGCGCCAAGTCCAGCAGCCCGCCGTCGTCCGGCGTCGCGTATTGGATGTTCACATGAGGCCAATCGCTGCCCCACAGCACGCGGTCTGGCGCGGCGGCGATCAAGGCCCGCATCAGCGCGATGGCGCGATCCGGTTGCCCGGCGGTCACGCGGTCCGCGCCGGAGACCTTGATCCAGACGTCCGGCGACGCCAGCCAGCGCAGCAGCGCCTGTCCCGCTGCGGTTTGCAGCCCGCCGTCCGCCGGCAGGCGCGCCATGTGATCCACCACCACGGGCACGCCGCAGCCATCCAGCGCTTCCAGGACGGCGATGGTGTCGTCCGGCCCGGCATGGATGACGGCATGCCAGCCATAAGGAACCACACGGGCAATGGCGGCGCGCATGCGCCCCGCATCGATGCGCGGGGCGCCGCCGCTCAAATGCGCCAGCACGTTGAACCGGATGCCGCGCACGCCCGCATCGTGCATGGTGCGCAGCGTGGCCTCTGGAATATCGGGATCGATGATCGCGATCCCGCGGTAGGCGCCGCGGCTGGCGATCAATGCGCCGAGCATCGCCGAATGATCGTCGCCATAGTTCGCGCCATGGACGATCACGCCGCGGGTCACGCCCATGCGGGTGTGCAGGGCGCGCAGCGTGTCGAAAGGCGCCTCGGCGGGGCGGTAGGAGGGGTTGGGCGGCAGGGGATACCTGTCCCACGGGCCGAAGACATGGAAATGGCTGTCCCAGATGTCTTCGGCTTGCGCGCCCTGTTGTGCGCTTGATTGTGCGCCTTGTTGCTCGCCTTTCGCGCCTGGTCGCGCGCCGTTCGGCGAATCCTGTTTAGCGGCTTGTTGTGCCATGGCGTCTCTGTTCGAATCGGACCTAGTCGCAGCGCACGCTCATGCCGCCGTCGACCACGATTTCCGCGCCGGTGATGAAGCGCGCCTCTTCCGAGGCGAGGAACAGCGCCGCATTGGCGGTATCCCGGCCGTCGCCCATGAAGTTCAGCGGAATGCGCGACTGGCGCTGCTGCAGCAGGGTGCCCACATCGCCGCCCGCGCGCTGCTTGGCCAGGCGAACCTCGACCATCGGCGTATGCATCTGGCCCGGGATGACGGTGTTGACGCGGATGTTCTTCTTGGCGTACTCCACCGCCACGACGCGCGAAAACTGGATCACGCCGGCCTTGGCCGAGGCGTAGCCGACCTGTGCGGATCCGGTCCAGCGGATGCCGGAGGTCGACGCCGTATTGACGATGGCCCCCCCGCCCTGCGCTTCCATCAGCGGCAGCACGTGCTTGCAGGTCAGGAACACGCTCTTCAGGTTGAAGGCGATCTGCGCGTCCCAGACTTCCTCGGACAACGTCACCGGTCCGCCCTTGGCGGAACCGCCCACGTTGTTGACCAGGATGTCCACCCGGCCGTACTGCTTGCGGCAGGCTTCGACCATGGCGGCCACTTCGTCGTCGCGGGTGACGTCGCAGGTCCACGGGGTGACGTCGCCGCCATCGGCGCGTATGCGCTCCAGCGTTTCCGTCATTGCGTCGGCGTTCTTGTCCACCGCGAAAATACGCGCGCCTTCCTGCGCGAAACGCACCGCGACGGCGCGCCCGTTGCCCCAGCCCGGGCCGACACATCCCGCGCCGACCACGATGGCCACTTTGTCTTGCAGTCTTCCGCTCATGCCGTGTCTCCCAGGCCGTCAGCTGTCGTTACTTGGATTGCGTATGCGGGCCCATTTCGATCGGCTCGCCCTCGGGCGGCATGACCTCGAACACATTCAGGGTCATCGACACCAGCGAGTAATAGCCGGCGATGCCGACCAGATCGATGATGCCCGTCTCGCCCAGGACCACGGTGGCCCGCTCGTAGAGCGCATCGGGAATATGGCGCTGGGCATGCAGCGTCGTCAGGAATTCGTGGACCAGGATTTCGTCGTCGTTGACGTAGGGGATGGGCTTATCGTCGCGCAGCGCATCGATCATGGATTCGGCCAGCCCCGCCTTCAACGCCAGCTGCTTGTGTGCCCACCATTCGAATTCGGAGCGCCAGTGCCGGGCCAGGATCAGGATCGCCCATTCGGACAGCCGGGCCGGCAGGCTGGTTTCGTAGCGGCAGTAGCGGCCCAGCGCTTGCGCCGGCTCGGCCAGCGCGGGCCGGTGCAGCCAAACGGCCAGGGGGCCGCGGACGCGGCCACGCGGGCCGCTTGCGATGAGGTCGTGAATGCGCTTCTGCTCGGCGTTCATCTGGCCGGGCTGCAGCGGTTGTATGCGTGCCATGTGGGTCTCCGTTCGTTTGTCTCGCCGCGGCGCGCCGTCGCGGGCGCCTGCGGGGCGTCGCCATTGTTGATCGTCGTCACGACTTTGCCAGGAATTCTGGGCGGCGTCTTGGTTTCCGTCCAATATAATTTTTGGAAAGGTTTGATTCCGAAAAGGAATTAGTCGTACGCGTGTCCCCACGCAAAGGCATGATCGATGGATTCCAAGTCCCTACGCTATTTTCTCGCGGTCGCGGAAGAACTGCACTACGGCAGGGCGGCGCAACGCCTGCATATATCCCAACCGCCGCTGACCAAGCATATCCAGCAGCTGGAGGCGCGCCTGGGCGTGGCGCTGTTCGATCGCAACAAGCGCAGCGTGCGTCTGACGCCCGCCGGCCTCACGCTGGTGGAAGAGGCCCGGCGGCTGCTGGCGCAAAGCGAGCTTTCCATGCGCGCGGTGCAGCGCAGTGCCCTGGGGGACACCGGCCGCGTCCGCATCGGTTTCGTCGCGGCGGTGCTGTTCATGGGCGTGGAGGCCGCCTTCCGGCGCATCGATCGAGAGGCCTCCGGCATCGACAGCATATGGGAAGAAATGGGATCCTCCGAACAGCTGCAAGCCTTGCAGCAGGATCGCATCGACCTGGGCTTCGGACAGATTTCGCATGGCGCGGCCGGGATGGGTTTCCATCGGGTGGCCAGCGACCCCCTGGTGGTTGCCATGCCGCAGTCTCATCCCCTGGCGTCGCGGCGCCGGGTGCCGCTGGCCCGCCTCACCGGAGACCCCTTCATCCTGATACCGCGCCAGAGCGCGCCCACTTTCCATGACCTGACCATCGCGGCCTGCATGCAGGCCGGCTTCAGTCCCAACATCCGCCACTACGCCATGCATCTGGTCTCGGTGGTCAGCCTGGTCGCAATGGGCCGCGGCGTTTCACTCGTCCCCCGCGCCTTCGCCCGCGCCGGCCTGCCGGGTGTCGTGTTCCGCCCCATCGACGGCGTCAAGGCCCATGCCGAATATTCGGTGGTCTGGAACCCACGGAACAATTTGCCGATATTGCCGCGCGTGCTGGCGTTGCTTGGGGTGCCCGACACCTCCATTCGCGTTTAGCGCGGGGATATTGGCGCGAAGCTAGGGTGTTTTGTCAGGACGTCGGCGGCGATACGGGCGACGCTGTCCAGGTCGTTTCCGGCCGCCATGCGCGGGAAAGCTGCACATATCCTCAAAGGTTCGAAGCCGCGGCGCTGTGGGTAGCATATGACAGAGCCCTGTTCGATCTCATTGGACAGCACGCATATGGGCAGCAGGCTGATCGCTATTCCAGCGCGGACTAGGCCGGCGATAATCGAGAGGCTGCTACATGTGTTCAATGCGGGTGGAGGCGCGTTCTCCTTCAGGCACCATTCCACCAGCATTTCGTGCAGAGGTGAGGGCGGCGGCACGCTCAAGATGCTTTGACCTGCCAAGCGGGAAGGCGAGAAAGTCGTGCCTGCCCGCAAGCGTCGTTCGGACCCCAACCATCCTACCTGTGCCAGCGCAATGGGCTCCAGACGTACCACTCGGCTCGCCCCTGGGTGTGTGAGCAGGCATATATCGAGCTTGCCGGTCGCCAGTAGATCATGAAGCGTGAAGCTATTGGCGACCGTGATATCGATCTGCAAGCCGGGATAGCGGCCTTCGAGTTGCCGCACTATCTCGGGCAAGCTGGTCATGGCGATCGTTTCCGACGATCCGAGGCGAAGCGTTCCGTTTAACGGTGTTCCGTTTCCCAGCCTGGCTTCCAACTCCTCCAGCAGACCAAGCGAACGTTCGGCGTAGCGTACCGCCAGCATGCCGGATGGCGTTAGCGTTACCCCACGTCCTGCGCGGGCGAAGAGCCGCGTTCCCAGGGCGGTTTCCAGTTCCCGGACCCGCATCGAGATGGTCGGCTGCGTCACATGCATGCGACGGGCAGCGGCGTGAAACGAGCCATATTTCGCGATGGCCAACAACGCTTCCATTTGAGGGAGGGACAGTTTTCTCATAAGCGATGTTTATCGGTCCATGCGTGAACAATTGATTGGATGAGATCTACCCCTGTTGCTAGCATCGGCATCGCTGTGGTTGAAGAGAGATCGGAGGCGATATGAAGAACACCAGATGCTTGCGGAGATTGATAAACGACGCGCGAATCTGCATCCTGCTTCCCGCAAAAGGGGGATACCGGGCGCTCCCAAGATCGCCCGGGATATCAGCTGGGCGCGTGAACTTCGCCGAAGCGTTGGGACCGGTACTGGTTGGAGACATGTTGACGGGCGTGGACGTGGGGTTCACTGCGGATGGCGGTCACCGGGCTTGCGAGGAGGAATATCGGATCGCCAGGATGGACGTCTCGCATGGATCGGCGATGCGCTTGTATGACAGCGTGTGTGCCATGGAGCGCGCGGGAGTTTCGGGCGTCGTGCTGGAAAATTCACGGGATAGTGGCAGTCCGTTGGACAAGCAGGGCACGCAAGCTATGTGGAGGCTTGTCGAAACGCTTGTCGGTGTCAGGTGGGACCCTGATTTCGTTATCGCTGCGCGTATGAGTGCGTTCGGAAGCAGAAACGATTCGGCCTTGGCAGGTGGCTTGGCGGATTGTGCGCGTGCCGGGGCAGACCTGCTGTTTGTTGATGGTTCTATACCGAGCTGCGAAGTGAGAAAGCTCGTGGAAGAAGTGCCTAAAGGCCTTTGCATCGATTACTCCGGCGTTGGGCATAGGCCGCTTGAATGGCGAACTTCTGTGCTGAAGAGGCTACAGGGTATGGGGGTGACGGCAGCGGTTATGCCTGCAATACACCCGGCATATGCAAGGGAGGGTGGCCCTGGCAACGCTATGCGGGCTGCTTTGCGTTCCTGCTTGTGCGTTCGGAATCAGCGCTCGCGCCCTGTTACACAACCTGTCCGCCGTATACGGTCGACCGCGAAAGCCGAACGCTGACATGGCTCTATGTGTTCGTCATGGGAGAGGACCGGCGGCGTGCACGATGAACGCAGCTACCTATAGGAGACGAAGGCGCCATGAACTACATCCACGGAATCATTTTCACGGTCTTGGCGACGGTCATGACGTCGGCCGGCGCGGGCGAGGCTATACGGCTTATTGTTCCCACCACCGCCGGAGGCGGCACTGACGGATTCTTTCGTGTCCTGGCGAAAGAAGCCGAGCCCTACTTAGGAAGCCGCGTCGTAGTGATGAACATCTGTTCAGCCAGCGGCTGCGCGGGCGGGACCATAGGAGTGTCGAAATTGGTGCAGTCCGCACCGGACGGATATACCTTGGCGGGCGCTTGGATGGGGCCGCTCACGATGGCACCGCATAGCATCCCCGTCACCTATCAACCTACGGATTACGTGCCCATTATTCGCGTCACCAGCGCTCCCTATGCGGTTTGCACGAGGGCTGATTTTCCCGCGGCGTCGGCTGGCGAGTTGATAGATCTGCTACGTGCGAAACCGAACGCCTACACCTACGGAACCGATGGCGTGCGCAATGGCGCGCATCTTGCCATGTTGCGTATATTCGGGCGGCTGGGTATCGCCAGCGCGACGTTCCCTTCAAGGGCGCGGGAGAGACCCTGCCAGCGATGCTGGGCGGGCACGTTGATATCTACGTGGGTTCCTTGCCGCCCATCATGGCGCACGTCCGTTCCGGTCGCGCCAAATGCCAGCTTCTGACGTCGGCTGACAAAGTGGCGCAACTGCCGGAGGCCGCGAGTTTGGGCGAGCTGGGGCTGGAGCAAGAAGAAACCTTGCTATGGCGCGGAATCATCGCACCCAAAGGCACCCCTGCCGCCCGCATACGGGAATTGGAGGCTGCGTTCGAGGCGGCGGCGAGTTCGAGGGCGACGCAGGCCTATGTCGAGAACGCGGGCGAACAGATCGTGATCTATAAGGGAGATGCTTTTCGCCAGCGTATCAATGCGGAGTACGAGCAACTTCGCAAACTGGTGGATGCGCTGTAGTCCCGGACACCCGGTGACTGAACCGGTGGCGAGATGACGGTGGTGGAGGAATAGGAAAGTAGAACTTTGCGCTACGAAAGGCCTCGCTCCACCGTCTATGATGTGGCATCCAGCACCCGTGTGTGACTGCAGTTTCCGGTGGTACGTCGGTATGACAGTGGGGTCGCCCGGGCGGCCCAAGTGCCTCAATCTCGTCCGTCAGCCATGCCAGCAAAACACACTGCCCCAGCCATCGAGATCCAGCGTGCCTACGACTCCAAGCCCGGCGGTACGGCTTACCGTGTACTGGTGGATCGTTTCTGGCCCCGTGGGTTGCGGAAGGCGGATCTGCAGCCGGATGCCTGGGCCAGGGATCTCGCGCCCACGTCGGCGCTGATCAAATGGTTTGGCCATCAGCCGGACCGCTGGGCAGAATTTCGCGAGCGGTATATGGATGAGCTTTCCGCGCCGGAATCGAAGGACGCCTTGGCGGGTTTGCTTGCCGCGGCGGAAGGCCGCGATGTGATCCTGCTCTACGGTGCGCGCGATGATGAACACAACCAGGCGGTGGTGTTGCGCGAGGTCCTGCAGGGCATAAAGGGGCAGGGCGCCGGCAAAGCCGCACGCGCCAAGAAATAGGGCGGTAAACCGGGACGGCTTCTCGTGCGTCACGGGAAAAAAACCTGCCCATTGCGGCATGGGGGTGCGTACTGCCGGCCGCGGCCCGGCGGTACGGCCCTTCTCCCGATGGCATGACGCTTGCGGACCGGCTGTGTGCCCATCGTTACGGCGATGGGGTTGCAGCCATACACCACAGGCTATCCAGGGAGACTGTCATGGCACTTATCGTCGCCGCACGGTTCACCACCTTCGAGCAGGCCCAGGGCGCCGCAAGAGCGTTGTTCGCCCAGGGCTTCGCCGAAGAGGACGTGCATATTTTTTACGTCAACATGGCGGGTGCGCACGCGCAATATCCGATAGGCGGAGATCGCCAGGCCGACCCCGATGCGGGGCAGGCGCAATACGGGGCGCTGCTGGGCGGCGCCGGGCTGGCGCTGATTGGCGCGGTGGTGGGCGGATTGATCGGCGGGGCGTTGGGTCTGGCCCCTTTCGGCGTGCTGGCCGTGGCGGCCGTGGGCGCCTATATCGGCTCCTTGATAGGCGCGTTGTGGGTCACGGGGCGGCGCAAGCCTGGCGTGTCGCGCAATAGAGGCGCACCGGCCGACCACCCGGAAGCCCGGCATGCCGGGGTGCTGCTGGCCTTGCATACCGATCCTGGCCGCGAGGCCGACGCATGCAGGGTGTTGCGGGACGCGGGCGGCGTGGATGTGGAGCGCGCCCAGGGACGCTGGCAAGAGGGCCATTGGGTGGATTTCGACCCCTTGCGGCCGCCGGAGCGCGAACCCGATTCCATGGGCCGCACCGCCTCGACGGACGTGCCCCGCGGCGGGCAGGTCAGTCCGCGCTAGAACGCGACACTTCGCCGTTTGAAGCAGGGACCTTTGCCATCCGCAGAAGAGGAGTACGCCATGGCGCATTACCGTGATTTCGATATCGAGATGACCATCGTCCCCGACGCCGCGGGTCAATATGAGGCGGCCTTCCTTATCCACGAGGCGCGGGGCGCCCCGCAGGCCGACAAGCAGGAGGACAGCGGCGGCGATGGCCCGGGCGACGAACAGGATCAGCCGACGCGCAACCGGCCGTCAGGGCAGCAGGATGCCGGACGCAGCCGCGACGCGCAGAGCGGCGATGCGCGCGGCGGCCGCTATGCGTTTCCGCCCGTGGGAAGCTATCTGACACCCGACGATGCCCGCGAACAGACGGAAGCCTGGGCGCGCAAGTGGATAGACGCGAATTTCTCGAAATAGAGCGGTGCCAGGCTTGCCGGCAGGCGGTGTACGGTGACACCACCGGCAAGATGCGGCCCGCGCACGACGTGCGGGCCGCCTGTTTCGCGTTCGCCTTACGCGCCCGCCAGTTCGGGTTCGACCGGCTTCATGTAGCCCTGCTGATAATGATGGCTGAAGGTCTTCAGCGCATGCAGGGCCTTGACGGGATCATGGCCAGGCTTGACGGCGAAGCTATCGAAGCCGCACCGCGCCTGGTAGTGTATGGTGTCGATCAGGACATCGCCCACCGCGCGCAGTTCGCCCCGCCAGCCGTAATGCGTGCGCAGGATCTGGGCGATCGAGTAGCCGCGGCCGTCCGTGTACGTGGGGAAGTTCACCGCGATAAACGCGATGCCGGTCGCATCGATGGTGCGCGAGCCGTTTTCCAGCAGGTCGGAAGGCTCGGCGTCCGGCTCCAGCAGGATGGCCACGGGATGCCGCCGCGTACGCAGCGTATCGCGCGCCTTCAGCCAGATGGACAAAGAGACGACCCAGTCCGGCTCGTCGGGCGGGCCGGAGGCCGGGTCGTCCGTTTCCGCGGGTTCGTAGCGGCGCGAGGCATCGGCCTGCAGGCGACCGTAGCGGATCAGGTTGTCGGGAGTCAGTTCAGGCATGAGCGGCCTCTCCGGTCTTCGGGCGGTCGGCGTCGCCATAGACGTCGTTCTTGAAGGGTTCGATACCCACGCGGCCGACCACGTCGACGAAGCGTTCTTCTTCGTTGTCGCGCAGGCGCAGGTAGGTGCGGATCAGGGTTTCGACCACATCGGGCACTTCATCGCGGGCAAAGGAAGGCCCAATGATGCGGCCGATGGCGGCGCCGCCGGCACGTAGCGGATCGACATCGTTCAGGTTGTCGCCGGCGCCGTTCTGCCGGCCGCCTATCGTGACTTGGTACCACTCCTCGCCGGCCTTGTCGACACCCAGAATGCCGATATGCCCGACGTGGTGATGGCCGCAGGCGTTGATGCAGCCGGAGATGTTCAGGTCCAGTTCGCCGATCTCGAACAGGTAATCCAGGTTATCGAAGCGGCGCTGGATGGCGTCGGCCACCGGTATGGAAACGGCATTGGCCAGGGCGCAGAAATCGCCGCCGGGACAGGCGATGATGTTGGTCAGCAGCCCGATATTGGGCGTGGCCAGCTTCAGCGGCTTCAAGGCGTTCCACAGCTCGTAGAGGCGGCTGCGGCGCACGTCGGCCAGCGTCAGGTTCTGTTCATGCGAGACGCGCATTTCGCCAAACGAATACTCGTCGGCCAGGTCCGCGATGGCGTCCATCTGGTCGGCCGTCACATCGCCGGGCGGCGTGCCCGTCGGCTTGAGCGATAGCGTGACCGACGCATAGCCGGCGACGCGGTGCGCGCGCACGTTCTTGCGCAGCCAGCGGCCGAAGGCCGGATCGGCCGCCGCCAACGTATCGGTGGGATCGTGGTCCTGCGCGGCGGCCGCGTCGTAGGTGGGCCAGGTGAAGCGGCTGGCGATCTTGTCCAGGTCAGCCTGCGTCAGCTTGTTGGGGCCGTCCTTCAGGTACGCCCACTCCTGTTCGACCTGCTCCGTGAATACTTCCGGCGTCAGGTCTTTCACCAGGATCTTGATGCGGGCCTTGTACTTGTTGTCGCGCCGGCCGTGCAGGTTGTAGACGCGCAGGACGGCTTGCAGGTAAGTCAGCAGATCGTGCCAGGCGACGAAGGGGCGGATCAGCTTGCCGACGATGGGTGTGCGGCCCAGGCCGCCTCCGACCCAGACGCGGAAACCGACCTGTCCATCCTGTTCCAAGGCTTGCAGGCCGATGTCGTGCACGCCGACCGCTGCGCGGTCTTCGTGGGCGCCGCTGACCGCGATCTTGAACTTGCGCGGCAGGAAGGCGAATTCCGGATGCAGCATGGACCACTGGCGAATGATCTCGCACCACACCAGGGGATTGGTGACCTCGTCGGGGGCCACGCCGGCGAAATGATCCGTCGTGGTGTTGCGGATGCAGTTGCCGCTGGTCTGGATGGCATGCATCTGCACCGTCGCCAGGTCGGCCAGTATATCGGGCACGTCTTCCAGTTTCGGCCAGTTGAACTGCATGTTCTGGCGCGTGCTGAAATGCCCGTAGCCACGGTCGTACTTGCGCGCCACGTGGCCCAGCATGCGCAGTTGTCGCGACGTCAACATGCCATACGGAATCGCCACGCGCAGCATGGGGGCGTGGCGCTGTATATAGAGGCCGTTCTGCAGACGAAGGGTGCGGAAATCGTCTTCGGACAGGTCGCCGGCCAGGAAGCGTTGCGTCTGGTCCCGGAACTGGGCCACGCGTTCTTCGACCAGCTGCTGGTCTATGGGGTCATACACGTACATGTCTATGCGCCTCGATGCGCACGCCGGTAGCGCGTGCGGCGGCCCGGGAATGGACCGGAAAGTGCAATCGTAGCGTGGAAGTCGGGGGCCTGTCCCCGCTATTGACCTGAGGTTATTTGCTTAGATGGTCCGCTTATTTGGTGGGGCGGCGCGGCCGCCGTTGCCGCCAAAAGAAAAACCCGCCTTGCGACGGGTTTTCCAGTGTGACGCACGCTTCGAAAGCACGCCGCCTTTAATGCATGCTTTTAAAGCAGGCTTCTGAAGCTGCCTTCAGAACTTGCGCGGATTACTGCGCGGCGTCCTTCAGCTTCTTCAGCGGGCGGACCTTCACCTTGACCGAAGCGGGCTTGGCGGGGAACCAGCGCTCTTCGCCAGTGAACGGATCCTTGCCGAAGCGCTTGGGCTTGGCGGGGACCTTTTGCACGGTGACCTTGAACAGGCCGGGCAGCGAGAATTCGCCGGAGCCCTTCTTGTTCACGGACGCCAGCACGGCACCTTCCAGGCTGGCCAGTACGGCCTTGACCGACTTGGCTTCTACGCCGCTCTGTTCGACCACATGGGCGACCAGTTGGCTTTTGTTCAGGGCGCTCTTCAGCGCGGTTACGGGCGCGGCGGCTTTCTTGGCCGGCGCGGACTTGGTCACAGCGGCCTTCTTGGCCACGGCTTTTTTGGCCGGGGCTTTCTTGGCAGCAGTCGTGGAGGCTTTCTTTGCAGGAGCTTTAGCTTTAGTGGCCATGGTCGAAAGAATGGTGAGGTTGAAATAGCAGAAGGCTCAAGCCGTACGCCTGGCGACGGCTGAACGCGATAATACTTAAGCCGCGTGCTTATGTACATTATTTGGCGTGGATTGCACGCGAAAAAGCCCTGTAGAGGCGCTACAACAACGGTTGCGCCGCTTCAGAGCCCTAAAAAAAGGGGTTTTTTGGGGAGTCGCGCGTGTTCGCGCCGTTGAAGTTTCAGGCCGCCATGGTCGTCGCGCAGGTATCGGCGGCCGCCTCCATCAGCGATACCGCGGGCCCGATAACGATGACGGCGGGGCTGGATAAGCCGGCATCGGCGATATCCGCGGCCATGCGGTCGAGCCGCGTCACGATGTGGCGCTGGTCCGGACACGACACGCGATGCGCCACGGCGACCGGGACGTCCGCCGCGTAACCCGCTTCCCGCAGCTCGCGCTCGAGCGTGCCGGCATCGCGCATGCCCATGTAGCACACCAGCGTCAGGCCGCTGGCGGCCAGCGTGCGCCAGTCCGGGCGACTGTCGTCCATGGTGTGCGCGGTGACCAGCGCCACGCCGCGGCTCAGGCCGCGATGCGTCAGCGGCAGTCCCAGCGCGGCGCCCACGGCCAGGCCCGCGGTGATGCCGCCCACGGCTTCCGCAGCGATGCCGCGGGCCGCGAGCCACTGCAGTTCTTCGCCGCCGCGCCCGAAAATGAAGGGATCTCCGCCCTTGACCCGGGCCACGATCCTTCCCTGGCGGGCGTAGCGCGCCATCAGGCGCAGGATGAAATCCTGCGGTGTGGATCGGCAGCCGCCGCGCTTGCCGACCTTGACGATGCGCGCGCCGGGGGCCGCCAGCCCGTGGATGTCCGCGCCTACAAGATCGTCCACCAGCCAGACTTGGGCTTGCCGCAGGATGCGCGCGGCCTTCACGGTAAGCAGGTCGGGATCGCCCGGCCCCGCGCCCACCAGCCACACCTTGCCGCGGGGCGTGGTGCCGCCTGCCCGGGAAACCGTCGTCCCCCGCGCCACTGGCGTCGCATGCGGCGAATATGGCTCGATCGAGGACGCCGAGGATCCGGCGTCGCCGGTCCTCGCGCGTCGCCCCCTTGAGGGCGAAGCGCGCAGCGCTTCGGGGGCGGGAAAATCCAGCACGCCGGTGGAGCGGAACAGGTGCCGCCCGACCGGGGACGCCGAGGATCCGGCTTTGCCGGTCCTCTGGCGTCGCCCCCTTGAGGGGGAAGCGCGCAGCGCTTCGGGGGTGGGCTTTTTCATTTTTGCGCGCGTGCCACCATGCGCGCGACTTCCGGCCCGCAGGAGCCGCAGCCGGTCCCGCAGCGCAGGGTGCGGCGCAGCCCTTCCAGGTCCAGTCCGGCGGCGATTCCAGCGTGGATGGCGCGGTCGGTCACGCCGTGGCAGATGCAGACCGTCCGGGCCCGCGCGATCGGGGCGGTGCGGCCCATCAGCAACTGCACCAGGCTGGTAGGCGCGGCGCCGCCATCGGCCCAGGCCGACAAGGTGTCCAGGATGCGCGTGTCGCCGGCCAGCAGGAAGGCCGTGGGCGCATTGTCCACCAGGGCGACGCGGCGCACGATGCCGCGATGCGGGTCGTCATAGGCGGCGTGCGGCTGCGCCACATCCAGCGCGGCGCACAGGGCGTGCAGCGTGTCGATGTCCGGGGCCTGCGCTGCCGCCAGGGCGATGCGTGCGCCGCCGCCGCCCAGCGCGGTCGGCAGCACCGCCGCGTACGGGAATCGGCGCAGCCACGGTGCCAGGCGGCGCCGCAGCAGCGCCGCATCGCCGCGCATCCATCCCGCGGCCTGCCAGGGCAGCGCGGCGTGCTCCACCGCGATCGCGCTGTGCTTCAGTTCGGGCTGGCGCGATATCGGATCGCGGGCGGGGTTGGTCAGCGCGTTCACGCCGTCGCCCGCGATGAACGCGCTGCCCCAATGCATGGGCAGGAAGGCGTGGCCCGCGCGCAGGCTGTCGTCCGCGCGTACGGCGATGTACAGCTCGCCGCGCCGCGAGCGAACCTTGGCCAGCGCGCCTTCGGCCAGGCCGGCCGCGGCCATGTCGTCCGGGTGCAAGGATAGCCAGGGCTCCTCGACATGCCGCGTCAGCGCCGGTGAAAGCGCGGTGCGCGCCATCGTGTGCCAGTGGTCGCGCAGGCGGCCGGTGGTCAGGCGCAGGGGATAGTTCTCGCAAACTTCTTCGGCGACGGGCACGTAGCCCACGTCGACGAAGCGGGCGCGGCCGTTGGCCGTGGCAAAGCGGCCGTCGGCGTACAGGCGCGGCGTGCCACCCTGCGTGTCGCGTCGATACGGCCACTGCGGCGGGCCTTCTCGCTCCAGGATGGCATAGCTCAGGCCGCTGTAGTCCAGGTCGCGGCCGGCCGTGGTCCGCGCGTGTTCGGCGAATACCTGGCTTTCATCGGCATACGCGAAATGCGCGGCCTTCGGCGGCGCGATGCGTTGCGCCAGCCGCGTGGCCACGCCGGCGGCCAGGCGCCAGTCGGGCCGCGCATCGCCCGGCGGCTCGATCGCGGCACGCACGCGGCTGATCCGCCGTTCGGAGTTGGTCGTCGTGCCGTCTTTCTCCGGCCAGGTCGCGGCCGGCAGCACCAGGTCGGCGTAGGCCATCGTTTCCGTGCCGGCATAGGCGTCCTGCACGATGACGAATTCGGCTTTCGCCAGCGCGGCGCGCACGCGCGACTGGTCCGGTAGCGACTGCGCCGGATTGGTCGCCACGATCCACAGCGCCTTGATGCGCCCCTCCAGTACCGCGTCGAACATCTCCAGCGCGGGCAGGCCGGGGGCGGCGGGAATGCTGTCCACCCCCCACAGCGCCGCGACTTCGGCACGGTCGGCCGCGCTGCCGGGGTCGCGGTGGCCGGGCAGCAGGGTCGCCATGCCGCCGGCTTCGCGACCGCCCATGGCGTTGGGCTGGCCCGTCAGCGAAAACGGCCCCGCGCCCGGCTTGCCGATCTGCCCCGTGGCCAGGTGCAGATGGATCAGCGCCGCGTTCTTCGCCGTTCCGCTGCTGGACTGGTTCAGGCCCATGGTGTACAGCGACAGGGCGGCCGGGGCGCGCGCGAACCAGCGCGCCGCCTGCGCGATATCGGCGGCCGGCACGCCGCAGATCGCCGCCGCGGCGTCGGGCGTGTACGCGCGGATGCGGGCGTGCAGCGCGTCGAAACCTTCGGTATGCCGTTCGATATAGGCGCGGTCGATCAGTGCTTCTGCGGCCATGACATGCAGCATGGCATGGAAGAGCGCGACGTCCGTGCCGGGCAGGATGGGCAGGTGCAGGTCGGCGGCCGCCGCGGTATCGGTGCGCCGTGGGTCGGCCACGATAATGCGCATGTGCGGCCGGGCCTGGCGCGCCGCTTCCAGTCGGCGGAACAGCACGGGATGGGCGTACGCCACATTGGCGCCCGCGATGAAAACCGTGGCCGCCAGCTCCAGGTCTTCGTAGCAGGCGGGCGGCGCATCGGCGCCCAGCGTCTGCTTGTAGCCGGCCACGGCGCTCGACATGCACAGCCGCGAGTTGGTGTCAATATTGTTGGTGCCCACCAGCGCGCGCGCCAGCTTGTTGAAGACGCTGTAGTCCTCGGTCAGCAGCTGCCCCGACAGGTAGAAACCCACCGCATCGGGACCGTGGCGCGCGATGATGTCGGCCAGCCGGTCCGCCGCGATATCCAGCGCCCGGTCCAGGCCGATGTCGGCGCGCGGTTCGCCGCGCCCCGCGCGCCATTGCGCCCTCAGCACGCGCGCCGCATCGCCGCGCACGGTATCGGCCAGCTGCATGCCCTTGCTGCACAGGCGTCCGCGGTTGGACGGATGGCTATCGTCCCCGCTGACGGCGATGACCCGGTTGTCCTGGGCCTGGACGCGTACGCCGCAGCCGGTCCCGCAATAGCAGCAGACCGACGCGACGGTGCGCATGCCGGCGGACCGGCTGGGTGTCGCGGCGGCGCTTTCCTGGAGATACGGGGTATCCATCGTCAGGGCTCCACGGCGAGGCTTGCATCGCGGTCCGCCGGGATGGCGGGGCGGCGGGTGGATGTTTTCAAGATTCCCCCATCGCTTCCGGTTCGCCGAGCATCAGTTGGTCGCGCAGCCCCGCCAAGGCCGTGCCTTCGCGGATCAAGCGGAAATACCAGGCACCGTCCGCGGTATCGCCGTACAGGCAGGCGCCCACCAGCTTGTCGTCCTTCACGACCAGTTTCTTGTAGATGCCGTCCACGGTATCGGCCAGCGTGATGGCTTGCGTGCCGTCGCCGCCGATGAAATCGCCGGCGGAAAACACGTCGATGCCCGTCACCTTCAGCTTGGTCGACGTGATGCTGCCGGCATAGCGGCCGGTGCCGCGCAAGGCCAGGTGATTGGCCGCCACCCGGGCCTGCTCGAACAGCGGCGCCACCAGCCCATAGGCGATGCCGCGATGGCTTACGCATTCGCCCACCGCGTAGATGAGCGGATCGTAGGTCTGCATGGTGTCGCTGACGACGATGCCGCGATCGACGTACAGGCCGGCGCGTTCGGCCAGCGCCGTATGAGGACGGATGCCGACGGCCATGACGACCAGGTCGGCGGCGATTTCCTGGCCATCGGCGAACTGCAATCCGCGCACGCGTCCGGCCTCGTCGCCCAGGATGGCGGCGGTCTGGCGTTCCATCATGAAGTGCAACCCGCGCCCTTCCAGGCTGCGGCGCAACAGCTGGGCCGCGTGGGCATCCAGCTGGCGGTCCAGCAGGGTCGCGCCCAGATGCACCACCGAGACGTCCATCCCGCGCGTGGCCAGTCCATTGGCCGCTTCCAGGCCCAGCAGGCCACCGCCGATGACGACGGCGCGCCGGTGGGTGGCGGCGGCTTCGATCATGCGGTTGACGTCCTGGATGTCCCGGAAGGTCAGGACGCCTTGCAGGTCCTTGCCGGGAACGGGCAGGACGAAGGGGGTCGAGCCGGTGGCCAGCAGCAGCTTGTCGTAGGGCGTGACGCTGCCGTCCGCGGCCAGGACCTGGCGGCGGGCGCGGTCGATCTTCGTGACGGGGCGGTTCAGCAATAGCCGTATGCCGTGATCCGCGTACCACTGCTCATCGTTCAGCACGATGTCCCGCAGGCTCTGTTCGCCGGTCAGCACGGGCGACAGCATGATGCGGTTGTAGTTGGGATGCGGTTCGGCGCCGAACACCGTGATGTCGTACAGCTGCGGGTCCAGCGCCAATAGTTCTTCCAGGGTACGGGTGCCGGCCATGCCGTTGCCGACCACCACCAGCTTCTGCCTAGTCATGCCGAGTCTCCGGGTTATCGATGCGTGCCAGCGGCATCAGGCCACGTTGTGCGCCCGTACCGCTTCCAGCCGCGCGGGGGAACGGATGGCGACCGGCGATGCCGAAGCGGATGCGGACAGGGATGCCACGGATGCCACCGGTGCCACGGATTCGGATACCGCTGCCGCGGCCGCCGGCGCCGCCTCATCGGCGTGCGCCGGGGACTGCGCCGGATGTCCATAGCGGCGATGCAGGAAATCGACCACGGCGGCCCGGCAGGCCAGGTAGCGCGGGTCTTCGGCCAGGGCGACGCGGTCGCGCGGCCGGGGCAGCGGGACGTCCTGGATCTGGCCGATGGTCGCGGCGGGCCCGTTGGTCAGCATGACGACGCGATCGGACAGCAGCACGGCCTCGTCCACGTCGTGCGTGACCATCATGGTCGTGGTGCGCGTCTTGGCGACGATCTTCAGCAGCTCGTCCTGCAGATGGGCGCGCGTGAGCGCGTCCAGGGCGCCGAAGGGTTCGTCCATCAGGAGCACCTTGGGCTCGATGGCCAGGGCGCGGGCGATACCGACACGCTGCTTCATGCCGCCCGAGATCTCCCGCGGCAGTTTGCCCTGCGCGTGGGCCAGGCCCACGAGTTCCAGCGCGGCATGCGCCCGCTCCGCCAGGCGCGCCTTGCTTTCCCGGCGTCCGAATACACGCTCCACGGCCAGGTGGACGTTCTGGAAGCAGCTCAGCCACGGCAGCAGGGAGTGGTTCTGGAACACCACCGCGCGCTCCGGGCCGGGGCCGGTGATTTCCTTTTCCGCGCACAGCAGCACGCCGGATGTGGGTCGGGTCAGCCCGGCCACCAGGTTCAGCAGCGTGGACTTGCCGCAGCCGGAATGGCCGATCAGCGTGATGAATTCGCCTTGGGCAACCGTCAGGTCGATATCCCGCAAGGCAACGAAGGACCCCTTGCGCGTCTGGAAGACCTGGCCCACGCTTTCGATCCGTACGAATTTTTCCATGGCTTACTCCTCGTAGGTATAGCGTTTGGCCAGCTGCATCAGCAGCGCGTCCAGCGTCAGCCCGACGATACCGATCACGAAGATCGCGATCACGATGTGCTCGACCTTGAGGTTGTTCCACTCGTCCCACAGCCAGAAGCCGATGCCCGTGCCGCCGGTCAGCATCTCGGCCGCGACGATCACCAGCCAGGCGGTGCCGATGGACAGCCGCACGCCGGTCAGCACGTGCGGCAGCGCGGCCGGCAGCAGGACGCGGCTCATGACCTTCCATTCCGACAGGTCCAGCACGCGCGCCACGTTCAGGTAGTCCTGCGGCACGCGCTGCACGCCGGCGGCCGTGTTCAGGATCATTGGCCAGATCGAACAGATGAAGATGGTCCAGATGGCCGCCGGATTGGCCGCCTTGAACAGCAGCAGACCCAGCGGCAGCCAGGCCAGCGGCGATACGGGACGCAGCAGGCTGACGATGGGCGACACCATGGCGTTCAGCGCCTTGAAGCGGCCGATGGCAAAGCCCAGCGGAATGCCCACCAGCGCGGCCAGGCCGAAGCCCGCCGCCACGCGCAGCAGCGAGGCCAGCACGTTCCAGCCTATGCCCTGGTCGTTCGGGCCGTTGTCGTAGAAAGGGTGGGCGAACAGCACGACGGCGGCGTCCCAGGTCTTGGCCGGCGTGGGGATCGCCGGCACCAGCAGGGCGATGGTCTGCCATATCAGCACGAAGACGGCGAAGCCGGCGGCCGGCCCGACCACGGCGCGCAACGCGCTGTCGAAGGTATCGCGCCACGGCCAGGACGGTCGTGCGCGAGAGAGGGGAAGCGATCGGTCCATGGCGGTGTCCTCAGGCCTTGATCTTGAAACCGTCCGCGTACGCGGCGGGATTGCTGCCGTCCCACGCCACGCCGTCGATCAGCGTGGAGGCGCGCATGTCGCCGGCGGGCAGCGGGACCCCGACCGCGGCGGCGGCCTGCTTGTAGACGTCGACGCGGTTGATCTGCCGAGCGACGGCCAGATAGTCTGGATGCTCCTTCAGCAGCCCCCAGCGCTTGTGCTGCGTCAGGAACCACATGCCGTCGCTCAAATAGGGAAAATTGACGGCGCCGTCGCCATGAAAGCGCATGGGGTGCGCGTCGTCCCAGGTCTTGCCCAGGCCGTTGTCATAGCGGCCCAGCATCCGGTCGACGATCACGGCGACATCGGTGTTCACGTACGATTTGGCGGCCACGGTTTCGGCCGTCTTGCGGCGGTTTTCCGCGGAGGCGTCTATCCATTTGCCGGCCTCGAGCACGGCGGCCGTCACCGCGCGCGCGGTATTCGGATAGCGGGAGACGAATTCCGCCGAGCCGCCCAGGACTTTTTCCGGATGATCGGGCCAGATTTCCTGCGTGGTGACGGCCGTGTAGCCCACCTTGTCCAGGATGGCGCGCGCATTCCAGGGCTCGCCCACGCAGAAGCCGTCCATGTTGCCGATCCGCATATTGGCCACCATCTGGGGCGGAGGCACCGTGATCACCTTGGCGTCGCGCATGGGGTTGATGCCGTTGGCGGCCAGCCAGTAGTACAGCCACATGGCATGCGTGCCGGTGGGAAAGGTCTGCGCGAAGGTGTAGTCGCGCTTCTTTTCGGTCATGACCCGCGCGAGCGATGTGCCGTCGGTGACGCCGGCATCCTTCAGTTGCTGCGATAGCGTGATGGCCTGGCCGTTCTGGTTCAGGCCCATCAGCACGGCCATGTCCTTCTTCGGGCCGCCTATGCCCAGGTGCACGCCATAGACCAGGCCGTAAAGCACGTGCGCCACATCCAGTTCGCCGTTGATGAGCTTGTCGCGTACGCCTGCCCAGGAGGCTTCTTTGGACAGGACGAACTTCACGCCGTGCTTCTTGTCCAGTCCCAGGACCGACGCCATCACCACGGACGAACAGTCGGTCAAGGGAATAAAGCCGATCTTGACTTCCGTCTTTTCCGGCGCGTCGGTGCCCGCGGCCCAGGCGCCTGCCCGCACGCGCGGGTCGACCATCCCGAGGATGCCCGCGCCGGCCAGCGTCCGGCTCGCCCATCTCATGATCCGGCGGCGTTGAGGGTCGGCCGGCGCGACGGCGCTGGCGTAGGCTGGATGCTGCGGAAAAGTCTTGAGCTTCATTCGATCATCCCAATAAGAGGCGCCCCGCGCGCCTGGAAAAGAACACGTGCACCGTCATCGGCTTGCCCTCACGGGGCAAAAAAAAACGTCCCGCGCGCGCAGGGCTATCCCTGTGCGTGCGGAACGTCGTTGTTCCGGGCGCCGCTAGGCGGCGTATGACGGCCGCCGTTGGCCGTCGGTGTTCTCAAAGCAATAGATATGCCAATTTCCACGAGGCGGAGGCGTGGCGGCGAATAGGTATAGGAATCAAGCGCTTGTGCCCCCAGTCTGGCGTTGCGCGAGACATCCTGGAGAAGCGGTGTCCGGGTTGTGCGGCCAAATGGTGCAGTGCGGCGCGGCTGTGCGCCATTGCGGTGCGGAAGTCGCTATGCGTGTGCATGTCTCGGGCAAGCGCGCCCATATGCCGGCCGGCAACCGTTGCCCGAGGCGGCTACCCTGCAAGGCCCGTTGTGAACGCGCCCTTTCCAAAATGGCATGCATCTTGCATTGCTTGAGACGTGGCAGGGAGGGCACATGCTCAGGGTGATGCTTATCAAGGATGGTGAAGGACGCGTGGCCGAGCTTCGGAGCACCCTGGAGCAAGCCGGCGTCAAGATCGTCGCGGACGTCATGCCGGCCGCCGATCTTTCCGCCCTGATCGCCCGCCATGCGCCCGACGTGGTGCTGATCGACGCCGACGCGCCCTCGCGCGACACGCTGGAGGGCGTCTGCGTCGCCAGCGCGCACGGCGACCGTCCCGTCGTCATGTTCACGGAAAGCAATGACCGCCAGGCCATGCGGGCGGCGCTGCAGGCCGGCGTGGCCGCGTATGTCGTCGGCGAGGTGCCCGCGTCCCGCATCCGCAGCCTGCTGGACGTGGCCATCGAGCGCTACGCCGTGGATCGCGCGCGCCGCGAGGAATTGACCGAGGCGCGCCAGCGCCTGGCCGAGCGTCAGTGGGTGGACAAGGCCAAGGGCCTGCTCATGTCGCTGCGCGGGGTCTCGGAAGACGAGGCGTATCGCCTGCTGCGCGACCATGCCATGAAAAACCAGCAGCGCATAGGCGAAGTCGCCCGGGCGATGGTCCAAGCCGCGGGTTGGCTGAAGGGCTGAGGCGACTACGCCGCCCCGCTCGTCAAAACACGCTTTGGATCCACGCGTGGCCGATTTGAGGCCCTGGGTCCGTCGAGGGCGTGGACAGACCTATTGATCCGGGAACTCAATTGCGGCGGAGTGCTTTGTCACTTTGCGGGCTTATCTGCGATGGAATATGCTCTCGCGAGATCTGCGATGGTTGACGATGGATGGCGTGCTCGACTCGCCACGCAGCCCTTTAGAACATAAGCGACACAGCGATGAACCGAGCTGCGGCACCATTGTTTATTCCTTCTCGCTTCGTACCGACCCGTGAGCAGTGCGATATTCAACTGTCACATGATCGACTAACGCTCATAGAAGCCAATGCTGGAGCGGCGAAGACCACCACGTTGGCGCTTCGCATAGGAGAAGCGCTCGTGCGAGGGCTCCCCCCAGAGAGAATCCTGGCCCTTACATTTACACCCGAGGCCCGGGACGTCATGCGGTCGAGATTGGCAGATGTCGGTATTTCTGCCGGCATATCCGCGCGGATATGTGTGCGAACCATAGATGATTTCGCACACGAAGTGCTGGCGAAAATTGAGGATGCGGTACCGCCGAAACGGGTTTCCAGTCGACATTTGCGGGACGCGGCGCTGGAGGCGCTGACGAACGTCAGCGCCAGGTACGAACACCTTGATGACCTGCTTGATATACGAACGCATAACATCGCCGTGAGTCAGTTCCTGGATGCGCTGCTGCGGCTGAAGGCTATGATGGCTTTCGATCATGTCGACAACGCCCTCGGCCTTGAATCCGCCGCGGAGGATTTAGGCGTTACGCTGACTACTTATCTATGGGCGCGGGAATACGAGGAACTGCGGTGCGGCCTTTTTGATGAGATTCAGTTTCGCGGGCCGCTTGACGCCACGTACGACTTGGCGAAAATGCTTCGCGCCGACCCGGCGGTACCGGAACTGCTGCCCGACTTTGGCCTCATAACGGCAGATGAACTACATGACCTGAACGAGGCTTCCTTCACTATTCTGGAAGCGTTGTCTCGAAGGACTGACGCGTATTTTGTCGGGGCAGGCGATCGCGACCAGGTTATTCATACGCAAAGCGGCGCTGATGCACAGTTCCTGACCAGGCGTTTTTCATATGCCGCCCGCTACCCTTTAACCATGACCTATCGTCATGGGCCCCACCTTGCGTACGCAATGCGGGAGTTCAAGAACAAGCCCATCGAGTCTGCGCTATCTTTGCCCGCCGATATAGAGGTGCTGACCTATTCTGATGCGCAGCCGCATGAGTGTGCGGATCGAATAATACAGGCCGTACGGGCATGGCAGTCCACAGGGAAATCGTTGGACGGTTGCGCGATTTTATTGCGGGAAAGGCACCAGTCGGTGGAGATCGAGAATGTGCTTATGCGGGCCAATATTGGCTATCGTACCGGCAGCATGCAGAGCTATCTTCTCCGCGAAGAAATCTTGTTCCTTCGTGGGATGCTTGCTATTGCATTGGACGACCTGGATGCGGTGCGTTCCGAATCCATTCGAGGTGCCATCATCGAGGCGCTGGCGGTTTTTGGAGAGGTGCCGCTGACGGCAAAAGAGATAGAAGAGGCCAAACAAACCATAACGCGGTACCCCGACATGCTGCGCGACTTCTTTGTCGGGCAAATCACGCGAGCGGGCAACCAGGTTGTGAGTGGGCGCATCGCCGCCGCTGTGCAATTGGTGCGCTCCTCTGTGCCGGAGACGCCAGCATATGAAACGCTCCATGCCGTTTGCGACGTGTTGGATATAGAGGTCCTTGCGCGTCGCATTTATGTCGATCCGCACGAGGCGGCGATCATTGCCCATTCCATTGACGGCTTCATTGCCATGGCACAGCGGTCTGCAATGAGCTTGCGGGAGTTTTACAATTGGTTGGGCGCTGCTGATGCTTTTGTCTCTACGCGCCGGAGTAAAAATCTGGTCCTGCTCGAATACGCGGCTCATTCCAAGGGCAAGGAGTTCGACCACGTTTTGATCCCCTTTCTGGAGGATGGGGAATTCCCGAGTTCGATATACGCTCTACGTGACGAGGAAAACCTTTTTTATGTGGCGGCTACTCGGGCACGCTTTCGGCTGACGTTGATTGCACCCTCTCGGCAAGAGCGTCGTAGCCCCTTCATAGCGAGAATGCGGTTAAGCGAAACCGGTTCGTATGCGAATGCCGTTTTACGGCGAGAGCCGCCGCGGCCGACTGTATCCCCGGCACGGCAGGATCTGTCTGTTCCATTCGCGGACAAGGACGTGGCCAAGGCCCTCGGCGCAAGATGGGATTCAGTGCGCAAAGTATGGTATCTGCTTCCGGATCAAGACCCCGGACCGTTCGCGCCTTGGTTGCCAGAGCGCTAAGCTGGTTTCGTATTCGCGAGGCCCGATCAACGGGCATTTCGCTCCCGGTACTGCGCCGCTATAGATACGGCGTGGCCAGCCAGATCACCTTGTTCCGCAGGCGCGTCAGGAAAGGCACGGCGCGCAGGGTTTCCAGTGTCTGCGGGATGGCGGCCGCGATGGTCGCATCGATACGCGCGCTGATGGCGCGGGCCGTGGCGCAATCGTAGATCTCCGTATCGAGCTCGAAGTTCAGCCGCAGGCTGCGCGGATCCAGGTTCGACGAGCCCGTGTACGACCACGCGTCGTCCACCGTCATCAGCTTGGAATGATCGAACATGCCGGTCGTGCGCCACACCTTGCAGCCCCAGCGGATGACCTGGTCCAGCTGCGCCGTCATCGCGTAGTCGACCAGCCGAAGGTTGTTTTTGCCCGGGATCACGATGTCCACCCGCACCCCGCGCCGCGCCGCCGTGGCCAGGGCGCCGATCAGCGTCTGGTCGGGCAGGAAGTAGGGGGACTGGATGCGGACGTGCCGCTGGGCCACTGCCAACGCGCCCAGCAGCATGTTGTGCGTACTGCCGATGGAGCGGTCCGGCCCCGAGGGCACGCAGCGCACCGCCGCCTTGCCGGGTGGGGCGCTGGTAATGGGGGCGCTGGGGATCGCGGTGGTATCAGCTTTGACGGGGGCGGTGAGGGTAGCAGTGGTGTCAGCCGGGAGGGAGGGGCTGGTGACCTTGGTCCCGCTTATGGCGCCGGCCGCGTGGTTGAACCACAGGCTGCCGGCCAGCGATTCACCGGTCGTGAAGTCCCAGTCGTGCGCGAACACGGAAAGCAATTGGGTCACCACCGGGCCTTCGTAGCGGAAATGGGTGTCGCGGTTGGTATCTGCACGGGCCAGCGCGCTGACGAAGGCCGCACGGATATTCATGCCCCCGGAAAACCCGACGCGGCCGTCCACCACCAGGATCTTGCGGTGGCTGCGCAGGTTGGCGTACGGCATGCGCAGCACGCCCAGCGGGTTGGTCATGAAGCGCGCTGTCGGCACGCCGCCTTTTTTCAGCATCCGGACGATCGGCGGACGCGAATAGTGTGACCCGATCGCGTCGATCAGGACGCGGACCTGGACGCCGCGCTCCCGGGCTTCGATCAGGGCCTGCGCGACTTCCCGGCCGATGGGGTCGTTGTCGAAGATGTAGCTTTGCAGCGCCACCGTGTAGCGCGCCTGGCGGATCGCCTGGATCATCGCGGGATACGCCTCGTCGCCGCCGTCCAGCAGCTGCACCGAATTACCGCCCAGCAGCTGGAAATGGCTGACCTTGTCCGCCAGGGTCTTTAGCGAGGCGAATTGCGGCGCGGACAGCGGCACCACGTCGGGATCCGGCGCCGACGGCGCGCGGGCGTAGGTCACCATGGCTTCGTCGCGCTGCTGTGACACCCGGGTGATGCGAATGCGGTTGACTCCCGCCACGAAATAGGCGGCGGCACCCAGCAAGGGCGAAAACAGGGTTATGCCGACCCAGCCGATGGCGGCGCGCACGTCGTTCTTGGTCATGGCGGCATGGACGGCCGCACCCGCGCCGACCACGAGGCTGACCGTGAAGACGATATGCGGCCAATAAGCTTCCAGGATCTGATGCAGTTCGCGCATGGTTCTTGGTGTTCGTTGCCCAGCGAGTCGCAAAAGCGATGCGCCGGTCCTCCGCGAACCGGCCAGGTCGGGAGAATACCAAGCCGCGGCCCGGAACTGTGGCGGGGTGGACGGAAACGACACGGGGCGTCCAGGATTCTTGGGGCATGTAAACAGCGCGGTATGGTGCTTGGCCTGGGACTAGATTGTGGATCTGGATCTGGATCTGGACCGGGGCTGGAACTGGCGTTGGGCTTGGTGGGGGCAGAGGGCTCACGTCGCAGGGGCTTGAAAAACCCCCCACAAAGCATGTTAGAATCTCGCTTCTTTGCTGCGGTGGCTGTAGCTCAGTTGGTAGAGTCCCGGATTGTGATTCCGGTTGTCGTGGGTTCGAGTCCCATCAGCCACCCCAAAAAGACTTTGAATTCAGGCGCTTGCGGTTACGCAAAGCGCCTTTTTTCTTTTGCTGCCTGTCCGATGATGTCTCGGCGTGGTCTTTGACGCTGCCGGCCGCTTCGACCTCCATGCCAATTCAACACCCGGCACATCAGCGGCTACCTTCGCGCGCATAAGCCTCGGCCGCCCCATCTATCAAAAGCTTCCGTCCGGACTCATCGTGTCGGGGAGACCCCCGCGAAAGGCCTGACGAGCGGCCTTGATCCGGTCTATCCCGCCTTGTCGGATCCCGTCGCCGGAGGGGGTTACAACCCGGGAACCTCGCTACTGCCATCCGCCGCCGCGTAGGGATAGATCCGCTCGCGGCGGTCCTCTATGACCTCCAGCAAGGTCTGGGTGAAGGCCTCCAGCACCGCGGGCTGTTCGCGGCCGCGCTTCATGATCAGATGAAAGCCCAGCGATAGCACCGGGTCCACCAGTAGCGCGGTGGATATCTGTGCATCCATGCCCACCGGCGCCGCGAAGGATGGGATGATGGTGGGGCCCACGCCCGCCGCCGCCATGCCAACCAGGGATTCCAGCCGGTTCATCCGGATGCCGTCCGTGCGGCGCACCCCGCGGGCGGCGCGGCATTTGTCGACCTGCTCCTGCAATTCCATGTCGGGATGCAGTTCCACGAAAGGAACATCCGGCAGGTCGTCCCAGCGTATACGCCTGGCGGCGCGGCCGCGTCCCCTGGCGCGCGGCGGCGGTGCCGCGCGCGATTCCAGGTAGATGAAATCGAACTTGAACAGCGTGCGCCGCGACACCTCCGGTATGTGGCGCGGAAAAACGCCCAGGCCGCAATCCAGTTCGCCGCTGCGCACCTGGCGTTCGACTTCCGGCTTGGGCAGATCCTGGATATGCAGGTCCAGCGCCGGCTGGGTCTCGCGCAGCTTCATGTAGACGTTGGGCATCACCGTGGCCGAAAAGATGGGCGGCACGCCCACGCGCAACGTTCGGCGGCGCTTCTCCGACAGCTGGCTCAGTACGGGGACGATGGCCTCTACCTCGTCGACCACCTGCTGGGCCACCGGCATCAGCCGCTGTCCCGCCGCGGTCAGCCGCACCGAGCGCGTGGTGCGTTCGAACAGGCGGCAGGAGAGCTGGCTTTCCATCTCCTGCATCATCAGGCTGAGCCCCGGCTGGCTGATGTGCAGCTGTTCCGCCGCGCGGGTAAACCCGCGCGTATGCACGATGGCCAGGAAGGCCTTGAAATGCCGGATGGACAGATTCATAAGTATCTAAAATCAATAGATATTAGATATATATTAGACAAATAAAGTCGCCCTTCCTAGACTGCTCTCCACACAAGAACACGATACGAGAGGAGACAAGCACATGGACGACACGCTGAACGACGAACTGCAAATACGCCGCATGGTGGAGCGCTGGGCGGTCTGGCGCGATGCCGGCGACTGGGAGCGCTTCGCGACCGTCTGGCATCCGGAAGGATTCATGATGGCGACCTGGTTCCAGGGGCCTTACGCCGAATTCATCCGCGTCACGCGCGAGGGCTGGGACAAGGGCGTCAGCATCCTGCACTTCCTGGGCGGTACCGCGGTGGACATCCAGGGCGATCGCGCGATCGCGCAGACCAAGATGACGATCTCCCAACGTGGTCCGATCGACGGCGTGCAATGCGACGTGGTCTGCACCGGCCGCTTCTACGATTTCGTGGTGCGGCACGAAGGGCAGTGGAAATTGCTGCATCGCCAGCCCATTTATGAAAAGGACCGCGTCGACCCCGTCGATCCCGCGGCGATCTTGAAGCTGGATCAGGCGGAATTGGCGCGCATGCCGGAGGGATATCGGCACCTGGCCTATATCCAGACGCGGATCGGATACGACGTCTACATGCATATGCCCATGCTGAAGGGTGATGCGGTACAGGCCTTGTACCGGCGCGGCGCCGCCTGGCTGGCCGGCGGCCCGCTGGAACGCTGAACAGGGAGACCGGCATGGCCATCAATGCATCCCCACGCGGGTGCGGCAGGCCCCTGGCCGGCGCCATCGCGCCCGCCATCGCACGCCTTATCGCGCCCGCCATCGCATCCCTTATCGCGCGCCTTGTCGCGCCCGCCATCGCACCCGTCATCGCCGCAACGCTGTCCATGACGGTGCTGTTCGTTCCGGCGCCCGCGCGCGCCGCGGCGTGGCCGGAACGGCCGATCACCATCGTGGTGCCCTACACCCCGGGGACCAGCATGGACACCCTGGCGCGCGTCATCAGCCCACGGCTCGCGCAAAGCCTAGGGCAACCCGTCATCGTCGAGAACCGTTCCGGCGCGAGCGGCAACATCGGCACGGGCTACGTGGCCCATGCCGCGCCCGACGGATACACCCTGCTGATGACGGTCAGTACCTTCGCGATGAATCCCAAGCTGTTCAAGCGCGTGCCCTACGACCCGGTCACCAGCTTCGTGCCGGTTGGCCGCGTGGCCGTGGGCGCATTGGTGTTCGCCGTGAATCCGGGTTTTCCGGCCCAAACGCTGGCGCAGGCCATGGAGGCGTTCCGCGCCCACCCGGGCAAGTATGCCTACGCGTCGCCGGGCAACGGCACGCCGCAGCACCTGGCGATGGAGCTGTTCAAGCTGCATACGGGCGTCGACCTGATGCACGTGCCTTATAGCGGTTCGGCGGGGGCGATCACCGATCTGATGGGCGGGCAGGTCGACGCCATGATCCTGCCGGTCAATACCGCCTTGCCGTTGAAGGAGTCGGGCAAGCTGCGCGTCCTGGCCGCGACCCAGGAACGCCGGATCGCCGTCATGCCCGACGTGCCCACGCTCGCCGAAAGCGGCGTGCAAGGCGCCGACGTCAGCCTGTGGTTCGGCCTGCTGGCGCCGGCGCGCACGCCCGCGGACATCGTCGCCCGCCTGAATGGCGAGATCGGGCGCATCCTGGCCTTGCCCGACATACAGGAAACCCTGGACAAGCAGGGCCTGACCGTCGCGCCCGACACGCCGGAGGCCTTCGGGGCCCTGGTGGCGGCCGAAACGGCGCGCTGGGCGCAGGTCATTACCCAAGCCGGCATCACCGGCAATTGAATGGAATGAACATGAATAGCAAGCCCCGGATCATCATCGTCGGCGCGGGCATCGGCGGCCTGACCGCCGCGGCCAGCCTGCTGAAGCGCGGCTTTGCCGTGAAGGTGTACGAGCAGGCGACCGTGCTCGCCGAAGTGGGCGCGGGCATACAGTCCAGCGCGAATGCGGTCAAGGTGCTCTACGACCTGGGCCTGGAGGACGCCCTGGACACCATCGTGGTGCGCCCGCAAGCCTTCGAGTTTCGCCGCTTTAATACGGGCGAGATGATGTATCGCATACCGCTGGGCGAGACCCACGAGCGGATCAATGGCGCGCCGTACTTCCATATCCACCGCGCCGACCTGCATGAACTCCTGGCCAAGGCCGTCCTGGCGATGGATCCCGACTGCATCGTCCTGGGCGCGCGCGCCATGGGCTTTGAGGAAGGCGCCGACAGCGTCACATTGCACCTTGCCGATGGCCAGCGCGCGACGGCGGACGTCCTGGTGGGCGCCGATGGCATCAAGTCGGCGATCCGTGCGCAGATACTCGGTGCCACGCCGGCCAGCTACACCGGCGATATTGCCTGGCGTGCCGTCATTCCCACCGAGCGCCTGCCGCGCGGCATCATGGAAACCGTATCCACCGTATGGTGCGGGCCGAAGAAGCACGCGGTGATGTACTACCTGCGCGGGGGCACGCTGATGAACTTCGTGGGACTGGTCGAGCATGCGTACCCGGAGAACGAATCCTGGACGCAGAAACGCCCCTGGACCGACCTGAAGGCCGACTTCGAGGGTTGGCATCCCGCCATCCAGACCGTGATCGACGCGATAGACCGCGACGGCTGCTACCGCTATGCCCTGAACGACCGGGCGCCGGCGGACCACTGGAGCACCGGGCGCGCCACGCTGCTCGGCGACGCGGCGCACCCGACGCTGCCTTACCTGGCCTCCGGGGCGGCCATGGCCATCGAGGACGGCGCGGTATTGGCGCGCTGCCTGCAGGCGCATGCCTCCATCCCCGACGCGCTGGGGGTATATCAGGACAGCCGCCTGGAGCGCACGGCCCGGGTCGTGCGCGAGTCCGCCGGCAACCGCGGCCTGTACCGCGTGGAGGACGAACAGGAGATGCGCCGCCGCTTCCAGGAAATGAACATGAGTAAAAGTCGCTCGGAATGGCTATATTCCTACGACCCGTTGACGGTTCCCCTGACGAACCGTTGATATTCCGGTCGTTGAGCGGCTGGCCGCCTTGTGCGGCCTTGCCGGGCGGCGGCCTGGTCTTGAAGGAAGCTACCGTGCGTAACCTGAATCACGAAACCATCACCGAAGCCGTCCTGGAGCGCCAGGATAAAACCGCGGACCCCCGCCTGAAGCAGATCATGACCAGCCTGGTCCGGCATCTGCATGATTTCGCGCGCGAAGTGCAATTGACCGAGGACGAGTGGTTCAAGGGCATCGAGTTCCTGACGCGATGCGGCGACATCACCGACGGAAAGCGCCAGGAATTCATCCTGCTGTCAGATGTGCTGGGCCTGTCCATGTTGACCGTCGCCATGAACAACGACAAGCCGGCCCAATGCACGGAAGCGACCGTATTCGGCCCCTTCCACGTGCAGGGCGCGCCGGATTACGAGCTGGGCGCCGATATCTCCAACGGCGCGCGGGGCATTCCCTGTCTGGTGCGCGGCACCGTGCGGGACGCCAATGGCGCGCCGGTGCCGCACGCCCGCATGGATGTGTGGCAATCCGACGAGGACGGCCGGTACGATGTCCAGTACACGGATATCGACCATGCGCAGGCCCGCGGGGTGCTGCATGCCGACGCCGACGGCCGCTATCATTTCCGCTCGATCCTGGCGGTGCCTTATGCCATTCCCGACGACGGTCCGGTGGGCGACCTGCTGGAGGCGACCGGTCGCCATCCCTGGCGTCCGGCGCACCTACATTTCATGATCGAGGCGCCGGGCTACGAAACGCTGATCACCCATGTTTTTCGCAGCGACGATCCCTATCTGGATTCGGACGCCGTCTTCGGCGTCAGGCAGTCGCTCATCGCCGAGTGGAAGGCGCAGCCCGACGGCAGTTACCTGGTGGAATATGACTTCGTGCTGAATCCCGTCGCGGCGAGGATGCCGTGAAAGCGTTCGTCTATAACGGCCAGCCGGGCAGGGTGGTATTCGGCAACGGCGCGCTGTCGCAGCTGGAACAGGAAGTCGATCTTCTGCGGGCCAGCCGCGTACTGGTGTTGTCCACGCCGGGGCAGCAGGCGCAGGCGCAGGCTGTCGCGGGCCGCCTGGGCGCGCGCGCGGCCGGCGTTTTCGCGCGCGCCGTCATGCACGTGCCCTTGGCCCTTGCCGAAGAGGCCCGTGCCGAAGCGCGGCGACTGGGCGCGGATTGCACGCTGGCCATCGGCGGGGGCTCCACCGTCGGTTTGGCGAAGGCGATCGCCCTGGAACTGGGGCTGCCCATTTTGGCCATACCCACCACCTATGCCGGCAGCGAGATGACGCCCGTCTACGGCATCACCGACGGCGGCATCAAGAAAACCGGCAAGGACGCCCGCGTGCTGCCCCGCACCGTCATCTACGACCCGGACCTGACGCTGCGCCTGCCAGTCGGCCTGAGCATCACCAGCGGCATGAACGCCATTGCGCATGCCGCGGAAGGGCTCTATGCGAAGGATGGCAATCCCATCATGGAGATGATGGCCGAAGAGGGCATACGCGCCTTGGCGCGCGCCATGCCCGCCATCCGGCAACAGCCCGCCGATGCGCAGGCGCGGGGCGACGCCCTGTATGGCGCCTGGCTGTGCGGCACCGTGCTGGGCAATGTCGGCATGGCGCTGCACCACAAGCTGTGCCATACCCTGGGCGGAACATTCAATCTGCCGCACGCGGAAGTCCATACGGTCATCCTTCCGCATGCGATCGGATTCAATGCGCCGTTCGCCGCGCCGGCGATGCGGCGCATCGAACGCGCGCTGGGCACGGAAGGATCGGCCAGCGCCGCGGCTGCCTTGTTCGACCTGGCCCGCGATAACGGCGCGCCGGTGGCGCTGAAGGACATCGGGGGCATCACGGAGGCCGACCTGGCCGTCGCGGCGGACCTCGCCGTGCAGGCCCCGTATTGGAACCCGCGCGAGATCGGCCCGGACCAGCGTGAGGACATTCACCGCTTGCTGGTGGCGGCCTATCACGGCATCAGGCCGGATTGAGCCGCGGGACGGCCCCATCCGCCGCCGCGCGTCAGGTGGTGACGGTGCGGGACCGGCCGATGGGGCCGTCCTCGGCAAGATCCCGAAGAAAGGACAGCAGCGCCTTGCCCGGGTCGCTCTCGTGCGACGAGATCACCTGTATGCCCCATTGCGCCAGGACGGCACTGGCGACAGGGTTGTCCATGTGCCAGAACAGATAGGACGGCGGCCGGTCGCTGGCCTGCAGCGGCTGCTGCCACAGCTTCGCGAGTTTCCAGAACAGCATCCGGATATTGATATCCGAAATGCTGTAGCCGACGAACAGCACGGGGTAGACGAGCAGGTCGGCGCGCAGCTTCAAGTCCAATGGGGATTCGAAGCTCAGGCGTTCGAAATAGGCCGACTCGGCCAGCACCATCGAATCCGGATCGTCCAGGTCGCCGTGGAACTTGATGATCGGCCGCGCCGTGCTTTCGGCCAGGGCGGCCAGGTCGCGCACGCTGGTGACCTTGATATAGGGTTTCCCGTAGGCTTCGTGCGCGGCTTCCAGCCAGCGGTCGAAGTTGGTCGTGTAGATGCTGTGGAAGCGGGCATGCACGATCAGCCTGTGCAGCTCCGAACCCTTGATGTCGATGTCCGGCCGGTGCCATTCCTTGCACATCCATCCGTGCAGGGGGGCCAGTCCCCGGCGCAGGCGATAGTATTCCGCCAGTGCCCGCACGTCGCCGTAGTTGCAAAACTCCTGCGCGTCCTCTTCCAGGTGTCCCGCCATTTCGACCGCCAGCTCCGGTCCGGTCGGCAGGCCCAGGCCCGCCGATACGCCCGCGCCGGCGAACAGGATGAGCCGTCCGGTGCGATAGGCGTCACGCAATCCCTCTAGCGCGGAATGCCGCTGTTCCTGTGTCTTCGCCATAAGCCTGATCGTGCAAAGCGGTTCGGATGGAGGTGATCGCTATGGGTTCGCGGGCTCCAGCACCGTTCTTCCGACCTGTTCGCGCAAGGTCTCGAACTCGTGTGGGTCGTGGCTGCAGCAGATGGTGATCTCGCCGCCGTGTTCGCGGCGCAGTGCTCGCAGCCGAAGCTGGTTGCGCAGCCTGGCCTTGCGGTTCTTTTCCATCATCCACTGATAGAAGCGCAGCCCCGGCGTACAGCGGGGCCGGTCCGGGTCCAGCTCCTGGTGATAGAAATAGGCGTCGCCCGCCTGCAGCAGCCACCCGGCGCCGCGCCGCACGGCGACCCCCGCATGGCCCAGGGTGTGGCCGTGCAGCGGCACCAGCGCGATCTCTTCGTGGATGCCTTCGATGGCGCGCGTGCCTTGAAAGCCGAACCAGGTATCGCCCGTGGCGGGATATTCCTTCCATCGGCGCTTGGAGGACCACTGCTGCGGGCGATATCGCTGGCGGTCGAGCCGGGTGGATTGTCTCGCCGCGGCCTCGCGTTCGGGGCGCGACAGATGCACGGCGGCCTCGGCGAAATCGTCCAAGCCTCCCGCGTGATCGAAATCCAGGTGCGTCAGCACGATATGCCGCACGTCTCGTGTCTGGAAACCCAGGCGTTCGATCTGCCGCGCCGCCGTCATGGACTCCTTGAAATCGGGCTTGAGCAGGGACAGGAAGAAGGCGCTGAGGCGGGTGCGGGGCGCATGGACATCGCGCAGGCCGAAGCCCGTATCGATGAGCACCAGGCCGTTCCGGTCGGTTTCCACCAGGATGCAATGGCAGCACAGGGTGCCGCGGCAGAACAGGCAGTCGCTGCGCCCGTCCATGAGGTGGCCGCCCAGCGGGCAGGAGGAAATGCAGTTCAGGTGATGGAGTCGCATGATGCCGGCTTGCGAAGACGAGACATTGCCGCTGCAAGCCTCATGCCGCGCTACTTCTTCAGCGCCTGCCGCAGCTGGCTGACCTCGGTGCCGGACACCGGCGGCGCGTCGTTGCCCCAGGAACTGCGGACGTAGGTCAGCACCTGGGCGATCTGCGCCTCGGTCAGGATCGTATCGAAGGGCGGCATGTGCTGCGAGGCCGGGCCATGCTCGGTCGCCGCGCTGTGACCGCCTTCCATCACGATGCGCATCAGCGCGGTCTTGTCCTGCGCCAGCAGCGAGGGATTGCCCGCCAACCGGGGATAGACGCCGGGCACGCCCTTGCCGTCGGCCTGATGGCATTGGACGCAGAAGGTCTTGTAGACGGCCGCGCCGACCGATTCCACGTCCAGCGTGCGGTTGCCCTGGTCCGCGGTCGCTTCCGTCACGGTCGCGCGATCCGGGTGGAAGCGGCCGCCGTCCGCATTGGGCGGCAGGCTTTTCAGGTAGACCGCGATCGCGCGCAAGTCCTCATCCGTCAGATGCTGCAGGCTGGTTTCGATGGTCTCGACCATGCTGCCGTAGGCCATGTTGCCATTGGCATGGCCGGTCTTCATGAAGGCGGCGAGCTCGTCCACGCTCATGCGGCCCAGTCCCGAGCCCATGCCGCTGTTCAGGTTGGGCGCGAACCAGTGGTCGTTCACGCCGCCGGTCAAAAAGTGGCGCGAGGATTCGTCGTCGCCGCGTTCCTGGAAGGCCGGTCCGCGCGGCGTATGGCAGGCGCCGCAATGCCCCAGGGCTTGGACCAGATAGGCGCCACGGTTCCACTGCGCGTCGCGTCCGGCCTTGGCCTGGTAGACCTGCTCCGGAACGAAGAAATGCTGCCAGATGCGCAGGATCCAGCGCTGGTTGAAGGGGAAGGGCAGCTTCGTGGGCGGCGGCGCGCTGTCGACCGCCGGGACGCCGCGCGTCATATACGCATAGAGCGCGCGCATGTCGTCTTCGCTCATCCTGGCGAAGGACGCATAGGGCATGGCGGGGTATAGCGGCTTGTCGCCCCGGGCCACGCCGTGGCGCAGTACCCGGGCGAACTCCTCGTAGGTGTAGCCGCCGATTCCATGCCGCGGGTCTGGCGTGATGTTGGTGGAGACGATGGTGCCGAAGGGTGACCACAATTCGCGGCCGCCTGCATAGGGCGCGCCGCCCTTGGGGTTGGTATGGCATCCCATGCAGTCGCCCGCGCTGGCGACGTACTTGCCGCGCGCGATGAGCGTGGCGTCGGCATCCGGCGGGGCCGCGGCCGCGCCGGCGGCGTGGGCGCGCGGTGCGGCGGCGAGCAAGGGCGTCGCCAGCAGCGCCAGGCCAAGCAGGGATAGCGCGGGGCGCGACAGCCAGCGCCAGCCGACGTACAGGCCGCCGATCAGATAGGCGAGCCCCCCAGGCACCCACATGACCAGCCCGCCCAGTTGCTGGTCGCGCAGCGGGTCGATGCCCAGCGCGGCCGCCGGTTCCATGTACGCGGGGTACCACAATCCGGGCGCGAGCGTCAGCAGCGCGCCCAGCGCGCCGGTGTGGACCATGGTCGTGAAGAGCGACAGCATGGCGTAGGCCCCGGGCCCGTCCCGCCGCGGCATGCCGAAGATGGGCCACCAGAACAGCAGCGCGCTCGCCAGGAAACTGGCGTGCTGCCACGCGTGGATGGCGGGGTCGGCCAATGCGGCCTGGAAGAAGCGCGGGACATGCCACAGCCACAGCGCCGCCGCGTGCAGCAGCCAGGCCGCCAGCGCGCCGGTCAGCAGGTGCCAGGCGCCCAGCAAGGGGCGCCAGCGCCACGCCTGCGCGACGGGCCGCCGCCATCGATGCGGAAACGCCCATAGCCACACGGCCAGCGGCCGCCCCATGACCAGCAGCGGCGCGGCGACGATCATCAGTACCTCGTGCTGCACCATATGCGCGGAGAACAGCACGCCGCTCAGCGCATCCAGGGGCGACACCAGCGCGACGCAAAGCGCGGCCCAGCCGGCCAGGAAGGCCAGCAGCTGGCGACCGCGTGTTCGTCGGCCTTCGTGCGCGCCGGCGCCCAGCGCACGGCGTCCGCGCAGCCGCGCGTAGCCGGCCAGGTACAGCAGCAGGCTGACGGCTAGCAGCGCCACGACCCAGGGCTCGGGCGCGGCGTACAGGCTAGGCTGGCCCCCGGCCTCGGGCGAGGCGACGTGGGCGCCCGCGAGGGCGGGCAGCAGCGTGAGCGGGAGCATCGCGATCCGGAACCGCCCGCGGGGCTGGCGTGCGTGGGATGGGCAAGGCCGGTGTGTCATCGCGTCCTCTAGAGCCGCGGCGCCAGGTAGATCACCGCGTAGATCGGCACCCAGCTGAACACCACGAAATACCAGTACAGCGCGTTTTCGCTGACATCCACATAGCGGCGTCCGTCGAAGGGGCCCGTGAACAGCAGCGCGCCCAGGACCGCGGTGTCCACGGTGTCGGTGATCAGGTGCGTGGTATGCAGGCCCAGCAGGAACCAGACGACCGCCCCGTACGCGTTCTCGTTCCAGCGCACATTCAGCGTGGTGAACTCCAGCGCGCGCAGCGCGAGGAAGACCAGGGCCAGGGCCACGCACACCACGACCCAGAGCGCGGCGCGCCGCCGCTGCAGGCGTTCCGCGGCGCGTTTGGCGAGGTGGTTGGGCCACAGGCTGAAGAGCAGCAGGACCGTGTTCACCGTTCCCCAGATCATCCCGGGCGGGTCCGCGCTGATCGGCCATTGCGGGGCCAGTCCGCGCAGGTAGAAGTAGGCCATGATGCCGATGGCGAAGACGGTGCCCTCGATCAGCATCAAGCCCATGGTGGCCCACCACATCAGGCTGCGATGGCTGAAGCCATAGGTCTGCAGGCCCGATACGTCGATGACGCCCGCCTGCATGACCGTATCGCCGTGCTTGGGTTGGCTCATGGCGTGCGCTCCAGCCGTATGGCCTGCGCGGTCGCGCGCCGTTCCGGCCAGAACCACAGGATCAGTGCCGCCGCCACCGGGACCGAGAGCCATACGACCGCCCAGGGCGTGAAGACCGACCCGATGAACAGGGCCGTCGTGGCGACGGCGCTGACGAAAGGCCAGATCGAGGGCGTGGGGAACAAGACCCGTAGATCCGGACGCGCGTCCACCACGGTGCTCGCCAGCACTTCACGCGCGTCGGCCGCCAGCCCCGCCACGCTACCGACGGGACCGTCGTCCCACAAAGGGTCGCGCGAGCGGACGACGGGCAGCGTATCGAAATTGTGTGGCGGGGGCGGGCTGCTGGTTTGCCATTCCAGCGTGCCGGCGCCCCAAGGGTCCGCGCCGGCCCATGCGCCGTGGCGGCGGCAACGCAGCACATTGAACATGAACACCAGGACGCCGGCCGCCAGCATGCCGGCGCCGACGGTGGCGCCCAGGTTCATGCCGTTCCAGCCCATGTCGGCGGGATAGGTCCACACCCGCCGCGGCATGCCTTGCAGCCCCAGCACATGCATCGGGAAGAACGTGACATTGAAGCCGATGAAAAACAGCCAGAAATGCCAATAGCCCAGTTTCTCGTTCAGGAGGCGGCCGGTGAACTTCGGAAACCAGTAGTAGAACGCGCCGAACAGGGGAAAGACCGCGCCGCCAAACAGCACGTAGTGCAGGTGGGCCACCACGAAGTAGGTATCGTGTACCTGCAGGTCCAGCGAGACGCTGCCCAGCATGATCCCCGTCATGCCGCCCAGCACCAGGATCACGAAAAAAGCCAGCACGAAGCACAGCGGCACGCTCCAGCGCAGCCGGCCGGTGCCCAGCGTGGTCAGCCAGCAGAATATCTGGATGCCCGAGGGAATGGCGATGGCCAGGCTGGACGCGGTGAAGAAGCGCTTGCCCAGTTCCGGCATGCTGGTGGCGTACATATGGTGCGCCCAGAGCCCGAAGGCCAGGAAGGCGATGGCGATCAGGGCCAGCACCATCGCCGGATAGCCGAACACCGGCCGGCGCGCAAAGGTCGGGATGATGGTGGAGATGAACCCCAGCGGCGGGATGAAGATCAGGTAGACCTCCGGGTGCCCGAAGAACCAGAACAGGTGTTGCCACAGCAGCACGTCGCCGCCGCGCGCGGGATTGTAGAAGTGCGTGCCGACCAGCCGGTCCAGGATCAGGGCGGTACTGCCGAACATGACCGACGGCATGGCGAACAGCACCATGAACTGCGTCACCAGGGTGGCCCATACGAAAAGCGGCATGCGGTTCAGCGTCATGCCGGGAGCGCGCAGCTTGAAGATGGTGGTGATCAGCACGATGGCCTCCAGCAGGGCCGCCAGCTCCGTGAAGGTGATCATCTGCGCCCAGATGTCGACGCCCTTGCCGGTCGAATAGTCGGGGCCGGACAAGGGCACATAGGCGAACCAGCCGGCGTCCGGCCCGGAACCCAACAGGAATCCCCCGAAAAGAAAGAGGCCACCGAAGACGAATATCCAGAACGCGTAGGCGTTCAGGCGCGGGAAGGCGACACTGCGCGTGCCTATCATCAGAGGCACCAGATAGCCCGCGACCGCCTGCATCACCGGCACCGCGAAGAGGAACATCATGGTGGTGCCGTGCATGGTGAAGAGCTGGTTGTATAGCGTGGGGCCGATCAGGCGGTTGTCCGGCTGGATCAGCTGCAGGCGCATCGCCAGCGCCAGCGCGCCACCCAGCAGGAAGAAGACGAAAGTGGCCAGCATGAAGCGCAGGCTGATCGTCTTGTGGTTGATCGCGCAAAGAAGTCCGCGCCACCCCGGGGGATCGCGCCAGGTTTCGGCCAGGGCGGCCCGCGCGGCGGCCGGCGCATCCGGACCGTCCAGCAGGCGCGGGGTGCCCGTGCCCACGGGCGCGTGCGCGGCCTGGCCCCGTGGCGCCTGCGCGGCGCCAGGCGCCCCTGCATCGGAGGGCAGAAAGGGAGCGGAGGTGGTGCTCATTGCAGGGATCCCAGGTAGTGCACCAGCGCCCGCAGGTCTTCGGGCGGCAGTTGGGTCGGTGGCATCGTGGTGGCGGGCTTCATGGAGCCCGGCGCGGTGAGCCATTGCGCCAGGTTTTCCGGCGTGTTCGCGATGGTCCCGGCCGCCAGCAGGGATCGGCCGGCCAGGTGCGTCAGGTCGGGGCCCAGCGTGCCCACCGCGGACGTCCCGCGTATGGTGTGGCACTGCGCGCAGGAATTGCCCAGGAACAGGCCCATGCCGCGCCGCGCCACCGCTTCGTCGGGCAGCCGCGCGTCCTGCCGTTCGCGGTCGGCCCAGTCGGCGTAGTCGTCGGTGGAGACGGCGGCCACGGAGAAGGCCATCAGCGCATGTTCGGCGCCGCAGAATTCCGCGCATTGCCCGCGATAGTCGCCCGCGCGGTCGGCTCGCAGCATCATGGCCGCATCACGCCCCGGAATCATGTCGCGCTTGCCGTGCAGATTGGGCACCCAGAAGGTGTGGATCACGTCCGAGGATTTCAGCGTCACCAGCACGGGCCGTCCCACCGGCAGGCGCAGCTGGTTCGCCGTCACGAAACCCGGGCGGCCGCCGTCGGCTTCATAGCGGGTTTCCCACCACCACTGGTGCCCGATCATCTCCACGCGCAGGGGATCCGCCATGGGCAGGCGCGACAGGGCGCGATCGGTCAGGAAGTCCGCCGCGACCAGGCCGCACAACAGGACGACGGAAGTCCAGGTTGCCGCCGCGACGCGGCGCCGCGCGCGGCGCTCGGCGTGCCCATCGCGCGGCGAGGGCGCCTCCCGGGCGCGTGCGCCGCGCCGTATGGCGATGAACAGGGCGACCAGCACGGCCACGAACACCGCGGTGCATACCGCCAACGTCACATGCCAGAGCGCGAGTATGCGTTCGGCCTGTATGCCCGCCGGCGCCAGCACGTCCTGCGCGGGCGCCGCGCTGGCCGCTGCGCTCCAGCTCAATAGCGTCCACCCCCACGCGCGGCGCGGCATATCAACGGCCAGCCTCTTTGCGCAGGGTAATGGGAATGGACTTGGCCGCCGGCACTTTGCTTTCCTTCGCGTGGTGCCAAAGCGGAATCAGCGGATTGCATTCCGGATAGTAGGACCACGCACAGCCGGCCGGGATGTCATAGGGCCGGACCTTCAGGCCGCCGACCTCGCGCTTGAACCCGTCGTGCGCCACCGTGCTGGCCACCACGACGTCGTCTTCGCGCAAGCCCAGCCTGGCCATGTCGTCGGAGTTCATCATGATCACCTGCCGTGTGCCATGCACGCCGCGGAAGCGATCGTCCAGGGTGTAGACGGTGGTATTGAACTGGCTGTCCCCGCGGGTGGTCATCAGGCGGATGACGTCCGGGCCGTGCTCGGGCATGTCGGGATCGTCATCCAGCGTTTCGGGCACGACGAAGTTGGCCTTGCCGGTTTCGGTTTCCCACTTGCGCTCCGTGGCGCCCAAGGGGCGGTGAAAGCCCCCGGGATTCCACATGCGGCGGTTGAAGTCCTTGAAGATTTTTGGATAGGTGGCTTCGATGGCGTCCCGGACCAGGGAATAGTCGCCGACCCACCGGTTCCAGTCGACGTAGGGATTCGGCCGCAGCGTGGCCTTGGCGATGCCCGCCACGATGGCCGGTTCGGAAAGCAGCTTGTCGCTGGCCGGTTCATGCACGCCCCGCGATCCGTGAAAGCAACCGGTGCTGTCTTCCATCGATACCGCCTGTTCGCCGGTGGCCTGCCGGTCCACCTCGATACGGCTCAGGCAGGGCAGCAGGTAGGCCTGCCTGCCGTGCAGCAGATGGCTGCGGTTCAGCCGGGTGGTGATGCCCACGGTCAGGTCCAGCCGCCGCCAGGCCGGCTCCATGCGGTAATGATCCGGCGTGGCCCGCGCGAAATTGCCGCCCAGGCTGATGAAGGCCGACACGCGTCCGTCGAGCATGGCCTCGCAGGCCTCCACGGTATTCATGCCCTTCTTCGTGGGCGGATCGAAGTGGTAGAGCTCGCGCAGCTTGTCGGCGGGAACGTGTTCCGGCTTTTCCGTGATGCCGACGGTGCGCTGTCCTTGCACGTTGGAATGCCCGCGTATCGGGCAGACGCCGGCGCCGGGCTTGCCGATGTTGCCTCTGAGCAGCAGCAGGTTGGTAATCATCTGCACGCTCTGCACGCCGTTGCGGTGCTGCGTCAGTCCCATGCCGTACAGCAACATGGCGGCCTTGGCGCGGGAATAGGTGGCGGCGGCCTCGGCCAGCGCGGCGCGAGTCAAGCCGGATTCGCGTTCGATGTCGTCCCATGGCATCTCGCGCATCGCCTGCGCGAAGTCCTCGAAGCCATGGGTGTGTTCGGCGATGAAGGCATGGTCCAGAACTGGCGCCCCGCCGTCCAGGCGGGCGGCATCGTCGGCCTCGATCAGCCATTTGCACAGGCCGGCCAGCGCCGCGGTATCGCCGCCCAGCTTCAGCTGCAGATACTGCGTGCTGATCTGCGTTTCCTTGCCCGTCAGCATTTCCATCGGCGACTGCGGGTTGGTGAAGCTGACCAGCCCGGCCTCGCGCAAGGGATTGAAGGTCACGATGGGAACGCCGCGCTTGCGGGCGTCCTGCAAGGGGTGAAGCATGCGTGGCGCGTTGGTGCCGGTGTTGTGGCCGAAGAACAGCATGCAATCGGTGTGTTCGAAGTCTTCCAGCGTCACCGTGCCCACCGGCACGCCTATGGTTTTCGGCAGGCCCACGGAGGTGCTTTCGTGACACATGTTCGAACTATCCGGCAGGTTGTTGGTGCCGTACATGCGGGCGAACAGCGCGAACATGTAGGAGGTCTCCAGCGATGCCCGGCCCGAGGTATAGAACACCACGGAGTCCGGGTCGCGGCCGCGCAGCAGCGCGCCGATCTCCTCGAACGCCTGCCGCCAGCTGATCTCCACGTACTTGTCGGTGGCGGCGTTCCAGCGCATGGGCACCGTCAGGCGGCCGATCGCTTCCAGCTCGTGATCCGACCAGGACTCCAGTTCGGCACAGGTGTGCGAGTCGAAAAAGCGGGCGGACACCTTCTTGCTGGTGATATCCCAGGCCGTGGCCTTGGCGCCGTTTTCGCAGAACTCGAAGGGATGCGGATGCGCGGGCTTGGCCCAGGAACAGCTGACGCACATGAATCCGTCGGGCTTGTTCTGGTGCATCAGCACCTTCGTGCCGTGCATCAGGCGGTGTTCCTTGACCAGGATGGATCCCACGGCCCGGGCCGATCCCCAGCCGCCGGCGGGCTCGGTGGGCTGGCCAGAAGAAGTATGTTCGTTTGCCATTTGCTCGTACCCTCGTCACCGGGCGGTCCCCACGCGCATGGCGTTCGCCGGGAGGGCGGCCGGTCCGGCAGGGCCGGACGGGCGCTGGGACACCCTGTTGTTTGTAGTCGGTATGGCGGCGGTCCGCCGAGGGCGGCCGCAGCGCGGGTGCGGCGCCAGTAGCAGAAAGCATGCCCGGCGCGGCGTCGCCGCCGGTGGCCTGCAGCGCGGCGGTATACTGTACATAAACACAGTATTCGTCATGCCGCCACGCTCCCCCACACCAGCCCCCGCCGCCGCGCCGCGCATGCCGGCGCAGGATGCAACGCCGCCCGCCGCGGTTGCCGCTGGGCGTGATGCGATGCACGCCCCCGAGCCGGCCGCCTATGTCGTCGCCGTGCGCGCCCTGTGCGATTTCACGGCGCGGCGGGGCGATCTGGATCTGCGGTTCACGCCCTCGCCGTCCGCGCAGGAAGGCCAGGCGGGACACGCGTTCGTCACTGGACGGCGGGCCGCGGACTACCAGGCCGAGATCCCGTTGGCCGGCACCCATGGGCCGTTGCGGGTGCGCGGCCGCGCCGACGGCTACGACCCCGGCCGCAATCGCGTGGAAGAGATCAAGACGCATCGCGGCAACGTCGAACGCATCGCGCCGAACCACCGGGCCGTGCACTGGGCGCAGGCCAAGGTCTACGGCCATTTGCTGTGCCAGGATCGTGGCCTGTCCGGCCTGGATGTCGCGTTGGTGTATTTCGACATCGCCACCCAGCAGGAGACCGTGCTCGTCGAGTCGTACACCGCGCGGGAATTGCGCGATTTCTTCGTCGGGCAATGCACATGCTTCCTGGCCTGGGCGCGCCGGGAGATCGCCCACCGCCAGGCGCGCGACGCGGCAATGGCGGCCTTGCGGTTTCCGCTGGGCCCGTTCCGCGCCGGACAGCGCGACCTGGCCAAGGCGGTGTTTCGCGCGGCGCGCGATGCGAAATGCGTGCTCGCGCAGGCGCCGACGGGCATCGGCAAGACCATGGCCACGCTTTTTCCCATGCTGAAGGCCTGTGCCGATACGCTGGACAAGGTGTTCTTTCTTTGCGCCAAGACCGCCGGCCGCCAGGCGGCGCTCGATGCGCTGGGCCGCCTGCGCCAGGACATGCCGGGCTTGCCCCTGCGCACGCTGGAACTGGTGGCGCGCGACCAGGCCTGCGAGCATCCGGACAAAGCCTGCCATGGCGACTCCTGCCCCTTGGCGCGGGGCTTCCACGATCGCTTGCCGGCGGCCCGCGCCGAGGCGGTGGCGCGGTACGCCATGGACCGCGCCACCGTTCGGGCCGCCGCGTTGGCGCACGGGGTCTGCCCGTATTTCCTGAGCCAGGAACTGGTGCGCTGGAGCGATGTGGTGGTGGGCGACTACAACTACTACTTCGATACCAGCGCGATGCTGTATGCCCTGACCATGGCGAACCAGTGGCGCGTCGGCCTGCTGGTGGACGAAGCCCACAACATGCTGGAGCGCGCGCGGCGCATGTACACCGCGAACCTGAGCCTGGATGCCATGGCCCTGGCGCGGCGCGCGTCGCCGGCGGTGCTGCGCAAGCCGCTGGATGCGCTGCGGCGCCTGTGCGGCCAGATGCTCAAGCAGCAGGTGCCGGCCTACGCCGCACACGAATCCATCCCGCCGCCGCTGCTGGCGCAATTGCAGCAGACGGCGGCCGCGCTGTCGGCGTATTTCGCGGAGCAGGGCGGCGAGGCGCCCGAGCCGCTGCTGCGTTTTTACTTCGACGTGCTGGCCTTCTCGCGGCTGGCGGAAAGCTTCGGCGAGCACTCCCTCTTCGATATCACGCGTGAAGCGGGGCCGGCGGGCCGGCCTATGCAGGGCACCCTGTGCATCCGCAACGTCGTGCCGGCGCCGTTCGTCGCGCCGCGGGTGGCAGCCGCGCACGGCGCCGTGCTGTTTTCCGCGACGCTGAACCCGATGGGCTTTTATCGCGACACGCTGGGCCTGCCGCGCGATTGCCGGTGGCTGGATGTGCCAGGGCCGTTCCGCGCGGAACAGCTGGCCGTGCACCTGGTGGGCCATGTATCCACGCGGTACCGCGACCGGGAAGCATCCATATCGGCCATCGTGGACATCATGGCGCAGGCGTACCGCAGGCAGCCCGGCAACTATCTTTGCTTTGCCAGCAGCTTCGACTATGCGGGACGCCTGGCCCGCGACGTCCGCGCCCGCTTTCCGCACCTGCCCGTGTGGGAACAGGCCGCCGGCATGGACGTAATGCACCGCGACGCCTTCCTGGCGCGTTTCGCGCCCGGCGGCCACGGCCTGGGCTTCGCCGTGCTGGGCGGTGTATTCGGCGAAGGCGTGGACCTTCCCGGCGACCGACTGATCGGCGCCTTCATCGTCACGCTCGGGCTGCCGCAGGTCAATCCCGTCAATGAACAGATGATGCAGCGCATGCAGGCCCGCTTCGGCAACGGTTTCGACTACACCTACTTGTACCCGGGGCTGCAGAAAGTGGTGCAGGCGGCGGGACGCGTCATCCGCACGGAGACCGACCAGGGCAGCGTGTATCTGATCGACGACCGGTTCCGCCGCGCAAAGGTGCGCGCGCTGTTGCCGGCGTGGTGGCGGCCTGAAGTGTCAGGAAAACTGACGGAACGGCAGGATTAATCGATATCGGCGCGGTCCGCGTCTGCGTAAGATCCTCATCGTCATTCAACGATACGAAGCGGGAGCGCGCATGAACGCCGAGAGCTGGAAGGCCATGGATTCCTACCTTGAAGACATACTGTGCCTGCGAGATCCCCGCCTGGACGCTGCCCTGGCCAGGTGCGAGCAGGCGGGCCTGCCGCCGCATGGCGTGGCGCTGAACCAGGGCAGGATGCTGCAGATTTTTGCACGGATGGCGGGTGCGCGCCGCATCCTGGAGATCGGTACGTTGGGGGGCTATAGCGCCATCTGCATGGCCGATGCCCTGCCGCAAGGCGGCAAGCTGGTGTCGCTGGAAAGCAACCTCCGGTATGCCGAGGTCGCGCGCGAGAACATCCGCGTGGCGGGGCTGAGCCAGGTCGTGGACGTCGTGGTCGGCGACGCCGGCGCGACGCTGGACGGCATGGTGGCTTCGCGCGTGCCGCCGTTCGACCTGATCTTCATCGACGCCGACAAGAAGGACAATCCGCGCTATATGGCCGCGGCGCTGGCGCTGTCCCGGGACGGCACCGTCATTGTCGGCGACAACATCATCCGTGGCGGGCGCCTGATGGACGAGGCCGGCCGCGCCCAGCCCGACGTCCTGGGTACCCGCGCTTTCCTGGCCGACATGGCGCGCGACCTGCGGCTGACCTGCACGGCGCTGCAGACGGTGGGTGCGAAAGGATGGGATGGTTTTTCGCTGGCCATCGTGTCGAAGCCGGCCTGACCGCGGGCACACGTCCTGCACGGCGGCGCGGACAACCTCCGGCCAGGCGGCGCCCCGACATACCGAAGCCCGCGCCGGCCCGGCCGGAATCCGCCAAGTAACCCAGCGCCCTCAGACTTTCGCTTTCGCGCCTGGCACCTGCGCCAGTTCGAGAAAGCGCCGCGACAGGCTTGCCAGGTTGTGCTGCAGCCAGTCCGCCATGGCTTGCTCCTGCGGCAGGATGCGCTCGCATACCGCCATTGTTTCCCGATCTCCCACCAGCCGCGCGGCTTCGATCAGGTTCCGGTACGAGGCGATTTCGAAGTGTTCGAACGCGTAGCTCAGCATGCCGCCCTTGACGATTTCATCGCTGGCGAACATGCCCACGGCGCCCTGCATGCCGGCCATGGTCTTGCCTGCCAGGTCCTTCATGACCGACGTGTCGCCGCCGCGGCGTTGGATGCATTCCGCGACAAGCTGCGCCTGGCTGCGCGTCTCTTCGATATGCTGCTCGATCCTGCGCTTCAGGTCCGGATAGTTCTCGATGCGGTTGGCCATCGCGGTCAACATGGTTTCCGCCTGCTGTTCCATGGCGTGGGCGTCGCGCAGCCAATCCATGAAGTGCGATTCCAGAACGTCCCGGTCCATCGTGGTGCCCTCGTTTTCCATCGTCGTCTCCCGTAGGGTTACCGCTCGGCGTTACGCCGGTGTACGCACGCGCACGCTGTAGCAGACCCACGCGTCGGCGCAGGCCGCATACCCGGCGGGCCCTCGCACGCCCGCGTTCCCCGGCGCGGCGACCTCCCTACAACGCAGTGGCAATCCGTACTGAGCCTGCGCTACCCGCCGGCGCGGGACCCAGGGCTGGGCAGGCCCGCGCATCCCGTGCGGCAAGCCGCGCCGCCGCGGCGCCCGGAGCGGGAATGCGCAATGCATTGCTTGCCGCCGTTCCTGGGAGGGCACATCCATGATTCCGTCGAGACGCAATTTCCTGAAGCGCGCCGGCTTCGCGGCGGCCACCGTCGGCACCGTCACCACCGCACCGGCGGCACTCGCGGCGCAGGCGCCGGAGGAGCAAGCCACTTTCATCTTTCTCACGCCGGAAGAGGCTGCCTTCGTGCATGCCGCGGTGGCTCGCCTGATCCCGCAGGACGAGGCCGGCCCGGGCGCATTGGAGGCGGGCGTGCCGAACTATATCGATAAGCAGCTGGGCGGCGCGTGGGGCGCCGGCGAAAGGCTGTACCGCGGCGGCCCGTGGCGGCAAGGCGCGCCCACGCAGGGGTACCAGCTGCCGTTCACGCCGGCCGAGTTGTTCCGCAATGCCTGCCGCGCGCTGCGCGATGAGGCCGCGAAGGGCGGGACGCCCTTCGAAAAACGCCCTCCCGCGGAACAGGATGCCTACCTGCGCGACTTGCAGGAGAGCACGCGGGACCTCAACGGCGTGCCCGCCAACGTGTTCTTCGAGTCGCTGTGGGCGCTGACCGTGGAAGGCTTCCTGAGCGATCCTGTCTATGGCGGCAACAAGGACATGGTGTCGTGGAAGATGATCGGTTTTCCGGGGGCCTATGCCACCTACTACGACCTGGTCGACCAGCATGGCATCGATTTTCACCGGGCGCCCATGAGCCTGGCCGAGGACGGCCGCGGCGTCATCCATGTCCATCCGGAAGTGTCGGCCTCCGCCGGCAACGCGATGGCCGGCACGACGTCCATGCCGGGCCATGCGCCCGCCGATACACCGCCCGCGGCCGGCCAGGGGCCCGCGCAATCCCAGGGAGGGCGCTGACATGGCTACCAAACTACCGGAAACGGACGCAGTGCTCATCGGTGTCGGCCTCGTCGGCACCATGCTGGGACGGGAATTGACGCGGGCCGGCCTGCGCGTGGTCGGCCTGGAGCGCGGCGAACCGCGCTCTACCGTGCCGGATTTCCAGGGACCGCATATGCATGACGAACTGCGCTATTCCGTGCGCAAGGCGCTTATGCAGGACAACACCAAGGAAGCCGTCACCTTCCGCAATAGCATCCGGGAGGAGGCCCTGCCCATACGGCGCTGGGAGAGCTTTCTTCCGGGCACCGGCCTGGGCGGCGCGGCGGTGCATTGGAACGGGCAAACGTATCGCTTCCAGGATACCGACCTACGCATGCGTACTCTGACCACCCAACGCTACGGCGCGAAGTTCACGGCGGAGGACCTGTTCGTGCAGGATTGGGGCGTCGACGCCGCGACGCTGGAGCCTTACTACGACCGCTTTGAATATCTGCTGGGCGTCAGCGGCAAGGCCGGCAACCTGAAGTCGGGCAAGGTGGAGGGCGGCAATCCCTTCGAGGACCCGCGTGCCCGGGATTACCCCACGCCACCCATGAAGGAGCCTTATGGCTCGGCCATGTTCAGGAAGGCCGCGTCCGGCCTGGGATACCATCCGTATCCGCAGCCGTCGGCGAACCTGAGCCAGCCCTACACCAACCCGGAAGGCATGACGCTGAACACCTGCATGTTTTGCGGGTTCTGCGAGCGCTACGGCTGCGAGCACTTCGCCAAGGCGTCGCCGCAGACGATACTGCTGCCGGTGCTGCTGAAGGACAAGAACTTCGAGCTGCGCACGCAGTGCCAGGTGTTGCGCATCAACGTGGCGAGCGACGGCAAGCGCGCCACCGGCGTGACCTACGTCGATGCGGCGGGCCGCGAGTTCGAACAGCCGGCGCAGTTGGTCATCCTGGGCGGGTTCGCGCTGAACAACGTCAGGATGCTGCTGCTGTCGCGCATCGGCGAACCCTACGATCCCGTATCGGGAAAAGGCGTGGTCGGGCGCGGCTATGCCTACCAGACCATGAGCGCGGTTCAGATCTTCTACGACACCAGCGTCAATATCAATCCGTATATGCGGTCCGGCGCCTGCGGTACGGTGGTGTCCGATTTCGTTTCGGACAACTTCGATCATGGGCCGCATGGTTTCGTCGGCGGCGCCTATATCGGCGAAATCATGAGCCATGGGCGGCCCATCGAGTTCCATCCGACGCCGGTCGGCACGCCCAGCTGGGGGTCGGAATGGAAAAAGGCAGTCATCCGCCACTACAACCACACCTCCGTGCTCAATGTCCATGGCAGTTCCGTGTCCTGCCGGGCGAACTACCTGGACCTGGACCCGACCTATCGCGATGCCTGGGGGCTGCCGCTGTTGCGCATGACCTTCGATTTCCACGAAAACGATCTGAAGATGTCGCGCTTCCTGACCGATCGCGCGCTGGAAATCGGCAAGGCCATGGGCGGCAAGCAGGTGCATGGCGGGGCGCGGGAGCGCCCTTATACCGTGACGCAGTACCAGACGACCCACAATACGGGCGGCACGGTGATGGGCGAGGACAGGTCGACCAGCGTGGTCAACCGCTATCTGCAAAGCTGGGACCTGCACAACCTTTTCGTGATCGGCGCCTCGAATTTCCCGCAGAACGCCTCCTACAACCCCACCGGTACCGTTGGCGCGCTGGCCTATTGGGCCGCCGATGCCATCGTGTCGCGCTATCTGAAATCGCCGGCTCCGCTGATGAATGCCTGAGGTGGCCCATGAACATTCCAGTTTCCTTATCGAGAGCCGTACTGCCGCTGGCGATAGCCTGTGCATGCGCGCCGGCTTGCGCGCAGACCGCTGCGGGGAGCACCGCGACTGGCGCGGGCGATGCCGGCGCGGGGCAGCGTATCGCCACCAGCGGCAACCCGGGCAAGGGTGTGATCGCCTGCGTGACCTGTCATGGCGCGCAGGGCGAGGGCAATGCAGCCAGCGGCTTTCCGCGCCTGGCGGGCCAATCGGCCGGCTATATGCAGGCGCAGCTGGACAGCTACGCCGACGGCCGCCGGCAGAATCCCATCATGGCGCCTATCGCCAAGGGCCTGGCGCAGGACGAGCGCGCCGCCGTGTCGGCTTACTACGCCGACATGGGAACCGCGGGCGCCGCGGCGGCGGGTGGTAACGCGGCGGCGGCCGGCACGCCGGCCGCAAGCGCAACCCCTGTGGGAGGCGCCGCGCCCGCGCTGGCGCCGGATGCGCACAAGCGCGGCGAGACGCTGTTCATGTTGGGCGACGACGCCCTGCGCGTGCAGGGCTGCGTCAATTGCCACGGCCCCGGCGGGGCTGGCGAGCCGCCCACCTATCCTTACCTGGCGGGGCAGCACGCCGGCTACCTGGCCGCGGCGCTGCGCGAGTTCAAGAGCGGCACGCGCAGCAACGATCCCACGGGGCAAATGCCCTACATCGCCCAACAGCTTGGCGACGCGGACATCGAGGCCGTCGCCGCCTACCTGGCGCAATTGCCGCCGCCCGCGCGCTACGACGCCGACACGGCGGCGATCCGCGATCGCGCCGTCAAGGGCGCCGCCCAGGCTTCGCCCAGCCAGGCCGGGCCCACCGCGCCCCGAGGCGTGGGCGCCGAGCAGGGCGCACCGCTTACCGGCGGCGCTCAGGGTCCGGGCGGGGGAGGCGGCGGATCGGGCACGGGGCCGTCCGGTAGCGGAACGGGCCGCTGAAGGTCCGCGGCGACGTGGCTCACGATCAGGTCGACCAGGAAAGGCCAAAGCGCCGGCGGCAGGTCGTGTCCCATCCCTGGGACGATGTGCAGGTCTGCCCCAGGGATGGCACGCGCCAGCGCCTTGCCGGCGGCCATCGGCAGCATGCGGTCCTTTTCTCCATGGATGACCTGGGTGGGGCTGCGTATGCAACCGCAGAAGGGGCGCAGGTCGCCCGTGCCGAGCACGGCCATCAATTGGCGGCGCACCCCCGCGGCATCGAAGCCCCTGTGGGCCATGCTGTCCACGACCTGGTCCAGCTCCGCCTCGGGAACGGGATAGCGCCGCGTGCCCAGCGCGCGCAGCATCCCTTTCGCGTGCGCCTTCTGCCGCGGCATGGCGGCGTCAGGGGGCGGGCCGCGCAGCATCTTCCATAGCAGAGCGGGCGAAGTCGGTGGCAGCAAGGGCTGATTGGTGCTGGAGAACAGTAGCGTCAGGGTAGCGACGCGGTCCGGCTGGGTCGCGGCAAGGACCTGTCCGATCATGCCGCCCATGGAGGCCCCGACGACATGGGCGCGTTGCAGATGCAGCGCATCCATCAGCATGGCGGTATCGCGGGCCATATCCACCAGCGAGTAGGGCACGCGCGACGCCCGGCCGAACTGCGCCCGCAGCATCAGGCGCCACAGCGAAGGCCCGCGTGTGTCCGCTTGCACCCGGTCCGAAAGGCCGACGTCCCGGTTATCGAAGCGGATCATGCGCAGGCCCGCCTTCACCAGTTCCCGGCAGAACGCGTCGGGCCACAGTACCATCTGCGCCCCCAGGCCCATGATCATCAGCAGCACGGGCGAGGCGGGATCGCCCCAGTCCTCATAGGCAAGCCGCAGGATGCCCGCGCGAGCCATGCCGCGCTTGATGGCGATGTCGTCCGGTCCCCGTTCCGTTTGCGCGTACATGCCGATGCCTCGATTCCGCCGATGGACCGCCGCCGCGTGCAAATCACATGCCCCGGCGCTGCAGGGGGGCGCGATCGCGCGTGTACGGGACCATGGGCGGCGCTTTTTGGCGGAGCCCACCCGCCCGAGGCCCTGACGGAGCACAGCCCTAGCCCGTGCATGCCCGGCTGGCGATGGCCCGCCAGGCGGCCAGATACGGCCATATACGGCCACAAGCAGCCTTCAGCCTTTCGGCTCGTAGCCCAGCGTCTTCATCGCGGCGGCCACGGACTGCGGCCGGTAGTCCGCCCAGGGGGCGTTGCCGGCATCCAGGCGGGTGTGGGCGTTGCTGATCGTCCACTGCGCGCTGCTGTTGAGTTCCGGCAGCTCGTCCCAGGCGATGGGCACCGAGATACCCAGGCCGGGGCGGGCGCGCGCCGACCACGCGGCCACCGTCGTCGCGCCAAAGCCGTTGCGCAGGTAGTCCGGGTAGATTTTGCCCACCCGATTCTTGGGGCCGCTTTTCGCCACGAACATCTGGGGCAGTGTCCGGGCCAGGTGGCGGACGATGGCCTCGGAAAACCCCTTGATGGCGTCCCAGCCGTATTGCTTGCGCAGCGGGACCACCACATGCAGGCCCTTGCCGCCGCTGGTCTTCAGCCAGCACTGCATGCCCAGCTCCCGCAACAGCACGCGCACCAGTCCGGCCGCCTGCTGCATGGCCGGCCATTTCACGCCGTCGCCGGGATCCAGATCGAAGAGCATGCGATCGGGCTTGTCGATCGCGCTCTTGACGGCATTCCAGGTATGGAATTCGACCACATTCATCTGCGCGGCCGACATGATGGCCACGTCGGAAGGCACTTCCAGCAGCGACGGGTGGCCCGGGTCCAGCCGCTGCGGCAGCGCCTTGACGCCCGGCATGGCGGCTTCCAGGTGCTTCTGGAAGAACAAGGGTTCCTGTATGCCGCCCGGCGCGCGCACCAGCGATACGGGCCTGCCTTTCAGGTGGTCCAGCAGCAGCGGCGCGACCAGGCCGTAGTAGCGGGCGAGATCGAGCTTGGTGAGTCCGGTGGACGGATCGATGACGCGATCCGGATTGGAGAGGCGGCCTGGCTTTTCTTTCACCGTGGCAGCCTTCTTCGCCTTGGCTTGCCGCGAGGGGGCCTGGAGGGGTGGCGTTTCCGCATCGCTGCCCGCGGCGGCGGCGACGGCCTCGGCGGGTACCGGCGCTTCGCGGGTAATGGCGCGCGCCGGCTTGTCCGTGCGCAGGCCGCGGAACACGGAATGCCGTATGTGGCCCGACTGTGTCCATTCACCGAACGAGACTTCGGCCACCAGCTCGGGCTTGACCCAATGCGCGCGGCGCGGCATATCGGCCTGGTGGGGCAGGGGCCGTTCCTCGATCTCGATGGCCTGCAGCTTCTTCGCCATCTCGTTCAGCCCGCGCGTATCGAAACCGGTACCCACCTTGCCGGCATAGCGCAAGCCGCCTTTTTCATCATGCACCGCCACCAGCAGCGCACCCAGGCCCGTGCGGCTGCCGGCAGGATCGGTATATCCGACGATGACGAACTCCTGTCGCCGTGCGCATTTGATCTTGAGCCAGCTATCCGAGCGCCGCGACACGTAGCCGGCGTTCCGGCGTTTGGCGATGATCCCTTCCAGCCCCATCTTGCAGGCGGATTGCACCAGCTCCTGCGGGGCCGCGTCGAAGGCCGCGCTGAAACGCACGGGGCCGTCCGGCGCGGCGCCGAGCAACTGCTCCAGCAGCGCGCGACGCGTCGTCAGCGGTTCCTCGCGCAGGTCTCGGCCCGCCACGAAAGGAAGGTCGAAGGCATAGAAAACGATGTCGCCCGTCCGCTCGCCTTCGAAGGCATTCTGCAGCGCCTGGAAGCTGGGCGCGCCGTTGTCGGCCAGGACGACGATCTCGCCGTCGATCCAGGTTCCCGGCACCTTCAGCTTGCCCAGCACCTGGACCAGGTGCGGCATCTTGCGGCTCCAGTCGTGGCCATTGCGCGTGTAGAGGCGCGGCCCGTCCTCGTCCAGGCGGGCCAGGATGCGGTAGCCGTCGAACTTCACCTCGTAGATCCAGTCGGCCACATTGGGCGGCACGCCATCGACCAGCGTGGCGAGCTGCGGCTTCAAGGTGGCGGGTACTGCACGCGCCACGCCCGGCAGTTTGTGCGCCGGACCATCCTCTTCGGTCTTCCCGGCCTTCTCGGTCTTCCCGGTCTTCGCGGTCTTCCCGGTCTTCGGCGCCTTCCCGGCCGTGCCCGTGTCCGCGGCACGGGCCAGCGCCTTCTTGCGCTGCGCACGCAGCGGCACCACGCTGTCGGGCATTTCGTCGACCACGCTGAATTCCTGTTCCGGGCGGGCGAATTCATCGCGGTCCTTGATCAGGAGCCACGGCGGCTGACGCTCGTTTTCCTTGCCATGCAGCCGTACCAGCGCCCAGCGGCCCTGCATCTTCGCGCCCATGAGGTCGAATTTCAGGTGGCCATCCCGATACCCCTTGCGCGGATCGCCCACCGGCTGCCAGGTACCTTCATCCCAGATGATGACCTTGCCCGCGCCGTACTGGCCTTTCGGAATCTCGCCTTCGAACTGGTTGTAGGCGATGGGATGGTCTTCCACCTGGACCGCCATGCGCTTGATGGCGGGGTCGTAGCTGGGGCCCTTGGGCACCGCCCAGCTTTTCATGGCGCCATCCAGCTCCAGCCTGAAATCGTAGTGCAGCCGCGTGGCCCAGTGCTTCTGGATCACGAAGGCGCGCGCCGCGGCATTGGCCTTGCCGCCACCGGCCGGTTCCGACGTGACGTCGAAATTGCGCTTCTGCCGGTACTTCGCAAGCGTGTCGGCCATGATCAAGCCGCCTTGCGGGTCCGGCTGCCGGATTTACTGGCGGATTTGGCGCTGGACTTCGAGGCGGTTTTCGCGCCGGATTTCGCCTCGGATTTCGTCTTGGCGGCGGCTTTCCTGGGGGCGCTCTTCTTCTCGCCGCCCGTTTTCTCCGCCACCGCCTTGCCGGCACCGTGCCCGCCCTTCAGGCTGCGTTGCAGCAGTTCGGTCAGGTCGATGACGTTATCCCCGCCCATGCTCGGGGCTTCCTCTTGCGGCTCGATCACCGTCTCGGTCTTGCCGGCCTTCACCTTCTGTTCAACCAGCGCCATGATGGCATGCCGGAATTCATCCTTGAAGTCGTCGGGATTCCAGTCGCCCGACATGTCGTCCACCAGCATTTTGGCCATCTTCTGTTCCTGCGGGCTGGCGGCCAGCGCCTTGGCGCCCGCGGCCGGCAGTTCAAGGTCGTCCATGGCCTTCACCTCGTCGCCCCAGCGCATCAGGTTCAGCACCAACGCATCCCCCGTCGGCACCAGGGCGGCCAGGTGCTGCTTGGTCTGGATCACGACCTTGGCGATGCCGACCTTGCCGGTCTTGGCCAGCGTATCGCGCAACAGCGCATACACCTTCTGGCCCTTGTTGATGGGAGCGACGTAATAGGGGCGCTCCAGGTAAACGAAGGGCAGTTGATCGGCCGGCACGAAGCGCTGGATCTCGATGGTCTGCGTCGTGCGCGGATAGGCCTCGGCGATCTCCTCGGGCGAAATGATGACGTACTGGCCGTCTTCGTACGCCACGCCCTTGACGATGTTCTCGCGATCTATCTCGCGGCCGGTGCGCTTGTTGATGCGCTTGTAGCCCACCGGGTCCATGGTGCGCTTGTCCAGCCAGTCGAAATCCACGCCGGAGTCGACGGCGGCGGTATGCAATCCGACCGGGATATTGACCAGGCCGAACGAGATCGCGCCTTTCCAGATCGTTCTAGTGGACGAGGCCATGGCAGCTCCTGTTTTCATGGCGCACGCGCCAGGCCGCCTGCGCCGTTTACTCAGGCGTAGCAACTACCATGCCAGATGTATCGCGTCACACGGCCAGCCATTGCGAGACGACGGCGTCGTTGGCCATCAACTCCGCCGGGTTGCCTTGGAAGACGATGCGGCCGTGTCCCATCACGCAGACGCGTGTCGCGACCTTGAGCGCGATGGTCAGCTTTTGTTCCACCAGCAGCACCGATACGCCCTTGCGCTGCATATCCGCGATGCATTCGCCGACCTGGCTGACGATGCGGGGCGCCAGGCCTTCCGTGGGCTCGTCGATCAAAATCACCAGCGGGTTTCCGAGCAGCGAGCGGCAGATGGTCAGCATCTGCTGCTCGCCGCCGGACAGGCTGCCGGCCTTGGTATCGCGCCGCTCCTTCAGCCGCGGGAAATAGTCAAACATCTGCGCGATCGTCCAGCGAGGCGCGCCAGCGACGGGCGGCTGCTCGCCCATGCGCAGGTTTTCATCGACGGTAAGGTTGGCGAAGATCTCGCGCTCTTCCGGCACGTAGGCGATGCCCGCCCGGCAAATGGCGTAGGGGCGTGCGCCGGCCAGGTCGCGGCCGCGCAGCCGGATACAGCCGGACGCGGGCGCCACCAATCCCATGATGGTCTTCATGGTGGTCGAGCGTCCCGAGCCGTTGCGGCCCACCAGGCTGACCACTTCGTTCGGCGCCACGCGCAGGTTCACGCCGTGCAGCACGTGGCTTTTGCCGTAGCGCGCGTGCAGGTCTTCGACGTCCAGCAGGGGCGTTTCCATCTCGTTCATGCCGCCACCTCGTTGCCCAGATACGCTTCGCGCACGCGCGCGTTGGCGCGGATGGCCTCGGGCGTGCCCGTGGCGATGACCTCCCCATAGACCAGGACGCTGATGCGGTCGCTCAGCGCGAACACGACGTCCATGTCGTGTTCCACGATCAGCAGGGTGCGTCCCGCGGTCGCTTCCCGGATCAGCTGCGCCGTGTATGCCGTTTCTTCATGGGACATGCCGGCCATGGGTTCGTCCAGCAGCACGAGGCGCGGATCGGACGCCAGGGTCATCGCGATCTCCAGCGAGCGCTGGTCCGAATACGCCATCTCTCCGGCTATGGCCGATGCCTTGGCCGTTAGGCGCACCAGTTCCAGCAGCCGTTCCGTTTCGTCCCGGATGCGCCGGTCCCGGTCGATGAATTTCCAGAACACGTATTGCGTGCCGTGCGCGCGCATCACGGCCAGCCGGATGTTCTCGAAGGTGCTCAGCCGGGGAAAGATATTGGTGATCTGGAAGGAACGCGCCAGGCCCAGGCGGTTGATGGCTTGCGGCGAGCGGCCGCCGATCTCCCGGCCCTCGAAACGGATGCTGCCGGACGTCGGTGCCAGCTGTCCGGACACCAGGTGAAAGACGGTGGACTTGCCCGCGCCGTTGGGGCCGATCAGGGCATGCCGTTCCCCCTGGCGCACCTGCAGGTCCACGCCCCGTATGATCTCCGTCATGCCGAAGGACTTGCGCAGGCCGCCGAGGCTCAGGATCGGTTCGTTCATACCATCTCCTTCCCATGCTGCCGGTCCGCGGGCGCTGGTGTCGGGCGGCGCGGCCGATGGACCAGACCGACCAGGCCGGCGGGCATGAACATCATGACCAGCACGAAGAGGATGCCCTGGTACAACAACCAGGCGCGGCTCAGGTCCGAAAGCGCATAGCCGAAGAAGGTCATCAGCGAGGCGCCGAAGGCCGGACCGAGGAAGACCTGGATACCGCCGATATAGGTATTGAGGACCGCGGCGGCCGACAGGGCCGGGTCGAAGACGACGTAGTTGGCCGACTCGTTGGACAGTACCTGCAGTCCGCCCGCCATGCCGGAGAACATCGCGGAGATGGCGAATACCAAGGTGCGCAGTCCATGGACGTTGTAGCCCAGGAATCCGAGGCGATGGCTGTTTTCGCGCAGGCCCAGCGTCAGCCTGCCCAATGGCGTGCGCGTGTACAGGTAAAGCAGTGCCATGGCCAGCAGCACCCAGGCGAGGGTCAGGTAGTACACCTGCGTGGTCGAGCCGAAGTCCAGCCCCCAGGCCGGCATGCGCATGGTCGAGATCCCCGCTTCGCCGCCGAATGTTCCCTTCAGGTGCGGGGCGAGCGAATGGACGAGTTCGGCGATGGCCAATGTGATCATGGCGAAATAGGTACCGCTGCGCTGGGTGGCGAACCAGCCGGCGATAGCCCCGAAGGCCAGCCCGCCCGCCGCGCCGGCCAGCGGCATCAGCGGGGTGGGCAGCAGGCCGGCGCCGCCCAGGGCGTTCATCGCATGGACGGTGGCGAAGGCGCCGACGCCGAAATAGGCGGCGTGGCCGAAGGACAGCATCCCGGCCTGGCCGCACAGAAGGTTGTATGCGCTGGCGAACAGCGCGGCGATCAGCATCTGCACGGCCGCGTTGAGCAGCCCTTGGGATAGCAGGAAAGGCAGGGCGGCCAGCACGGCGACGCCAGCCAGGCAGCCCAGGAGGTTCTTCTTCATGCCCTACTCCTTCTCGCCCATGAGACCGCCGGGCCGGACCAGCAGGATCACCAGCATGATGGCGAAGGGCAGGGTGGCGGCCAGCCTGGAGAGGCTCAGCGTCATCAGGCCGCCGATCCCGCGCGCCCAGTCTCCCAGCCCGAACCAGGCGAACAGGTCCGCCAGGCTGGCATCCACCGCCACGGCCATCGAGGTGACGATGCCGATCAGCAGCGAGGCCAGCATCGCTCCGACCAGGGATCCCAGGCCGCCGACCACGACCACCACGAAGACCATCACGCCCAGCTCCAGCGCCATGTTGGGATTGGTGGTGTAGAAGGCGCCCGCCACGGCGCCGGCCAGGCCGGCCAGCGCGGCGCCCGCGCCGAAAACCCCCATGAAAACCAGGGGTACGTTATGTCCCAGCGCTTCGGCCATGCGCGGCCGGTGGATGGCCGAGCGCACCACGATGCCGACCCGGGTACGCGTCAGCACCGCGTAGATGACGACGAACATCGCGATCGCGATGCCGCCCATCAGCAGCCGGTAGGCGGGATACTGGCTGCCGCCCAGGCTGAAGGCGGAAAAATCCAGCGACGCGGGCACGCGATAGTCGACGGGATAATTGCCGAAGACCAGCTTGATCGATTCGGTGATGATGAAGGACAGGCCGAAGGTCAGCAGCAGCTCATGGGCATGGCCGTGATGATGCACGCGGCGTAGGAAGTACCGTTCCACCACGACACCGACCAGGCCGACCAGCAGGGGGGAAGCGATCAGCGCGGGCCAGAAGCCGATCGCGCCCTGCAATGCGTAGGCGAAGTAGGCGCCTAGCATGTAGAAGGACGCGTGCGCGAAGTTCAGCACGCCCATCATGCCGAAGATCAGCGTCAGGCCGGCGGACACCATGAAGAGCAGGAGTCCATAGATGACGCCGTTCAGCAGCGAGAAGAGTATGGCTTCCATGGGGAGGCGCGCGCGTATCAGTTGGGCCGTTTCATCTTGCAGCTGGCCTGCGCGGGCGTGGAGGCGTCCTGGGCCGACAGCAGCAGGACGGGCTTGAAGCCCATGTCGGTTCCGTCGACCTTGTACCTGGCATCGCGCGTGACGGTGGAAACCACCATCGGCAGCTGGGCCTGGTGGTCCGACGCGCGCATGCTCATTTCACCCATGGGCGTGGGGATGCGCGCCGTTTCCAGGGCCTTGGCGAACGCGTTGACGTTCAGCGCCCCATTGCTGGCCGGGGTCTGCCGGAGTGCTTCGGCCACCATCTTCATGCCGTAGAAGGTCTGCGGTTCGACGAACACCGGGATGTGTCCCGTCTTGGCCTTGTAGTCGTCGACGAATTGGGCCGCATCGGCGCCGCCGGCCTCGGCGTTGAAGGTGTGCACCACGAAATTGCCGACGGCAAGCTCGCCGGCGTTGGCAAGGTTGCCCGGTTGGTCCAGGTACACGGTGCCATAGCGCGCCTTCAGGCCGGCGGCCTTGGATGCCTTCATCAGCAGGAGCAGGTCGTTGGACCAGTTGCCGGTGATGACCGTATCGGCGCCCGAAGCCGCGATCTTGGCGACGTAGGGGGCGAAGTCCTGGATCCGGTTCACATCATGCAGCGTTTTTTCGACCACCCTGTAGCCGCCCACCTTCTGGTCGTCCACGATGGCTTTCTCCATGTCCTGGCCCCAGGAGTAGTTCTGGTTGATGGCGTAGACCTTGGTCCCCAGGGCGTTGGCCTTTTTCATGCCCTCCACCAGGGATTTCGTACGGACATCGGCATTGCCGGCGAAGCGGAAATGGTAGAAGTTGCATTTCTCGCCGGTGAGCTCCAAGGCTTCGGCGCCGACGTTGATATAGACCATCTCCTTGCCGGGATTGCGCAGGTTGTACTTGCGCACGTCCTCGGTGATCTGCCCGCCGATGGCCGACGATGCGCCCTGCACGACGATCTGCACGCCGTCGGCGGCGGCTCCCTTCAGCTTGTCCGCCGCGCCCGCGGGCCCGCCCTGGTTGTCGTATTCCAGCAGTTGCACCGGTTCGCCGTTCCATCCTCCGGCCGCGTTGACCTGGTCGATGGCGTAGCGCACCGCCGACCGGTACGCCTGCCCGGTCGAGGCCTGCGGGCCGGAAAGGGTCTCCACCAGGCCGATCTTGACGGGCGCGGCCGAAGCGGGCATGGCGGCGCAAGCACCCAGCGCGGAAGCGATGGCGATGGCCTGAATGTCGAGCTTGTGCATGGTTGTCTCCTTGTTTTTAAGTGGAAATGCGGTGGCGGCGGGGCGCCGCCCGGGCGATCAGAGATATTCCACGTTGCCGTCCACGCTGATCGCCTGCCCGGTGATGTTGCGCGCCGCCGGCGAACAAAGGAACAGCGCCAGCGCAGCGACGTCCTCGGCTGTGACCATGCGCCGCAGCGAGATCTTGCGCAGGTATTCCTCGCGCATGGCCTCCACCGGCACGCCGGCCGCCGCGGCGCGGGCACCGATCACGCCGTTCATGCGGTCGCCTTCCACCGTGCCGGGAAGAATCGCATTGACGCGCACGCCATGGGGGCCCAGCTCGATCGCCAGGGATTTCATCAGGCCGACGATCGCCCATTTGGTGGCGGCGTAAGGCGTGCGCAGGGCGTAGCCCAGCCGTCCCGCCACGGAGCTCATGGCGATCAGGCAGGGACTGCCGGAGGATTCCTTCAGCAGCGGAACCGCGCGCCGGGCGAAATAGAAATGGCTGTTCAGATTCACATCGATCGTGCGGTCCCAGTCGCCGTGCTGCAACTGCTCCACGGGGCCGGTCGGCCCCGAGATGCCTACGTTGTTGACCAGGACGTCCAGGCCGCCCAGCGTGTTGGCCACGTCGTCGAAGACGGTGTCCACGTCGCGGGCGACGGAGGCGTCCGCCGTACTGGTCGTGATGTCGGGCGCGTCGGCCGTCAGCCGCCCCAGGGCGGTGCGATCGATGTCGCAGACATGGACCCGGGCGCGCGCCTCCCGGAAAGCCAGCGCCACGGCCGCCCCGATGCCGGATCCGCCGGCGGTAACGAGAACGCGCAGGCCTGGCGGCGGGCGCAGCGAGTCGATGATACCCATGGGCACGTGCTTGTCTCCCGGATTCCTGGATACGGATAGTGTCGGGGAAGCACGGGACGACGTGTATGTGCGTAGTGCACATCTGGATGGTCCTGTTGATATCATGTTCGCACTCCCCGGGGCGGCATCGTCGCGCGGGCGCGGTGGGTTCGGCGGCCCCGGCGCCCTGGCCCCGGCCGGTCGCCGGTGCCATCCGGGTAGTCCATGGAACGTAAAAGACACATAGGCATCCGTCCGGATTCCGCGGCAGGCCCGGACATGGGGGCGATCGCGGCCGACCTGGTCGGGTTGCTGCACGCCAACGCGCCTGCGGACGACTTCGCCGCCCGTCTGGCTGCCCTGGAGGCCCTGCCGGATGCCTTCCCACGCAAGAGCGGCCTGATCGAGCTTGCGCGGATGGCGATGGGCCTGCGCCACCGCCTGGAACAGCACGAACAGCGCGAACGCGGCATGCTGGCGGTCATCGAATCGGCCCAGGACCTGGCCAGCCGTCTCGATCTGTCCGAGCTGCTCAAGGCGATCGTGATACGGGCCAGGGATCTCCTGCGCGCCCACCTGTGCTGGTTGACCATCTACGACGCCGACATCGGCGAATTCAAGGTAGTGGTGGCCGACGGCGCCATTGCCCAACGCACGGGCAGGATGACGGCACAGCGCGCGCTCGGGGTGGCGGGTGTGGTCATGTCCACGCGCTTGCCTTTTGCCACCCCGGATTACCTGCATGACAACCGTTTCATCCACGATCCGGAGCTGGACGATATTTTTCGCGACGAAGGGGTGGCGGCGCTCGTGGGTGCGCCCTTGATCTGGGAGGACAGCGTCATCGGCCTGCTTTTCGTCGCCGATCGCTACCACCGTACCCATACGGCGCTGAATGTCTCCATCCTGTGCACGCTGGCGACTCACGCGGCCGTGGCCATCAACAATGCCAAGGCCTTCGCGGATGCGCGGTCCGCCCTCGAAAAGGCCGGCCTGGCGCGCGCGGAACTGGAGCAGCGCGCGCGAGACGTCCAGGATGCCGTCGAGGCGCATGAACGCCTGACCTCGCTGCTCGCCCGGGGCGCGACGCTGGGAGAACTGTGCCAGGCCGTCGCGCAGCTATTGCAGGGCGGCATCCTGGTGCTGGACGAAGCGCACCATGTCATCGCGCGCGCCGCGGCGCCCGGCTACACGGGCGGGGCGGCCGACGCCTACGGCCCCTACGGCCCCTACGGCGCGGCGCTGGCCCGATCGCTGAAAGACAGCCGGCGGGCCGGCCGCTCCACCATCGCCTATGAAAGCGATGGCGAGATCTGCCGCGCGATCGCCGTGATCGGAGGCGACGATGTCCTTGGCGCCGTCCTGCTGTTCCGGCACGAGGACATGCGCGACATCTCCATCCGGACCTTCGAAAGAAGCTCCAGCGTCATCGGCATCGTGCTTTTGTCGCAGGAGCGCATGGAGGCCAGCAAACGCCGCGACGTATCGGAGTTCCTGCGATCGCTCATTTCGCCCAGGCAGGGCGAACCTGCGCTGACGCGCGATGACGCCGACCGTCTCGGCCTGGACCTGTCGCGGCCGCTGACGGTCATGCTGGTGGAGTCGGACCGGCCCAAGCCCCTGTCCCTGGCGCGGCGCGCGCGCGGCACCCTGGCGCTGCCTGGGCTGGTCCTGGATGAAGTCGACGGCGTGCTGGCCCTGGTGTGCGCGGCAGAACAGGCAACGGCAGTGCGTCAGGCCGTCGGCGAGTTTGCCCGCCGCGAACTGGGCGATGCGTACCGGGGCGTGTTGTCGCGGCCCGTGCGCGGCACGGCCGAAATACCGGCCCTGTATGCCTCGTTGCGGCGCGCGCTGTCCATCGTCGCGCGGCTGGGCATGGGCGGGCGTATCGTCGAGCAACACGAAATCGCCCTGTATTCCGTCTTGTTCGAAACGCAGGATCGCGCGAGCCTGAACGCCTTCCTGGCTTCGACCGTCGGTCCGCTCATCGAACAGGACCGCCAGCGCGGGACCGAACTGGCGGCGACCCTGCTTGCGTATTTAGACCAGCAGCAGAACGCCACCACGATCGCTTCCATGCTGGGCATCCACGTCAATACCGTCCGGCAGCGGCTGGCCAGCGCGGAGGCGCTGATCGGCACCTGGCGCGACGGCAGCCGTGCGCTGGAAATTCACGTCGCCCTGCGCCTGTGGCATATTGGCGTCGGCGCCGATCAGCGGCCGGACGGTCTCAGTTTCCCTTCAGGCCCAGCCGCTTGATCGTCGTGGACCAGCGCTCGTATTCGCTGGCGATATACGCCTGGCATTGTGCCGGGTCCTTGTCCATCGGCTCCGCGCCCTGGAATCGCAGGCTCTTCATGACCTCCGGATCCTTCAGCGCGGATTGCAGCGCGGCGTCCAGCTTCTTCAGGATGGGCTCCGGCGTGCCCCGCGGCGCGGCCAGTATCTGCCAGGTGCCCGCATCGAAGCCCTGCAGCGCCTTGACGCTTTCGCTCAGCGTGGGCACTTGCGGCAGGGCCTGCGAACGCTTGCCGGAGGTGACGGCAAGTGGCTTGACCTGCCCGTTCTGGATGAAGGGCAGGGCGCTGTTGAACGAGCCGGAATACATGAAGCTGGTATTGCCGGCGACCAGGTCGGTCAGCGCCGGGCCATTGCCCTTGTACGGGACATGTTGGAAGTTCAGGCCCAGCCGGTTGGCGATATCCATGCCGACCAGATGATCGATGGACCCGTTGCCCGACGAGCCCATGAAGTACTTGCCGGGATTGGCCTTGACCGCGGCGTAGAGATCCTCGGCGGTGGCGACGTTCATCTTGGCCGGGGTGAGCAGGATCAACGGCACGTTGACCGAGCAACTGGCGGCGACGAAGGCCTTGCGCGGATCCAGGTCGGCGCGGTCGAACAGCGGGGGCGCGGTCGTGACGGACGACGTGCCGTACATCAGCGTATAGCCGTCCGGCCTGGCCCGCATCAGTTCCTGCGTGCCGATGTTGCCGCCGGCGCCTGCCTTGTTCTCGATGATGATCGGGGTATTGAGTTCCTGGGACACCTTCTTGAACAGGACGCGCCCGATGGCGTCCGTCGGACCGCCGGGCGCGAAGCCGATGATCAGCGTGATGGGCTTGCTGGGATAGTCGTCGGCGGCCTGTGCGGCGCCGGCCGCGAGCGGCAGCGCCAGGGCGGCGCACAGCGCCGCGATGCCTGATCGATGGTCCATTCTTCTTGTCTCCTCGAACCTTGCTAATTGAAGTGGAAGTGTGAGCAACAGGTATTTTCGCGTCTTGTCCCGCCGGTCAGGCGGCCAGCCATTCCGGCGCATGCGCGCCATTGGGCGCGGGCGGCAGCGTCCAGCCCGCCGGCGTGCGCGAAAACCGCGCCACCGGTGGCAGCTGTTCCAGCGGGCCGTAGGCCGACTGGCGCGTTTCCAGCACCGGCGTCAGCGCTTCGGCGAAGTGGCGGCGCGGCTTGGCGGCGTCGAAGGCGGGATCCAGGCCCAGTTCCTGCACCCACATCGACGTCCGCGCCAGCGATACCTTGACGTGATAGCTGCCGCCTTCGCGCGCGCGGCGGATCAGCGCCATCATGACGCCGGCCGCGCCCAGATAGCCGGTCAGATAGTCGTTCAGCAGATACGTCGGCACGATGCGCGGACGGCCGCCGCCGCCCTCGGCGACCGACACGCCGCTGATCGCCTGGCCCAGTTGCTCGAAGCCGCCGCGATTCCCCCAGGGGCCCGTGTCGCCGAAGCAGCTGACGCTGACGTAGATGACACCGGGACGGATGTGCGCGGCTTCTTCCGCGCCCAGGCCACGTCGCGCCATGCTGCCCGGCCGCCAGGACTGCACCACCACATCGGCGCCGGCGATCAGCCCGCGAGTCCGCTGCAGGTCCACGGCCCGGTCCAGGTCCAGGAAGGCCGAGCGCTTACCGATATTGGTGTCCACGGTCTGGCGAAACGGATCCTGCATCATGGGCGAGGTCACGCGCAGCACATCGGCGCCGTGTTCCGCCAGCGAACGGGCGACGACCGGCCCGGCGATCACATGGCCCAGGTCCAGCACCCGCAGGCCCTGCAGCGCGCGCGTATCGGTGGGCAATGCGGTGGCGCCGGCAGGTTCGGGCTCGCTGTCGGCAATCTTCTCCACCTGGATCACCGGCAGGTTCGCCAGCATCGCGCCTTGCGGATGCGCCAGCCATTCCTGTCGCGACCGGGCGTGGATGCCGGGCAGCTTGCGCTGCGCGAAGGCCTCTTCCAGTTCCGCCGCCTCACGCCGGCCGATCGCCGCGCCCAGGGCTTCGGCGGTATTCGCGCATTGCAGCAGGTCCAGCACGCCATCGCGCAGGTGCGGATACGACCCGATGGGGAAGAACCAGCGGCCATCGACCGTCCGGTAGAAATCCGCCTTCAGTTCGGTCAGCAGCGACAGGGCCGGCAGCGAATAGCCGCTCTGCGTCTGGAAATGGCCGGGATTCAGCGAGCAGGCCGCCTGCATCCAGTCGATGCCGATGGTCTGGTGCTGCCCGCGCGCCATGCGCCACCATTGCTCTACGCCCAATGCGTAGACGCCGATCGCGCTGGCCGCGGCCAGCGTCAGCTTGTGCGGCGTATCGAAGGCCGGCGCCGCGCCGTGAAAGCGCAGGCGGGTGGCGGGGTCGGCGTCCAGCGTTTGGTGCGGCGCGGACAAGGCGGAAATGGCGCGGCAGGCCTCTTCGGCCAGCGGGGATAAAGTGGGCATCTCGGCTCTCGCAGGGAAGGGACGGAAAGTCTAGGGCGCGGCATTCCTTGCGTCCAATATATGATTGCGGGGTCTGTAAGACAGGAAATGTCTTGACTCCACCCCATGCTGAACGCCCGACTCCTGCGCCAATTCATCGCCGTCGCCGAAGAACTGCACTACGGCCGCGCCGCGCAGCGCGTGGGCATTGCCCAGTCCCCGCTCAGCCAGGCCATCCAGCGCCTGGAGGTCTACGTCGGTACGCCCCTGTTCCTGCGCAACAAGCGTTCGGTCGCGCTCACGCCGGCCGGCCGCGTTTTCCTGGAAGAAGCCCATCAATGGCTGCAATACGAGCGCATCGCGGTGGAGCGCGCGCAGCACGCGGCCGGCGGCGAGATCGGGCAGCTGTCCATCGGCTTCATCGGCAGCGCCGGCTACGGCTTCATGCCGGAATTGATCGGCCGCTTCCGCAGCCTGTATCCCCAGGTGCGCCTGCGCGTCGTCGAAATGACCACGCGCGACCAGCTTGACCAGTTGAAGGGCCGTTCGCTGGACGTTGGCTTGCTGCGTACGCCCCTGCCGCAGGAAGGGGCGATGATCCATACACGGCTGCATCAATACGACCGCCTGATGGCCGCCGTGCCCCTGCACCACCCCTTGGCCGGCCGCAAGCGGATCGCCTTGCGCGAACTGGCGCAGGATTCCTTCGTCGCGTTCTCGCGCGACAAGGTACCGGCCGCGCATGCGCAGCTGATCTCGGCCTGCGCGACCGCCGGCTTCCATCCACGCATCGAACAGGAATGCGCCCAGGTGGCGAGCGTGGTGTGCCTGGTGGCCGCGGGCCTGTCGGTGGCGCTCATCCCCAGCAATCTCGCGTCCCTGATCCATCCCAAGGTGCGCTACATCCCGCTGTCGGACAAGACGGAATCCCTGCGCCAGGAAATCTCGCTGGCCTGGCGCCGCGATGACGACAACCCCGCCCTGGCGTGCTTCCTGGATGCGGCACGGCCCCTGTCGATGGCGCGGGGATAGAGCGTCGCGCCGGCTGGCGCCTTCCAAGAAGCTCCCGGTGGGAATACGGGTTTTCCGCTGTCAGAAAAGCGGAACGCGCGTCCTCATAACTCCACGTACCGGGGTCAGGGCGGCTCGCCCCGGTTTTCATGGAGGAGGCCTTATGGTGCAAGTAGGAGGACCGACAGATTCTTCCGTCATCGTTGGCGGGGCGGGCGTCCCGTCCCGTCCGCCGGAGCAGGAACTGGATTCCCTGGGAGGAGGATTGCTCCTGGCAACGCTCTTTTTCTCTGCAACGCCGTATCGGGAGCGAATCGTCGATATCCTCCGCGTCATCCAGGGGACGCAGAGAGGTCGTGAATTGCTGCACGACTTCCGTACGCTTGCCGCGCAGGGCAAATACCCGTCGCTGGACCTCGCGGACCCTGGCGAAATCCCAGGGCGAGAGGCCGACAACCCGCAGGGCCTTTTCCTGAGCCAGGACGCGCTTACCGCGGGCGCTTCGGAAATCGGCCTGTCGCCCGAAGAAGAACATGCGCCGGCCGTCGTGCTGCGCTTGACGCAGATCCGGAATTTCCTCGCGCTGCATGGCCAGAATGGGCAGTCCAACACGTCGGGGATGGATGTCCTGGACGTGCCGATGGACCCGGAGGCCACGGCGGCGGTTTTCCGCCAGGAACTGGAGGCCGCCGCGGCGAGCAGGTCGAAGGCCGCGGCCATCGACCCGACCGTGCCGGGCCGTTCGGAGCAGCACGCCGTGCTCCGCAGGCAATCGACGGGCGGCGCCAATCCCTACGCGGCTGTCACCGAACCGCCGCCTGGGTCCACGGGCATTTCGTCCCTCGAAACCAATGGCTCGCCGCAGGAAGAACACCGCATTGGTCCCGGCGGCGCGCGCCGTGTGTTTCGCTGGGCCGAACGGAAGGTCCAGGCCTTCCGGGATTTCGTGCTTCGCCGGCGCGAACCGGATGGTATCGAGCAACCCGTGGAGCAAACCGATCGGCCCATCATCAAGGGCGCCACGGATCCAAAGACGAGCCGTCACAAGCGTACGCACTCCATCAGGAATTTTCGCGAGATAAACAGCGCGAAGACGGATACGAATACGGCCCGTCCGCGCTCCGACACCACTCACCCCACGCGCTAAGGAGAGATCATGACCGTCCAAACAGTCAATGCCACGCCTGCCAATTTTGTGCCCACGCAGGAAACCGCGCCTCCCGACCGCCCACCCAAGCCGGAACTGGACGATCTAGACGGTCATCTGGAGGCCTATCTCGCGCAAACCGTCAAGCCGCACCGTGAACGGCTTGCCGATATCATGAGCGTGATAGACGGCACCGACATCGGAAAGGCGTTGCTGGATCACTTTCGCGATCGGGCCAAGCAGAACAACGCACTGGTGGTGAACCTGCTGCCGGCGGGGACGCCGCTACCAGAGGGCGCGGCCGCGCTAGGCCTGTGGGTGAACGAGGCAGAACTGACGGCGGGGGCGCAGCAGATCGGCGTTTCGCCCGAAGTGCAATATGCGCCTTCGGTTTTCCAGGGCCTGGTGTTGGCGCGCAATGCCTCGCTGGGCCAGCTCCCTATCGGAAACGCCGGGCCGGACGATAACGGGCATGCCGCCAATGCTGCCAAGGATCTCGCGAATCTGCTGGCCCGCTTCCAGCAGGAATCGGCGGATCGCCACGACGGCGTCGTCTGGCGCCCGGCGTCCGGGGACCCCGCTCATGCCCAGGAACAGGCCCGCCTGGCCGCCGAGGCCATCACGCAGAAGGCGCAGGCGTTGCGCCTGGTCCCCACCGACCCGAAGCCCGGCGCGAATGCGGGCAGTCCGAATGGGAACGACATCGCTGCCGCGGCCCAGCCGCCCATCCCCGATATAACGGTGTCATCGCCGTCCTCCGGTAAGCCCGGGTTCGACGCAGCTGCGGTGGTCCCTCAACAGGGCCGTCAGCGTATCGGCTCGGCGCCGGCTGCGTTGACAGGGCTGGATGGCGCGTCGGATTCGCGCAGGGCCTCCACCGGCTCCGTACACAATTCTCCTGGCCCTGTTCCTGTCGAGGTTACGAACAACGGCGCGCCAGGCCCGAGTGGCTTGCCCATGGTTGCCGCGCAGCCATCGGACAAGGGATCGAACGTTGATTCAACCGACTCCGGCATCACTCCGGCTTCCAAGGTGAAGAAGCGCTGGCCGGGGCGCGTCACGCAGTGGGTGGACAAGCGTTTCCAGGGACTTGTCGACATAGCGTCGAGATTGCGACAGCGTCGTGGACACGAAATCGTCTCGCAGCAGTCTGGGTCTCGATCGAATTCCGTCAGTTCGACCGGCAGCTCGACGGCGAAATCGGAAGAGAACAAGCCGGTGTAAGCCCGCCGAAGCGCTTCATCGCCGAAGCGCTTCATATACGCCAGGAGGCACCGCGCGCCTAAGCGGGCGCGTGCCGACCGCCGCTATGCCGGCCGGTCGGCGCGCGCCGCGCGGCGGCGCCCTCCAAAGGTATTGATCACCAGTCCGGCCATCACCAGCAGGGCGCCTCCGATCTGCGGCGGTGTAGGGATTTCTCCCAGCAGGCCCGCCGCCGCCGCCAATCCGATGACCGGGATCAACAGCGAAAACGGCGCCACCTGCGCGGCAGGATGGCGCGACATCAGCCACGCCCATAGCCCATAGCCGACCAGCGTGGCGATGAAGGAAAGGTAAATCACCGCGAACACCGACGAGCCATGCACCGACACCAGCGCGGCGTGGATGCGGTCCGGTCCCTCCAGCCACCAGGACAACAGGAAGAAAGGTATCGGCGGTATCAAGCTTCCCCAGACCACCAGCCCCAGCATGTCGGCCTTGCCGGCCTTCTTGGTGGCGATATTTCCCAGGCCCCACATCAGCGCCGCGCACAATGTCAGGGTGAAGCCCATCAGCGTCATGCCGGCACCGCCTTGCTCGCCGATCAAGGCCAGCCCGCAGGCCGCGACGATCAATCCCGCGGCATTGTGCGCGCGGAAGCGTTCGTGCAACAGCAGCGCGCTCAAGGCCACCGTGAAGAAGGCCTGGGCCTGCAGTACCACCGAGGCCAGGCCGGCCGGCATGCCCACCGCCATGGCGGTAAACAGGAAGGCGAATTGCCCCAACGATATCGTCGCGCCGTAGGCCGCCAGCCAGCGCAGGGGGATGGCGGGGCGCTTGACGAAGAAAATCGCCGGAACGGCGGCCAGCAGGAAACGCAGGCCACCCAGCAGCATGGGCGGAATACCGTTCAGGCCGACCTTGATGACGACAAAGTTCATTCCCCAGGCAAGAATGACGACGAAGGCCAAGGCCAGATCGCGGGGCGGCATTGCGGCTCCATGATGTAACAGAGCCTTGATTGTCCTATATTTGCGCAAGCCGGCACCCGCCGGCGCACAGGGGGGCTCATGCGCGATACCGAATCGTTCGAATACCGCGACCATCGGATCACGATAGACATCCAGCGGGTGCCGGCCGAATCCGATACCGGCGTCTATATGACAACCATCACGATCGCCGCGCCCGGCCCGGACGGCAAGCTCGGTGCGCCCGCCTATCTGTGCAGACGGGCGCAGTACATATTCCTCGATGAAGCCGCCGCCTACGCCGCCGCGGCCGCGCGAGCCAGGGCCTATGTCGACGCGGCCGGGGCCGCGCCCTAGGCCTTGTCAACTGTTGAGGGTCATGGCAGGAGCATGGCGACGGCATAGCGTTTGCGTAAAAGACGCGCGCCTCATGGCGAGGCCAAGGAGATCACCATGAATTCCATTCCGCCCATCGGTCCCGTGCGACCGGTCGATCGCCTCGGGGCAGCCCATCGTGTCCATGCCGTCGAGCGCATCAACGCTGTCGATCCGCTCCGGCCCATCGATCCGGGCCTGCCGGAAAATCCCGACATCCCGCCCAAGGACCCCGTGCCCGGTCCCGGCAAACCGCCCGTGGGGGCGCCGGTGCCGCCGCAGCCGGCCAAGCCGGACAAGGGAAAGGGAGAGGGCGTCCCCATGCCGGGCCCCAGCGCGCCTGACGGTGGCTGGGTGGCCTGACGCAGCCACACCGTCCGCGTACGATCCCGACCGCGGTCGTCCGCCCCGGATCAAGCAGCCTCATTTGCCCAGCAATTCGCCGATGGCGCCTCCCAGGCCCTTGACCGCGGAGCCGACGCCCTCGGCCACGCCTTCGACACTGACGCCCACGGCCTTGGCGAATCCGCCCACGATGCGAGTGGAAAGGTCGTCCGTCAGCGAAAACTTGGGGTCCTTCAAGCTGCCCTGCAGGGTGAACTCGAAACTGACCTCGCCCTTGCGGTCCTCGAGCGCGGCAATGATGGCCCTGCGCGGCAGCGTGCTCAAGCTGCTGCTGTTGTTGAATTCCAGGTCGCGCAGCTTGGCCTTGCCCTGCGCGGACAAGCGCTGATCGCGAACGTGCGTCGTCATGTCCAGGTCCAGCTGCCCCGCCGCCAGGAGGGATGGCGCGTGTCTCTGCAGATACGGCGCCAGCAGGCCTACGTCGGCACCGGATGTCGTGGTGCGCATATCGGTGTCGTGGCTGGGCAGGGCGAGCCAGCCGTCGACGGTGACGGTGCCGCGTCGCTGCTTGCCGACCATCTGGCCCTTCATCTTTATCTGTGTGTGTTCGTCGTTGGCAGGGGCATGCAGGGGCCCGATTTCGGCGTGGACGTTCTCGAAAGGGACCCGGTACGGCGTTTTGGCGATGCGGCCGTCGAAGAAATCCAGGCGTCCCTTGTCCAGCACCAGCAGGCCGACGGCGGTTTCGCGCTTGGGATGGCCTTGCTCCTCGGTCGCTTCGCCACGGGCCTCGGCGCGTTCGCGGGCACGCTGGCGCAGCGTCGGCAGGATCTGCAGGCTGCCGTCCGCGGAACGCAGGATGGACAGGTAGTAGTCGCTGACCTCCACCCGGCGAATGTCGATGCGATCCGAAAGCAGGGCCCGCCAGTCCGGCTCCAGCGTGACGCGGGCCGCACGCAGCGTCTGGCGCGAGGGCCAGTCGGGTGGGGCGCCGATTTCCACATCCTGCAGCACGATGCGCGTCCAACCCACGTCGATGTGGGCGGCGTGGCCCTTGTCACCCATGATGTCCTGGATGCGGCTGATCACGAGACGCGACGCGATATGCAGGGCGCCGACCGCGATGAGGACGATGAGCAGGACGGCGAGGAGGATGATTTTGGCCGGTTTGGTCATGGGGATCTGTTCTGTGCTTGCGCGGCTGCGGCGTATTCGGCGGCGCCGGTGCGACCTGGACTTTATAGAGCGATGTTGGCCTTATAGCGGAAAGACGGCAAGCCTATCCTGATGGCGGAGTCGGCATGCGCGCCATGCTGCACGGATGACCATGGAACGGGGTGTCGGCGTAGGGCCGTGCTAGCATGCGCCGCTTGGCCGACAATGGCGGCAGTGGCGCGTATCGCCGCATTGATTCGCATGCCTGCAATGCCCGCGATGGCTTCCATGCCGACATCGCCAACGCGCCTTCCCGCGCATCGTCCTTGCGTTCGGGAGACAGCCATTGAACATCGAGGAGCGTCCATGGACACCGACGAAAAACTCGCGCTGATCGCGCAAACCATTGCCCACCAGGGCGGCCAGATCAGCGCACTCACGGCATCGCTGCTGTGCGTGCTGCATATCGCGCGTGGCTCGCCTGGCCTGCGCGAGGCCGTCGAAGCTCGCTTGGAACAGAATTACGCCGGCCTGCTTGCCCGCTCGGAAAGCCAGCAATACGTGGCCGGCTTCGAATCGATGCGTGATTCGGTGATCGCGGCGCTCAAGGACTGACTCCCGGCCGCCAGCGCCCTGTGCCGCATCCGCGCAGCCCCGCTTCAGTGCTTTTCCTCCGCCTGCCGCGCGCCTTCGCCGGGCAGCATCGCGTCCACGATCGCGTCGCCGAAGCCCTCGCGCAACCCCAAGGCATTGCGGCCCTGCGGTGTCACGGCCAAGCCACCTTCCCGCTGCGCGACCAGCCCCTGCTCCATCAATTCCCTGGCCCGCAGCTCATCAATGGTGTGCTCGCCAGCGTGAATTTGTTTAAGCAGTTGTAGTTGTTCCTGGGTCAACATGGCCGCCTCCCTATGCGCGGCGAGGGGGCCCGCCGGCGCGTTGCAAAAAACCGACTTTGCGCAAGCGGCATTCCCGCGCGCTGGGCAAAAGCGGCATGCGAATGCGGTCCACGAGGCGGCATGCGCGCAGGGCCGCCGGGAAAACCCGGGTTAACTTTTTGTCATATTGTGGTTACAAAACATTCCGCGACATGTCATGCAACGGGGGTATGCTCGTTCGGCAACTTCGTATAGGGGAGAACGCGTGCATCGAAATAACGACGTCTATAAGGGCTATCGCCTGACCGCCAAGGTGGCGCGCGATCTACCGCCGCCGGTGGATGGCGGCGCGCCCGTGTTCCGCGCGGTGGTGTGCGTGGCGCCTGCCTCGCTACAACCGACGGACGGGGACGAATATCCTATTCCACGCTTTATGGACGGCGGATTCGTTTACAGCCCCGCCGAGGCCGTCCATGCGGCCGTGGCCTATGGGCGTGAAATCGTGGACGGCCTGGCGGGAGCGCGTCTGGCTGCGTCATGACGGCTTTTTCCCAGTCCACACTGGGACAGCTGCGCGCCCTGGTCGGGCCACGGCCTTTATTGTGTCCATGCGTGCGTATCGTGCTGGAACAGCCGGACGGCGCCATCCTGCTGCATGCGCGCGCCGACTTTGCCGGTATGTGGGGATTGCCGGGCGGGCACATCGAAATCGGCGAATCCGCCGAACAAGCGGCGCGGCGTGAAATCCAAGAGGAAACCGGCCTGGTCCCAGGCGCCCTGCATCCTTTCGGACATGCGTCCGACCCGAAGGTGGAGATCGTGACGCTGCCCAATGGCGACGTCTGCCACTATCAAGCCGTGCTGTTTCACTGCCGGCAATTCCAAGGCAAGATGCGCGCCGATCCGCTCGAAACGCCGGAGTTGCGATGGATCGGCCTGGACGCCGACCCGCTTCCGCCCATGATGCCGCACGTGCGCGCCACCGTGGAAGCATTCCGCCGCTATCGTGCCGGCGCGGGCTTCCAGCTGCTTTGACGCGAGGCAGGGAAGAGGCAGGCCTGGCGGACGCGGGCCCGGCGGGATGGGTGACCGGGCCGTTGCGCGCGGCGCCCCGAACGGCGCGGCAGGAAAGCCGCTGGCGCTACATCGAGGTCAAAGCGCCTGTGCGCTGAAGGTATCGCACTGGCGCGGATCGCCGCTGGCCAGCCCGCGCTTGAACCAGCGCACCCGTTGCGCCGACGTTCCGTGCGTGAACGCGTCCGGCACCACATAGCCCTGGCTTTGCTTCTGCAGGCGATCGTCGCCGATGGCGCTGGCGGCGTTCAATGCTTCTTCCACGTCACCGGATTCCAGGATGTGCCGGGCGCTGTCGGCCTGCTTGGCCCACAGGCCGGCGTAGCAGTCCGCCTGCAGTTCCAGGCGCACCGACAGCGCGTTGGCTTGGCGCGGGTTTTCCTGCTGCAGCGAAGTCACGCGTTCGGAGATGCCCAGTAAATGCTGCACGTGGTGCCCGACTTCGTGCGCGATGACGTAGGCTTGCGCGAAATCGCCGGGCGCCTGGAAGCGGCGCTTCATGTCGTCGAAGAAGCTCAGGTCCAGGTAGACCTTGCTGTCGGCCGGACAGTAGAAGGGCCCCATCGCGGCGCGTCCGGTGCCGCAGGCGGTATTCGTCGCGCCGGTGTACAGCACCAGCTTGGGCGGGACATAGGACCGCTTGGCATGGTCGCGGAAAATCGCCTGCCAGGTCTCTTCCGTTTCGCCCAGCACTTTCGCGACGAAGCGTCGTTGCGGGTCGTTGGCGGGGGGCGCCGTGGCGGTGGCGGGGGCCTGCTGGCCCGCCGGGTCCTGCAGCACCTGCAGCACCACGGACGGATCGACGCCAAAGTACATCGCCACCAGGGCCAGGATGATCGCGCCTATGCCGAGTTTGCCGCCGCCAAGGCGCATTCCCATTCCACGCCGATCTTCCACATTTTCGCTTTCAGGCGAATCGTCCAAGCGCATGAGCTTCTCCTTCGCACCGCCGGGCGGCGGATGTGTTCTTGCAAGATGTTAGGATAGCCGCATGGCGCAATTCTTTACCGTACATCCCGCGAATCCACAGCCGCGTTTATTGAAGCAGGCCGCCCAATTGCTGCGCGACGGCGGCCTGGCCGCCGTGCCCACCGATTCCAGCTATGCCGTCATCGCGCGCCTGGATGACAAGGCCGCGGCGGACGGACTGCGCCGTTTGCGCGGCCTGGATGAACGCCATCACCTGACGCTGATTTGCCGCGACCTGGCCCAGCTCGGTCATTTCGCGCGCGTGGACAACCGTCAGTATCGTATGCTGAAGGCCGCCACGCCGGGGCCTTTCACCTTCATCCTGGAAGCCACGCGCGAGGTGCCGCGGCGCGTTTCCCATCCTTCGCGCAAAACGATAGGGTTGCGTGTGCCCGCTCATCCGGTCACCCTGGGTTTGTTGGAGCAATTCGGCGAACCCTTGCTCTCCACCACGCTGATCCCGGCCGGCGAGACGGAGGCCCTGAACGACGCGCAGGAAATCCGCGAACGCTACGAACACGTCCTGGCCGCCGTCGTGGACAGCGGCGCCTGCCCCAAGGAACCCACGACCGTCGTCGACCTGACCGGCGACAGCGCGGAACTCATCCGGGTGGGGCGCGGCGACCCCTCCCAGCTCGGAATCGCCTGATCCATGGACGACATCATCCAGTCGATCGCGATATACGCGATCCCCGTCATTTTTGCCATCACGCTGCACGAGGCGGCGCATGGCTATGTCGCCCGCATGTTCGGCGATCCCACCGCCTACCAGATGGGCCGGGTCAGCCTGAATCCGGCCCGGCATATCGATCCGGTCGGCACGCTGCTGGTGCCCCTGGTCATCCTGCTGGCCTCCAAGCTGCTCGGCAGTCCGGGCATCCTGTTCGGCTGGGCCAAGCCCGTTCCAGTGGATTTCAGCCGGCTGCGCCGGCCCAAGCAGGACATGCTGTGGGTGGCCGCGGCCGGCCCGGCCTCCAACCTCGTCATGGCCATCCTGTGGGGCATCATGCTCAAGCTGGTCTACCAGAGCGGCGGGGCCGGCGGATACTGGTTCGACATGGCCTCGGCCGGGGTGCAGATCAACCTGGTGCTGATGGCCCTCAACCTGTTGCCGCTGCTGCCGCTGGATGGGGGACGGATGCTCTACAGCCTGTTGCCGCATCGGCTCGCCTACCAATACGGGCGTATCGAGCCCTACGGCATGATGATCGTGCTGCTGCTCCTGTTCAGCGGCGCCCTCTGGGTGTTCCTGAAGCCGATTTTTGCGCTGGGCAGCACGGTGGTCGGCTGGTTTCTATAGGTTTTTTCCCGCTATCCGGTAAACTCGCGGGATTTACAATTCAAGTCCCCGCCGGCGTCGGCCAGCGGGCTCCGGAGCCCCCATCACATGGCATCCTCGGCATCCGCCGCTGGCGTTACTTTTCAGGGCAGCATGGTGGCCCTCGTCACTCCCATGCATCCCGACGGCAGTCTCGATTACGCCGCCTACCGCGCGTTGATCGACTGGCACGTGGCCGAAGGCACTGACGCCCTGGTGGTGGTCGGCACCACGGGCGAGTCTCCCACGGTGTCCATGGAAGAACATGCCGAATTGATACGCGTGGCGGTGGAACATGCCGCGGGACGCGTGCCGGTCATCGCGGGCGTTGGCGCCAATTCCACGGACGAAGCCATCCACCTGGCTCGCCACGCCAAGGCCGTGGGCGCCCAGGCGGGGCTGTCCGTCGTTCCCTACTACAACAAGCCTTCCCAGGAAGGCCTGTACCAGCATTTCCGGCGCATCGCCGAAGCCGTGGACCTGCCCACCGTCCTGTACAACGTGCCGGGGCGCACGGTCGCGGATATGTCCAATGAAACCGTCCTGCGCCTGGCGCAGGTGCCGGGCATCGTCGGCATCAAGGACGCCACCGGCGATATCGGCCGGGGCGCCTTGCTGCTGCGCGAAGCGCCGGCGGGTTTCCAGGTGTTCAGCGGCGACGATCCCACGGCGGCAGCCCTGATGCTGCTGGGGGGGCGCGGCAATATCTCCGTGACCGCCAATGTCGCGCCTCGCCTCATGCACGATCTGTGCGCGGCGGCGCTGGCGATGGACGTGCCCAAGGTGCGTGAACTCAACGCGCGGGTGGCTCGTCTGAACAAGGCCCTTTTTGTCGAGGCCAATCCGATTCCCGTCAAGTGGGCCCTGTCCCGTCTGGGACGCATGCCCTTGGGCTACAGGCTGCCACTGGTGGAGCTCGGTTCGCAGCACCACGCTACGGTGGAAGCCGCGTTACGGGACGCGGGCCTGCTCTAAAAGCATTCAATGAGGATACGTATGAACAAGCGCCATGCCGGTTTCGCGGCATTGCTTACCCTGGTCATGCTGGCCGGTTGCAGCGACGTCAATCAAATGCTCGGGAAGGAAGAGCCTATCGATTACAAGAGCGCGAGCAGCCAGCAGGCCCAGCCGCTCAGCATTCCACCCGACCTGACCCAGGCCGCCGCGGACCCGCGCTACAAGGCGCCGCCCAGCGGCACGACGACCTTCTCGCAATACCAGGCGGAAGGCCAGCAGCAGGCCGTCGCCCAGGCCCAGGGCAAGGGCAGCGACGTGCTGCCCCAGCGTACCGATATGCACGTCGAGCGCGATGGCGATGTGCGCTGGCTGGTGGTCGATCTGCCGCCGGCCCAGATCTTCGGCAAGGTGGTCGATTTCTGGACCAGCAACGGCTTCACCATCCAGACGAACAATCCCACCGCGGGCTTGATCGAAACCGATTGGGCGGAGAACCGCGCCAAGATCCCGGAAAGCTGGCTGCGCCAGGCATTGGGATTCGTGCTGGAGCAGGCCTACGATAGCGGCGAGCGCGAGAAATTCCGCACGCGCATGGAGCGCGTCAACGGGCATACCGAGATCTATATCAGCCACCAGCACATGGTGGAAAAGAATGTCGGCCAGCGCGATTCCGGCAATCTGCAGTGGCAGCCCGGTCCGGAAGATCCCGGCTTGAATGCCGCGATGCTGGCCCGCCTGATGGTCTATCTGGGCACCAGCGTGGACCAGGCCAAGACCATGGTCGCCAAGGCCGAGAACACGCCCGTGCAACCGAAGGTGGTGCGTGATGTACAGGCCGACGGTGCCCGCCTGAACGTGCAGGAATCCTTCGACCGCGCATGGCGCCGTGTCGGCGTGGCGCTGGATTCGGGCGGCTTCACGGTCGACGACCGCGATCGCTCGGCCGGCGACTTCTATGTTCGCTACCTGGATACGGATACGGGCGTGCAGCGGGATGAACCGGGCTTCTTCAGCCGCCTGTTCGGTACCGCCCGGCCCAGCCAGGCCCCGCAATACCGTATCCATGTCGTGGGCCAGGGCGCCAGCACACAGGTCACCGTGCTCGATACGAACGGCAAGCTCGACAGCAGTCCCACGGCCCAGCGTCTGCTGAGCGTCCTCGCGGACAAGATGTCGGCGGTGCAGTAAACCGCGTGGGGCGGTTCGTCGCCGTACGGACCGCCGGCCTGCCCATCGCGCGGTGTTTCAGGGGCGGCGCCTCGGCGCGCCTCGCCTGAAGGCCTATCCACCCGACGGGCAATAAAAAAGGAACGCACAATGCGTTCCTTTTTTGTTGCCGGCCGACTGGTCGGCGTGGCGGGGGATCTTCCGTCGCCGGCCCTGTCAGGCCCGCGATATCCGGCGATCCCTTACACAGCCACCGTTACTTCGTGGTGGTCGTGCCGCTGCCGGCCGCGCCGGGCGTCGTGGTGGCGCCGCCAGCCGCCGGGGGCGTGGGGGCGGTCGACGGTGCCGTGGTGGACGGCGTGCTGCTGGTCGAACCCGTCGGGGCGTTGCTGTCATGCTTATTGCAAGCGGTCAGAGAGACGGCCAGAACGCTAGCCAGAAGCAGTGTTTTCGTCATCATTCGAGATCTCCTTTGTGATGGCATCCGTGCGACCCGGCGAGTCTGCCCGCGCAGAGCCCTAGCCGGGATGACGGATCCAGGCTACAGGAGATACCCGAACGATTGAGTATGGAAATTAAAGCTTGCGAGACCCAAACGAAACAGGCCTTGCTCGGATGTATAGGGTTTTTCCTAATGTGTCGTTTGGGGGGTAAAACCGTCCGAATTGTGTGGTCTGGAAACTTTTCAGGCTTTTCAGGGTGCTTTTTTATGCGGCCGAGGCGGCGCCCAGCGTGCCTGAGGGCGCGCCACGCGGCGTATTACGCCTCGGGGTCATAGACCAGCCAGCCATCGTCCAGCCACTGCGTCAGGCATTCCCGTTCTTCTTCCGTCAGGGTGCGGGCCGCCGGCTCCGCGCAGGCCAGGCGGCGGGCATCGGCCAGCCGGCGCAAGGCCGGGCTGGCCGACACGGGCGCTGTTTCGCCATTGATGAACAGCTGCCGGCCGCGATAGAGGAGACGGGTGCGGCGATCCAGGCGGAGCATGCCGGTCTCGGGCCATTCGGCCGCGAGGTCCGGGCCATCGGCGGCCGGCGTGTCGAACACGGCCGTGGCGCCCGGTTCCGTCAACCAGCAGCCCAGGAAGCGATGCGCCAGGGCCTCGTCGAAACGCACGCGGCCCACGGCATCCAGCGCCGCGGCGGCCAGGCCGTCGGGCAATTCTGCGGGATGCGCGGTCGCGGCCTGGCTCGGGTCGCGGTAGCGCCCCTGCAGGCGCGGGCCGGGGAGGGCGGGTTCGCCATAAGGTCCGCTGGGCTGGCCTGCGCGCGCCAGGACCTGTTCCGCGGCGGCCTCGAGCATCCCGCGGGCCAGCGTGGCCTGGTCGGGCGCGCGAAAGCCGATCGAAATCGTCATGCAGTCGCCTTGGGCGATGCCGTCATGCGCGAGCTGCGGCGGCAGATACAGCATGTCGCCCGGTTCCAGTACGTAGGTGGCTTCGGGTTCGAAGCGGCGCAGGATTTTCAGAGGCAGATCAGGCTGCAGGCTCAGGTCCCGCTGGCGGCCGATGCGCCATTCGCGCCGCCCCACCGCCTGCAGCAGGAAGACGTCATAGCTGTCGAAGTGGGGCCCCACGCCGCCGCCATCGGTCGCGATGCTGATCATGATGTCATCCAGCCGCGCGTCCGGAACGAAGCGGAAACGGTGCATCAGTTCGGCCGCGGCATCGTGATGCAGGTCCACGCTCTGGACCAGCAGCGTCCAGTCCGGCTCGGAAGCCTTGGGCAGCCGAGCGAAGGGGCCTTGCTCCATCTGCCACTGCCCGTCCTCGCGCCAGATCAGGCGTGACGCCACGTCGTCCCGGCGCGCCATCCGCTTCAGGTCGGCGATGCCCAGCGGCGGCTTGAAGCCGGGGATGGCCTGGCGGATCAACAGCGGCTTGCGCTGCCAATGGGACTTCATGAATTGGGCCGGGGTACGGCCGCCCAGGAGATCCAGCGGCTGGTTCGGATTCGGAGAGGTCATGGCCGGGATGTCCAGGTCGGGGTGGGATCGTCGATTCCCGTGCGAGGCCTGTGGTCGGCGGTCGTCATGGCAATTGCGCCTTCAGTCGATACAAGGTTTCCAGGGCCTCGCGCGGGGTCAGGCTGTCCGGATCGACGTCGGCCAGCGCGTCACGCAGGGCCAGCAGCGATTCGCTTTCCTGCGCTGCCGCGGACTGCGCCGCGGAGTGCGCATCGGCTTGCGCGGCGGCGGCGAACAAGCCCAGCTGTGGCGTGGGCGCGCCCTGGGCCTCCAGCCGTTCGAGTTCGCGGGAGGCCTGGCGGATGACGGCCGCCGGCACGCCGGCGCGCTGCGCGACCTGGATGCCGTAGCTGCGGCTGGCGGGACCCTCGCGGACTTCGTGCAGGAAGACGATGCCGCCGGCCGATTCCGCCGCCGCCAGGTGGACGTTGGCGGCCGTGGCCTGTTCCGCGGCCATGCGGGTGATCTCGAAATAATGCGTGGCGAACAAGGTCAGCGCGCGGTTGTGCGTGAGCAGCCGCAGCGCGATGGCCCAGGCCAGGGCCAGGCCGTCGTAGGTGGAGGTGCCGCGGCCGATTTCGTCCATCAGCACCAGGCTGGCGGGTGTGCTGGCGGCCAGGATGGCGGCCGCCTCGGTCATCTCCATCATGAAGGTGGAGCGGCCGCCGGCCAGGTCGTCGGCGGCCCCGATGCGCGTGAAGATGCGGTCCAGCCTGCCGATGCGGGCGCGCGCGGCGGGGACGAAGCTGCCCGTGCGAGCCAGCAGCGCGATGAGCGCGACCTGCCGCATATAGGTCGATTTACCGCCCATGTTGGGGCCCGTGATCAGTAGCATGCGCCGCGTCGCGTCCAGCTTGCAGCTGTTGGGCGTGAAGCGCTCGATGGCGCGCTCCACGACGGGATGGCGGCCGGCCTCGATATCGATCTCGGCGTCCTCGGAGAGTTCCGGCGCGTTCCAGTCGTGGCGGCGCGCGTGCTCGGCCAGGGCCGCCAGCGTATCCAGCTCCGCCAGCGCCGATGCACAGTCCGACAGCGCGCGCACGTGTCCGCCCAATTGTTCCAGGACCTGCTCGTACAGCCATTTTTCCCGGGCCAGCGAGCGGTCCTGCGCGGACAGCACGCGGTCTTCCCAGGTTTTCAGTTCCGGCGTGATGTAGCGTTCGGCGTTCTTCAAGGTCTGCCGGCGGCGGTAGTCTTCCGGCACCTTGTCGGCCTGGCCTTTGCTGACCTCGATATAGAAGCCGTGCACGCGGTTGAATTCGACGCGCAGGTTGGAGATGCCGCTGCGTTCGCGTTCGCGGGCTTCCAGCTGGATCAGGAAGTCGCCGCCATCGGTGGCCAGGGCGCGCAGTTCGTCCAGGTCGGCGTCGTGGCCGGGAGCGATGACGCCGCCGTCGCGGATGGCCGCGGCCGGCTCGGCGGCGATGGCGCCGGCCAGCAGGGCGTGGATCGTGGGATCGGGCGACAGATGCGCGGCCAGGGCCGCGAAGCGGCCGTCGCTGGCCAGGGCCCGCACCTGCTCGCACAGGACGGGCAACTCCGCCAGCGCGTCGCGCAGGCTGGCGAGTTCGCGCGGCCGCACGGAGCGCAGCGCGACGCGCGCCGCAATGCGCTCGATATCCGGAAAGCGCTTCAGCGTATCGCGCAGCGATTCCAGCGGCAGCGCGGCGGCCAGGCCGGCCGAGGTATCCAGCCGGGCCGCCAGCAGGGCGCCGATGGCCTGCTGGCGCTCGCGCACCGGCGCGTTGTCGCGTAGGGGGTGATGCAGCCAGCGCCGCAGCAGCCGGCTGCCCATGGGCGTGCGGCAGTTGTCCAGGATGGAGAACAGGGTGGGCGCTTCCTCGCCGCTGAGGGTCTGCGTCAGCTCCAGGTTGCGGCGCGTGACGGGATCCATCAGCACGTATTGGCCGGGGCGGTCGACGCGGATCCCTTGCACATGCGACAGTGCCTGCGACTGGGTGCGCGCCGCATAGCGCAGCAGCGCGCCCGCGGCGCGCACGCCGGCGGGCATGTCTTCCACGTCGAAGCCGGCCAGGGAGTCGGTGCGGAAATGCGCCAGCAGATGCCCCCGCGCCCCATCGCTTTCGAAATGCCAGTCCGGGACACGCGTCTGCGCGCCTTCGATGGCAACACGCAATTCCACCCCTTCCGGGTAGATGATTTCCGCCGGGGCGATGCGATGCAGTTCCGATTCGATCTGCGCGGGCGCGCATTCGGTGACGTGGAAATCGCCGCTGGCCAGGTTCAGCCACGCCAGGCCGGCGCGCGACGCGCGCGCGCCGCCGGGGAAAACGGCCGCCAGGCAGCGGTCCGCCTTGGCGGGCAGCAGCGCGTCGTCCGTGAGCGTGCCGGGCGTGACGATGCGCACGATGCGGCGTTCGACGGGCCCCTTGGATGCGGCCGGATCGCCGATCTGTTCGCAGATGGCGATCGATTCGCCCAGCGCGACCAGCTTGGCGAGGTATTGCTCCATGGCATGGACAGGCACGCCCGCCATGGGGATCGGGCTGCCGTTGGAGGCGCCGCGCTTGGTCAGGGTCAGATTGAGCAGCCGCGCGCCGCGCTCGGCGTCTTCATAGAACATTTCATAGAAGTCGCCCATGCGGTAGAACAGCAGCAGGGGGCCGGCTTCGGCCTTCAGCCTGAGATACTGCTGCATCATCGGCGTGTGGCCGGACAGATCGCTTTTTTCCATTAACACCGGGCAAATGACAGGCGCGGCCGCCGCGGGCGCGCAAAGGTTCGATTGTATCGGGATGGCCGAGTCTGGGGGCGCCCGCCCGCCCCTGCGTTGCCGACTGGAGCCGCGACCGCCGCGCGCCAGGTGGCGCGAACCTAGGGGAACCCCGCGGCGCACGGGGCAGTGCACCGCAGGGTGCGTCGGGCGATTCGTGGAAGTCGCCGATAAATGCATTGGATTTTTTAATTTGTGGCCGGGCTGCGTCCTCGCCCATAGTTCAGGAAACGTTCCCGCGGCGCTGGACGGCGGGCCCGACGATAGGATCGCAAGGGGCTTGGATGCACGGATCGATACGCATGCTGCTGTCGGCGGCCGCCTGTGCGGCGGCCATGGTCCTGGGCGGCACGGCCGCGCGCGCGGCTTATCCGGATCGTCCCATCCGCCTCATCATCCCCTGGTCGGTCGGCGGCTCGACCGACATGCTGGGCCGCGTGCTGGCCGACGGCATGGGCAGGCGGCTGGGCGCGCCCGTGGTCGTGGAAAACAAACCCGGCGCGACCGGCACGATAGGGTATGCGCAGGTCGCCCGCGCGGATCGGGACGGCTATACGCTGCTGCTGGGAACCAATAGCACCTTCGCGATAGCGCCGCATTTCTACCATGCGCTGCCCTACGATACCGACAAGGATTTCGCCGCCATCGGGATGATAGGCGCCAACCAGCAGGTGCTGTGCGTGCGTCCGGACGAACCGTTCAAGACCTTGGCGGACCTGGTGGCGGCGGCCAAGGCCAAGCCGGGCGGCACCAGCTATGCGTCCTCCGGCGTGGGCGGTTCCAGCCATCTGGCCACCGAGCTGCTGATGGCGATGACGGGCATCAACATGCTCCATGTCCCGTACCGTGGCGGCGCGCCGGCCGTACAGGGCATCCTGGGCGGGCAGACGCAAGTGGGCTTCGTCGACATCAGCGTGGCGGAACCCTTGATCCGCGGCGGCAAGCTGCGCGCGCTGGGGACCAGCGGCACCAAGCGCGCGGATCTGTTGCCCGATGTGCCGACGCTGTCCGAAGCCGGCGCGCCCGGCTTCGAATCGCTGACGACCTTCGGCCTGTTCGTGCCGGCGGGCACGCCGCCGGAAATCGTGAAGAATCTGAACAAGGTATTGAACGACGTACTGCGCGATCCGCAGACACGAGGACAACTGGCCGCGCAGGGTTTCGAATTGAACGGCGGGTCGCCCGAAGCCTATCGCGGCTATGCCATGACGGAGAGCAGGAAATGGGGAACGCTGATCGAGCAGCGCGGCATCAAGCTGCCCTGACGCCAATCAAGGCGAAGCAGGACGCGGACACGGTGCCCGCTGGCACGGCCGGCACCGACACGGCCGCCGCTGTCGCGGCCCATGCCGACACGGCCCACGCTGCCATGGCGCCCGCGGGCACGGCGCTGCTGTTCACGCCCTACACGCTACGTGGGCTGACGCTGCGCAACCGCGTCGTGGTCTCGCCGATGTGCCAGTACAAGTCGGACGACGGCGCGGCCACCGACTGGCACCTGGTGCATCTGGGCAAGTTTGCGCTAGGCGGCGCCGGGCTGGTGTTCTGCGAGGAAACCGCCGTGGAGGCACGTGGGCGCAAGACCTATGGCTGCGCGGGCATGTACGAAGACCGGCACGTGGCCGCGTCGCGCCGCGTCACGGATTTCATCCACGAGGCCTGCGCGGCCGCCGGCATCCAGTTGGGGCATGCGGGCCGCAAGGCGTCCTGCGGCCCGCCATGGACGGGGTTCAGGCCCTTGACCGACGAGGACGCACGCCACGGCATGCCGCCCTGGCGCGGCGTGTCGGCCAGCCCCTTGCCCGCCAAGCCGGGCGCGCTCGTCCCCCACGAGATGGACGCGCACGATATCGCCCGCATGATCGAGACCTGGCGCATCGCGGCGCGCCGCAGCGTGGATGCGGGCTTCGATGTCTGCGAAGTCCATGGCGCGCATGGCTACCTGCTCCACCAGTTCCTGTCCCCCCTGGCCAACCGGCGCACCGACGCCTGGGGCGGCGACCTGCAAGGCCGCATGCGGCTGGCGCTGGAAATCGCCGAGACGGTCCGGCAGGAATGGCCCGTCGACAAACCGGTGTTTTTTCGCGTTTCCGCGGTCGACGGCGAGGGCGGTGCATGGGATATGGACGATACGGTGACGCTGTCGCGGGCCTTGCGCGAACGCGGCATCGATCTGGTGACCTGTTCTTCCGGCGGCATCGACGGCCCCTTGAACATGGCGGTCGTGCCGCGCACGCCCGGCTACCAGGTGCCTTATGCCGCGCGCGTGCGCCGCGAGGCCGGCATGCCCAGTTGCGCGGTCGGCTTGATCACCGAAGCAGCGCACGCGGAAGCCATTCTGCGCGAAGGCAGCGCGGATCTGATCGCCCTGGCCCGGGAGCTGATGGCGAACCCCAACTGGCCGGTGCAGGCCGCGCGCGAATTGGGCGTGGCGCAGCCCCTGGACCTGCTGCCGGACGACTATGCCTGGTGGCTGAAGCGGCGCGAGGAAATACGCGCCTTGAATGCGCGGGCGTGAAGCGATACGTTCGCGGCACGCGGCGGCACGCGCGCAATGTGGGCCTGTTGCGGGCTTGCCTGTGGGAGTGCTTGCCGCGCGGGGCCTGCCGTCGGACGGGGTGGCCTTACACCTGCGCGATGCCTTCAGGCAGATCGCGCAGCCGCAAGGTCTCCACCAGCGCTTGCTGCAGGCCCTGCGCGGATGACGACAGCGCGCGCAAGCTGCGCGATACCAGGAATAGCTCGCGATGCAGCACCGGGCCTTCCAAAGGTTGGAACGGCAGCTTTTCCAGTTGATGCGTCAGCGCGGTCAGCCTGGGCAGGATGCACAGGCGCCGCCCCAGCATCAGCATGGGATAGAGCGAGGTCGAGCTGGACACTTCCTCGCGATGCTCGGCCAGGTCGAAGTCCTGCAGTGTGCGGCGGTGCAGGCTGCCGATCTGCGTATCCGATGCCAGGCCCACGAGATCCTGGCGGTAGGGCGATACCTGCGACCAGCCGATCGAACCGGCCGCCTTGGCCAACGGGTGATCGGGGCTGCACACGATGCCGTAGCGGTCGCGCAGCAGCAGGGTGTATTCCAGGTCCGCGTAGTCGGACAGGCGGCTGGTGATGCCGAAGTCGACCTCGCCATCGCGCACGCGGCGTTCGATTTCCGCGGAGCCCGCCTCCCGTACGGATAGCGTGACGTGCGGATATTCCGCCTGGAAGCGCGGCAGCGAAGGGATCAGCAGCCAGGCGACGATCGACGGCGCCGCGGCGATGCGCAAGTGCCCGTGCTGCCGCAAGGCCACCGCGCGCAGGTCGCTGACCATCGCATCGAACTGCAGCAGCAGGGCTTTCGCCTGCTGGTGCAGATGCAGGGCGGCGGGCGTCAGCGTCACGCTGCGCGTGGTGCGGTCGAACAGCTTGATGCCGACGTCTTCCTCCAACTGGTGGATGGTAGAGCTGAGCGAGGACTGGGTCAGGAAGAGCCGTTCCGCGGCGCGCGTGAACGATCCCGTATCGGCGACAGCGACAAAGCTGCGCAAGTGACGCAACGTGATGGTGGTCGACATGGTGGATACCGGCGCGGTGGACTGGCCCGCACAGAATATATAGACGGTACGAATCAATCAACCCGAATTTTTCATTTGTAGTCGTTAATGCCGGGTCCTTATCATTTTTTCGGTGCGGCTGGCGCAGAGGGAGCTGAAGCGTGGGAAAAATAGAATCGCAATTCGTCCAGGCCGGCGCGCAGAAGCTGCGCATCGCCGTGGATATCGGCGGCACGTTCACCGACGGCGTCGCCACGCGTGACTCGGACGGCTGCATTTGGGTCGGCAAGACGCTGACCACGCCCGACGACCCGGGCGTGGCGGTGTCCGCGGTCATCGCCAATCTGCTGGCGCAGGCGCGCGACGCGGGCGCCGCCGCCTATGTGCTGGACGAGGTGGTGCACGGCACGACGCTGGTCACCAATACGCTGATCGAGCGCAAGGGCGTGGACACGGCACTGGTGACCACGCAGGGCATGTGCGATGCCCTGGATATCGGGCGCGAATGGCGCTACGACCTCTACGACCTGGAGCTGGTACTGCCCCGTCCCCTGATCGATGCCGGCAAGCGCGTGCAGGCCCGGGAACGCCTGAACGCGTCGGGCAAGGTCCTGGTGGCCTTGAACCGGGCGGAGCTGGATCGCATCGCCCGCGATGTGCACGCGCTGGGCGTGCGTTCCGTGGCGGTCTCGCTGCTGCATTCCTATCTGAACGACGAACACGAGCGCGAGATCGGCGCGTATCTGCAGTCCGCGCTGCCCGGCGTGGAAGTTTCCTTGTCCGCCGACCTGGCGCGCGAGGTGAAGGAATTCGAGCGGACCTCGACCGTGGCCGCCAATGCCTACGTCAAGCCCATCGTGGCCGATTACCTGCGGCAGCTGGAATCGCGCGTGGACGCGGTGCAGCGCGGGGTGCCCTTGCGCATCATGGTCTCCAGCGGCGGTTTCACGTCGGCCAGGTCCGCCGCGCACACGCCCATCTTCCTGCTGGAGTCGGGGCCGGCCGCCGGCGTGCTGTCCGCCTTGAACACCGCGCGCGCGCAGGACCTGCGGCGGGTGCTGGCCTTCGACATGGGCGGTACCACCGCCAAGGCCTGTGTGGTGGCCGAAGGAGAACCGCCGGTCGCGCACAGTTTCGAGTGCGCGCGGGTACACCGCTTCAAGCGCGGCTCGGGGCTGCCCATTTTGATTCCCAGCATCGACCTGATCGAGATCGGCGCGGGTGGCGGGTCGATTGCCCACCTGAACCGCATGGGGCTGCTGAACATCGGTCCGGAGTCCTCGGGTTCCGTGCCCGGCCCCATCTGCTACGGCAACGGGGGCACAGAGGTCACGGTTACCGATGCCGACCTGGTGCTGGGTTATCTGAATCCCGACAACTTCCTGGGCGGCGAAATGCGCCTGCGCAAGGACCTGGCCCTGCAAGGCATGCAGCAGCTGGCCGATCGCCTGGGCATGGCGCCACTGGACGTGGCCTGGGGCATCCACGATATGGTCAACGAGAACATGGCCAGCGCCGCGCGCATCCACATCGCGGAAAAAGGCCACGACCCGCGGGACTTCACCTTTGTCGCCACCGGCGGCGCCGGCCCCGTGCATGCCGCGGAAGTGGCGCGCAAGCTGCGCATTCCGCGGCTGCTGGCCACCATCGCGGCGGGCGCCGGGTCCTGCCTGGGCATGCTGGCCGCGCCCGCGCGCGCGGACCGGGCCTGGTCGCAGCCCGCGCTGCTGGACGAGATCGACTGGCGCGACGTCAACGAGCGGCTGCGCCGCCTGCGCGCCGAGGCGGAGTCGGAGCTGGAAACCGCCGGCGCGCGCACGCAGGACCTGCAGTGGACCATCGGCGCGGAGATGCGCTACTACGGGCAGGGCGATAACGTACCCGTGTCGCTGCCGTGGCAGCCGTTCGGCGACGATGCCGGACAGACGATGCGACAGCGATTCGAGCAGCGCTACGAAACCCTGTACGGCCATCTGGTGCCCGGCGCCCGCCCGCAGGTGCTGACCTGGCGCCTTACCGGCAGGTCGGCCTCCGTGGCGCGCACCTTCCATTGGGGCGGAGGGCGCGGCCATGCCGAGGGCGCCGGCAAGCCGCGCCAACGCGATATCTATCTTCCCCTGACGCGGGCCTTTCATCCCGTCGATGTCCATGACCGCTATTCGCTGCGCCCCGGTGCGCGCCTGCAGGGCCCGCTGGTGCTGGAGGAACGCGAGTCCACCCTGGTCGTGCCCGTCCGGTCGGAGGTGGAGATCCTGCCCGACCTGACGGTTTCCGTCACCTTGAAGGAGTTCGAATGATGCCGTCCGATGTTCATGGCGCGTATGGCGAACCGGCCGGCCAGCTGGCGCGGCGCTTCGATCCGATCGAACTGGAAATCCTGTGGCGCAGGCTGATCAGCATCGTCGACGAGGCGTCCACCGCTTTCGTGCGCACCTGCTTTTCGACGCTGGTCCGCGACGCCAACGATTTCGCGGTCGTGCTGACCGACGCGCAGGGGCGCTCGCTGGCCCAATCGACCATGAGCATTCCTTCCTTCATCGGCAGCCTGCCCGCGACCGTGAAGCACTTCCTGCGCAAGTATCCGGCGGATACCCTCAAGCCCGGCGACGTGCTGGTCACCAATGACCCCTGGATGGGAACCGGCCATATCCACGACGTCAACACCGTCATGCCGATATTCTTTCGCGGCCGGCTGGTGGCGTTCGCGGCGCTGGTGTCGCACCTGCCGGATATCGGCGGCCGCCTGCGCAGCAATGCCAACCGCGAAATCTACGAGGAAGGCCTGCAGATCCCGCTGCTGAAGCTGATGGACGGGGGCCAGGTCAACGAGACGCTGGTGGACATGATCCGCCAGAACATCCGCGTACCGGAGCAGGGCATGGGGGATATCTGGGCGCAGGTCAGCGCCTGCCGGATGATGGAAGAAAGGCTCGCGCCGCTGCTGGAATCGGTGGACCTGGATGCGCTGGGCGCCGCCATCCGCCTGCGTTCGGAAGCGGCGATGCGCGCGGCGATCGCCGCGCTGCCGGACGGCACCTACGAATCCGAGGTGCTGCACGACGGCTTCGAGGAACCCATACGCATCCACTGCAAGCTGACCGTGGCGGGCGACACGATCGCCATCGATTATGCGGGCTCCAGCCCGCAGCAGCCGCGCGCCGTCAATGTGGTGCCCATCTATGCCTTCGCCTATTCGGCCTATCCGATCAAGGCGCTGCTGTGTCCCGAGGTGCCGAACAACGAAGGCGGCTTCCTGCCCATTACGACGCAGGCGCCGCTGGGGTCCATCCTGAACCCGACCTATCCGGCGGCCTCCGGCGGACGTGGCGCGATTGGCCATATGCTGTCACCGGCGATCTTCCTGGCGCTGGCCGAGGTGCTGCCCGAACGCGTATGGGCGTCCGGATCGGCGAATTCGTCCGTGACGATGTTCGGACAGTATCGGAACCGGCCCTTCAACGTGGTGAACTTCATCAACGGCGGACAGGGCGCGACGGCATCGCGGGATGGCTTGTCGGCCATCTCCTTCCCGGCGAACCTGGGCAATACGCCGGTGGAAATGATGGAGACCCTGGCGCCCATCCTGGTGCATCGGCGCGAAATCCGGCGCGGCAGCGGTGGCGCGGGGGCGCATCGCGGTGGCGATGGCTTGACCTTCGAGTTCGAGATCACGTCAGAGGCCTCCAGCGTGGCGACGTCGTTCCTGATGACGCGGCTGAAGCATCCGCCGCCGGGCTTGCGGGGCGGCCAGGCGGGGCAGCGGGGCAGGCTGGTGATCAACGGCACGGAAACGGATCCCACGGAGCAGCGGGTACTCAAGCCCGGGGATCGCGTGCTGATGGAAACCGCGGGCGGCGGCGGGTTCGGGCAGCGGTAGTGGCGGCGATATGGGCGTCGCCGGCAAGGGGCGCCGCCGCGGCGCAAGGGCGGCCCGCCTTCGTCCTGCTCAGAACTGCCGCGCCTGCATGCTGGCTGCCGGTGTTCCGCGGTCGGTCAACCCCATCTTGGCGATCAGCATGTCGAACACGTACCGCGTCAGCGGGTTGATGGAGTCGCCTCGCATCCACAGGAAGTAGTTGGCGTCCGGCAGCGGTGGCAGGCCGTCTTTTTCGCCCAGCACCCGCATGTCCGGTCCCAGGAACTCGATGCTGCGCGCGGTGACGCCCAGGCCGGCGCGCACCGCGGCCCGGATACCCACCAGGTTGGGCGCGACGTAGTTGGTCTGCCACGGTACGCGCGCCTGTTCCAGCGCGTTCAGGGCCAGCCGGCGGAACAGGCTGGGTTCATCGGCCAGCACCAGCGGCACCGGCGCGCCGGCATCGTGCACATAGGCCGCGGAAGCGATCCAGGCGGTGGGCGAAGTGCGCAGGATCACGCCTTCGTATGCTGGATCGAAGCGCGTCGATATGCACAGATCCAGTTCCCCCGCGCGCAGGGCGTTCATCAGGAACGGGCTGCGATCCACGCGGATCTCCAGCCTGACGCGCGGAGACCAGCGCGTGATGTGGGTCAGCACGGTCGGCAGGATGGTATCGGCCACGTCGTGCGGCGAGCCCAGGCGCAGTTCGCCTTCCAGCTGGCCGTCCTGCATCGCGCGCATGGCCTCGTCGTTGATGGCCAGCATATGGCGCGCATAATCGACCAGCTTGCGCCCGTGCGGCGACAGCAGCTTGTTGCGCCCCTGCTTTTCGAATAGCGGCAGCCCCACCAGGCTTTCCAGGCGCTGCATCTGCTGCGTGATCGCGGATTGGGTCTTGTGCAGGCGCTCGGCCGCGCCCGAGAATGTCTGGGCCTGGTCGATGGCCGCGAGCGTACGCAGCAGGTCGAGATCCAGATTGCGCATACGGCCTCCAACATATTACGCATGCTAATGAGTTATTAAGGCAAATTAATTTGTCACGCCGCATTCATGGCCGTAGAGTATCCCCGAAATCGCCTCAATAAAGGAGTATTTCCGCATGGGCAGCCCACATCCGCACCAAAAAGACATCACGCTGGCGATCGAAAACATAAAGGATACTGTACGAACGCAGGGGTTGAACTGCGGAAGCCTGGACGACGTGCTGCGCACCGTCATCGGCCTGGCCAGCCACCGCGACTGGTGGGCCGCCGACCGCTACGCACCGCCGGAGGGCGACGAACGCCAGGCGCGCTACCTGATCAGCGAGGAACCCGACCACGGCTACGCGCTGTACCTGAACGTGATGCGGCCCGGCAAGAAGATCGTCCCGCACAACCATACGACCTGGGCGTGCATCGCCGCCGTCGAGGGAGTCGAATACAACTACGTCTACGACCGCCTGGATGACGGCAAGGAGCCCGGCGTAGGCCGCCTGGCCAAGAAGGACACCGTCGTGGTCGAACCCGGTACCGGCATCGCCCTGATGCCCGACGACATACACGCGGTGGAAATCCGCGGCGACGGCGTGATCCGGCACCTGCACATGTACGGGCGCGCGCTGGAAACCCTGACGGAGCGGCTGTCCTTCGACCTGGACGCCGGCACCTGCAAGGTCATGCCGATCGGCGTGCAGACGCGCCGCTGACGGGAACCCGCGCCATGGAAGAACGATACAAGCCGGGCACGCGGCTGCTGCGTGCCGGGCGGCCACATCGCGGCTGGGTGAACACGCCGGTGACCCGCGCCAGCACCTATATATTCGACAGCGTGCGGCAGTGGCGCGATACGCGCGCCCGCCGCGACCAGGAAAGGCTGCTGTCGTACGGCGCGCGCGGGACGGACAGCACCTATGCGCTGGAAGACGCGCTGGTCGAGCTGGAAGGCGGCTATCGCGCCAAGATGTACCCCACCGGGCAGGCCGCCATCGCGGTGGTGCTGCTGGCCTATCTGAAGGCTGGCGACCATGTCCTGATCACCGATGCGGTGTACGAACCGGTGCGGCGCTTCTGCGCCGAGCAGCTGTCGCGCTGGGGCATCGAGTTCAGCTACTACCGGCCGGACGGCAGCGATCTGCCGGATCGCATCCGTCCCAACACCCGCATGATCTACGCGGAGTGCCCGGGTTCGCTGGTCTACGAAATGATGGACCTGCCCGCGGTGGCGGAACTGGCGCATCGCCATGACTGCTGGCTGGCGGTGGACAACACCTGGGGATCCGGGCTGCTATACCGGCCCCTGACGCTGGGCGCCGATATTTCGGTTACCGCCGCGACCAAATACCTGGGCGGCCACGCCGACGTCATGATGGGCACGGTCGTCACGACGGAGCGCGCCTGGGCGCCGCTGGAACGCGCGACCGTGGACATGGGCCAGACCGTGGGCGCCGACGATGCCTATCTGGTGCTGCGTGGCATGCGATCCATGGCGGCGCGGCTGGCGATGCATGGCCGCCACGCGCTGCGCGTGGCCGAATGGCTGCAGGGACGCGCGGAAGTGGCCCGTGTCCTGTGCCCGGCCCTGCCCGACGATCCCGGCCATGCGCTGTGGAAGCGCGATTGCAGCGGCACCAATGGCCTGCTGTCCATCGAATTCGCGCGCGGCATCACGGACGCCGACGTCGAACGCATGGTCGACGCATTCGGCCTGTTCGGCCTGGGCGCCTCCTGGGGCGGCTTCGAAAGCCTGTGCGTGCCGGTCAACATGGCGCGCGCCCGCACCGTCTCGGATTGGTCGGGACGCGGGGCGATCCTGCGCCTGCATATCGGGCTGGAGGATCCGGAAGATCTGCTGGCCGATCTGGACCAGGCCATGGCCGCGCTGAAACGCTGAGCCGCCGGCGCCGCGCGCGCCGCGATACGACTACCCATCCCGGCATGCCGCGTCCGCGCGGCGTGAAGGGCACGCTTTTTCCTCGATTTCTTGCAGAGTCACATGACGCAGCATTACACCGACACTTCGTCCATCCCGCGCATCGACGCGCCGACGCTCAAGCGCTGGCTGCATGATGGCGCCGAGATCGGCCTGCTGGATGTGCGCGAGCATGGCCAGTACGGCGAGGGGCATCCCTTCCTGGCGGTTTCGCTGCCGTACAGCCGCCTGGAAGCCGAGGCGCCGCGCCTGCTGCCGCGCAAGGGCGCGCGGCTGGTGGCCTTCGATGCCGGCGACGGCGTGGCGCCGCGCGCGGCGGCGGCCCTGCGCGCGCTGGGCTACACGGACGTCCACGTCCTGCAGGGCGGGGCGCCGGGCTGGCGCGACGCCGGCTATACCCTGTTCGCGGGCGTCAACCTGCCCAGCAAGACCTTCGGCGAACTGGCCGAGCACATCTGCCACACGCCGCGCATCAGCGCGGCGGACCTGGAAAGCCGCCAGCGCGGCGGCGACAAGCTGGTCGTCCTGGACGGCCGGCCCTATGCCGAATACCGCAAGATGAATATCCCGGGCGGCATCTGCTGCCCCAACGGTGAACTGGCCCTGCGCATCCAGGACCTGGTGCCCGATCCGGATACCACCATCGTCGTCAACTGTGCGGGCCGCACGCGCAGCATCATCGGCGCGCAGACGCTGATCAACCTGGGCGTGCCGAATCCGGTGCTGGCGCTGGAGAACGGCACGCAGGGCTGGTACCTGGCCGATCTGCCGCTGGAACATGGTTCGCGGCGCAAATACGCCGAGGCGGTCTCCGCCGGCGCGCTGCCCGCGCTGCGCGAGCGCGCACAAGCCGTGGCGCGGCAGCATGGCGTCGTCACCGTGGACGCGGCACGGGTGCGCGAGTGGCTGGCGGATGCCAGCCGCACCACCTATCTGTGCGACGTGCGCACCGAAGAAGAATACGCGGCCGGCACGCTGGCCGGCGCGCAGCACACCCCCGGGGGGCAGCTGATCCAGGCCACCGATCAGTACATCGGCGTGCGCAATGCGCGGATCGTGGTCGCGGATGGCGAGGGCGTGCGCGCGCCCGTGGTGGCGAGCTGGCTGCGGCAGATGGGCTGGGACGTGTACGTGTTGCGCGAGGGCGTGGCGGCGGACGTCGGTGCGCCGGCAGCCGCCGTCCCGCTGGCGACACCGCCGGCGATCGCGACCGCGGACCTGGCCGCCGCGCGGCGCGATGGCGCCGTGCTGGTGGACGTGCGTCCCGGCATGGCGTACCGGAAGGGGCATATCGCCGGCGCGCGCTGGTCGATACGGCCGCGACTCCCTGACTTGGGCATCGCGGCGGATGCGCGGGTGATCCTGTTGGCCGCGGACGCCGCCGTGGCCGCGCTGGCCGCGCGCGAGCTGGCCGGCATGGGCATCGACCAGGTGCGGTTGAACATGGACGGCCCCGACGCCTGGCGCGCGGCCGGATTGCCCATGGAGGCCAGCGAGAACGAGCCGGCCGACAAGGACTGCATCGACTACCTGTTCTTCGTGCACGACCGCCACGACGGCAACAAGGCCGCCGCGCGGCAGTACCTGGCCTGGGAAACCAATCTGATCCATCAGATCGACGAACAGGAGCGGTCGATCTTCCGTTTTCCGGTCCGTACGGACCAGGATTGAACGCACCGCCGGTCTACCGGATCCGGCGCCAACCACCAAGGGGAAACAACGATGAGAACCACTCTGTACCTGTTCGCCGCGGCCGCCACGCTGGGTGCCGCCGTGGCCCACGCCGACGCGCTGGACGACGTGAGGGCGCGCGGCAAGCTGATCTGCGGCACGCAAAGCGCCAGCGTCCCCTATGCCTACCAGGACACGGCCACGCGCAGCTTCGTGGGCTACGACGTCGACATGTGTGCCGCCCTGGCCAAGGGCCTGGGCGTGGCGCTGGAGCACAAGCCGCTGTCGACCGAGGCGCGCATTCCGGAACTGAAGATGAATCGCGTCGATGTGGTCGCCGGTTCGATGGCTTACCTGCCCGAGCGCGCGCAACAGGTGGACTACAGCCTGCAGTACCTGCAGGGCAGCATCAAGGTGCTGGTGCGCAAGGATTCCGGCATCGCGTCGCTGAAGGGCCTGGCGGGCCACAAGGTATGCGCCTCCAAGGGCTCCAGCTCGGCCGCCATCGCCGCGCGCGTGCTGCCCGAATCGCAGGTGCTGTCCTTCCAGGACGTGGCGTCCTGCTACCTGGGCCTGCAGAACGACAAGGTGGATGGTTTCACCGCCGGTGAACTGATCCTGAAGCGATTCGAGCTGGATTCGCAGAAGTCCGGCAGGCCGACGGTCCTGCTGCCCGAGCCGACCTATGTCGAGCATATCGGCGTGGTCGTCAACAAGGGCAATCCCAAGCTGCTGGCCGCGATCAACAAGGTGATCCAGGACATGGACAAGGACGGCACGCTGAACGCCATGTACGACAGGTGGCTGGGCGCCAATTCGATCTACAAGCTGACCCGCACCTTCAAGGTCGAGCCGGTCGACGCCGAATAGGGCGGTCGCGAGCGCCATGCATTTCGATTTTGCTTTCCTCACGAGCGGGAACTACGGCGCCACGCTGCTGGCGGGCGCCGTCACCACCGTGCGCCTGTTCGCGGGCGCATGGGTGCTGGGTCTCGCGATCGCGCTGCTGCTGGTCGTGCTGCGCGCGATCCCCTGGCGCCCGCTGCAGCTGGTGGTGGCCGCCTTCGTCGAATACCACCGCAACGTGCCGACCGTGGTGCAGATCATGGTGTGGTATTTCGGCATGCCGCAGATCCTGCCGGAGGGCCTGCGCCTGTGGATCAACCGCGGGGATACCGAGTTCCTGTTCGGCCTGATCGCGCTGAGCCTGAATGTCAGCGGCTTCATGTCCGAGGACATCCGCGCCGGGTTGCGCGCCATCCCCGGGACGCAGGTGGAGGCGGCGCGTTCCGTCGGCCTGAGCGCCTGGGGCGCGCTGCGCCACGTCATGCTGCCGCAGGCGGTACGCATCGCCGTGCCGCCGCTGGTCAACCGCTCGCTGATCCTGTTCAAGGACACCAGCCTGGCGATGGTGATCGGCGTGGGCGAGCTGACCTACCAGGTCAAGGCGATCGAGAACCAGACTTTCCGGTCGTTCGAAGTCTTCGCCGTGTCGACCGCCCTGTACCTGGCCGCATCGCTTGCGCTGATGGGCCTGGGGGCGTGGTTCGGCCGCCGCTATCCGCCCGCTTTCAGGAGATGAGCCATGTGGCAGATTCTGCATGACTACGGCCTGATGTTCCTGGTCGGCGCCTGGCCGCAGGGGCCGCTTGGCGGCTTTGCCGCGACGCTGATCCTGGCGGGCGCCGGCCTGGCGATTTCCTTCCCGCTGGCGATCTGCCTGGGCCTGGCGCGCACGAGCGGCGTGCGGGCGCTGCGCTGGCCGGCCACGGCGTGGGTCTACGCCTTCCGCGGCGTGCCGCTGATCATGATCATCTTCTGGGCGTACTTCGTCCTGCCGGTGCTGACCGGCGCCACCGTGCCGGCCTTTGCCACCGCGCTGTGCGCCATCGTGCTGTACGAATCCGCCTTCCTGGGCGAAATCGTGCGCGCCGGCCTGGAAGGGCTGCCGCCGGGCCAGACCGAGGCGGCGCGCGCCGTCGGCCTGAACTACGCGCAGTCCATGCGGCACGTGATCCTGCCGCAGGCGCTGGCCAACATGATTCCCTCGCTGGTCAACCAGTTCGTGTCGACCATCAAGGCCACGTCCATCGTGTATGTGATCGGCGTCCAGGAAGTGACCTTCGCCGCCCAGCAGGTCAACAGCATGGAGATGGCCCATGCGCTGCAGACCTTCCTGGTGCTGGCCGCCCTGTATTTCGTGCCGTGCTTCGCCCTGTCGCGCCTGGCGGGCCGCCTGGAGCGCGGACTGGCGCGCAAACGGCTGCGCGCCGCCTGAGCGCGCACGGCCATAGCCTTGGAGATTGCCGTGATAGAACTCGACAAAGTACAGAAATGGTATGGAAGCTACCACGCGCTGGACAACGTCTGCGGGCGCGTGGAGGCGGGGCAGGTGGTGGTGGTGTGCGGTCCGTCCGGGTCCGGCAAGTCGACGATGATACGCACCATCAACCGGCTGGAACCGATACAGGGCGGCGTCATCCGCGTGGCCGGGCAGGACATTCATGCGAAGGGCCGTGACATCAATGCGCTGCGGGCCGGCGTCGGCTTCGTCTTCCAGCAGTTCAACCTGTTTCCGCACCTGTCGGTGGCCGAGAACATCATGCTCTCGCCCGTCCGCGTGCACGGGATGTCGCGGCCACGCGCCGCCGCGCTGGCCCGCGAGCTGCTGGCCAAGGTGGGCCTGGAGCATAAGTTCGACGCGATGCCGGCCAGCTTGTCCGGCGGCCAGCAGCAGCGCGTCGCCATTGCCCGCGCGCTGGCGCAGCATCCGCCGCTGATCCTGTTCGACGAGCCGACCAGTGCGCTCGATCCCGAGATGGTGGGCGAGGTGCTGGCGGTCATGAAGCAGCTGGCCGCCGAGGGCATGACCATGGTGGTGGTCACGCATGAAATGGGATTCGCGCGCGAGGTCGCCGATCGCATCTGGTTCATGGACGAAGGGCGCATCCTGGAGGACTCCACGCCGGACCGCTTCTTTGCCAACCCGGATCATCCGCGCGCCCGCAAGTTCCTGTCCGACGTGCTGCGGCCGGGCGCGCCGCTGGCCGTGGCCGCCGGCGCTCCCGCGCCGTCGCCGCGCTCCGGCCTGTCGGCATCGGCGGCCTAGCGCGACCGGCCCCGGACGCGGCTGCGCGCCATACGTCAACCTACCGTTTCATCAACACGGCCGCTCAGCTAGTACATCGCGGCCGACAAGGGGAAGTACCATGCCATTCAAACGAATCGCCGCCTGCGGCGCCGCCGCGCTCTGCGCGCTGTCCATCTCCACCGCCCAGGCGGCCTATCCGGAATCGGGCACGCCGGTCCGCATCGTGGTCGGCTTTCCGCCCGGCGGCGGCGCCGACGTGTTGGCGCGCGCCGCCGCGCTGGGCGTGTCCAAGGCCCTGAACGCCAACGTCATGGTCGAGAACCGGCCCGGCGCCAGCGGCATCATCGCCACCGACTACGTGTCGCGCGCCAAGCCCGACGGCTACACGCTCTACATCGCCACGCCGGGTTCGCTGACCATCCTGCCCAATCTGCAGAAGGTGCCCTACAACCCGGCCAAGGACTTCACGCCGATCTCGCTGCTGGTCACCATGCCCAACGTCCTGGTCACCAGCCCGAATTCCGGCATCAACAGCATCAAGGACCTGATCGAGCGCGCGAAGTCGAAGGACGTAACCTATGCATCCGGCGGCAACGGCACCATCGGCCAGATGGCGGCGGAGCAGTTCAACATGATGGCGGGCGTGCATATGCGGCACATCCCGTACAAGGGCACCACGCCCGCCCTGACCGACGTGGCCGGCGGGCTGGTGGAAGTGACGTTTTCCGATCCCTCGGTCAAATCGCTGGTGCAATCCGGCAAGCTGAAGGCCCTGGGGGTGACGACGGTGAAGGGCTCCGACGAGTTCCCCGGCGCGCCACCCATCGGGCAGGCCGGGGTGCCGGGCTACGAGCTGACCAACTGGTACGGCGTCATCGCGCCGGCCGGGGTGCCGCAGGACATCGTGGAAACGCTCAACCGCGCCTTCGCGCAGGCCATGGCCAATCCCGATATCGTCAAGACGCTTGCCGCTTCCGGCATGACGGCCACCTCCGACACGCCCGCCCAGTTTGGCGAGCTGATGACCAAGGAGCGCGCCAAATGGGCGGATCTGGTCAAGAAGGCCAACATACGGCTGGATTGATGAAGGGAATCGGCGGCGGCATGCGCCGCCGCGGGAGAGCGATATGACATCCATTGCGTCGAACGAGCGCCGCTATCCGCAGCTGGCGCACTGGGGCGCGTTCACGGCCGTGGTGCGCGACGGGCGGCTGGTCGCCTGCGAACCCTTCCAGCAGGATCCCGCCCCATCGCGGCTGCTGGAAGCCATCGCGCCCATGGTGTATTCACCGCATCGCATCGCGCGGCCGGCGGTGCGCAAATCGTGGCTGGCCTCGCGCGGCGCGGCGGGCGGGGCGCTGCGCGGACGCGATGAGTTCGTGGAAGTCGACTGGGACGCGGCGCTGGACCTGGTGGCGGGGGAGATCGCCCGCACGCGCGCCGAGCACGGCCCGGCCGGGCTGTTCTGCGGCTCCTATGGCTGGTCGTCCGCCGGGCGGCTGCACCACGCCCGTTCGCTGATCCGCCGTTTCTACTTCGCGGGCGGCGGCGGCGTCGACCAGCTGGGAAACTACAGCTGGGGCACGGCGCAATTCCTGCTGCCGCACGTGATCGGCACCTATACGCCCTTGACGGGGCGGGTGACGTCCTGGCCCAGCATCATCGCGCATACCCAGGTATTCCTGGCCTTCGGCGGGCTGGCGCTGAAGAACGGCCAGGTATCGTCGGGCGGCGCGGCCGAACACACGCAGGAATACTGGCTGCGGCAGCTGGCGGCCAAGGGAGCGCGGGTGATCAACGTAAGCCCCACGCGCGACGACTGCCCCGATTTCCTGAACGCCGAATGGATACCGATACGGCCGAACACCGACGTCGCGCTGATGCTGGCGCTGGCGTACGAATTGCGCCGCGCGGACGCGCACGACCGCGCTTTCCTGGCCACTCACTGCGTGGGCTACGAAGCGCTGGAAGCCTACTTCACCGGCGCGGCAGACGGCGTGGCCAAGGATGCCGATTGGGCCGCCGGCATCACGGGCATCCCGGCGCCGCGCATACGCGAGCTGGCACGCGCCCTGCACGGCACGCGCAGCTATCTGACCTGTTCGTTCGCCGTGCAGCGCGCGCAGCATGGCGAGCAGCCCTACTGGATGGTGATCGCGCTGGCCGCGATGCTGGGGCAGATCGGGCTGCCGGGCGGCGGCTTCGGTTTCGGCCACGGGTCCATGAACGGCGTGGGCAATCCCCGCATCGCCACGCCGGGTCCGGAAATGCCCGTGGGGCGCAACCCGGCGGACCTGGCGATTCCGGTCGCCCGCCTGACCGAGATGCTGGAAAAACCTGGGCAGCCGTACCCGTTCCAGGGGGAAACCCGCCATTATCCCGACATCCATTTCATCCACTGGGCGGGCGGCAATCCTTTCCACCACCATCAGCAATTGAACCGCCTGCTGGCGGCGTGGCGCAGCAAGCCCCGCACGATCGTGGTCAATGAGATCTGGTGGACGCCGGTGGCGCGGCATGCCGATATCGTGCTGCCCATCACCACATCGCTGGAGCGCAATGATATCGGCGGCTCGTCGCGCGATCGCTATGCGCTGGCGATGCATCGTGCTATCGAGCCGCTGGGGCAGGCCCGCAACGACCTGGACGTGTTCGCGGCGCTGGCACAGCGCCTGGGCTACGGCGAACGCTATACCGAAGGCCGCGACGAGATGGACTGGATCCGGCACATCTATGCGCAGTTCGCGCAAACGCACGAACGGGCCGGCGTGCCGCTGCCGCGGTTCGAGGACTTCTGGGCGCAGGGCCACGTCAAGCTGCCGCCGCCCAGTCGGGACTTCATCCTCTTCGAGGACTTCCGCAAGGACCCGGCCGCGCATCCCTTGCGCACGCCCAGCGGGCGCATCGAACTCTATAGCGAAACACTGGCCGCCTATGGCTGCGCCGACTGCGGACCGCATCCGCGCTGGATACCGCCCGGCGAGTGGCTGGGCGCGGACAGCGCACGGGACTATCCGCTGCACCTGCTGACGGTGCAACCGGCCGACCGCCTGCACAGCCAGCTGGACGCGGCGCCGCTGGCGCAGTCCAACAAGGTGGGTGGCCACGAAGCCGTGCGCATCCACCCCGACGACGCGGGCGCACGGGGCCTGCGCGACGGCGATGTCGTGCGTTTGTACAACGCGCGCGGTGCCTGCCTGGCCGGCGCGCAGCTGGACGCGGGGCTGCTGCCCGGCACGGTTGTCATGTCGACCGGGGCCTGGTTCGCGCCCGGTGCGCAAGACGATGCCCCCGAAACCGCGGGCACCGCGAACGTACTGACGCTGGATGTGGGTACTTCCACGCTGACGCAGGGACCGAATGCCATGAGCTGCCTGGTACAGGCCGAGCGCTGGCAAGGATAGCCAATCGAAATTCAAGCAAGGAGCATGACGATGGGCATTATTGGAGAATTCCTGGCGGGCCGCGATGGCGCCGCCCGTCGCCACGGCGAGATCGCGGTCGGGTCGATGTCGTCCGGCATGGCGGTCGCATTGCCGTACGTCGCGGTGCGCGGCGCCCGGCCAGGCAAGACGCTATGGCTGCACGGGCAGGTACACGGCGACGAGATCAACGGGATGGTAGCCGCGTTGCGGTTCGCCGCGCGGCTGGATTCGCAGTCCATGCAGGGCAACGTGGTGGTCACGCCGACCGGCAATCCGCATGCGTTGGATAGCCGGCGCAAGCGCAATCCCTATGACGATCTGGACCTGGATCAATGCTACCCGGGCAACCCGCGCGGGCTGATCTCCGAACGGCTGGCACATGCGTTGATGAACGAGATTCGCGGCACGGCGGATTGGTTGATCAATCTGCATACGATGAATGCGCTGTTCGATTCGAAGCCGTATGCGGTGTACAAGCTGCATCCGGACAGCGGTGTTTCGGAAGCCGGTTTGCTGCGTGCCATCGCCTTGTTCGAGCCGCATGTTGCCTGCCGCATGGATGTGGGTGGCAAGGGCGAGCTGCCGGGCAATATCGCCGGCGCGCTGGACTACCAATGCCTGGCCGCGGGCATTCCGGCCTTCATGCTGGAACTGGGCGGCGGTAGCCGCTATGAAGCCGCCAATGTCGCGCTGGCGGAACGGGGGTTCGAGCGTTTGGCCATTCAGATGGGGATCCTGGAAGGGGCGGTCGATGCGGCGCGGAAGGTGCGGCGGGTGACGCGCCGCGGCTGGGTCACCTTCGATCGCGGGGGGCTGTTCGTGCCGCAGGTGCAGGCGGGGGATACGGTGTCGGTCGGGGCGGCGTTGGGTACCTCCATGGATATCCATGGCAACGCGCTGGAGGAAATCTGCGTGCCTGGGGATGGGATCGTCATCGGATTGCGTCGTGATCCTGTCGTGCATACGGGGGAGCGGGCGGCTTTCGTGGGGTATGAGTGGGATAGTTTCGATCTCGCTTGATCGGGTTGGGGGTGCGGTGATTTGGGGGATGTTGGGCTAGGCGGCAATCCGGTTATCGCTCGGTTCTCTTGGGGTTTATGTTGTTGCTAGGGCCGTCCGCCGGGGGTGAGGCCTACCGGGCCCGGCCCGGAGGAGCCGGTCCGCCGCCTTCGCGGCGGACTTCCGCGTCGTCATCCTCGTCCGGCGGCCGAACCTCGTTTGCGTTCTTGCGGGTTTTTTGCCCGGCCGTCCTTCCTTCGGATTCCCTCGCGCGGCTCCTACGGGCCGGACCCGGCAGGCCTCACCCCCGGCGGACTCCGTTGTGCCTTAATCACGGTCGCTGGGGCGGGCGGGTTTCTTGCGCTTCGTGGGTGATGTGATTCGCCGATCGAAGATATTGTGTTGCCCGTCGTTTCGGGTCCGCCCAGCGCGGCCCCGAAACGCCTACGCGTTGCGTCATGCCACGGTTGTCGGCGTGCGTGGATCGGAGTGGCCAAGTGAAATCCGATGCCTGCGCAAATCGGATCATCGCTGGGGACTGTCAGGATTTTTGTGTTTGAGGCATTTGAACGTCGTCGTGTTTCTGACTCTCCAGGTTCATGCTACTTCAGTGATATGGGTCGGTGAAGCGTTCTGCATAGATGATGGCAAACTGGTTCATGGCCAACCTCCAGTCGTGCGTGGCGCAGCCCCAGGTGCCCGTGATATTGCGCAGGACTAACCACAATAACTTGGTTGCGGCGTCGTCACTGGGGAAGTGTCCACGGGTCTTTACCGATCGGCGCAATTGCGCATTCAAGCTCTCGATGGCATTGGTGGTGTAGATGATCTTTCGGATCGCCGGGGGAAACGTAAAGAACGGGATCACGCGGTCCCAGGCGCGATGCCAGGTCTGGGCGATGGTCGGATATCTTTGGCCCCAACTGCCTTGCTCGAACACTGCCAGCGCCGCTTGCGCAGCCTCCACGGTCGGTGCGGTGTAGATCGGCCTGAGAGCCGCAGCCACTATCCGGCGCTCCTTCCAGCTCGCATATTCGACGCTACTGCGCATCAGATGCACGATGCACGTTTGCAGTGTGGTGCTTGGAAATACCGCGTTCAGCGCCTGCTCCATTCCCTTTAAGCCGTCGGTGACCGCGATCAGGATATCCAGCGTGCCCCGAGTCTTGAGTTCGTTGAACACCTTCATCCAGAACTTCGATCCCTCGGTCTGCTCGATCCACAGGCCCAGGATGTCACGAGTGCCGTCCGGCAGGATCGCCAGCGCCAGGTACACCGCCTTGTTGCGTACCACGCCATCTTCGCGGATCTTCACCCGCAACGCGTCGAAGAACACCACCGGATACATGGTCTCCAAAGGGCGGTTCTGCCAGGCGATCACCTCTTCCATAACCGCGTCGGTCACCGAACTGATGAACTCGGGCGAGACTTCCGTGCCGTACTGCTCAAGCAGAAAACCTTGGATCTCGCGCACCGTCATCCCCCGGGCGTACATGGCGATGATCTTGTCATCAAATCCCGTAAATCGACGCTTGTGCTTGGGAATCAGGATCGGCGCAAAACTGCCTTGCCGGTCCCGGGGAATGTCCACGCGTAGCGGCCCATCGTCGGTTATCACCGTCTTGCCACTGGTGCCGTTGCGATGGTTAGTGCTGCCTTCGGGCGGGTCCGTGCCGGCGCCATAGCCCAGGTGCTGGCCCATTTCCGCGCCCAGCGCCCGTTCGATCAGGGCCTTCTTGAACGCCATCGAAAGGTCCTGCACCGACTCCGGCGTCATCGGACCTTTGACGAACTCATCCATCAGATTTGCAGGAATCGATGGCAATTCCCTCGGAGGTGCCTTTTGCTTGGTAGCCATAATGTGCTCCTCTGGAGCAGCTATGTTAGGCCTCAAACACAAAATTTATGACACTCCCCATCGCTGGCGCTGGCCGCCGCAGCCGGCGAAAGATCTCGCCATGCCCGTCGCTTCGAGGCCGCCCAGCGCGGCCTCGAAGCGACGGGCATGCCAAACGCTTCCATCGGCCAACGGAGCGTACCTACGAAGTGCCAAGCACACCGTCCGTCCCAGCGGCCCGTGGCTGAGGCACGGCGGAGTCCGGTGGGGTAGTGGCCTGTTGGCGCCAGCCTGTTGAGGGCGAACGAGCGGGCGCCGTAGGGAGCCGAGGCGCGGATGCCCTGAGCAAGGACGCGCACAGTCAACGCCCGGCGGACGAGGTCAGCGACGTGGTGTCCGGCCCCCGCGGGCCGGACCGCCCGATCAGGCTGGCGCCAACAGGCCACTACCCCGCCGGACGGCACGAGCACTACGATCTACGCTCACTACGACCCACGCTGAGTCCTGACCCACGTTCGCCACGATCCGCGCGCAATGCGATTCCCCAGCGGATATCACACAAGCGAACAAAACCATCACGCCCCGACGGACGTGCCGAAAGCCTTCCGCCGCAGCATCTCCTGGAAGGCAGCGAAAATGCGCCGCATGTAGGCGGGCTTGTAGGGATACAGGTCCTCTGGATCCATGGCGTGGATCACCCCGCAGGTATCGCCTTCGAACACCAGCAATCGCCCATCCTGCGTCTCCGCGCAATCCATCACCAGATAATCCAGCCCCACGCGCCGGTGAATATCGGCGAAGGCCGCGGTGTGCCGGGCGCCGAAGCCGCTGTCGAAGTCGCGCATCTGTTCCGCTTCTTCCGCGCGGTTGGCGGCGTTCTCCGCCATGTCGGCGTTCAGGTAATGCACCATCCAGCGCGGCGAAATCCCCAAGTGGCCCAGGTAAGGTTTCCCATCGACCAGCACCACGCGGTACTTGCGATAGCGGCCGTCCGCGCTGCGGTATTCGACGAAGCGCGTCAGGTAGAAGTCGGTCGCTTCGCTGCCGGCCAGGTATTGCGCCATGCCCGCCGCATCGTCGATTTTTGCCAGGCCGTTGCCCGCGTGCGTATCGATGGGACGAACCAGCACGGGGTAATCGACGCCGGGCAACACCGTGGACGGCGTCGCGCTGCCGTCCGCGATGGCGGACAAGGCCGCGCGCGCGATGCGTGCGATGTCCGGCACCACGATGCCCTGGGCGCCGCGCAGGGCGGCGGACAGGCCGTCCCGTGACGTGTTCAGCACGTGTTCGGGCCGGTTCACCACAGGCTTGTGCCACGCGCCTACCGGGCCCGTCAGCGCTTGCAGCAGCGGACGGTTCGCGGCGGATTCGCCGATGGCGATCATCAAGGCGTCGTGCTCCGGCAGCGTGGCCGGCGCCGGCACCCCTTCGCCCACGTACAGGATGTCCAGCGACACGTCGGAATCGGCGATCAGGAATTCCAGCGGCGTGTTGGCCAGGAAGTCGCCGCAGGATACCAGCGCAAGCAGGCGCAGCGTGGCGGGGCGTGCCGCGGGCATGTGATACAGCGGCTGGCTTTGCACCGCGTGGCGTTGCAATGCCAGCGCGGTGTCGCGCTGGCCCAGCAGCAGCAGCGTCATGGAAAGATCCAGCGCGGCGTTGGCGTCATCGGGGTCCTGCCGGGCGCGCGCCAGCAGTTCCTGGCGCAGGGCTTCCAGGTCGCCCTGCTGGAACGCCAGGGTGATCAGCCGCGCCTTGCCGATCAGCGGCGGATGTTCGATGTGCCCGTCGGCGGGGGAGGCGATGTCGTTCATGCGATGTCGTTCACGGTATGGGCTGGGGTTCGGGCGTGGAGATGGCCGCCAGTTCGGCGCCGATCCGCAAGACCGCGTCGCACAGGCGATCGACATCCGCGGGGGCGGTGCGATGGTTGACGATGGCCGCGCGGATGGCCAGCCTGCCATGCACGCGCGTGGTCGATGGCGCGGCGATGCCGGATTCCTGCACGGCCAGCACGATGGCGGCGTTCAGGCGGTCGTCGGCGGCCGCGTCGTGGCCGGCCGCGCGGTAGCCGAAGCAAACGATGTTCAGGGCGACGGGAGCCAGCAGTTCCAGCGCCGGTTCGGCGTTGACGCGGCGCGCGAGGTGACGCGCGACATCGCAGGTGCGCGCGATGGCGGCGCCCAGCCGGTCGGCGCCGTAGACGGTCAGCGTGAACCAGGTCTTCAAGGCCCGAAAGCCGCGCGACAGGTCCGGACCGTAGTCGCAGGGCCAGGGCGAGCCCGCCGCCATTCCGCGGGTTTCCCGGCTCAGGTAGGCGGCGCTGGCGTCGAAGGCGGCGCGATGGGTTTCGCCGTCACGCACCAGGATGAAGCCGGCGTCGTAGGGCACCTGGCCCCATTTGTGGAAATCGAAAGCGATGGAATCGGCGCGTTCGATGCCGGCCAGCAGGGGGGCCAGGGCCGGCGACAGCATGGCCAGGGCGCCGTACGCGCCATCGACGTGAAACCACAGCCCTTCGTCGGCGGCAACGTCGGCCAGGGCGTCCAGCGGGTCGACGGCCCCGACATCGACGGTGCCCGCGGTGCCGGCCACCAGGAAAGGCTGGAAGCCGGCGTGCCGATCGGCCGCGATGGCTGCGCGCAGGGCGGCCATGTCCATCCGGAAATCGCCGTCCACCGGAATCAGCCGCAGCGCATCGGATCCAAGTCCAGTGATGTCCATGGCCTGCGCGATGCAGTTATGGGCGCAGGCCGACGTATAGGCCGTCAGCCGGGTCGCTTGCGCCGCCACGCCGGTGCGCCGTACCGGCCGGCCCAGCGCCGCGGCGCGCGCGACCAGGACACCGACCAGGTTGGCCATCGACGTGCCGGTCACGAACAGGCCGCTGGCGGCTTCCGGGAAGCTGAACAGTTCGCGCATCCAGCGCGTGATCTGCCGTTCCACTTCCACCGGCACCTGATTGCGGCCGCCCAGATTGGCGTTCAGGCCCGCGGCCAGCGTTTCGGCCAGCATGCCGATCGCCGTGCCGCCGCCGTGCACCCAGCCCATGAAGCCCGGATGGGCGTTGCCGACGGCATAGGGCAGGATGTCGCGCATGAAGCGTTCATGCGCCGCCTCCAGGCTGGACGGCGCGCGCGGCAGGGCCTCATGGAAGCCGGCGCGGATTTCGGCGGGCGCGGGCTGCCAGACCGGGCGCTCGCGCAGCGTGGACAGGTAGTCGAACATGTCGTCGAGCATCCTGTGGCCTTGCGCGCGCAGGTCCGTCCAATCGTCGGGATCCAGCGAACCGTCGGGCAAGGGCGGCGCGGCGGGGGAATGGGTCATGCGTGTCTGCTGGGTAAAGTGGCGCCAAGGCGCGCCCGTATCGGGCACGGCCGCAGGCATGTTGCCATTGCCGGTGCCGGCGGGGATATCCGATCAGCGGGCGAGTACCGGGCCATTTTGGGCTTTTGCCCCGGGCAAGCCCGGCGGGCGGGTTGTATTTACAATTCCCGCCGTCCCGTACCGTCGCGCTGCGCCATCCCGGCGTAGCGAAACGGCGCCACGCAGCAGGAGACACCGTGAGCATCGCGAAGCATGAGGCTAGCCCCGGAAACGCGGAATCATCCGCAAGCGGCCACGGGACATCCGCTGGCGGCCCGGGGCCATCCGGGGCGGGCGAGGGCGCCTCGGGCGCCGCCGGCGGGGGCCAGGGCATGCCCGGCGGTGGACAGGGCGTCGCATGGCTGGTGGCCGGCGCATTCTTCATGGAAATGCTGGACGCCACGGTCATCACCACGGCCTTGCCGGAGATGGCGCGCAGCTTCGGGGTACGGCCGGCCGATATGTCGATCGGGATGAGCGCCTACCTGCTGGCGCTGGCGGTGTTCATTCCCGTCAGCGGCTGGGTGGCGGACCGTTATGGGCCACGGCGGGTGTTCGGTGGCGCGCTGGCGCTCTTCACCGTGGCGTCCATCCTGTGCGGCCTTTCGCAATCGCTGACGCAGTTCACGGCCGCGCGCATCCTGCAGGGCCTGGGCGGGGCGATGATGGTGCCCGTCGGCCGGCTGGCCGTGTTGCGGGTCACACCCAAGCAAGACTTGGTCAAGGCGATCGCCATCATCACCTGGCCGGGCCTGGCGGCGCCCGTGATCGGGCCCTTGGTCGGCGGCATCGTGACGTCCACGCTGAGCTGGCATTGGATTTTTTTCCTGAACGTACCGCTGGGCCTGATCGCGCTGGTGGCCAATGCGCGCCTGGTACGCGGCGCGGCGGGCGGCCCACGGCCTTTCGACGTCATGGGCTTCGTGCTGACCGGCGTGGGCTGCAGCGTGCTCATGTATGCCGTCGACCTGTGCGGCAAGCTGGACGTGGACGTCGGCCAGGTGCTGGGCCTGATGGCGCTGGCCGTGGTGTCGCTGGCCTTGGCCGCGCGCCATCTGCGGCGGACGCGGCATCCCCTGGTGGATCTGTCGCCCATGCGCTACCAGACCTTCGCGGTCACGATGTATGGCGGGTCGCTGTTCCGCATCGCCATCGGCAGCGCCCCATTCCTTTTGCCCTTGATGTTCCAGGTGGGCTTCGGCCTGTCGCCGGTGCAGGCCGGCTCCTTGATGCTGGCCCTGTTCGGCGGCAATCTGGCGATGAAGCCGGCGACCAGCTGGGTGATGCGCACGTATGGCTTCCGGCGTGTCCTGGTGGTCAATGGGCTGCTGGTGGCGATGGGCTTCGCGCTGTGCGCCACCCTGACCGCGGGGACGCCGGTGTGGTGGACATCGGCCTTGCTGTTCGTCGCCGGCCTGAGCCGGTCCATGCAGTTCACGGCGCTGAATACCCTGGGGTTCGCCGACGTGCCCAAGCCGGCCATGACGGGCGCCACGACGCTGTTCAGCGCGTGCCAGCAGCTCAATGCCGGGCTCGGTATCGCGTTCGGCGCGGTGGCGCTGCGCGCCGCCGAATGGGTCAGCGGCAACGGCCAGGCCGCGCCCGGACCCTTGCAGTTCAGGATCGCCTTGCTGCTATCCGCGGCGCTGGCCGCCGCGGCCGTCATCGACAGTGTGCGCCTGCCCGCCAATGCCGGCGCGGACATCAGCGGCCATCGGCGTCCCGCGTGAACGAAACGGGCCGATGGCCGGGCGCCGGGGCCCTAGTCGCCGTCTTCGCTCGCCGTCACGTGGTCCTGCCCCGCTTCCAGGAAGCGCTTGAGCCGCAGCAGGTCGTCGCGCGCCTGCACGCCCGGACTTTCTCCCCATAGCTTGGCCACGATGCGGCCGAGCTCGCCGGCCGGCGGCTCGTAGGCGATGATGGCCTGCACCTCCGTACCCAGCCCGACCACGTCGCTGAAGTTCAGCGAGCCCGTGTGCCGTATCGGCGATTCGGGCGTGGATTCCCACGCGATGCGGGTGTCCGGCACGTCCTCGGTGACGACCGTATCCCACTCCAGGGTCCTGCCCAGCGGTGCTTCGATGGTCCAGTGGCTGTGCCGCTCATCGACCACGTCCACCCGCTTGATGTGCTGCATGAATTGCGCCACGTTCTGGAACTCGCGGCAGAAGGCGTAGACCTCGTGGATGGGCCGCTGTATGACGATGCGTTGCGACGATGCCGCCGCCGTCTGCCAGCCGCGTTCCGCCGCCACCAGCCGTTCGTGCGGCGTCTTGGCAAGCCGCGCCTTGACCGCACAGCGGCCGGACAGCCCGCGGCTGACCAGCGCGCCGCCGGCAAGCGCGGACAGAACGCCAATGATGCCGCCTCGCCGCAGGCCGGCCAACACCAGGGCACCGCCGCCGACGCCGGAGATCCAGCGTTCCTTGTCGTTCAGGTTCATCGGCCCGATCTGCGGCTTGGCGGACAGGAAGGACAGCAACTGCGACACGTTCTTGGACGTTGTGGATGCCATGGGTTTCTCCGCGCCGGCTCAATGGGCATGCTGCGCGTGCCGGTTGGCGGCGCGGGTGCGGGCCGCCTTGCGCGCGGCGGCGGAGCGGCCGGCGGCGCCCTTGGTTTGCGCGGCCTTGCGCGCTGCCGCCGAGCGGTCGGACGCGGTGCGCTTGCGGGCCGCGGTCTTGGCCTGTCCCGACAGCGCGCGCTTGGACGCGCCGGCGGTGCTTTCGCGCTTCAGGGCGCGGGTGGTGGCTGCAGAGCGCTTGGCGGACTTGGGGCCGCCCTTGTCGGTCTTGGCCTTGGCCTCGTCCTGGCTGGCCTTTTTCTTGGTGGCCTTGGAGGCGGTGGACTTGGTTGGCACCTTGACGCCGGACCGCCGCGCTTCCGACAAGCCGATCGCGACGGCCTGCTTGGCCGACCGCACGCCATGCTTGCCTTCGCGTACGTGTTCGATCTGTTCGCGGACGAATTCGCCGGCCTGGGTGGACGCCGACTTGCCTTGTTTCTTGTCGCGCTCCGCGCGGGCGAGGGTTTTGCGTTCGGGCATGATCACCTCCGTCGTAGAGCGGGCTCAGGTTGGGCCCGATGGGTGTCGGTTCGCGCAGCAAACCCCATGCCGTGCATCGCGCCGGTAGATGCCGTGGACCGCGGTGTCCGCGTGGCGCGCACGGCATTTGCGGACGGCCTGAGCGGGGTCCGTCCGGACCCCGCTCATTGCCGTGCGCGGCGATCAAGGAGAACTCACATGGCCAATCACGTATACAAGCAGATCGAGCTGGTCGGTTCGTCGACCAGCTCCAGCGACGACGCGATTTCGCGCGCCATCGAGCGGGCATCATCGACCCTGCGCAATATCGAGTGGTTCGAGGTGACGAACGTCCGCGGGCACATCGAACAGGGCAAGGTCGCCCATTGGCAGGTATGCCTGAAAATCGGCATGCGCATCGAGGACACGGATTGACCGCGTCCGCGCCTTTCTACGCCGCCTGTTTTTCCACCCACGCGACATACCGGTCCACCCAACCCTGCAGGAAGGCGCGGGTGTCGGTATTCGCGATGGCGCCGTCGGCGTCGAAGAAGCCCTCCTTCATCTGCAGGAAGACCTCCGGCAGCGTCAGGATCACCGACCCCTCCGCCGCCAGGATGTTGCGCAGGTGCTGCTGGGCCATCGCGGTGCCCGCAGGGCTGGGCGAGATGCCGACCATGCCGCCAGGCTTGCCGGCCCACACGTTCTGGCCGTAGGGCCGCGTGCCCCAATCGATGGCGTTCTTCAGCGCGGCGGGAATGGAGCGGTTGTGTTCCGGCGTCACGAACAGCACACCGTGCGATTGGCGGATCTGGTCCTTGAAGGCGGTCGCGGGTGCGGGCATGGATTGGTCCAGATCCTGGTTGTACAAGGGAAGATCCAGGTTGGCGTGGGTCAGCTTGAAGTGCGAGGGCATCAGCTTTTCCAGCGCGTGGGCCAATTGCAGGTTGAACGAAGCCTTGCGCAGGCTGCCGACGAGGACGGCGATCTGGTAGTCCATGATTACGCTCCCTGAACAGGTGATGGGGTCCCCCAGTGTAGGGGACCACGCGTCGCGCGAGTAAGGCAAAACACGGGCCAGGCGGCGCGGGGGCCGCGCCCCTGCGCTTGTGCGCACGCCGCGCCTGCGGGCCGGCATGGACTGCCGTGCCGGGCGGGCTTGCGGGATGATGTGCACCGCCGTGGTGCCTGAGCGCGGGTTTTCACTAGGGCAGGGAATTGTGCGGTGCAGAAAATGCCTTCATCCTCCCCAAGTAACCCGGGTGAGGGGCGGATATTGCACTGCAAAAATTGGCACGCATATTGCTCTACTTGAACTTGCCAGCGCCGTATCTGGCCAGACCCAGGAGCAGTACGCCATGTCCGCCACCGCCATGCCAGCCCCCGTCACCCTGCTGATCACGCGCCAGATCGCGCCGGAACGCTACAGCGATTTCCTGTCATGGCTGCGCCAGGGAGAGATCCTGGCGGCGGGCTTTCCCGGCTTCCTGGGCTCCGGCGTGCTGCAGCCGCCGGAAGGGGGAGATCAATACCAGATCGTCTTGCGTTTCCATGACGAGGACAGCCTGGCCCGCTGGGAGCACTCGCTACCGCGCAGGATGTGGCTGGAACGCGGGCGCGAACTGGTGCGCGAGAGCCGTGTGCACCGGGCAACCGGCATGGATGCCTGGTTCGGTTCGCCCCGGCGCGCGCCCCCGCGCTGGAAGCAGGCATTCAGCATCTGGGTGGTCTATTGTCCGTCGCTGCTGTTGTTCAACGTCGTTTTCCAGGACCTGCTGGCGTCGCTGTCGCTCTTCTGGCGGGTGTTGGTGACGACGTCGACCATGAGTCCCATCCTTTCCTTCTTCCTCATTCCCTTCATCAGCCGGGTCCTGCACGGCTGGCTGCATCCGGCCACCGGGCGGGCGGACGGGATGCGGTCGGGATCCGCCCGATACACGCGTTGCCTGGGTGCGCGATCGCGATAGCGCACCGTGGCTTCTGATAAAGTCCGGCTGGTTTTCGGCGGCGGTGCCGCCGGCCATGGATATTCAGGAGCCCCGCATGATCCTCAACCTGGACGGCTTTGCCGCCATGATTCCCACCGCCGTCGATATCGGGCTGAACCTGCTTTGGGGCGTGGTGATACTGGGCCTGGGCTGGTGGGCGGCGGGCCTGCTGGGCCGCTGGGTGCGGCGCCTGGCGCAGCGGTCCGAGCGTGTCGACCGCACCGTCGTTCCGATGTTCTGCACGACCGTCGTGTGGTCCGTGCGCGTCTTCACGCTGATCGCGGTGCTCGCGCAATTTGGCGTGCAGACGGCCAGCATCATCGCCGTGCTCGGCGCCGCCGGCCTGGCCGTGGGCCTGGCACTGCAGGGCACGCTGCAGAACATCGCCGCCGGCATCATGCTGCTGATGCTGCGCCCCATACGCGCGGGCGAGTATGTGGCGCTCAGTTCCGGCAGCGAGGGCACCGTGGAGGAAGTCGGCCTGTTCCTGACGCGGCTGGTGCAAGGCGACGGCATCCACGTGACCTTGCCCAACAGCACGATCTGGAACGCCACCATCACCAACTACAGCCGCAACGCCACGCGCCGTTTCGACATGGCGGTTGGCATACGCTACGGCGACGACCTGGACCTGGCGATCGCCACGCTGCGCGATACGGTAAGCGCCCACCCCCTGGCGCTGCAGTCGCCCGCGCCGGACGTGCGCGTCTTCGAATACCGCGACAACGTCGTTATCGTGAACGTACGGGTATGGGCGGAGTCCGCGCGCTATTGGGAATTTCGCTGGGATCTGCTGCACAAGACGCGCCTGGCGCTGGATGCCGCCGGCCTGCGTCCGCCCGTGCCGGTGCGCGAAGTGGTCAACCTTGCAGGCGCGCCAGTTCAGCCTTGATCCAGCCGGCGATTTCCCGTTGCCGCTGGGCCGGCATGCGGTCGATGATGGCCGTGACGCTGATCGCCAGCGACGGGACGCCCTCGTCATCGAGCAGCGCGCATCCGACGCCCAAGGCGCCGCGCACGGCATGGTTGCCCACCACGGAATAGCCGCGCGACCGGGTGTTTTCGATCAGGCGCAGCATTTCGTGCGAGGTCATCCCGCCGTATTCGTCCAGGTGCGCCGCGTTGCGCTCGACGATGCCGCGGGCCTCGTCGTCAGGCAGCGCCGCCAGCAGCGCCATGCCGCCGGAGCCGACGCCCAGCGGCTGCCGCTTGCCGGCATAGGTGGCAAGGATCTGCACCGGATAGCCGCCGATCTCGCGGTGCAGGCTGACCGACTCGTCGCCCTCGCGCACGACCAGGAACACCGCATCGCCGGTGCGTTCGGCCAGCCGTCGCAGCGCCGGCAACGTCTGCCGCAGGCGGGGATCCGCCTCCGCCACGCCGGCCTCCTGCGCCAATTGGGCGCGATACCGCTTCGTGCCGGCGATGGGGTGGGCAAGTCCGGCTTCCATCAATGCCGCCATCAGGCGATAAATCGTAGGACGCTGGATACCGGTGTAGCGCGCCAGGTCGGTAACGCCCAGGCCGTTCGCGCCATGGTCGCGCAGTGCCGCCAATACCTGCAGCCCGCGGCGTAGCGTGCGAGGTCCGACCGCGTGGGACGTGGCATCTTCCGTGATGCCGGGCGGCGCATGGCCGCTGAGGGCTGGCGAGGTATGCATGGCAGGAAACCAGAACGGAAACGTCCGCGGGGCGGACGATATATGCGGGATTTGTTGCAAATGTAGCGGGATTGCGGACAATCCTGCGGCAAAAAGAATACTAAACGTCCACTACCCGGACAGCATAATCGAAACGTCCATTACCTGGACACTTTTGGAGTGAGACAGATGAGTCAAAAGCTTGCCCTGTTCCGTCGCGCCGCCGCTACGCTCGCCAGCGCCGCCGCCCTGTTCGCCGCCAGCGCCCCCGCGCAGGCCGCCTACCCAGACAAACCCGTGCGCATCGTGGTCGGTTTCTCCGCCGGCGGCACCACCGACGTGATCGCGCGCATCATGGCCAAGGAGCTGACGGAATCCCTGCACCAGTCCTTCGTCATCGAGAACAAGCCCGGTGCCGGCAGCAATATCGGCGCCGAGTACGTTGCCCGTGCCACGCCGGACGGCTACACGCTGTACTTCGTGGCGGTGACCAGCGCCATCAACCAGACTTTGTATTCCAAGCTGAACTTCGATTTGGTGAAGGATTTCGCGCCCATCGCCCTGGCCGCCAAGGTGCCCAACGTGCTCGTGGTGAACCCGCAGCTGCCGGTCAAATCCGTCAAGGAGCTGATCGACTACGCCAAGGCCCACCCCGGCAAGCTGGCCTTCGCGTCGTCGGGCAGCGGTACGTCCATACACATGGCCGGCGAGCTCTTCAAGCTGCAGGCGGGCGTCGATGTGCTGCACGTGCCGTACAAGGGCAGCGCGCCCGCGCTGACGGACTTGATCGGCGGACAGGTGCAGTTCATGTTCGATAACATGCCGTCGTCCTGGCCGCATGTGCAATCGGGCAAGCTGCGCGCCCTGGCCGTCACGACCAAGGAACGTTCGCCGACGGCGCCAGACCTGCCCACCATGGCCGAGTCGGGCTTCCCCACCTTCGATGTGTCGTCCTGGTTCGGACTGATCGCGCCCAAGGGCACGCCTCCAGACGTCATCAAGACGCTGAACGCGGCGATGGAAAAGGCGCTGGACAAGCCCGAGGTGAAGGATGCCTTCGACAAACTGGGCGCGGTCCCGTCCAAGACCACGCCCGCGCAGTTCGGCGAGTTCATCCAGTCGGAAGTCAAGACCTGGGCGACCGTGGTGAAGGCGTCCGGGGCCCGCGTCGACTGAAGGACGGGGGCGTCCCGCGGCTACGCGGTGGGGCGGCCAGCAGTGTTGCCCGCCCGGCCGCTATTCCGCGGGCTTGGCGGTCTTCAGCATGGCCGTGCACACGCCGCGCAGCATATCGACTTCGTCGCGGGTCAGGGCGCTGCGGCTGAACAGGTGGCGCATGCGCGGCATCAGCTTCTTGGGATGCTTCGGGTCCAGGAACTTCACGGCCACCAGGGCTTCTTCCCAATGCGCCAGCAAGGCATGCACGGCTTCCACCGGGGCCGGCGCCGCGCCGGGGTCGGGCGCCTGCGCCGTCGTGGCCGGCAGCAGGCTGCCGCCCTGCGCGGAGATCAGCGCATAGCGCAATTCCCACGCGGCCAGCTGCAGGGCCTGCGCGACGTTCAGCGAGCTGTATTCGGGATTGGCGGGGATGTGGCAGATGCGGTGGCAGGCGGCGATCTGGGCATTGGTCAGCCCGGCGCGTTCCGTTCCCAGCACGATCGCCACGCCGCCCGTTTCGTGGCTGTCCAGGTGCTCCCGCGCCAGGACCGCGGCTTCGCGGATATCGCAGGGCGGCGGCCCCAGGTCGCGCACCCGTGCCGTCAGCGCGAAGGCCAGCGTGACCGGTCCCAGGGCGTCTTCCAGCGTATCGTGCACGCTTGCGCGCGCCAGCACGTCGCCGGCGCCGCTGGCCAGGGCCACCGCTTCCGGCTGCCCCACCATATCCTCCAGCCGCGGCGCCACCAGCGCCAGGTCGGAAAATCCCATGGTTTTGATGGCGCGCGCGGCAGAGCCCACATTGCCCGGATGGCTGGGCGCCACCATGACGAAACGTACCCGGGCGTATGCCGGTTCGGTTGTCGATGCCTGAGTCATTTAAAATGCCACGTTTGGCGCTGTGGAGCCGGCCGTCCGGCGGGCTACCGACCGCGCATTAGCGAAAATCGTACGGAATTTTATGCACCCGATGCTCAACATCGCCATCAAGGCGGCCCGGCGTGCCGGCACCATCATCAATCGTGCCAGCCTCGACCTGGAAAGACTGAACGTGGCTCGAAAGGGGCCGCGGGATTATGTCACGGAAGTCGATCAAGCCGCGGAGACGTCCATCGTGGAGACGCTGCGCACGGCGTATCCGGACCATGCCGTCATGGGCGAGGAATTCGGGCTGCAGGGCGATGAACACGCCGAATTCCGCTGGATCATCGATCCCCTGGATGGCACGACCAACTTCATCCACGGCTTGCCCAACTACGCCGTATCGATCGCCCTGATGCAGCGCGGCGTGGCAGTGCAGGCGGTGATCTACGACCCGTCGCGCAACGAAATGTTCACCTCCAGCCGGGGCGGTGGGGCCTTCCTGAACGATCGCCGCGTGCGCGTTTCCGGGCGTACACGCTTACACGAGGCCTTGCTGGGCGCGCATTGGCCGGGTTCGGCCGAGCCCGACCAGGGCGGCGGCAAGTTCAAGCAGATGGCGCAGGGCAGCGCCGGCGTGCGCCGCATGGGCGCGACGGTACTGGACCTGGCCTACGTGGCCTGCGGCCGGCTTGACGGTTTCTGCGGCGTGGCGCTCAAGTCCTGGGACATGGCGGCGGGCAGCCTGCTGGTGCAGGAAGCCGGCGGCCTGGTGGCGGATTTCACCGGCGAACAGGGCTGGCTGGAATCGGGCAATGTGCTGGCCGCCAGTCCCAAGATCTTCACGCAGATGCTGGGCGTGCTGCAGGGGTCGGCCGGCTAGGACGATCTCAACGCCGGGCAGGTGAACCGGCTGTTGCCCGCCACCGCCTTTCGCCTTGGGCGCGCCCGGCGGGGACGATGTCCCCTGTGCCCGCCCGGTGAACGGCGCGTCGCACCGTGCCCGGTAAATGGTCAGACCCGTCGGGCCTGGCCTTGCGCGCGCGGGGCCAACTTGTGGGTAGGCCGGGGGAGAGGGGGCCGCGGGCGCTCGGGCAGGGGGCCGATCGGGTCTGTGTATCTATTTCAACGCCTGCCCGGTGAACGCACCATCGTCCACACGGACTAAGGCCCTGCCCGCGCCTGGGCATACGGTCCAAGGCGCCTGGCGAATTTCCCCGCCTTTGCGTGACCGGCGTGTAGCGGGTTTTCCATGTACGATTACCGGTCCCTCACTGCTGGAGTTGCCAATGGAGTGGCTGCTGGACCCCGCTGCCTGGGTCGGCTTGCTTACCCTAGTCATCCTCGAAATCGTCCTCGGGATCGACAACCTTATCTTCATCGCCATCCTGGCGGACAAGCTGCCCCCCGCGCAACGCGACCGCGCGCGCCTGATGGGTTTGTCGATGGCGCTTGTCATGCGGCTGGTGCTGCTGTCCGTCATGTCCTGGCTGGTCACGCTGACCGAGCCGCTCTTCTCCATCGGTCTCCTGCATCCCTCGGCACGCGATCTCATCCTGATGGCCGGCGGTTTCTTCCTGCTCTTCAAGGGCACGATGGAACTGCACGAACGCCTGGAAGGCGGCATGCAGGTCAGTTACGGGCCACGCGTCTATGCCAGTTTCTGGGTCATCGTCACGCAGATCGTCGTGCTGGACGCCGTGTTTTCGCTCGATTCCATCATCACGGCCGTGGGCATGGTGGATCACCTGGTCATCATGATGATGGCGGTGATCATCGCCATCGGCATCATGCTGGTGGCGTCCAAGCCGTTGACGCGCTTCGTCAACGCGCATCCCACGGTGGTCGTGCTGTGCCTGGGATTCCTGCTGATGATCGGCTTCTCGCTGGTGGCCGAGGCCTTCGGCTTTAAGGTGCCCAAGGGCTACCTGTACGCCGCCATCGGCTTCTCGGCGCTGATCGAGGCCCTGAACCAGGTCGCCCGCCGCAACCTGCTCAAGCTGGACTCGCGCCGGCCCATGCGCGAACGCACGGCCGAGGGTGTGCTGCGCATGCTGGGCAAGCGCCCGCCGCAACCCGTCATGGACGAGCCCGAGGCCGCGGAATCCCGGGAATCGGGGGAAGCGCCGGCCTTCGGCGTGGAGGAACGCAATATGGTCAGCGGCGTGCTGACGCTGGCCGAGCGTTCCATCCATTCCATCATGACGCCGCGCACGGATATTTCCTGGATCGATATCAACGATGACGCGGCCACCATGCGCGGGCAGATCGAGGCGGCGCCGCATACCTTCTTTCCGGTGTGCCGCGGCAGCCTGGACGAAGTGCTGGGCATCGGCCGCGCCAAGGAAATGGTGGCGGACTTGATCACCGAAGGCAACATCCGCCCCAACCGGCTGCGCGATCCCATCATCGTCCATGAGTCCATCGGCATCCTGCGCCTGATGGACACGCTCAAGCGCGCGCGCGGACAGTTGGTGCTGGTGGCCGACGAATTCGGCGCCATCGAAGGCCTGGTGACGCCCATGGACCTGTTCGAGGCCATCGCCGGCGAATTCCCCGACGAGGACGAACTTCCGGACATCGTCCACGAGGGCGACGGCAGGTGGAAGATCGACGGCGCGGCGGACCTGCGACACGTCGAGCAGGTACTGGAAACCGATGGCCTGGTGGACGAAGCGCAGGACTACGCCACCCTGGCGGGCTACCTGTTGTCGCGCTTCGGCCATCTGCCGCAGCCGGGCGACAGCTGCGAGTTCGTGGCGCCGCACCAGCGCTACCGTTTCGAGGTGCTGCAACTGGACGGACGCCGTATTGCCTCCGTCGGCGTGGAGCGCCTACCCTTCGAGCTTTCGTCGCCCGACGAAAGCGCTTCATCCTGAGCGCCCTACCTGACTGACCGAGCCGCACCGTGACCGACTACACCTTGTACCTGATCAAGGCCTTCTTCCTGGGCATTATCGAGGGGCTGACGGAGTTCATCCCCGTCTCCAGCACCGGCCATCTCATCCTGATCGGCGACTGGATCAATTTCCAGTCCAGCTCGGCCAAGGTGTTCGAGGTGGTCATCCAGTTCGGCTCCATCCTGGCCGTGATGTGGATCTTCCGCGCACGCCTGTGGCAGTTGATCCAGGGCACCTTCACCGGCGTGCGCAGTGAAATAATGTTCACGCGCAACCTGCTGCTGGCCTTCCTGCCGGCCGCGGTCATCGGCGCCATCTTCATCCACGCCATCAAGAATCTGTTCTACCACCCCGCCGTCGTGGCGACGACCCTGGTACTGGGCGGCCTGATCATGCTGTACGTGGAACGCCATACGCATCGCACGCGCGGCGCTGCGGCCGGCGCGGGCGGGGACGACAGCGCGTCGGAGACCCACGCGACCGCGCACCGGCTGGAGCAAATCTCGTGGAAGCAGGCGCTGGGCGTGGGCGCGGCGCAATGCCTGGCCATGGTCCCGGGCGTTTCGCGATCCGGGTCCACCATCATCGGGGGCATGATCGCCGGCATACAGCGCAAGACGGCGACGGAGTTTTCCTTCTTCCTGGCCATGCCCACCATGCTGGGCGCCGCGGTGTACGACTCCTACCGCAACATGAGCGTGCTCAGCCAGCATGACGTCGTCGGGATCGCGGTGGGGTTCATCGCGGCCTTCCTGAGCGCCCTGGTGGTGGTTCGCGCTGTGCTGCGTTTCGTCGCCAATCACACCTACCGGGTTTTCGCCTGGTATCGCATCGCGCTGGGCATTCTCGTCGCCGTGGTGTTGTTCGCGCACTGAGCGCATCGCGCATCCGGCGCCGGCGTGGTGCCGGCGTCCCTCAGGCGACTTCCAGGTCGAACAACTGCAATCCGTCCCGGTCGATGGACAGCCAGCCCCCGCGGGGCGGCTGCGCATGATCGCAGTCCCAGTCCGGCAGGACCCATCGTTCCCGGCGTTTGCCGGCCACATCCAGCACATGGCGATCCGGGCGGTGGGTATGGCCATGTATCAACGTGGCCACGCCGGTATCGCGGAACAGGGCCTCGACCGCGTCCGCGTTCACGTCCATGATGTCCGCGTGCTTGGCCTGCGTGGCCGCCTTGCTTTCGCCGCGCGCCTGTTGCGCCAGGGTCAGCCGCTCCGGGATGGATTTGCCCAGGAATTCCTGTTGCCAGGCGGGATCCCGCACCATGGCGCGAAACGTCTGGTAGGCCTCATCGTCCAGGCACAGCTCATCGCCGTGCGTCAGCAGGATCACGCCGTAGTCCGTATCCAGCAGGGCGGGCTCCGGCAGCAGGTGCGCGCCCACGGTCTGCGCCAGTTCCGCGCCCATCAGGAAATCGCGGTTGCCGCGTCCCAGCCAGACGGGAATGGCGGCGGTCGTGCGCTGCAGCGCCTGCAGGACCGACGCCAGCCAGGGCGGCGCCTGGCGTATGACGTCGTCGCCTATCCATGCGTCGAAGATATCCCCCGGCAGCAGGAGCGCGGACGCTTCGGCCGCCGCTGCTTCCAGAAAACCCAGGAAGGCTTCGGACGTGGCCGGCGTGGCCGGCCCCAGATGCATGTCCGACGCTACCCAGATCGTCCCGGGCAGCGTGATCTTATTCAACAACTTCGGCCTTCTCGATGATGACGTCCTGCGCGGGGACGTTCTGGTGAAAGCCGCTGTTGCCGGTCTTCACGGCCTTGATCTTGTCGATCGTGTCCGTGCCTTCGGTGACCTTGCCGAACACCGTATAGCCCCAGCCGTTGGCCGTGGGGGCGGTGAAGTTCAGGAAGTCGTTGTCCGCGACGTTGACGAAGAACTGCGCCGTTGCCGACTGCGGGTCGCTGGTGCGTGCCATGGCGACCGTGTATTTGTCGTTTTTCAACCCGTTGTTGGCCTCGTTTTCCACGGGCGCGTGGGTCTGCTTTTGCTTCATGCCCGGTTCGAAGCCGCCGCCCTGGATCATGAAGCCGTCGATGACGCGATGGAACACGGTGTTGTTGTAGAAGCCTTCCTTGACGTAGGTCAGGAAGTTCGCCACCGTCTTCGGCGCCTTGTCGGCATCCAGGGTAATGACAAAGGCGCCGTAGTTGGTCGTCATCTTGACGCGGGGGGAAGAAGCCATGGAATGTTTGCCCTCGGTAGTGTTGGTGGAGGTCGCGCCGGTGGGCGCGGCGCCGGCGGTCGCCGGCAGGATCGCGGCGAACGCCACGCCGCATGCCGCATAGCGCAGCACGCGCAGTACAGAAGCTGAGAACGTCATTGTTTACTCGGTTCCTTCAACAGATTGTCGACGGCGCGGGCTTTGTTGCCGCTGCCCGTGACGCCCAGTTTGGCGGCTTCGCCATAGGACCGACGCGCCTGGAGCAATTGGACGTCGGCCAGGTTGGCGCGTGCCGCCGCGTAGTCGGGGTCGGCGCGCAAGGCATTGCGCAAGGCCGTTTCGGCCCGGTCGATCTCGCCCCGCTTGGCATAGATGACCGCCATGTTGTTCCAGGGTTCCGGCAATTCGGGGAAGCGGGACGTCATGTCTTCATAGATATCCAACGCTTCCTGTTCGCGGCCCAGGGCCGCCAGCACGCGCGCATGCTGGAATTCGAGCTGGACATCGGTGCCGCCCGGCGGGGGCGGATTGGCGGTTTGGGCCAGGCGCTTTTCGATCATTGCAAGCGCCTCCTCATTGCGGCCGGTACTGATCAACTGTTCGATTTTGTCGGTGATCTGCGAAGGCGTGGGTTGCAAGCGCGTGTCCACGCCCGGCTTGGCCGCTTCGAGCAGGCGCGCCAGCGCATCCCAGCCGCCTTCGGGCGGGGGCTCGTCCAGCGTGGTCGCATTGTTGCTGCGGCCGGGGCTGGCGGAGCCGCCGGGCATGCCCTGCGCTTCAGCCGCGCCTATGGGCAGCCACAGCAGGGCGGCTGCCAGCAGGGCCGGAATGAGTCGTGTCTTGATGGTCACTCGGGTTTCCAGTGTAAGCCTGGCCGGCCGCGCGTCATGCGCGCGCGGTCAGGCCGCTTGCTATACTTGACGACCGCCATTTTAGCCTTGTCCGGGGCAACCCGTGGCGCGCCGCCGGGGCGTGGCCGCCAGGACACGGTATGCCGGTCATCCCATCCATGCGACACGGCCGTCCCCGGTCGGCGGGCCGCGGCGATGGCGGCAGTCCCGATACCGGCTCATCCATCTTATTTCTATGCTGCACATCTACGACACGCTATCGCGCACGAAAGTCCCTTTCAACCCCGTCGAAGCCGGCCGGGTGCGCATGTACGTGTGCGGCATGACCGTCTACGATTACTGCCACCTGGGCCACGCGCGGATGCTGGTCGGTTTCGACATCATCCAGCGCTGGCTGCGCGCCAGCGGACTGCAGGTGGACTACGTCCGCAACATCACCGATATCGATGACAAGATCATCCGCCGCGCCGTGCAGACCAACCGGCGCATCGGCGAGGTCACTGCCTTCTTCATCGACGCCATGCACGCGGACGAGCGCGCGCTGGGCGTGCAGGCGCCGGATCACGAACCGCGCGCCACGGCGTACATCGGCGATATGCTCGACATCATCGGCAAGCTCGAGGCCAACGGCCTGGCCTATCGGGCGCAGGACGGCGACGTCAATTTCGCGGTGCGCGGCTTTGCCGGCTACGGCAAGCTGTCGGGTAAATCCCTGGACGACCTGCGCGCCGGCGAGCGCGTGGCGGTCGCCGCGGGCAAGCGGGATCCCCTGGATTTCGTGCTCTGGAAGGCGGCCAAGGCGGAGGAGCCGGACGATACCAAATGGCAGTCGCCCTACGGATTGGGCCGGCCGGGTTGGCATATCGAATGTTCCGCGATGAGCAAAAGCCTGCTGGGCCTGCCGCTGGATATCCATGGCGGCGGTCCGGACCTGAAATTTCCGCACCACGAAAACGAAATCGCCCAGACCGAAGGTGCTTACGGCGGCGTCCTGGCCAATGTGTGGATGCATTGCGCCCCGCTCATGGTCGACGACGACAAGATGTCCAAGTCGCTCAACAACTTCCGCACCATCCGCCAGACCGTGGCGGCGGGCGAGCTCGACGACAGCAAGGCGGATTACGCCTTCAATCCGCGCGAAGCGGAAATGGTGCGCTTCTTCATTGCGCGCAATCACTATCGCAGTCCGCAGAACTACACCCCGGACAATCTGAACGACGCGCAGAACGCGCTGGACCGCCTGTACCAGGCCCTGGCGAACACGGCGCCGGACGGGCAGGGCGTGGACTGGGACGAACCCCAGGCCCAGGCTTTCAAGGCCGCGATGGACGACGATTTCAATACCTCCGGCGCGATGGCCGCGCTGTTCCAGCTGGCCGGCGACGCCAACCGTACCGGCAGCGCGCGCACGGCGGGCCAGCTGAAGGCGCTTGGCGCCATCCTGGGCCTGCTGCAGCAGGATCCGCAGGCCTACCTGCGCACGCCCACCCGCTACAAGCTGGGCACGGCCGCCCCGTCGGCCGCCATGGACGACACCACCATCCAGAACCTGATCGACGCGCGCGCCGCCGCCAAGCGCGACCGTGACTTCGCCGAAGCCGACCGCATCCGCGGCGCGCTGCGCGAAGCCGGGATCGAGCTCGAAGACAAGCCGGGCGGCGTCACCAACTGGCGCCGGGTTTGAGCCGCATCCAGGAGCCGCCCGTCATGCCGACCGTCGATACCACCGTCAGCAAGCCGCACTATTGGGAAGATGCCGTCTCCCACCTGGTGCGCCGCGACCGCATTTTGAAAAAACTCATCCCGCAGCATCCGGAAGTCTGGCTGACGCCGCTGGGCACGCCTTTCGTGACGCTGGCGCGTTCCATCGTCGGCCAGCAGATCTCGGCCAAGGCGGCCGAAGCGTCCTGGCAGCGCTTCGTGCAGGCGGCCGGCGCACGGCCCTCGCCCACGTCGGTGCTGCGCGTCGGCGTGGAAGGGCTGCGCGAAGCGGGCCTGTCCAAGCGCAAGGCCGAATACGTGCAGGACCTGGCGGCGCATTTCAGCGAACGCAAGGTCCACCCGGACCGCTGGCCCCTGATGGAGGACGAGGCCGTCATCGAGGAACTGGTCGCCATCCGCGGCATCAGCCGCTGGACGGCGGAAATGTTCCTGATCTTCAATCTCCAGCGGCCGGACGTCCTGCCGCTGGACGACCTGGGATTGCTCAAGGCGATCTCGCTACACTATTTCAGTGGCGAACCCGTCTCGCGCTTCGAGGCGCGGGAAGTTTCGCTGGCCTGGCAACCCTGGCGTACCGTGGCAACCTGGTATCTGTGGCGCAGCCTGGACCCGCTCTCGGTCTAGGCCACGCCCCGATGCCGCATGGCCCAACAACGGAACCACACCTACATGCGCAATACCTTCCTGGACTTCGAACAACCGCTGGCCGAGCTCGACAACAAGATCGAACAGCTGCGTTTCGTGCAAGCCGACTCCGCGGTCGACATCTCCGACGAAATCGCACGCCTGCAGCAGAAAAGCCAGGCCCTGGCCAAGGAGATCTACGGCAAGCTGACGCCTTGGCAGACCGCGCTGGTCGCCCGGCATCCGCAGCGTCCTTACACCATGGACTATGTCCGGGAAATCTTCACCGATTTCCATGAACTGCACGGCGACCGCATGTACGCCGACGACCAGTCCATCATTGGCGGGCTGGCGCGCTTCAACGGCACGTCGTGCATGGTCATCGGCCACCAGAAGGGCCGCGACACCAAGGAACGCGCGATGCGCAACTTCGGCATGCCGCGCCCGGAGGGCTATCGCAAGGCGTTGCGCCTGATGCGCCTGGCGGAAAAATTCGGCGTTCCGGTCTTCACCTTCGTCGACACGCCGGGCGCCTATCCGGGCATCGGGGCGGAAGAGCGCGGGCAATCGGAAGCCATCGGCCACAACCTGTACGCCATGGCCGAACTGCGGGTTCCCATCATCGCCACCGTCATCGGCGAAGGCGGGTCCGGCGGCGCGCTGGCCATTGCCGTCGCCAACGCGGTCCTGATGCTGCAGTACGCCACGTACTCCGTGATCTCGCCCGAAGGCTGTGCGTCCATCCTGTGGCGCAGCCCCGACAAGGCCCCCGAAGCCGCCGAAGCGCTGGGCATCACCGCGCCGCGGTTGAAGGACCTGGGGCTGATCGATCGCGTGGTCAACGAACCCGTGGGCGGCGCGCACCGCGATCCGCGCGTCATGGCACGCCTGCTGCGCCGTTCCTTGGGCGATACCATGCGCCAGCTGTCCGGCATGACCGCCGACCAGCTGGTGGAGCAACGCCTGCAACGCGTCCTGGGGTATGGCCGCGTCCAGGAAGCGCGCGCCTGACATCTTCGCGACCTGGCATCATGGCCCCCGCCGACGATCCCGACAGCGAGGGCTTCCGCAAGCCGGCGGGAACCGGACGTCCGGCTGGGCCGGGCAAACCGGCTGCGTCGGGCAATCCGGCTGGGCCGGGCAATCCAGCTGGGCCAGGCAATTTAGCTACGCCGGGCAATCCAACGCCCGGCAATCCAGCTGCCCCGGGCGATCCAGCTGCGCCGGCCAATCCAGCTGCGTCCGGCAATCCATCGCCAGATAGCAATCCAGCGCGACGTGGCGGTCCTGCTGCTCCTGCATCGTCGGCGCGCGTGCGCTCGGCGCCTGACCAGCCCGCGACAGGGTCCGGGGATACGCGCAGCGCACTGATGCGTCCCCTGCGAGATGCCTTGGCCCCGGCGCGGGCCGATTCCCAACCCGTCGGCGTGGCCGTCAGCGGCGGGGCCGATTCCGTCATGCTGGCCGTGCATGCCGCCGCGGCGGCCCGGGATCTGGGCATCCCGCTGCATCTCCTGCACGTCCACCATGGCCTGTTCGAACAGGCCGACGGCTGGGCGGATGCCGTGCGCCGGCTGGCGGACGCGCTGCAAACCCCTGTGCACATCCTGCGCGTGCAGGTTGCCGTCAGCGACGGCAGCGGCATCGAAGCGGCTGCCCGACAGTCGCGCTATGCGGCGCTGGGTCAGGCGGCGGCCGATCTGGGCCTGCGCCATATCCTGCTGGCCCATCACCGCGACGACCAGGCGGAAACCGTGCTGCTGCGCCTGCTGCGCGGTGCCGGGCCGACCGGGTTGGCGGCCATGTCGCCGTGCATGACGCGCGACGGCGTGGTCTACCTGCGCCCCTGGCTGGACATCCCGCGCGCCGCCATTCGCGACGCCGCGGCCGCCTATGCCGCCGGGCACGGCTGGATGCCGGTGCAGGATCCTTCCAATGCCGACGAGCGCTACACGCGGGCTGCCTTGCGCACCCTGCTGGTCCCGGCCCTGGATGCGCGCTGGCCGGGCTGGCAGGCGATCGTGGCTCGCCATGCGCGCCTGGCGGGGGAGAGCGCCCAGATCCTGGACGAGGTCGCTGCCGGCGATTTCGCCGGGCTGGAGCCCTCCGCCCTGGGCGACAGCTTCTCCCTGGCCTCCTGGCGACGCCTGTCGTCCGCGCGGCAGGCCCACGTCCTGCGCTACTGGCTGGCGCGGCAGGGCGCCCGCATGCCGACCGAAGCGCGCCTGGCCGAGCTGCTGAAACAATTGCGGCAGCTGCACAGCCTGGGGCACGACCGCCACCTGGTCTGGAACCACGCCGCCCATTGCGTGCGCTGCATCCGCGGAAGAGTCAGCGTCGCGCCGCGGGAAAAATCCTGATCGCCGCGGATTTCCTGGATGGGGTCGTGCCCAGACACGGCACTGCATGGTCCCAGCCAGGCCAGCGGCATGGGCCGATACAGGCAGCGCCCGATGTGCGCCCAGCGTTTTTTTCACGGCACGCTAAAATACCCAGCTTTGCCTGCCGGGCATGACGGCAGATTTCCAGCCAGAGTACGAGATGTCCCTGATCGTTCATAAGTATGGCGGTACTTCGATGGGCTCGGTCGAGCGCATCAAGAACGTGGCGCGCCGCGTCGCGAAGTGGCATGCCGCCGGTCACAAAGTCGTGGTCGTGCCATCCGCCATGGCGGGCGAGACCAATCGCCTGCTGGGCCTGGCCCGGGAAATCACGCCGCAGCCCGATGGCCGTGAACTGGACATGATCGCCGCCACCGGCGAACAGGCCTCCAGCGGCCTGCTGGCCGTGGCGCTGCACGCCGAAGGCGTGGACGCGCGCAGCTACGCCGGCTGGCAGGTGCCCGTGCGCACCGATTCCGCCTACACCAAGGCCCGCATCACCTCGATCGACGACGAGCGCATCCGCGCCGACCTGGACGCCGGCCGCGTCGTCATCGTGACGGGTTTCCAGGGCATCGACGAGGACGGGCATATCACCACGCTGGGCCGCGGTGGTTCCGATACGTCCGCCGTTGCCGTGGCCGCCGCCATCAAGGCCGATGAGTGCCTGATCTACACCGACGTGGACGGCGTATACACCACCGACCCGCGTGTCGTGCCGGAAGCGCGCCGCATGCCCGTGGTGTCCTTCGAGGAAATGCTGGAAATGGCCTCGCTGGGATCCAAGGTGCTGCAGATCCGCTCGGTCGAATTCGCCGGCAAGTACCGCGTGCCCACGCGCGTCCTGTCCTCGCTGACCGACCCCATGATTCCGCTCGACGAAGAAATGCGCTCGGGCACGCTGATTACCTTTGAGGATGACGAAAAAATGGAAGCCGCCGTTGTCTCCGGCATCGCCTTCAGCCGCGACGAAGCCAAGATCACCCTGCTGGCCGTGCCGGACAAGCCCGGCGTGGCCTATTCCATCCTGGGCCCTGTCGCCGCCGCCAACATCGACGTGGACATGATCGTCCAGAACCAGTCGGTCGCCGGCACCACCGACTTCTCCTTTACCGTCAACCGCAACGAGTTCCTGCGCACCATCGACGTGCTCAAGCGCGATGTCATGCCCGCCGTGCACGCCCGCGAACTCGTCACCGACGACAAGGTCTGCAAGGTGTCCATCGTCGGCATCGGCATGCGCTCGCACGTCGGCGTCGCCAGCCTGATGTTCCAGACCCTGTCGAACGAAGGCATCAACATCCAGATGATCAGCACCAGCGAAATCAAGACCTCGGTGATCATCGACGACAAGTACATGGAATTGGCCGTCCGCTCGCTGCACAAGGCCTTCGGGCTGGACCAGGCGCCCGGCGCAAAGGCGTAAGGTTTTCCGTATCGGGTCGCTTCCAGGCTCTGATTGGAATAGCCGGGTTTTCCGGTGCGATCAGGAAGAGATCCATGCTTTGGGAAGCTGCGATACCGGGCGTTAAACCCTGGCCGCCATCCGGCCCTGTTGCGGCCGGATGACAGCGAAACCGCGGTTCTTTATGCTAGAATCGCGAATTCTTCGGAGACGTGCCCGAGAGGCTGAAGGGGCTCCCCTGCTAAGGGAGTATGTGGCTAAAAACTGCATCGTGGGTTCGAATCCCACCGTCTCCGCCAAGAGCTTTCATAGGCTTGGTTCGAATTACTCAAAAACCCGCACAGCGTCAGGCTCTGCGGGTTTTGTCATCTTGCGATCATCGCATTCTTCGCGATATCGATTCCGGATCTTGGCACCATCATCGTCAGTGTGACCGACGTGCCGACCGCAACTTCCATTGCATATTTCGCTGCCACAGCGAAGAGAGCCGTAGCCGCCGTGATGTGGGCGAACAGCGAACGTTGAATGCCGTGGGGCGACATGGCAAGCGGGGATGCGAATCGGACCGCATCTTGTTGAACGACCTGCGCCAGCGATGCACTCATTCACGCATTGCTTCCGATGCGCGATCAGGAGTTCACTTATGTCTATTGACACACTCGGCGCTATTCAGAGTCACCCCTACCTGGGGCCCGTACATACGGGGCTAGACCAAAACCAATCCGAGGCATTTCGAGAATATGCCTTGCTCAAAGCCAGGGAGATCGCCGCAACGGCCATCGCCGACCATCCGGGTGGCGCGCAGGCCGGCCCCGTGCCCTGGTTGACGTGCGACGTTCCCGCTGCCAAGGACGCGTCCTTGCAGGAAAAGGTCTTGGGGATCACCAAGGCCGAGAACGAGGTGAAGACCCTGGTCGAGCGCATGCGAAACGATCCATCGCTGGGGCCCCGTTCCGAAAGGGCGGAGCGTGTCGGAACGCTGGAGGGCGCCCTGGACTATATCGTCTCCGAAACCAAGAAGAGCGGGCTCTATGGCAACTTGCAGCAGGCTGCCGTCGAAAGGTTGAAGGCCTCCGGCAACTACGAAGACCTGATCCGGAAAATACTGGAGAAGGAAGCGTCCATGGGCAGCACGCGGGATCGCGCCTGGGCCGAAGATTGGATTGAAGGCCAGTTCGACTACGATCGCGTCGACGCCAATCATGACCAGGGCATGCCTTACTTCGAATTGCGCGCCACCTATGGAGAGGTTCGGCCGCGTCCTGGCAACCAGGGTTCCGCTGCCTTCTTTGGCAACAAATCCGATGTCCACGCGCAGGGGGCGTTTGCCATTGAGTTCAGCGGCAGCACCGAACGGCCCCTCTATACCGTCGAGAACAGGCTCACGGGCGAAAAATCCGCCCCGCGTCCCTTCGATGTCCGCGGTACGGTGATAGAAGCGGACGGCCTGCGCGCCGAAATGTTCGGTGCTCCGGCGCCGGGCGATGTGTTCTCCATCTTCAAGCCGTCCCGAGGCGCTTCGCAGGAATCCGACTATTACGTCGGTTATCCCGATTCCATGTTCACGTCGTCGGCCCACAACCGTAAAGTAGACCTGTTCAACAACCTCTTCGCGCCGTCCACGGGTGCGGACGGGGAGAAGTCGCCCATCTCCATCGTCCGCCAATTCCTCTATACGCCGGTGTGATATTCGCTGGCAGCCCGTCCCATCATGTCCGCGCGGCCGGTTTCCGGCACGTTTTCATGAACATGGGCACGTAAAGAGCGATAAAGCAAAGACCCGCATGGCGTAGCGCTGTGCGGGTCTTCATGCGTCTTCAGGTGTCTTTGGGCTTGCGGCTGCGAGCCTGGCGACGCGGGCGGTCTTCGATTCCCTGCGTGCGCCGACGAAGCGTTGGCCCCTTCCCGAGGCTATTCGATCGGAAAATCGAAGTAGGTTGCCGGATAGGGTTCTTCTGCCAGCTGGAAATGCCACCATTCGGTTTCGATAGACCGAAAGCCCGCCTGTACCATCAATGTACGAAGCAACAGCCGATTGGCTTTCTGCTGCGCGGTCAAGGCCGGGTACGAGGGGTGCGATTCCGGGCCGAAGTAGTCGTAAGGCGTGCCGAAATCCAGGTCCTGTCCGGCGGCCCCAATGATGGGGGCGATCACGACGTCCATGGCGCTGCCGCGGCTGTGGCTCGATCTGGCGGCCAGATAGCCGTCCCTGATCAAGTGCCGCTTATCGATGTCGGGATAGAACGCCGCTTTCATCTCGTCTTCGTCCGGCTTGTTCATCCAGGCGATGAAGTCCTCCACCGCGCGTTGCGGGCGATAGGCGTCCAGGAACCTTAAGGTCAGCCCGAAAGGCGATAGCCTGTCGATCACCTGGATGGCGGCTCGCGCAGCGGCTTGCGTCAGCAGGCACTTGTTGGCCTTGTATCCCGCGACCGGCCGGCCGATGAAGTTGTTGCACGTGGCGTAGCGGATATCGATATGGACGTGCCGCTTCTTATCCTGCCGCGCGAACTCGGCCAGATCCACGAAATCATCTGGTCGCTGCAGGCGCGTTTCGACAGTCGCCGCCGGGCCAGGGGCCAGGGCGGTCAAGCGGCAAGGCAAGGTCGATCTCATGGAAGGTACAAGGCGCATGTCGTGTTCACGGGTGCGGGTGCGGTACGTATGCCAGCCTGATTGCCTACCCTGCAAGCGATTTGCTCATGATCACGCTGCGGTAGTTGGTGTGCTTCCATTGGGCGTATTCGATAAAGCGATAGCCGAGCGACGTGTACCAGCGTTGCAGATGCGTGGCGGGTTCCGCCGTATCCAGCGCGATTTCCCGCGCGCCGGCCTGCTTGGCGCGCGTTTCGGCCAGGGTCATCAGGCGGGTGCCCAATCCGGACTTCTGCAGCGTGGGTTCCACGGCGAGCTGCCCCAGGCTCGCGACGTCGGCGCGTTCCAGCCATGGGCTGCCGCGGGTCTGTTCGGCGGGTTTGAAAAGCACCGTTCCGACGATAACCTCGCCGATCAGGGCGACGTAGCATTCGCCCAGCGACATGCGCTTGCGGGTGATGTCGTCGGTCTGGTCGACGGCCATGTAGCGCAGCCCCATGTTGCCCAGCCGCGCGTAGGCCCGGTGCAGCAGGGCGGTCAGGGACGCGACATCGTCTTCGGGCGCAGCCAGGCGGATTGTCATTGCGTCGGGATGGGCCGACGTGAGCGGGGCCACGGGCGTGTCGGTGCGACGGGTGGGCGTGTTCATTTTCCTGGTGCCAGGCGGAAGACTATCATTCTACTTTTACCTGCCCGGACCCACGATCATGTCTCAGTCCCTTGTTTCCGTTACGCCGGATATCGTCTGCGGTAACGACCGGCCTTTTGTGCTGTTTGGCGGCATCAATGTGCTGGAATCGCGCGACCTGGCCCTGCGTTCCTGCGAGCATTATCAGAAAGTGACGCGCAAGCTCGGTATTCCCTACGTTTTCAAGGCATCGTTCGACAAGGCCAACCGTTCGTCCATCCACTCCTATCGTGGGCCTGGGTTGGAAGAGGGACTGAAGATCTTCGAGGCCGTGAAGGCGGAGTTCGGCGTGCCGGTGCTGACCGACGTGCACGAACCCTGGCAGGCGGACCCGGTCGCGCAGGTCGTCGATGTCCTGCAATTGCCGGCCTTCCTGGCGCGGCAGACGGATCTGGCGGTGGCGCTGGCCAAGACGGGCCGCGTGATCAACATCAAGAAACCGCAGTTCATGAGCCCGTCGCAGATCCAGAACGTCGCCGAGAAGATCGCCGAGGCGGGCAACGAGCAGATCATCCTGTGCGATCGCGGCACCAGCTTCGGCTACGACAACCTGGTCGTCGATATGCTGGGTTTCGGCGTGATGAAGAAGGTAAGCGGAAACCGGCCGGTGATTTTCGACGTGACGCATGCGCTGCAGCAGCGTGCCGCGGGCGCGGCGGCCTCGGGCGGACGGCGCGAACAGGTGGTCGAACTCGCGCGCGCGGGGATGGCTGCCGGGCTGGCCGGGCTGTTCCTGGAGGCACACCCGGACCCGGACAACGCTAAATGCGACGGCCCAAGCGCCTTGCCGCTGGACAAGCTGGAACCCTTCCTGACGCAGCTCAAGCGTCTGGACGACCTGGTGAAGTCTTTCGAGCCGCTCGATATCGTCTGAGCCGTGCAGGCGTCGGGGCGCCGGCGTGCTGTGCCCCGATGCAAGACAATGCGCCCGGTCCTGGGCTTACGCGTGCGCTTCTACGTCGCGGACCTCCAGGCTGACGCCCAGCCGTCGCGTGATAACGCTGAAGATCACGGCAAGGTTGTCCATGCTGGGATTGCCGGCTCGGGATAGCATCCGGTGAAGGCTTTTGCTCGGGCGGGCCGACTCTCGGGCAAGTTGTTCGAAGCCAACGGTCGCATTGACCAGGTCGCGCAGTATCAGGCGCGCCGTTTCAGCCTCGCCATTGAGGAACAACGTTGCTGCTTCATCAAGCAGCGCCTTTGCGAAGTCGGGGTCGCGTTCCACCCGCTCGACGATGGTTGCTTTGAAGTCGCGCGTTAGGGCCATGGTTATCACCTATATGGATCGCTTACCTTCCGGGCGGCCGGCATAGGGCCTTTTTACGTGCCTTGTACTCGGCATGAAGCTGCTTGACCTGATCGATATCTTTCTGCTGACCGCGTTTGGTGCCGCCGCCGAATAGCACGATCAAGGTGTTGCCATCGCGTGCGAGGTATATCCGATATCCTGGACCCCAATCGATGACGTATTCGCCTATACCTTCAAACCATTTGACTCGTGACGTATTGCCAAGCTCCAGTCGCAGCTTGGCGGTAACGATTTTCGCCGCGGCTTGTGGATCCAACTGGTCAAACCTTTCTTGTACGGGCACGAGCCATCTGGCCGTAGGTACTCTTCAACTTTCAGGCTCATGGCGAATAGCATTATGGTAACACAAAAGTTACCATGAGAAAAAGGGGGGTGCGGAATTGTCCTGGCGGACGCCGTTCGTTTCAGCAACGTCCGCCGTGCGGTTGTGTACGTAGGCCGTCCTTTTGATAGGTTCGGCCAGGCAGTGATAAAGCGCTCATTGCGGAGCGCCACACGCGTTAGATGGCACGGGATTTGTGTCCCGGGGCGTTGGTCGGCTCCATACTTGCCGCCGTGATGACGGCGCGGATGCGTGATGGCGGCTTAGCGGGCCGCTTCTTCCATCTGCCCGGTTTCCTGGACGATCCATTCCTCGAATGCGCGGATCATCGGCGTATCCTGGCGACCCTTCGGGTAGGCCAGGTAGTAGGCATTGTCGGTGTGCACGCGCAATGGCAGCGGGGCAAGCAGGCGGCCGGTGCGCAGATCGTCTTCGACGAAAGCGCGCTGCGCCATGACGATGCCCAGTTCGTCGGTGGCCGCCTGGTAGGCCAAGGCGGAGTTCTCGAACTTCAGGCCGCTATTGCCGTCTATCGTCGTCACCTGCGCCGCGGCGAGCCAATCCGGCCAGTCCGACGCGCGATGCATGGAGCACAACAGCACGAAACGGGACAGGTCCGCCGCATCGCGCGGGGGATCGGCATTCTTGAACAGGCCGGGGCTGCAGACGGGCAGCAGGATTTCGCCGAAGAGCTTGCGGCATATCGCGCCCGGAATGGGCGCCGGCCCTGAATGGATGCACAAGTCGACCTCGTCGCGCTCGAATTCCACCTGCTGGTGCGAGGTGGTGATGTGCACGTCGATGTGGCGATGCAGGGCATGAAAGCGCGCCAGCCGAGGCACGAACCAGCGGATGGCGAAGGTGGGCGGCAGCTTGATGCGGAGGATGTTGTCCGTCGGGCGCGTGCGCAACTGGCGCGTCTGGGTTTCGATCAGGTCGAATGCGGCGCGCAGGGTGGCGGCGTAGGTGGCGCCCTCCGGCGTGGCCTCGATGCCGTGGCGCAGGCGCAGGCACAGCGGGATGCCCAGCCACTCTTCCAACTGGCTGACCTGGCGGCTGACGGCGCCCTGGGTGACCGAAAGTTCCTGGGCGGCGCGGGTCAGGCTGCCGTGGCGCGCGGTGGCCTCGAAGGCCCGCAGCGCATTCAAGGGAGGGAGGCGTCTGGCCATCTGCTCTGAGTTTTTCTCAAGGGAGCCTGCATAAATTTCGGTTTGAAGCGCCGGGGCTTCCAATTATCCTAACGCAAAACCGCTGCGAATAAAGCGGAAAACCGGGCGCCGAGGGTGCGCGGTCACGGATAAGCCGGGATGCGGTGCAGCATCCCTGGAGGAGAAAAAATCATGCCACGGACCGTCTTCGACAAGATCTGGGACGCGCATCGCATTACCTGCCTGGATGACGGCCGCGAACTCGTCTTCGTCGATCGCCATGTCCTGCAAGAAACCACCAGCGCCGTCGCGTTCGCGGGCTTGAAGCGGGAAGGCCGCACCGTCCGGCATCCCGAACTGACCATCGCCACCCAGGATCACATCGTGTCCACGGCGCCGGGCCGCGACGAGGAAAGCTATCCGGGGGGCCGTGAGCTGCTGACGCTGATGCGTGCCAACGCCTTGCAAGGCCATATCCGGCATTTCGGCATCGAGGACCCGCGCCAGGGCATCGTCCACGTCATTGCGCCGGAGCTGGGGTTCGCGCTGCCGGGCTGCATCCTGGCCTGTGGCGACAGCCATACGTCCACGGCGGGGGGCCTGGGCGCCCTCGGAATCGGCGTCGGCACCAGCGAGGTCGAACACGTCCTGGCCACGCAGACGCTGGCGTTGGCGCGGCCCCGCAATATGCGCGTGCGGTTCGAGGGGCGTCCCGGCGCCGGCATCACCGCCAAGGACCTGATCCTGCTTGCCATGGGCGCGCTGGGCGTGGCCGGCGGGCGTGGCTGCGCCGTCGAGTACGCCGGCGATGCCGTGCAGGCGCTGCCGGTGGAAGCGCGGTTGACGCTGTGCAATATGTCCATCGAGCTGGGCGCCCGCCTGGGCCTGGTGGCGCCGGACGAGCAGACCTTCGAGTACGTCCGCGGACGCGAGTTCGCGCCCGTGGGCGCGGCCTTCGAGCAGGCAGTGCGGGCGTGGCGCGCCCTGCGCAGCGATGCGGACGCGGAATTCGACCGCGACGTCGTGGTCGATTGTGCCGGTATCGCGCCGCAGGTAACGTGGGGCACGACGCCGGCCCATGTCGGCGGGGTGGACGGCCGCGTGCCGGATCCCGCCGGCTATGCGGACGCCAGGCAGCGCGACAGCGTGGCCGCGGCGCTGAACTACATGGGCCTGACGCCCGGCATGCCGCTGGAAGGCATCCCCGTCGATGTGGCGTTCATCGGTTCCTGTACCAATTCGCGCCTGTCCGATCTGCAGGCCGCCGCGGCGGTGGTGCAAGGGCGGCACGTCGCGCCCGGCGTCCGGGCGCTGGTGGTGCCAGGCTCCATGGCCGTCAAGCGCGAGGCCGAGGCGCTGGGCCTGCATCGCGTTTTCCGCGAGGCCGGATTCGAATGGCGCGAAGCGGGCTGTTCGATGTGCGTCAGCATCAACGACGACATGGTCCCGGCCGGCGCACGCTGCATCGCCACCAGCAATCGCAATTTCGAGAACCGCCAAGGGCAGGGCAGCCGCACCCATCTGGCCAGCCCCGCCATGGTGGCGGCCGCCGCGCTGCGTGGCCACATCACGGACGTGCGCAAGGAGATGCGGCCATGAGCGTACCGCTGCGTCCGCAACGGGACACGGACATTGAGCAACCAGTGCGCGGATGCGCAGGGGAGACCAGGGCATGAGGAAAGCCGTGAAAGAGATCGCCGGCGTCATGGCCGTCATGCCCATGGCCGACATCAATACCGACGCCATCATTCCGTCGGTGTGGCTGCGCACCGCCACCGCCGATATGGGCAAGGGCCTGTTCGGCGGCTACCGGTACGACGAGCAAGGCCGCGAACGCCCGGATTTCGTGCTGAACCGCGAGCCCTATCGCCATGCCCGCATCCTGCTGGCGGACGAAAACTTCGGCTGCGGCAGTTCGCGCGAAGCCGCGGTGTGGGCGCTGGCGCAGTTCGGCATTGGTTGCGTGCTGGCGCCCAGCTTTGCCGATATCTTCTACGAGAACGCATTTCGCAATGGGCTGGTGGCGGCCATTATCGAGCCGCGCAGCTATCAGGCGCTGCGCGCCGCGGCGCAGGCTTGTGAAGATGCAGCTCCAGGCCGCGGCGCGCCCCTATGCCGCGTGGACCTGGCCACCGCCACCGTCACCGGCCCCGACGGTGCCGTGCATACCTTCACGATCCCGGCCTCGCGCGCGCAGGCGCTGATGCGCGGTGACGACGAGATCGCCATGACACTGTCCCACCTGCCGGCCATCGAGGCGCACTACGAGCGCATGCGCGCCGAAGCCGGCTGGCTGTTTCCCTCCGCGCTGCAAAGGAGTTCCGCATCATGACCCGTCCCAGCCTACGCGATGCGCTCAAGCGCGAAACGCCGCTGGTCACCCCGCTGGCGCACGATGCGCTGTCGGCCCGCCTGATCGAACAGGCAGGCTTTCATGCGTTCGCCGTCGGCGGTTCCGCCATGCTGGCGGCGCGCCATGCCTATCCGGACATCGGGCTGATCGGCTTGACCGATATGGTCCAGGGCCTGCGCGACATCGCGGCGGCCTCCAACCTGCCCTTCGTGGCCGATGCCGACGACGGCTATGGCGACGTCAAGAGCGTGGCGCGGCTGGTGGCCGAGTACGAAGCCATCGGCGTCAGTGGCTTCCTGGTGGAGGACCAGAGCCGCGACCACAAGCAGCAGCGCGCCGACAAGGCCGCGCTGGTGGTGGACGAGGCCGTCATCGAAGCCAAGCTCAAGGCCGCCATGCAGGCCCGCCGCAATCCCGAAACCTTCATCATCGGCCGCACCGACGCCTACGGCCCGCTGGGGCTGGATGCGGCGTTGCGGCGCGCCGAGCGCTTTCTTGCGCTGGGCGTGGACGGCGTCTTCATCGCCGGCCTGCGCCGGGAAGAAGACTACCGACGCGTGGGCGCCGCCTTGAAGGGCGCCTATCTGTCGGCGGCCATGTTTGAAGGAGGCGATACGCCGTGGCTCAGTCCCGCGGAATTGGGCGCGATGGGGTTCACCCAGGTGTCGTATCCCGCCAGCTTGATCCTGCGGGTGGTCCAGGGCCTGCGGGATGGCCTGTCGGCCCTGCGGCGCCATGCCGACGGGGTCGAACCGATGAACCCCATGCCACAAGGCGGCGAGTTGCGCCAGGTGCTGGATCGTGCAACGGATCTGGCGGGGTGGCGGGCCATCGAAGCCGGCCAGCCCGGAAATTCATGACGCGTTGCGAGGATACGGGCGTTCGCGGCCTGGGTACCTGGCCCTGGTGCATGCGTCCGAAGAAGTCGGTACCAGCCTGACCGCCCAGGAACGACGGCGCATCGACGCCATCAAACGAGAAAAACGGAGGAGACCATGCAGAGAACATTCAACAGGATCGCGCTGATGCGCTGCGCCGGCGCGGCCGTACTGGGCCTGGCGCTGGCCGGCGCCGCCCAGGCCGAGGACATCGTCGTCAGCAATTACGGCGTCTCCGCCAACGGCATGCCCTTCGCCGTCGCCATGGCCAAGGGCTTCTTCAAGCAGGAAGGCGCCAATGTCACCGGCATCCTGACCTCGGCCGGCGGCGGCACCACGCTGCGCAACATGCTGGCCGGCAACGCGCCGTATGCGGAGGTCAATCCCAACGCCGTCATCGCCGCTGCCCAGCAGGGCGCCGACATCAAGATCGTCAGCGACAACGTCCTGACGGTGGCCGAGTTCGTGTGGGCGGTGAAGAAGGATTCACCCATCCAGTCCGTGAAGGACTTGAAGGGAAGGAAGATGGGCTACACCAACCCGCGATCCACCAGCCAGGCGCTGGCCACGCTGGTGCTGCAGTCCGGCGGCCTGAAGACGGAAGACGTCGAACTGGTCAAGACCGGCGGCTTCGGCGAAGGCGTCGCCGCCCTGGATACCGGCCTGGTGGACGCCACGCCGATGCCGGAACCGCTGTGGTCCAAGTATCGCGACAAATACCGTGCCATCGCCGTGGCGCAGGACATGCTGCCGCCCATCGCCAACGTTATCGGCATCGCGGCGGGTTCGGGCGTGTCGCCGGAACGCGAAGCCTTCATCAAGGGCGTGATCCGCGCACGCCGGCTGGCGGTGGAATACATGGAGAAGCACCCCGACGAATCGGGCGACATCGTCGCCAAGGTCTACAACCTGGAGCCCGCCGTGGCGCGGGCCGCCGTGCGCAACCTGGTGGCCAGCCGCACCAGCGGCATTCCCTACTGGGGCGCGGGCGAAATCCACATGGACGGCCTGAAGCGCGCCGTCGACGTGCAGAAAATGGTGGGCGCCATCAAGGGCGACGTCGACCTGGACAAGCTTGTCGACACGCGTTATCTGCCTGACGATCTGAAGAAGGTGAAGTAGCCATGTCTCCCGTCGCCCAAGTCTATCCGCATGCCTTGCCTGGCCGGCGGGCCGGGGATCCGAAGCCTGGCACGCCGGCCGTCGCGCACGTTGCCATGCGCGGCGTGGACAAGTTGTTTACCCGTCCGGGCGGCAATCCCGCGGATGCCGTCCATGCGCTGGGGCCGATCGACCTGGAATTGCGCCAGGGCGAGTTCTTCGCCGTGGTGGGCCCGTCCGGCTGCGGCAAGACCACGCTGCTGGAGCTGGTGGCGGGCTTGTCCACCGCCACGCGCGGCGAGGTGGCCTTCGAAGGCGAGCCCATCGTCGGCCGCATCCCGGACGGCGTCGGCGTCGTGTTCCAGGAAGACGCTTCCTTTCCCTGGCTGACGGTGCGCGAGAACATCGCCTTCGGCTTGCGGCGCCAGCGTATCGACGCCGCGGAAAAAAACCGCCGCGTGGACCGGGCGCTGGCGATGATGGGGTTGGCGCCATTCGCCGGCAGCTATCCTGCCCAGTTGTCCGGCGGCATGCGGCAGCGCGTATGCATCGCCCGCACGCTGGTCACGGAGCCGCGGCTGATCCTGCTGGACGAGCCGTTCGGCGCCCTGGACCAGCAGACCCGGCTGCTGATGGGCGACGAGGTCCTGAACCTGTGGCGCAAGACCGGCGCCACGGTTTTCCTGATCACGCACGCGCTGGATGAAGCAGCGATGCTGGCCGATCGCATCGGCGTCATGTCGGCACGGCCGGGGCGCCTGATCGATATCGTCGAAACGGGCTGGCCGCGCGAGCGCGACAGCCGCATCGTGCAGGACGAGCGCTTCGGCGCCATCACGGCGCGGCTGTGGGGCTCGCTGCGCGAGGAGTCCATGAAGTCCATCGGTGCCATGGCGCCGGGAGCCCAGCCATGAAGCGCGCCCGCGTCTGGCGCCTGGCTATCGTGGTGGCGTGCGTGGCCTTGCTGGAGGTCCTGTGCCTGGCCGGCGTCATCGACAAGCTGACCATGCAGCCGCCGCATCGCATGATCGTCGACCTGGTCAACATGCTGGTGTCGGGCTCGCTGAACGGCGCCATCGCCAAGACGCTGGGCAATGCCGCGGTGGCCTTCGTCGCGGCGGTCGTGCTGGGGGTGTCGGGCGCCATCGTGATCCACCGCATGCGCCGTGTGCGCGACACGCTGGAGCCGCTGTTCGCCACCTACTACGCCATACCGGTTTTCGCCTTCTATCCGCTGCTGATCATCGTCTTCGGCCTGAACGCGGCGCCGCAGATTTTCATCGGCGCGATGCTGGGCGTGGTGGCGGTGATCGTCAATACCCTGAACGGGCTGGACCGCGTGCCCAACGTGCTGCTGAAGACGGCGCGCGTCCAGCACATGGGCGTGCGCGAAACCGCCTGGCGCATCACGCTGCCGTATGCCGCCCCCTATATCCTGACCGGCGCGAAGCTGGCGGTGGCGTATTCGCTGATCGGCATCATCGGCGCCGAATTCATCATGTCCAACGGCGGCATGGGCTACGAGATCAGTTTCGCCTACAACAATTTCGACAACAAGACGATGTACCCGCTGATCCTGTTGATCCTGCTGGTGTCCGTGTCGATCAATATGCTGTTCGCGCGTTGGGAAAAAGCGATCCTGGCGCGAAGGGGCCTGCGATGAACCGCCGCACATCCATAACGCGCAATACCCTGACGCTGCTGGTCGCGATCGTGGCGGTCTGGCAGGTGCTGTATTGGCTGGTGGGCGACGTGGCGCTGCGCTCGCCGGCACAGACGCTGGAGTTCACGCTGCGCTTCGTGACGACGGCGCAGTTCGCCGCGCATCTGGCCGAGACGGCCAGGGCCTTCGGCATGGCGCTGGTGCTGGCGGTCGTCAGCGGGTTGACGATAGGCTTCGCGCTGGGCGGCCACCGCTTCCTGGGTGAAGTGTTCGAGCCGATGCTGATCGCGCTGTACTCGATACCGAAGATCACGCTGTATCCCATCCTGCTGCTGGCCTTCGGGCTGGGCATATCCTCCAAGGTGGCGTTCGGGACCATCCACGGGGTGATACCCATCGCGCTCTTCACGATCAACGCGGTCCGCAACGTGCGCGCCGTGCATTTGAAGACCGGCAGGGTGATGTCCCTGGGGCCGTGGGATATGGTCACGCGGATCATTTTTCCTTCCGCCTTGCCGGAGATCTTCGCCGGCTTGCGGATCGGGTTTTCGCTGACGCTGATCGGCACCCTGCTGGGTGAAATGTTCGCCTCCCAGCGGGGACTGGGGTTTCTGCTGATGAGCGCGATCGGGCTGCACAACGTGGACCTGATCATGACCTTGACGGTGTTGCTGACCTTGTTCGCCGGCACGGCCAGCGTGATTTTGCTGGCGATCAACCAGCGGCTGCGGGCAAGGATGAGCGCCTAGGGCGGGACAATTTGTCCAGGTCGCACGGCGTGCGTTCGCGCGTACACTTGCGGACGAGTATCATTCCGCCGTCATGATCCACCCTGTTCGCCGACAATTGACCGCCTGGCTTGGCCTGATCGCCATGTGCCTGGTGGCGCTCGCGCCGACGGTCAGCCACCTCGTCCGCACGGCACGAACCCTTACCGTGCCGGTGTGCACCATCGACGGCCAGCAGGGCGTGCACAGGGTCGTCCTGTCCAGCGTGTCGATACCGGCCACCAGCGCCGTCGCGATGACCGTCATGGCGATGAGTGGCATGGCTGGCATGTCGCACGACATCGCGCCCGACCCCGACCAGCCCGCGCATGCAGGCCATGGTTCGCGGCCCATGGACGACTGCGGCTATTGTGATCTGTTGAACCATGCGCCGGCGCTGTCCATGGCGCCGCCCGCGCCGCTCGCGCCCTTGCTGCTGTTGTTCGGCGTATTCGTCCTGCCCGCCCTGAGGCGATTCGTCGCGCTGGGCGCATTCCCATCGGGCCGCCCGCGCGGCCCGCCTGCCGTTTCCTGATCCCGCTCCGCGATTCCAACGCCGCCGCCTTATCGTGCCGGCGGCGTTCGGGCTACCCATTTCGCCATCAGGAAACACCATGTCCCGTCCTTTACCGTCGCGTGCGCGATTGCGCGCCCGCCTGGCCGCGAGCTTGACCAGCGGCGCGCTATTGCCGCTGCTCCTGGCCCCCTGCGTCCGGGCCGCCGGTACGGCACCGCCCGTGCCCCCCGTCCCCACGGCAGCGGCCGATACGGCGCCCGCCGTGCTGCCCATGGTCAGCGTCACGACCGACGCCGAAGCCCCGCCGCCCACCGATCCCAACCTGCCCGCGTCCGTCGAATCCGTCACTCGCGCGCAATTCGACAAGTGGAATGTCGTCAACAGCGAGGACGCGCTCAAGTACATGCCGAACCTGGCCGTGCGCAAGCGCTTCATCGGGGACCAGAATTCCATCATCGCCGTGCGTGGCACCAGCAACAGCCAGAGCGCGCGCGGCCTGGTCTATGCCGACGGCTTGCTGCTGAGCAATCTGCTGGGCAACAGTTTTACCTTCCCGCCGCGCTGGTCCATGGTGGCGCCCGACGAAATCGACCGCGTCGACGTCATCTACGGCCCGTATTCGGCGCTGTATCCAGGCAATTCCCTGGGCGCCACGGTGCTCATCACCACCCGCATGCCCGACCGCTTCGAAGCCCATGCGGACGCCAGGGGCTACACGCAGCACTTCAGCCTCTTCGGCGTGGACCGCGACTTCGCGGGCGGCCAGGCGTCCGCGTCCATCGGCGATCGCATCGGCAAGCTGTCCTATCGCATGGATCTCAGCCATTTGGAGAACACCAGCCAGCCGCTGCAGTTCGCCACGCTGCCGCGTTCCACCACGCCGGCCCGCCCCGGCGACACGCCGGTGACCGGCGCGCGGTTCTACAACAACCAGACCGGCGCGCCCACCGCCGTGCTGGGCGTGAACGGCGAGGGCATCGAGCACACCATCGAGGACCAGTTCAAGCTCAAGCTGCGATATGACTTCACGCCCACGCTGCAGGGCGGGATGATGCTGGGCTACTGGCGCGACCGCTACCGCAGCGATACGTCGACCTTCCTGCGCGATGCCGACGGCAACAAGATCTACCAAGGCCGCGTTGACATCGGGGGCTACGAGTACAACATTCCGGCTTCCGCGATGGCGCCCAGCCGCGGCGAGAGCGAGAACTGGCTTTACGGCCTGTCGCTGAAGACGCGTAACCCAACGGGGTGGAACGGCGAGGCCATCGCGTCGTACTACGACGTGGCGCGCAACGTCGCCCGCACCGCCCGCCAGGGTGGCCCCGGCGACGGCCCGGGCACGGTCGCCTACGGCGATGGCACGGGGTGGAAAACGCTGGACCTGAAGTCCACGTACACGCAGGCGCCGTCCGCGGTCGGCCTGTTGGCCCACGACCTGACGTTCGGCTATCACCTGGACAGTTATTTTTCCGATAGCAAGACCTTCAATACGAGCGATTGGTCGGACGGCGACGCCGGTTCGTTCGCCAATGCCTTCAAGGGACGCACGCAGACCCAGGCGTGGTATGCCCAGGACGCGTGGCGTTTCCTGCCGCGCTGGAAGCTCGTCTATGGCGTGCGTTACGAAGACTGGCGTGCCTATGGGGGCTCGCAGGCCGTGGGCGACGTGCGGGTCCCGTATGCCAACGCCGATCAGCAGCATGCCTCACCCAAGGCGTCGTTGTCCTTCGACGCCACGGACGACCTGACGCTGCGGGCCTCCGTCGGCCGTGCCTACCGCTTTCCGACGGTGGGGGAATTGTTCCAGGGCAAGCTCAACGGTTCGACGCTGGTCAACAACAACCCGAACCTGCAGCCCGAAAACGACCTGTCCAAGGAGCTGACGGCGGAATGGACCCACGAAAGCGGCGTGTATCGCGTGTCGCTGTTCCAGGACGATGTGAAGAACACCATCTTCAGCCAGACCGACACCACCACCATCCCCAACGTCACCAGCTTCCAGAATATCGACAAGGTGCGCTCGCGCGGCGTGGAGACCAGCTACCAGGGGCAGGACGTCGGTATCCAGGGCCTGGATGTCATCGCCAACCTCGCCTATACGCAGTCGAAGATCCTGGCCAATTCCCAGAATCCCGCTTCCGTGGGCAAGTACTTCTATCGGATCCCGTTGTGGCGCGCCAACCTGGTCGGCATCTACCGCTTCGGCGACAAGGCCTCGCTGACCGGCGCGGTGCGCTATTCCGGACGCCAGTACAACACGCTGACCAATGAGGACAGCAATCCCGACGTCTTCGGCGGCACCAGCACGTATACCGTCGTGGACGCGAAGTTCACCTACAAGCTGGATCGCCATAGCGAAGTGAGCGTGGGCGTGGACAATCTTTTCGACGAAAGGTATTTCGTCTACCACCCCTATCCGGGGCGCACGCTGTACGTCGAAACCCGATTGCACCTGTAGCGGCGGGTCCTAGGGTATCCACCAATCCGCATTGCATTGACATCGCGATGCGGCAGTCCGGATAATTTGCCACAGGCTCGTGACAAGATAGTCGCGTGCCGACCGCAGCAGGATTGCTGCGCAAACATCGGCTATGAAAGCCCTCGCATCGCGCTTCCTGCGTGGTCGAGGGCTTTTTGTTTTTGGAGTTGCCATGACGTCTTCCGATTCCTCGGGCGAACGGGTATTCCCGGACACCATCGTCGCGGCTGTGCAGATGGAGTGCCGCGTGGGCCAGAAGGACGCCAACGTTGCGCGTTCGCTGGCATTGATTGAAGAGGCCGCGACCCACGGTGCCGCCATCGTGGTGCTGCCCGAGCTGTGCAATACCGGCTATGTCTTCGACAGCCGTCCCGAAGCCTTTGGCCTGGCGGAAAGCGTGCCGGACGGTCCCACGGCCCAGGCCTGGATCGCGGCGGCGGCCCGGCTGAACATCCATATCGTTGCGGGCATTACCGAACGCACGGGCGACCGGCTCTACAACGCCGCTGCCATCATCGGCCCACGCGGCCACCTGGGTACCTATCGCAAGCTCCATCTGTGGGGCGAGGAAAATCTTTTCTTCGAACCGGGCGACCTGGGGCTGCCGGTGTTCGATACGGAGCACGGGCGCCTGGGCGTGGCGATCTGCTACGACGGCTGGTTTCCGGAGGTCTATCGGCTACTGGCCATGCAGGGCGTCGATATCGTCTGCATGCCGACCAACTGGGTGCCCATGCCCGGACAAGACCCGCGCCATCCGACCATGGCCAATACCCTGGCGATGGCGGCCGCGCACAGCAACGGCCTGAACATCGTGTGCGCCGACCGCGTGGGCGTGGAGCGCGGGCAGCTGTTCCTGGGCCAAAGCCTGGTGGTTGGCGTCCAGGGCTGGCCGCTGTCGGGGCCGGCGAGCCCCGACCGGGAGGAAATCCTTTACGCCGCGATCAACCTGAAGCGTTCACGCGCCGCCCGCCAACTGAATCCCTATAACGTCGTGCTGCGCGACCGGCGCGACGATCTTTACCGAGTCGTACCGGGGCCAGGGCCGCTCCGGGGAGCTTAGCGCGGTCCGCGCGCATGTCGTCCCGTTTCGCGAGGTACCGCGCGCCTTGGCGCCGCGTGGCCGTCCGACCTTACTCTCATACAGGATCGAAGATGAAAACCACAACGACTTTCCTTGCCTCCGCCGTCCTGGCGTCCACGGGCCTGCTTGCCGCGGCGCATGCGGCAGAACCCATCCGGATCGGGGTCGCCGTCGGCCTGTCCGGTGCCAATAGCGTGGTCGCGCCGGCGGCGGTGCAATCGTCGCAACTGGCGGTGGACGAAATCAACGCGGCCGGCGGCATCCTGGGCCGCCAGGTGCAGCTGGAGATCGCCGATGACGGCTCCGGCGCGGTCGGGGCGCAGAAAGCCTTCGACACCCTGGTCTTCCAGAAAAAGGTCGATGCCGTGATCGGCATGGAGACCAGCGCGGCGCGCAGCGCCGGTCTGCCCGTAGTGGCCCGCGGAAAAACCCCGTATATCTACTCCTCGTTCTACGAAGGCCGCTCGTGCAGCAAGTGGCTGTACGTGAACGGCTGGGTGCCTGAACAGCAGGTGGCACCGGTCGTGGACTACTTCACCGGACATGAGAAAGCCAAGACCTTCTTCCTGGTCGGCAGCGATTATTCCTTCGGCCGGGGCATGCTGGGTTTTACCCGCAAGTACATCGAGCAGAAGGGCGGCAAGGTGGTGGGCGAGGAGTACCTGCCCATGGACGGCAGCGACTGGACGGCGGTCATCGCCAAGATCCGGGCCGCCAAGCCGGATGCGCTGATCAGCTCCACGGCCGGCGGCGCGCCGAATGTGTCGCTGGCCAAGCAGCTGAAGGCGGCCGGCATCGCTATCCCGTACGGCAACCTGGCGATCGACGAGGGCACGGCCAGAACGATGGGCGACGTGGCCTCCGGCATGTATCTGTCCGCCTCCTACCTGACCAGCATCGACAACGCCCAGAACAAGCGTTTCCTGGAGGCCATGCGCAAGAAGTTCGGCGCCGACCTGAAGACACCCAACGAGCTGTCCGAGCCGCAGTACGAAGCGTTCTTCCTGTACAAGGCCGCGGTGGAGAAGGCGGGCACGACGGATCCTGACAAGGTCATACCCGCGCTCGCGCAAGTGTCTTACGACGGGCCGCGCGGGCCGGTCAGTATGAGCAAGAGCCGCCACGCGGCCTTGAACATGCACCTGGGACAGATCCAACCCGACGGCTCGGTGAAGATCCTGCAAACCTTCAACGCCGTGGATCCCGGCCCGCAATGCCCGAACATCAAGTAAGAGGGGGCATGTGGCAACGCACGTACGCCGCGCGGGACGCCGGGCCCGCGCGCGGAGGCTGATATGGATCTGCTGCTGGATGTACTGACGACGACGGCGATGCTGTTCGTCGTCACCGTGGGCCTGATGGTGATCTTCGGCGTGATGAAGATCGTCAACTTCGCGCATGGGGCCTTGATCACGCTGGGTGGCTACGTCAGCTATGTCGTGACGCGCCTGGGCCTGGACCCGTGGCTGGCGTGGCCCCTGGCTGTGCTGTGCGGCATCGTGGCCGGGATGGCGGTCGAGCGCCTGGTCGTGCGCCCGCTGTACCGGCGCCCGCTGGACGCCATCCTGGCGACGTGGGGCCTGGGCATCATCATCGGGCAGCTGATCGTACTGGCCTTCGGGCGGGAGGTGCAGTTTGCCGACGCCCCGCTGTCCGGCATCTGGACCGTGGCGGGCACCGGCTATTCGGCGTACCGCATCGTGCTGATCCCCGTGGCGCTGGTCCTGTGGGCGCTGCTGGCCGCGCTGCTCAACGGCACGCGCTTCGGCGTGCGGACGCGCGCGGTCATCATGAACGAGCCCTTGGCCAGTGGCCTGGGCATCAACGCAGCGCGTATCCGCTTCGTGACCTTCAGCCTGGGCGCGGGGCTGGGCACGCTGGGGGGCGCGCTGGTGACGCCGCTGTCCAGCGTCGATCCCAACATGGGCGTGGGCTGGCTGATCAGCGCGTTCATGCTGGTCATGGTGGCGGGCCATTCGATTTCCAGCCTGATGCTGACCTGCCTGGTCTTCGGCGCCTGCCAGGTGCTGGTCAGCATCTATGTGAACCCGGTTCTGGGCGGCCTGACGATCGCCGTGCTCGCGGCGCTCACCTTGCGCGTGCGGCCCAAGGGGTTCGCGCATGAGTGATGCCGCGACTGATCGCAATGAGGCGGCAGCCGGCCGCCCGGCACGGAGCGCGGCTTCCGGCGGCAGGCTGGCCGGCCTGGCGGTGGCGGGCCTGGTGCTGGTGGCCGCCGGGCCTTTCCTGTTCGATACGTATCTGCTGAACGTCCTGATCAAGGCGTACTTCTTCGCCATCGCGGCGCTGACCGTCGACCTGCTATGGGGCTATACCGGCTACCTGACCTTCGGCCAATCGGCATTTTTCGGCATGGGCGCCTACGCGGCGGGGCTGGCCTTCACCCACTACGGGTTTTCGCCCGGTGTGGCGGCGCTGGCGCTGCTGGCCGCGGTGGCGGGAACGGCGCTGCTGGCGGCCATCGTCGGCTGGTTGTCCTTCTATCGCGGCGCGTCGCCTTTCTTTTCCACGGTGATATCGCTGGTACTCCCCATCGTGCTGACCCAGCTGGTGCTGTCCGGCGGCGAGTGGACGGGATCCAGCTCCGGACTGACCGGCTACGACAGCGTCGAGCTGTCGTTGGCCGGCTGGTACTGGGTGGCCGCCGCCGCGCTGGCCGTCGCCGGCGCGGCGGGCTGGGTGCTGGTGCGCAGCGACGGCGGCCGCGTACTGACCGCGATCCGCGACAACGAAACGCGCTGCGAGTACCTGGGCCTGCGCGTGTCGCGCGTGCGCATCCTGCTGCTGGTGGCGATGGCCGCCGTGGCGGGGCTGGCGGGCTTCGGCTACGGCGCCTTCAGCGGCGTGGTGGCGCCCGAGCTGACCGGCTTCGTGCTGGGCACGGAGCTGATCATCTGGGTCGCGCTTGGTGGGCGCGGCACCCTGTGGGGGCCGCTGATCGGCGCGGTGCTGATCAACGTGGCCAGCGCCTACCTGAGCGGCAGCATGCCCTTCGCCTGGCAGTTGATACTGGGCGTTGCGTTCGTCGCTGTCATCCTGCTGCTGCCGCGAGGACTGGTGCCGCTGCTCCTGCGTCCCTTCGGCCTGGGACGACTGGCGCCGCGCATCCCGTCGCTGGCGGCGCGCGACCTTGCCCCGCCGGACCGCGTCGATGCGCCGGTGCTGCGCATGCAGGACGTCAGCCGGCGTTTCGGTTCGCTGCAGGTCCTGCGCGGCATCACGTTGACCGCGCGCGCCGGCGAGCTGCTCGGCCTGATCGGCCCCAACGGCGCGGGCAAGACCACACTGATGCGCGCGCTGAGCGACGGTGCCGAGCGCAACGGCGGGGCCATCGCCCTGTGCGGCCATGATATCGGCCGGCAGCCGCCGCAGGACTGCGTGCGCGATGGCCTGGGACGCAAGTTCCAGAACGCCAATATCTTCGACAGCCTGACGGTGGCCGACAGCTTGCGCATTGCCGGGTCGCTGCACGATCGCCCTTCGCTGTGGCGCCGCTCGGACACGCTGCGCTTGCCTTCCTATGCCCTGGAGGTGCTGCGCGCCACGGAACTGGATCGCAAACTGGCCGCGGTGGCGCGTGACCTGTCGCACGGCGAGCAGCAGGCGCTGGAGCTGGCCATGGTGCTGGCGCTGGCGCCGCGTATCGTCCTGCTGGACGAGCCCACCGCGGGACTGAGCAAGCATGAGCGTGCCCGCATCGGCGAAATCCTGGCTTCCCTGGCACATCGCCATGGTTTGTGCTGCCTGCTGGTGGAGCACGATCTGGACTTCGTCGAACAGGTCGCCACACGCATCGTCGTCCTGCACCAGGGCGCCATCGTCATGGACGGCAGCTTCGCCGACGTGGTCGGATCCGAACTGGTCAAGACCATCTACGCGGGAACGGGGCAGGCGGAGGCCGCGGGATCGCCCGGCCGCCCGGAGAAGGCGCCCCTTCCCGTGGCGATGCAGTCGCGCGGCGACGGGAGGGTGCGTCGATGACCGCATTGAAACTCGAGGGGGTGACCAGCGGCTATGGCGCCTCGGTGGTGCTGCGCGGGGTGTCGATGGAAGTCGCGGCCGGCCAGGCCGTGGCCTTGCTGGGCAAGAACGGCATGGGCAAGAGCACCTTGCTGAAGACGGTGATGGGCTATCTGCCCAAGCAAGCCGGCACGGTGGTGCTGGGCAACGAGGACATCACGCGGCTGGGGCCGCACCGCGTGGCGCGCAAGGGCGTGGCCTATGCCGCGCAGGAGCAGGCCATCTTCACCGAACTGAGCGTGCGCGACAACCTGCGGCTGGGCCTTGCGCGCGAGGCGGACTTCGCCGCGCGCTTTGCCGCCGTCGAATCGCTTTTCCCGGTATTCAAGGACAGGCTGCGGCAGCCGGCGGGCACGCTGTCGGGGGGCGAGCAGAAAATGCTGCTGGTGGCGCGGGCGCTGATGCTGCGCCCGTCCGTTATCCTTCTGGACGAAATCACGGAGGGCCTGCAGCCCTCGGTGATCGATCGCCTGGCGCAGGCCCTGCTGTGGGAGCGCCGGGAAAATGGCACGACGATGCTGCTGATCGAACAGAATGTCGCCTTCGCCCTGCGCGTGGCCGACCGTTTCCTGGTCTTGAAGCAGGGTGAAATCGTCGAACAGGGCGACGCCAGAAATGAAACGGCGGCGGAAACGATATTTGCCCACCTGCGCGTCTAGGGCGGCCACCATGGGCAACACCCTGGTGGCGGGCAGTGGATACGCGGCGGGCGGGATGGAGCTATGACGGGAACCAGGGGATCGTCGGCGGACTGGCGCATCGGGATACTATTTTCGCGCACGGGCGTGACGCGCGTGACCGGCTCGGAACACTTCCTGGGCACCGTGCTCGCGGTGGAGGAGATCAACGCCGCGGGCGGCGTGCTGGACCGCCAGCTGGCACCGGTCTGCTACGACCCGGGCAGCAACCCGGCGCAATACCGCCGCCTGGCGACGCAGCTGATGGCCGACGACGACGTCAACGTGATCTTCGGCTGTTCCACGTCGTCCAGCCGCAAGGCGGTCCTGCCGGTGGTGGAGCGCAACAACGGCCTGCTGTGGTATTGCTCCTTCTATGAAGGCTTCGAATACTCGCCCAACGTCATCTACACCGGTGCCGTCCTGAACCAGAACGCCATGCAGCTGGCGGCCTACCTGCTGCAGCACAACGGCTCGCGGTTCTTCCTGGTGGGGTCCGACTATATTTACCCGCGCGAATCCAATCGCGTTATGCGCGACATGGTCGAACAGCACGGCGGCGAGGTGCTGGACGAAGTCTACTTGCCGCTGACGGCGGGCCCGGCCGAGGTGGCGGAGGTCATCCGCGATATCCGGGCAGCCCAGCCGGAGGTGGTGTTCTCTACCGTCGTGGGCGATTCGGCGCGCATGCTGTATCGCCAGTACGCCGAGAGCGGCCTGGACCCCCGCCGCGTTCCCATCGCCAGTCTCTCCATGGCGGAAGAGGAAATTCGCCTGGTCGGCCCGCCGCTGTGCGCGGGCCATATCACTGCCGCGACGTATTTCAACTCGCTGGATAACGAAAGCAACCGCCGCTTTACCGCGCTTTGGCGCCGGCGGTATGGCGACCGGCCTACGAGTACGTGGTCAGAGTCCGCGTACAACCAGGTCCATCTGTTTGCCCGCGCGCTGGAGCGCACGGGTAGCCTGGATCCCAGCAAGCTGGTGCGCATGGCGCATTCGGTACGTTACGATTCGCCGGAAGGGCCGCTGGCCATCGATTCGGAGAACAACCATTGCCTGTTGACGCCGCGCATCGGCGTCTGCCGCGAGGACGGGCAGTTCGATGTCGTCTGGCAGGGATCGGGGCCTGTCCGGCCAGATCCCTACCTGTCCACCTTCGGGTTGGCAGAGTTCTGGCTGAAGTGACGCAATGAGCAGCATACGCCGCCTCTACGAAGATCTGCGCAGCATCAGCGTCGCCGTCGTGCATCCGCCCGGCGAGGACCGCGACCTGTTGATCGAGCAGCTCAAGCGCATCGGCTGCCGCCTGCAGGTCTTCTGGCCGTATTGCCCCGAGCCGCCGCGCGGCGCGGACGTCGTGTTCTTCCATTTGTCGCAGGACATACCCAGCGGCGGCATGTGGTGCGCCAGCGCGACCGATGCGACCTTGATCGCGCTGTCCGATTACGAAAGCCCCACCACCTTGAAGCTGCTGCTGGACAGCAATGCCCATGGCGTATTGACCAAGCCTTTCCGGTCCTCCGGCGTGCTCAGCACCCTGGTGCTTGCGCGCTCGGCGCAAGGCTTCCAGCAGCGCCAGCAGGCCAAGATCCAGAAGCTGGAGGCGACCATCAAGTCGCGCCGCCAAATCGACAAGGCGATCAAGGTGCTGGTGGACCACCAGGGCATGGACGAGGTCAAGGCCTACGAACATATGCGTGCGCGGGCCACCAGCCTGCGCGTGACGGTGGCCGAAGTGGCGTCGATGGTGATCGACGCGCAGGAAGTCATGGAAAAGTTGGGCCTGGGACGGTCCTAGGTCCTGCCAGCCCGGGCGGTATCCGCCCAAGGCTCTCGTCCGGGGCGGCCGGCCAGCATGTCGCGCAGCTCCGCCTCGAAGGCGTCGCGCATGGCCGGGGCCGCGTGGCCTCCGACCTGGATGCGGATCGCGCCCTGGCGCAGCCAGAGCGTATCGGCATCCTCCTTGACCAGGCGCAGTCCCTGTGCCTGCAGCAGATAGGTTTCGTGCCGCAGGCCCCGGTCGATTTCCACGCGGACGTCACGCGTTTCCGTCAGCGTGATGGTTTCGCCGTCTATCGCGTGCCGCGCGTAGGCCAAGGCCGCGACGGCGACGGCACTGAGTTCGATGCAACAGAAGATGGGAACCAGCCAGATGCCGCCTATCCAGCAGGCGATCGCCACCACCGCCGAAATGCCCATCAGCAGGCCCATGGCCGCCGCATATTGGGTGGGCCGCAGCGCGCAGTTGCGCTTGAGCCGCCAGACATGGCGGCCAGGCGGCGGACGCCAGGCGGGCGCCCACACACCGGCGGTCGGCGGGGCCGCCGACACCAGATCGTCGGTATTCAGGCTCGCGTGTCTCATGCTGGTCGTCGTCCTGGCGCGTTGGCGCGCCATCGCGGTGGGGCAGGCGCTGCGCCGCCTGCTACTTTACTTCCGGCGGTGTCGCGAACGTATGGAAGGGTGCGGGCGAAGGTACGGTCCACTCCAGCCCCGTCGCGCCTTCCCAGGGGCTGGCGCTGGCCCTTTCCCCCTTGCCGGCGAAGCAGCGCACCGCCACCACCAGGAAGATCAACTGCGAGAGGCCGAACCAGTACGCACCGATGGTGGCGACCTGGTGCCAGGTCGTGAACTGCGCGGCGTAGTCCACATAGCGGCGCGGCATGCCCGCCAGTCCCAGGAAGTGCATGGGAAAGAAGGCCAGGTTGAAGGAAAGCATCGAGGACCAGAAGTGCAGCTTGCCCAGCCGTTCGTTGTACATATAGCCGGTCCACTTCGGTAGCCAGTAATAGGCGCCCGCGAACAGCCCGAACAGCGAACCCGCCACCAGCACGTAATGGAAGTGCGCCACCACGTAATAGGTGTCGTGCACCTGGATGTCGATGGGTGCCACCGACAGGATCAGGCCGGTGAAGCCCCCCATGGTGAACACGAATATGAAGCCGATGGCCCACAGCATGGGCGTCTCGAAACTCAAGGACCCGCGCCACATCGTTGCCGTCCAGTTGAAGACCTTCACGCCGGTCGGTATGGAAATCAGCATGGTCGCGTACATGAAGTACAGCTGCCCCGTCACGGGCATGCCGGTGGCGAACATATGGTGCGCCCAGACAATGAAGGACAGCACCGCGATGGCCGCCACCGCATACACCATGGAGGCGTAGCCGAACAGCTGCTTGCGCGAAAACGTCGGGATGACGGATGAGATGATCCCGAAGGCCGGCAGGATCATGATGTAGACCTCGGGGTGCCCGAAGAACCAGAACAGGTGCTGGAACAGTACGGGATCGCCGCCGGCGGCCGCGTTGAAGAAATCGGTGCCGAAGTGGCGGTCCGTCAGCACCATGGTGATGGTCGCCGCCAGCACCGGCATCACGCCCAGCAGCAGGAAGGCGGTAATCAGCCAGGTCCAGCAGAACAGCGGCATCTTCATCAGGGTCATGCCCGGCGCGCGCATGTTCAGGATGGTCACGATGATATTGATCGAACCCATGATGGACGAGGCGCCCATGATATGCAGCGCGAAGATTGCCATGTCCATCCCCGGGCCCATCTGCACCGACAGCGGCGCATACAGGGTCCACCCGGCGGCGGTGGCGCCCCCGGGCACGAAGAAGGAGGTGGTCAGCAGCAACGCGGCCATGGGCAGGATCCAGAAGCTCAGGTTGTTCATCCGCGCGAACGCCATGTCCGCGGCGCCAACCTGCAGCGGGATCATCCAATTGGCGAAGCCCACGAAGGCAGGCATGATGGCGCCGAACACCATGATCAGGCCGTGCATGGTAGTGAACTGGTTGAAGAGTTCGGGCTGGAAGAACTGGATGCCGGGTTCGAAGAGTTCCGTGCGCAGCAGGAGCGCCAGCGTGCCGCCTTCCAGCAGCATGACGAACGCGAAGATCAGGTACATCGTGCCGATGTCCTTGTGGTTCGTCGCCAGCAGCCAGCGCCGCCACCCGTGGGGCATGCCGTGCGTGTGGTCGTCGAGGCCGTGATCCGCGTGGCCGGGGGCGTGCACCACCCCTTGTTCGCTGGTGTAGCTGCTCATTCCGCTCTCCTGGGACGAGACCCCCAAGCCCTGCTCGGCTGCCCATCCGCGCGGATATCGTTGGTGTCCCGTGCGGACCGGCTTGCCTATGATCTGCGTATTCCGCCGCAAGCGAACCAAGAGATTCTTAGCGCCGCATGCACGCGCGGTGCAAAGGCCGCGCGTGCTGGAAAAGACGACGCCGGCAGCTTGCGATGCCGGCGTCGTCGGTGCTCAAGTGCAGGGGATGCCCCGTGTCAGGTCCGCATCATGTCACGGACAAGACCGGTTCGCCGTTCTGTTTGACGCTGCACACGCCCAGCAGCACGTACCGGGCATGGCGTTCCGCGTCTTCGCGGGTATCGAAGTTCTGCGTCGCGGCGGAGCGCCACGCCAATGCCTGCGGCGTGCCTTGATGCCCCTCCGGCGAGGTGGCGATGGCGACGGCATAGCCGCGCTCTCCTTGCCGGGTTATCTTGCAGATGACGCGGTGTCCATCGATCACGATTTCACTTGAACCATCCATCTCGTCCCCCTCGTCGATACATGGTGTGCGGTTAAGTTACCCGGTTTCGCCAACAACTGTGCAACCAACAGTGAATGAAGCGGTGCTAGGCTGGGCTCTTCATCCCTACAGGCACATCCTGGTCGCCACCCGCGGCTTCCCATACCGCCGCAGGGCAGGTAATTTGCTGGTAGGCGCGCAAGCGCAGCGGAGGGCTCATGAACGAAGTCAGCAGGGAGCGTCACATGCGGCGCATGTCCACCGATCGTGTCGCCAGGGCATTGCTGGAAAGCGCCACCGATTTCGCCATTTTCACTTTGGATCTCTCCCTGCGCATCACCAGCTGGAATACCGGCGCCTGCAAGGTATTCGGCTGGACAGAGGACGAGGCGCTGGGCGCGGACGCGGCGATGATCTTCACGCCCGAGTCGCGCGAGCGCGGCGACCATCTCATGGAAGCAGAGACGGCGCGAACGCAGGGTCGCGCGGAGGACGAACGCTGGCATCTGCGCAAGGACGGCTCGCGCCTGTGGGCTTCCGGGCTCATGCAGCGGTTCGTGGACGAGCGCACGCGCCAGCACATCGGCTACCTGAAGATCGTGCGGGACCGCACGGAGCAGCATCTGGCCGAAAGCCGCGCCAGGGCCGTGGACGCGCGTTTCCGGGCACTCGTCGAGGGTTCGCCTCAGATGACCTTCTTTACCGACGCCAGCGGTCGCGTCATCTATACCAGCCCCTACTGGCAGCGCTATACGGGCCGCGACCACCCCGGCGAGCAGCGTGGCGACTGGACGGAATCGATCCATCCGGACGATCGCAAGCCCGTGCAGCAAGCCTGGCGCGACGCCATGGCGAAGGGCATAGGCTGCGAAATGGAGATCCGTTTCCTGTGCGCGGCGGACAGTACCTGGCGATGGTTCATGGCACGCGCGGCGCCCATCGAAGAGGAGGGCTATATCAGCGGCTGGCTCATCATTGCCTTCGACATCGACCTGGTGGTCGCGGCCCGCAACGATCTGCGGCGCAGCCAGAGACTGCTGCTGAACGAAGTGGCGCGCGGCAAGGCGGAACGGGACCGCACCTGGCAGCTCGCCAATGACCTGATGGTGGTGACCGACTTCGATGGCTATGTGCTGGACGCCAATCCCGCCTGGACCGACCGGCTGGGCTGGAAGCACGAGGAATTGCTCGGCAACAACATCCTGGGCCTGATGCATGGGGATTACGCCTCGCTTGCGCAGAGCCAGCTCAAGCGGTTGCAGCGCGGCCACGCGACGTCGCGCTTCGTGTGCGAATGCCGGCATCGTGACGGCAGCTTTCGCACGCTATCGTGGACGGCCGTCCCGGGCGATGGCCTGGTGCACGCCGTGGCCCAGGACGTTACCGCCGAAAATGAAGCCACGGCGGAACTGGAATTGGCCCAGGAGGCGCTGCGTCAATCGCAGAAGATGGAGGCCGTGGGCCAACTGACGGGCGGCATCGCGCACGACTTCAACAACCTGCTGACCGGCATCATCGGCGCGCTGCAGCTCATGCAAAAGCGCGCCGAGCGCGGCATGCTGGTGGACGTCACGCGCTATACCGATATGGCGATGGAATCGGCCAAGCGCGCCGCCGCCCTGACGCATCGCCTGCTGGCATTCTCGCGCCGCCAGCCGCTGGCGCCCAAGCCCACGCAGCCGACCCAGCTCATCCGTTCGCTGACCGAGCTGTTCGAGCGCACCCTGGGCGAAAGAATCGCCCTGGAAGTGGACCTGCAGGACGGCCTTTGGAACGTGTTGTGCGATCCGCACCAGCTGGAAAACGCCATCCTGAACCTGGTGATCAATGCCCGCGATGCCATGCCCGACGGCGGCACGCTTACCATCACAGCGCGCAATGTGGACCTGGACAACATCGCCGTGGCGCGCGCCGTCATCCTGACCGCGGGCGAATACGTATGCCTGTGCGTGGCCGACACGGGCGTGGGCATGCCGCCCGATGTTGCGGCCAAGGCCTTCGAACCCTTCTTCAGCACCAAGCCGCAGGGGGAGGGCACCGGCCTGGGGCTTTCCATGGTCTACGGCTTCGTCCGGCAGTCGGGCGGCTATACCGAACTGGACAGCCGGCCGGGCGAAGGCACGTCCATTCGCATGTATCTGCCGCGGTACGCCGGCCCCGTGACGGAAGAACCGGATGCCGACACGTCGCAGGAGCTCCCCGCCGTCCCGGCGCCGACCCAGCAGCCGCTGGTGCTGGTCGTGGAGGACGATCCGCGCGTGCGCGACCTGCTGGTGGAAGTGCTGCAGGACTTGCGGTGCCGTGTCGTCGAGGCCGCCGACGGCCTCTCCGGCCTGCGCATCCTCAAGGACACGCCCAGCATCCGGCTGGTGATCAGCGACATCGGCTTGCCGGGCATGGACGGCCGTCGCATGGTGGAGGAAGCGCGCGTCCACCACCCGGGGCTGAAGGTGATCCTGGTCACGGGCTACGCGCAAAGCCTGGCCTTGACCGAAGGCTTGCGCGATCCGGGCATGGAGCTGGTCACCAAGCCTTTCGGCATCGACGAGATCACGCGGCGGATCACGGCCGTCCTGGCGGCCTGATAAAGAATTACTTTACTCGAATAGCATAATTATTCGCTTTTGCTTTTTATAAGCGCCGTTCGACAATACGACTCCACGAGAGGCGCGCCTCTCCATCGCCATCGGATACGCCATGGATATGTTGGAAGTCAAGGTATGGCGCAGCGCCGGCGCCGGCGGCTTCGTTACCTACCGCGTCCCGCGCCACACCAGCCAGACGGTGCTGGATGTGGTCACCTTCATCCAGCGCGAGCTGCAGCCGGACTTGGGTTATCGCTATGCCTGCCGCGTCGGCATGTGCGGCTCCTGCGCCATGACGGTCAACGGCAAGGCGCGCTGGACCTGCCGCACGCACGTCTCCAAGGTGGCCGTGGATGGCCGCCTGGAAGTCGCGCCGCTGTCCAACCTGCCGGTCATCAAGGACCTGGTGACGGACATGAGCAGCTTTTTCGACAAGTGGGCCCAGGCCAAGGGCAGCTTCACCGGCACGCTGTCGCGCCATGACGATTTCGCGCGCGTGCCGCCGGCGTCCCCACGCCGGCAGGCGGTGGACGCCGGCATCGAATGCATAGGCTGCGGCGTCTGCTATGCCTCCTGCGACGTGGTGACGTGGCGTCCCGATTATCTCGGTCCGGCGGCGCTGAACCGCGCCTGGACGCTGATGAACGACGAACGCGATACGCAAGGCGCGGAACGCTTGCGCGCCGTGGCGGGAGACGCCGGCTGCCATTCCTGCCATACGCAGGGCAGCTGCACCGAGCGCTGCCCCAAGGCGATCTCGCCCACCGCCGGTATCGCCGGACTGAAGCGCATGGCCGCCAAGGCCGCGATGAAGGGAGAGCTGTGATGGCGGCGATCAGCGTGCGGACACAGGCGCGGCTGTGGTATTTGCAGCGCATCAGCGCCATGGTGCTGGCGCTGTTCGTCGCGGTCCACATCGGCATCATCGTCTATGCGGTGCGCGGGGGCCTGACCGGGGCGGAGATCCTGGCCCGCACCCGCGGTAGCATGGGCTTCGCGGTTTTCTACGGTGTCTTCGTGCTGGCGTGCGCGGTGCACGTGCCCATCGGCCTGCTGCGCATCGCCGAGGAATGGCTGCGCTGGCGCGGACCGTCGGCGCTGGCGGCCGCCGTGGCGTTCGCGGCCTTGCTGGCCGTCATGGGACTGCGCGCCGTATACGGAGTGGTCGCATGACGATGCGCCGCAACGATGCGCGTGCCCGCAACCACCCGGCGTACTGGGCGTTCCTGGTGCACCGCTTGTCCGGCCTTGCGCTGGGCCTGTTCCTGCCGGTGCATTTCTGGGCCTTGGGACAGGCTATCGCCGGCGAGCAGGCGCTGGATGGGTTCCTGCGTTTCGCCGATCGGCCGCTGTTCAAGTTCGCGGAATGGGGACTGGTGGTGCTGCTCTCGCTGCACCTGATGGGGGGCCTGCGCCTGCTTGTCATCGAATTCGCGCCCTGGACCCATTTGCGCAAGGATTGGATGGCCGTGGGACTGGGTGTCGGCGCCTGTACGGGGCTGGCGTTTCTGCTGGCGTTGTTGCGGTAATCGCGCATTGACGCAGCTAGGGCGAGGTGCCACGCTGATGCGCCGCCTCGATCGCGGTACGAGCTTCGCCGCAGATGCGAAGCCGGAAATTCAACGGAGACAACCATCATGCATGAGTATCTGTACGAACTGTCCAGACGTCCCAGGCATTGGCTGCATACCTGCATCCTGGCCTTCGCGACGACGGCGATGACGCTATCCGGCGTGGTCCAGGCCGAATCGGCGTGGCCGGACAAGCCGGTGCGCATCATCGTTCCCTTCACCGCCGGTGGCACGACGGACGTCGTCGCGCGCGTGATCGGGGCGGAGCTGGGCCAGATGTGGCACCAGTCGGTCGTCGTCGACAACCGTCCCGGCGCGGGCGGGGCGATCGGCGCGACGCTGACCGCCAAGTCGCCGCCCGACGGCTATACCCTGCTCATGGCGTCGGGCAGCATGTTCACGGTCAATCCTTATCTGTACCGCAACCTGCCCTATACGCTGAAGGACTTCGACTACATCACTACCGTGGCCAGCGGTCCGATGCTGGTGCTGGTGAACAGCTCGGTACCGGCCCATAACCTGAAGGAGCTCATCGCGCTGGCCAAGTCCCAGCCGAAAAAGCTGAACTTCGGTTCGGCCGGCAACGGCAGCCAGGTGCACATGGCGGGCGAGTACCTGGCCGACGCCGCGGGCATCCAGATCACGCACGTCCCTTACAAGGGAGAAGCCCTGGCCTATAACGACTTGATGGCCGGCCAGGTGCAACTGGTGGTCGGCAATATCGCCGCGGCGTCGGTGTTCGCCAAGAGCGGCAAGGCGCGTGCGCTGGCCGTCACCGGCCCGACGCGCTCGCCCATGATGCCCGACGTGCCCACCGCCAAGGAAGCCGGCCTGCCGGGTTACGAAACGACGGGATGGTTCGCGCTGGTGACCGCCGCCGGCACGCCCAAGGCCGTGGTCGACAAGATCCAGCGCGACACGGCCAAGGTGCTGCAGATGCCGGCCGTGCGCGAGAAGCTGGCCGGGCAGGGCATGACGCCGGTGGGCGATACGCCGGCGCAGCTGGCCAAGAGCATTCAGGATGAATCCGGAAAGTGGAAGGCGATCGTCGAACGCCGGAATCTTTCCATCGATTGAACGCTGCGATCGCGTGGCGCGGCGGCCGTTTGCCGCCGCATCGGCGCGCCGCGATGGAGACCTCGCATGAACCCAGACCTCGCGGCGGTGGAAGAAGCCGCCAAAGACCTTTATATCCGCGCGCTCAAGATCCTGCCGCCCGACATCAAGGCGGGTATCGATAGGCTGGCGGACGCGGAAAGCTCGGAAGTCGCGCGCGGGGTGCTGCAAACCATGCGCACGAATATCCGCGTCGCGGAGGACAACGAAAACCTGCTGTGCCAGGATACCGGCATACCGATCTACAACGTATCGATCGGCCGCAACGTCCAGGTGGACGGCCATGCGCTGAAGCAGGCCATCCGCATGGGCTGCGAACGCGCCACGCGCGAACATCCGCTGCGCTCGTCGGTGGTGCATCCGCTGACGCGCCGGAACAACCATACGTCTTGCGGCTTCGATGTTCCCGTCATCCACATCGACTTCGACGAAGCGCCAGAGCGCCTGTCCATCGAGATGATCCCCAAGGGCAGCGGATCCGAAAACAACTCCTTCCTGAAGATGGCCGTGCCGGCGGAAGGCATCGATGCCATCAAGACCTTCGTCGTGGACTGCGTCATCGCCGCGGGCGGCAAGACCTGTCCGCCCACCATCGTTGGCGTCGGCGTGGGCGGCACTTCCGACCTGTGCGTGGCCTTGGCCAAGCGCGCGGCCACGCGCCCGCTGGGCACGCACTGCGACGACCCGGACGGCGCCGAACTGGAGCGCGTGCTGTCGGCCGCCGTGAACCAGCTGGGCGTCGGGCCGCAGGGCCTGGGCGGCGATGCCACCGCCTTTGCCGTGCACATCGAACTGGCGCATACGCATATCACCATGAACCCCGTCGCGGTGAACATGCAATGCCATTCGGCGCGGCGCGCCCGTGCCGTGTTCACGCCGCAAGGCATCGACTACGGATTCTGACCATGGCGCATCACGAACTGACCATGCCCATCACCGAGGCGCAGGCGCGGCAGCTGCGCGTGAACGATACCGTCACCCTGCAGCGCACGCTGTACGGCATCCGTGATGCCACGCAAATCCATATGTTCGACAAGGGCCGCAAGACGCGGATGGACTTGAACGGACACGCGGTCATCCATACCGCGCCCAACGTGCGCAAGGTGCCCGTCAGCGACGCGCATCCCGCCGGCTACGAGTCCGTGTGCATCGGCACCACCACGTCGGACCGCATGGAGCGCTTCACGCGGCCGCTGATGGACCAGTACGGCGTACGGCTGATCATCGGCAAGGGCGGGCTGCGCCAGGGATCGCAGGAGGCCTTTCGCGATCTGGGGGGCGCCTACCTGGCCATCATCGGCGGCACGGCGGCGCTGGAAACCACGTGGATCGAGCAGATCGAGGACGTCGACCTGGACGACCTCAACCCGGAATCGCTGTGGCGCTTCCGCATCCGGGATTTCGGTCCCTTGCTGGTCGCGATGGACAGCCACGGCGGCAGCCTGTACGACGCGGTCCGGCAGGATACCGCCGACCGCCGCGCGGCGGTCCTGGCCAGCCTGGGAGTGACGGCGCCATGAGCCCCTCCCAGCCGATCAAGCGCCTGAAAACCGACATCCTGATCCTGGGCTCGGGCGGCGCGGGACTGTTCGCCGCGCTGCATGCGCACCGCCGCGATCCGGACTTGTCCATCACGGTGGCGGTCAAGGGCCTGCTGGGCAAGTGCGGCTGCACGCGCATGGTCCAGGGCGGCTACAACGTGGCCCTGGCCCCGGGCGATTCGGTGGAGCGCCATTTCATGGACACCATCGAAGGCAGCAAGTGGCTGGCCAACCAGGACCTGGCGTGGACGCTGGTCAGCACCGCCATCGAGCGTATCCATGAACTGGAAAACGAGCTGGGCTGCTTCTTCGATCGCAACCCGGACGGCACGGTGCACCAGAAGGCCTTCGCCGGCCAGACCTTCGACCGTACGGTGCACAAGGGCGATCTGACCGGCATCGAAATCATCAACCGCTTGTCCGAACAGGTCTGGCGGCGCGGGATCGGCCGGCTGGAGGAACATCGCGCGCTGGCCTTGATCCGCACCGCGGACGGTCAGGCGCTGGCCGGCGTGCTGATGATCGATGTGCGCACCGGCGAATTCGTCTTCGTGCAGGCGCGCGCGGTGCTGCTGGCCACGGGCGGCGGGCCGACGATGTACAAGTACCACACGCCGTCCGGCGACAAGAGTTGCGACGGGCTGGCGATGGCCCTGGCCGCGGGGCTGCCCTTGCGCGATATGGAGATGGTGCAGTTCCACCCGACGGGCCTGCTCGCGGGCACGGACACCCGGATGACCGGCACCGTGCTGGAAGAAGGGCTGCGGGGGGCCGGCGGCTACCTGCTGAACGGCGATAAGGAGCGCTTCATGCAGCGCTACGATGCGCGCGGCGAGCGGGCCACGCGGGATATCGTGTCGCGCGGGATTTATGCGGAGATGCGCGAGGGCAGGACCTCGCCGAATGGCGGCGTCTATATCCAGATGCATCATCTCGGCGTGGACGCGGTGCGCCGGCAGTTCAAGGGCATGGTGGAACGCTGCGCGGATTGCGGTTTCGACCTGGCCGGCGGCCTGGTGGAGGTCGTTCCCACCGCGCATTACATGATGGGGGGCGTCGTATTCCAGCCGGATTGCCGGACGGCGTTGCGCGGCCTGTTCGCCGCGGGCGAGGACACCGGCGGCGTGCATGGCGCGAACCGGCTGGGCGGCAACGGCGTGGCGAACTCCACGGTATTCGGCGGTATCGCCGGCGACAGCATGGCCGAGTGGGTGCGCCGCGAGGGCAGCTGGCAGACGCCGGACGAACAGGCGATCTCGGCGGCCATCGACGACGCCATGGCGCCTTTCGCGCGGCCGTCCGAAGGACTGCACCCGATCCGCGAAGCCTTGTATGACTGCATGTGGGCGGATGTCGGCATCATGCGCGACCAGGCGGGCCTGCTGCGGGCGCGCGATACGCTGGCCGGCCTGCGCGACCGCTTGTCGCGGGCGGGCCTGGCGAGCGCCGACCGTGCCTTCAACCTCACCTGGCACGATTGGCTGAACCTGCGCAGCCTGATCGCCGTCAGCCAGGTCATCACCGAGGCCGCGCTGGCGCGCGAGGATTCGCGCGGGGCGCACTTCCGGGAGGACTTCCCGCAGGCAGGCGATCTAGGCAGTTCGGCCTACACGGTGGTGCGCTGGGACGATGGCGCCATCCGTATCGCGCGTGAGCCCGTGCACTTCACCCGGGTCGCGCCGGGGCAAAGCCTGCTGCAGGACGCCGCCTGAGGGCCGCCACGCCGGTTCCGGATCGCCGCGGCCTGCGCGCGCCTCCGGAACCGAGCGGGCCCGCCCGGGCGGGCCGCATCCCATCTGGCGAGTCCGCTCATCCCCGTATCGATTTGACGAGCAGGCTCACGCTGCCCACGATCAGGATGGTCCACAGCAGGCGCGAGATATACGCGGCCGGCACGCGGTGCCGCAGCCAGGAGCCGGCACGGATGCCCACCAGGCAGCAAGGCACCAGCCACACCATCAAGGCCAGCACGGCGGGTTGCAGCAGCAGCCCCGTGACGGCGAACATCACCAGGCGGGTCAGGCCGGTCAGCATGATGAGCGTGCTGACGGTCGCGCGCAGCGCGTTGCGGTCTTCCAGCCGTCCGGCCAGATAGATGGTGTAAAGCGGCCCGCCCGTCCCGAACATGGCGGTGAAGCCGCCGCCGCTCAGCCCCAGCGGGATGGCCCAGCGCGGACCCAGCTGGCGAAAGGTATCGCCGCCGCGCAGCCGCCACAGCGAATACATCAGTACCCCCACGGCCAGCAGTATCAGCAGCGGCCGCTCGGGTACGTACATCAGCAGGCCCAGGCCCGTCAGCATGCCCAGCAGCATCCAGGGCACGATGCGCCGCAGCTCCGTCATCTGCACATTGCTGCGGCTGGTGGCGCCGAGCAGCATCCCGGAAATCATGTCGCAGATCAGCATGACCGGTACGGCGCGATGCAGGGGCATGACCTGCGTCAGCAGCGGCATGGCGACGATCGCCGATCCGAAGCCCGTCATGCCGAATATGGTATAGCCGCCCGTGAGGGCGAGCCCGGCGACCAGCAGCGCGTCGACGTCGATGCCGGTGGCTGCCGCCCCAAGGTGTGATGCCAGAAAATCCCACATATCGCGGACCCCTGGCGGCTCAGGCCTGCGCCGGGCGCGATACGTTGGGCGCGGGCACGCCCTCGATCATGATGTTCAGGCAGGCCGGCAACGCGCAGCGATGCGCTTCGTCGATGGCGGCGGCAAGCTGCAGGGGATCGGTGACCTGCCGGCCGAAACCGCCGAATGCGGCGGTGACGGCGTCGTAGCGCGCCGGCAGCAGTTCGCAGCCGATCAGGCGGTCCTTGCCGTAGTCGCGCAGCTGGATCTGGTATTCCGCGTTCCAGCGCGCATCGTTGCCCACCACGGCGATGAAGGGCAGCTTGTAGCGCACGGCGGTATCGATTTCCGCCGTATGGAAGCCGAAGGTGCCGTCGCCCATCACGGTGACGACGGGCGCGTCGGGACGCGCCAGCCGCGCCGCCAGGGCGAAGGGCAGGGCCGCGCCTATGGACCCCGCCACGCCGTTGATGACGCGGTTGGGCGCGTGCAGGCAGGCCTGGGCCCATTGGCCGATTTCGCCGCCGTCGGCGATGAAGACCGAATCGGGATGGCTGTCCAGCAGCTTCTGCAGCGGGGCCAGCGCTTGCACGGGATGCATGCGGCCCGCCAGCGTGGAGCTGGCGGTCTGCCACGCCGGCGGCCGATAGGCGATGGCGTCGCGCACATCGCGCGTCCACGCATCATGCCTGTCCGAACCGGCCGCGGTGGCCTGCAGCAGGGCCTCGAGCGCGCAAGCCGCATCGGCCAGCGCACATTCCGCCAGGCGCGCGCCCACCACGCGTCGCGTGCGTTCGAATTCCGCGGCTTCCGCGTCGACCTGCAGGAAAAGGCAGTCCGCCGCGATGGCCGGCGCCTGGCCGAACTTCAGGGTAAAGTCCAGCCGCTTGCCCAGCAGCAGGATGCAATCCGCCTGCGCGAGCATCTGCGCGAAGGCGCCCAGGCTGGGATCGCCGATGCCGCGCGGGCTTTCCATGCCGACCACCGGGATGCCGCACGCGGATTCTAGTTCGCGGGCCCGCGCCAGCGTCCGCCCCCTCATCGCGGCGGGGCCGGTCAGGATCAGCGGGCGTTTGGCGGCCTGCAGGCGGCGGATCAGCGATGCGGCGGTCTCGGCATCGAGTGCCTGGGGAACGGCCTCGAACGATTGCGGGGCGTCGGCCTGTGCGCTGCATGCCGTTTCCAGCGCATCGGTCGGCAGCCCCAGGCTGACCGGGCCGGGGCGGCCGGCGCGCGCCATGCGGATGGCCTGGCCGACCTGTTGCGCCATGCCGTCCGCGCCGGCCACCGTGCCCGACCACTTGGTCAGCGGCTCGGCGACGTCCGCCTGGCGCATTTCCTGGAAGGCGCCCATGCCCAGCTGATTGTTCGGTGCATGGCCGGACAGCAGCAGTACGGGGGACTCCGCCATGGCGGCGGTGTACAGCGCCGACACCGCGTTGGCATGGCCAGGTCCGCCGGTGACCATGGCCACGCCCACTTCGCCGGTCAGGCGCGCCCACGCGTCCGCCATGTGCACGGCCGCGCCCTCATGGCGCACGTGGATCAGATCGATATCGGCGTCGATGCAGGCGTCGAACACCGGCATGATGTGGTTGCCCGACAGCGTGAAGATGCGTTTGACGCCGGCGCTGGCCAAGGTCTGCACGAGCGCGTCGGCGCCGTTGCGGGATCGGGTCATGATGCGGTGTTCCTCCTGTCGTCGGCCCGCGCCGGTGGCGCAGGCCTGGTGCATATCGGCATACGCGTGTGGCGTCTGCCTGGTTTGTATCGGCGGCTGCGCGTGGCGTCCGCCAGCCTTATTTGATCTGTATATCCAGCTTCTTTCCCAGGTCGCGAAAGAGAAGATACTGCTCCTGGGCAAACCGCGTGGTGGCGGCCGGCGCCATCACGTTGGGGATGGAACCGATATTCTGCACGCCGGCGAGCCAGTTGGGGTCTTTCGCGACCCGTTGCAGCACGTCCGCCCATTGCCGCACGAGCGGGGCCGGCATGCCCGGCGGCCCATACAGGGCACTCCAGCCGCTGATGTGCTCCAGCTGGGGATAGCCAGTTTCCTTGGCCGTCGGCACGTCGGGCAGTTCCGGCAGGCGCTGTGCGGTGGTGGTCACCAAGGCGCGCAGCCGCCCGGCCTTGACGTTGCCGATCAGCGCCGTGACGTTGTTGCAGCTGAACTGGACTTCCTTGGACAGCACGGCGGCGGTGGCTTCGCCGCCGCCCTTGTAGACGATCTGGGCGGCGGCCTGCGGCGGCAGGCCGGCGGCGTCCAGCAGTATCTGCGTGGCCAGGTTCAGTACGGTCGCCGGGCCGGACGTGCTGTAGTTCAGCTTGCCAGGTTGCGTGCGGATGGCGTCCACCAGATCGCGCAGCGTGCGGTACGGTGCATCGCCGTTGACCACGCACACCATGGGATTGAGATCCAGCAGGCCCAGCGGCGTGAAGTCGTTCCATTGGTACTTCAGGTCGGATTGCAGCGCGGGCAGGATGGCCTGCGAGCCCACGCGCGCCAGCAGCAGCGTATAGCCGTCCGGGGCGGCCTCGCGCACGAACATCGATCCGATCGCGCCATTCGCGCCGCCCTTGTTCAGCACCACCATGGGCTGGGGCAGCATGGCCTGCACCGCCTTGGCCAGGTTGCGCGCCGCCAGGTCGGCATCGCCGCCCGCGCTGAAGGGCACCACGATGGTCATGGGGTGGTCCGGATAGCGGGCGTCCGCCGCTGCCGCGCAGGCCGGCAGCGTACAGGCCAGGATGGCGGCCGTGTGCCGTGCGGCGGCGGTGGTCCTGGCCAGCGGCGCGTGGGCCAGTGGACAGGCGCGCCGCCGCAGCCAGGTGTACGCGCGCATGGCGCTCGATGCGATGCGTTTCATGGGGTCTCCTCCGGTGGCGCGTCACCCGCCGCGCGCGTCCTGCGCCACGCTGTCATGGATGTCGTTGTGGTTATGCGGGCCGGAGTCGCCGTTGCCGCCTGGCATGGCCCGCCCCATTGTTCTATGGGGCATCTATAAAGTAAAAGCTAATAATTCTTCCGTTGAGCAAAAGTAAGGCTTGTCGTCATGGCGCTCCTTCGATGCGCGCGCCGGCCCCGGCCTTCCGCGGCGTCCCAGGCGCGCGGGCCTACCCCTTGATTGCCATGTCCTCCATACGAACCTTGAAAACCTTCCTTGCCGTCGCGCGCCACGGTACGTTCGCGGCCGCCGGCAAGGAAATCGGGCTGACGCCGGCGGCCGTCGGCCTGCAGATACGTGCCTTGGAAGAAAGCCTGAATTGCCAGCTTTTCGATCGCAGCGCCCGCGCGGCGGTACTGAACCCGGCCGGCCGCGCGCTTGTGCCGGAGATTTCCGACATCGTGCGGCGCTACGAGTCGCTGGGCGCGGAAGCCGGCGGCGACGGCATGTTTGGAACCATGGTGGTGGGCGCGCTGGTGTCGGCCCTGATGGGATCCTTTGCCGATGCCTTGTGGACCGTGCGGCAGCGCTACCCGCGCCTGGACGTGCGCCTGTTCGCGGGGTTGTCCAGCGATTTCGCGCTGCGCGTCGAACGCGGCGAGCTGGATGCGGCCATCGTCACGCAGCCGCCGCATCCGCTGTCCTCCAACCTGCTGTGGACTCCGCTGTACACGGAACCCATGATCCTGATCGTGCCGCGCGAACCGCATTTCGCCCTGCCGGCCAAGGTGGACCGTGTGCTGGCGGAATCGCCCTTTCTACGCTTCGAGCGCAATACCTGGACCGGCATCCTGGTGCAGGAGGTCCTGGACCGGGTGGACGCGCAGGTGCGCGAAAGCATGGAATTGAATTCGGTGGAGGCCATCATCGAGTTGGTGCGCCATGGCTTCGGCGTATCCATCGTGCCACGCCTGGCCAATGTGACCTGGGCAGAAGACCGTGCCTTGCGCGTGATTCCCTTGCCGGGCGTCGAGGTGCATCGCCGGGTGGGCCTGCTGGAGCGCGCCCGCCACAGCCGCACCGCCTTCACGGACGCCATCAAGGAATACTTCAGCCAGGTGTCCGGGCAAGCGAGCGGCAAGGGCAAGGCGGCCGCGCGCGCTCCACATTCCGCCCGCCGCCGAGCCGCGCCGCTGAAACGCCGAGCCAAGAGTTGAGCCCGCCGGCTTTCTGATATAGTTGCGGGCTTTCCTGCGGCGACAGGGCGTTTCTTCTCGAAAGAGACGCCGCTGAAGCGCAGGGGATTCAAGGCCAAGCCCTCCGGGCTTGAAGAGAAAGAAAAGCGTGCTATAATCTTTCTCCTTTACTGAAGCGTTGCGCGGATCCTTGCCAAACGGCGAATTCCAGCAAAACTTCAGCAGCAGTACCAAAGCGCCCGTAGCTCAGTTGGATAGAGTACTTGGCTACGAACCAAGGGGTCGTGGGTTCGAATCCTGCCGGGCGCGCCAATATTCACTGTTTGTTCTCAAGCAGTTAGAAGCGGTTTGAAGGCTTACTCCTTCAAGCCGCTTTTTTATTTCCCGGGACTTTTTGGGAACTTGCTGCATGCGAATTGTGCGCATGACTGCCAGCAGGTTGATTGACTGGTGGGCAGTACACCTACATTCCGACTATCGATATTCTGCGCGGCTTGTTCGGCGCCCGTTAGTTTCCGTGCGCCTATGCGGTCGGAATCGTGCCCCCGTCAATCACGTACTCCGTTCCCGTGATGGAAGCAGCACGTGGGGAGGCTAGGAATGCGATGAGATTTGCCACCTCTATGGGCTTTGATGGCCGTCCCAGCGGAATGCCTCCTAGCGAATCCATGATGATCTTCTTGCCGCCTTCGTAGTCTGTGCCCGCCTGCGTGGCAAGCCGCTCGGCCAGAGCCACCGACGCCTCTGTCTCGATCCACCCCGGCGCTACCCGGACGACACGAATGCCCTTCGGTGAAACTTCCTTTGACAGACTCTTGCTATACGTAGAGAGTGCGGCCTTCGCCGCCGCATACGCGGTGGTCGATTCCGGCAAGGGAAGCTCGCGCTGGATCGAGGTGACATGAATGACAACGCCGGCGCTTTGCGCCAGCATGACGGGTAAAAGCGCACGATCCAGTCGAACAGCAGGCAGCAGATTGAGATTCAGTTCATGCTGCCACTCGTCTTCGTCCAGCGCGGCGAAGCCTCCGCCGGGTGCCGTCGAACCGCCCACGACGTGGACGATGATGTCAACGCCGCCGAAGTTGGCCAGGACTGCCTGCGCCACGGTGTCGCAGCCCTCGATGGTCGTCAGGTCGGCAGCTACAAAAATGTCTGCCGACGTGTTGGCTGGTTGCTTTCGTGCCGTGGTGAGCACCTTCGCACCGAGTTCGCGGAACAGGCCGACAACAGCCTTGCCGACGCCCTTGGTGCCTGCGGTCACCAGGACGCGCTTGCCGTGCAATTCGAAGTTCATGGACATCACTCGATCCTCAGTGACTGGATCTTGTCGGCCACCAGACTAAAAACATGGTCGAGCTGCACCGGGCTACCAGGGAAGCTGCCAACGACATTGGTCTTCACCTCAAAGTAGATAGAAATGGAATATGGCAGAGAGAGAGACATAGTTGCGTACTCCTGTGGTTTGCTGTACATCCATTTTGGTCATAGACTATGGATTCATCAAGAACGCACAAAAAAGTAAGCTACTGAGTTATGAGCAAGGTATACACCCCGGCAACCGCCGCAAACGGCGTAGAAGAAGTGCTTCGGCTGCTAGAAGGTCGATGGAAGCTGATCATCCTTTTCCATCTGTTTGATGGAAAAGTGCAGCGCTATTCGGACTTCGAGAAACTGATCCCCGGGATCTCTCAGAAGATGCTGGCTCAGCAGCTTCGGCAGTTGGAGGCTGACGGGATCGTGTCTCGAAAGCTGTATCCGCAGGTGCCCCCCAAGGTCGAGTACCGCCTAACGGAGTGGGGGCAAGCCTTGTGTCCTGCCTTGGATGCAATGCTGAAATGGGCGGAAAAGCGAGATTCCTCGCTTGAAAATAAAGTCCCGGACGAAGCCCCGAGTGCCTGACGGCTTTAGCTAATCGAGATTCCTCGATTGCACCCGACTTCCCAAGACACCCCACCTCCACGCACAGTCGCGGCGATCTGCTGCCCCAGCCGCGGTTCGATCACGGGTTTCCACGGGACGGACATGGCAGGCTTGCTCATAGGTGTTCTTCGGGAATTGAGGGTGATGGCCCAGGACGGCGGCAGGGCGAGAAGGTGACTCGCTTGCCGATAGGCCAACTTACGGGGAGGTGTCGTGGGTTCGAATCCTGCCGGGCGCGCCAGAATTTCTTGCAGTACCGATCAAAAAGCGGTTCAGGGTTCATCCCTGAACCGTTTTTTTTCTAGCGCGTTCCGGCCGTCCGCAGAAATTCAACAATATCGGATGCCGGCAACGGCCGCGAGAACAAATACCCCTGTGCTTCGTCGAAGCCTTCGGCATGGATAACATCCAACTGCGCCTGCGTTTCCACGCCTTCCACCGTGGTGGTAATCCCCAGGCTGCGTCCGATGCCCGCGACCGCGCGCACGATGGCCAGGGATTCCCGGCCGTCCGGCAGATCGCTGATGAAGCCGCGGTCCACCTTGATCTTGTCGAATGGGAAGGTACGCAGATAGCCCAGCGACGAATAGCCGGTGCCGAAGTCGTCCATCGCGAACGTCACCCCCAGCCGCCGGATCTCCTGCAGGATACGCAGGTTCGTATCGCTCTCGTCTAGCATCACCGATTCCGTGATTTCCAGCTGCAGCCGGCTGGCGGCCAGCCCTGAGGCGCCGAGGGCGGCGGAAACCGTGCGCACCAGATCGCCTTTCTTGAACTGCAAGCTCGATAGGTTGACCGCGACGCCGATGTCGCCCGGCCAGGCTGCCGCTTCGCGGCACGCCGTGTACAAGACCCATTCTCCGATCGGAATGATCAGCCCGCTTTCCTCGGCCAGGGGAATGAACTCCGCCGGCGAAATCATGCCCTTGACGGGGTGGCGCCACCGAATCAGCGCCTCGCAGCAGGTGACCTTGTTCGATGCCAGTTCGATCTGCGGCTGGAAGTACAGTTCCAGCTCGCGACGCTCGATGGCGCCCTTCAGCGCGACCTTGAGCTCCTGCCCGGCCTGGACGCTCGCGTCCATGCTGTCCACATATCGTCGATACGTGCTTCGTCCGCCGGATTTCGCGCGATAAAGCGCGACATCGGCGGCCCGGATCAACTGGTCCGCGGTGTTGCCGCCCTCGGGCGCGAAAGCAATCCCCACGCTGGCGCCGATGGTGACCGACAGTCCTTCCAGGTCGAAAGGCTCGTCCAGCGTGCGGATGATCTGCTCGGCCAAGCGGTCGGCCTCGTCGCGGTGCGCGACGGCGGGCTGTATGAGAACGAATTCGTCGCCGCCCAACCGGGCGAGGGTGCCGGCTTCGCCGGCAAATGCACGCAAGCGGTCCGCGACCCGTCGCAACAACAAGTCCCCGACGGGGTGGCCGTAGGCGTCGTTGACGGACTTGAAGCCGTCCAGGTCCAGTATCAGGATCGCCAACAGCGTGTCGGGCTTCATGTCGGCCAGCGCCCATTCCAGCCGCTCCCGGGTAAGGACCCGGTTCGGCAGGTTGGTCAGGGCATCGTGCCGGGACATGTGCACGATCTGGGTTTGGGCCTGGAAACGCTCCTGCTCCGCTCTGCGGCGGTCGGATATGTCGCGGAAGAATATCGAAAGTCCTTCTTCCGTGGGGGCGGCCTGGACCTCCAGCCATATGCCCAGGCTTGCCAGATATTCCTCGAACGTGATGGACTCCCGCGTCGCCACGGCTTTCCTGTACTGCGCGGCAAACGCGCCGTCCACTTCCTCCGGATACAGATGCCAAATGCTCTGGCCGATCGCCTCGTCCCCCAGGCCGAGCAGCCGCCGCGCCTTGGTATTCATGTAGGTCAGCCGCCAGTCGTGGTCCACCACCCAAACGCAATCCAGCGTGCTCTCCAGGACGGACGCAAGCCGGTCCGCGGCCTTCTCGGCCGCGCGCAGTGCCGACTCGGTCACATCGCGGGCGGCCTGCGCTTCGGTGATATCGCGCCAGATGGTCAGGATACGGACCACCTTGCCCTCCTTGTCCACGACAGGCGAGGCGATCACGTCCATGCAGCGGACCTTCCCGTCATGCGCCGTGATGGTCAGCTCGAACCTGGCGCGCTTGCCCGCTCGCGCGCGGGAAAACGCTGCCTGTATCGCCGGGGCATGCTCGGGCGCCACCACGCGTTCCCATCGCGCCTCGCCCGGGTCCGCGTCCTCCGACAAACCGAAGATCTCCCGTCCAGCCGGATTCATCAGCAGCGGTTTCTCGGTCAGGTCCAGGAGACGGACGCAATCGGGGCTGCTTTCGAACATGCTGCGGATAAGCGCCTCGCCTTCCCGCAGGACCCGCTCGGCTTCCCGCAGCTGCGTCACATCCGTGATCATGGCGATCAGGAAGCGGCGAAGCTGGTCGACGTCGGGCAGCACGACGCAATGCTTGTGCGTGACCAGGGTCCTGCTGCCTTGCGGCGATGTGATGGTTTCCTCGAAAACACGTTCCTCGCCGGTCGCGAACACCGAGCGATCGACCGCGACGACGGCGTCGGCCTCCTCGCGCGGCAGGAAGTCGTGGTCCGTTTTTCCGATGACCTCCGCCAGGGGACGCCGCAGCATCGTACAGGCCGGCGGATTCAGATAGACGAAGCGAAACTGCTCATCCTTGACGATGACGGGATGCCGGAATCCCGCGAAGATGGCGTTCAATATTCCCGGCGCGCTAACCCGCCAGTCCGGCTGGTTCGTAGGTATAGCGACAGACATCCCATGCTCCCGATGTATGCAGGGCCGCCCTGCGTTTGGCGGCGTTCTGGTCCTGCTCTATTGCGCCTATGATTTCGACGTCTGGCAATACTATGCGATTTGAAAAGGACCGGCGCCGCTTGCCGCATGCGCAGGAATCGCGCCGCACGCGGAATTGACGCACCCAAGCCACAACATGGACAGGAGACAAGCATGACTGCCGAGACCTGGTCGGACCGGACGATACTGATAACGGGCGCCGCGGGCGGCATCGGCGCGGCCTGCGCGCGCCAGCTGGATGCGTTGGGGGTTTCGGTGATCCTGGTGGACCGCGACGAAGCCGCGCTGAGGCGCGTGGCCGCGACGCTGCGTCCGGACGGCGCGCACCGCGCGCTCGCCGCGGACCTGAGCGAGCCCGGGGCCTGCCGCCAGCTTTTCGATACGACCGGTGAACTGTATGGGGTGGTCCACATGGCCGGTATCTACCAGGCGGACGACCTGACGCCGGAAAGCCGCGCGGTGTGGGACCGCACCATGTCGGTGAACCTGGATATGGCCTTCGACCTGGCCAGCGCGGCAGCGCCGCGCTTGCGCGCCCCGGACGGGCGCGCCGCGCGCATCGTGATGGCCGCCTCGCTGGCCTATCGGCGAGGCTCCTTCGACCATCTGGCGTATTCCGCGTCCAAGGGCGGCATCGCGGGACTGACGCGCGCGCTGTCGCGCCGATTGGCCCCGGACGTGCTGGTCAATGCCGTGGCCCCGGGCATCATCGATACGGCCATGCCCGCCGGGCTGATCGCAGCGCGCGGCGACGCACTGCGGCGCGAGATCCCGCTGGGCCGCTGGGGCAGTGCCGATGAAGTCGCCGGCACGATCGTGTTCCTGTGCAGCGATGCGGCAAGCTACATCACGGGCCAGATCATCAACATCGACGGCGGCATGGTCAACGGCTGAAGCGCACCCCCTCGGGGTGACCACTCCCGCCCGCTTCGCCACCAACGGCATGCCCCGCAAGGGAGGGCGCGGCTGCGTAGCGTCTCCTCGGGTAAACCCCAGGTCAATAATATTGACCGATTGTATGACGCGTTTTAGTCTGTGCCTGGGCCGTCCCCGCGCGTGCGCCGGTACGGTCCTGGGCCCTTACCCCGTCATCACCGGGGAATACTCGCGACGCGATGGCCATGTCGGCATCGCCTGATCCCGCCGAGTCCCGGCGGAATTTTTTTGTCGGATTTGTCGTCAGACAATCCGTCAATCACATCGATAAGGAGGACGCAGCCCCATGGTCTCGATCGCCCAAGCCGCGCCGGCGACGCTCGCCGACGATTCCACCGAGCAGAAACGCAAGAACGCCATCAAGGGCGCGTTCTTCTCGGAGTTCATCGACATGTTCGACATCTATCTGCCCGTGGTGGTGCTGGCCCCCGTGCTGTTCTATTTCCAGCCGCGCGGCATCGCGCCGGAAACCGAGACCTTGCTGGCGTCGCTGGTGTTCATCACCACGCTGCTGGGCCGTCCCATCGGCGCCTTGATATTCGGCATGGTGGCCGACCGTATCGGACGCCGCAAGGCATCGATCTGGTCGGTCTCGGGTTTTGGCGTGGTCACGCTGTTGATCGGCTTGCTGCCCGGCTATGACAGCATCGGCATCGCGTCTTATCTACTGCTGGTGGCGCTGCGGTTCGTCGACGGCATTTTCCTGGGCGGCGGCTATACCGGCGCGATGCCGCTGGCCATCGAATACTCGCACAAGTCGCAGCGCGGCTTCGTCGGGGGCCTGATCCTGGCCGGGTTTCCGGCGGCCTATGTCTGCATCAACCTGGTGGCGATGCTGATGTTCGCGCTGTTTCCACTGGCCGGCGCACAGTCGCCGTATGCGCAGGTGGGCTGGCGCATTCCGTTCCTGATCGGCGCGGGCCTGGCCGGCGTGCTGGCCTGGTACTACATCCACAAGGTTGCCGAATCGGAGATCTGGCAGACTGAGGTGCAGAAAGAGGGCGGCCGCGCCGCCGTCGCCAAGGAAAAACTTCCGCTGATGGACCTGGTGCGCGGACGCAGCGGACGCAACCTGCTGCAGGTACTGCTGCTGATGACCGGCTTTTGGCTGACCCAGAACCTGATCACCATCTATATGCCCACGGGCCTGCTGTCCGGTACCCTGCACTTGAATGCCTTCGATACCTCCGCCACCCTGCTGGTGTGTTATGCGGCGCTTTTCTTCAGCTATATCGGTTCCGGCATGCTGGGCCAGCACATCGGGCGCCGGCGCTTCTTCATCCTGGCGGGGCCCTTGATCGCTACCGTCGGGGCGGCGCTGTTCTACGCGCTGTCGCGCGCGGACGGCATGCCGCTGCCCGTGATCATGCTGCTGGTCGTGCTGCTGTCGGTACTGGTGACCTCGCCGTGGGGCGTGATCGTCACCTACATCAACGAACGGTTCGTCACCGATGTGCGCGCGACAGGCTTCGGCGTGGGGTTTAGCCTGTCCGTGATCATTCCCTCGTTCTATGCCTTCTATATGAACGGGCTGGCCAGGTTCATGCCCATGCGGGCGGCGCCGGTGGCATTGCTGGTGATCGGGGGCGTGATCGGCACGATCGGCGCCATGATGGGTCCGGAGACCCGTGACGTGGACTTCTGAGGATAGCGGCCATGCGCAAGGACAAGGCAGGTTTCATTGGATTGGGCAATATGGGCGGCCGCATGACGCGGCGGCTGGTGCAGGCGGGCATCGCGGTCATCGGCTTCGATACCGATTCGTCGCGCGCGGCCGCCTGCGGCGCGGACGCCGCCGGCAGCGTGCGCGACGTCGTGGCCGGGGCCGACGTGGTGCTGATGTCGCTGCCGGACAGCCATGTCGTCGAGGCCGTGGTCGAAGGCCCCGACGGCGTGCTGGCGCATTGCCGCGCCGGACAGGTCGTCGTGGACCTGAGCACGGCGGCGGCAAGCTCCACCATGCGGCTGCACAAGCTGTTCCGCGACAAAGGCGTCCATTACATCGACGCCGGCATTTCGGGCGGCGCGGCGGCGGCCGAGAAAGGCACGCTGACACTGATGATAGGCGGCGACGCCGATGCGGTGGAATCGGTGCGCTGGGTCTTCGCGCCCTTCAGCGCCAAGGCGCTGCACATGGGCGCCAGCGGCGCCGGGCACACCACCAAGCTGCTGAACAACTTCCTGAACGCGGTCAGTCTGGCCGCCACCGCGGAAGTCATGGTGGCGGGCAAGAAGGCCGGCCTGGACCTGCACCAACTGCTGGATGTATTGAACAGCAGCAGCGGGGTGAACTTCGCCACGCAGAATCGCTTTCCCTACATCGTCGACGGCAATTACCTGGAAGGCGGCCTGACGAACAAGCTCATGACCAAGGACGTGGTCCTGTACGTGGACCTGGCGCGCGAGCTGGGCGTGGCGACGCTCAACGCCGCGGGGCCCATGTCCTGCTTCGGGCTGGCGACCGCGCTGGGCTATGGCGACAAGATCAGCAATCGGGTGGTCGATGCGATCGGCGATGTGTCGGGCGGCGTAAGGCTCAAGGACTAGAGGGGACGAACCATGGATCTGACCGAACGGCAGCGGAATCTGAAGGACGCCTTCGTGCGTCTGCGCGGCGCCTGGGGCCCGGAATGGGAAAGCATCCTGCGTCTGGACCCGGGCTTCTTCGAGGCCTACCTGAACCTGGCGGCAGTGCCCTGGCAGAAGAACCACCTGGAAGACAAGGTCAAGGAGTTCATCCATATCGCCGCCGATGCGGCGGCCACGCATCTTTACCGGCCGGGGATCCGGACGCATATCGAGGCCGCCATCCGCCACGGCGCCACGCGCGAGGAACTGATGGAGGTCCTGGAGCTGACGAGCACCATCGGCATCCACGCCGCCAATGTGGGCGTGCCGCTCCTGCTGGAGGTCCTCCGGGAAGAGGGCCTGCGGGGCGGTCCGGCGCCGCTGGACGCCCGGCGGGAGGCATTGAAGCAGGACTTCCGCAAGCACCGCGGCTATTGGCACGAAACCTTCGAAGGGCTGCTGGAGCTGGATCCGGAGTTCTTCCAGGCCTATCTGGATTTTTCGGCCGTGCCATGGCGCACCGGCGTGCTGGCCCCGAAGGTCAAGGAACTCATCTACTGCGCCTTCGACGCTTCGGCCACGCACCTGTACCTGCCGGGGCTGAAGCTGCACATGCGCAACGCCATCGGCTATGGCGCCACGCCGCACGAAATCATGGAGATGCTGGAGATCGTCAGCACCCTGGGCATCCATGGTGCCGCCGTGGCGGTTCCTATCCTGGAAGAGGCGTGGGCCGCGCGGGGCGCCTAGGGTGCGGCTGGGCCCGTTTGCATCATGCACCGTACCCCGGCCCGCGCGGCGGTGTCACGGCGCGGACAACGACTCTGCCACGATGAGCAGGTTCTCCGGCGCCACCCGTATGATGCCGCCGCGCGGGCTGTCGACGTCGGCGATGAGCATGAACGACAAGGCGACGACCATGGGCATGATCACCAGGAAGCGGCTGCGGGATGCGGCGCTGCGCGAGCCGTAGCCGACCAGTACGTTGCCCAGCAGGCCGATCACGATCATCAAGTACCACGCGGCCGGCGGGATGCGGTTGGACCATTCGGCCTACGTGTAGCCCTGTCGGTTGATGACATCGTTCATGCCCGATACCGCGAGCGCGTTGACGGCGTTGGGCTGCGCCGCGACGCCGGCACGCACGGCGTGCCACATCCGGGCCTGCAGTTTTTCGCTGGCCCGGTTGATCGCGTCCAGCGTGTCCTTGTCGCGCACCTGGTAGTACCTGATGCGCAGCTCCAGGTATTTGGCCAGCAGCGCGCGCAAGGCTGCCGCCTCGTCGGTGGGCAGCAGGTCCGCCCGGAGCAGCTGCGTGCCGATCGCGTTGGCTTCCTCTTCCTCGTAGTTCTTGCGCTGGTCATAGCGGCTGACGGCCATCGAAAGATTGAACCCGATGACCAATGCCAGCAGCGTCAGCGTGGCGGACTGCACCACGCTGAAGTCCTCTCGCGCGTCGTTGCCCAGGAGGCGGCTGCGCCGCAAGAGCAGAACACCGCCCAGGCGGCAAGGGACATCGCCACAAGGCAAACGATGAAAAACAGCACTGGACGACTGATGACTTCTGCCATTCATGACTCTCCGGTGGGATCCCGGCGCCGATCTGCGCGGGCGCAGATGACCTATATGCGAGGGACGCGCACGCGGAGCGTACTGAATGAATACAAAATGTATCTACTGCTGCGGCGGCACGTGCAATACCGCGACTTTGCCGGCCAGAGCGGGGGTGGGCGGCGGATAGCGGAGGAGCACCTGGGGGTCGTGTCCGGGCACGATGTGGGCATGGCTGTCGGCCAGCGCTTCCAGCCGGCGGTGTCCTTCCAGCATGTCCCCGACGTTGAACACGGCGGGGAAGGGGCGGCCTTCCTCCATATTGCGGTAGTAGTGCGAGGCATCGGATGCCAGCACGACCCAACCCCGCGCCGTATGCACCCGCACCACCTGCAGGCCCTTGGTATGGCCGCCGACGTGGTGCACCGTGAGCCCGGGCGCGATCTCGGCATCCCCGTCATGGAAGCGGACGCGGCCCGCGTAGACCTGTTCGACCATCTGCAGTACGTCGCGCAGGTTGAAGGCTTCGGCGATGCAGCGGTGCGCCATGTACCGGCCCGTGGCGTACTCCATCTCGCGGTCCTGCAGATGGAAAACGGCATTGGGATAGGCCGCCAGATTGCCGACGTGGTCATAGTGCATGTGCGTGACGATCAGGTCGCGCACGGCGTCGACATCCACGTTCATCAACTTCATCGCGTCGCGCATGGGGTGAATCAGCTTGCGGCCGCGGGCGCGCGCTTCCTCGGCATCGAAGCCGGCGTCCACGACCCACACGCGCGAAGCGTCGCGGATCAGCCAGACGAAATAATCCATGGGCATGGGCCCGTTGTGAGGGTCCCCGCCCAGGAAATTGGCGCTGGCCGTGCGTTGATGTTCGCCGTACTTGATGGCAAAGACTTCGTACTCGGGAAGCATGGCGGGTCTCCTCCGTCCGGGATGCGGGATGGCCGATCATAGGCAATGTATTACAGTCAGTCAATAATACAATTCAACCCGCCGAGAAGCGCTATCATGCGTCCGCGGTTCCAACCCTCAACAGGAGATGTACGGATGATCGTCGAAATGCGTGTCTATCACTGCGCCCCCGGCCGGCTGCCGGCCCTGCATGAGCGTTTCACCACTATCACGCTAGGGTTCTTCGAAAAGTACGGGATCGAACAGATCGGCTTCTGGACCACCCTGGCCGGCCCGAGCAACCAGGCGCTGACTTATCTGCTGAAGTGGGAAAGCCTCGCCGAGCGCGAGCAAAAGTGGAATGCCTTCCAGTCGGATCCGGAGTGGATACGGCAGCGCAATGCGACCGAAGCCGAGAAGATCATCGTGGAAAGGGTGGAGAACCAGTTCCTGGCACCGACGGCCTACTCGGCATTGCGCTAGGGCCCGGCCACGCCATGTCTGGCATGGCGCTTGCAGCCTGGTCGGGTTCACTCTGGGGAGATGCAACATGGACTCAGGTCGCGATGGGCGCATGGTCAGGCATGGCGGCAGTTTTTACCATTTCCGCACCGTGGAGCAGGCGGCCGGGTTCTACCGCGGACTGCAGGAAGGCAAAAGCGTCGAATCGTGCAGGCAGCGCTGGCGTCCCAACCTGGTCCGCGTGGCCGTGGGCACCGCACCGGGCAGCGAGCGGCCGGCAAGGCCCGAGCGCGACGCCACGCCGCGGCGCTAGGGGCTACTTCACCGCCACCAGGACCGGCTGTTCCTGGTAAAGGCCGGGGAACAACTGCTTCAGGTTGGCGATCTTGGGCAGGTCGTTGAAGACGATGTACGGATAGCGCGGGTTGTTCACCAGAAAGTTCTGGTGATAGGCCTCGGCGGGATAGAAGCCCTTCAGGTCTTCCAGCGTCGTGACGATGGGCTTGCCATACACGCCGGCCTTGCCGAGTTGCGCGATATAGGCCTGCGCCACCTGGCGCTGCATCTCGTTGGCGGCGAAGATGGTCGAGCGGTACTGCGTTCCGGTATCGGGACCCTGCCGGTTCAGCTGCGTGGGGTCGTGGGCGACCGAGAAATACACTTGCAGCAGCTTGCCGTAGCTGATCAGGCGAGGGTCGTAGGTGACTTGTACCGACTCCGCGTGACCCGTATCGCCGTCGCTGACCTGCTCGTAATGCGCCGTGCCGGCCTTGCCGCCGGCGTAGCCGGACACGGCCTGGGTCACGCCGCGCACGTGCTGGAAAACGCCCTGCACGCCCCAGAAACAGCCGCCGGCGAAGACGGCGGTCTCGGTGGCCGCCGCCGTTGCCGGCTCGTCCAGCGCGGGGGCCGGAAGGGTGACGGCATCTTCGGCGGCAGCGGCCGGGGCATGGCCGGCCAACAAGGCCGCCGCGATGGCGGCGCCGGCGGCCAGGGCCAGGAAAGGCCATCTGGCCAGGGAACGGGTGGCAAGCATCATGGCGGGACTCCGAAGGCGGCGGTGCGGGCGAAGAGGGCGGTTTGCGAGCAAATTATGCCGCCGCCATGCAGGTGCAAACTTAAATTAACCGTGATATTCCCGCGCTGGCGCGGCCGGTGGCTTGCCGCTGCGCGACAATAGCGGCCGTCGGGCCACACCGCAGGCCCGGACGCCCTTGCCGATATGACCTCGCCCAAACGCATCCTGATCGTCGAAGACGATGCCCACATCGCCGAACTGCTGCGGCTGCACCTGCGCGACGAAGGCTATGACGTAGTCCATGCCGCCGACGGTGACAGCGGCCTGCGCCTGCTCGAGGGCGGTGGCTGGGACCTGCTGGTCCTGGACCTGATGCTGCCGGGCGTGGACGGACTCGAAATCTGCCGCCGGGCACGCGCCATGGTGCGCTATACGCCCATCGTCGTGACCAGCGCCCGCGCCAGCGAAGTGCATCGGATCATCGGCCTGGAACTGGGCGCGGATGACTACCTGGCCAAGCCGTTTTCGATGCTGGAGCTGGTGGCGCGCGTGAAGGCGCTGCTGCGCCGCGTGGACGCGCTGGCGCGCGATGCCCGCATGGAGGGCGGCGTGCTGGACATCGCCGGCCTGCGCATCGATCCGCTGGCGCGCGAGGCCTATGTGGACGGCAAGGCGGTGGACCTGACGCCCCGCGAATTCGATCTGCTGTATTTCTTCGCGCGCCATCCGGGCAAGGTTTTTTCCCGCATGGACCTGCTGCACCAGGTGTGGGGATACCAGCACGACGGCTACGAGCATACGGTCAACACCCACATCAACCGGCTGCGGCTGAAGGTCGAGGCCGACCCTGCGCAACCGCGGCGCATCCTGACGGTATGGGGCAAGGGCTACCGCTTCGCCGCGGCCGGTAGCGGAGACGACGCATGAAACGGCTGAGCTTGTCGCAGCGCCTGTCGCTGGTTTTTGCCGTGCTGCTGTTGGCATGCACCGCCGCCGCGGCGTGGCTGCAGGTCAGCGCCAGCCGGATGCGCGAGGAGGAAACCGCGCAGCGCCTGTCCATCGGGCTGGCCCGGCATATCGCCGACAGCGCGCCTTTGATGGATGCGGAAGGCCTGCGCCCGGCCGCCGTGCGCGAACTGTTCGACAAGCTGATGGCGGTGAATCCCAGCGTCGAAGTCTATCTGTTGTCGGAAGACGGCCATATCGTCGGCGACGCGGCGCCGCGCGGGCACCTGAAACGCAATCAGGTGGATATCGAACCGGTTCGGCAGCTGCTGGCCGGCGCGCCCCTGCCCATCCTGGGCGACGATCCGCGCAGCCCGGCCGGACGCAAGGTCTTCGATGCCGCGCCCTTGAAGGTCAACGGGCAGGACGCCGGCTATGTCTATGTTGTGCTCCAGGGGGAACGCCGCGATGCCGTGGCGGCAAACCTCGGGGCCAGTGCCGCGACGCGCACGACGCTGCTGTCCCTGGGGCTGGTCGCCTTGTGCTGCCTGATCGCCGGGCTGGTCGCATTCGGCCTGATTACCCGGCCGTTGCGGCGCCTGACCGCGGTAGTGCGGGATTTCGACGGCAATGAAGCGGCCGCCACCGCCACCTTGCGGGCCTCGCCCGCCACGGCCATGCCGCCGGCCGGCGGAGACGAAATCGGCGTGCTGGAGCAGGCCTTCCGCCAGATGGCCGCACGTATCGCGGAGCAATGGCGCGAACTCAGCCGCCAGGACCAGCAGCGTCGCGAGCTGGTCGCCAATATTTCGCACGACCTGCGCACGCCGCTGACCTCGCTGCACGGGTATCTGGAAACGCTGCTGATGAAGGCCGATAGCCTGGACAGCGCGGAGCGCCGCCGCTACCTGGAAATCGCGCTCGGCCAGAGCCGCAAGGTTGGGCGGCTGGCGCAGTCCCTGTTCGAACTGGCGCGCCTGGAATCGGGATTGATCCAACCGGATAAGGAGGTGTTCGCGTTGCCCGATCTGGTGCAGGACGTCTTCCAGAAGTTCGAACTGGCGGCCGAGGCGCGCGGCTTACGCCTGGCGGCAGGATTCGATCGCGATCTACCGCCCGTGCAGGCCGACCTCGGGATGATCGAACGCGTCCTGACCAATCTGCTCGACAACGCCATTCGCCATAGCCCAGCCGGTGGTACCGTGGACGTTCGCATGACGGCGGCCGATGGCGCCGCCATGGTCACCGTCAGCGACGAGGGGCCCGGCATCCCCGAACCCCTGCGGGAAAACCTGTTCACGCGCGCGTCGGTATGGCGCGCGGATCGCCGCCAGACCGGCGGCCTGGGCCTGCTTACCGTGCACAGGATTCTGGCGCTGCACGGTTGCGACATACGGCTGGTGCCCCACGCCGGCCGCGGCGCCGTCTTCGAGTTCCGCCTGCCCGCGCGGGCCGTCTTGTCGACAATTCCGGACGTCTAGCACCGACGCCACCAGTAGGCACAAGGCACCGCGCGGTCGCTCCTGTACACCGATAGGTGTATGGCCGTGCTTTCGACCTAGGATACGCCGCAAGCATGATCGCACGTCCGTCCTAGGATGAACGCATTCTGGAGCTCTCGCATTACTGCGCGCACTATCTTCGCGGTGTAGGTATGACGTGAACGCTGGAACCGGATACGACATGGACAAAAAGACCATTGCGTTACTCGTGAATGCCACGAATCAGGCGGGGTGGGTGCATGACATTGCCCAGTGGCTATCGCGGGATGAGCACTTTCACATTGCCGCGCTGATCGTCGCGGGTGACGCCACCCCATCCACGGAACGCAGCCTGCCCTGGCCGCGCGACCCGCTAGGCACCGTGGCGCGGCTGGAGTCGCGCATGCTGGAGACGCGGCATCGCGCCCAGCTGGCGACGAGCGAGCTGAGCGCATCGCTACCTGCCGATACACCTGTGGTGGCCCTGGGCATCACGCGCGGTGCCGGTGGACAGGTGGTCGCGGATACCGCGCAGCTGCGCGCGCTGATGGCGTTGAACCTGGATGTGATACTCATCCTCGGCGCGCCGGCGATACGGGGCGAACTGGCCTCGCTGCCGGCGGCGGGCGTATGGATGCTGGTGCATTCCGAGCTGAAGGACCAACTGGATCTCGCCCATGCCGGCTTCTGGGAGGTCTACCAGCGTGCCGACTACACCACGGTCAAGTTGTGGCGCGTGGGGGCGACCGAACAGGCCGACGAGCTGCTGGATGCGCGGAGTTTCAATACCGAGGTGTTCTGGCTGAAGAACCGCGCGCGCGCCCTGAGCCTGGGAAATCTGATGATCTTCGATACCCTGGAGGCGATGGTGAGTCCCGAGCGGCGCAAGCAGCCGTCATCGTCCCTGCAGATCCACACGGCCATGACGCGCCCGCTGCCTGTGCAGTGGGATGGCGCCGCCTACCTGGCGCGTCAGGCATGGCTGGCCTCGAGCATGGTGCTGCGGCGCGCCATGAAGCGGAACGTGCGATGGCGCATCGGCATGTGCCCGACCGGGCGCCAGGAAGTCGTTACCTCCGAGGCCGCGGTGATGGAGCCGCCCAAGGACCGTTTCTTCGCCGACCCCTTCGTGTATACCCGTAATGGACAACCCTATATTTTCTTCGAGGATTATTACTTCCGTGAACGAAAAGGGAAGATTTCCGTCGCGACGTATATCGATGGCCAATTCCGCTTTCTGGGGGTGGTGCTGGACCTGCCCTACCACCTGAGCTTTCCCTATATTTTCGAGTATTCGGGCCATACCTACATGGTTCCGGAAACCTGCGGTAACCGCACCATCGAATTGTGGAAGTGCAGCGAGTTCCCGTTGAAATGGGAACTGCACTGCACACTGATGAATAATATTTCCGCCGTCGATACCATCGTTTTCCCTTATGGGGGACACTGGTGGCTGTTCACCAACATCGACCGTACCGACGGCGTGAGCCATTGCGATGAGCTGTTCGCGTTCTACGCCGAACGGCCGGATACGGACCACTGGACCCCGCACTCGCAAAATCCCATCGTGCATAGCCCCATCAAGGCCCGCAACGCAGGGATGATCCTGGCCCCGGACGGCAGCGTGATCCGCTGCGCGCAGTCGCAGGGCTTCCAGCATTACGGCAAGGGCGTATCGCTGAACCGGATAGAAGAGCTGACGCCGCACACCTACCGGGAGGCCGACGGGCCGGTGCATTACCCGAATTTCCTGCGTAAGCCTTTCGCATCCATGCATCATTGGCACCACCACGGCGGGCATACCGTGTTCGACTTTGCATTTATGGAATAACAAGTACCGGAAAGCGTTACCGCGCGTGGCGCGCCGGTAAACGGCGCTCCCCCGCGGCATTATCACGGCGCATCGCACGAAGCAGCAGCAGCGTAGCGCCGCTCCCCCTCGAAACCCGCATGAAACAAGGCTTGGAGCTCAACATGAAGACACAACTCGCCCTGCGGCACTTGCAAAAGCTTGCAGTCCGACTCCATTCAAAACTCTTTTAGTTCCGCTTTTAAACCAGCGCGGCGGCATGTTTATTGGTGCGGAAAAAATCAGGAACAGCGGCGCGGCGGGCACCCGATTGATACTAACGGATGACTTCGCTTCCTGTCGGTTTATGTCGATTGGACAAGCTTGATTTTGAACGGGGCTAACCATAACATGAGTGCGTCATCCAAACGATGACTACTCAAGTTTCGGTCGGTTCCGCCAACGTCTCGTCCATGTGGTCGGCAGGCACACCGAACAAAAAAATAGCCGCCGTGTGTTTGCGCTACGTACCATTCACTGCTGCACTCTTGTTGCATCTAATGATGTCCTATGGGGAAAGCTATGTCGAAAATGGTCTTGATCGAGGCTCATCCACTCTTGAGGTTGGGCTTGCGTCAAATTCTGGGCAAGGTTGAAGGCGTGTGGGAAATCGTCGGACTGGATCTGGCGAATCTGGACGAAGCCGCGGAACAGAACCGCGGCGCCGAATTGCTTATCTTCGGTTTGCCTATCGAAACCGAAGCCGGTTGGCAGGCACTGGCGGACGTGCGTCGCGTTCTCGCGCCCAAGCGCATCCTCCTGCTGGTGGACAACATGCCTATGCAGGCCTTGTCCCGCCTTCCGGAGGGCAGCATACATGGCTGTCTCCTGAAAACGGCGTCGATCGAGGTGCTTGAGGCGGCCATAAGGCTGGTCATGGCGGGCGGGCAATGCTTCCCCAGCGGCCAGATGGCTCAGGCGCCCGCGACCGCCGAAGCGCCCGTCGCGGCCACCGCCTCGCATGCGCAACCCGCCGCCGCGATGCTGATGTCGGCCGAGGGCGACCACGGGACGGGCCAGAAGATGGCGATGCCGATCACGGCCGGCGCGCAATTGCTGAAGATCACGCCGCGGCAATACGAAGTCCTGGTGCTGCTGTCGCGCGGCTATCCGATCAAGACGGTAAGCCGCATGCTCAATATTTCGGTAGCGACGGCGAAGACCCATGCCTGCACGCTGTACCAGCGGCTACAGGTCAAAAACAAGGGGGAGGCGGTATATACGGCCTTGCAACGTGGCGCCACGCTGGATTGGGATTCGGGCGGCGCCAATGGATCCAGTTATGAGCGCAGCCGACTCTAGCGCGACAGGATCGCGGTTCAGGTCGCACTTCGAAGCAAGCTTCCGATGAGAGTCGGGGCTTGCTTTTTGCATTGGGAATACGGTCGTTGAGCCCCATGCGTCTGCCGTCATCCGCACGACGGAGGTGCATCGTGGCGTGCCGCTGATACGATGGCGCAGGCCGTTCCCTAGCAAGCCGCGATCGATCCGATCCGCGCCATGGCTGGGACGCTCAGCACATCGTGAGAGGCTCCCGGCGAATGACTACCGTCCTGATCGAGGAATACGCCATTCTGCGCATCGCCATCCAACATATATTGGAGACGGCACGCAGCCCTGAAAGCGTCATGGCCATGGCGCCGCAGAAGTTGAACGAGTTGTCCTTATCCGCGGTGCGCCCGGTGGAGTTGCTGGTTCTGGGCATCGCGGGCGTGACGGACAACGATCTGCATTTGTTGTCGACATCGATGAGCCTGCTGGCACCGCGCCATACGCTGGTGCTGCACGATGCCCTGGACCCGCGCTTCATGCTGGAGGCGGCCCGTACGGGCGTCTGTGGCCTGCTGCCCAAGTCTTCGACAACCGAGGCGATCACCGCGGCCGTGCACCTGGTGCTGGCCGGCGGGCAATGCTTTCCGCGCACCATCGTGGAGGCGACGCAGGCCACGCCGCACCTGCCGGGACGCGGCCACGCGGCCATACGCATGCTGACCCCCCGGCAGGAGGAAATCCTGCGCCTGCTGGCGAAGGGCCGCACGATGCGCGAGATCAGCCGCGAGATCGGCATTTCCGTCGCCACGGTCAAAAGCCACGCGCGGACGCTGTATTGGAAACTGAATGCGCGGAACCAGGCAGAAGCGGCCTATATCGCCGTGCAGGAAGGGTTGTTGCGGGACGAGCCGACGGGCGGCCATACCGAGGAACCGCCCCCCGGCTCATAGCGGCCCTCGGGCCGGCGCGGCGCGAACCGCCTGCCCCTCCGGGGCAGGGGCAGGGCGCTATTGTGCTTTTTGGACCGCGGTGCCTGGCGGTGCGCGCAGCGCCATCAGCTGCTGTTCCAGGCGGTCCAGGACGGTATCGGTATGCAGCTGCGCCTTCGCATAGCGCAGTGCGGCGCTGCCCAGCGCCGCGCGCCGCGCGGGCGAGCCGGCCAGGCGCAGCAGCGCGCGCGCCATGGCGCGCGGATTCTCCGGTTGCACGATGACGCCGCACTGGGCCACGACCTGGGCAAGCTCGGTGCCGGGTGCGGCGCCGCAGATGACCGGTTTGCCGCTGGCCAGCATGCCGGTCAACTTGGATGGCATGACCAGGTCGGCTGCGCCGGCGCGCTGGGGCAGCAGGTGCACATCGGCCGTGGCCAGCAGCGCCGGCAGGTGCTCGGCCGGTTGCAGGGGTAGGAAGTGCACCTGGGACAGGTCCGCGCAGCGGCGTTGCAGCGCCTCGCGCTGGTGGCCTTCGCCGCAGAAGATGAAATGGATGTCCGGCCGGCGGCGCAGGATATAGGCGAGGTCCGCCAGCGTTTCCAGGCCCTGCTTGCCACCCATGTTGCCCGAATAGACCGCGACGGTGGCATCGCGCGGAATGCCGAGCTGGACGCGATAGTCCACCGCCGCGCCGCCGGCGCGGGCGGCGTCCACGTCTATCCAGTTGGGGAACAGCACGAGGCGGGCCTCGTCGATGCCCTTGTGGCGCGCCAGTGCCAGCATGCGGGCGGAAATGGTGGAGACCCGGTCGAAGCGCCGCATCAGCCAGCGTTCCATGCCGCCGACCAGCCGCTGCAGGCGGCGTCCTTTCAGCAGCCCCAGTTCAAACGCCGCATCGATTTCATAGTCCTGGATGTGCAGCCAGGCATGGGCGCCGCACAGGCGGGCGGCGGCGACGGCGGCCGGCGCGCAGAAGAGCGGCGGCTCGATCACCATGATGACGTCGGGCCGCCGGAGGGCGCAGGCCAGCAGTAGGGGCAGGCTGGACAGGGCGAAGGTGGCCAGGTGCAGCAGGCGCTTGGCGCCACCGGGCTTGGGCGGCACCCAGAGCGGGGCGCGCAGCACCTTGACGCCCTGCCAGGACTGGGCGGCGTAGCGGCCGGCGCGGTAGCCGGGCTGTACGCGCCATTGCGGGTAGTACGGCGGCGCGGTGATGGCGGTGACCTGGTGGCCGCGCGCGGCCAGCCAGGCGGCCATGTCGCCGGTGTACTTGCCGGTGCCGGTGAGCTCGGGCGCGAAATTGATGCCGTACAGGACAATCTTCATGGAAGCATCCGCACGCGCGGCCGTATCGGGCGGCAGGGTGTTCCGTGGCAGACCATGTCCGACGGCATATCCTTGAAGACCGAGCTGCGCGCGCCGATGACGGCGTTGCGGCGTATGGTCACGCCTGGGGCGATGAAGACGTCGGTGGCGATCCAGGCGCCGTCCTCGATCACGATGGGCTTGCCGCGGATGGGGAACTCGGGCTGGGCTGCGTCATGGTCGCCGGCGCACAGGTAGCCCCGCTGCGACACGACGGCATGCTGGCCGATGTCGATATCGGCCAGGCTGTACAGAACGACGTCGTCGCCGATCCAGGAGTAGTCGCCGATGCGTACTTTCCAGGGGTAGGTAATCTTCGCGCTGGCGCGGACCAGGACCTTGTGCCCCACCTGGGCGCCGAACAATCGCAGCAGGAAGCGGCGGAAGCCGTACGCGAACTGCGGCGAATAGCGGAACGCGGTGCTTTGCACCATCCACCACACCTGCACGTAAAGGGCGTTCCGGCCGCGGAAGCCGGCGGGCAACTGGAAAAGATTGAGTCTCTGGAAAGTGTCCATGGCGCCGGCTCCATCTCGTTAGTGTGTGCCGCCGCGTACGGGGTCGGCTCCCGTGTCGGCCGCGGGGGAGGCAGCGGCCATCGCTGCGCGCAGCTCGCGCGACTTGATGCCGATCTGCCAGTAATACATGGACCGCGCCACGGCGTAGTCCAGGCCAGCCTTGCCGTCGAGGAAACCCAGGCGCAGGACGTAGCAGTGCACGAAAGCGGCCGCGGCCTTGAAGGGCATGGCGGCAAAGATCCGCTTCATGACGGAGCGCAGCCCGATGTTGGCCTCGCGCGGGTCGTTCAGCAGGCCCTTGACGCGCAGGCTGGCTTCCCAGTCGGAATACTTGTTGTGCTTGTCGAAGTAGTGGAACAGGCCGTCGTGGTCATGGTGGGCCATACGGTGCTTGAGCAGGAATACCGGGCCGTTGACCTGCGGCTGGTAGTGGCCTTCGACTTCCCACATGTTCGCGACGTCCAGATCGTTGTAATCGAGGAAGCGCGAGCGGGCACGCGGCAGCAGCACCAGCTTGTAGACGCGATGGCCGTGGTTCAGCAGCTTGCCGCAGAAGACATAGTTGAAGCCGACGAAGGCCCCGCCGGCACCCTGGGCGAATCGCGGCAGGCAGTCGTTGATCTCGCGCGCCAGCTCGGGGGTCATGACTTCATCCGCGTCCACGTAGAGCACCACGTCATGCGAGAAGGGCAGGTTGTCCAGGCACCATTGCTTCTTCTTGGGATACCTCCGGTTCCATTGGAATTGAACGACGCGCGCGCCCAGGCCGGTGGCGATCTCCACTGTCCGATCGGTGCTGTGGGAGTCGACGACGAAGACTTCATCGAAATCGGCCAGTGCCCGCAGGCACTTTTCAATGTTCCGTTCCTCGTTCTTTGTCATGACGATGACGGATACTGGTACACGGGTCATGTGCGTGCTCCTACGCGGTCCAGCGCCTGCTTGCCCAGCAGGGGCCGGAACAGATCAGCCACGTTGCGGCAATGGCGTTCGAGGGAAAAGTCGGCGGCCCGCTGCGGGCCGAGGTCGGCGAGGTGCTCGCGGCGCGAGCCATCGTCGGCCAGCGACTGGATGGCGCGCGCCACGGCGGCCGCATCGCCCACGGGGACGAGCTCACCGAACTTGCCGTCCTCCAGGATCTCGGCTGGCCCGGACGGGCAGTCGGTCGCGACCACCGGTATGCCCAGGCACAGCGCTTCCACCAGCACGATGCCGAAGCTTTCGCGCTCCGAGACCGACAGGAAGATGTCCGCGCCGGCCAACATGGGGAAGGGATTGTCGATGTGGCCCGCCAGGCGTACGGGACTGCCCGGCCGGCGCGACGCGATCTGCGCTTCGAATTCGCCGCGCTGCGGGCCTTCGCCGATGATGGTGAAGACGATGCCGGGATCGTTCAGCAGGCAGGCCGCGTCGATCAGGGTCTGGAAGCCCTTGTTCCTGACCAGCCGCCCGACGGACACCACGTGTATCTTGCCGTCGCGCGGCAGCGTCTGGCCGGCGGCGCGGGCTTGCGCGCGTACGTCGTCCAGCGGGATGCCGTTGTAGATGTGCCGGCACTTGTCCCGCAGCGCCGGCGCCATGGCGAGCAGGTCGCGCACGACGCCGCGCGACACGCCCACCACGTCGTCATGCGCGCCGTAGCAGGTGCGCAGCATGGTGCGCTTCAGCGTGCCCATGCTGGTGGACCGGTAGTGCGCGGATGGGCTGTTGTGTTCGAAAGCCACCGTGCGGAAACTGCCGGGCATCAGCGTGCGGGCGGCGGCGACCAGGAGGTTGCAGATCAGGCCGTGCGAACAGACCACGGCGGGCCGTTCCCGGCGGATGGTGGCCATCAGGCTGGCCAGGCACCACGGCGCGGACAGCTGCATGGCGCGATTGCTGAGCTTGCGCGCGACGCCGCGGGTAACGGTGGCCTTGCTGGGCGTGAACTCGTGCTCGATCTCGCGCATGCAGAACAGCGAGGTCGTCAGCCCGTGCCTGGGCAGTTCTTCCAGCATGAAATAGACGCATCGACCCACGCCACCGCGATGCAGGTCGGGAACGACGAAGAGGATATCAACCATGGTGCGGCAACCTCGGATAGGCGGATTTCCCGGGCGTTTGCCCGGACATGATCGGACGCGGGTCGCGGCGGGGCGGCCACGCGGGCGTTACGGGCCCTGCCGGCGCGGCGGCCCGGATGGCCGCCTCGTAAGGCGACAGTGGCGGACGGTAGTTGCGCAACAGGGACAGGCAGTAGGTCAACAGGAAACCCGTGAGGGCGGTCTTGGGCGCGTAGGCCAGTCCGCCGGACAGCGAGTCGATGAAGATGTATATCGGGACGCAGGCGATCAAGTAGCGCCGGTGCATATCCACGCCGGCGTTGCCGTTGCGCCGGCTGAGCGACAGCAGCATCAGCAGCAAGGGTGGCCCCATGATGACTATGCTGCCGATAAGGCCGAACTTCATCAGGTAGAAGGCCCAGGAGTTGTGCGCGAACGTGCCGAGCTCGAAACCGTTCTCGCCCATGACCCAGTAGCGGTAGCCGGCGCCGTGGCCGAACATGGGACGTTCGCGGAACTGGTCCATCTGGCCGTCGTACTCCTGCACGCGCGCGCCGTAGCTGGAATCGTCGTCCAGCGCCTCGACGGTCAGGACGCGGCTCTCCAGCACGTCCAGGTAGCCGATGGCGTAGAACACCAGCAGTCCGCCGATGATGGCCGGCGCGAAGATGAAGCTGACGCGTCGCAGGGCGCCCACCTTGCCGCCCAGCACCACGGCGATCCCTACCGTGACGCCCAGCTGCAGGTACTGGCTGCGGTTCAAGGAGAACACCAGGGCCATGAACAAGAACATGGTCAGGAAATACGCCGTGCGCGATTTCAGGCCCAGCACCTCGCGGAAGTACAGGATGGAGGTGATGGACATGGGGATGACCCAGATGCCCAGGGTGACGTCGCGCACCGGTTCGACGGTGCTGAACCCGATGGCCACCTTGGTGATCATCAGCGCCGCCACCGTCAGGCCCGAGGCGACGATGGTCCATTGCAGCTTGCGATAGGCCGCCGGTCCGTCGATGTCCTTGTAGCAAAGGTAGGGCGTGAGCAGGAAGTAGGCGACGATCCGCATATCGCGCGCCATGTCGCCCACTTCGACGCCCTGCGGCGGCGGGGCCATGTAGACCAGGTAGACCCATGCCAGCAAATTCAGCGCCATCAGCAGGGTGATGCGCGCGGAGGGCAGGGAATAAGCCGCGGGGTCGGTCAGCCGCACGAGCTTGACGGCCAGGATGGCCACGAAGAGCAGGTCGAAGATCGACAGCTTGAAGCCGCCCACCCCGATGACCAGCGCTTCGTTGCTCAGCGCCAGGGCGCTGAACACGAAGGCGCACAGCAGCGGTACGGTCGAGTAATGACGTTGGACGTGGCGCATGGCGGCTCCCTAGCGCGCGTTCCAGTCGTCGCGACCGGCTACTTTGTTCAGCAGCTTGTCGAACAGATAGTCCAGGTCTCCCTGGCGGGCGTGGGCGGCCACTTTCGCCGCCCGGCACGACAGGCCGAACAGCGGTCCGATGCCGGCCTCGGTGGCCCGGATGTCGCCGACGATCTGGTCGCGCTCTCGTTCCAGCACGTCCTGCAGCAGGGCGGTCTTGGTTTCCTCATGCACGGTATAGACGCCCATGGCGGAGGGCACGATCATGTTGGGCCCGTCGTGCAGCAGGCGGCTCCACAGTTCCAGGTCCATGCAATAGCGCATCTCTTCCTTGAGCAGGCCGTGGCGCTCCAGACAGTCGCGGCGGAACAGCGCGACCTGGTTGGGGATGGAGGCGCGGATCACGGCCAGCTTGGCGCGCGTCAAGGGGGTGTAGTACACCCGCCTGAAGACGCGGTTGTCGGCGTCCGCGATGTACAGGTGTCCGTTGACGATGGGCGGACGGTGCGCGGACGCGGCGCGTCCCAGCTTGACGAGCGCGCCGCGGCAATACAGGTCGTCGGAATTCTGCCAGCCGACGTAGTCGCCGGTGGCCATGGCGAAGCCCTTGTTGATGGCATGCGACTGTCCGCGGTCCTTCTTGCTTTCCCAATAGGCCAGGTGCGATTCGTACTTGCGGATGATCTCCACGCTGCCATCGGTGGAGCCGCCGTCCATGATGATGTATTCCAGCTTGGGATACCCCTGGTTCAGGACGGACAGGATGGTGCGCTCCAGAAAGCGCGCCTGGTTGTACGAAGGCGTGACGATGGTGATCTTCGGCAGGCTGTCGCTGTCCGGCGGCGGCGGGGGCACCTGCAGCCGGCTGACGAAGTTGACCAGCTCGCGGGTGGATTTCAAATGGCGCTTGCGCATCAAGGACCTCAGCATGGGCGAGAAACTAACGTGTTGCGGTGTGGGCGGGGACGAAAGGTGGGGGGCGCGACTGGCGCAAGGCAAGATAGATTCCATAGAGCGTCGTCAGCGAGTAGGCGATGCGGGCCCATCCGGCCGCGCTCTCGCCCACCGGCGCGACAAGCAGGAACAGCACGCAAACCATGCTGACGCCCGCCAGGCCGTTCAGGACCGCCACCGCGCGGCTGTTGCCCATGCCCAGCAGCGAGAAATGCGCCACCACGTTCAGCGAGAGCAAGCCGGCGGCCACGATCAGCAGGCGGAAGGTCGCCAGGTGTCCGGGCGTGTAGGCATGGCCCAGCATCAGGGAGAGCGCCGGTCCGCTGACCGCGAGCGCGACCGTGGTGCCCAGGATGGACAAGGTCAGGTTCACCGCCATCAGCCGGCGTACTTCGCGCGACACCGCGCGCTCGCCGTCGGCGCCGGCGGCCAGGTGGCTGACGCGCGGCATGGTTTTCTGGAATACGGCCACCGACGCGGTGTGGATCATCTGCCCCACTTGCGCGCCTACCGTATAGATGGCCAGGGTGGCCGGGCCCAGCAGCGAGCCCACCAGGATGCGGTCCACCGATCCGAAGGCGACGGCGCTCAGGCTGTTCAACCAGGACCAGCGCGAAAAGCGGAAGGCCGCGCCCATCGCGCCGCGGTCCGGCAGCGGACGGACCGCGTAATGGCCATCGCGTCGCGCGAACAGGTGCATCTTGATCAGCCCCGTGGCGAGCAGGCCGCCGGCCTGGGTCAGGCTGACCAGCGTGGGCGAGTGCGTGAGCATGGCTGCGCCGCAGGTGACCGTATAGGCGGTGAGGCGCCCGCCGACCTCGCACAGGGCCGTGGTGGCAAAGGCCTCGCGTCCCTTCAGGCAGCCGGTGAACAGCTGGTCGAACTGCTGGCTCAGGTAGACGGCCAGCGCGGGGAGCGCCAGCGTCGACACCGCGATGCCGCCGAAGGTGGCGTGGGGCCACAGCCACGACACGCCGCCCCAGGCCAGCAGCGCGAGCGCCGCGACGAAGGCCAGCGCGCAGGCCACCAGGGCAAAGCTGACGCCGGCGCCGTGCATGGCGCCGCCCGGCTCGTGCAGGCGCTCGGAAACCAGCTTGGTGCCGGTGACCGCCGCGCCCAGGTTGGCGACGTTGCCGAAGCCGGCCAGCGCCATGATCATGGCGAACTGGCCGAAGCCTACCGTGCCCAGCTGCCGCAGCAGGATAGGCGTGGCCGCCAGGGCGATCATCGGCCCCAGCCCGTATTCCATCAAGCCCCAGAAGGAGGCATTGCCCGAGATGTATTTCCTGACGAGCGCACGCATGAGCGCGATTCCCCCGTGTCGATTGCGCGAGCCCCTGGGAGCGGACCCTAGGCAAGCGGCAGCGCCTGCCGCGGGGCATGGCGCAGATAGTCGTGATAGGTGGACTGGATGCCCTGGCGCAGTCCCATTTCCGCACGCCACCCCAGGGCATGGATGCGGCTGACGTCCAGCAGCTTGCGCGGTGTGCCGTCCGGCTTGCTGGTGTCGTAGACCAGTTCCCCCTGGTAGCCGACCGCCTGCGCCACCATGGCGGCCAGTTCCGCGATCGATACGTCGGTACCCAGCCCGATGTTGTAGACGCCTTGGGCCTGTTCCGATTCCATCAGCGTCACGCAGGCGCGCGCCAGGTCGTCCACGTGCAGGAATTCGCGGCGCGGCTTGCCGGTGCCCCAGATGGTGACCGTGGGCGAGCCGTGTTCGCGCGCCTCGTGGAACTTGCGGATCAGCGCCGGCAGCACGTGGCTGCTTTCCAGGTCGTAGTTGTCGTTCGGCCCGTAGAGATTGGTCGGCATGGCGCACAGGTAACGCGCGCCATATTGGCGGTTGTAGGCTTCGCACAGCTTCAGTCCCGCGATCTTGGCGATGGCATAGGGCTCGTTGGTGGGTTCCAGCGGGCCGGTCAGCAGCGCGTCCTCGCTCATGGGCTGGGGCGCCAGCTTGGGATAGATGCACGATGATCCTAGGAAGAGCAGGCGGCGCACGCCCGCGGCGTAGGCGGCGTGGATGATGTTGCATTCCATCATCAGGTTGCGGTACAGGAAGTCGACGGGATGGTTCTGGTTGGCCAGGATCCCGCCCACTTTCGCGGCGGCCAGGTAGACCGTGTCCACGCGCTGTGTACAGAAGAAGCGGTTGACCTGGTTCTGGTTCTCCAGATCCAGTTCGCTATGCACGCGCGTAACGATGTTCCGATAGCCGCGCTGGCGCAGTTCCCGCTCGATGGCGGAGCCGACCATGCCGCGATGGCCGGCGACGAAGACGTGTTGATCCAGGTCAGCCATGGCGCTATTCCTTGTAGGCGTAGACTTCGTAGCCGTTCTGCTCGACCAGCGCGTCGCGTTGCGCTTCCTTCAGGTCGCTGGCGATCATTTCCTTGACCAGGCCCTCGAAAGAGGTGCGCGGCGTCCAGCCCAGCTTCTCGCGCGCCTTGGTCGGATCGCCCAGCAGCGTCTCGACCTCGGTCGGGCGGAAGTAACGCGGATCCACCCGCACGATGACCTGGCCCGGCTTGACGGCCTCGTAGGCGGGGCTGAGCAGCACGGTGGCCGTCTCGTTCACCCCTTCGCCTTCCCAGGCCAGCAGCAGGCCGAGTTCTCGCGCGGCGATGTTGATGAAGTCGCGCACGCTGTACTGCATCCCGGTGGCGATGACGAAGTCTTCCGGCTTGTCCTGCTGCAGCATCAGCCATTGCATCTCGACGTAGTCGCGTGCGTGTCCCCAGTCGCGCAGCGCGGACAGGTTGCCCAGGTAGAGGCAATCCTCCAGTCCCAGGGCGATGCGCGCCAGGGCCCGGGTAATCTTGCGCGTGACGAAGGTTTCCCCGCGGCGCGGCGATTCGTGGTTGAACAGGATGCCGTTGCACGCATACATGCCGTAGGCTTCGCGATAGTTCACGCAGATCCAGTACGCATACAGCTTGGCCACCGCGTAGGGGCTGCGCGGATAGAAAGGCGTGGTCTCCCGTTGCGGGACTTCCTGCACCAGGCCGTAGAGTTCGGAGGTCGAGGCCTGGTACAGGCGGGTACGATCCTCCATTTTCAGGATGCGCATGGCTTCCAGCAGGCGCAGCGTGCCCAGGCCGTCGGCATTGGCGGTGTATTCGGGTTCCTCGAACGAGACCCCCACATGGCTCTGCGCGGCCAGGTTGTAGATCTCGTCCGGCTGGACGGCCTGCACGATGCGGATCAGGCTGCAGGCGTCGGTCATGTCGCCGTGATGCAGCACGAAGTTGCGCGGGCTGGTATGGGGATCCTGGTACAGGTGATCGATACGGGCCGTATTGAAAAGCGAGGCGCGGCGCTTGATGCCGTGCACCTCATAGCCTTTGCCCAGGAGGAATTCGGCGAGATAGGCGCCGTCCTGGCCGGTAATTCCCGTAATCAGTGCCCGTTTTGGCATGGTTGTATCCTTAAGGCTGAGAGGTTCAAGAAGATTACTGAGGTCGTGCTAGCCGGGGTATCGGCCGGAAGGTCTAAGGCGCGGCCCGCGGACCGCCCCAAGAACGAGGCGCCGCGCCCCACGCATGAGACGCGGACACCCATATGGCTGAACAGAGCTACCCTCGCGTCGCCGCGCGACGTCCTCCCAAGGGAAAGCGCGCGTGCCCTCATACGCGCCCGTACATATCCTCGAAACGCACGATGTCGTCCTCGCCGAGGTAGGCGCCCGATTGCACTTCGATGAGTTCCAGGGGGATCTTGCCGGGGTTCTCCAGGCAGTGGACCTCGCCCAGGGGGATGTAGGTCGATTGGTTTTCGGTCAACAGGAAGGTGCGATCGCCGTTGTGGATGCGCGCGGTGCCCGATACCACTACCCAGTGTTCCGCGCGGTGATGATGCATCTGTGACGACAGGCGTGCGCCCGGCTTCACGGTGATGCGCTTGATCTGGTAGCGCGGACCCTGGCCGATGGAATCATAGGAACCCCACGGGCGCCGCACCTCGCGGTGATGCTCCATCTCGGAGCGATGCTGGGCGCGGAAGGTCTCCACCACGCGCTTGACGTCCTGCGTATGGTCCTTGTGCACCACCAGCACGGCGTCCGCGGTCTCAATCACCACGATGTTGTCCAGGCCGATGGTGGCCACCAGCCGGTTGGTGGCATGCACCAGGCAATTGCGCGAATCCTCGATGACCACGTCGCCCGACGTGGAGTTGCCCTCGGGGCACTTGGCGGCGATATCCCACACGGCGTCCCAGGCGCCCACGTCGCTCCAGCCGGCGTCCAGCGGCACGGCGACGGCACTGTCGGTGCGCTCCATGATCGCGTAGTCGATCGAGTCGCTGGGGCAGGTGGCGAAGGCCGCCGCGTCCAGGCGGAAGGCCGCGTCGTCGCCCACGCCGGCTCGCACCGCGGCGCGCACCGCGTCCAGCATGGCCGGCGCCAGCCGCTCCAGCTCCTGCACGAACACGGAGGCGCGGAAGGCGAACATCCCGCTGTTCCAGTAGTAGCCGCCATCGCGCAGGAACTGCGCGGCGCGTTCCGCGTTCGGCTTCTCGACAAAGGCCTCGACACGGCGCCAGGCGTTGTCGGAAGCTTCCGTACGCAGGTAGCCGTAGCCCGTCAGCGGGGCCGTGGGGCGCACCCCGAAGGTCACCAGCGCGCCGTCGCTGGCCGCCTCGTGCGCCACGCGGAAAGCCGTGCGCAGCGCTTCGCCTTCCTCCATCACGTGATCCGAAGGCACCACCAGCATGACGGGATCGTCGCCGTCGCGCATGGCGCGCAGGGCCGCCGCGGCGATGGCCGGCGCCGTATTACGGGCGCAGGGTTCCAGCAGCAGCTCCGGCTGGATTCCGTCCAGCTCCTGCATCTGCTCGGCGGCGATGAAACGGTGGGCGTCGTTGCACACCAGCAGCGGCCGCCGTGCGTCGGCATTGTTGGCCAGGCGCATCACGGTGTTCTGCAGCAGGCTGCGTTCACCCGTCAGGCGGATGAACTGCTTGGGCAGCAGCTCGCGCGATAGCGGCCACAGGCGAGAACCGGATCCGCCGCACAGTATGACGGGGCGAAACTCGGGATAGGGTCGAGTCATGGGTGTTGCTCCGTGAAATAGGCCTTCGTATAGGGGTGCACGTCCGGGTCCGTCGCGGCATCCTCGGGGGTGTCCCAGCGGTAGCCCAGGTGCTGGGTCGCGGGCAGGGCCGCGGCCAGCGGGCCGGATGGCAGCTGGACCTGGTATGCCAGCACCACGTAATGCGTCGACATGCCGGATTCACCGGCGAAGTTGACGTCGTAGAAGTGTTCGTAGACGCCGCGCAGGCGCCAGCGCACCGGCGGCAGCGACATGCCGAGTTCTTCATCCGCCAGGCGCCGCAGGGCCTGCGCCAAGGCCTCGCCCTTGCGGATGCGGCCGCCCGGAACGAACCACCGGCCCTGCGCGGGCGGATTGCCGCGCAGGCCCAGCAGATAGCGGCCGCGCGGGTCGCGCACCAGCAGGTCGATGGAGACCAGGGGGAGCATGTCCACGGCGGCGCGAAAGTGCTCCTCGCTCAGCCTGCCTCCGGCATGGGCCGCCTGCCGCTCAATAGACATTTTTTCCTGTCCAGCCCGACACGGCGGTCTTGGCGATGATGCGCAGGTCCATCAGGAAGGTCCAGTTCTGGATGTAATACAGATCGAACTCGACGCGGCTGCGCATCTTGTTGACGGTGTCGGTCTGCCCGCGATAGCCGTTCACCTGCGCCCAGCCGGTAATGCCGGGCTTGACGCGATGGCGCATCATGTAGCGGGCCACCACATCCTTGTATTGCTCGTTGTGCTCCAGCGCGTGCGGACGCGGGCCCACCACCGACATCTCGCCGCGCAGCACGTTGATGAACTGCGGCAGTTCGTCAAGGCTGGTCCGGCGCAGGAAGGCGCCGATGGAGGTTACCCGCGCATCGTCGCGCGTGGCCTGCGTGACGGTGCCGTGCTTCTCGTGGTGCACCGTCATGCTGCGGAACTTGTAGACGTTGAACACCTTGCCGTCCACGCCCAGGCGCTTCTGCGTGAACAATACGGGGCCGCGCGAGGTCAGCTTGATCAGCAACGCGATCGTCAGCAGCACCGGCGACAGGCCGAACAGCACGCAGGATGCGAACACGCGGTCGAAGATTTCCTTGGCCAGCCCGCGTATGCCGGCGGCGGGAAGACTGTTCAATTCGATGGCCGGAACGCCCAGGAATTCGTCCACGCGGTGTCCCAGCAGCCGCACCGACATCAGGTCGGGTATCCAGCGGACATCGATGCAGTCATGGCGCAAGTGGTAGATCGCTTCGCGCACCAGCTGGCTGTTTTCGACGGGCAGCGCGATCCAGACTTCGCGTACTTCCTGTTGGCGGATGAAGGCCGGCAAGTCCTTGAGCGATTCGATGCGACGGACCTGCGCCGGCAGGTGCTCCTTGGTATTGACGTGGATGCCGACGATGTCGTAGCCGGTGCCACGCGCCGCGGCGGCGCGCCGCCACAGGTCGTGGCCCAAGGTGCCGAAGCCGATCATCGCGACGCGCTTGCGATCCAGGCCGCGATCGCGCGCTTCGCGCAGGATGCCGTGCACGATGAGGCGCAGTCCCACCAGGCCCCCGGCCGTGCCGGCGTACCACGCCAGTGCCCACATGCGCGATATCGCACCGACCTGGTGGTTCACGAAGCTGATAAGAATGCCCAGCGCGAACACGGCGGTCCACGCGGCGAAGCTCCGCACGGACAGATCGAACAGGCTGCGGCCTCGCCATGAACTGTATAGACGAAACGCGGGGAAAAGCGCGATGGTGCAGAAGCTGCACAGATACACCAGCATCGCATGTATGGGTGCGACATCCGGTCCTTGGCGGACATCGAGCCATGCGGTCGCGACCAGTCCGACGCTCGCGACGACAGCGGCATCGGTCAATCGAAACAACAGACTCGTATCGGCAAGCCTGCCCGATACATTCACCGACGAAGTGTCCATGACGTGCTCCCATGCGATTCGGTCGGCGCGGCCGGCGGGCTGCGCGGCGCTGCAATATGGCGACCGAAAAATCATAGGGACCGGTCATGCACGTCGAAACGTCCAAAGGGCTTATGTGAGGTATTAGGCCATCAGCCCAATGTGCGGCTCCGCCAAAATCGCGTGCAATGTCGCAACCCGTTACGCGGCCGTAGTACCGCGAAACAGTAGGCCCTAACAGGTCATTAACCGTGGAAAGCCAATGAACACGATCCTTCGCACGCTATGCCGGGGCGGCCTTATGGTCGCTCTGGTTTCGCTCTTGGGCGCCTGCGCATTCGCGCCGGGCATGCGTTATAAGCCCGACTTCCTGGTCGATCCGAACGATCCGAATTCGCGCGTCGAGGTCAAGGCGATCACGCCACGGCTTGCGCTGGAAGAAACACGTGCGCGCGAACAGCCGGTCAACGATAACGTTCGTCAACTTATCGGCACGGCGAAGCCCTATGTGATCGGCCCCGGCGACATCCTTTCGATCGTTGTCTGGGACCACCCTGAACTAGTCCTTCCGACGCAAACCTACAGCATCGGCACGGGGCCGACCGAACTCACCTTTGGGGATACGGGGGCCGGCATTCCGGGCTATCCCGTGTCCTCGGATGGCTACATTCAGTTCCCCTATGTAGGCCTTGTGAAGGTAGTCGGGCTTACGGAGGCGCAGGTTCGTACCAACCTCATACGCGGCTCGGCCAACTATATTCAGGATCCTCAAATCACGGTGCGCGTGCTAGGTTATCGCAGCAAACGCGTATTCGTGGAAGGCGAGGTAAAGACGCCGGGGCCGCTGCCCATCACTGATGTGCCCATGACCTTGCCGCAAGCCATCAACACGGCGGGCGGGGCGCTTGCTACGGCGGATCGCAGCCGCGTCTACGTGACGCGTAACGGTCAAACGACACGCGTGGATTTGCCGATGCTTCAGCAGGCGGGGATCGATCCGACCGCCATCCTGCTGCAGCCCAACGACATTGTTCGCGTCGTTCCGCGCGACGAGAACAAGGTCTATGTAATGGGAGAAGTAACGCAGCCCCTGGCGTTGACCATGCACGACGGCGTACTGACGTTGGGCGATGCCTTGGGCGAGACCGGAGGTCCCAGTCAACTGACCAGCGAGCCCGCGGACATCTATGTCGTCCGCGCCCTGCCCAACGCAACACCGGAGGTATTCCGCCTGAACAGTGCATCGCCCCAGGCCATGGCAGTCGCCCAGAAGTTCCCGCTGCAGTCCAAGGACGTGGTCTTTGTCGACGCGGGCAACCTGGTGCGGTGGAATCGCTTTATCTCGCTCTTGTTCCCCAGCGCGCAGACGGTCCAGACCGTGGACTCGGTGCGCAAATAGCAATCTCTTCCGCACGCGGCCCGCATGGTGTTGCGATGCGGGCCACGACGTGCCGGCCGTTGCCGGCGCGATGTTTCTTACTACTAGCGAGTCGACAATGAAGCAGCCTCCTCTCCAGCTGGAATACGCCAATGCCGGGGGTACACCCCCGGACACCCCGATGATGTCGTACGTGGACGTATTGCTGGCGAACCGTTTCATGATCATCGTCGTGACCCTGCTCGCGACGTTAGTCGGAGTGGCTTACTACCTCATCAGGCCACCCGTGTACCAGTCCGACATCGCGGTGCAGGTGGAAGAGGAGTTGCCGACGGGACAACGGACCAGCATGCTGGGCGACGTCTCGTCCATCTTCGACATCAAACAGGCGGCATCGGGCGAAATGGAAATCCTGCGTTCGCGCCTGGTGGTGGGGCATGCCGTGGACTATTACCAGCTCTATGTCCACGCCACGCCGGACTACTTTCCGGTCATCGGCCGCTGGCTGGCCAAGCGGCGTGAGAGCTTCGCGCTGCCGACCGCCGTCACCGACGCGATTCCAGGCGGCTGGGCCTGGGGTGGCGAGCGCATCCAGCTCAATCGCATCGATGTGCCGGACGACCTGATCGGCAAGAAGCTGCGCGTGGTGGCGCTGGGCGCCGGCGCCTACGAGCTGGTGGACCCGGTGCACGACCGGCGTTTCGAAGGCCGTGTCGGGCAGCTGGAGCGCTTTGAAGTGCCCGGCGGCGCGATCGAAATGCAGATCGACACGCTGCATGCCCGGCCGGAGACCAGCTTCACCGTGGTGCGCGAGTCGCGTCTGGAAGCGATCGAATCGCTGCAGACGCGCATGGGCATCTTCGAACGGGGACGCCAGTCCAACGTCATCGGCGTGACGCTGCAGGGCCAGGATCCGGTGCTGACGGCGGCCGTGCTGAACGAAATCGGCCAGGAGTATGTGCGGCAGAACACCAACCGCAAAACCGCCCAGGCGGAAAAATCCCTGGCTTTCCTGGACCAGCAGCTGCCGGTGCTGAAAAAGCAGCTGGAAGAATCGGAGACCCGCTACAACGCCCTGCGCAATTCACGCGGGACCATCGACCTGACCGAGGAAGCCAAGCTGATCCTGGGCCAATCGGTGGAAACGCAGAACAAGATCTTCGAACTGAAGGCCCGGCGTCAGGAACTGGTCACGCGCTTCGCGGCCTCGCATCCTAGCATCGCCGCCATCGACCGGCAGATCGCTTCGCTGACCGGCGACATGAACAAGCTGAACAGCAAGATCCGCGAACTCCCCGACCTGGAACAGGACGTCGTGCGCCTGACTCGCGACGTCAAGGTCAACACCGACTTGTACACGGGCCTGCTGAACAACGCGCAGCAACTGCGCATGATCCGCGCGGGCAAGGTCGGCAATGTCCGGGTGGTCGATACGGCCGTCGCGGCGGAAAAGCCGCTGAGCCCGAAGGCGCCTATCGCGCTGGGCGTGGCAGCGCTGGCCGGCCTGGTGCTTGGCGTGGTCGCGGCCTTCCTGCGCAACGCACTGTTCGGCGGACTGACGGACCCGGACGAGATCGAGCGCTATACCGGCCTGCCCGTGCTGGCGACGGTGCCCTACAGCGATCTGCAGGACCGGTTGTGGCGCCGCGCGCGCCGCAAGAATGCGCGCATCCCGGCACTGCTGGCGCAGAGCAACGGCAGTACGCCGCCCATTGAAAGCCTGCGCAGTTTCCGCACCGTGCTGCAGGTGGCCATGCGCGATTCTTCCAACAACATCGTCGTGTTCACGGGGCCGCTGGCCGGCGTGGGCAAGTCCTTCCTGTCGGCCAACTTCGCCTTCATCCAGGCGGCGGTCGGTAAGCGGGTGCTGCTGATCGACGCCGACTTCCGCCGCGGTACGCTGAACCGCTACTTCGCCACGCCGGCCGAGAACGGCCTGTTCGAGGTGCTGGCGGGCACGGTGCCGCTGGAGGCGGTCACCAAGCGCAACATCATGAACGGCGTGGACTTCATCTCCACCGGCAGGGTCACCTTCGATCCTTCCGAACTGCTGGCTTCCGAAGCCTTCGGCGAGTGCCTGCATGCGCTGGCGGCCGACTACGACATCGTGATCGTCGATACGGCGCCGGTGCTGTCCTCGTCCGACGCCGCGGTGGTGGGTGCGCATGCCGCGGCGGTCATGGTGGTGGTGCGGTCCGGCATGAACACGGTGGGCGAGATCCGGGAAACCAACAAGCGCCTGCAGCAGGCCGGCGCGCCGGTCGCGGGCGTGGTCTTCAATGGCCTGAAGCTGCAGTCCGAAGGCTGGGGCTATCGCTCCAAGTATGGTCCCTATCGATATTCGCGCGCGTCGTATTACGGCGAAAACCAGCCCTAGCCCATTGGAGACGTCATGGATTCCCTGGGTGTTCCGGAATCGTCCGGATTCCCGCCGCACGTCTTCCGCGCCGATGAGATACGTGGCCGCGTCGGCCACGACATCAACGCCCACTTCGCGCACGCGTTGGGGGTGGCGCTGGGGGGCTGGGCGGCCGAGCAGGGCCGGCGCGCCGTGGTCATCGGCAAGGACGCGCGGCTAAGCAGTGTCGAATTGGCTGCAGCGCTGCAGGCCGGCGTGCGCGAGTCCGGGATGGCGGTGATCGATATCGGCATGGCGACGACGCCGCTGACATGGTTCGCCGCGCGCCTGACGGATACGGGCACGGCGGTATCGGTGACCGGTGGCCACGACGACGACGGCTACAACGGCTTCAAGCTCATGCTGGACGGCGATGTCGTGGGCCATGCGGGCTTGCACGCCCTGCGCGGGCGCATGCAGGCGCAGGCCAGCAGCGTTGCGCGTCCCGGTGCACGGACGCTGATCAGCGCCGCGCCCTGCTACGTGTCCAGGCTGGTCAGTGATATCCGCCTGGAACGCTCGCTGAAAGTGGCGCTGGACTGCGGCCATGGCGTGGCCGGCAGCCTGGCACCCGATGCGCTGCGCGAACTGGGCTGCGAGGTCACCGAACTGGCCTGCGACATGACGGGTGCATACCCCGACGACGAGCCCAGGCCCGGCGAAGCGCGCTACCTGGCCGACCTCGCGGCGCGCCTGCGCTACAACGGCTGCGAGCTGGCGCTGTCGATCACCGGCGACGGCGATCGCGTGACGGTGATCAGCAAGTCGGGAGCGCGCGTGTGCGCGGACCGCCTGCTGATCCTCTTCGCCCGCGACATCCTGGGCGCGGCTCAGGGCGGGGCGGTCGTCCACGACGTGAAAAGCAGCCGCAACCTCGCGCGCGAGATCCGCGCGCTGCGCGGCGCGTCGGTGGTCAGCCGGGGCGGCGATGCGCATATCGGCGAAAAGATGCGCGAGACGGGGGCGCTGCTGGGCGGCGAAACGGGCGGCGGCATCCGCTTCAAGGACCGCTGGCTTGGCCATGGCGACGGCCTGTACACCGCGGCACGATTGTTGGAGCTGCTGTCGCGGCATCGAGATGCCTCGGCGGTGCTTGATGCCTTGCCGCAGTCCTGCGCCACGCCGGAGCTGCGCGTGGACATGGCCGACGGCGAACAGCACCGCCTGGTCGAGGCGCTGCGCACGCGGGGCCGCTTCATGGGCGCGCGGGAAATCATCCACCTGGACGGCGTGCGCGTCGAATACGAGGACGGTTTTGGCCTGGCGCGCGCGGCCGCGGCGCAGCCCGCCGTCATGCTGCGGTTCGAGGGCGACAACGGTATCGCACTGTCGCGCATCCAGGAGGACTTCCGCCGACAGCTGCTTAGCGTGGCACCAGGATTGCGACTGCCTTTTTAACGTGTAGGGCAACGGAGCGGCAATGACGACGCTATTGGTCACCGGCGGGGCCGGCTACATCGGCAGCCATACCTTGATAGAGCTTATCGGGGCGGGATACCGCCCCATCATCATCGACAACCTGTGCAATGGCAGCCGTGCCGCCGTGCGCCGCGTCGAGCGCATCGCCGGTGCGCGGATCTCGTTCGTGGAAGGCGATATCCGCTCCGCGTCGCTGCTCGACACGCTGTTTTCGCTGCAGAAACGACAAGGGCATCCCATCGAGTGCGTGTTGCATCTGGCGGGCGTCAAGGCGGTGGGGGAGTCGGTTCGAGACCCTATCAAGTATTTCGACAACAATGTCTCCGGGACGGTGGCGCTGCTGTCGGCGATGCGGGCGCACGGCGTTCGGCGGCTGGTCTTCAGTTCTTCCGCCACCGTGTACGGGGTGCCGCGCTTCCTGCCGTTCACCGAGGAACATCCGCTTCAGCCGACCAACCCGTATGGACGGTCCAAGTTGATCGTCGAGCAGATGCTGCAGGACGCCTGCGCCGCCGACCCCGACTTCAGCGCCGTGACCCTGCGCTATTTCAACCCGATTGGCGCGCATCCCAGCGGCTTGATCGGCGAGAATCCGCGCGACGTGCCCAACAACCTGTTCCCGTACATCACGCAGGTGGCGGTGGGCCGCCAGCCGCACTTGAAGGTCTTCGGCAACGACTACGACACCGAGGACGGCACGGGGGTGCGCGATTACCTTCATGTCATGGACCTGGCCGCGGGGCATGTGCGCGCGGTCGATTATGCGCTGCGCCATGCCGGTTTTGTTGCCGTCAACCTGGGGACGGGGAAGGGTACCAGCGTGATGGAGCTGGTGCGCACTTTCGAGCGCGTCAATGGGCTGCGCATCCCCTGCCGGATCGAAGCCCGGCGCCCTGGGGATGTGGACCGGGTCTGGGCCGACCCCAGCCTGGCCCGCAGGCTATTGCGTTGGCAGACCTCCCACGGCGTGGAGAGCATGTGCAGGGATGGCTGGCGCTGGCAGCAGTCCAACCCGGAGGGCTACGGGGCGGTGCAGTGACCGTATAACTGGGCACGGCGGTTGCTCTGGGTGAGCACTTACAACACAACATGGCGTCCCTCAGGCCGCCGGTAGCACGACACCCCTGAATCGTCGCCCTCCATGAGCTCACAGCCACGCGTGCCGTCCGTCAACACGACGACGGTGTCCGCCGCCGCCCCCACCGTTTCCGTCGCCGGCGCCGCAGCCGGCGAGACCGCCACGGCGATGCCGCCGCCGCGTGCCTTCGACCGGCGGCACGCGCCCTTGTCCGTCATCGCGGTGCTTGCGGTCGTGTTCGCCTTGCACCTGGCCAGCGACTTCATCATCCCGCTGGTCATTTCCATCATCCTGTCGTACGCGCTGGATACGCCCGTCACGTTCCTAAACCGCCGCGTTCGCTTGCCTCGCGCGGTGGCCGCGACCATCGTGGTGGTGGCGCTGCTCGCAGTCGTGGCCTTCGGCATTTCGTCGTTGCGCGGCCAGGTCATGTCCATCGTGGATAGCCTGCCGCAAACGGCGCAGAAAGTGTCGCGCTCCGTGGCAAGCTTCAATGCCGGCAACGGCTCGGTCCTGGAAAAGCTGCGCGCCGCCGCCAACGCGGTCAATGCCCCGGAGAAGCCGCGCTCCGATGGCGCACGGGTGGTGGTGACGCGGCCCGCCGACAAGCTGGACGAAATGCTGCTCGCGGGTTCCAAGGGCATCGCGCAGTTCCTCGGCCAGGCGCTCATGGTGATTTTCCTGGTGTTCTTCCTGCTGCTGTCGGGCGACACCTTCAAGCGCAAATTCGTCCACGTTTGCGGCCACAACCTGACCGAGAAAAAAATCAGCGTGCACATGCTGGACGAGATCCACCGCTCCATCCGGCTGTACATGATGATGATGGTGGTCACCAATGTCCTGCTGGGCCTGTTGACCTGGCTCGCCTTCCGCTGGATAGGCCTGCACAACGCCGGTACATGGGCCGTCGTCGCCGGCGCCCTGCACGTGGTCCCCTATTTCGGCCCGCTGCTGGTCGCCCTGTTCACCGGCGTCGCCGCGGTGGTGCAGTTCGGCGAATTGGGCACCGCGCTGCTGGTGGCCGGGGTGTCGCTGCTGATCGCGGCCCTGATCGGTTTCGTCATCCAAACCTGGATGACGGGCCGCATCGCCAAGATGAACCCCGTGGCGGTCTTCGTCATCCTGCTGCTGTTCACATGGGCCTGGGGCCTGTGGGGCACGCTGTTGTCCATTCCCATCGCGGTCATCGTGAAGGTTGTCGCGGACCACGTGGAAGGCTTCCAGGGCGTGGCGGAGTTCCTGGGCGAATAGTCCGGCACGTCGTATGCTTCAGCTGCCATTTACCCTGGCGGTTGTCCACAGCTTCTGTGGACAACCCTCTGGATAGTCTGCGAACAGCCCCGAAAAAACCTTGTATGACAAGGGCTTGCGCCCAGAGGTCAAAATCCTCCCAGGCCGTGGGCACCGCCCTCCGGCCGTGCGCCGGCTTCCTCGTCCTTGGACAAAAGCGGCAGCAGCGCGGCCAGGGTGTCGGCGCAAGGCTGTTCTATCTTCAGGGCCAGCAGCGGATCGGCCCGGGTACGGCCCAGGTTGATGGCGGCAACGGGCAGCCCCGCGCGGTCCGCGGCGGCGACGAAGCGGTAGCCCGAATACACCATCAGGGACGACCCCACCACCAGCACGGCGTCGGCATGGGCCAGGCCGTCATTGGCGCGCGCCACGCGATCGCGCGGCACGGTTTCGCCGAAGAACACCACGTCGGGCTTGAGGATGCCGCCGCAGACGGGACAGGGAGGCACCTGAAATCCGGAAAAGTCCAGTCCGTCCAGGTCGGCGTCGCCGTCCGGAGCGTCTGTGGCATCCAGGTCTAGCCAGTCGGGATTCAGCGATTCCAGTGACGCCTGCATGTGCGCGCGCGGCAGCATGTGCCCGCATTGGGTGCAGATGACGCGGTCCATGCGGCCGTGCAAGTCGACGACGTCGCGGCTGCCGGCTCTTTCGTGCAGGCCGTCGACGTTCTGCGTCACCAGGCACGAAAGCCGGCCCTGGCTTTCCAGCCGCGCCAGCGCCAGATGCGCCGCATTGGGCGCGACGTTGCCGAACATGCGCCAGCCGATCATGCCGCGCGCCCAATAGCGCGAGCGCGACAGGGCGCTGCCCATGAAGGTGCTGAAGTTCATCGGCGGGCGGCGCTTCCACGCGCCCTCGCTGTCGCGGTAATCGGGGATGCCGGAACCGGTACTGCAGCCCGCACCCGTGAGCACGAACAGCCGCGGATGCGCCAGCACGAAATCCCGCAGGGCACCCGCCCCGCCGCCTACCATCGCCATATCAGAGTCCATCGCACATTGAACTAGCCGCGTCGAACCACCCACGCCGCATGAAACAGGTGTCGCCCGATCGGGGACGCCGCGGATCCGGCTCCGCCGGTCCGCCAGCGTCGCCCCCCTTGAGGGGGGAAGCGCGCAGCGCTTCGGGGGGTGGGTCTCTCCAGGCCCTCTACCCCCCAAGCCCGGCGTCGGGCGAGGTGTTCAGCGTGCCGGCCTGGGTCACGTTGGAGCCGGGCGGCACGTCGCGCGTCAGCCAGACATTGCCGCCGATGACGGAGCCGCGGCCGATGGTGATGCGGCCGAGGATGGTCGCGCCGGCATACACCACCACGTCGTCTTCCAGCACCGGATGGCGCGGCAGTCCTTTCTTCAGCTCGCCGTTTTCGCCGGGGGGAAAACGCTTCGCGCCCAGCGTCACCATCTGGTATAGCCGCACGCGGTCGCCGATCACGGCGGTTTCGCCGATCACCACGCCGGTACCGTGATCGATGAAGAAGCTGCGCCCGATGGTCGCGCCGGGATGGATATCGATGCCCGTATCGGCATGCGCGATCTCGGCAACGATGCGGGCCAGCAGCGGTACGCCGAGCAGGTAGAGTTCATGCGCCAGGCGGTGGTGGATCATCGCCAGCACGCCGGGATAGCACAGCAGCACTTCATCGACGCTGCGCGCCGCCGGATCGCCCTGGTAGGCCGCGATCACGTCGGCGTCCAGCTTGCGGCGCACCGCGGGCAGCCGCGCGCCGAAGGCACGCACGATTTCTTCCGCGCGCTGTTCGGTTTCCGTACGGATGGGGCCGCGATTGCGTTCCGCATGGTTCAGTTCCAGCCGCACCTGGTGCAGCAGGGCATCGAGCGCGGTACCGATGGTATGGCCCACGTAGAAGTCTTCCAGCTCTTCGCGCAGGTCGATGGGGCCCAGGCGCATGGGGAAGAGGGCGCCGCACAGCGCCGCGACGATCTGGCGGATACTTTCCTGTGATGGGAATTCGCGGCCGCCGGCATCGCGCAGGCGACCGAGCGGCTCGCGCCATTCCGTACGGACGCCGCGCAGTTCCGAAACGATACGGTCCAGGTTCCAGGATGCGCTGTGGTGGTTCAGGGGTGCGTTCATGGCGCTCAGGCTGCGGGTGGAGGTGACATACACGCGCCGGCACCGGAGCGCGGCGGTGGCGTAATCCTAATTTACCCCGATGGCAGCTCGTCCGCCGGGGCAAACCTTGCCATGCAAAGGGTTTATGGCGCACCGCGGGCGGGAATGCGCGCGTCTGGCCGGTGTGTGTCGCGCGGGCGTCGCGATGCGGCCGCCGGGCCCGCCAGGGCGGATGCTAATCCGCCCCCAACAGCAGGCGCCGCGCCGCTTTCCAGCTGCCCGCGTCCGGCGCATAGAGCAGGCCGCCGCCGCGATGCGTGGGCTTGTACGGCGATCCGTCGAAATGGGCGCTGTAGCCGCCGGCCTCGTGATGCAGCAGCCAGCCGGCCGCGTGGTCCCAGGGCATCAGGCGACCGTACAGCAGCACGTCGGCATGGCCGCCCGCGATCATGCGGTACTCATGGGCGGAACAGTTCAGGATGGTCGACGACGCCAGGCCTAGTGCATTGGCGTTGACGGTGGTGCGCAGTGGCTCGTCCAGATGGCGCACAGCGATCAGGCCGGTCATTTCCTCCGCAGGCACCGGCGTCGCCACGCGCAGGGGCGTCTGGACGCCGTGTTCGTTTTCCAGCCACGCGCCTTCGCCGCGCACCGCGATGGCGGCATCGCGGCAGAGGGGGTCGTAGATGATGCCCGCCATGACTTCGCCGCGGCTGACCACGGCCACCATGACGCCGAACAAGGGCAGGCCGGCCACGTAGTTGCGCGTGCCGTCGATGGGGTCGATGAGGAAGGCCAGTTCGGCGTCGATCCACACGTTCAGCAGCGTCGGGTTGCGCGAACAGGCTTCTTCGCCCACCACGACGGCGCCCGGATAGGCGCGCGACAGCCGTTCGCCGATCAGGCGTTCGGCCGCTTCATCGGCGTCCGTGACGACGTCCAGCGGGGAGGTCTTGCTGCGCACGGCAGCCGCGGCCAGATGGCGGAAGCGCGGCATGATTTCGGCGTCCGCCGCCTCGGCCATGAGCGCGGCGATGCGGCGCGTGTCTTCACGGGTGATGGATCGGAGCATGGGATGCCGAATCTACCACGAGACGGGCCGGCCGGGGCCGGCATGGCGGCCCCGGCATCCCTGCGCCGATTTTGCCCGGCATGGCCAAGTGCTTGTACGGCAAGGCATTTTTGAAACTCCCCCGAAGCTATCCCTAGGGTTGTCCACAAAACGTGGGGATAAGCCTGGGGCGGGGCGCCTGGGCCATCCCTGCTCGCCAGGCGCAAGTGCTTGTGCGCAAAAGGGTTTTTGAATCTGCCCAAGGGCTATCCCTAGGGTTGTCCACACAATGTGGGGATAAATCAGGCGCGGATCAGGCCACCGGCGATGAAGCCGCCGTCCACGCAGATGACCTGGCCGGTGACATAGCCCGACCTGCGGTCGTCCAGCAGCCAGCTGATCGTCCCGCTCAATTCCGAAGGCTCGGCATAGCGTTTCTGCGGCACGTGCGCCAGCCAGCGTTGGCGCGCTTCCGGGGCATGCATGCGGCTGACCAGCGGCGTGTCGATGGGGCCGGGCGCCACGGCGTTGACGCGGATGCCATACTCGGCGAGCTCGATCGCCATGACCTGCGTCAGCGTCACCACGCCGCCCTTGGATGCACCATAGGCCGCGCGGCCCAGATTGCCGCGCAGTCCCGAGACCGAGGTGATGTTGACGATGGCGCCGTGTCCGCGCCCCCGCATGCGACGCGCCGTTTCGCGAGCCACGACGAAGGTACCGACCAGGTTCACTTCCAGAGTGCGGCGCAGCAGCGCGACGTCGGTATCCAGGAAGGGCACGTCGCGGCCGATACCGGCGCAATTGACCAGCCCCGCGAGGGGCGCGAAGTGCCTTTCGACATGCTCCAGCGTGTCCGCCACCGCGGCTTCGTCGGTGACGTCGAGCACGACGCAGCGGGCGTGGTCCGAGGGCATGCTGGCCCGCGCGGCATCGATGCTGTTGGCGTCGACGTCCGCCACCACGACCTTCCAGCCTTCTTCCAGCAGGCTGTGTGCGACAGCGAGTCCGATGCCGGACGCACCGCCGGTGATAAGAACCGCATAGGCGTTGAAGTCCATGATGTCTCCTTGTAATAGCGCAGGAACATTCTTAAGCCATGTGCAATGTCTCTATGATCTAATACTTTCGCCGCGCGCGGGGAGGGGCTGTTTTTACGGTACCGTGGCGCGTGCGCGTAAACCCGCACATCGCGCAGCGATGCAGCGGAAAAACAAAACGGAGACGAGAGGACACAGGATGGACCAGACACGACGGAAGTTGATGCTTGCCGCCGCAGGCGGCGCGACGCTCGCCGCCACGCCGATGCGGCAAGCCCTTGCGGCCCCCGAATTCCGCTACAAGTACGCCAACAACCTGCCCGCCACGCACCCCATGAACGTGCGCGCGCGTGAAGCCGCGGCCGAGATCGCCAAGGACACGAACGGCCGCTTCCAGCTGGATGTATTTCCCAGCAGCCAGCTGGGCTCGGACACCGACACCTTGAGCCAGCTGCGCTCGGGCGCGGTCGAATTCTTCACCCTGTCCGGACTGATTCTTTCCACGCTGGTGCCGACCGCGTCGATCAGCGGCGTGGGCTTTGCCTTCCCGGACTACGACACCGTGTGGAAGGCCATGGACGGCGACCTGGGCGCTTTCATTCGCAAGGAAATCAACGCCAAGGGCCTGCTGGTGATGGACAAGATCTGGGATAACGGCTTTCGCCAGGTCACGACCAGCACGCATCCGATCAACGGCCCGGGCGACTTCAAGGATATGAAGATCCGCGTGCCGGTCAGCCCGCTGTGGACGTCCATGTTCCAGGCGCTGGGCGCGGCGCCGGCCAGCATCAACTTCAACGAGACCTATTCGGCGCTGCAGACGCGGATCGTGGACGGCCAGGAAAATCCGCTGGCCATCATCCAGACCGCCAAGCTCTACGAAGTGCAGAAGTACTGCTCGATGACCAACCACATGTGGGACGGCTTCTGGTTCCTGATGAACCGTCGCGCATGGGAAAAACTGCCCAAGGACATCCAGGGCATCGTCGAGAGGCACATCAACGACGCCGGCATGAAGATGCGCGCCGACACGTTCAAGCTGAACGGCGAACTGCAAACGCAATTGGCGCAGCAGGGGCTCACCTTCAACACGCCCGATCCCGCCCCCATCCGCGAGGCCTTGCGCAAGGCCGGTTTCTACAAGGAGTGGCAGGGCAAGTACGGCGAGAAAGCCTGGGCCGTCCTGGAACAGTCGGTCGGCAAGCTGTCGTGATGCACGACGCGCACACGCAGGCCGCCGGGCCTGCCGTTCCGCCTGCGGGCGGCGGCACTGGCGCGGGTCCAGCCTGGGTGGGCCGTGCCGACGCCGTGCTGGGCTGGCTGGTCGAGATCCCGGCGGTCATGCTCGTGGTCGCGGAAATCGTGGTGCTGTTCGCCGGGATCGTCGCTCGCTACGTCTTTCACACGCCCCTGGTGTGGTCGGACGAATTGGCGTCCATCCTGTTCCTGTGGCTGGCCATGCTGGGCGCCGTGGTGGCGTTTCGCCGCGGCGAACACATGCGCATGACGGCGCTGGTGAACCGCGCCTCGCCGGTGGCGCGGGCCTTCCTGGAAGTGGTGGCGGTGGCCGGCGCCCTGGCCTTCCTGCTCATGACCGCCATGCCGGGCTACGAGTACGCGATCGAGGAACAGTACGTCACCACGCCAGCCCTGGAGATTTCCAATATCTGGCGCGCCGCGGCGCTGCCGGTGGGCACCGCGCTGATGATCCTGATCGCCTTGCTGCGGCTGGCGGGGCGCGGCGCATGGCGCGTGACGCTGGGCGCGGTGGCGCTGGTGGCGGCGATCGTCGCCGCCATGACGGTGCTGCAGCCGGTATTCGCGGGATTGGGCAATGCCAACCTGGTCGTGTTCTTCGTCGGCATCGTCGCCGTCTGCGTTTTCGCGGGCGTGCCCATCGCGTTCTGCTTCGGCCTGGCGACCTTCGGCTATCTGGCCCTGACCACGGGCACGCCGATGATGGTGGTGGTCGGGCGCATGGACGAAGGCATGTCGCACCTGATCCTGCTGGCGGTGCCGATGTTCGTTTTCCTGGGCGTACTGATCGAGATGACGGGCATGGCCGAACGCATGGTCGGTTTCCTGGCCAGCCTGCTGGGCCATGTGCGCGGCGGCCTGTCCTACGTACTGATCGGCGCGATGTACCTGGTATCCGGCATATCCGGCGCCAAGGCCGCCGACATGGCCGCGGTCGCGCCGGTGCTGTTCCCCGAAATGCGCAAGCGCGGCGCGCGCGAAGGGGACCTGGTGGCACTGCTGTCGGCCACGGGCGCCCAGACCGAAACGATTCCGCCCAGCCTGGTGCTGATCACCATCGGCTCCGTGACCGGCGTGTCCATTACCGCGCTGTTCACCGGCGGGCTGCTGCCGGGCGTGGTGCTGGGCATCATGTTGTGCTTCGTGGTGTGGCGCCGCAGCCGCCACGAGAACGTCGATAGCGTGGCGCGGGCGACCCGGGCCGAGATCCTGCGCGCGCTCTTGATCGCCCTGCCGGCGCTCGCGCTGCCGTTCGTGATCCGTGCGGCCGTCGTCGAAGGCGTGGCCACCGCGACGGAAGTGTCGACCATCGGCATCGTGTATTCGGCCCTGGTCGGCCTGCTGGTGTACCGGCGTTTCGACTACAGGCGCCTGTGGCCCATGCTGGTCGACACGGCCAGCCTGTCCGGCGCCATCCTGTTGATCATCGGCGCGGCCACCGGCATGGCGTGGGCGCTGACGCAATCGGGGTTTTCGCACCAGCTGGCCGATATGATGGCGAAGCTGCCCGGTGGCGCGTTCACCTTCATGGCCGTATCCATCGTGGCCTTCGTGATCCTGGGCAGCGTGCTGGAAGGGATTCCGGCCATCGTGCTGTTCGGGCCGCTGTTGTTCCCGATCGCCAGGCAGATCGGCGTGCACGAAGTCCATTACGCCATGGTGGTGATATTGGCCATGGGCATAGGCCTGTTCGCGCCGCCTTTCGGCGTGGGGTATTACGCCGCCTGCGCCATCAGCCGCGTGCCGCCGGACCGCGGCATGCGGGCCATCGTGGGATATATGGCCTCCATCGCGATCGGCCTGGTCATCGTCGCCGCGATTCCCTGGTTGTCCATCGGATTCCTGAAGTAGCGGATTCCTGACGTAGCGGATTCCTGAAGGAGCGGATTCCTGTAGGCGCCCGCTGGTTCTTTTCACCGCCGCTGCGGCTTGCCGGCGCGGCGCCGGTTTTCATGCCGGCAGCCGCTGCAGCGCCTGCATCAGGCCTTGGGCGTTGCGCACACCCTGGTCCTCGAAATTGGTGTTCAGGATGACGTGGGTCTTGCCTGCCCGTTGCGCCAGCGCACGGACGCGCCGGGCCATCTCCTCCAGTTCGGCCACGCTGTACACGTAGTTGAACCGGCTGGACGAAGCCTTGCCGGACGATGCCCAGGCCGCGGTATTGCGGCCGTGCATGCGGACCATGGCCATATCGTCGCGCGTGATTTCCCACACCGCCGGCACGCTGTCTTCCGATGCCGATGGCGAGTCCACCACCGTATGTACGGCGCGCAGCTCCCGCAGGAAGTCCAGCGTGGCCGTTGCGGCGCCGTCCTCGAACCAGGCGCGATGGCGGAACTCGACCGATGCGATATGGTCTTCGAGGCGGGCGACGCAGTCGGCGACGCGCGCTCGGCCACGGCGATCCGGCTTGATCCAGCGCGGAAACTGGAAATGCACCGTGCCCAGCTTGCCGGTCATGCGCAGGGGCTCCAGTGCGAACACGAAGCGGCGCCAGGCTTCGTCCACGATATCGCGCGGCAGGTCGTCGACGAATACGACCGCGTTCTCCTCATCGGGCAGTTCGCGGCGCAGGTCCGCGTCCAGGGCGGACGGCGGTGTCTGGTGTCCGGTGAACAGCCGGAATGCCTTTACATTGACCACGAAGGCCGGTGGCGTGCGCGTGGCCCAGGCCTGCGCCGCGCGGGCGGAGGGCAGGGCGTAAAAGCTGGAGTCCACTTCCACCAGGGGAAAGCGCGAGGCGTAGTAGCGCAGCCGCCCTTCGGCCGTATCGACCTCGGGTGGATAGAAGCGCCCGCAAGCCAGCAGGGTGGGGTCGGTCCAGGAGGCGGTGCCGACCAGGATGGACGGGGACATCATCAGGCCTTAGACGCTGCCGCGATTCGGCAGGCCCCGATTTTACGGCCTAGATCTGCACCGCATCCACGTCGTAGGTAAACAGCCATTCGTACCGCTCGCGCACGCGGTCTTCATTCCATTCGCGGGCCACATAGGACGCCGCGCCATCGGCGTGGGCGAGGGCGGGGTTGTGGAAGCGCCGGGCGTTTTCCGCCGACCCGCGCACCACCCTGGCCGTACGGTCCTTGCGCAGTGCTTCATAGCGCCTCAGGGCCTCCTCGATGCCGGCTTGCCCTTCGTCCAGGCAGCGCGCGAGGATGTAGCCGTCCTCGATCGCCATCGCCGCGCCCGACGCCAGCATCGGCAGGGTCGGATGGCAGGCGTCGCCCAGCAACGTGATACGGCCTTGCGTCCAGACGGACAAGGGCTCGCGCAGCATCAGCGCCCATTTGAACGGCTGGTCCAGGGCGCGGATCAGTGTTTGCACGTCCTCGTGCCAGCCCGCGAAATCCGCCAGGCATTCCTCGATGGACCCCTGCTGGGTCCAGGACTCCACCTGCCAGTCGTCGCGTTCCAGGATCCCCACGAAGTTGACCAGCTCGCCGCGCCGCAGCGGGTAATGGATCACGTGCGCGCCGGGTCCGACCCAGTTCACGGCATACGGTTCGCGTAGATGCGCGGGCAAGCGCGCGGCGGGAATGACGCCGCGCCATGCCAGCGCGCCCGAGAATGCGGCGTCGTCCGCGCCGAACAGGTGGGCCCGTATCCGAGAGTGCACGCCGTCGGCGCCAATCAGGATGTCACCATGGCGCGTGCTGCCGTCCGCCAGCGTGGCGAGGACCTGCGCACCCTCCTGGCGGACCGCTTCCACCTTCGCGTTCAGCTCGATGGCGTGTGGATCCATCGCCCGCACGGCGTCGACCAGGCAGGCGTGGAGATCGGCACGGTATATGGTCAGGTAGGGATAGCCGTAGCGTGATACGGACTCCGCGCCCAGGTCGAACAGCGGCCAGGTCTGGCCGGTATTCCACAGGCGTATGCGCTTGCCGGCCGCGGTGCTGGCGCGGCGCGTCAGATCCTCGCCCAGGCCCAGCTTGAAGAGGGCGTGGTTGGCGTTGGCGCTCAGCTGTATGCCGGCGCCCAGTTCGCGCAGTTCCGGCGCCTGTTCCAGCACGCGTACGGGGAAGCCGCGCCGCTGCAGGGCCAGGGCCGCCGTCAGGCCTCCCAGGCCGGCGCCGGCGATCAGGATCCGTGGTTTGCGCGCATCGCTGCTATGCATGATTCATTCCTTGTTGCGGTGAAGAGCGGCCCGAGCCCTGTCCGTGTCCTTGGCGGCCATATCGGCGGCATCCCCTTACTCGGGTTTGACGTTGGCCTGCTTGACGATATCGGTCCACTTGGCCAGATCGGCCGCGATGGCCGCCGCATAGTCCTGCGGCGAGCCGCCGACGGGTTCCAGGCCCAGGTCCTGCATCTGCCTGACGACGTCCGCATCCTTGGCGGCGGCGGTAAGGGCTGCCGCCAGCTTATCGACGACGGGCCGCGGCGTGCCGGCGGGCGCCAGCAAGCCGAACCACGAGTACGCTTCGTACGGTTGGCCCAGTGCCTCGGCCAGCGTTGGAACATCGGGCAGCTTGGCATAGCGATGCGCGCCGGTGGTGGCGTAGGCGCGCAGCTTGCCGGCGGCGATCTGCGGATAGAGCAGCGTCACGGTGTCGAACAGCAGATCGACCTGTCCTCCCATGACGTCGGTCATCGCGGGCGCGCCGCCGCGATACGGCACATGCAGCAGATGGAGGCCGGCCGTTTTATTGAAGAGCTCCGCGGCCAGATGGTCGATGGAGCCCGTGCCGGCGGACGCCACCGTGACGCGATGGTCCTTCGCATACGCGACCAGCGCGGCCAGCGTGTCGGGCGGGAAGTCGGGCCGGCCGACCAGGATGAGCGGGCCGCGCACCGCCATGCCGATGGGCGTGAAGGATTTCACCGGGTCGTATTGCAAATGCGGGTACAAGGCGGGCGCGACGACCATGCTGCTGGTGCCGCCCCATAGCAGGGTGTAGCCATCGGCGGGGGCGCGGGTGACGGCCGCGGTTCCCACCGTACCGCCGGCGCCAGCGCGGTTCTCCACGATGACCGCCTGTCCCAGCCGCTCTCCCATGACCTTGCCGAACAGGCGTGCGCTGCTGTCGGTCGGGCCTCCCGGCGGAAAGGGCACGACCAGGGTGATGGGCTTGGCCGGATAGTCCGACGCGGCGCCGGCAGGCGGCGCGCCAAGGACGAGCAGGGCCAGCAGGCCCAGCAGCGCCGCCCGTACAGTGGACCCGGCGCCGCGGCCGCGATGCCGCGGCAGGCTGCCTGGACAGCGGTCCGCACCGGCAAGAAAGTTGGACATGGTTGTCTCCGAGCGTGATTCTTGTTGGGATGGGCCTGCCGTTCCACGGGAGGGCAATGCCTGCATGCATTTCAACAAAACCGTCTGGACAAGTGAATGCACATTGTCTACTCAATTAACAACTAGAATTTGTGAATCGAGGAGAGCCCGGGGGAAACCATGAATTTTTCGCTGCGCCAGTTGAACGCCTTCATCGCGGTCGCGCGCAATGCCAGTTTCACCAAGGCTGCCGAGCAGTTCCACATCACCCAGGCAGGATTGAGCGCGATGGTCCGCGAACTGGAAGAGCAGCTGAATTGCCGGCTTTTCGAACGCACCACGCGCGTGGTGCGGCTGACGCCAGCCGGCGCGCGGCTGCTGCCGGTGGTCGAACGCACCGTGGGCGAGCTGGGCGCCGCGGCCGCGGACGTCGCCAGCCTGGAGCGACCCCAACGCAATCGCGCGCGCATCGGCGTGACCCCGTTGATTGCCTGTAGCGTGATTCCCGACGTGCTCAAGCGCCTGCAGCGGATCGTGCCGGAGGCGGATTTCGAAGTGTCGGACCTGGATCGCGCCCTGATCCAGGGACAGGTGGAACGTGGCGAACTCGATGCCGGTTTCGGCGCATTCTTCAATCGCGTATCGGGCATACGCCGGCGCGCCCTGTTCCAGTGGCATCCGGTCCTGGCCGTGGCGCCCGGCTCTCGCCGCACGACCAGTCCGACGGCATGGACCGACGTTGCCATCGACAACCTGATTTCGCTGCCGCGCGACAATCCCATCCAGCAGCTGGTCGACCGGCGCCTGCATATCACGCCGGCCGATGCGCCGAAGGGCCGCACCGTGACTCACCTGGAAACCGCCATGGCGATGGTGGAAGCGGGGTTGGGCCAAGCCATCGTGCCCTCTTTCGCGGCCGTGGCGCGATCGCGTTGGCGCGTACGGTTCGTGACGATGGAGCCCGTCCTGGCGCTGAACTACTACTGCATCACCCCGGCGGGACGTCCCGTGCCCCCGCTGGTGGAGCACTTCGCCGCGGTCTTCACGGCGGTGGCGGGCATGCACATGAAAACGCCGAAAAAAACGCCGCTTTCGCAGCGGCGTCCAACGCGCATCGGGAACGATATGGCGCGTCAGGTGCTGGCACGATAGCGGTCGCGCAGCGCCCGGATCTGGTCGTGATTGCGCAACACGCCTTCATACTGCCTTTGCACCACCGCGCGGATGTCCTCCGGCAGGGGCTCGCGCAAGGCGTTGGTGTAATCGTGCTTGGCGACGTCCTCGCCGCGTTCGCATTCTTCCAGGATGGCGGCGTCGCTGCGGCCGGTGACGGCGGCCTTCAGGTTGACCCATCCGCGATGCACGGCGCCGGCCACGCTGCCGCCGGTTTCGGGCTTGCCGCCCAGCCGCGAGACGATGGCCTGCAGCTCAGCCGCGCCGGCCGCGCAGTCGTTCGCACGGTTCTGGAAAAGTCCCCGCAGTTCCGGGTCCTTGGTGTCTTCGGCGGCCGCCAGAAAACCCTTTTCTCCGTTCTTGCTGGTTTCGGTCAGGTCGTTCAGCAGTTTGACGATACGATCGGCCATGGCATTCTCCTTGGTGAGTAAAACCGCGCGCCGCCTTCCGCGGACGCGCACACAGGGGCATTCCGCAAACCCCGTACCCATGGGCGGCTCCCGGACGGACTGAGGTTTTATCCAGTATCATGGCGGCCTGTCGCGCCGTCTTGTTGGCGGCGCCTGCCCATCCACGACGCGGCTCCAGCCCGTCTCGCCCGCCCATGTCCGAACGCCCCGCCACCGGCGCCGAAGCGCCCGATCCGCTTGCGGAATTGAACCCCAGCCAGCGCGAAGCCGCCGAATATGGCGCCGGGCCGGCGGGGGGCGGCCCGCTGCTGGTCATCGCCGGGGCGGGATCGGGCAAGACGAGCACGCTGGCCCATCGCGTCGCCAACCTGATCCTGAAGGGCGCGGACGCGCAGCGCATGCTGCTGCTGACGTTCTCGCGGCGCGCGGCCATCGAAATGGAAAGACGGGCCGGGGCGGTATTGCAGAAGGTGCTGCGGCTGGGCGCCGGCCACGTACCTCCCGCCCTGCCATGGGCCGGCACGTTCCACGCCATCGGCGCGCGCCTGCTGCGCGAGTTCGCCCCGCGCATCGGCCTGGCCGAGTCCTTCACCATCCACGACCGCGGCGATTCCGAAGACCTGATGGGCATGCTGCGCCACGAACTGGGGCTCTCGTCCACCGAATCGCGTTTTCCGCTGAAGGGCACCTGCCTGTCCATCTATTCACGCGTGGTGAACAGCCAGACGCCGCTGGACGGTATCCTGAAGGAAGTCTATCCCTGGTGCGCGCAGTGGGAAGAACAGCTCAAGCGCCTGTTCCGCGCCTACGTGGAAGCCAAGCAGGCCCAGCAGGTCCTGGACTACGACGACTTGCTGCTTTATTGGTCGGAAATGATGGCCCACCCCGACATCGCGGGCGACGTGGGCGGCCGCTTCGATCACGTCATGGTGGACGAATACCAGGACACCAATCGCCTGCAGGCCGCCATCCTGCTGGCGATGAAGCCGGACGGCCGTGGGCTGACGGTGGTGGGCGACGACGCGCAGGCCATCTATTCCTTCCGCGCCGCGACGGTGCGCAACATCCTGGATTTCCCCGCGCAATTCGGCGCGCCCGCCAAAGTGGTCACGCTGGAACGCAACTACCGTTCGACACAGCCCATCCTGGATGCGTCCAACGCGGTCATCGCGCTCGCGCGGGAACGCCACGCCAAGCAGTTGTGGACCGAGCGCAAGTCGTCGAACCGTCCCAAGCTGGTCACGGTCAGCGATGAAGCCGGCCAGGCCCGCTGGGTGGCGGACCAGGTGTTGGCGCAGCGTGAAGCCGGCGCCACGCTGAAATCCCAGGCCGTGCTGTTCCGCGCCTCTGGCCACAGCGCCGCAGTGGAGCTGGAGCTGACACGCCGGAATATTCCCTTCGTCAAGTTCGGTGGGCTGCGCTTCCTGGAAGCCGCCCACATCAAGGACTTGCTGGCGCTGCTGCGTTGGGCGCAGAACCCGCGCGGCCGCATGTCGGGATTCCGCGTGGCGCAACTGGTGCCCGGCATCGGTCCCGCCACGGCAGCGCGCCTGCTGGATGCGATGGACAGCGCGCCGGACCCGCTCGCGGTACTGGACGACTTCAAGCCGGGTAGCGCCGCGCGCGAGGACTGGCAGGGGTTCGCGAAGGTGTACAAGGATTTGTGCGCACCGGGCCTGGCGTGGCCGGCGGACCTCGACATTGCCCTGCGCTGGTATGCGCCGCATCTCGAACGGCTGTACGAGGACGCGCGAGTGCGCAAGGCAGACCTGGACCAGCTGGCCCGGATCGCGTCGGGCTATGCCTCGCGTGAACGCTTCCTGACCGAGCTCACGCTGGATCCTCCCGACGCCACCAGCGCGGAATCGGGCCCGCCGCTGCGCGACGAGGACTACATGATTCTCTCGACCATCCATTCGGCCAAGGGCCAGGAATGGAAGTCCGTCTATGTGCTGAACGTCGTGGACGGCTGCATTCCCTCGGACATGGCCACCGGCTCGGCCGAGGAAATCGAGGAAGAACGCCGCCTGCTGTACGTGGCGATGACGCGTGCCAAGGAAGACCTCCACCTGATCGTGCCGCAGCGCTTCTACGTGCACCAGCAAACGGGCATGGGCGATCGGCACGTCTATGGCTCGCGTACGCGCTTCATCCCGGACGACCTGGGCGCGCTATTCGAATCCTTGCCCAAGGCGCCCGAGCTTGCGCCCCGGCGCGGCGCCGCGCCGGCGCCCGTGGCGCAAGTGGACGTGGCGGCGCGGCTGCGCAAGCTCTTCTAGCGGTGGCAGGGCCTGGCGTTAACAGGCCCTGGCGATGACAGGCCCGGCTATTTCTTCTTGCCGCTCTTATCGTTCTGGCCGCTCTTGCCGCTCTTGTCGTGCGAGGCTTTCCAATCGACCTCGTCCTTGGACGTGGATACCTTGCGGTCGGCTTTTTCCGCGACGCCCGGCGAAATGGGGTCGCTGGCGGGGAAGCTTTCCTCCACCGCCTCGTCCAGGGCTTCCTGGTAGGTGGGCACCTTATCGCCCGTGTGATCGGCGTCCTTGTCCGCCTTGGCCTGGCCACCGTGTTTCGGGTTTTCTCGCGTCATGGCGTTCTCCGTCTGACGCGGCGGGTCGGCCCGCACCGTCCGCCGCGGTTTTCTCCGGGATACGGAGCAGGCTCATTCCCGCTCCACCGGCTGCCCATCAGCAATCGGCATGCCTTCGCCGGGCGCTTCGGGATGCATGGGCAGCCGCAGCGCGCCCATCAAGGCCCGCGCGTCGCGGGGGGCCATGACCTTGATGTCGTTGTCGAAATAACAATAGACGTCACGCGGTCCCGTCGCGCGCGGGCGTGGTCCGGCCAGGCGCGCCCCGCGCGGCGTGGCGCCGCGCGACCAGGCGCCGATGCGCCGCGCCCAATCGGCGATGGCCTCGTCGCTGTAGCCGCTGCTGTACAGCGCCTTGTCCCCATGCAGCCGCACATAGGCGAAGTCGGCGGTGGCATCCTCCAGCAGTGGCCACTTGCCGGCGGTGTCAGCCGTGACCAGGGCGACGCCATGCCGGCGCAGCGCGGCGATGAACGCCGGGCAGGCAAAGCTGGGGTGGCGGATTTCCACGGCGTGGCGCAAGGGGCGCCGGGCATCCGTTTCCGTCAGGCTGCGGCCCGCCATGCGCCGGCCATGGCGCCGGGCCAGGGCCGCCGCGGCCTCGGTATCGCGGGGCAGCATTTGCAAAAAGGGTTCGATGCGCGCGGCGTCCCAAGGCAGGGTGGGGGGCAGTTGCCATAGGAAAGGCCCCAGCTTTTCGTGCAGTGCCAACACCCCCGACGCGAAGAAATTCGCCAGCGGTTCATCGATATTGCGCAGGCGCAGCGTGTGGGTGATGAAGCGCGGCCCTTTCACGGCGAAGACAAAGCCGCCCGGGGTCTCATCGCGCCAATGGGCGAAGAATTCGGGGCGCTGCAGGGAATAGAAGGTGCCGTTGATCTCCACCGTGCATACCTGGTGGGAAGCGTAGGCCAGCTCCTTGTCCTGCGGCAGGTCCTTGGGATAAAAGCGCCCGCGCCAGGGCGCATAGCGCCATCCTGAAATGCCGATGCGTATGGCGGATCGTTGCGGATGTTCAGCCATGCGTGGGATCCAATACGGGACAATATCGCGGTCGACCCCATTGCAAGCGCCATGCCATGCTCCGCCTTGGCTGCCTGACAGACGGCGGGCGCGGATGGCCGCATGCCCGGTGCTATCATCGTCGGCTGCCTGAAACGGCGACCCGCTGGCCGCATGGCGCGCGCGCCTTTCAAGAGACCTGAAGGAAGGACTTATGCAGGATCCCGAATCCAAACCGGCCGCCGGTCCCGATGCGGCGCAGGGCGCGGGGGGCGAGTACAACGGCGAGGTCGTCGCGTCGATCTCGTACGTGAAGGGCCGCCGCGACGCCGCGGTCCCCATCGAGCAGATCCATTCCTACGTGGGCCAGTCGGAGCGGCTGCTGTGGCTGGGTGTGCGCAATCCCCATCCCGACCTGCTGGCGCGCGTAGGCGAAGAGCTGCGCCTGGGGCCCAAGGCGATGGAAGAAATCATGGAGCCGCACAAGCGCCCGAAGATCATCGACTACGGGAATGTGGTCCAGGTGGTGGCGGTGACGCTGGAAGTGGACGGCGACCGGCCGCTGTTCGGCGAAACCCAGTTGATCATCGGCGACGGCTTCTTGCTCACCATACGGCGCGGCTCGACGGCGCCCTACAGCGCCTTGCGCGAGCGGCTGGAAGCCGCGCCGGACCTGCTGGCGCGCGGCAGCGACTACGTCGCCTCCGAGCTGCTGGACTTCCTTGTCGATCGCTACGTGCAGGCGGTGACGAAGCTGGAAAGCGTGGTGGAGAACGCGGAACAAAAACTCCTGATACGCGGGGCGAAGGACACGGATATCCGCAGGCTTTACCGGCAGCGGCGCGACCTGCTGCGGATACACAACGCCATTGCGCCGATGTCGGAAATCTGCCGCCGGCTGGCGCGCGTCGAAATGACGGCCATCGACGAGCATGCCAGGCCCTACTTCGCGGAAGTGGCGGACCGCGTCATGCGCATCGATGAACTGGTGGCGGCGCTGCGCGATGCGCTGGCGTTCGCCTTCGAGGCCAGCCTGATGATCGGGCAGTCGCAGCAGAACGACACGACCCGCCGGCTGGCGTCCTGGGCGGCCATCCTGGCCGTGCCGACGGCAGTGGCGGGCATCTATGGCATGAACTTCAAGAACATGCCGGAATTGGATTGGACGTATGGATATCCGGTGACGCTGGGCGGGATCGGGCTGGCGTGCGGGTTGTTGTATTGGCGGTTTCGGAGAGCAGGGTGGTTGTAGGGGCAGTGCGCGCCGTTTTGCGGCGCATGGGAGTTCCGCGTGTTGTTATCGCGCTGGTGGCCGCGACGGCGAGTGCCGGCGTGGCGTATTGCTCGTCGCCGCGCGGGCCGGCTGCCGCGGCGCGGCCGGGCTACACGCTGGAAGGGCGCATCGTGCGCGTCGCGGACGGCGATACGGTGAGCTTGCTGGGCAGCAACAACAGGCAGTACAAGATCCGGCTGGCCAGCATCGATGCGCCGGAAACCGGGCATGGCAAGGACAAGCCGGGGCAGCCTTACGCCCAGGCGTCGCGACGCAATCTGGAAAGCCTGGTGGCCGGCCATACCTTGACGGCGCGCTGCTACGAGCAGGACCAGTACGGCCGGGACGTCTGCGACCTGCCGCTCGACGGCGGCGAAACCGCCAACCGGCGGCAGGTGGCGGGCGGATTCGCCTGGGCCAACACCGTGCGTCGTGGGGAATATCTGCGCGACGCATCGCTGCCGGCACTGGAACGCGCGGCCCGCGAGGCCCGCAAGGGGATATGGGCCCAGCCGGGCGCGGTCGCCCCCTGGGTGTGGCGCTTCGACTGCTGGAAGCAGCGACTATGCGCGGTAACCGCCCAGGCCGCGCCCTGATCCGCTGCCCGGGATTACCCCCGGATCGTGATCCGGGGCGATGCACCGGCGGTTAATTGGTCCTATATTGCAGCCCAGTTTGCTATCCTTGCCGCGACACAGACTCGCGGGCAGCATCGGAGTAAACATGGGGAGCATCAGGCGGCTTTGGGTCATCGCGGCGCTGTGCGTGGCCGCGCTGGCGGGCTGCGGGCAGGAAAGCCCGATCAACAGCCCTTATCCGTCGGGCGCGGAAAAGGACAATACGCTGTATACGGCGTTCACCCGCAATTCCCCCAAGTACCTCGATCCCGCCAGTTCCTATTCGGTGGACGAGACGCCGTTCACCTACAACATCTACGAGCCGCTGTACGGCTACGACTACCTGGCGCGTCCGTACAAACTGGTCCCGCGCGCGGCGGCGCGCATCGATCCGCCCACCTATCTGGATGCCCAGGGGCACGTCTTGCCGGCGGACGCGCCCGGCGAGGCCATCGCCGAGAGCGTGTACGAAATCCCGATTCGCCCGGGTATCCGCTTCCAGCCGCATCCGGCCTTTGCGCGCAACCCGGATGGCAGCTACGTCTATTTCCCGCTGCGGCCGGGCGAGCTGGACGACAAGTCGGCGATTCCGGATTTCCCGCGGACGGGAACCCGCGAGCTCACCGCCGACGATTATGTCTATGCGTTCCGCCGCCTGGCCAGCCCGCGCCTGGCGTCGCCGATTTATTCCCTGATGGCCGATTACGTCGTGGGCATGAAGGCGTATGGCGACCGGTTGCGGGCGCTGGACCAGGCCGCTCGCGCCAAGCAGCCCCCGGACGCGCGCGATCTACCGTGGCTGGACCTGCGCCAGGCCGGCTTCGACGGCGTGACCGCGCCCGATCCGCATACGCTGCGCATCCGCATCAAGGGCAAGTATCCGCAGTTCAAATACTGGCTGGCGATGACCTTCACCGCGCCGGTGCCCTGGGAGGCGGAACGCTTCTACAGCCAGCCCGGGATGGCGACGCGCAACCTGTCCTTGAATACCTGGCCGGTCGGGACGGGCCCCTACATGATGGTGGAGTCGCTGCAGAACCGCCGGCACGTCCTGGCGCGCAATCCGGATTTCCATGGCGAAGCCTATCCCTGCGACGGCGAGCCCGCCGACCGCGCCGCGGGACGCCTGGACGATTGCGGCAAGCCGACGCCTTTCATCGACCGCGTGGTCTTCAGCATCGAAAAGGAGTCGACACCGCTGGCCGGCAAGTTCATGCAGGGCTATTACGACATTCCGCAGGTGGAGCGCGGCGAATATGGCGTGTCGATGCTGGTGGCCGCGGGGGATTCGCCCGACAAGGCGGCGCTCTACCGCGAGCACGGCATCCAGCTGCCGACCACGGTGGAAACCCAGAACTGGTACTTGGGCTTCAACTGGAACGACCCGGTCGTGGGCAAGGGGGATACGCCGGAGCGGCAGGCGCGCAACCGCAAGCTGCGCCAGGCCATCAGCATCGCCTTCGACTGGGAAGAGTACGTCGCGATCTTCGAGAACAGCCAGGCAGCGGTGGCGTACGGTCCCGTGCCGCCCGGCGTACTGGGCTACAAGCCCGCGCCGGAGGGCATCAACCCGGTCGTCTATGACGTGGTGGACGGCAAGCCGGTACGCAAGTCCATCGAGGTGGCCAGGAATCTGCTGGCCGAGGCAGGCTACCCGGGCGGCCGCGACGCGGCGACGGGCGAACCGCTGGTGCTCCACTACGACGCCATGACGGGCATGGGGGCCAACCCGATGTTCGATTGGATGCGTCGGCAGCTGGACAAGCTGGGCATCCAGCTGGACGTGCGATCAACCGACTACAGCCGTTTCCAGGACAAGATGCGGCGCGGCACGGCGCAGATGTTCTTATGGGGCTGGAACGCGGATTATCCCGATGCGGAAAATTTCCTGTTCCTGCTGTACGGGCCCAACGCCAAGGCGGCGTCGGGCGGCGAAAACGCGGCCAATTACGCGAATCCCGAGTTCGACAAGCTGTTCGACCAGATGAAGTTCCTGGACGACGGCCCGCAGAAGGCCGCCATCATCGACCGCATGGTGGCGCTGGTGCAGCGGGACGCGCCCTGGATGTTCGGTTATTTCCCGATGTCGGCGGGGGCGTACCAGCAATGGGTGGGCAATGCCAAGCCGACGCAGATGGTGCGCAACACCCTGCAGTACATGAAGCTGGATACCGCCCTGCGGCTCAGGAAAATAGATGAATGGAACCGGCCGCTGTGGTGGCCGGTGCTCCTGCTCGCGGCGCTGGTCGTCCTGGCCATATGGCCCTCGTACCGCGTCATGCGCCGGCGCGAGAAGCAGACGGCCTTCGGCGATCACGCCCCGGCACCGGCAACGCCGTCCTCGGCCAGGGAGTCGACATGATCGCCTATATCGTTCGCCGGCTGCTGTACGGTGTGCTGATCCTCATCGGCGTGAACCTGTTCACCTTCGTGCTGTTCTTCGCGGTCAACACGCCGGACGACATGGCGCGCCTGTCGATCGGCGGGCAGCGGGTCAGCCAGGATGCCATCGACAAATGGAAGGCCGAACGCGGCTACGACAAGCCGTTGTTCTACAACGCCGCGGCGCCGGATACCGGGCGCTTCACGGACACCATCTTCTACCAGCGCTCCGTGCCCTTGCTGCGCATGGACTTCGGCGCTTCCGATGCGGGCCGCGACATCGGCCGCGAGATCCGCACGCGCATGTGGCCCAGCCTGGCCCTGGCGGTGCCGACCTTCGTGCTGGGCTTGTGGGCCAGCATTGCGTTTTCGCTGCTGCTGGTGTTCTTCCGCGCCACGAAGCTGGATTTCTGGGGCGTGGTGCTGTGCGTCGTACTGCTCTCGATATCGGGACTGTTCTACATCATTGCCGGTCAGTGGATGTTCTCCAAGCTGTTGAGGCTGGTGCCGTATTCGGGCTTTGCGGGCGGGTGGGATGCCGTCAAGTTCCTGGCCCTGCCGGTGGTGGTGGCGGTGGTATCGCGGCTGGGGCCGGAAGCGCGCTTCTACCGCACGCTGTTTCTGGAGGAGATCGGCAAGGACTACGTACGCACGGCGCGCGCCAAGGGCCTGGGCGAAACCGCCGTGCTGTTTCGTCACGTGCTGCGCAATGCCTTGCTCCCCATCCTGACCGGCACCGTGGCGACGCTGCCGCTGCTGTTCATGGGCAGCCTGATCGCCGAATCCTTCTTCGGCATCCCCGGCCTGGGCAGCTACACCATCGACGCCATCAACGCGCAGGATTTTTCCATTGTGCGCGCGATGGTTTTCCTGGGATCCGCCCTGTATATCGTCGGCCTGATCATGGCCGATATTTCCTATACGCTGGCCGACCCCCGCGTGCGTTTCGAGTGACCGCCATGCCTTTGATCGTTCTGCTCTGGACCGACGTCGCCCTGTACCTGATCGTGGCGGCGGTACTGGCGTATGCGTGGCACGTGCGCCGTACCTCCACGCTGCGCGCAACCTGGCTGCGTGTCGCGCAGGACGCCCCCGCGATGTGCGCCGCGGTGGTCCTGGCGGTGTTCGCCGTCATCGGGCTGCTGGATTCCGTGCATTACCGGCCGCGCCTGCCACCCCTGCCCGGGGCCCCCGCGCATGCGCCGGTGGCCTATGCGCCGTCGGCCCGTTCGCTGTTGGACGCGATGCTGGCCGATACCGTGCTGACCCGGCCGGAGAAGACCTATTCGGCGCCGCTGGCGGTGCGCCAGTTCACCAAGGAGACCATGCTGGTCGACGGCCATCCCACGCGCGACTTTCCGCGCTTGCGCGCCGGCGGAGCGCACCTGGCGGACCCGGACGCGCAACGGTGGCCGGACGCCGCGTGGCGCGCGGCCGCCGGCCTGGGCGGCGGCCTGCTGGCGGCGCTGGCGGCAGCCGCCGCGCTGGGCATGGCCTTGGCGCGGCGCCGCGCATCCTGGCGCGCCGCGATGCGCGACCTGCTGCGCGGCGATACGGACATACGGTGGCGGCCCATGTTCATCACCCTGTGCGGGCTGTGCGCCGCCGCCGGCATCCTGGCCGGGCTGGCCACCGGCTATCACCCCTTGGGTACGGACCGCACGGGCAATGACGTGCTGTGGCAAGCCATCAAGAGCGTGCGCACCGCCCTGGTCATCGGCAGCCTGACCACGCTGGCCATGCTGCCCCCGGCCCTGGGCTTCGGCATCGCCGCGGGCTACTTCAAGGGCAAGGTCGACGACGCCATCACCTACCTGTACACCACGCTGACGTCCATTCCCGGCGTGCTGCTGGTGGCGGCCTGCGTGCTGATGATGCAGGTCTATATCGACAACAACGCTGCCCGCTTCCCGACCTCGGCCGAGCGTGCGGACCTGCGTCTTTTCCTGCTGTGCCTGATCCTGGGACTGACCGGCTGGGCGGGATTGTGCCGGCTGGTGCGGGCCGAGGTGCTGAAGCTGCGCGAACTGGAGTACGTGCAGGCCGCGCGCGCCTTCGGCGTATCGAAGTGGGGCATCATGCGGCGCCACCTGGTGCCCAATGTGATGCATATCGTGCTGATCACCGTGGTGCTGGAGTTTTCTTCCCTGGTGCTGTACGAAGCGGTGCTTTCCTATCTGGGGATAGGGGTGGACCCCAGCATGAATTCCTATGGCTCGATGATCAATGCCGCCCGCCTGGAAATGTCGATGGACCCGATGATCTGGTGGAACCTGGGCGCCGCCTTCGTTTTCATGCTGGCGCTGGTGCTGTCCGCCAATCTGTTCGCCGACGGCGTGCGCGCCGCCTTCGACCCGCGCGCGCGCAAGTTCCGGGCGCGCCGCCTCCCCGTGCTGGCGCCGCCGCCCACGGGCGGGCTGTTCGCCATATCGCCGCTGGGCGCCGAGGCGCGCGAAGTCACGCGCCAGCGCGGAGAAAGGCAATGAGCGGGACCGGCAACGTGCTGCGGGTGGAAGACCTGCGCGTGGAGATCGCCGGCGAACGCGGCGTCGCGGTCGCGGTCAAGCGGCTGGCGCTGGCGATTTCGCGAGGGGAAACCTTCGCCCTGGTGGGCGAGTCCGGCAGCGGCAAGAGCGTCACCGCGCTGGCGCTGCTGCGCCTGCTGCCGGACGCCGGCCGCATCGTCGCGGGCCAGGTAGACCTGGCGGGCGAAGATCTGAACCGGCTGCCCGAAAGCGCCATGCGGCGCGTGCGCGGCGGCCGTATCGGCATCATCTTCCAGGAACCGTCCACCAGCCTGAACCCGGTGATGCGCGTGGGCGAGCAGATCGTGGAAACCTTGCGGGTGCACACCCCTTTGCGTGGCGAAGCGGCGCGCGCGCGCGCCATCGACTGGCTGCGGCGGGTCGGCATTCCCGAGCCCGAGCGGCGCATCGACGACTATCCCATGCAGTTCTCCGGTGGCCAGAAACAGCGCGTGATGATCGCCATCGCGCTGGCGGCCGAGCCGATGCTGCTGATCGCCGACGAGCCGACCACCGCGCTGGACGTCACCGTCCAGGCTCAGGTGCTGGAGCTGCTGGCGAGCATCCAGCGCGACATGGGCATGGCCATGCTGCTGATCACCCATGACCTGGCGGTGGTGCGCAATGTGGCGCAGCATGTCGCCCTGATGCGGGCCGGCGAGATTGTCGAGTGCGCGCCGGCCGAACAGTTCTTCACCGCGCCGCGCCATCCCTATGCGCGCCAGCTGTTCGATGCGATCCCGGCCTTCGCCAAGCGCGGCCGCCCGCTGTCGGGCGGATCGGCCGCGGGCGCCGCCGCCGTCCATCCTTCCAATGGCGAGGAGGGCCCCGTGGTGCTGGACGTCCGCGACCTGGCGGTCCATTACGCCATTCGCAAGGGGCCCCTGCGCCGGATCAAGTCCTGGGTCAAGGCCGTGGACGGGCTGAGCTTCAGCTTGCGCGCCGGCGAAACGCTGGCCTTGCTGGGCGAGTCCGGTTGCGGCAAGACAACCACCGGCAAGGCGCTGCTGCGCCTGATCGAAGGCGCGCGCATCGGCGGGCACGCGATGCTGGACGGCACCGACCTGATGCAGGCGCGGGGCCGCGCCCTGGCGCGGCTGCGGGAGAGCATCCAGATCGTTTTCCAGGATCCCTTCGCGTCGCTCAATCCGCGCATGCGCGTGGGCGATATCCTGCTGGAAGGCGTGCTCGCGTTGCGGCGCGACCTGTCCCGGCAGGCCTGCACCGACCGGGTCGGGCGGCTACTGGCACGGGTGGGTTTGCCGGAGGACACCGCGGCACGCTACCCGCATGAGTTTTCCGGCGGCCAGCGCCAACGCATCGCGATTGCCCGCGCGCTGGCGGTAGAGCCCAAGGTGCTCATCTGCGACGAGCCGACGTCCGCGCTGGATGTCTCCATCCAGGCACAAATCCTGGATCTGCTGCGCGACCTGCAGCGCGAGCTGGGCATTGCCTATTTGTTCATTACGCACAACTTCAGCGTGGTCGAATACCTGGCCGACCGCATCGCGGTCATGCACGGAGGCCGTATCGTGGAACTGGACGACACCGCGACCGTGCTGCGGGCGCCTCGGCACGAGGTGACGCGGCGCCTGCTGGCCGCGGTGCCACGGCTGGATTTCGGCGCCAGCGAGCTGCCGGGGGACGGACGGCCCCCCCTTCCGGCGGAAACGCTGTAGCATTGAACATTGCCTGTTGCGCGTGCGCGACATCGCGCCGCGCGGCCGCGGCATCCTGGCGTACTATTCGGCGACTTCGTCCTGGTCCGGATGGCCAGCGGGAAACGCGGCCGGGCTTGTATCGGCGGCGGCTGCCGCCATATTCCCCTCTATGAAAGTATTCGACCTGCAATGCGACGAGCAGGGCCATCTCTTCGAAGGCTGGTTCGCTTCGCATGAAAACTACGACGAACAGCAGGCGCGCGGCCTGGTGTCATGCCCCATGTGCGGCGCGAACAAGGTGTCCAAGCGCCTGTCCGCGCCCCATTTGAACGTGTCCCACCTGAAGGCGCCGGAAACGCCGCCGCAGGCCGCAACCGCCGCTTCCGGTGGCGAGTCCACGGACATGGCTCGCCTGCAGGCGGCCGTCCTGCAACAGGTGCGCGACATGGTCCGCAAGGCGGAAAACGTCGGTCCGCGCTTCGCCGAGGAAGCACGCCGCATCCATGAAGGTGAGGCGGACGAGCGCCCGATACGCGGCACATCCACGCCGGAAGAGCGCCGGGCGCTGTCCGAGGACGGCATCGATTTCATGGCGCTGCCGGATATTTTCGACGACGACAGGCTGCAATAAGCCCTGCGCCGGGGCGCTACGACGCCTGCGCCGCGAGCGGCGCGTCGGACGGCGGGTCTCCCGCCTTGGGCACCGCCGCGATGCTGCGGCCATCCTCGGATTTCCACAGGTGGTAGTCGACGTTCAACTCGGGGCGCCCATGCAGGCGCAGGATGTTGACGATGTGTTCGGCCGCGCGGGGCCCGTGGGCAAGAACGTATTCGCCGCCGGGGGCCGGCCGTATGCGCCAATGGCCGTGGGTCCTGTCCACATCGCCGGCAAACTTCGCACCGGCCTTGCCCAGGCGGAGGAACCTCATGTCGTCCCAATACCCCAGGGCGATGCCTTCGCGGGTGGCCAGGGCCGATAGGGACGCTGCCGTTGCCCGCCGTTCAGCGGCGTCTGTCCGGGAAGCCACGGGGCTGGCAAGGTTGCCGGCCGCGGGCTGTGACGATTCGGCTGTCTGCAGGGCGAGCGCCGCGTCCCGCTGTCGGCGGCCCCAGTCGGTGATCCCGCCGTCCTTGCCGTAGGCGCGAAAGACCGTCCCGTGGTCGTAGCCGTACAGGTCGCAGAACAGTGTGCGGGACATCTTGCCCACGGTCCTGCCCAGCCGTTTGTCCGCCAAGTCGAAATCTTCCGGTTTCAACACGGTCTTGTGTTCGATGGGTTGCCTGGCCGCATCCCGGTCGCCCGGAGCGAGGAGGGTACCCGTGTCGATCTTGCGTCCCAACTCCGTCAGCTTGCCTTCGGCGTCGACGAAGTTGGCCAGGGTCCATTTCGACACGCCGACGTTCGTGGCGCATTCGCGCAGGCCACGACATTTTTCGTGGAGCATGAGCAGGGCGGCGTTGCGTACGGTGTCAGCGGTGACCGGGCGTCGCAACTGGGGCGGGAGCTGCCCCTTGACGCGCTTGTTGCGGTGCCGGGGTGCGCGGGGCGGCGGGCCGCCGCGCGCCACGAATGGCGCGCCGGACGGCTGCGTATCGGCCGGCGGGCGGGGGGCGTGAGAAGATCCTTGGATGGGGAACATGGCGGCGACCTCGTATTCGAAGACATCGTTGCGGCGGAATCTGCCGTCCACGCCGGCGCCGTGCCGGATGGACGAAGCCCATGGGTCGGCCGGCGGCCACGGCGGTTCCGCGCCGCAGGGGCGCTTCGTCCCGTTTCCATGCGCAAGCGCAGCCCCATGCCGGGCACGCAACGCAAAAGCAAAGGCCCTCCATCGGAGGGCCTTGCTTCAGGTCGGCGCGGACGGCGCGGGAACGCCGTAGGGCAACCGCGCTTAGTTGTTCACGCGGCTGCGGTATTCGCCGGTCCGGGTGTCGATTTCGATCTTGTCACCGATCGCGCAAAACAGCGGCACGTTGATGTCGTAGCCGGTGTTGATCTTGGCCGGCTTGAGCACCTTGCCCGAGGTATCGCCGCGCACGGCGGGCTCGGTGTAGGTGATCTCGCGCACCACGCTGGTCGGCAGCTCCACCGAGATGGCCCGGCCGTCGTAGAACACGACTTCGACCGGCATGCCTTCTTCCAGGTAGTTGAGCGCGTCGCCCATGCTTTCGGCTTCGATCTCGTACTGGTTGTATTCCTCGTCCATGAAGACGTACATCGGGTCGCCGAAGTAGGAGTACGTGCATTCCTTGCGGTCCAGCACGACGACGTCGAATTTTTCGTCGGCCTTGTAGACCGATTCGCTGCCGGCGGCGGTAAGCAGGTTCTTGAACTTCAGCTTGACCACGGCCGCGTTGCGGCCCGACTTGTTGTATTCGGCCTTCTGGACCACGAGCGGATCCTTGCCGACCATGACCACGTTGCCGACTCGCAATTCCTGAGCGGTTTTCATCGATTAAAAACTCCGGGGAGATTCCTGGTTCTACCCGGTCCGGCCACGATGTCGGAACGGGAGCAGACGGTTGCCTGGCCTATGCCTGCAAAACCCATGAGTTTAGCATTTTCGCCGTAGCTCTGCGCAAAATTCGATCAACTTGGTCGCCAGGTCCGGTTGCCCGGAAAGGCTCTCGTCCCAGGCACGGGCCGCGCCTTCCCAGGCCGCCCAGGCAGCGCCCGAAGTGGCGTTGCCCCATGCCGCCGCCAGCACGGCGGGCGGGGCGCCGGTATTCCAGGCGTGGAATAGCGCACGGGCCGGCGCCGGCGGCCGATAGCGGTCCAGCCAGGCATCCAGCTTGTCCAGGTGGACGCCGTCCGCCTGCGGATAAATCTGCCAGACCAGCGGGCGGCCCGCCCAGCCGGCGCGCACGACGGAATCTTCCCCACGCACGAAATTCAGGTCGGCACACCAGAGCAGGCGGTCGTAGTCGTCTTGCGGCAGGAAGGGGATGCGCACGATGCGCGGCCCCGTCACCTTTCCCGTCCCTGCCGCGCCCGCCACGGCTTCCAGCCGCGGCGCCACGCCCTCGGGCACCAGCAGCAGGGTACGGACGGGATCCCCGCGCATGGCGCCGATCAGCCCGTCCAGGGGGGCATCCGGATAGCAGAACAGGGTTACCAGCCGTGGGGACGGGCGCCCCGCATCGCCGTGTTCGGATGGCGCCAGGTCCACCGTGACGCCCAGTTCGCGCAGGAAGACCTGCCGTGCCTGCGGCGACCGCTGGAAGGCATCGCGCCGCGCGGCCAGGCCGGCCTCGCGCAGCAGCCCGCCCGTCGCCGGGGTGAAGCCCGGAAAGAAGAAGTACTTCATCAGGCCGTCGGGCTGCGGCGAAGGCAGCCCATGGTGCGATTCCACCCAGGCCTCGGCACTCAGGTATTCCAGGTTGATCCAGATCGGCGGACGCCCGCGCATGGCGGCGCGGAACGCAGCGGGCGGGTCGCAGGCGAAGGCTTCGATGACCACGTCGCCCGGCGGTAGCGCCGGCGGCTGGGCGGACCACGCCACGATGGCAATCCCGCCGATGTCCTGCAGCGGCAGGCGCGGGTCGCAGCGCGGCTCCATGCGCGCGAATGCCGCGAGGTCGTCAATCCACAGGCGGACACGCCATCCGCCGGCCTGGCGCAGGCCGCGCGCCAGGCGCCAGCAGACGCCGACATCGCCGTAGTTGTCGACCCGCCTGCAGAAGATATCGGCATGCATTTCCGATATCGGCATGCGTCGCGGCCCTAGTGGAAGCGGGCCGGCGCCGATTCGGCGTCTTCGGGCAGTTCGGCGTGCACCATTTCGCCCAGCGGATTGGGGAAGTACGGTGTACCGCAATCCTCGCAATAGTCGGCCGGCAGCACGCCCGGAATGCGGCGGACTTCGTTCACGCCCAGCTCCTTGAGCAAGGCGGCGATTTCCTCCACGGGATCGGGCTTGTCGTCCTCGCCTGCCGTTTCGTCCTCGCGGCCATACAGGGGCCAGACGCAGCCGTAGATGACGTCGTTGCTATTGCGGGCCGTGAACGAGACCCGGTATTCGTCGATGCGCCCTTCGCCGCACCCGGCAACGACCGCACGCAGGCGGGCCGGTTCCAGGTTCACCGCGCCTTCCAGCCAGGTCACGGCGGCGCGCAGTGCCAGCGGGCGCACGCGGCGGTCCGCTTCGCGGTTGCTGACATAGTAGGCATCGGGCAGCAGGCATTCGAAGCTGCAGCCGGGCAGCAGCGTGGCCAGCGTGGGCTGCGCCTGTTCCACCCATTGCGCCAGGCAGGCTTCGCGCGTGGCGACGGCATCGCCGGGGCTTTCCTGCCAGCGGAAGATGGCCGCGCCGCGCGGCACGGCCACGGCCCCGACGAGATAGCGCGTATCGGCCAGCATATTGGCCGTTTCGGCTTCTTCGCCGATGGCTGGCTTCATCGTTTCCGCGCCCAGCGCCTGCGACCCCAGCCGCTGCAGCCAATGCCAGGTTTCGGAGAACGTGCGCGGCATCTGGTCGATACTGACCAGGTAGGGCATGAGCGACAGGCGTACCTCTTGCGCCAGCACATGGCCGTGCAACTGCGCCGTCAGCGCCTGCAAGGCGGCGGGCGTAACAGGACCGGTGGGGATGGTGTAGCGCGTCCAGGCCACCATGGGGGCAACGATCAGCAGGACGTCGTAGCCGACGCCGTTCTTTTCGATGACGGTCGACTCGGTGAAGGTCTCGGCCTGCTCGATCAGGACCTCGTAGGCGCCGGGATTCGTCTGGGAGAGGTGATCTAGCGCGGATTCCAGCGGCGCGTCGTTGCCGGCGCGCAGCAGCTTCGAGATGGAAGCGCGCAGTTGCTCTTCCCAGAACACGTCTTCCACGCGGCTGCCTGAACTGTTCAGGGCGAGCGCGAGAGTGGCCAGGCGCGAGGCGTCGCGAGTCAGACGCGAGGAGGGTTGGCTGCGGGAGCGAGGCATGGCGATGAATGACGGAGCCTGGGGAGGAGAACCATATAGTGTACTGCTACGGCAAGGCCGGGGCCGGCTCGCCGCCGGGCGGCATCGCGGCGCTACCATAAGCCACCCTTTTGCAGGAGCCGCCGATGCGTTGGCCCGTCTTATTTGTTTCCCATGGTTCGCCCATGCTGGCGCTCGAACCCGGCCAGGCCGGCGCGGCGCTGGCCGGTTGGTCGCGCGGGCGCGAGCGTCCCTCCGCCATCCTGGCGGTCTCTCCCCATTGGCACCGGCATGGCCTGGCCGTTTCCACCCGCGCGCACCAGCAGGCCTGGCACGACTTTGGCGGCTTTCCCCCGAGTTGTACGCGCTGGGCTATGCGCCCGCCGGATCGCCGGCCCTGGCGGCCCGCGTCGCGGCGCTGTTGGGCGAGCAGGGCGCCGCCGTCGAGGAGGATGCGGCGCGGCCCCTGGATCATGGCGTTTGGGTCCCGCTGCGTTACCTGTACCCCGATGCCGATATCCCGGTCGTTGCGCTTTCGCTGGATGCCGGGCGCGATGCCCGCGGCCAGTACCTGCTGGGCCAGGCGCTCAAGCCACTGCGCGACGAAGGCGTATTGATACTCGCGACGGGCTCGTTGACGCACAACCTGCGCCACGTGCAGCGGCGCCACGACGCGGCCGCGCTGCCGTATGTGCCCCCGTTCCAGCAGTGGTTTGCCGACCGCCTGGCGGCCGCCGACACGGCCGCCTTGCTGGATTGGCGGGCGCGGGCCCCCGGCGCGCGCGAGGCGCACCCGCACGAAGACCACCTGCTGCCCCTCTTCGTGGGGTGGGGGGCGGGCGAAGGCGCCGCGATCCGGCTCGTGGACGAGGTAGCCTACGGCGCCCTGGCGATGGACGCTTATCAGTTCGACTGAAGCGTGGGGCGCCGATCGGCGCCTGTGGCGGGTAGTCGTCGTACATCCCTTCCGCCCGGCCGCGAAATCGGCAGGGTCGTGGGCGCCCGCCACGCGCCGTGACGGATCGTCCCCTAATGATCGGATTGACGCGGCGCCGAATTCTCCGGCAGAATCGCCTTGCAGTCATATGATGTCCTATAACAACACGCCCTATTCGAGGAGATAACCCCATGCCTCTGTCCCGCCGATCCTTCCTGACCGCCGCCGGCGCGGCCGCGCTGTACGGCGCGGTACCCGCGGCGCGGGCGCAGCAGACCTGGCCCGAACGCAACGTCCGCCTGCTGGTGCCCTATCCCGCCGGCGGGTCTTCCGACATCATCGCCCGCGCGATCAGCCAGCCCTTGTCCGAGACCCTCAAGCAGACGGTGATCGTGGACAACCGGCCCGGCGCCAACGGCAACCTGGGCGCGGCCATCGTGGCGCAGTCCGGCGAGGACCGGCATACCCTGCTGCTGTGCGACGTGGGTGCGTTGATGATCAGCCCCTCGGTCTATACCAAGCTCAATTTCGACCCCAACAAGGACCTGCGCGGCGTCAGCATGCTGGCTTATTCGCCGCATATCCTGGCCGTGCATCCTTCCGTGCCGGTCAATACGCTGCCCGAACTGGTGGCGCTCTCCAAGCGCGAACGCATGAACTTTGCCGTCACGGCCATGGGCAGCGCGCCTCATGTAGCGGGCGTGGCGGTGGAGCAGGCCACGCAGGCGCAATGGCAGTACGTGCCCTACAAGGGCGGATCGCAGGCAATCACCGACACCATCGGCGGCCAGACGCAGATCATCATGAACGGCATGCTGGCCACGCTGCCGCACATCCAGAGCGGCAAGCTCAAGGCCATCGCCGTGTCCAGCCGCAATCGCATGCCTCAGTTACCGAACATTCCGACCATCGCCGAGCAGGGCGTGGCGGGATTCGAATCCGGCACCTGGCAGGGGGTGGTCGCGCCCGCGTCGATGCCGCCGGAAGTGGCGGCCAGGCTCAGCAAGGATCTGGCGAGCATCATGAATGCGCCGGCATTGAAGGCCAAGCTGGCGGAACAGGGCGCCGACGTCGTGGTCATGACGCCCGCCGAGATGGACAAGTGGCTGGCGGCCGAACGCCAGCGCTGGGCCGCGGTGGTGCAAAAGGCCGATATCCGGCTGGACTGACCGCGCCGGCCGCAAGGCAAAAAAAGGACCAGGCCCGCAAAGGCCTGGTCCCTTTTTTTGCATGCCTCCGCCCCGCTGGCGGGCGGCATGCGAACCGCGTTCAGGCGGCCAGCAACTGGCGCAGCACGAAGGGCAGGATGCCGCCGTGCTGGTAGTAGTCGACCTCGATCGGGGTATCGATGCGCAGCAGGACCTGCACCTGCTGCGACGAGCCGTCCTTGCGGTGGATCGTCAGCGTCACGTCCTGCTGCGGCTTGATGCCTTTTTCCAGGCCCGACACGTCGAAGGTTTCCTCGCCCGTGATGTTCAGCGACTGCGTGCTGTCGTCGCCCTTGAACTGCAGGGGCAGCACACCCATGCCGACCAGGTTGCTGCGGTGGATCCGTTCGAAGCTGCGCGCCACGACGGCCTTCACGCCCAGCAGCTGGGTGCCCTTGGCCGCCCAATCGCGCGACGAACCCGTGCCGTATTCCTCGCCGCCGAAGACCACCGTGGGTACGCCGGCCTCGATGTACTTCATGGCCGCGTCGTAGATGGGCATCTGTTCGCCGGAGGGTTGGTACAGGGTTTCGCCGCCTTCGAAGCGGCTGCCGTCCGCGCGCGGCGGGATCATCAGGTTCTTGATCCGCACGTTGGCGAAGGTGCCCCGCATCATGATCTCATGATTGCCGCGGCGCGAGCCGTAGCTGTTGAAATCCGCCTTCATGACGCCGTGTTCCTTCAGCCACTTGCCGGCCGGGGAGCTTTCTTTGATCGAACCGGCGGGCGAGATGTGGTCGGTGGTGACCGAATCGCCGAAGATGCCCAGGGCGCGCGCGCCCTTGACCGTTGGCATGCGCGCGGGCTCCATCCCGAAATCCTTGAAGAAAGGCGGTTCGGCGATGTAGGTGGACGTCGGCCAGTTGTAGACCTCGCCGGTCACGCCCTTGATGTTTTCCCACAGCTTGCCGGGGTTGGTGCGGACGTCGCTGTAGTTTTCGCGGAAGGCGGTCGGGTCCAGCGCGAACTTCAGCAGGTTTTGCACTTCCTCGGTGGAGGGCCAGATGTCGCCCAGCCAGACGTCGCCATTCTTGCCTTTGGCCACCGGTTCCGTCATCAGGTCGCGCAGCATCGTGCCGGCCAGCGCGTAGGCCACGACCAGCGGCGGCGATGCCAGGAAGTTGGCCTTGATGTTGGGGTGGATGCGGGCTTCGAAGTTGCGGTTGCCCGACAGGACGGCCGCGCACACCAGGTCATTGGTATTGATGGCTTCGTTCAGGTCGGCCGCCAGGTCGCCGGCGTTGCCGATGCAGGTGGTGCAGCCGTAGGCCGCGACGTCGAAACCCAGTTTTTCGAGGTAGGGCAGCAGGCCGGTCTTGGTGAGGTATTCCGTGACTACCCGGGATCCCGGCGCCAGGGACGTCTTGATGTGCGGCGGCACCTTCAGGCCCGCTTCCACCGCCTTCTTGGCCAGCAGGCCGGCCGCCAGCATGACGCTGGGGTTGGAGGTATTGGTGCACGACGTGATGGCGGCAATCAGGATGTCGCCGTTCTTGACCTTGGTGCCGGCGCTGGTGGTGTATACCTGGGCCAGCTTTTCGGCCGGCTGGTTGAAGCCGTTTTCAGCGACCGGCTTGGAGAACAGCGAGGTGAAGGTGTTCTTCACGTTGCCGATCTCGATGCGATCCTGCGGGCGCTTGGGGCCGGCAAGCGAAGGCGTCACGGTACCCAGGTCCAGCGTCAGCAGCTTGCTGTAGGTGATGTCCTTGGCCTTGGGCACGCCGAACATCTTCTGGGCCTTGAAGTACGCCTCGAACGCGGCGATTTCCTCTTCGGTGCGGCCGGTGCCCTTGAAGTAGTCGATGGTGCGGTCGTCGACCGGGAAGAATCCCATGGTCGCGCCGTATTCGGGGGCCATGTTGCCGATGGTGGCGCGGTCGGTGACGGACAGGCTGGCCGTGCCTTCGCCGCAGAACTCCACGAATTTGCCGACAACTTTTTCGCGGCGCAGCATTTCCGTGATGGTCAGCACCAGGTCGGTGGCGGTGACGCCGCCGCGCAGCTGGCCTTTCAACTCCACGCCGACGACGTCCGGCGTCAGGAAGTACACGGGCTGGCCCAGCATGCCCGCCTCGGCCTCGATGCCGCCCACGCCCCAGCCCACCACGCCGATCCCGTTGATCATGGTCGTGTGGCTGTCCGTGCCGACCAGCGAGTCCGGGTAATAGACGTTGTTGGCCTTGTCGAAGTGCACGCCGCGGGCCAGGTATTCCAGGTTGACCTGGTGCACGATGCCGAAGCCGGGCGGCACGACGCGGAAGGTATCGAAGGCCTCCATGCCCCATTTCATGAACTGGTAGCGCTCCTGGTTGCGCTTGAATTCCAGCTTCATGTTCAGGTCCAGGGCCTGCTTGGTCCCGAAGTAGTCGATCATGACGGAGTGGTCCACCACCAGGTCCACGGGCACCAGCGGCTCGATGCGCTTGGGATCCGCGCCCATCGCCTGGGCCACCGAGCGCATGGCGCCGATATCGGCCAGCAGGGGCACACCCGTGAAGTCCTGCAGGACCACGCGGGCCACCACGAAGGGGATTTCCTCTTCGCGCTTGGCGTTGGGCTGCCAGTTCGCCAGCTGCTTGACGTGCTCTTCGGTCACCTTCTGGCCGTCGCAATTGCGCAGCACGGACTCCAGCACGATGCGCATTGACAGCGGCAGTCGTTGAACGTCCACGCCCAGCGCCTTGCCCAGCGCCGGCAACGAGTAGTACTGACAGGTCTTGTTGCCGATCTTGAATGTCTTAAGTGTGTCGAACACGTTGTGCGGCATGATGAACTCCAAGGTAGTGGACCGCGAAAAAGCAGCCATTTTCATGCGTTTCCCTGCGCTTGTCATGTACTGCGGCAGGGTGGATTGAATCGATGTTTTATATCTTATGTCTTATATAAGACCTTGCCAACCTGAAAAAGTTTCGGCCGTTTCCCCGTCGGGGCGTGCCGCATGCTCTTCCAGACAGGCGTATAGCATAGCCAAAACACATGGCAGAACGTACAACATGTTGCGTGGCATCCGGCGAGCGCGTTTCAAGTCCTGCCGTCGCGCCACAGACTGACCAGGGGTTCCGGGGCGGCCGCCTCCGGGACGCTGAAGCGCAACGGTTCCACTTCGCCGTCCTGCAGGATCTCGATGGTGAAGTAGCGCTGGTCGCCGCTGCCGCACTCCTCGGCTGCCATGGCCGCGGCCTGGGTGATGGCCGCGCACAGGCGCCCGCGTTCGTCCTGGGGGAAATGCCGCAGCGAAATCGTGCGCGGCCGTGCCAGCGCCGGCACGCCGGCCACGCCGCCCTGGCGCTTGACCAGCACCGCGACCACCGTCTCCCAGGGAGGAAGGGTTGTCATGGCAATACTCCCACGTCGCGCCATGCCCGCCGGACCGCATCCCGCGCGCCGGCGCCGCCGGCGTGTTCGAGCGTAAGCGAGGCGAAGGCGGCAAAATCGGCATCGCGGGCCAGGGCGCCGTCGCACAGGGTGTCGTACCAGATGCGGCCGGCCGCTTCCCAGGCATGGCCGCCCAGCGCGCTGGCAACGAGATAGAAGGCCCGGTTCGGTATGCCGGAATTCAGGTGGACGCCGCCATTGTCGTCTTCGGTCTGGACGAAATCGCGCATGTGCGCGGGCTGCGGGTCGCGGCCCAGCAAGGGGTCATCATAGGCGGTACCCGGCGCCCGCATGGAACGCAATCCCCGCGCGCGGACGGCATCGGTGAACAGGCCCACCCCGATCAGCCAGTCCGCCTGGTCGGCGGTCTGGCCCAGCCGATACTGCTTGACGAGTGCGCCGAATACATCGGATATGGATTCATTCAGCGCGCCTGCCTGCCCGCGGTACACCAGGGCCGCCTCGTAGTCGATCACGCCATGCGCGAGCTCGTGCCCGACGATATCCATGGCGATGGTGAAGCGGTTGAAGACTTCCCCGTCGCCATCGCCGAATACCATCTGCGTGCCGTTCCAGAACGCATTGTCGTAGTGCCGGCCGTAATGGACCGTGCCGATCAGTGCCATGCCCTTGCCGTCGAGAGAGTCCCGTCCGTACACCTCGGCGAACAGAGCGCGCGTGGCGCCCAGGTAATCGTAGGCTTCGTCCGCGGCAGGGTCTTCCGTGGCGGGGTCGCCTTCGCGGCGGACCAGTTCGCCCGGCAGGGCGGTGCCGCCGCCGGCCGTGTGGATACGGCGTCCGGCGCCGTCGGCGGCTTCCGGCCGGGCCGCGAAGGCGCGTGCCTGCGCGGCGCCGCGCAGCGTGCCATCGTCCCCAATCAGGCTCAGGGTGGTGGCCGCGCAGGTGCGTACATGAGGGCTGCCCTGGTCGGCAAGCCGGTCCAGCAGATAGGGGGGCACGATGGCGTGCCGGGACAGGCAGGGGCGGTGCGGGCGCATGGCGGGTTCCTGGCGAACCGCTCCAGCATAATGCGCCCGCGCCACCGCGGCGAGCCTGGTTGCCTGCTGTTTCGGTCAGGCCGTCTTGCGCCGCCGCAGCAGGGCCTGGAATTCGCCCACGATGCCGCGGCGAAAGGCCATCACGCAGATCACGAAGATCAGGCCGATGACGATGGTCACCGATTCCCCCAGCTGGCGGAACCACTCGATGCCGGTCATGCTGGTCAGCGCCTGCCCGAAGTCGCCCACCTTGTTTTCCAGCAGAACGACGATGAAGGCGCCCAACACCGGGCCCAGGAAAGTACCCATGCCGCCGATCAGCGTCATCAGGATGACCAGGCCGGACATCTGCCACGTCGCGTCCGATAGCGTGGCGGACACGAAGACCAGCGTCTTGGCCGAGCCCGCCAGCCCCGCGATGGCCGCCGAGAGGACGAAGGCCAGCAGCTTGAAGCGGTCGACGTCGTACCCCAGCGAGATCGCGCGCGGCTCGTTCTCGCGCAAGGCCTTGAGCACCTGACCGAAAGGCGAGTTGACCGTGCGCCAGATGACGGCGAAGCCGATCAGGAAGAGCGCCAGGACCAGGTAGTACAGGGTCAGGTCGCTGCTGAGATCGATCAGACCGAACAGGCGGCCGCGGGGCACCTGCTGCAGGCCGTCTTCACCGCCGGTGAAGCGGGCCTGCAAGAAGAAAAAGTAGGCCATCTGGGCCATGGCCAGCGTGATCATGGCGAAGTAGATGCCGCTGCGGCGTATGGCCAGGCCCCCCACCACCAGGCCCAGCAGGGCGGCCACGGCGACGCCGAAGACCAGCCCGATCTCCGGCGTGACGCCCCATGCCTTCAGCGCATGGCCGGTGGCGTAGGCCGCACTGCCCAGGAAGGCCGCGTGGCCGAAAGACAGGAGGCCGGTAAACCCCAGCAGCAGGTTGAAGGCGCAGGCGAACAGCGCATAGCACATGACCTTCATGGCGAAAATGGGGTACACGCCCAGGAAGGGCAGCAGCGCCGCCGCGATGGCCAGGACCACATAGCCAGCGATGTGTCGATTCATTTTTCCTTCCCGAACAGTCCCGCCGGACGCAGCAGCAGCACGATGGCCATGATGACGAAGACGACCGTGTTGGATGCCTCGGGCCAGAACACCTTGGTCAACCCCTCGATCACGCCCAGGCCCAGGCCCGTCAGGATGGCCCCCATGATGGAACCCATGCCGCCGATGACCACGACGGCGAACACCACGATGATCAGGTTGGATCCCATCAAGGGCGATACCTGCAGCACCGGGGCGGCCAGCACCCCGGCGAAGGCGGCCAGGGCGACCCCGAAGCCGTAGGTCAGCGTGATCATGCGCGGCACGTTGACGCCGAAGGCTTCGACCAGCTTGGGGTTTTCCGTGGCGGCGCGCAGCAGCGCGCCCAGCGGCGTGCGCTCGATCACGAACCATGTGCCGAAACAGATGATCAGCGAGGCCACCACGACCCAGCCGCGGTAATTCGGCAGGATCATGAAGCCCAGGTTGGTGGCGCCCTGCAGCAGGTCCGGCGTCGGGAAGGGCTGTCCCGATACACCGTAGACGCTGCGGAACAGGCCCTCGATCAGCAGCGTCAGGCCGAAGGTGAGCAACAGGCCGTAAAGATGATCCAGCCGGTACAGGTGGCGCAGCAGCAGGCGTTCGATGACGATGCCGAATACGCCGACCACCAGCGGCGCCAGGACCAGGACGATCCAGTAGTTCAGGCCGAGGTAGGCCACGCCCATCCACGCCACGAAGGCGCCCATCATGTACAGCGCGCCGTGGGCGAAGTTGATGACGTTGAGCAGACCGAAGATGACCGCCAGGCCGAGCGACAGCATGGCGTAGAAAGAACCGTTCACCAGGCCCAGCAGCAATTGCCCGAACAGGGCCTGCATGGGGATGCCGAAAACATTCATGGTTTTTTGGAAGTCCTGCGCCGGTTATGCATGGGCACGCGAAGGCAGGCGCGGTACGGCGCCCGGCGGCATGGCCGGGTGGCGCCGCACCGCGATGTCCTGCTTATTTCTTGACCAGCTTGCAGGTCGATTCAGACAGCTTGGTGTAGACCTGGTCGCCGGGCAGCGTGGCGACCACCTTGTAGTAGTCCCACGGACCCTTGGACTCCTTGGGTGTCTTCACCTGCATCAGGTACATGTCGTGGATCATGCGGCCGTCTTCGCGCACATAGCCGCCCTGGGCGAACATATCGTTGATCTTGTTCGACTTCATCCACTTCATCACCGTGTCGGGATCGTCGGTGCCGGTGGCCTTGACCCCGCTCAGATAGAACGAGACCGACGAATAGTCGCCCGCCTGCAGCATCGACGGCTTGCGGCCGACCTTGGCTTCGAACTTCTTGCTCCAGGCGCGCGAGGCGTCGTTCTGGTCCCAGTACCAGCCGTCGGTCAGGTACATGCCCTGGGTGGCCGGCAGGCCCAGCGAATGGATGTCGTTGATGAAGACCAGCAGGCCCGCCAACTTCATTGTCTTGGTGATGCCGAACTCGTTCGCCGCCTTGACGGAATTGATCGTATCGCCGCCCGCGTTGGCCAGGCCCAGGATCTGGGCCTTGGAGGCCTGCGCCTGCAGCAGGAAGGACGAGAAGTCCGATGCGCCCAGCGGGGCTCGCACCTGGCCCTTGACCTCGCCGCCCGCGGCTTTCACCACGTTGGCCGTGTCGCGCTCCAGGGCGTGGCCGAACGCGTAGTCCGCGGTCAGGAAGAACCAGCTCTTGCCGCCGTCCTTCACCACGGCCGAACCGGTGCCGCGCGCCAGCGCCACGGTGTCGTAGGCGTAGTGCACGGTATAGGGCGTACATTGCGCGTTGGTCAGGTCCGAGGCGCCCGCCCCGATGGCGATGAAGGGCTTCTTCTTCTCGGCGGCAACCGCGGCCATGGCCAGGCTGGTCGCGGAGTTGGTGCCGCCGATCAGCACGTCCACGTGCTGCTGGTCGAACCATTCGCGCGCCCGCGATGACGCCACGTCGGCCTTGTTCTGGTGGTCGGCGTACATCACTTCGATCTTCTTGCCGTTGATGTTGCCGCCGGCATCCTCGATCGCCATGCGGATGGCTTCCACGCCGGCCTTGCCGTCGATGTCGGAATACACGCCCGACATATCGGTAATGAAGCCGATGCGGATGACATCATCGGAGATGCCTTGCGCCTGGACGGCCGGCGCCGCGGCGAGTCCGAAACCGGCCAGGGCCAGCGCGGCGGTAAGGGTATGCAGCTTCATTTTGACTCCTCTCCCTCTTGTAGGGGGTTGCCGGTTTTCCGGCGGGTGGCACATTCAAACGCCCAGCAGGTCGTTGAGCGCTTCCTGTTTTTCAGTCAGCTGAGATGCGTCGAAATGCTCGACGATCTGGCCGTGCTCCATGACGTAGAAGCGGTCGGCCAGCGGCGCGGCGAAGTGGAAATTCTGTTCCACCATCACGATGGTGTACCCGCGCTGTTTCAGCGCCGTGATCATGCGCCCCAGCGCTTGCACGATAACCGGGGCGAGGCCCTCGGATATCTCGTCCAGAAGCAGCAGGCTGGCGCCGGTGCGCAGGATGCGCGCCACGGCCAGCATCTGCTGCTCGCCGCCGGACAGCCGGGTCCCCGGCGAATGGCGGCGTTCGTGCAGGTTGGGGAACATGTCGTAGATTTCGGCCAGCGACATGCCGCCGCCCAGCGCGCCGCCGATGACCGGCGGCAGCAGCAGGTTTTCCTCACACGACAGGCTGGCGAAAATGCCGCGTTCCTCGGGGCAATAGCCCACGCCCAGGTGCGCGACGCGAAAGGTCGGCAGGCCGATGGACTCGGTGCCGTTGATGCGCACCGAGCCGCGGCGGCTGCCCGTCAGGCCCAGGATGGCCCGCAGCGTGGTGGTGCGGCCGGCGCCGTTGCGTCCCAGCAGGGTGACGACTTCGCCCTGGGCCACGCGCATGTCCACCCCATGCAGGATGTGGGATTCGCCGTACCAGGCGTGCAGATCGGAGATTTCCAATGCCGGCGCTGTCATGCGTGTGCTCCTTGCAATTCACCCGCGGTGGTCCCCATATAAGCCTGCATCACCTCGGGATTGCGTGAGACTTCGGCATAGCCGCCTTCGGCCAGGACGGCGCCGCGCGCCAGCACGGTAATCTGGTCGGCAATGGACGAGACCACGTTCATATTGTGTTCGACCATCAGGATGGTGCGGCCTACGCCGACGCGCTTGATCAGGCGGGTGACGCGGTCCACGTCCTCGTGGCCCATGCCCTGCGTGGGCTCGTCCAGCAGCATCAGTTCCGGCTCCATGGCCAGCGTGGTGGCGATTTCCAGCGCGCGCTTGCGGCCGTAGGGCAGGTTCACGGTCATCTCTTCCGCGAAACTGCCCAGGTCGACTTCGTCCAGCAGCTCGTGCGCCTTCGCATTCAGGCTGTCCAGCCGTTTCTCGCTGCGCCAGAAGTGGTAGGACAAACCCGTTTTGCGCTGCAAGCCGATGCGCACGTTTTCAAGCACCGTCAGGTGAGGGAATACGGCGGAAATCTGGAACGAGCGGATGATGCCGCGGCGTGCGATCTGCGCAGGCTTTTCGCCCGTGATGTCCACGCCGTTGAAAACGATGCGTCCGGCGCTGGGCGCCAGGAACTTCGTCAGCAGGTTGAAGCACGTGGTCTTGCCGGCCCCATTGGGGCCGATCAGCGCATGGATATGGCCGCGGCGGACGCGCAGGTCGACACCTTTCACCGCGACAAATCCGCGGAATTCCTTGGTCAGTCCCTGGGTCTCCAGAATGGTGTCTTCCATACTCCACCATCGTTCATTGTGCGTAATTGTTGCGGCGAGTATGCGGACGCCCAGGGCAAAATACTATGCGGGTTTTACATAGGTTTTTTCTAAGGAATACGGGGACTTGACAGCCGTGTGACAACTTGCGGGTTCACGCCGGCTTGGCCGGCGTTTTATGGCGGTATTCGCACAGGTCGGCGATGCCGCATTGCGGACATTTCGGGGTGCGCGCCACGCAGACGTAGCGGCCGTGCAGGATCAGCCAGTGATGCGCATCCTGCAGGTATTCCCTGGGCACCAGCCGAGTCAGCTTGAGTTCGACTTCCAGCACGTTCTTGCCGGGCGCCAGTCCGGTGCGATTGGCCACGCGAAAGATGTGCGTGTCCACGGCCATCGTCGCCTGGCCGAAGGCGGTATTGAGCACCACGTTCGCGGTCTTGCGGCCGACGCCGGGCAGGGCCTCCAGCGCTTCGCGGCTCTGGGGCACTTCGCCGCCATGCTGTTCCAGGATCAGCCGCGCGGTGGCGACGGCGTTCTTCGCCTTGGTGCGGTACAGGCCGATGGTCTTGATGTATTCCGTCAGCCCGGCTTCGCCCAGCTCCACCAGCCCCTGAGGGGTGCCGTAGTGGGGAAAGAACTTGCGGGTGGCGATGTTCACCGACTTGTCGGTCGCCTGCGCGGACAGCAGCACGGCGATCAGCAACTGGAACGGTGTCGCGTATTCGAGTTCGGTGGTCGGCGTGGGATTGGCGGCTTGCAGGCGGGCGAAGATTTCCCGGCGTTTGGCGGCGTTCATCGTTGGCGTTGTTCCTTTTCTTGGTGTTTTCCGCGTCCCGCCGTACGTCCGCGTCGCTGTATCGACCGGTGCGGGCCGCGCGAGCGGAGGCCGTCCCGGCTTTCAAGGCCCCGGGCGGCTACGCCGGGCACGGGCGCGCGCCAGCGCGTTCTCGATGGCGGCGCGCTTGCGGGCCTCGGCCTCGTGGGGCGGAACCTCCTCCGCGGCGGCATCGCCGCGGCGGTCGGCGTCGGCATCGGCGCCGGCGCCTTCGCGCAGCCGGCGCGCACGGCCGTCGTGGCGCGCGCGCGCATGGCGGGCGTCGTCCGCGGTCCAGGCACGGCCGGCCGGCACCATCGCGATGCAATCCACGGGGCAGGGCGCGACGCACAGGTCGCAGCCGGTGCACACGTCGTCCAGCACCGTATGCATGCGCTTGGGCGCGCCCACGATGGCGTCCACCGGACAGGCGTCGATGCACAGGGTGCAGCCTATGCAATGGGCTTCGTCGACCACGGCCAGCATCAGCGGTCCGGGATGCCCGCGCGACAGGTCCAGTGCCGGCGCCGGTCTATCCAGCAGGGCGGCCAGGGCGCGCACGCCGTCCTCCCCGCCGGGCGGGCAGCGATTGATATCGGCTTCGCCGGCGGCGATGGCCGCGGCATAAGGCCGGCAGCCGTCATAGCCGCACTTCGTGCATTGCGTCTGGGGCAGCAGGCCGTCGATGCGGTCCGCGAGGGTAATGGTGGACATGAAAAAAAAGGGGCCTGGACGGCCCCGTATCGGAATGATCGGCGGCCGCGCCGCCGTGGCCCGGCTTCAGGCGTATTGGCGGATGAATTCCGCGATTTTAGGACAGATGATTTCGCGCCACCGGCGGCCCGAGAAAATCCCGTAGTGGCCGCATTTCTGCGCCGTATAGTGGGTCTTGCGATCGGCGGGAATGCCGCTGCACAAGTCCAGCGCCGCGCGGGTCTGGCCCAGGCCCGAGATATCGTCCAGTTCGCCTTCGATGGTCATCAGCGCGACGTTCTTGATGTCGGCCGGCTTCACGAGCTGCCCATCCACCTTCCATTTGCCCCTGGGCAGCTGGTGTTCCTGGAACACCATCTTGATGGTATCCAGGTAGAACTCCGCCGCCATATCCAGTACGGCGTTGTATTCGTCGTAGAAGCGGCGGTGCGCTTCCGCGTCGCTGTCGTCGCCGCGGACCAGGTCCTGGTAGAAATCGTAGTGCGATTTGAGGTGGCGGTCCGGGTTCATGGCGACGAAGCCGGCATGCTGCAGGAAACCCGGATAAACCGGCCGCCCGGTGCCGGGATAACGGCCGGGTACGCGGTGTATGAGCTGGTTCTCGAACCACGAGTACGGCTTGGTGGTCGCCAGGTTGTTGACCTGCGTGGGGCTTTTTCGCGGATCGATGGGGCCGCCCATCATGATCATGGTGCGTGGCTGGCAGGGGTCGTTGCTGGACGCCATCAGCGAAATCGCGGCGAGCACGGGCACCGTGGGCTGGCACACCGAAATCACATGCGTGTCCGCGCCCAGGAAGCGCAGGAAGTCCTGCACATAGCGCACGTAATCGTTCAGGTGGAAGGGGCCTTCCGACAGCGGCACCATGCGCGCGTCGACCCAGTCGGTCACGTAGACGTCGTGCCGGGGCAGCAGGGCGCGCACCGTGTCGCGCAGCAGGGTGGCGTGATGGCCCGAAAGCGGGGCCACCAGCAGCACCTGCGGGTCCTTGCGCTTGGCCAGGCCCTGGCGCTCGAAGTGGATCAGCCGGCAGAACGGTTTGTCGACCGCCACCTTTTCCACCACTTTCACGTGTTTGCCGTCGATCTCGGTAGTCGGCAGGCCCCATGCCGGCTTTTCGTATTCCTTGCCGATGCGGTGCATCAGTTCGTAGCCGGCGGCCAGTTGGCGCGAGACGGGGGTATAGGCCCAAGGGCTATAGGGGTTGGAGAATAGCTGCGAGCCGACGTCCGTGAACGCGGCAAAGGGCGTCAAAAAGGCGCGCTGCAGCTCGTGCAATTGATACAGCATCGAATATTCCTTTCCAGACCCGGAGCCATCGGCCCCGCACCGCCTGGATCTGTCCTCATGCATGTTGGACTGATCCGCGGCGGGTTCGTGCGGGTTATTTTACGCACTGCAACAGAACTGACGGCACATAGGACGCTTTCGCAGCGTATTCCGCCCAACATGTGTTGCCAAAAAGGGAAATTTCAGCCTGTTGTCAACCGCGTGGGGCCGATCGCGCCGGTAGGCGATGCGTCCCCAGGTCGGCCCGGGAACATGGCAAGGCACGTGCCCGGGATGTTGCGAAGGATTGCAGCGGCGTGGTGGACTACCAGTAGTTTTCCACCGCGAGGTTGCCCGGCACGCCGCGGCGCCCCGGCGCGAAGCCTCTTTCCCCGAGCAGTTTACGGGCGTCCGCCAGCATGGCGGGATTGCCGCAAAGCATGACCTTGGCATGAGCCGGGTCCAGTCTTTCGCCCACCAGTGATTCCAGCCGTCCGTCCTGGATCAGCGTGGTCAGGCGGGCTTGCGGCACGCCAGGCAGGGTTTCGCGCGTGGCGATGGGCAGATAGATCAGCTTGCGTGGGTCCGCGCGATATATCCCGGCGAATTCGGGCAGGTCGGACCAGCCTTCGATCTCCTGGCGGTAAGCCAGTTCCTGCGCGGTGCGCACCCCATGCACCAGGATGATGCGGCGGAAGGTGGTCCAGGTGGCGGGGTCGCGGAGGATGGACAGATAGGCGGACAGGCCGGTGCCGCTGGCCAGCAGCCACAGGTCACTGTACGCGCCGGATTGAGCGGTGGACGGCTGCGTGGCGAAGCGGTCTATCGTCAGGAAACCGTAGGGCGTCTTTTCGACATACAGCGGATCGCCGGGCTTCAGGGCCGCCAGCCGGGGACTGAACGGGCCCTCCGGCACCACGATGGAATAGAACTCGAGTTCGTTGTCCAGGGGGCCGGACACCATCGAATAGGCGCGCCACAAGGTGGGTTCCGCACCGGGCGTATTGCTTTCCGGCAACCCCACCCGCGCGAACTGCCCGGCCTTGAACACAAAGGCGGGATCCCGCGTCACCCGCAGGGAAAACAGCTTGCCCGGTACCCACTGGCGTACCTCGGTGACGGTCTGGCGCGTGTACTTGCTTTCGGTCATGGGCGGATCGGTGTCCCCACTGCTGCGCCGGCAAGCCGGCTTTGGACCCGCGAAGGGCGTTAATCCAGGGACGGCCCGCGGCCGGCCGGCTTATTTTTCCAGTAACGGCAGCTTGTCCGGCTTGCCGTTCCATTCGTCGGCATCGGGCAGCGGCTTCTTGGCGCGGCTGATGCTGGCGAACTCGGGCGACAGTTCGGCATTGATCTTGATGAATTGCAACTGGTCCTGCGGAACGTCTTCTTCGGCGTAGATGGCGTTGGCCGGGCATTCCGGAATGCACACCGCGCAATCGATGCATTCGTCCGGATCGATGACCAGGAAGTTCGGTCCTTCGCGGAAGCAATCAACGGGGCACACGTCGACGCAATCGGTGTACTTGCATTTGATACAGTTTTCGGTGACGACGTGAGTCATGCGGCAACTCCCGGTGGGGCGTTTTTTATTCTGGGGAAAAATGAGATTTTACCCAATTGCGTTCAACGCCTCCCGGCATAACCCTGACCCGGGTAATGTCGCGGCTTGGTCCAGCCGCCGTGGCCTCCCTGTCGCGCCAATGGCGGGATAATCCCGGCCGCCCCGTCATCGCACGCCGGCATACTATGGTTGAATACGGTTTTCCTCGCGGTGTCCGGCCGCAGCGATGCCGCCGGACACCGCGGACGGCAGTCCCCTTTTGCGGCCGGCGCGCACGCAAGCGACCAAGCGAATCATGATAATCACCTCGCTGTTAGACACCGACCTGTACAAGTTCAGCATGATGCAGGTCGTCCTGCATCATTTCCCGGCTGCCCAGGTGGAGTACCGCTACAAGTGCCGCACGCCAGGCGTGAACCTGCGTCCCTACATGGACGAAATCCGCGCCGAGATCCATCATCTGTGCCAGCTGCGCTTCGCCGACGACGAACTGGACTATCTGCGCGGGTTGCGTTTCATCAAGAGCGACTTTGTCGATTTCCTTGGCCTGTTCCACCTGCCCGAGCGCTGCATCGTCGTGGGCGAGGGTGATCATCCCGGCGAAATCTCGATCGAGGTCAAGGGCCCGTGGCTGCACACCATACTTTTCGAAATCCCCGTGCTGGCCATCGTCAACGAGGTCTATTTCCGCAATACGCGCGCGCACCCGGACCTGGAAGAAGGCCGGGCGCGGCTGCAGTCCAAGATGGACCTGGTGGTGAAGGCGCCGGACATGGCCGATTTCCGGGTGGCGGAATACGGCACGCGCCGGCGCTTTTCCAAGGTGTGGCACGACGAGGTCGTGGCAACGATGAAGGCCACGATGGGCAAAATGTTTGCCGGCACCAGCAATGTGGCGCTGGCGCGCAAGTACGACGTCCTGCCCTTGGGGACGATGGGTCATGAATACCTGCAGGCCTGCCAGGCGCTGGGCCCGCGCCTGCGCGACTCCCAGGTCTTCGCGCTGGAGGTCTGGGCCAAGGAATATCGCGGCGACCTGGGCATCGCGCTGTCCGATGTCTACGGCACCGACGCCTTCCTGCGCGACTTCGATATGTATTTCTGCAAGCTGTTCGACGGCGCGCGCCACGATTCCGGAGACCCCTTCGTGTGGGGTGAGCGCATGATCGCGCACTACCTGGGCAACCGCGTCGATCCGCGCACCAAGACCCTGGTGTTTTCCGATGCGCTGACCTTCCCGCGCGCGATCGAGCTGGCGCGGCGCTTTGCCGGGCGCTGCCGGGTATCGTTCGGCATCGGCACCAACCTGACCAACGACCTGGGTCACCAGCCCTTGCAGATCGTGATGAAGATGGTCCGCTGCAATGGCCAGCCGGTGGCCAAGGTCTCGGACTCGCCCGAAAAGACCATGTGCGACGACCCCGCCTACCTGGCCTACCTGCGCCAGGTGTTCCAGTTGCCGCCGATACGCGAGGAAGGCGGGGCGAAATAGGCCCCCGGCGATCCGGCCACCGCAATCTTTTTCAACCCAGAACCGAAAGGAAACTCATGAGCTCGATCAAGCGCGTCAACGTCGAAAAGCGTCTTTCCGACATGGCCGTCTACAACGGCGTAGCGTACCTGGCCGGCCAGGTGCCCGATGACGCCTCGCTGGACATCACCGGCCAGACCCAGCAGGTGCTGGCCACCATCGACCGCCTGCTGGCGGAAGCGGGCACGGACAAGACCAAGATCCTGATGGCGCAGATCTTCGTCGCCAACATGAAGGAATTCGACGGCATGAACAAGGCATGGGACGCCTGGGTGCCCGCCGGCAACGCGCCTCCCCGTGCCACCGTCGAAGCCCGCCTGGCGAACCCCGACTACAAGGTCGAAATCGTCGTCACGGCGGCCGTGGCCTGATTCAGGCCTGGTCCGGACCTTGCCGCGACAGCGGATCCTGCCGGTAATAGGCGCGCAGCAAGCCATACCATTCCGGCAGGGCCTCCGCCAGCGGCGCCGGGTCCACGAAAAACGACTCGGAGCTGACGGCGAAGAATTCGGCTTCGTCGGTGGCTGCGTACGGGTCCATGGGCAATTGGCCGTACCAGGGGTCGGCATCCGGCCCTTCCGGGTCGATATGCGGCGGGATGGCCGCTTCCACGGCCTCCAGCGCCTGGGTGAAACGGTCCAGGCTGTCGTCCAGTACGCGGCGCCAGAGGCGGGCGTTCAGCTCGGCCCGGCCCGCCAGGCTGGGCATGCCGTCGGCGTCGCCCCCCATCAAGTCCAGCTTGTGGGCGAATTCATGGATGACGACGTTGAAGCCGCCTTCCGCGATGCGCGCGTCTTCCCAGGACAGCACGACCGGTCCGCCGTCCCAGGCCTCCCCCGCGGCGTCCTCCATATACTCATGCACCACGCCGATGTCGTCCTCGCGGCGCCGGGGTATCGCGAAGCCGCCGGGATACACGATGATCTCGTCCCAGCCCTCGTACAGGGCCGTCGGCAGCTTCAGGATGGGCAGCGCCGCCTGCGCGGCGATGGACAGGCGCATGAAGTCGGTCAGCGCCAGGCCGCGCGCGCCGTTCATGGTCTTGCTGGCCAGCAGCCATGCGGCGCGGGCGCGCAGTTCACCGGCTTCCGCGGCCGGCAGGCCGGCCAGGAAGGGATAGGCCTGAAGGACTTGCTCCCACAGTGCGGGTTCGATGCGCGCTTGCACATCCGCGATCCGGGCCGCGGGCGCGCCGCGGCCAAGCAGCCATCGCAGCATAAGGGGATACTCCGTCCGGATTCATGGGCAAAGCGGCCGGCATCCGGGTCCGGACCGGGCGCGCCGTGGCGCCTTCCAGCGCCGACAGCCCCTAGTGTAGAGTGTGGGGATTCCCGTCCGGTCGATGCTTCGTTCCGTTTTCCAGTGCCACGCACCGATGCCCGCGTTTCCCGATCACGATACCTTGACGCCTTTTGACGCCGCCTGGTTCGACGGCGCCGCGGCCGGCCTGGACCCGCAAGGACGTGAACAGCTGCACAGGGCGGCGGCCTGGGCTTCGCCGCGCTTCGGTGAAGAACAGGCGCTCACCGGGGAGCCGCTGGCCAGCCATGCGGCCGGCGTGGCGCGCATCCTCGCCAGCCTGCAGACCGACGGCGCCACGCGCGTGGCGGCGGTCCTGGCCGCCTTGCCCGCCGATCTCTCGGTGCCGGCTCCCTCCACTCGCCACGATCCCATCGCGGCCGAATTCGGTCCGGAAGTCGGACGCCTGGTGCAGGGCGCCCGGGCCTTGCTGCGCCTGGGCACCGTCGCCCGGCTGGCCAGCGACAGTGCCGCCGAGACGGGCTCGCAGAAGGAAATGCAGCGGAAAATGCTGCTGGCCATGGCGGCGGATCTGCGCATCGTCCTGATGCGTTTGGCCTCGCGCCTGCAAAGCCTGCGCTGGCATGCCGCGTCGCGCATCGCCTGCCCGCCGGAGCTGGCGCGCGAAACCCTGGACCTGTATGCGCCGCTGGCCAATCGCCTGGGGATATGGCAGCTCAAATGGGAGCTGGAAGACCTGGCCTTCCGCTTCCTGGATGCCGAGCGCTACAAGGAAATCGCGCGGCTGCTCGAAGAAAAACGGGTAGAGCGGGAAGCCTTCATCGCCGATGCCGTCGAGCGCGTGCGCACGGCCCTGCACAAGGCCGGCATCGACGCCGAGGTCAGCGGGCGCCCCAAGCATATCTACAGCATCTGGAACAAGATGCGCATCAAGAAGCTGGACTTCAACCAGATGTTCGACCTGCGGGCGCTGCGCGTCATCGTCAAGGATGTGCGGGAATGCTATACCGCGCTGGCGCTCGTGCATGAACTCTGGACGCCGCTGCTGGACGAGTTCGACGACTATATCTCGCGGCCCAAGCCCAACGGCTACCGCTCGCTGCACACGGTGGTCGTCGACAAGGACGGGCGGCTGTTCGAAGTCCAGATCCGCACGCACGAGATGCACCAGTTCGCGGAATACGGGATGGCGGCGCATTGGCGCTACAAGGAAGCCGGACCCCGGGGCGGGCAGGTTGCCGCGTCCAGCGACTACGATCGCCAACTGTCCTGGATGCGCCAGCTTCTGGCCTGGAATGCGGAGCTCGAGGCCGGGCCGGCCGGCGGCCAGGCCGGCCCGGCCGCCCGCGCCGTGGGCGAACACATCTATGTCCTGACGCCGCAGGCGCGCGTGATCGAATTGCCGGCCGGGTCCACGCCGGTCGACTTCGCCTATCACCTGCATACGGATCTGGGCCATCGCTGCCGCGGCGCGCGGGTGGACGGCCAGATGGTGCCCCTGCAGACCCGCCTGGCCACGGGTCAGACCGTGGAAATCGTCGCCGCCAAGGCCGGCGGGCCCTCGCGGGATTGGCTCAATCCCCAGCTGGGCTTCCTGGCCAGCTCGCGCGCGCGCGCCAAGGTGCGCAACTGGTTCAATGCCATCGAGCTGCAGCAGCGCATCACCCAGGGCCAGGCCCTGGTCGAAAAAGAGCTGCAGCGGCTGGGCAAGACCGCGGTGAACCTGGAACAGCTGGCGCAGCAGCTGGGGTTCGCGCGGGCCGACGATCTTTATGTCGCCGCGGCCAAGGACGAATTCAGCCTGCGGCAGATCGACGCGGTCTTCCAGCAGCCCGCCGCGCCCACCGGCGAACCGGGCGTGATCACGCATGCCAGCCGCGCCGAAAGCACGGAGAAAAGCGGCAAGAGCGGTGTACTGGTGGTCGGCGTGGGCTCGCTCATGACGCAACTGGCCCGCTGCTGCCGGCCGGCGCCGCCGGACGCGATCGTGGGCTTCGTCACGCGCGGGCGCGGCGTGTCCATCCATCGTGCGGACTGCCATAGCTACGCCGCCCTGGCCGAGCGCGAGCCGGAACGCGTGATCGAGGTCGCCTGGGGCGACACAGGCAATACGATGTATCCCGTGGACATCAGCGTGCGCGCCCACGACCGCTCCGGCCTGCTGAGGGACCTGTCCGAAGTGTTTGCCCGCCTGCGCCTGAATGTCATCGGCGTCAATACGCAAAGCCGCAACTCGTTGGCCCATATGGTGTTCACCGTGGAAATCCACGGCGGCGAGGCGCTGTCGCGCGCGCTGGACGCCCTGGCCGAAGTGCCCGGCGTGACGGGCGCCGCCCGCAAATGACGCCAGCCCGTCGTAGACGGGCGGATCGGCGCCGGCCTACACTGGCGGTTTTCACGACAAGGCGCTAGTCCATGGATACCCGACGCTGGCTGGAAACGCTGGTGGGTTTCGACACCACCAGCCGCAACAGCAATCTGGCCCTCATCGAAACCGTGCGCGATAGCCTCAGGGGACTAGGCGTGCAAGCCTGGCTGGTCCACAACGAGGATCGGACCAAGGCCAATCTGTTTGCCACGCTGCCCGCCCGCGACGGCGGCGAGCAGGGCGGCATCGTGTTGTCCGGCCATACGGACGTCGTGCCGGTGGATGGCCAGGAATGGACGAGCGATCCCTTCGCGCTGCGTGAACGCGACGGCCGGCTCTACGGCCGCGGCGCCTGCGACATGAAGGGCTTCATCGCGACGGCTTTGGCCCTGGTGCCGGAATTCCTGGCCATGCCGCGCGCCAAGCCGCTGCACCTGGCGTTTTCCTTCGACGAGGAAGTCGGCTGCGCGGGCGCACCCTATATGCTGGCGGATCTGCGCGATCGCGGCATCCGGCCCGAGGGCTGCGTGGTGGGCGAGCCCACCGGCATGCAGGTGGTGGTGGCCCATAAGGGCATCAACCTGTACCGCTGCCGGGTGCACGGCAAGGCGGCGCATTCGTCGCTGACGCCGCATGGCTGCAATGCCATCGAATACGCCGCGCGGCTGATCTGCCATATCCGCGACGTGGCCGATGCCTACAAGGCCAAGGGGCCGTACGACACCTTCTACGACGTGCCTTTCAGCACCTTGACCACCAACCTGATCCGCGGCGGCATCGCCGTCAACACCATCCCGGACGACTGCGAATTCGCCTATGAATTCCGCAATCTGCCCGGTCTCGCGCCGGACGACATCCAGCGCGAAATTCAACGCTATGTGGACGAGATACTGCTGCCGCGCATGCAGGCGGAGTTTCCGGAGGCGCGCATCGACATCGAGCGCGGCGCCGCGGCCCCCGGGCTGGAGGCTTCCGAGCAGGCGGCGATCACGCAGCTGGTGCGCGGTCTGACCCGCGATACCGCCACCCGCAAGGTCGCCTACGCCACCGAAGCGGGCCTGTTCCAGGGCATCGGCATCCCGACGGTGGTCTGCGGTCCCGGCCACATCGCCCAGGCCCACAAGCCGGATGAATTCGTCGCCGTGGACCAGATGGAGGCCTGCGCCACCTTCCTGCGCCGCGTCGGACAGTCCATATAACCGTGGTCCATGGCGCTGCCACCACCCGCATCGCATGAAACGGCTATTGCCCCAGCGAGGACGCCGCGGATCCGGCTTTGCCGGTCCGCCAGCGTCGCCCCCTTGAGGGGGAAGCGCGAAGCGCTTCGGGGGGGGCTCCCCACCGGTCCGCCCGCGTCGCCCCCTTGAGGGGGAAGCGCGCAGCGCTTCGGGGATGGGCATCAGCCGGTCAGGTAAAATACCCGGTTGCTGAATCGGCGGCGGCGTGTTTTACCCGGACCGCCCGCTTCCCGCGAAGCCGTGGGGAATAACGTGGTGAAACAGAGTGGTCAAACCTTACGATTTTCCTGACGCCCAGGGCCATTTTGGTCCGTATGGCGGCGTGTTCGTGGCGGAAACGCTGATGCACGCGCTCGATGAATTGCGCGCGGCCTACGATCGCTATCGCGTGGATCCTCAATTCATCGAGGAATTCAACTACGAACTCAAGCACTTCGTCGGTCGTCCCAGCCCGGTGTATCACGCTCGCCGCTGGTCGCGCGAACTGGGCGGCGCCCAGATCTGGTTCAAGCGTGAAGACCTGAACCACACCGGGGCCCACAAGGTCAACAACTGTATCGGGCAAGCGCTGCTGGCCCGCCGCATGGGCAAGCCCCGCGTCATCGCCGAAACCGGCGCCGGCCAGCACGGCGTGGCCACCGCTACCGTGGCGGCGCGTTACGGCATGGAATGCGTGGTGTACATGGGCAGCGAAGACATCCGCCGCCAGGCCTCCAACGTATACCGCATGAAACTGCTGGGGGCGACCGTGGTTCCGGTGGAGTCCGGTTCCCGCACGCTGAAGGATGCCCTGAACGAAGCCATGCGCGACTGGGTGACCAATATCGGCAACACCTTCTACATCATCGGCACCGTGGCGGGCCCGGATCCGTACCCCCGCATGGTGCGTGATTTCCAGACCGTCATCGGCAACGAATGCCTGTGGCAGATGCCCGAGGAAACCGGCCGCCAGCCTGACATCGTCGTCGCGGCCGTGGGCGGCGGGTCCAACGCCATGGGCATCTTCCATCCTTATATTCCCTACGAGAACGTCCAGTTGATCGGCGTGGAAGCGGCGGGCGAGGGCATGGACAGCGGCCGGCATGCGGCTTCCATCGCCGCCGGCCAGGTCGGCGTGCTGCACGGCAACCGCACCTATGTGATCCAGGACGCGGACGGCCAGGTGCAGGAAACGCACTCGGTGTCCGCGGGGCTGGACTATCCCGGCGTGGGGCCGGAGCATGCGTGGCTGAAGGACAGCGGCCGCGCCTCGTACGTGGGCGTGACCGACGACGAAGCGCTCAAGGCCTTCCACGACTGCTGCCGCATCGAGGGCATCATGCCGGCGCTGGAATCCTCGCACGCGATCGCCCACGCTACCCGCATCGCGCCCACCTTGCCGCCGGACACGCATATCCTGGTCTGCCTGTCCGGGCGCGGCGACAAGGACATGCACACCGTGGCGGAACGCGCCGGCCTGACGCTGTAATCGACAGTGGTGATAGAGAGCATGACCTCACGACAAGACCGTATTGCCGCCGCTTTTTCCCGCGCCAGCGGCGATAGCCGCGCGGCGCTGATTCCCTACGTCGCGGCCGGCGATCCGTCGCCCGCTTCCTGCGTGCCGCTGATGCATGCCCTGGTCCAGGCCGGCGCGGACATCATCGAGCTGGGCGTGCCGTTCTCTGACCCGATGGCCGACGGCCCGGTGATCCAGCGCGCCACGGAACGCGCGATCGCGCAGGGCATGAATTTGCGTGGCGTGCTGGGCGCGGTCAAGCAGTTTCGCGTCCAGGATGATCGAACGCCCGTGGTCCTGATGGGGTATGCCAACCCCATTGAACGCATGGGCCAGGCTGCCTTTGCCGACGCGGCACTGGATGCCGGCGTGGATGGCGTCCTGGTGGTGGACTATCCGCCCGAAGAGGTGCAGGCCTTCGCCGACCTGCTGGGCGCCAAGGGCATCGCGCCGATCTTCCTCGTCGCGCCGACCACCACCGATGCGCGCATCCAGGCCGTGAGCAAGGTGGCGCGCGGCTACGTGTATTACGTTGCGCTCAAGGGCGTGACGGGCGCCGGCCATCTGGATACGGACGACGTGGCGCGCCAGCTGGCCAACATCCGCCGCCACGTCCACATCCCCATCGGCGTGGGCTTCGGCATCCGCGACGCGGCCAGCGCCCAGCGCGTGGCCCAGGTGGCGGACGCCGTGGTGATCGGCAGCAAGCTCATCGAAACCATGGAGCAGGCGGTCTCCGGCGTTGCCGCCGAGCGGCGCGACGAAACCGCCATCGCGGCCGCGCGAGCATGGCTGGGCGGCATACGCTCGGCATTGGACCAAGCCAGGCACGGCGCCGCCGCTGCCTGACACCGTCTTCCTATCGGGATAATAAATAAACAATGAGCTGGATCGAAAAACTCCTGCCACCTCGCATCAACAAGACGACGGAACCCAGCGCGCGGCGCGTGCCCGAGGGATTGTGGGTCAAGTGCCCGGCGTGCGAATCGGTGCTTTACAACGAAGACCTGGCGGCGAACCTGCACGTCTGCCCCAAGTGCGACCACCACATGCGCATCGGCGCGCGGGCGCGGATCGATTCGCTGCTGGATCTGGAAGGGCGGGTCGAGATCGGACAGAGCATCCGTTCGGTCGACACCCTGAAGTTCAAGGACAGCCGCAAATATCCGGAGCGCCTGCAGGAAGCCGTCAAGCAGACGGGTGAAACCGATGCACTGGTCGTCGTCAGTGGTTCCATCCGCAGCGTCCCGGCCGTGGTGGCCTGCTTCGAATTCGAATTCATGGGCGGTTCCATGGGGTCGGTGGTCGGCGAACGCTTTGCCCGCGGCGCACAGGCGGCGCTGGACCAGAAGACCGGCTTCATCTGCGTGGCGGCCTCCGGCGGCGCACGCATGCAGGAAAGCCTGTTGTCGCTGATGCAAATGGCCAAGACCAACGCCATGCTGACCCGCCTGGCGGCCGCGGGTCTGCCGTTCATCAGTGTGCTCACCGACCCCACCATGGGCGGCGTGTCGGCCAGCTTTGCCTTCATGGGTGACGTGGTCATCGCGGAACCGAAGGCGCTCATCGGCTTCGCGGGCCCGCGCGTCATCGAGCAAACCGTGCGCGAAAAACTGCCGGAAGGCTTCCAGCGCGCGGAATTCCTGCTGCAGAAGGGCGCCGTCGACATGGTGGTGGATCGACGCCAGTTGCGCGAGGAAATCGCCCGGCTGCTGGCGCTGCTGACACGGCAGTCCGCCGACGTCGTCGCGGCCTGAGCTCGCGTCCGCGGATTCCGCGGTGTCCCGACTTCGATGCCGCGGCCGCGGGTTGCGCCATCGCGCTAAACCGCCGCCGTTGGCCCCACCCTCCATCCGCTGGCCCCAGCCCGATACGGGCGTGGGGCTATTCGCCGATCTCCTGGAATAGCGGTTCCCTGTTCAAAGTTGGCGTTTTCAGACAACGCTCGCGTGGTGGGCATGCGGATTTTCTGATAAGTTACACAATCTTTTTGTTTTTCCTCATCGCTGGAGTAGTTTCCATGAATCGTGATCATAAAAAGAAGATCGTTGCCGGCGCGTTGACCGCACTGGCGATGACATGTGCGATGCCTCTGGCGCAGGCGCAGAGCCGCTCGAACGGCGGCATCAGCGTGCAAGGTGGTATTGGTTCCAAGTACAACCGCACCGCCGTGAATTACGAGACCGCGCCGTTGTGGAACTACGATTTCGGCGGCAATTGGGGTCGCCTGGACCTGACGGGCGAACTGGGCGTGGCCTATTGGTGGGCGCATCAAGGTGCCCATCCCGACAGCGCGTGGCAGCTGAACGCGATCCCCATGTTCCGCTGGTGGCTGGGCGACCGCTTCTTCGTCGAAGCCGGCGTGGGCCCCACGGTCTTCAACAAGACGCGCTTCGCGGATAAAACGATCAGCACGGCTTTCCAGTTCGGCGATCATATCGGCCTGGGCTTCCAGGTGACCGAATCCAGCCGTGTCAGCCTGCGCTATTCGCATTTCTCCAATGGCAGCATCAAGACGCCCAATCAAGGCCTGGACGTCGCCCAGCTCACCTACACCTATCTGTTCTAGCGTTCCAGCGTCCGGGCTTTTCCACCGGGCGCCGCCGCTGTCGGCGGCATCGTAAAAAAAGGGCTGTTCCGTCAAGGAACAGCCCTTTTCGTTTCCTAGGCCGCCGTGCGGCGGCCTAGGATCACTCTTAGTGGCGGGTTTCCACCTGTTCCAGCGGGGCGGACGACACCGGCGGGACCGGCTTGCGTTCGCGTCCCAGGCGCACCGGCGTATGGCTGGCGGCCATGCGCTGCTGGGTCTGGGCGTGGCGATCGGGATCGGTCTCCACCCAGGTCAGGCCGGCGGCATTGACCACATCCTGCAGGTTCTGCTTGGTGGCAGGCTGCACGGCGGCGGCTGTCGGCGCGGGCTGGCTGGCGGCCGTTGCCGGGGCAGCGACGGCGCCGGCAATGGCTTCGTCGGTGCGCGGCGCCGCGGACGGCGGGACGGCCGCCGGCGTTTGCGCCGTCACCACCGGCTGCGCCGGTACAGGCTGGGCGGAAGCCGGCGCGGGCGCCACCGGCTGGGCGGCGTGTTCGGGCGCCACCGTGGCCGCCTGCGGGGCGTCAACGGGTGCGTCCGTGGCCGGCTGGGGCTGGGCGGGCGCCGATGTGGCCGATACGGGCTGGGCCGGTGCCGTCCAATCCGCCGCAGGCGCCACGGGGGCGGCCGAAGCGGCTTGATCGGCCGGTTGTGCCGGCTCGGTGCTCACCTGCGATGCAGCCGGGGCGGTTGCCTGTTCGGCATGGCCTCGCGTGGCCTCGACCGGTGCGGCGGGGGTGGACGGATACACCGGCGTCACGGGAGCCGCGGCCGGAGAAACCGGCGCGGCCGCAACGGGCTGCGGCGTCATCGACCCCGGGATGGCGGTCTGGACGGGCGTGGGCTGCGTGGCTTGGCTACCCGTACCCTGGGCATCGGCCGCGAAGTGCGGACGATGACCGGATTCGACGGGCGTGGCAACTTCCGACAGCGCGGCTTGCGCTTCCGCGGCCAGGGCTTCCTCGCCTTCCGGCATTTCCTCGCCAGCCTCGCCGGCCTCGCCGGTCAGGCCCGTACCGTCTTCCGACGCGCGACGGCCACGACGGCTGCGGCGGCGGCGGCGCTTGCGCTCCGGGTCGCTGCCCGCTTCGGCGCCCTGGCCTTGCTCGTCCAGGTCGGCGGCGTCCGCCGCCGCGTCGGCACGCTCATCGCCGGCATCGGGTGGCAGCGCGGCGGCCACCGTTTCAGCCAGGGCAGCGACCATGCTTTCCTGTTCGCTCATGGGCGTGTCCGCCTGGTCTTCCCGGCGTCCACGGCCACGGCCGCGCCGGCCGCGATTGCCGCGTGCCGGGGTGGCTTCATCCTGGGCTTCCGGCGCGAGCGCGCCTTCGGGGTGCGCCTGGGCCTGGACGACGGCATCGCGTTCGGCGCGCTGCTGCCCTTCCACGCGAGCCGGACGATCGGTGCGATCGGTGCGTTCGGGGCGGTCATTGCGTTCGGCACGCTCGGCCTCGGTACGGCGCCCGCCACGCACATGGTGGCGCAGGCCGTCGCCTTCGGCGGGTTCGGGACGGGGTTCGTGCCGGCGATTGCGGTTGCGCTCGGAGCCATGGCGTTCGCCGCGGCGTTCCTGGCCGTCGTGCGTACGCGACTTCGGCCGTGCGGGCGCACGCTTGGCATCCGCCTGCTGGGCAGGCGCGGCGGCGGGCGCGGCGTCGCCGCCGGTGAACCAGCCGACCAGGCGCTTGAACAGGCCACCCAGGCCGGGCGCGGCGGGCGCCGGCGCGGCCGCCACCGGGGCAGGGGTGGAGGACACGGGTGCGGGCTGCGCGGGCGTGATGCCCTTGACCAGCGCTTCCGGACGGGCCTTGATTTCCTGTTCGCGGGGAGCCCAGGCGACTTCCGTGGCGGGGGCGTCGGCCAGTTCGAAGCTGGTCTTCATTTCCTCCAGGCGCGGGTCGTCATGGCGCAGCCGCTCGATATGGTGATGCGGGGTTTCCAGGTGCTTGTTGGGGATCAGCACCAGATTGACCTTCAGGCGGGCTTCCATCTTGGCGATGTCGGCGCGCTTTTCGTTGAGCAGGAAGGTGGCCACGTCAACCGGCACCTGGGCGTGCACCGCCGCGGTGTTCTCCTTCATGGCCTCTTCCTGCAGCAGGCGCAGCACGTGCAGGGCGCTGGATTCCGCGTCGCGGATCACGCCCGTGCCGTTGCAGCGGGGGCAGGTGATGTGGGACCCTTCGTTCAGCGCCGGGCGCAGGCGCTGGCGCGACAGTTCCATCAGCCCGAAGCGCGAGATCTTGCCCATCTGGACGCGCGCCCGGTCGAAATGCAGGGCATCGCGCAGGCGCTGTTCGACGGCGCGCTGGTTCTTGCCGTCCTCCATATCGATGAAGTCGATGACGATCAGGCCGCCCAGGTCGCGCAGGCGCAGCTGGCGGGCCACTTCATCGGCCGCTTCCTGGTTGGTGCGCAGGGCGGTTTCCTCGATGTCGGCACCGCGCGTGGACCGCGCGGAGTTCACGTCGACGGCCACCAGGGCTTCGGTATGGTCGATCACGATAGCGCCGCCCGAGGGCAGCGTAACGGTGCGCGAGTACGCGGTCTCGATCTGGTGTTCGATCTGGAAGCGCGAAAACAGCGGCACATCGTCGCGATAGCGCTTCACGCGCTGGACGTTGTCCGGCATGACCACGCTCATGAAGGCGGTGGCCTGATCCGCGATCTCGTCGGTATCGATCAGGATTTCGCCGATTTCAGGCGAGAAATAGTCCCGTATCGCCCGGATCACCAGGCTGGATTCCAGGTAGATCAGGATGGGCGCGGAATTGTCGCGGGCGGCGCCGTCGATGGCCGTCCACAGCTGCATCAGGTAGGAAAGATCCCATTGCAGTTCTTCGACGTTGCGCCCGATGCCGGCGGTGCGGGCAATGATGCTCATGCCCTGCGGCACCTGGAGCTGTTCCATGGTGTCGCGCAGTTCCTGGCGGTCTTCGCCCTCGACGCGGCGCGAGACGCCGCCGCCGCGCGGGTTGTTGGGCATCAGGACCAGGTAGCGGCCCGCCAGGGAAATGAACGTGGTCAGGGCAGCGCCCTTGTTGCCGCGTTCTTCCTTTTCCACCTGGACGATCAGTTCCTGGCCTTCGCGCAGGGCGTCCTGGATGCGGGCGGTGCGTACGTCGACGCCTTCCTTGAAATAACTGCGGGCGATTTCCTTGAACGGCAGGAAGCCGTGGCGGTCTTCGCCGTAATTGACGAAGCAGGCCTCCAGGCCAGGTTCGATACGGGTGATGATGCCTTTGTAGATGTTGCCTTTACGCTGTTCGCGGCCGGCGGTTTCGATGTCCAGATCAATGAGCTTCTGCCCATCGACAATGGCAACGCGCAACTCTTCAGGGTGCGTTGCATTGAACAACATGCGCTTCATGAGAGGGTTCTCCGTAGTCATGACACGCCGATATCGGCGCGTGACCTCGGGTCACCCGGGCTGCGGACTGCGGCAGAGCAAGCGTGCGGACCAGGCCTGAGCGCTGCCCAGGCCTATCCGCGCCGGTCAGGCAGGCACTTCGTGCCAAATGGCACGCGGTTCGGTCAGCAGGGGAGTCAGGTTCACGAATTGTGGTTGACGAATAATTGCTGTGAACGACAGGCGCGGCGAAGGGGTACGGCACGCGCCTGGTGCTTTAATACGACGGTATTGCTTGTTTGCTTCAGAGCCGCGCGCGGCATGCAACGGACCTGGCTGGGGACGCGTCAGGGACTTCGCCTTCGCGTACTCGTCAGGGCGCGGTTGCGCCGGCGACCGGATGACCCCGGCGCTGAATCTGGCAGACGGTACAATAACGGCCTGCGCACCGGACGGAATCGTCCCCCGACGGAGTTGCTCAGGAAAGTGCATCTGAACGTGCATCTCTACGCCAGGCGGCCATTCAGCCCCATAATTCAGCCCCTTAAGGCTGTCCCGATTATATGCCGCTTTTCGCAATGCGCAAAGAAGACACTTCCCGCCCCCGTCCCAAGCCGAACGACCCGTCCCCACGGGGCGCAAAAGCCGCCAATCCGCCGCCTGCGGTGCGCATGCTGGAAATCGGCGAAGAGCAAAGCGGCCAGCGGCTGGACAACTTCCTGTTCCGGGTGTGCAAGGGCGTACCCAAGAGCCATATCTACAAGGCGATCCGCGACGGCCAGGTGCGCGTGAACAAGGGCCGTATCGCCGTCGACCACAGGCTGGAAACCGGCGACCTGGTGCGCGTGCCGCCCTTGCGCTTGCCCCAGCCCGGCGAAACCCGCACGGTGCCGCCGGCGGAATTCCCTGTCGTCTACGAAGACGATGCCATGCTGGTCCTGGATAAGCCGGCCGGCGTCGCGGTCCACGGCGGCAGCGGGGTGGCCTTCGGCGTCATCGAACGACTGCGGGCCGCCCGGCCGCAGGCGCCCATGCTGGAACTGGCGCATCGGCTGGATCGCGAGACGTCCGGCCTGCTCATGGTGGCCAAGAAGCGCAGCGCCCTGCTGGGCCTGCATCGCATGCTGCGCGAAGGGCAGGGCAACAAGCGTTATTACGCCCTGGTATGCGGCGATTGGGTGAACGACCGCCAGCATATCAAGCTGCCGCTGACCAAATGGACCACGGCTTCGGGCGAACGGCGCGTGCGCGTGGACCGCGATGGCCAAGCGGCGCACACCATCGTCACATTGAAACAGCGCTACGGTACATTCAGCCTGGTCGAGGCCGAGCTGCGTACCGGCCGCACCCACCAGATCCGCGTCCACCTGGCCTCCGTCGGCTTTCCCATCGTGGGCGACGATAAATATGGGGACGATGCGGTTCGCCTGTCTTTCGCCAAAAAAGGTTTTGCCCGCATGTTCCTGCATGCCCATCACCTGGACATGGCGCATCCCCTGACCGGCGAGCCGCTCTCCCTGGAGGCGCCGTTGCCCCCGGCTTGTATCGACATTCTCAAAACGCTGGAGTCTTCCTGACATGAAAGCCACCCCCGAAGCGCTGCGCGCTTCCCCCTCCAGGGGGCGACGCCCGCGGACCGGCAAAGCCGGCTCCGCGGCGTCCCCGCTCGGGTCATATCCGTTTCATGCGGTGCGGGTAGTGCGCGGCGCCATGGATAGCTGATATGTCCTATTCCTTGGTGGTGTTCGACTGGGATGGGACGCTGATGGACTCCACGCACAGCATCGTGGCGGCCATCCAGGCTGCCTGCCGCGACCTGGAACTGCCCGTGCCGTCCGCCTCGCAGGCCAGCTGGGTCATCGGCCTGTCGCTGGAAAGCGCGCTGCGGCGCGCCGTCCCCAGCCTGACGCAGGCGATGCTGCCGCGCTTTCTGGAGCGCTACCGGCTGCATTACCTGCTGCGCGATCCCGAACTCAAGTTGTTCGACGGGGTGCGCGAGATGCTGGCCGAGCTGGCCGCGCGCGAGGTGCGCATGGCGGTGGCCACGGGCAAGAGCCGGGTGGGCCTGAATCGCGCCCTGGCGGCCAGCGGCCTGGTCGACGCCTTCGCTGCCACGCGCTGCGCCGACGAAACATTCAGCAAGCCCAATCCGACCATGCTCTTCGAGATCATGGACGAAGTGGGCGTCGAGGCGGACCGTGTCGTGATGATCGGCGATACGTCCCACGACCTTCAGATGGCCGCCAACGCCCGGGTCCACGGCGTCGGCGTGACGTACGGCGCCCATTTGCGCGACGAGCTGGAATCGCTGGGGCCGCAGGCGGTGATCGAGTCGGTGTCCGGCCTGCGGGAATGGCTGTTGTCGCGCGTCGGTTGATCGCGCCGCGGCGCTTTCCGGCGGACGTGGGCACGCCGCCGCGGTTTCTATAACGGAAAATTGAACCCCGCGGCCGAACAGCCGGGGCACAATCCTGTCATAAGCTGCGCGCGGCCCATGCGGGGCGCCAGGATGCCAGCCGGAGATCGCCATGCTGATACGCAAACCTTCCGATGTACTGCCTTCGGAAATCACCCCAGAAGCCGTCTGGCAGTCGCGTCGTGCCTGGATGGCGCGGGCGGCGGCGGGCGCGGCGGCACTGGGCATGGCTGGCCTGAGCCCACGCCAGGCCCGCGCGGCGGACGCCGGATTGGCTGCCTTGCCCGCCACGCCGGACAAGCAGTTCGCCATCATGGACAAGCCGACGTCCTACGAAGACATCACTTCGTACAACAACTTCTATGAATTCGGCGTGGACAAGGGCGATCCCGCGCGCCACGCCAAGGCCTTGCGGACGCGGCCGTGGACGGTCACCGTGGAGGGCGAGGTCCAGAAACCGCGCACTTTCGATATCGATACGCTGCTGAAACTGGCGCCCCAGGAAGACCGCACCTACCGCATGCGCTGCGTCGAGGGCTGGTCCATGGTCATCCCCTGGGTGGGTTACTCGCTGTCGGCCTTGCTGAGCCAGGTCGAGCCCACCGGCAACGCGAAGTACGTGGAGTTCGTCAGCGTGGCGCAGCGCGATACCATGCCGGGCCTGCGCTATCCCGTCATCGACTGGCCCTACGTGGAAGGCCTGCGGCTGGACGAGGCCATGCACCCGCTGACGCTGCTGACCTTCGGCCTGTACGGCAAGGTGCTGCCCAACCAGAACGGGGCGCCGCTGCGCGTGGTCGTCCCCTGGAAATATGGCTTCAAGTCCGCCAAGTCGCTGGTGGCCATCCGCCTGGTGGAGAAAATGCCGGTCAGCGCGTGGATGAAGGCGGCATCGAACGAGTATGGCTTCTATGCCAACGTCAATCCGACCGTGCCGCACCCGCGCTGGAGCCAGGCCACCGAGCGCCGCATCGGCGAAGACGGGCTGTTCAGCCCCAAGCGCAAGACCCTGATGTTCAACGGTTATGACCAGGTCGCTTCCCTGTACACGGGGATGGACTTGCGGGCCAATTATTGAGCGGCGCCACCGATGCTCCAGGCAACGCCCACCTCGCGCAAGCAGCTTTCGGCTGCCGCCGTCGGCCGTTTCAAGCCCGTCCTGTTCCTGATGGGCCTGTTCCCGCTCGCGCGCTGGATATGGCTGGGCACGCATAACGGCCTGACGGCGAATCCGGTTGAATTCCTGACCCGCTCGGCGGGCACCTGGACCTTCGTCTGCCTTCTCGTCACCCTGGGGATCACGCCGCTGCGGCGCCTCACCGGCCAGCCCGCCCTGGTGCGCCTGCGCCGTATGTGCGGTCTTTTCGCCTTCTTCTACGGCTTTCTGCATTTTATGTCTTGGGTCGGGTGGGATCGCGGGTTCGACCCGGCGTCCATGCTGCAAGACGTCGGCGAGCGGCCGTTCATCACGGTCGGCTTCGCGGCCTTCGTGTTGATGACGGCGCTGGCGGCGACCTCCACCCAGGGCGCCATGCGGCGCATGGGCAAGCGCTGGCAGCGCCTGCACCGCGCGGTGTACGCGATCGGCATACTGGCCTTGCTGCACCTGCTGTGGCACAAGGCCGGCAAGCATGACTTCGAACAGCCTATCGTCTATGGCACCGTGCTGGCGGTGTTGTTGCTGTGGCGGGTGGTCGCCTGGGCCGGCAAGGCCAATAGAACCGCGGCGGTTTCCGCATCGGGCACGCCGTCGCAGCGGCTTGGGCGATAGTGCATCTGGAAGGCGGCGATGACACGTGCCGTCTCGGCATCGAAGGCGCCGGTACGCGGCACGGCATAGCCCACGCTCTCCAGCCTGGCCTGGAACCAGCCCGCGTCCGGTACGCCATTTTGTTCGAAGTAGGCCCGTAGTCCAGGCACGGCGCTTTCGTCGTACCAGCGCCCCAGTCCTGCCGCCGCCAGCCGGCGCCAGGGGAACAGCGGTCCGGGGTCTACCTTGCGCTGTGGCGCGATATCGCTGTGGCCGACGATGTTCTTCGGCAGGACGCCGTGCCGCCGGGCGATGTCCCGCACCAGCAGCATCACCGCCTGGATCTGATCTTCGTGATAGGGCTCCCATTGTTGCGTGCCGCCGGGCGCGCGCGTGTCCCCGTTGTTCACGATCTCTATGCCGATCGAGGCGTTATTGATGTAGGTGCGACCATACCAGCTGCTGTCGCCCGCATGCCAGGCGTTGCGGTCTTCCGGGACCAACTGGTAGACATGGACGGGGTGGGTATCGGTAAGCAGATAGTGGGCGCTGACGTTGCCGCGGGATAGCGTCTGCAGCGACGCGTCGTCGTCGCCGGCGGTGTAGTGCAGCACGATGAAACGCACCCGGCTGTCCTGGCCCACTGCCTGGATGGAGCGGTCCACCGCCAGGCCGGCCGGCGAGCGGGTCGCGCAGCCGGTCAGGGCCAGGGCCAGTACGGACGCCGCGCAGAAGGCAAACCGGGGGGCGGATGTCTTCATCGCGCCAGATACAGGAAAAGCGTGGGTTTCTTGTCCAGGTCGGGGGCGGGGCCGGTTTTCCAGTCGGCGATGGTGCGCGTGCGTATCCATTCGTCGGCGGTGGTGAGCGAGCGGGCCACGCACAGGCGGGTGTCACCGCGCAGGGTCGCCACCAGGGACGCGAACATGGCGGCGTTGCGGTAGGGAGTTTCGATCAGCATCTGGGTCTGGTTGCCGCGGCCGGATTGCTGTTCCCAGGCGCGCAGCTGCCGCGCCCGTTCGCTGGGTTCGACGGGCGCGTACCCGTGGAAGGCGAAACGCTGGCCATCCAGGCCGCTGGCCATCAGGGCCAGCAGGATGGACGACGGTCCCACCCAAGGTCGTACCGCCAGCCCCATTCCGTGGGCGATATCGGCCACGCGCGCGCCGGGATCCGCCACCGCGGGGCATCCGGCCTCGGATACCAGGCCAATTTCGCCGCCCTGTTTCAAGGGGCGCAGCCAGCCCTGGATCTGCGCGGCGTCCGTCTTGTCCGTCAGGGTGTGGATCGTGATGTCTTGCAACGGGTGGATCGCGCCGACGGCTTTCAGGAAGGCGCGCGCCGTTTTGGCGTTTTCAGCGATGTAGGTGTCCAGCCGCGCCGCCAGCGCGCGTACGTCTGGAGGCAGCCAGCGGTCCACCGGCGCATCGCCCAGGCCGACCGGGATCAAGTGCAATTGCCCGGGCGCGGGCCTGGCGCCTGTCGATGCCCGCTCCTGGCGGGGGGCGAGGGAGGCGGAGCCGCTGGCTGCCGCATCTGGGTGCGGGTCGTGGGGGGCGGCGGTGTCCGCTTGCGTATCTTGCCGTGGCGCGGCGGGTCCGGTGCCGCTCACTGTTGTGTCCCCGCGTGAGTCAGCGGGTCCAGGCCAAAGCCCGCCAGCATGCTCGTCAGCGCGATCAGGGGCAGCCCGATGATCGCCGTGGGGTCGTCGCTCCGTATGCTTTCCATCAGCGCGATGCCCAGGCTTTCCGCCTTGGCGCTGCCAGCCGTATCGAAAGGCGTCTCGGCGTGCAGGTAGGCCTCGATGGCCGCGTCCGACAGGTCGCGGAAGCGGCACAGGGTAACGATATCGGCCTGGGTGGTCCGCTCTCCGTTGGTGACGGCCAGGGCGCTATGGAAGGCGACTTCGCGTCCCGACAGCCGGCGCAGCTGCGTGCGCGCCCGCTCGAAATCGCCGGGCTTGCCGATCGCCTCGCCATCCACGGTGGCGACCTGGTCCGAGCCGATCACGACGGCGCCGGCGTGCGCCGCGGAGACGGCCCGGGCCTTGGCGACGGCCAGGCGCAGGGCCAACTCCGCCGGCTGTTCGCCTGGCAGGGGCGTTTCATCGACGCCGGGCGCGATGGTGTCGAAGGGCAGGCGCAGGCGGGTGAGCAGTTCCCGTCGATAGGGCGAGGTGGATGCGAGGATGAGGCGTGGCGTGGCTGTGGTCATGCAAGGTTTGACGGTCAGACGTAAGTCACGGTATTATCTAACGTTTTCGCGGAAATTTCGTTGTCGTATGTGTCGTATGCAAACGGTGGCCGTGGGCAGGCAATCCGTGCGGAAGCAACCCCTGGGAGTGCAGCCGTGGTGAAGGAAACCCTGGTGGGGCAAACCCGGGCCGCGCGAGCCGGCATTATCGACGCGTTCGATTTTGCGCGCGTGGGCAAGGAAGCTTCAGGCAGTCTGCCGCTGGCCCGGTTCGGGCGCGCGATGGAAGGGTTGCCGTTGCAGCCGCGCGACGAAACGGGCGAAGTACGCTGGGTCGTGCGCGGCGAAACAGGCAGGCAGGGCGAATCGCTGTTGCATCTGCATGTGCGGGCCGCGCCGGTGCTGGTTTGCCAGCGTTGCATGGAGCCTTTTGTTTACCCCATCGATGCGCACGTAAGTCTGCATCTGGTGAAATCCGAAGCCGAACTCGATAACGGCCTCGACGAAGCCGCCCTGGAGGCGGACGACGGCGCGGACGATATCGACGATGCGCCGGAAAAAGTGGTCGGTTCCCGTCATTTCGATCTGCTGGAGCAGGTCGAAGACGAACTGGTCCTGAATATCCCCTACGTGCCCAGGCATGATGTATGTCCGGACACGCCGCTGAAGACCAGCGCCGGCCCCGCGCCGGACGAAGCCGACGCGGAAAAGCGTCCATCGCCGTTCGCGGTGCTGGAAAAATTGAAGCAAAAACATTGAGGTCAACACCGGGCCGCATCGCGTACAATGCGCCCCGTTTCTAGGAGTCATCATGGCTGTTCAACAAAACAAGAAGTCCCCGTCCAAGCGTGGGATGCACCGCTCGCACGATTTCCTGACCGCGCCGTCCACGGCGATCGAACCCAATACGGGCGAGACGCATCTGCGTCACCACATCAGCCCGAACGGTTTCTATCGCGGCCGCAAAGTCATCAAGACCAAGAGCGACGAATAAGCCCGTTCCGCATCGCGTGAACCGGACCGCATTGTTACGGCTGGCGCTGACCACCTGGCACCCGTGATACGCATCGCTATTGACTGCATGGGCGGCGACATCGGCCTGCCCGTGACCATCCCCGCGTCGATCGAGTTCGCCCGCCGGTTTCCGGACGTGCGGCTGCTCCTGGTCGGATTGCCGGACGCTATCGAAAAGGCGCTCGAAGGTGGGCGGGACGTGCCGCGCGAGCGGCTGGAAATCGTGCCGGCTTCCGAGGTCGTCACGATGGACGATTCCGTCGAGGTCGCCTTGCGCCGCAAGAAGGACTCGTCCATGCGCATCGCCGCGCAGGCCGTCAAGGACGGCCGCGCGGATGCCTGTGTTTCCGCGGGCAATACCGGCGCGTGGATGGCGATCTCGCGCTACGTGCTCAAGACGCTGGACGGCATCGACCGTCCGGCCATCGCGACCTCCATTCCCAACCAGAAGGGTAGGTCCACTACCGTACTGGACCTTGGCGCCAACGTCGATTGCACGGCCGAACACCTGCTGCAGTTCGCCATCATGGGCGCGGCCCTGGCACAAGCGCTCGACCATTGCGAGCGGCCCAGTGTTGGCCTGCTGAACATCGGCGAGGAAGTGATCAAGGGCAACGAGGTCGTCAAGGAAGCCGCGGAACTCCTGCGCTCCAGCCCCCTGAACTTCCATGGCAACGTGGAAGGCAACGACATCTTCAAGGGCACGGTGGACGTCGTCGTGTGCGACGGCTTTGTCGGCAATGCGGTGCTCAAGTCGATCGAAGGTCTTGCGCGCATGCTTTCCAGCATCATCCGCGAGGAATTCAAGCGCAATCCGATCACCTTGCTGGCGGGCGCCATCGCGTCGCCGGTGCTGAACCGTCTGCGCAAGCGGGTCGATAACCGGCGCCACAACGGTGCCGCGTTGCTGGGCCTGCGCGGCGTCGTCATCAAAAGCCATGGCTCGGCCGACAGCTATGCCTTCGGTTTCGCGCTGCAGCGCGCGCGGGAAGCGGTGGCGAGCAAACTGCTGGAACGCACCAACGAGAGCATGGCGCAAATCAGGCAGCAGGGCATACATATCAATCACGCGCCGGTGTCCATGCCGCGCGCGGCCGGGGACTCCGCCTGATGAACTCCACTCCGCAGTATTCGGTGATCGCCGGTTCCGGCAGCTACCTGCCGCCGCGCGTCGTATCCAATGACGATCTGGCGGCGGAGCTCGCCACCCGGGATATCCAGACCTCGGACGCCTGGATAGTCGAACGCACCGGCATTCGCCAGCGGCACCTGGCCGAGCGCGGTGTCACGACCAGCGACCTGGCGACCGAAGCCGCGCGCCGCGCGATCGATGACGCAGGCCTGCGCGCCGAAGATATCGATCTCATCATCGTCGCCACCTCCACCCCGGATTTCGTGTTTCCTAGCACGGCATGCCTGGTGCAGAGCAGGCTGGGCATCAAGGGCGGCGCCGCGTTCGACGTGCAGGCGGTGTGCAGCGGTTTCGTCTACGCGCTGACCACCGCGGACAGCTTCGTGCGTGCGCGCCGCGCGCGCCATGCGCTGGTCATCGGAGCCGAAGTTTTCTCGCGTATCCTGGATTGGAACGACCGCTCCACCTGCGTACTGTTCGGCGATGGCGCCGGGGCGGTGGTGCTGTCCGCGTCCGAACAGCCCGGCATACTGGCGGCGCAACTGCATGCCGATGGCAGCCAGACCAAGATCCTGTGCGCGGCCGGTAATGTGGCGTACGGCAGCGTGGTGGGCGACCCCTTCCTTCGCATGGACGGGCAGGCGGTATTCAAGCAGGCCGTGACGGTGCTGGAGCGCTCCGCCCGCGCCGTGTGCGAAGAGGCCGGCGTGGCGCTGGATGCGGTCGACCTGCTCATCCCGCACCAGGCGAACGTGCGCATCCTGAACTTTCTTGCCCGTAAATTGAATCTACCCACGGACAAACTGGTGATCACGGTCGACCGCCATGCCAATACGTCGGCGGCCAGCGTGCCGCTCGCGCTGGATGTCGCGCGCCGCGAAGGCCTGGCCAAACCGGGCCAACTGGTCCTGATGCAGGGCGTGGGCGGCGGTTTCACCTGGGGCTCGGTGCTGGCGCGGTTGACCGCCTGAGCGCCTCGTACAACGACAAACTGATCTGACCGTCAATCGATGAAAATCGCTTTCGTATTTCCCGGCCAGGGTTCGCAATCCGTCGGTATGCTGGACGCCTGGAAGGGCAACGCGGCCGTGGCCGACACCCTGGCCCGTGCGTCGGCGGCCCTGTCGCAGGACCTGGACACCCTGATCGCCCAGGGGCCTGCCGAGCAGCTCAACCTGACGACCAACACCCAGCCCGCCATGCTGGCCTCGGCCGTTGCGGTCTATCAGGCATGGCTGGCCGCCGGCGGACGCAAGCCCGAGGTGTTGGCCGGCCATAGCCTGGGCGAATACGCCGCCCTGACGGCCGCCCAGGCACTAAGCCTGGAGGACGCTGTCCGCCTCGTGCGTATCCGCGCCGACGCCATGCAGGCCGCCGTGCCGGTGGGCACGGGCGCCATGGCCGCCGTGCTGGGACTGGACGACGATGCCGTCCGTGCGGCCTGCGCGCAGGCCGCGCAGGGCGAGGTCGTCGAGGCCGTCAATTTCAATGCCCCCGCCCAGGTCGTCATCGCGGGGCACAAGGCCGCGGTCGAACGCGCGTGCGAAGCCGCCAAGGCAGCCGGCGCCAAGCGGGCGCTGCTGCTGCCGGTGTCGGCGCCGTTCCACTCCAGCCTGCTCGAACCCGCCGCCGCGGTCCTGTCCAGGGCGCTGGCCGAAGTGGCCGTATCCACGCCGGCGATCCCCGTGGTAAACAATGTGGACGTCGCCACGCCTACCGATCCCGCCGCCATACGCGACGCGCTCGTGCGTCAAGCCTGGCATCCCGTCCGCTGGGTGGAGACCATCCGCGCCATGAAGGCGCAGGGCGTCACCCACGTCGTCGAATGCGGTCCGGGCAAGGTCCTGACCGGCCTGGTCAAGCGTATCGACGGCGAGCTGACCGGCCTGGCGATCACGGATCCTGCCTCGCTGGACGCCGCGCTGGCCGCGCTCCAGTCCAACTGACAAGGAAGCTGCTTCATGGAATTGCAAGGAAAGATCGCCCTCGTGACCGGTGCCACCCGCGGCATCGGCAAGGCGATCGCGCATGAGCTGGCCGCCCGGGGTGCCATCGTGGTGGGTACCGCCACGTCGGCGTCCGGCGCCGAAACGATAAGCGAGGCCCTGGCGCCGTTCAACGGTCGCGGCGTCGTGCTGGATGTCACGGACACCCAGGCCTGCGATGCGCTGGTGGAAGGCCTGGCGAAAGAGGGCGGTCCGCACATTCTGGTGAACAATGCGGGTATCACCCGCGATACGCTGGCGATGCGCATGAAGGACGATGACTGGGATGCGGTCATCGATACCAACCTGGCCGCCGTGTTCCGGCTGTCGCGCGGCGTCATGCGCGGCATGATGAAGGCTCGCTGGGGCCGCATCATCAACGTGACCTCGGTGGTCGGCTCCAGCGGCAACGCCGGGCAGGCCAACTACGCCGCCGCCAAGGCCGGCGTGGCGGGCATGTCCCGTGCGCTGGCGCGGGAACTGGGCAGCCGAAATATTACGGTCAATTGCGTGGCGCCCGGCTTCATCGATACCGATATGACGCGCGTGCTGGGCGAAGCCCAGACCGCCGCGCTGCTGCAGCAAATTCCGGTGGGCCGCCTGGGCTCGCCGGCCGATATCGCCCATGCCGTCGCGTTCCTGGCCAGTCCCCAAGCCGGTTACATTACCGGGACGACCCTGCACGTCAACGGCGGCATGTATATGTAATTTAGCGGGTCCCGAATAGCGCGCCGACAGGCGTACCGATCGGGAATCCATTTTTGTCACAGCCCGGCGTTGGCATTACGCTGCGCTTGGCTATAATTCGCGGGATTTTTCCCAATTGGAGATCTGCATGGAAAGCATCGAACAGCGCGTCAAGAAGATCGTCGCTGAACAACTTGGCGTCAATGAAGCCGAGATCAAGAACGAATCTTCCTTTCTTGACGACCTCGGTGCCGATTCGCTCGACATGGTTGAGCTGGTGATGGCTCTCGAAGACGAATTCGAGACCGAGATCCCCGACGAAGAGGCCGAGAAAATCACGACCGTGCAACAAGCGATTGACTACATCGGTTCGCACGGCAAGCAATAAGCAATCAGCCTGTCTTTCCTTGCGTTCCGGCTTCAATGCCGCGCGGGGAACCGGGGCGGTTTTTGGACTATGTCGCGCGGACGCTGCGCGGGGCGGCAGACCTGCCCCGTGTGCTGTTTCCCGCGCAAGCGGCGTATTCCAAGCCGCCTTTCTTTTGTCTGTTTAGGAGTCATCCGTGAAACGACGCGTCGTCATCACCGGACTCGGCATCGTGTCCCCCGTGGGCAATGACGTGTCCAGCGCCTGGGACAATATCGTCAACGGACGTTCCGGCATCGGCCGTATTACCCGTTTCGATCCTTCCGCGCTGACCACGCATATCGCGGGCGAAGTCCGCGATTTCGATGTCACGCAATACATCCCCGCCAAGGAAGCCCGTCAGATGGATACCTTTATCCACTACGGCTTGGCGGCGGGCGTCCAGGCCTGGCGTGACAGCGGCCTGGAGGTCACCGAGGCCAATGCCGACCGCATCGGCGTCATCATCGGCTCCGGCATCGGCGGATTGCCGCGCATCGAAGAAACCCAGACCGATCTGCTGGCGCGCGGTCCGCGCCGCATCTCGCCCTTTTTCGTGCCGGGCGCGCTGATCAACCTGATCTCCGGTCAGTTGTCGATCCTGTACGGATTCAAGGGCCCCAGCTATGCGGTGGTGTCGGCATGCACCACGGGCTTGCACAGCATCGGAGATTCCGCGCGGATGATCGAGTACGGCGACGCCGATGTGATGATCGCGGGCGGCGCCGAATCCACGGTATCCCCACTGGGCATCGGCGGCTTCGCCGCGATGCGGGCGCTGTCCACGCGCAATGACGACCCCACCACGGCCTCGCGCCCGTGGGATCGCGACCGCGACGGCTTCGTGCTCGGTGAGGGCGCCGGCGTCGTGGTGCTGGAAGAATACGAACATGCCAAGAAGCGCGGCGCGCGCATCTACGGCGAATTCGTCGGCTACGGCATGAGCTCGGACGCGTATCACATCACCGCGCCCAACCAGGATGGCCCGCGCCGCGGCGTGGTCAATGCGCTGCGCAATGGCGGCCTGAATCCGGAAGACGTGCAGTACGTGAATGCCCACGGCACCTCCACGCCCTTGGGCGACAAGAACGAATCGGATGCCCTGAAGCTGGCGTTCGGCGACCATGCGTACAAGCTGGTGGTCAATTCCACCAAGTCCATGACCGGGCACCTGCTCGGCGCGGCAGGCGGCATCGAAGCGGTCTTCACCACGCTGGCGGTCTACCACCAGGTCTCGCCCCCGACCATCAATCTGTTCAACCAGGATCCCGAGTGCGACCTGGACTACTGCGCGAACGAAGCGCGGGAGATGACGATCAACGTTGCGCTGTCCAACTCCTTCGGGTTCGGCGGCACCAACGGGTCGATGGCCGTGCGCCGCATGTAAGGGAGCCTGCGTGCACCCGGATTGGACGTTGCGCGTACCTATCCTGCGGCCGCGGCTGGCTGCATGGCTGGACGACGCCGTGATGGCGGCGGCGCTGGCCGCGCCATTGCTGGCGTTGTACGGGCTCGCCATCCTTGCGCTACCGGTCGTGGCCGCCTGCGGGGCCGGCCTGGCGGCGCTGCGGCGGGCCCGCCGTTCCCGTCCTGCCGTCACGGCCCTCCGCATGGACCGCGACGGCGCCTTCCATTTGCGCTTGCGTGATGGCTGGCATCCTGCTGAATGGCTTGCCGCCTGGCGCGGGCCGCGCTGGCTGACGTTGCGGGCACGCCTGCCCGCTGTCGTCGATAGCGCCGCTGTCCCTGCCGGCGGTTGCGTCACCCTTACCGTGTGGCAGGACAGCCTGCCCGCGCCGGCCTGGCGCCGTACCTGCCTGCTGGTGAACCGGCGCCTGTGCCGCACGACCGTTCGCCGTGCGGTGAAGACGCCATGAGCGAACGCGACATCGACGCCGAACTGGTTGCACGGGTCCAGCGCGGCGACAAAAAAGCCTTCGACCTGCTGGTCCTGAAATACCAGCGCAAGATCATGCGGCTGCTTTCCCGCATGATCCGCGACCAGGCCGAGGTCGAGGACGTGGCGCAGGAAGCCTTCATCAAGGCCTACCGTGCCTTGCCGCAATTCCGGGGGGACAGCGCGTTCTACACCTGGTTGTACCGGATCGCGATCAATACGGCGCGCAACTGGCTGGCCTCCAATGGCCGCCGGCCCAGCGCCCCCAATGCCGTCGAAAATGAGGACGGTGAAACTTTTAACGAAACGGACAACCTAAGCGATATCAGCACCCCGGAGGCAATGGCTGCCAGCCGCGAAATCGCGGAAACCGTCAACGCGGCCATACAGGGCTTACCCGAGGAATTGCGTACGGCTATCGTCCTCCGGGAAATTGAAGGTATGAGTTACGAAGACATCGCCCAGAGCATGGGTTGTCCGATCGGTACAGTCCGGTCGCGCATATTCCGGGCTCGGGAAGCGGTGGCCGCGCGTTTGCGGCCGCTGCTCGGGAACGATGCCGATCGTCGTTGGTAAGGAGCTGGAGTCATGCAAAGATCATCTGCTTCCGTCCGCGCCGAGGACACGAGCTGGGAAAATTCGGTGTCGGCCTGGATGGATGGCGAAGGTACAGAGGAATGGCTGGACGGCCTGGAAGTAGCCGAAGGCCGGGAAACCTGGGATACGTATCACCTGATAGGCGACGTCCTGCGCAATCCGGAACTGTCCATCACCCCTTCGCCCGCGTTTCACGCCCGCTTGTCGGCCGCGCTGGCCAATGAACTCCCCATTGTCGCCCCGCGCCGCCGGCGCGCGCTGCGGCCGGTCTGGCGATTCGGCCTGTCCGGCTTCGCGATGGCCGCGGCGGTGGCCTCCGTCGCCTGGGTCGCGCAGCCCTATTTAGCGGGCACCCGCGACGCGCCCACGGCGGAAACCCGGGTCCTGGCCGATGCCAGCGGGGTATCGGCCGACGATCCTAGCCTGAGCGACTACCTGGAAGCGCATCGGCAGCTGGCTGGCCCCACGGCCATCCGGCAGGTGTCATTCGACGTCGGAGCGGGGCGCTGATGACCGTTGCGGCGGTGCTTGCCCCATCGTTCCGGTCCTGGCCGTTTTCCCGCCTGGCGGCGGATCGGCCCGGCAGGGCCGGGCGAGGGCTGGCGTCGCTCAGCTCCGCCGTCGCGGCGGCGCTGTTCGCCATCAGCGCCGGCTTGTCGCACGCCCAGGGCGCCCCGGTGTCCCCCAGCGTTGCCGTTCCGGAACCGGAGGCCCAGGCGCTGCTGGGGCGCATCCAGGATGCCGCCACCAAGCTCGATTATTCGGGCATCTTCACCTACCAGCAGGGCGAAACCATCCAGTCGTCCCGCGTCGTCCACGTGGTCGATGGCAGCGGCGAACGCGAACGCATCGAAGTGCTGGACGGCCAGCCGCGCGAATATCTGCGGCACAACGACGACATCCAATGCCTGGTGCCCGAGCACAAGACGATTTTCGTCCAGCACAAGCGTGCCGAGCAGTTTCCCGGCCTGCTCCTGGGAGCGCCGGCGGCCCTCACCAAATACTATCGCGTGCTCATGCAGCCCACGCCCCACCGGGTGGCCGGCCGCGAATGCCGCATCATCACGATCGAGCCGCTGGACAAGGACCGCTACGGCTACCGGCTGTGCACTGACACGGAAAACGACCTGCTGCTCAAGGCGCAAACGCTGTCGGGTTCTTCCACCGTCGTCGAACAGATCGCCTTCACGGCCTTGCGGCTGGGCGCCACGGTCGACCATGACCAGCTGGAATCGCGCTGGAACACCAAGGACTGGAAGGTCCAGCAGGGCAGCATGAAGCCGGTGGATCTGGCCGCGCAGGGTTGGCGCATTCCTTATCCGGCGGGCTTCGTCCCGGTTTCGCAGGTCGCGCGCATCATGGCCCATGGCGATGCCGTGAGCCAACTGGTATTGTCCGACGGTCTGGCCGCGATCTCGGTATTCATCGAGCCTTATGATAAGAAGCGCAACCGCCATCAGCCTCATGGCGCCTATCGGCGCGGGCCGATCAACGTCTACGGTATGCGGATTGCGGACTTCTGGGTTACGGTGCTCGGCGAAGTGCCCGCTCCCACGCTCGAACAGCTTGCCAAGGCAACCGAATACGTGCCGCCCCCCGTGGCGCCCAAGTAAACAGCAGACGCCCCCAGGGGCTCGCCCGGAGCATTGAATGATTCTGTCCACCGTGTCGAAATTACCCGTCCGGCGGTTTTTTTCTTTTGGACTGCCGCAGGACATCGCTCGCTTCACGGGCCGCAACCGGGCCCGCCGCGGCCTGGCCGCCTTGCTGGCGACCGCCATGCTGGGCGGCGCGGCGCTGAGCACGCCCGCCGCCGCGGCGCCCACCGCGGCCACCGGGCCGGCGATGATGCTGCCCGATTTCACGTCCATCGTCGAAAAGGCCGATCCCGCCGTGGTGAACATTCGCACCACCGCCACGGTTCCCGTGCGCAGTGGTCCGCAGGATCCCTACGACCTGTTCCGCTTCTTTTTCGGCCCCGATTTCCAGCCCCCCGGCATGCCGGAACTGCCCGGCCAGCGTCCGCGCGACCGCCAGCAGCAGCCCAAGCAGCCCCAACAGCCGCAACCGCAGGAGCGCACGGTGCCGCGCGGCGTGGGCTCCGGGTTCTTCATCTCCGCGGACGGCTATGTCCTGACAAACAACCACGTGGTCAGCGATGCCACGGATATCTTCGTCACGCTGACCGACGGCCGCGAATTCAAGGCCAAGGTGATCGGCACCGATGAGCGCACCGATGTGGCGCTGCTGAAGATCGAGGCCAAGGATATGCCCTTCCTGCCGATCGGCGACGACAGCAAGATCAAGAAAGGGCAGTGGGTGCTTGCCATCGGTTCGCCGTTCGGCCTGGATTCCACGGTGACGGCGGGCATCGTCAGCGCGATCAACCGCGATACCGGCGAATATCTGCCCTTCATCCAGACCGACGTCGCGGTGAACCCCGGAAACTCCGGCGGCCCGCTGCTCAACTTGCAGGGCGAGGTCATCGGCATCAATTCGCAGATCATCTCGCGCAGCGGCGGCTTCATGGGTATTTCCCTGGCCATCCCGATCGACGAAGTCATGCGGGTGGTCGACGAACTGCGCGCTACCGGCAAGGTCACGCGCGGCCGCATCGGCGTGCAGATCGGCGAAGTCACCAACGATGTCGCCACCGCCCTGGGGCTGGCCCGCGCGGAAGGCGCCCTGGTCAGCAGCGTGGAAGGCGACAGCCCGGCCGATGCGGCCGGCGTGCAGCCGGGCGACGTGATCCTGCGCTTCAACAACAAGCCGATCGCGCGCTGGTCGGATCTGCCGCGCATGGTCGGCGAGACCAAGCCTGGTACCGTCGCGCCCCTGCAGGTGTGGCGCAAGGGCAAGAACGTCACGCTGGACGTCAAGGTCGCGGAAATCCCGCAGTCCAAGGCGCCCGTGGCCAAGAAGCCGGAGCCGGAAAAGGAACCCGCCGCTTCCACGGCCCTGGGGCTGACGGTGGTCCCGGTGCCGACCGCCACGCAGGCCAAGCTGAAGATCAAGGGCGGTGTCATGGTGCGTGCGGCCAGCGGCCAGGCGGACCAGGCCGGCATCCAGGAAGGCGATATCGTCCTGTCCGTGGGCGATACCGACATCACGGCTCCCGACCAGTTCGTGCAGGTGGCGGGCAAGGTGGACAAGGCCAAGCCGGTTCCCTTGCTGATACGCCGCGGCGACCAGACGCAGTGGGTGGTCGTCCAGCCGGGCAAGTAGGCCCAAGACCGGCTAAAATCGCTGGTTGCCGCAAAGAGGGGGCGCATGGCGCCCCCTCCTTATTGGCGCACCTGTTCCTTCCTCTTCCCCACCTCTATGCGTCATATCCGTAACTTTTCGATCATCGCCCACATCGATCATGGCAAGTCGACCCTGGCCGACCGCCTGATCCAGCGCTGCGGTGGATTGGCGGATCGCGAGATGTCGGCGCAGGTGCTTGATTCCATGGACATCGAGCGCGAGCGCGGCATCACGATCAAGGCGCAGACGGCCGCCCTGGAATACAAGGCCGTCGATGGCCAGGTCTACAACCTGAACCTGATCGACACCCCGGGCCACGTGGACTTCTCCTACGAAGTCAGCCGGTCGCTTTCGGCCTGCGAAGGCGCGCTGCTGGTCGTCGACGCCTCGCAGGGCGTGGAGGCGCAGACGGTGGCGAACTGCTACACGGCCATCGAGCTGGGCGTGGAAGTCCTGCCCGTGCTGAACAAGATGGATCTGCCGCAGGCGGATCCGGACGGCGCCCGCCAGGAAATCGAGGACGTGATCGGCATCGACGCGTCGCGCGCCATCGCCGCCAGCGCCAAGACGGGCATGGGGATCGACGACATCCTGGAGTCCATCGTCCGCGACGTGCCGCCGCCCAAGGGCAGCCCCACCGAGCCCCTGCAGGCCTTGATCATCGACTCGTGGTTCGACAACTACGTCGGCGTGGTCATGCTGGTGCGCATCGTCAACGGGGTCTTGCGTCCCAAGGACAAGATCCTGCTGATGGCCTCCGGTGCCACGCACCTGTGCGAACAGGTCGGCGTGTTCACACCCAAGTCGGTGCCGCGCCAGGCGCTGAGCGCGGGGGAAGTGGGCTTCGTCATTGCCGGCATCAAGGAACTGGCCCACGCCAAGGTGGGCGACACCGTGACGCTGGTGGGCCAGCCGGCCGCGCAGGCGCTGCCGGGCTTCAAGGAGGTCAAGCCGCAGGTGTTCGCCGGCCTGTACCCGGTGGAAAGCAGCGAATATGACCAGCTGCGCGATTCCCTGGAAAAGCTCAAGCTCAACGACGCCGCGCTCATGTTCGAACCGGAAGTGTCGCAGGCGCTGGGCTTCGGCTTTCGCTGCGGCTTCCTGGGCCTGCTGCACATGGAAATCGTGCAGGAGCGGCTCGAACGCGAATTCGACATGGACATCATCACCACCGCGCCGTCGGTGGTGTACGAGGTCGAGCAGCGTGACGGGCAGGTGCTGACGATCGAAAGCCCGTCGCGCATGCCGGAAGTCGGCAAGATCGCCGAAATCCGGGAGCCCATCGTCAAGGTCACGCTGTTCATGCCGCAGGAATATGTCGGCCCGGTGATGACCCTGTGCAATAACAAGCGCGGCGCCCAGGTCAACATGAGCTACCACGGCCGGCAGGTGCACCTGGTGTACGAGATCCCGTTGGCGGAAATCGTGCTGGACTTCTTCGACAAGCTGAAGTCCGTGTCCCGCGGCTATGCGTCCATGGACTACGAGTTCCTGGAATACCGGTCCGCGGACGTGGTGCGGGTCGACCTGCTGATCAACGGCGACAAGGTCGATGCGCTGTCCATGATCGTTCACCGCAGCAACGCGCGCTATCGTGCGCGCGACGTGGTGTCGCGCATGCGCGCCCTGATTCCCCGCCAGATGTTCGACGTCGCGATCCAGGCCGCCATCGGCGCGGAAGTGATCGCCCGCGAAAACGTCAAGGCCCTGCGCAAGAACGTGCTGGCCAAGTGCTACGGCGGCGACATCACCCGCAAGAAGAAGCTTCTGGAAAAACAGAAGGCCGGCAAGAAACGCATGAAGCAGGTCGGCAGCGTGGAGATTCCCCAGGAGGCCTTCCTGGCCATCCTGCAAGTGGAAGATAAATAAATAAGAGCGAGAAGGCATCACATATGAGTTGGAACTTTGCGCTGATTTTGTTCGTCCTGCTGGTGATCACCGGCATCATCTGGGTGCTGGACATCACTGTCCTGCGCAAGGCGCGGCGGCGCAAGGGGGAAGAGGCGGCGGCCCGCTTCGATCCCGCCGTGATCGGCGATGCGCAGGAAGCGGAGCGGCTGCGGCGCGAAGCCGCGGAATCGGCCGCGCGCGTACCCTGGTGGGTGGAATACGCGGTCAGTTTTTTTCCGGTGATCCTGTTCGTGTTCATGCTGCGTTCCTTCGTGGTGGAGCCTTTTCGCATCCCGTCGGGGTCGATGCTGCCCACGCTGGAATCGGGCGACCTTATCCTCGTGAACAAGTTCAGCCGCGGCATACGGCTGCCTATCGTCGACAAGAAGGTCCTGAACACCGGCGATCTGCAGCGCGGCGACGTGATCGTCTTCCGCTACCCGGTCGATCCGGACGTCGACTACATCAAGCGGGTCGTGGGCCTGCCGGGTGACGAAATTGCCTACCTGGACAAGAAACTATATGTAAACGGCCAGGAAGTGAAACATATGCGGGACGGCAACTATTTCGAGCCCGACCGGGTCGCCTATATCAACCGCTACAAGGAAAAATTGGGCGACGTTACCCACGATATCCTGCTGGATGAGGACAAATACCAGGAATACGGGCCTATATGGCAGTTTCCGCATCTGGACAACTGCCAGTACAGCCGCAACGGCGTGCGCTGCAAGGTTCCGGCCGGGGAATACTTCGCCATGGGGGATAACCGGGACAACAGCGCGGACAGCCGCTACTGGGGATTCGTTCCGGACGGTAATATCGTGGGCAAGGCCTTCTTCATCTGGATGAATTTCTCCGATCTAAGCCGGATCGGACGATTCAATTGACATGTCGCTCGACGCGCTTCAAACCCGTCTGGATCACCGTTTCCGCGATGCGGCCCTGTTGGAACAGGCGCTGACCCATCGCAGCCACGGTGCGCGCCACAATGAACGGCTGGAATTCCTGGGCGATGCCGTCCTGAATTTCGTCGTGGCCTCCATGCTGTTCGAGCGCTTCAGCAAGATCGACGAAGGCGATCTGTCGCGCCTGCGCGCCAACCTGGTCAAACAGGCATCGCTGGCCGACATCGCGCAGAAGCTGGACCTGTCCCAGGACTTGCGCCTGGGCGAAGGCGAGCTCAAGAGCGGCGGCTTCCGCCGCCCCTCCATCCTGGCCGATACGCTGGAAGCCATCTTCGGCGCCGTTTTCCTGGACGGCGGCTTCGACGCGGCACGCCGCGTCATCGCCAAGCAGTACCAACCCGTGCTCGCCACGGTGGACCCAAAGACCCTGGGCAAGGACGCCAAGACCCTGCTGCAGGAATTCCTGCAGGGCCGCAAGATGGCCCTGCCCGTCTATACCGTGATCGCCACGCATGGCGCCGCGCACAGCCAGCAGTTCGAAGTCGAGTGCGCCATCGCGCCGCTGGACATCAAGGTGACGGCCCCCGGCGCCAGCCGCCGCGCCGCCGAACAGTCCGCCGCCAAGCTGGCGCTGGATGCCGCGCTCGCGGCCAGCCCCCCAAAGGCCGCTCGCCGCGCGCCGCGCGCACGCAAGACCGCGCAGCTCTCGCTGCCGGTAGCCGTTGCCCAAGAAATCAAATGACGCCTGAACAACCAACCCGATGCGGCTTCGTCGCCATCGTGGGCCGCCCCAATGTGGGCAAGTCCACGCTGAACAACGCGCTGATCGGGAGCAAGATATCCATCGTCTCACGCAAGGCCCAGACCACGCGGCACCGCATCCACGGCGTGCTGACGCGCGGCGCGGAGCAGTTCGTCTTCGTCGATACGCCGGGTTTCCAGACACGGCACGGCGGCACCATGAACCGCATGATGAACCGCGTCGTGACCCAGGCCCTGGCCGACGTGGACGTGGTGGTGCACGTGGTTGAAGCAGGGAAATGGTCCGAGGGCGACGCCAAGCTGCTGCCCATGCTGCCGTCCGGCGACCGCGCCATCCTGGCCGTGAACAAGGTCGATGCGCTGAAGGACAGGAACAGCCTGTATCCCTACGTGGCCAAGGTCAGCGCGCTGCACGCCTATGGCGCGGTCGTGCCGGTCAGCGCCGCGCGCAACCGCCAGCTGGACGATCTTCTGGACGAAATCGCCAAGCGGCTGCCGGAAGGCGAGCATATGTTCGAACCGGACACGCTGACGGACCGCCCCATGCGCTTCATCGCCGCCGAACTGGTGCGGGAGAAAATCTTCCGGCTGGTCGGCGACGAATTGCCCTACGGCTGTACGGTGGTCATCGAGCAGTGGGAAGAAACGGACAAGGGCGCGCGCGTGGCGGCATGCATCGTGGTCGAACGCGAAGGCCACAAGCCCATCCTGCTGGGGGCCGGCGGGCAGCACATGAAGCGCATCGCCACGGAGGCGCGGCTGGAAATCGCGAAAATGCTGGAAAAGCCCGTACACCTGGAGATCTACATCAAGGTGCGCAAGGGCTGGTCCGACCGCGAAGAGGCGCTGCGCGACCTGGGATATGAGTAAACGCGGGACGCGCGTCCAGGACTGTTCAGGCTATATGCTGCACGCCACGCCGTGGCGCGAAACGTCCCTGATCGTGCAGACGTTTTCCCGCGACCATGGATGCGTCGCCCTGGTCGCCAAGGGCGCCAAGCGTCCATACTCGGCGCTGCGCCCCGTGCTGTCGGCCTTCCAGCCCCTGACGCTATCGTGGTCGGGGGCCGGCGAAGTCAAGACGCTTACCCGCGCCGAAGTGGCGGGGATCCGGCCCCTGGCCGGGGCCGCGCTGATGTCCGCGTGGTACATGAACGAATTGCTGCTGCGCCTGTTGCCGCGCGAGGACGCGCATCCCGTGTTGTTCGACGCCTACGATACCGCGCTGACGCAGCTGGCGGGGGCCTCCCGCGCGGCCGGTGCGCTGCGGCGTTTCGAATGGACGCTGCTGCGGGAAACTGGCTACGGCGTGGATGAAGCCCCGCCGGATTTCGACGATCCGGCCATCGAGCCGCGACTGCGGCACGATCTGCGCGAGCGCTTGGGTGAAATCCTGGCGGGCCGGCCTCTTTCCACGCGCCGCGTCCTGCTGGATCTTCAGACGCGCCGGCTGTCGGCGCGCTTGCCCAGCAAGTAGCCGCAACCGGCCCATATCGCGGCGCAGGCGGCCCCGACCAGGGCCACCATGGCCGCGCCATGGCCCAGGGCATCCACGCCTGTCTTCACCCATGCGCTGGCGGCATCGCCGGCGCGGTAGACCACGGTGTCGATGAAGTTCTTGGCCTTGTACTTGGCTTCGGCATCGACCGTGGTAAAGACCATTTCCCGGCCCGGCCGCACCAGCGCGTATTCGCCCACGCGGCGCAGCACCATCACCACGGCCAGCACGGCGAACACGGGTGCCGCGGCCAGCACCACGAAGCCGGCGCAGACTAGCAGCGGCACGGCGGTCAGCAGGAAGCTGACGCCCAGGCGCTGCGCCAGGCGCCCGGTCAGGAACAGCTGGGCCAGCATGGACAGGGCCTGCACGGCGAAATCCAGGGCACTGAATACCCGGATGCGCTCGGCGGGGGATGTGAAGGCATCGGCGACGAGCCTGGCCTGCTCCATGTAAAGGAATGTGCTGGCGGTGGCCAGCAGGATCACGAAGGCCGCCAGCCCCAGCAGCAGGGGAGAGGTGAACGTGCGGGTCGCCCCCGCCAGTATGCCGCCACCGATAGGACGGGAGGGGGAGGTCGGGTCGGCGTCCGTCGTGTCCGTGCGGGGCGGCGCCTGGGCGGACGCCGTGCCGTAGGTGGGTGGGGCCTCGGCGGCGCCGGCGCCGCCTGTCGCGCGCCAGCGCATCAACCAGGATTTCATGGGCAGCGTCAACGCCAGGAAACCGGCGGACAGGAGGATCAAGCCGGGCGCGCCCAGGGCGCCGGCCAGCGCCCCGCCCAGCACCGGGCCGGTCAGCCCGCCGGTGCTGGCGCCCGCGGCGATGAAGGCGAACAGGCGCTTGGCCTGCGACGTGTGGAATACATCGGCCATCAGGCTCCATGCCACCGACACCACGAAGAGGTTGAAGACCGACAGCCAGACGTAGAACGCCCGTGCCGGCCACAGATTGCCCGGCTGCGCATACAACCAGGCCGCGAAGCCCACCAGCGTGGCGGCGAAAAAGGCGTAGGTCCAGCTGACGAAATCGGCGCGCGGCACGCGCCGGGCCAGCCAGCCGAAGCAGGGCACCGCCGCCAGCATGACGATGAAGGTCGCGGTGAACAGCCACTGCAGCTTGTCCACTCCCGCCGCAATGCCCAGCGTTTCGCGGATTGGCCGCAGCATGAAATAGCCGCTGAACAGGCAGAAGAAAAACGCGAAGCCGACCACGGCGGGCGCACCTTCGCCTGGCTGGATGTCCAGCGCCCGCCGCAGGCCGCCACGGGGATGCCCGTGCGGTGCCCGCGGTGCTTCCGGGGCTTGCGCGGCGCCGGGCCGGCCCGCCGGCGCGGATGGGGGAATGTCGGCCATGATGGCCTCAGGCAAACAGGCCCGCGATGCGTTCGCGCATGGCGGCGTCGGGCAAGCGACCGAAGCCCGCCCGCAGGTTGTCCTGCATATTGGCGGGCTTGGAGGTGGCCGGGATGACGGCCGTCACGGCGGGATGGCCGACGATGAACTTCAGGAAGACCTGTGCCCACGAGGTGCAGTCGATGTCCGACGCCCAGTCGGGTAGCGGCTTGCCCCGTACCTGGCGAAACAGCGCGCCGTCCTGGAAGGGGCGGTTGATCAGCACCGCCACGCCGTGCGCCTGACAGACCGGTAGCAGGCGCTTTTCGGCCCCGCGCTCGGTGACGGACAGATTGATCTGCACGAAGTCCGGCTTTTCGCGTTCCACCAGCCTGGCCAGTTCGTCCTGCGCCGACTCGGTGTAATGCGTGATGCCGAGGTAGCGCGTCACGCCCTGCTGCTTGAGTTCGCGCAGCAGCGCCAGCTGCGTGGCGGTATCCACCAGGTTGTGGACCTGGATCAGGTCCAGCTTGCGGGTGCGCAAGGCGGCTTCCGAATTGCGCACCTGCCGCAGGCCCGCGTCACGGCCGTTGGCGCCTATCTTGGTGGCGACGAAGACCTTGTCGCGCGCCCGCAGCCTGGCCAGCAGTTCGCCGCTGACGGCTTCCGCATCGCCATAGCTGGGCGCGGTATCGATGACGGCGGCTTGGCCCGCGGAGGCCAGCAGGCGCTGCACGACTTCCTGCAGCGGGGCGAGTCCGGCGGTGTCCTTCGGTGAAACGTCGAAGGTGCCGGCCGTGCCCAGTCCGATGACGGGCAGTGTTTCACCCGAGGATGGAATGGCGCGGCGATGCATGGCGGCGGGCTGGGCGCCTGGCGAGGCGTCCGACGCCTTGGATGGCGTTGAAGTGCCCACGGGATTCGCGCCATGGGGTGTGCCCGCGGCATGCGCCAGCCAGGCGGGGGCCAGCGCGGCGATGGGCGCGTTCAGCAGGAAACGTCGGCGGCTCGGCATGATCGTGTACTCCGAAAAGAAAAGGGGCTCACGAATTGCGAGCCCTTCGACTATCGGCGGGGCGGCGGTGGGCCGCCCCGCTGTACCGCTTGCGGTGTGCCGCCTACTGGCGATCAGTTCCGATTGCCGCCGCTGAATGCGCTGAGCAGCATCAGCAGGTTGGAGAAGACGTTGTAGACGTCCAGGTAGATGGCCAGGGTAGCGGACACATAGTTGGTTTCACCGCCGTTGACCACGCGCTGCAGGTCCACCAGCATGAAGGCGGAGAAGATCACGATGGCCAGCACCGAGATGGTGAGCATCAGCGCGGGCAGCTGCAGGAAGATATTGGCCAGCGCCGCGACCAGGATGATGATGGCGCCCGTGAACAGCCATTTCTGCAAGTTGGACAGATCCCGCTTGATGGTCGTCGCCATGGTCGCCATGGAGCCGAACACGACCGCGGTGCCGCCGAAGGCCATCATGATCAGCTGCGAGCCGTTGCCCAGGCCAAGGACGAAGCCCAGCAGGCGCGACAGCATGACACCCATGAAGAAGGTGAAGGCCAGCAGCAGCGCCACTCCCAGGCCGGACTCCTTGTTCTTTTCGATGGCGAACATCAGGCCGAACGCGCCCAGCAGGAAGATGATGGCCGACATGCCCGGACTCGCACCCATGACGCGGTTCAGCCCGGTATACAGGCCGACCGCGGCGCCCAGCACCGTGGGGATCATGGAAAGCGCCAGCAGCCAATAGGTATTGCGCAGGACGCGGTTGCGAACCACCTCGCCCGGTACGCCGGCATAAGCGCCCGTGCGGTTGAAAGGGGAAGGACGGTAATCGTTCATGTGACGAGCTCCTGATAGGGCCATTCAGCGATGGCTACGGTGCTTTGACGCGCACCGCGGCTGACAGTTCCCTGAATTATAAAGACCAGTGAACAAAGAGTAACCCAGACCGCGAGTGACCGGTAGTGTGCCGGTGGATCAAGCCCGGCCGGGCGTTCTGGAATCTGGACGGATCCCTATGCATACCGGCTGCCGTACGCCGCCGGTATGCCTGGGACCGGCCCGGGCAGCGTCCGTTCCCATGCGGGGTGTTTTTCAACCTGGACGCAGGCGGCTGACCACCCGCTCGACCAGGGCCGGCAACTCGGCTTCCAGCGACTGCCGGACGTGGGCCATCGCCTGGTCCAGGGCCTGCTGGACGGTATATTCCAGTTCCGCCTGCAGCGCCGCGCGCAATACCGGATCCGGGGGGAGGGGGGGCGCCGGCGGTGCGACGACGTCGGTCAGGATGGGCGGTTCGTTGAGGCTGTCGATTTTTTGCGTCAGCGTGGGGATGGCGGGATCGGTATCGCGATAATCCATGGTTCCTCCTGCGGCGGCCGCCTGGGAACAGGCGCGCCGCCATCCTGGCGGTATTGCGCCGCGGACGTCAGTTCGCGGCCTTGCCGCCGATGGCGTGGCTGTGCGGCGATTCGCCCTGTGCCTGGTAGACGCGCCATCGTTGGCGTGCCGCCGGACGGTCGTCGCCGTCCGCGGACACGATCTCGAGTATGCGCGGGAAAGCCTGGTAGTTGGGCGGACAGTCGTCGTCCAGGTTGAGCAGCCAGGGCGCGGGGCGCTCCGCGGTGGCCGGCGCGGCCATGGCCGCCGGGTCGGCCGCGGTCAGCACGACCGGTGTTTCGCTGGCCAGCGGATCCGTCGCCAGGACGTGCGGCACGAAGGAAATATCATCGAACGCCCACAGCATGCGGTCGAAGGCAGTCAGCCGCACCGGGTCCGCGCAGTACACCACCAGCGGCTGCCCCGCCAGGTATTGCTTGCGCGCCACCTGGCAGGCGGTGCGCAGCCTGTCCGGTGCGCCGAAGGCGAAGTCGATGCGAGCCATGGCCGATACGGTTCCCGGTAGCCGCCGCCTTAGAGCTGGTTCAGCAGGAATTGCATCAGCAGCGGCACCGGCCGGGCCGTGGAACCCTTTTCCTTGCCGCCGCGCCATGCCGTGCCGGCGATATCCAGGTGGGCCCAGGGGTAGGCCTTGGCGAAGCGCGACAGGAAGCAGGCCGCCGTCACCGCGCCGGCCGGCGGGCCGCCGATATTGGCCATGTCCGCGAAATTGGACTTCAGCTGTTCCTGGTAGGCGTCGTCCAGCGGCATGCGCCAGGCGGTGTCCAGCGATTCGCGGCCGGCGCGCAGCAGGGCGTCGGCCAGGGCGTCGTTCTTGGAGAACAGGCCGCTGTTGACGTTGCCCAGGGCGACGACGCAGGCGCCGGTCAGCGTCGCGATGTCCACGACCGCGGAGGGCTTGAAGCGCTCGGCATAGGTCAGCGCGTCGCACAGGATAAGGCGGCCTTCGGCATCGGTGTTCAGGATTTCGATCGTCTGGCCTGACATGCTGGTGACCACGTCGCCCGGCTTATTGGCCTTGCCGCTAGGCATGTTTTCGCAGGTGGGGATCAGCCCCACGACGTCCAGCGGCAGTTGCAGTTCGGCCAGGGCGCGGAAGGCGCCCAGCACGCTGGCGGCGCCGCACATGTCGAACTTCATTTCGTCCATGGTGGCGGCCGGCTTGATGGAGATGCCGCCCGAATCGAAGGTGATGCCCTTGCCCACCAGCACGACGGGCCCCGCGGTGTCCTTGGCCTTGCGGGCCGGCTTGCCGGCGTGGCGCAGCACGATGAAGCGTGGCGGCTCGTCCGATCCGCGCGCCACGGAAAGGAAGGCACCCATGCCCAGGGCTTCGATCTGCTTGCGGTCCATGACCTGGACCTTCACGGTTTTGTAGGCGCGTTCCAGCTTGCGGGCGGTTTCGCCCAGGTAGGTGGGGGTGCAAAGGTTGCCAGGCATGTTGCCCAGCGTGCGCGCGAGCTCCATGCCGTTGGCGATGGCGCCGCCTTCGCGCAGACCGGCCTGCACGTTCGTGGCATCGGCGCGTTCGATGCAGTGGACGACCTTGCGCAGCTTGGGGCGGGCGTCGCGATCGGGCTTGCCGAAGCTCTCGTCGTAGTGATAGGTGGCGTTGCCCGCGGAGATGGCCGCCAGGCGGGCGCGCGCGCGGATCGGCGTGTCTTCGAGCGGCACGGCAACCAGCGTGGAGGCGCCTTCGGTCAGTTGCGCGCCAACGCAATACGTGGCGAACGCCTGTTCCGCCGCCGCATGCACGCGCGCCGAGTATTCCTCCTGCTTGCCCAGGCCCACCAGCACCACGCGCTGCGCCGCCACGCCAGGAAGCGAGCGCAGCACCAGCGTGCTGCCCTGGCGGGCGCGGAACTCGTTCTTCACCACCGTGCGCAACGCGCCGTTGCTGGCGCGATCGATGAGGTCGGCCGCGGCCGTCAGGACGCCTTCGGCGAAAACGCCCACCGCCAGCGCGGCGGTCTTGACCTGGTGCAGGGAGGCAGTGCTGTGTGTGCTAAATTCCAGTGACATTGAAGGCGTTCCCGTATGCGTCGATAATTCGCGATTATCCCGCATATTCTCCCATGTCTCTATTCAAACGATCTGTTGTCAGCGAGATCACCAGTCACGCTGGCGTTGTCTTCTCCACGCTCGTGGTGGTCTGGCTCAGCGTGCTGCTGGTCCGCCTGCTGGGCGAGGCCGCCGGCGGCACCATCGGTCCCGATGTCGTGTTGGGCCTGGCCGCGTTTTCCACCATCACCGCATTGCCCACCATCCTGTCGGTGGCCTTGTTCATCGCGGTGCTGACCACGGTGACGCGCAATTACCGCGAATCCGAGATGGTCGTCTGGTTCGCCAGCGGCCTGTCGCTGGCGGACTGGCTGCGGCCGGTGATGCGCGTCGCGCTGCCGGTGGCCGTGATGGTGGCGGTCCTGACGCTGGTGGCGTCACCCTGGGCCTATCGCCAGATCGGCGAATACCGCCAGCGTTTCGAGCAGCGCTCGGACCTGTCCAAGGTCTCCGCGGGGCAGTTTGGCGAATCGCAGGACGGGGCCCGCGTTTTCTTTGCCGAAGAACCAACAAACAAGGGCGACGAACTGGGCCATGTGTTCGTGCGGGCCATCGATCCGGAATGGCTCAGCGTGCTGACCGCCGCCAGTGCCCGCACGGAAACCTTGCCCAATGGCGATCGCTTCCTGGTCCTGAGCGCCGGCCACCGCTACGACCTGAAGCCGGGCAGCGCGGAATTCCGCATGGTCAATTTCGACCAGTACGGCGTGCGGCTGGAAAGCAAGTCCACCGAGGACCCCGCCGCGGAGGCCCGCGCGGCCGCCGAGCGATCCAGCAAGGCGCGCAGTACCTTCCAGTTGATGGAAGACAATACCTCGAACGCCTGGTCGCAGGTCATGTGGCGCATCTCCATGCCGGTGGCGGCCCTGGTCCTGGCGATCATGGCCGTTCCGCTGGGCGCCGTGAATCCGCGCCTGGGCCGCTCTGGCGACCTGCTGATCGCCGGCCTCGTCGCGCTGCTGTACATGAACCTGATCAACCTGTTCCGGGCGTGGATCGCCGACGGCCGCATTCCCTTCGGCCTGGGCTGGTGGCCCGTGCATGCGGCGTTGCTGGTCTTCGCCACGTATCTGTTCATGCGCCGGCTGCGGGTGAAGGCGCCCAAGGATAGCGGCGGCCGCAACGGCGGCGGCCCCAGGCCGCCGGCCGCAGGCGCCGCGGCAACGTAGGCCGCACCGGCGATGGGATAGCGCTGTCAGTAGCCGGCGCGGCCCTCGACTTGAGCATTGAGCCGGCCCCAGGATTGGATGCTTTCCGATCCTGGGGTTTTTCATGGTGGCGACTCCATTTCCACGGCGCGGGTTTCCTTCTACACTGGCCCGGCAATACCGGGGGCATCGACATCACGACGGCCACCCGGACGACGATTCCCACAAGGAACCAGGAGGAGACCATGAACGAGATCCCGCGCATCCCGCTGCTGATCGGCGGCGAACGCGTCCAGTCGCGCACAACCCAATGGCGCGACGTCATCAACCCGGCCACGCAGGAAGTCGTGGCGCAGGTCCCTTATGCCACGCCGGAGGAACTGGACCGCGCGGTGGCCAATGCCAAGGAAGCGTTCAAGACCTGGCGCAACAGCGGCCAGGCCGCGCGCATGCGGGTCATGCTGAAGCTGCAGCAGTTGATGCGCGAGAACACCGGCAAGCTCGCGGAACTGATCACGCCGGAACACGGCAAGACCCTGCCCGATGCCGAAGGCGAAGTCGGCCGCGGCCTGGAGGTGGTCGAGCACGCCTGCGCGATCGCCAGCCTGCAACTGGGCGAATATGCGGAAAACGCCGCGTCGGGCATCGACGTCTACACCCTGATCCAGCCCCTGGGCGTATGCGCGGGCATTACGGCCTTCAATTTCCCGGTGATGTTGCCGTGCTTCATGTTTCCCATCGCCGTGGCCTGCGGCAATACCTTCGTGCTCAAGCCGTCGGAACAGGATCCTTCCTCCTCGCTCCTGCTGGCCGAACTTGCACTGCAAGCGGGCCTGCCGCCCGGCGTGCTGAACGTGGTCCATGGCGGTGCGGACACGGCCAACGCGCTGTGCGAGCATCGTGACATCAAGGCGGTTTCCTTCATCGGTTCCACGCGTGTCGGCACGGAAATCTATCGCCGCGCCTCGGACGCCGGCAAGCGCTGCCAGGCCATGATGGGGGCCAAGAACCACTGCGTGATCCTGCCGGATGCCGACCCGGAAGTCGCCTTGAACCAGCTGCTGGGGGCGGCCTTTGGCGCCGCGGGCCAGCGCTGCATGGCGACATCCGTGGCGGTCTTCGTCGGGGCATCGCGCGATTGGCTGCCGGACTTCGTCGCGCGGGCCAGGCAGCTGAAGGTCAATGCCGGCACGGACCGCGGCGCCGACTTGGGACCGCTGGTATCGAAAGTCGCCAGGACTCGCGTGGAAGGCTTGATCCAGCAAGGCGTGGACGAGGGCGCTGAATTGCTGCTGGACGGCCGCGGCATCCGGGTCGCGGGCTTCGAACAAGGCAATTTCGTCGGGCCCACGGTATTCGGCGGCGTACGCGGCAACATGAAGATCTACACCGAGGAAGTGTTCGGGCCGGTGCTGTGCGTGGTCGGCGTCGATACGCTCGAAGAAGCGGTCGAGTTCATCAACGCCAACCCGAACGGCAACGGCGTGGCCCTGTTCACGCAGGATGGCGGCGCGGCCCGCTATTTCCAGAACAACATCGACGTGGGGCAGGTGGGCATCAACATCCCCATCCCCGTGCCCGTGGCGTGGTTCAGCTTCACGGGATCGCGCGGCTCCAAGCTGGGCGACCTGGGCCCGAACGGCAAGCAGGCGGTGCAGTTCTGGACCCAGACCAAGACCGTGACGGCGCGCTGGGCGGCGCATGGCCGAACGGTCAACACGACGATCACGATGCGTTGACGCGGGCGTCCCCGGCGTGCGAGGGCTGGCCGCCGCCCGCGACCAGCCCGATCAACAACACGATGACCAGCATGACCGTCGAATCCAGGAACAACAGGCGGTGGTTGCCGCCTGTTGCGTTGAACACCGCTGAAAACCCGTAGGCGGCAACCGCCAGGCCGATGGCCGAGATAACGCTGGCGCGCGTCCAGGCGATGTTCTGGCGCGTTGCGTTGTGGGCCACCACTTCATGCACCCGAGCAAGGACCAGCGGCACCATGCCGGGGGCGAACGTGCCGATGATGGCGGTCAGGACGCCCAGCACGAGCAGGTCGCTGCTGGCGTAGAAGCCCAGGAACACGGCCGCCATGATGAGCGACACGATACGTACCGTCGACTTCGATCCCAGGCGGTCGGCCAGGTAGCCGTACAGCGGCGGGCCGACGATCGCGCCCAGGCCGTAGATGGCCCAGAACACCGAGCCCAGGTGCGTGCCTTTCCCAAGGCCGCGGGCAATGAAATCGACCAGGAACACCATCGGCGGCACGGCGGAGCCGGCCATCAGCGCATATTGCAGATACAGCAGGCGGACGTGGCGCCCGAAGCGCACGGTGCGTGCGTGCTGCGCGCCCGGGCTTGCCGCGGCGGGTGCCAGCTTGCTGGCGGGCCACGCGAACCAGCTGGCGGCCGTCAGCACGACCGATATGATGCCCAGGCCTATCCAGGTCTGCGCCAGGCCCAGCCCCAGCAGCAGGGGAATGATGGTCCCGGATCCCGCGATACCCAGGCCGAGGCCCAGGAAGATCGCGCCACCCGCGGCGCCCTTGCGGGCCGGCGGGACGTGCGGGAGGATGGTCCCCGCGACCAGCACCATGACCACGCCGCCGGCGATGCCGGAGACGAAGCGCCAGCCGAAATACCACCAGAACGACAGCGGAACGGCGCAGGCGAAGAAGGCGGCGGAAATCAGCAGCATCATCAGCCGCAATACGTGCTCATTGGCGACGCGCGAAGCCAGCGGCCGGCCGATCAGCGCGCCCAGCACATAGCCGGCCAGGTTGGCGGAACCCAGGTAGACCACCGCGGATGTCGTGAACCACTGCGCGTGGATCAATTCGGGGATCAGGGGCGTGAAGGCGAAACGGGCAAGGCCGATGCTGTCCAGGCTGGCGCACAGGCCGGCGAAGATGTACCGCCAGACGAGCAGGCGGTCGACTTTCGCCAGGGAGAGTGAAGGTGTAGAGGACATCGAAGTTTTCGCGAGCGGGAGTGAAAGGGCACCGTTTCCTCGTGCCCAACAGGCGGATTTACTTTGACATGAGTGTCAAGTTTGACAAGGTAGTCAAAGTTGACACTGCTGTCAAGCATATGCTCCAATTCCATTGCGGCGGGCGACGCAGGCATCGCCGCGCAACCAAGGAGTAGGTGTATGGCTGGAGTCCGCCAATTCGATGAGCGTGACGCCCTGGACAAGGCCCTGGCGCTGTTCTGGAGGCAGGGCTATTCCAATACGACGATGCAGGACCTGGCCGCCGCGACGGGGGTGCAGCGCGGCTCTCTTTACAACGCGTACGGGGACAAGGAGACGCTCTTCCTGCGCGTATTCGGCGTCTACCGTGAGAAATACGTCGGGCAGATGCGGGACGCGCTGGACGATGCCGACCTGCGCACGGCACTGGGCCGCTTCTTCGGCTTCGTCATCAAGTCCATGACGACGGGCGTGCCGACCCGGGGCTGCCTGAGCAGCAAGACCGCCTTGGGCACGGAAGAGCTCGATGATCCCTTGCGGGAGGCCATCCGCGATCTACTCGACGACATCGAAGCCGCGCTGTACGACAGATTGACCCGCGCGGACGCGCAAGGGCGGCTGACCATGGACGCCCGGGACGCCGCCCGCATGATCGTGACCATGACGCGGGGGCTGGTGGTGATCGAGCGCGTGTACCAGGACGACAAGCACATGCGCAGGATGGCGGATCTGCTGATCGGCCAATTGGTGAAAGCGGAATGAAGCGGGGCCGTGCGCCGTACTGTCGTGTGCGGTGCGCGCGAGCGGCTGGCTCGTGACGCTGTCCTTCGTACGCGATCCGGCCGGGAAGCTGGTGAATGTTCTGGCGCACACCAGGAACTGAATGTGCGCCATATCGGCTGGGATACTTACTTCTGAAGCGTCGGGACCGGTGAGACCGCCGGCGCCGTCGCTGCGACGGGCTGGCCCTGCGAGACCGGAATCGCGGCCAGGAAGGCCGGATCCTTCAGTAATTCCTCGATATTGAGCCGCAGAACGTCGTTCAAGGCGCCGAAGACATTGGCGAACTTGGCCGTCTTGCGCTGTACCTTTTTGGTGCCGTCATACACGCGCTGTCCGGTGGACGTGTCTGTGACCATGTATTCGATGCTAAGGGTCCAGTCCACGGAATAACCCAGGTCATCGCAGAGGAAATCCTGGATGCTCGCGGTCAATACCCGCGGCTGGTTGGCGCCGAGCTTGATACCCACGAAGCGCAACTCCGTGAACGTCGCATCATGCATCACATCCTTGATGTCCTTTTCCAGCAGAATATCCCCCATCGCGGTATTCCGGATCTGGTTCGGTTTGACGTCGGTACGGCGCCGAGTCGTCGTTTGCACGGGCTGGGATGCACCCGGCGTCAGGCTGGGGCTTGCGTCTGGTTGGCGATTGACGTCATACGAGAAGTCGCCGAGGGCTACGGCGCCGTCGGCAGAAATCGTCGACGCGGGTGTGTACGTATAGGGTATGCCGCGCACGTTGGCGCATCCCGCCAAGGCCACGAGGGCCAGCGCACCGGCTGTGCCAAGAATGCAGCGCAAAACACGACCTGCCCGATGCTTCCACATATCACATCCTCATCTCATAAATGGTGTAGTTATTTTATACATATTTATACAAATATGGATGAGTATGAGGAAGGCCTAGACGCGTGATCGGCTTAGCGCATCGATGGGCAGAAGCATAGACAACAAAGTAATTTAGAGATATCTCCTTATTACTTATAATTGGATTCCCTCCTAGGAATCCGCTTCATGAACCTGCAACAGTTCCGTTTCGTCCGCGAGACCATCCGCCGGGATTTCAATCTGACCGAAGCCGCGCGCATGCTGTACACCTCGCAGCCCGGCGTGTCCAAGGCCATCATCGAGTTCGAGGACGAGCTGGGCATCAAGATCTTCGAGCGCCACGGCAAGCGCATCAAGGGCCTGACCAAGCCGGGACTGGCCGTTTCGCAGGTGATCGATCGCATCATGCGCGAAGTGGACAACCTGAAGAAGGTCAGCGATGAATTCGCACGCCGCGACGAGGGTGGCTTGGTCATCGCCTGCACGCACACCCAGGCGCGCTACCTGTTGCCGCGCGTGATCCCGGCATTCCGCCGCCAGTTTCCCAAGGTGCATCTATCGCTGGCGGAAGGCAGCCCCGGGCAATTGGCCGAGATGGTGCTGCATGAGCAGGCCGACCTGGCCATCGCCACGGAGTCGCTGGCCCTGACCCCAGGCCTGGCTACGCTGCCTTGCTATACCTGGGAGCATACGGTGGTGGTACGGCCGGACCACCCCCTGGCGGAATTGACCTCCAGCGAGGCCAAGCGGCTGACGCTGGCACAGCTGGCGGCCTATCCGCTGGTCACCTACGACCGTGCGTTCACCGGCCGATCGACCATCGATGAAGTCTTCGCGGCCCAGGGCGTGCATCCCGACATCGTGCTGGAGGCCATCGACGCGGACGTGATCAAGACCTATGTCGACGTGGGATTGGGCATCGGCATCATCGCGGGCGTGGCCTACGACCCGCGGCGCGACAGCGGCCTGGTGGGATTGCCGGTGGGGCATCTGTTCGGCACCCATACGACCCGTGTCGGGATCAAGGCCGGCGTGTTCCTGCGGGATTACGTCTATACCTTCATCGAAATGCTGACGCCCGCGTTGACCCGGCAGGTCGTGATGGACGCCGTCCAGGGCGTTCACGAATAAGAGGTAGCGGGTTCACGCCCGGGGGCCTAGGGCGTGTCCGGCCCTGTGCACTGGCGGATGGCGGCGCTACCGTGGTGCCGCCCGGACCCGGCGCGTTCCCGTGCCTGCGGCCGTGCGCGCGTAGCGCTTCGGGGGTCGGTCTTCCCCAGTCCGCCGGCGTCGCCTGGCCGCCCTATGCGACGCACGAACTTCATAGGCAAATTAAACGAGAATTCCTCTCATTTACTTGCTCAGAAAAACAAGAATCATTATCATTGGTCCACGATCAACGACGCAACGAGGTCTGTCATGTCGACGGCACTTAGCGCAGTGGTGGTGGGCGCGGACCGACTGGGCAATATTCCCGATCTGCTGAAAGGGCACAACATCGCGATTACGCATCACATCAGCGGGCGCGATCCATCGCATCAGAAGCGCGGGCTGCAGCTTCCTTCCGGCACGCAGCTGGTGATCTTGCTGACCGATTTCCTGGGCCACAACGTGATGAAGACGTTCCGGCAATCGGCCCAGCGCGCGGGCATCCGCGTGGTCGCCTGCCGGCGTTCGGTGTGCAGCATGCAGCAGGCGCTGACGCAGTGCGGCTTGTGTGGTCGGGTCGCCAGCTAGTGCAACAGGGATAGGGCCGCCGGCCATGCGCCTGTAGGCACGGGTGGCGTGCATAGAGATGGGGCGGCCATGGAAAAAGGCCGGTCGCTGCATCAGCGACCGGCCTTTTTTCGTACGGGCGGCTATGCCGCCACGTCAGTTCTGTGCGTGCGCCGATGCCACCAGCGTGGTGTCGATGCGCCGGGCGCCGTTGTAGCGCTTGTTCCAGTACGCCATGTCCAGGCGTTCGATGCGCACGACGCCGCCACGGCTGGGGGAATGCACGAAGCGGTCTTCACCCACGTAGATGCCCACATGGGAATAGCGACGGCCCATGGTGTTGAAGAACACCAGGTCGCCGATCTGCAGATCGTTGCGCGCGACCGGCACGCCGATTTGGAACATTTCCGCGGCGGTGCGCGGCAGCTTCAATCCCAGGGATTGTTCGGCGACATAGTTCACCAGGCCGCTGCAGTCGAAACCCGTGCCGGGCGAATCGCCGCCGCTACGATAGCGGATGCCCAGGTAGTTCAACGCTTCGCCCGCCAGCACGGTGTTGTCGGTAGAGGCGCTGCTACCCGGATAATTGCTTACGGTGCGGGGGGCCCGGCGCAGTTTCTGCGCCAGCAGCTTGCCGATCGGATCGTCATTGTCGGCGGTGGTCCAGGCGGCATCGTAGGCATCCTGGTCGAAGCTGGTATAGGCGGTATCGCGGCCAGGAGCGGTATTGGCGCATCCCGCAAGGATCGCCAGGCCAGCCATGACGGCGCCGAGGCGCAGGGCACGGGCCTGCTGGAGTAGAAGTCGATAAAAGGATAGGGTTCGGTAGTCGTATCGTTGCATTGTTCGCTTGAAGGCGCGGATGAGCACGCCTGGAAGACGACGGACGACCGCCGTATGGGAGATTCTGCGGGGCGATTCTATCAAAGCTGCGTATAGCTTCCCGAGGAAGTGCGTATACGCTTTGCCTCATCCCGCGCCGATGTTGGCGCACTGCATAAGACGGATAGAACCGGCGGAAAAAATGCCGAAAGAACGGAGCTGCAGGGGGCGGGGGCCGCGCATCAAGCGTGGTGACCACGTTGCAAAGGCCGCCGCGCAGAGTCGGACAACTCGTAAAGATCGTCAGAATCTGCAACAGAGCGAAGGATAACAGGAGACAGCCATGCAAAGAACCCGGGTTTTCCACTACTCGTCCGTTCATCAACCTGAAACATTTTGGCACAGTGAGGCTGGACGTATCCATTGGGATGTGCCACCGGAGCAGGTCCTGGACTTCAGCCGGCCGCCTTTCGCGCGCTGGTTCGTGGGCGGCCAGACGAATCTGTGTTTCAACGCCGTGGACCGCTGGCTCCCCCAACAGGCTGATAGACAAGCGCTGATCTGGGTGTCCACCGAGGTGGACCAGGAAAGAATATATACGCGAATGGCGCTCTTCGAGGAGGTCAACGCGGCGGCCGCCATGCTGCGGGAACAGGGCGTGGGCCCGGGCGACCGGGTGCTGATCTATATGCCCATGGTTCCGGAAGCCGTTTTCGCGATCCTGGCCTGCGCGCGGCTGGGGGCGGTCCATTCGGTGGTCTTCGGCGGGTTCGCCTCCCACAACCTGGCGCAGCGCATCGACGACGCCCGACCCAAGGTGATCGTGTCCGCCGACGCGGGTTCACGCGGGGGCAAGGTCATGCCCTACAAGCCGCTGCTGGACAAGGCGCTGGCCATGAGTCAGGCCCAGCCGGACGCGGTGATCCTGCTCGACCGTGGCCTGGCGCCGATGACGCGCGGCCCGCGCGACCACGACTATGCGACCCTGCGCGACCGCCACCAGGGCGCCCGCGTGCCGGTAGCCTGGATGGAGGCGGGGGCGCCCAGCTATATCTTGTATACGTCCGGCACCACGGGCAAACCCAAGGGCGTGCAGCGCGATACCGGCGGCTATGCCGTCGCCCTGGCCGCCTCCATGGAATACATCTTCGACGGCAAGCCGGGCGAGACGTTTTTCTGCACCAGCGACATCGGCTGGGTGGTCGGCCATTCCTACATCGTTTATGGCCCGCTGATCGGCGGGCAGGCCACGCTGCTGTACGAGGGTACGCCGGTGCGGCCCGACGGCGCGATCCTGTGGAAGCTGATCGAGCGCTTCAAGGTGAACACGCTGTTCTCCGCGCCCACCGCGGTGCGCGTGCTCAAGCGCCAGGATCCCGCGCTGCTGCGCCGGCACGATCTCTCCTCGCTGCGCGCCGTTTACCTGGCGGGAGAGCCCCTGGACGAGCCGACCGCCCGCTGGATAGGCGAAGGCCTGGGCAAGCCGGTCATCGACAACTATTGGCAGACCGAAAGCGGCTGGCCCATCCTGTCGGGCCAGCCCGGCGTGGAGCGGGTGCCCGCGAAGTTCGGCAGCCCTTCGTTTCCCTGCTACGGCTTCGATGCGCGCGTGGTCAGCGAGACCACCGGCGAGGACCTGGGACCCGGGCAGAAGGGCGTGGTGGTGATCGTGCCGCCGCTGCCGCCGGGCGCGATGACGACGATCTGGGGCGACGACGAACGTTTCGTCAGCACCTACTTCGAATCGATTCCCGGCCGGCAGCTGTATTCGACCTTCGACTGGGGCATGGTGGACGAGGATGGCTACTGGTACATCCTGGGGCGGACGGACGACGTCATCAATGTCGCGGGGCATCGCCTGGGCACGCGGGAGATCGAGGAATCGATCAGCAGCCATCCCAAGGTCGCGGAATGCGCGGTGGTGGGCGTGGCCGATGCCATCAAGGGCCAGGTGGCACAGGCCTTCGTGGTGCTGAAGGAAGAACCGGCCGACAGCGATGTCGTTGCCGCGCTGGAAGGCGATATGATGCGCGTGGTCGAAGAGCAGTTGGGCGCGGTCGCGCGGCCCGCGCGTATCCGCTTCGTCAGCGCCTTGCCGAAGACGCGTTCGGGCAAGGTGCTGCGGCGGGCCATCGTCGCGGTCTGCGAGGGTCGGGATCCCGGCGATCTGCCGACCATCGAAGATCCCAACGCCCTGGAAAAGATCAAGGAATCCCTGACATGATCACCAAGCAAGCCCTGACCGCGGATGACGTCAAGAAGATCCTGGCTGCCGCCGAAGACCATGCCCTGAAGAACCAGTGGCCGGTCACCATCGCCGTCGTCGACGACGGCGGCCACTTGCTTGGCTTGCTGCGCCTGGACGGCGCGGCGCCCGTCAGCGCGCACATCGCGCCGGCCAAGGCGCAGACCGCGGCCATGGGACGGCGCGAATCGCGCGTGTACGAGGAAAGCATCAACAATGGCCGCTACGCCTTCCTGTCCGTGCCGGGCATACAGGGCCTGCTGGAAGGTGGCGTGCCCATCGTCGCGGACGGTCAGGTCGTGGGCGCCGTGGGCGTGTCCGGCGTGAAGGCGTCGGAAGACGCGGAAACGGCCAGGGCCGGCATCGCGGCACTGGGCCTGTGACGCCGTCGTCGCCGGATCGATCGGTGGCTGGCACGCCGGCCGCCGATAATGCCGTCCCCGAGCAGCGCACCGAACGGAGCCTGGCCGCATCGCCCGAGGGGGCGGCACCGCACGGCAATGCGGCACCGGCCGAAGGCAGCCTGAATCCAGGCGTGGCGCGCCGCGAGGTCTGGTCGTGGGCGATGTACGACTTCGCCAATTCAGGCTACACGACGGTCATCCTGACCACGGTGTTCAGCGCCTATTTCGTCGGGGTGGTGGGCGGGGGCGCCCATTGGGCGACCCTGGCCTGGACGAGCGCGTTGTCCGTTTCCTATCTGGCGATCATGCTCACCATGCCGTCGCTGGGCGCGCGCGCCGATGCGCGGGGCGCCAAGCGCAAGCTGCTGTTCGGCAGCACGGTGGGATGCATCCTGGCCACGCTGACGCTGACGCAGGCCGGGCCGGGCGATGTCTGGCTCGCCTTGATCGGTATCGCGGTCTCCAACTATTTCTACTGCATCGGCGAATCGGCGGTCGCCTCCTTCCTGCCCGAACTGGCGCGTCCCCATGCGCTGGGCCGGGTATCGGGCTGGGGCTGGAGCTTCGGCTATTGCGGCGGCATGCTGTCCCTGGGCCTGTCCCTGGTCGTCGTGTCGTTGGCGCAGGCGCGCGGTGAAAGCGCCGCGCAGTTCGTGCCGTGGGTCGTGGCGCTGACCTGCGGGGTGTTCGCCCTGTCCGCGCTGCCTTCCTTCCTGTGGCTGCGCGAGCGCGCCCAGCCGCGGGCGCGCGCCGAGGCCAGCCCGGACATGCTGGGGCAGCTGCTGCGCGCGTGGCGCGATACGGGACGGCATCATCCGCAGTTCCGGCGCCTGCTGATGTGCGTGGCCTGCTACCAGGCCGGCATCGCCGTCGTGATCACCCTGGCGTCGGTCTATGCCGAACAGGCCATGGGTTTCAAGATGGCGCAGATCATGATGCTGGTGTTCCTGGTGAATATCGCCGCGGCGGCGGGCGCCTTCCTGTTCGGTTACCTGCAGGACCGCATCGGGCACAAGCGCGCCCTGGCGATGACGCTGTGCGGCTGGATCGCCATGGTGCTGATCGCCTATGCGGCCGTCACCGTCAACGTGTTCTGGGTCGCGGCCACGCTGGCCGGCTTGTGCATGGGCACGAGCCAGAGCGCGGGCCGCGCCATGGTCGGCGCCCTGGCGCCGGAAAAAAGACTGGCGGAATTCTTCGCGCTGTGGACCTTCTCCGTGCAACTGGCGGCGGTGGTCGGACCCCTGACCTATGGCCTGGTGACCTGGCTGACGCACGGCAATCACCGCCTGGCGATCCTGGTGACGGGCTTGTTCTTCGTCGGCGGCCTGGCGCTGCTGCACCGGGTGGACCTGGCGCGCGGCATGGAGGAACGCCGCGCCGCGGCCGACGGCGCCGGCGCGACGGCCGGGCCGGCGCCCGGTTCCACCGTTTGACGCTACTATCGTTGCATCGCTTTTGGCACATCGCTTTTCAACGCCTCGTTCGATCCCCATGACTTCCCATACCTTCTTCTGCGTGGACGGCCACACCTGCGGGAATCCCGTGCGCCTCGTGGCCGGCGGCGCCCCGGCGCTCCGGGGCGCCAATATGGTGGAAAAGCGCGCGCATTTCCTGCGCGAATACGATTGGATCCGCACGGGCTTGATGTTCGAGCCCCGCGGCCACGACATGATGTCCGGCGCCATCCTGTATCCGCCGACGCGGCCGGACTGCGATGTCGCCTTCCTGTTCATCGAGACCTCCGGCTGCCTGCCGATGTGCGGCCACGGCACCATCGGCACGGTGACCATGGCGCTGGAGCGCGGGCTGGTGACGCCGCGCGAACCGGGCGTGCTGCGCATCGATACGCCGGCCGGCCTGGTGGAAGCCCGCTACGAGCAGGACGGGCCGTATATCAATAGCGTGCGCATCACCAACGTACCGTCTTTCCTGTATGGCACCGGGCTGGAAGCCGAGGTCGAAGGCCTGGGCCTGGTCAAGGCCGATGTTGCCTACGGCGGCAACTTCTACGCGATCGTCTCGCCGCAGCAGGCATACGCCGGGCTGGAGCACGTGCAGCCTTCCGACCTGCTGCGCTGGAGCCCCCGACTGCGCCAGGCCTTCGGCAGCAAGTATCAATTCGTCCATCCGGAGAACCCGGCCATCAACGGCCTGTCCCATGTATTGTGGACGGGCACGCCGCAGCATCCGGAAGCCCATGCGCGCAACGCCGTGTTCTACGGCGACAAGGCCATCGACCGGTCGCCCTGCGGCACGGGGACGTCGGCGCGCATGGCCCAGTGGGCGGCGCAGGGCAAGCTGGATGTCGGCAGCGATTTCGTGCACGAGAGCATCATCGGCACGCTGTTCCGCGGCCGCGTGGAAGCACGCACCCGCGTCGGCAACCTGGACGCCATCGTGCCGTCCATCGAAGGCTGGGCGCGCATGACCGGCTACAACACCATCTTCATCGACGACCGCGATCCCTTGATGCATGGATTCCAATTGAAGGATAAGGTGTAGCGTTCCGATCCTCTCCAAGCGCGTTGTCTTCCGGTAAGGCATCGCGCCGCGACGGGGACGCCCATGCGCTATCTTTGCAGGGTAGCCATATGCGATATCTGGCGCGGATGTCCGCGGGCACATCTTTCACAGGCGAGGTCTTCATGCAAATCAGGCAACAACCGTTCGTTTCACACTGGCGCGTACTGGCGTTGACGCTGCTGCTGTCGCTGCTGTCCGGCTGCGGCATGAACACCATCCCCACGCTGGACGAGCAGGTCAAGGCGGCCTGGGCGCAGGTGGAGAACCAATACCAGCGCCGCGCCGACCTCATTCCTAACCTGGTGGAGACCGTCAAGGGCTATGCCAAGCAGGAACAGGACACCTTGACGGCCGTGGTGGAGGCGCGCGCCAAGGCGACCTCGATCAAGGTGGACGCCAGCACCGTCGACGATCCGCAGAAGCTGCAGCAGTTCGACCAGGCGCAGCAGCAGCTGAGCGGCGCGCTCGGCCGCCTGCTGGTGGTGTCCGAGCGCTACCCGGACCTGAAGTCCAACCAGAACTTCCTGGCCCTGCAATCGCAGCTGGAAGGAACGGAAAACCGCATTTCGGTCGCGCGGCGCGATTACATCGCGGCCGTCGAACGCTACAACACGGAGATCCGCACCTTCCCCGGCCGCCTGTGGCATATGGTGCTGTACCGCGACTTGCCGGTGCGCGAAACCTTCAAGGCGAGCGCGCCGCAGGCGGACCAGGCGCCCAAGGTCAAGTTCTGATGATGCGGACGGCGACACGGCGAATGGTGGCCATCCTGCTGTCGGCCTGCGCGCTGGCGGCGGGGGCCGCCGCGTTCGCGCAAAAGGATGGCGGGACGTCTTCCCCGTCGGCGATTTCCGGTCCGTTTTCCGCGGGGGCCCCGGCGTCCTCCGCGCCCGCAAATGCGCCTGGCGCCGGCGCGGTCGGCTCCAATGCGGCCGGTCCCGGCGTGCCCGCGACCACCGCACCCGCGGGCGCCGCTCCCGATGCACCTGCAAGCGCGTCGCCACCGGCCCATACGCCAACATCCAGGAGCGCCCCGTCTGCCGTGCCGGGAGCGTCCGATGCGCCCTCGGCTTCGGATTCCTCCGCCGCGCCGGCGCCGGCCCTCGTGGGCCGCGTCGTGGACGATGCAGGGTTGCTGGATCCCGCCAGCAGCGCGCGCCTGGCCGACATGCTGGCGGCGCATGAAAAGGCCACGGGCCAGCAGGTGGTGGTGGTGACGGTACCCAGCCTGCGCGGCGTGCCGATCGAGGATTTCGGCTACCAGCTGGGACGCCGCTGGGGCATCGGGCAGAAGGGCAAGGACAACGGCGCGCTGCTGATCGTCGCGCGCGACGATCGCAAGGTGCGCATCGAGGTGGGCTACGGCCTGGAAGGAACGCTGACCGACGCGATTTCGTCGACGATCATCAACCAGGTCATCATCCCGGCCTTCCGCCAGGGCGATTTCAACAAGGGCATCGTCGACGGCACCAGCACCATGCTGAAAGTGCTGAGCGGCGATCCCAACGCCGTTCCGCAAAAGCAGGTAACGGCAGAGCGCGACGGGCCGACGTCGATCCCGGTCTTTGTCATCTTGCTGTTCATCGTCATCGTGGTGATTTCTCGCATGGGCGGCTACGGCGCGCGCCGCAGCGGCGGTGTGCTGCCGGGCGCGATACTCGGCGGCATCCTGGGCAGCCGGGGCCGCTACGGCTCGTCCGGTGGTTTCGGCGGTGGCGGCGGCTTCGGTGGCGGTGGCGGCTTTACGGGCGGCGGCGGCGGCTTCGGCGGCGGCGGGGCCTCCGGTAATTGGTAGCCGCCTGTGCGGCCATCCGCGCAGCCGTGACCGCAATGCGAACCGATCGATCAACCGTCGCGCGGGGCGAACCGCCGCGGGGGCCACGCCAGGGATTTGACGGAACGATATGACACTGCTGAATGAAACCGAACTGCGGCAGGTGGCGGACACCATCGCACGTGTAGAACGCGATACCGATGCGGAGATCGTCACCGTGCTGGCCGCGCGTGCCGACGACTATGCCTATATCCCGCTGCTGTGGGCCAGCGTGGTTGCCCTGGTGGTGCCAGGCTTGCTGAACTACGGCGTCGTGGTCATGGGGCCGCACGCGCTGCTGCTGACGCAGTGGGCCGTATTCATCGTATTGGCGCTGCTGTTTCGTGTGCCGGCGATCACCACGCGGCTGATTCCGCGGCATGTGCGGCGCTGGCGCGCGGCCAATCTGGCGCGCCGCCAGTTCCTGGAACAGAACCTGCATCATACGCAGGGCGAAACCGGCATGCTGATTTTCGTATCGGAAGCCGAGCGCTACGTCGAAATCCTGGTGGATCGCGGCATCAGCGCGCGGCTGCCCGATGCCACGTGGGACCCGGTGATCGCCGCCTTTACCGAGCAGGTGCGCAAGGGTGAAACCGTACAGGGCTTCGTGGGCTGCATCGAGCGCTGCGGCGCGCTGCTGGCGCAGCACCTGCCCAGCACGTCGCAGCGGGACGAATTGCCGAACCGGCTGATTGTGCTGCCTTGACGCGTCACGCTGCGGTCTTCATGGTGTAACGGCGATCAGGTCCAGCTTCAGATCGGCGGTCCTGCGCGCGCTAAACGCGCATGCCCGCCGACGCGTCGCCGCGGCCCAGTGCCCAGGCGCCGCGCGCATCGTTGCAGAGTTCATTGCGAAAGGATCGCCTGGCGTAATCCAGGTCCAGGCGGTCGCCGGGCTTGACCACGCCGTTGGCACGGCCCAGGTCGAGCGATTCCCAGCTTTTCAACAGCAGGTCGAACGCCGCGCAGGCATCGCGCTGTTCATGCGTCAAATCATGGCCGGTGGTCTGCAGCAGCGCCGCGTGCGCGGCCAGGGATCCGACGTGGTAGTACCAGTAGACGACGCCGTCGTGGCCACAAATCAGGCCGGCGTCACCGGGGTGATCCGCATGGAGGACCTCTATTGCCGGCGTTCCGACCATTTGCGCGAAGCCGCGCAGCATGCGGTTGCCGGCTTCGCTGTCGCGCAGCGTGGTGAGCATGCGGTGAAATCCGTCCTTGTACGGCAGCATGTTGTGGTGCAGGTTGACGCGCAGTCCGACGGGCCGCACGCCAGCCGCGTCGGGTGCGTTCGCGCCGGTGGTTGCCGGGGAGCGATGGACCGCATCCAGCAACGTTTGCCGGAAGGCCAACGTACCCGGGTGCAGGTCGATGCGCTTGCCTTGCTCGTAGGTGCCGGTCTCGAAATAGTTCATCGCGCACAGCAGCAGATCGAATAGACCGCACGCGTAGCGCTTCTGCGAGGTAAAGGGCGGCCACCCGCTGTGCGGCTGCATTTTCATGCCATAGGCCAGGACGGTATCGGGGCAGATCGCCAGGTGTAGCGCGCCCTGCGCGTCCGCGGTAAGCCCGGCCTCGAACAGGCCATGCGCGCGTACGACCGTGATGGACTGATTGCCCAATTTCTGGGCGAGGTCGCTCAACAGCAACTGCCCGATCGGCGTCTTGCCGATCGTCGCCAGGCCTTCCATCAGTGGCTCTTCGTCGCGGTTGATGTCGGCCGCGATGTGGAAGGTCAGTACCGCGCCCCGGTCACCCAAGGCGGTATCCGTGTTGGCGGTACCGGACGCCACCTGGGGTGGGGCGGCGACCGGACACAGGATGATCCAGCCGGACGGCGGCGGTGGCGGCACCTGCAGCAGCGGGGCGGCCGTGACGGGGAGCGGCGAGGTGGAGGACTGGAGCGGGCTGCTGGACGCTGAGTGATTGGGAAAATACATCGGGTCTCCGTGGGTGGCGACAGGGGCACGAGCCGGGGGCGCGGACATGGCAGGCGGCTGGGTAGGAAAGCCGGCCGGTGCCGTTCCCGGCGGCTAGGGTTTTTCCCAGTCCGGATGGCGGCGGATATCCGGCGCTGCTGCTATTCTTCTTTCTTGTCGGCGGCGCCCGTTCCGACAAGATCGGGCGCGCGCCAGGTGCCTTAGAACGCGCGTGCCGCGCGGTCCGTTTCCGGTCCGTGCAGGCATGCCAGCCAGGCAGCAAAGAACAACAGAATCACACGCATCGTCTTCAGGAGACCGCCATGTCCAACGCCATCCAATCCGTGCTGGTCGAAAACCGGGTATTCCAGCCGCCCCAGCGCGCGTCGCAGGGCGCCAGCATTCCCAGCATGGAGGCCTACGAAAAGCTGTATCGCGAGGCCGAGCAGGACAGCTCGAATTTCTGGGCGCGCATGGCGCGCGAAAACCTGGCCTGGACGAAACCCTTCAGCCAGGTCCTGGACGAAAGCAATGCGCCGTTCTACCGGTGGTTCGCCGATGGGGAGCTGAACGTATCGGCCAACTGCCTGGACAGGCAGGTGCAGAACGGCAACGTGGACAAGGTCGCCATCATCTTCGAAAGCGACGACGGCAAGGTCGACAAGGTCACCTATGCCGATCTGCTGGCACGGGTATGCCGGTTCGCCAATGGCCTGAAATCGCTGGGCTACAAGAAGGGCGACCGCGCCATCATCTATATGCCCATGTCCGTGGAGGCGGTGGTGGCGATGCAGGCCTGCGTGCGCCTGGGCGTGATCCATTCCGTGGTCTTTGGCGGTTTCTCGGCGAAAAGCCTGCAGGAACGCATCGTCGACGTCGGCGCCACGCTGGTCATTACGGCCGACGAACAGGTGCGGGGCGGCAAGGTCATCCCGCTGAAGCCGGCCGTCGAGGAGGCCTTCGGCATGGGTGGATGCGATGCCGTGCGGCAGGTCATCGTCTATCGCCGCACGGGCGGGCAGGTGGCCTGGAACGCCGGGCGCGACCTCTGGATGCACGATGTGGCGGCGAACCAGCCGGATACCTGCGATCCCGTTCCCGTTGAAGCCGAACACCCGCTGTTCATCCTGTACACATCCGGTTCGACCGGCAAGCCCAAGGGCGTGCAGCATTCGTCGGCGGGTTATCTGCTGTGGGCACTGCTGACGGTAAAGTGGACTTTCGACGCGCGCCCGGACGACATCTACTGGTGCACGGCCGACGTGGGCTGGATCACCGGACACTCCTATATTGCCTACGGGCCGCTGGCCGCTGGCCTGACGCAGGTCATGTTCGAGGGCGTGCCCACCTATCCCAACGCCGGCCGCTTCTGGGACATGATCGCGCGCCACAAAGTCACGACCTTCTATACCGCGCCCACGGCCATCCGCTCGCTGATCAAGGCGGCGGACGCCAACCCCGACACGCATCCCGGCCGCTACGACCTGAACAGCCTGCGCATCCTGGGGACGGTGGGCGAACCCATCAATCCCGAGGCCTGGATGTGGTACCACAAGAATGTGGGCAACGAGCGCTGCCCCATCGTGGACACCTGGTGGCAGACGGAAACCGGCGGCCACATGATCACGCCGCTGCCGGGTGCCACGCCGACCAAGCCGGGCTCCTGCACGCTGCCCCTGCCGGGCGTCGCGGCGGCGATCGTCGACGAAACCGGCGCGGACGTCGAGCGGGGCAATGGCGGCTTCCTGGTCATCAAGAGGCCCTGGCCGGCGATGATCCGCAATATCTGGGGCGATCCGGAGCGCTTCAAGAAGAGCTATTTCCCGCCCGAACTGCGCGGCTATTACCTGGCGGGCGATGGCGCGCAGCGGGACGCGGACGGCTATTTCTGGATCATGGGGCGCATCGACGATGTGCTGAACGTCTCCGGCCACCGCCTGGGCACCATGGAGGTGGAATCCGCCCTGGTCGCGCATCCCATGGTGGCCGAGGCCGCGGTGGTGGGGCGGCCCGACGACACCACCGGCGAGGCCGTGGTGGCTTTCGTGGTGCTCAAGCGCACGCGGCCGGAAGGCGCCGAAGCGGCGGACATCGCGCGCCAGCTGCGCGATTGGGTCGCCAAGGAGATCGGCCCCATCGCCAAGCCCAAGGACATCCGCTTTGGCGATAACCTGCCCAAGACGCGTTCGGGCAAGATCATGCGCCGACTGCTGCGCGTGGTGGCCAAGGGCGAGGAAATCACCCAGGACGTATCCACGCTGGAAAATCCCCAGATCCTGGAGCAACTGGCCAAGTCGGTGTAGCGAATTGTCCGGACTGGGAGAACGGCAGGGCGGGGTCGACGCCATCGCCTGGACGCTGATGGTGGTGACCGTCCTGGCGTGGGCGGGCAGCTGGATCGCGATGAAGATGGTGGTGCCGTATATCGGCCCCTTCGATTTCGTCGTCATCCGGTATGTGTGCGGCGGGGGCGTGCTGCTGGCGGTCGCCCTGGCCATGCGCCGGTCGCTCTCCATGCCGTCGTGGCGGCTGACCATCATGGTCGGGCTTACCCAGACCGCGGCCTTCCAGGGCATGGTGCAGATGGCGCTGGTCCATGGCGGTGTCGCCAAGGTCTCGCTGATGGCCTACACCATGCCCTTCTGGGTGGTGCTGTTCGGCTGGATGCTGCTGGGGGAACGCCCCACGCCGCGCCACTGGCTGGGCTTCGGGCTGGCGGCGGTCGGCCTGATCTGCGTCATCGCGCCCTGGAACCCCATCGGCGACAACGTCAGCGTGCTGCTGGGCGTGGCGGGCGGCCTGTTCTGGGGGCTGGGCACCGTGCTGGCCAAGCGCGGCTTCAACCGCCATGAACCGGACATCGTCGTGTTCACCGGCTGGCAGATGTTCTTCGGCGGGCTTGCCATGGTTCCCGTCGCGCTGGCCGTGCCGCAGATCCACGCGGTGTGGAACCAGCAGCTCGTGCTGGGCATGGCCTATATCATCCTGATCGCGTCGGCAGCCGGATGGCTGCTGTGGCTGATCGTCGTGCGGCGCGTGCCGGCGTCCGTGGCGGGCATGTCCAGCCTCGGAACACCCGTCATCGCGGCCCTGCTGGCCTGGCCCATCTTCGGCGAGCGGCCGCCGCCCGTCGAGGGCCTGGGCATGGCGCTGATTCTATGCGGCCTGGTCGTGGTCGCGCGCGCGGCGGGCAGGGCCCCGCCGCGTCCCTTACCGGTATGAAAGGAAACCTGATGATCGATTTGCGCAGCGATACCGTGACGCGTCCCACACCGGCCATGCGGGCCGCCATGGCGGACGCACCCGTCGGCGACGACGTCATGGGAGACGATCCCACCGTGCAGCGCCTGCAGGCCGACGTGGCCGCGCGCGCGGGCAAGGAAGCCGGGCTGTATTTTCCATCGGGTACGCAAAGCAACCTGGCGGCGCTCATGGCGCATTGCGAACGCGGCGATGAATACCTGGTGGGGCAGCTGGCCCATACCTATAAATATGAAGGCGGCGGCGCGGCCGTGCTGGGCAGCCTGCAGCCCCAGCCTATCGAGCACGCGCCGGATGGCAGCCTGCCGCTGGACAAGCTGCGCGCGGCGGTCAAGCCCAAGGGCGATCCGCATTTCGCCCGTACCCGCCTGCTGGCCCTGGAAAACACCTTCCATGGGCAGGTGATCCCCCAGGCCTACGTGGAAGAAGCCGCCGCGTTCGCGCGCCAGCATGACTTGGCCGTGCACCTGGACGGCGCGCGCGTGTTCAACGCGGCCGTGGCCGCAGGCCGGGACGTGGCCGAACTGTGCCAGCCCTTCGATTCGGTATCGATCTGTTTTTCCAAGGGCCTCGGTGCGCCAGTGGGATCCGTGCTGGTCGGCAGTCGTGCGCTGGTCGCCGCCGCGACGCGCTGGCGCAAGGTGCTGGGAGGTGGCATGCGGCAGTCCGGCATCCTGGCCGCCGCCTGCCTGCATGCCCTGGTGCATCATGTGGACCGGCTGGCAGAAGACCACGCCAATGCCGAGCGGCTGGCGCAGGGCCTGCGCCAGGTGGCCGAGATCACGGTACTGCGCCAATCGACCAATATGGTGTTCGTTGATATTCCAGCGCGGCATTGCGAGGCGCTGACGGCTCATGCCCAATCGCGCGGCGTGTTGATGAAGGCCGTCTATGGCGGTGCCACGCGGCTGGTCACGCATATAGATGTGTCGCGCGCCGACATCGATAGCGTGGTCGCGGCCGTGAAGGACTATTTCGCGCAGACCTAGAAGTCCCTTGCGCGCTCCCGGGGCGGCGCCCCACGCGCCCCGGCGGGCCTGATTCTGATCAGGTGTGGTGCATGACCTGCATCAGGTGACGGCGCATGATCGCTGCCGCCCATTCCCGATCGCCGTCTTCCAGCGCCTGGATGATGGCCAGGTGTTCGTCGATGGAGGTCCGGAACCGCGGCACGTTGCGCACGAATGCGCTGTGGTTTTCCAGCCGGCGCAACTGGTTTTGCTGCTGGATGGCTTGCAAGAAAAAACGGTTGCCGCAGAAGCGGGCCAGGGTTTCGTGGAAATCGGAATTCAGGGCGAAGAAGGCATCCGCGGATATTTCCTCCGCGCCGCTCTCGCGCAGCAGCGTTTCGTGTGCGGCGCGCAGGCGTCGCAATGCCGCGTCGTCCGCCTTGAAGGTGGGTTCCAGCAGCGCGCTGCACTCGACGGCGGCACGGAAGCGGTAGCTTTCCTGCCGGGCGTCGCATTCCAGCAGCGAATAGGCGAAGCGCCAGCCATGGCCCTGGCGTTTTTCGATCAGCGCTTCCGCGCTCAGGCGCACCAGTGTCTTGGCCAGCACGCTGCGGGGCGCACCGTAGCGCTGCTGCAGGTCCCGATCGGTGAAACTATCCGGAATCAAGCGCGCGGCGCGGTCCTCGATCAGCCTGGTGTACAGGTCGTCGGCCGTCATGCCGGGCGCGTGCAGTGACGGCGGCGTGGTGCCGTCGGGTATCTCCCTGACGTAATACCCGCTGTTCGGTCGGGATTCGATGAAATTTTTCCCGGCCAGCAGCTTCAGGGCCGCCCGGACGGGCGTGCGAGAGACCTGGTAGCGCTTGGCCAGCCATTCCTCGGACAGGTGCGTGCCTGCCCCATGGACGCGTGAAATGATGTCGCCGGCGATGCGTCTGGCCAGGTCGACCTGCAGCCCGGTCGGGCGCGAAGCGTCTTTTTGAACCTGCATAGTGCTCCCTGTGATCGATCACAACAGCGTGCGAACGGCCTACCGCGGTGTTCTTCTTGTGGAACGCGCACCGATGATGCGCGATTGCGGAAAAGCGACAACGATTGCAGAAACAGGGTCTGGGAACGAGGCCTTAATTGCACGGAGAATACGCTGGAATGGGGCGGAATGGCGACTTTCGCGCGCGTTTATTGTGATTCGTGCAACATCATGAGGGCCGCGTAACCCATGCGCGAATCGGGCCACGCAAGCGCGCAGCCGGCCGCGCGCAGGCGCGCATTGCATAGTTTCTTGCTGCCCACGCCCGCCGGGGCAGGGCCGGCGATGGGCCGGGGGCAACCCAGGCGGTCCGCCAGGTCGTCGTACAGGACGTCGATGGGCAGCGGCGTGTCGTCGCTGCCGATATATACGGGCTGGACCTGCGGCAGCATCAACAGGTGCGCGATCGCCCCCGCCGCGTCGTCAGCGTGCATGCGGTTGGCCCAATGCGGGATATCCCTTGGAACCACCGCCGTGCCGGCGCGCAGTCGATCCAGCAATTGCAGGCGTCCGGGGCCGTACAGGCCCGACAGACGCAGGACCGTGGACGGCAGGTCTTGCGCGTGCAGCCATTGTTCGGCCTGCAGCAGCACGGCGCCGTTCATGCCGGGGGGCGAGGGTGGCGTGGTTTCGTCGACCCAGTCGCCGCCATGATCGCCATAGACCGCGGACGACGAGACGAATACCAGGCGGCGCAGGGCGCGGCGGTCCAACTGGGCGATCACATTGCGCAGGCCGTCGATGAAGACGGCGCGATAGGCGGATTCCTCGCGCCGGCCCGGGCTCAGGGCCACGACCACCCGTGTCGCATCGCGCGGCAGCTGCCGCAGCGTGTCGGGCCGGGTGACGTCGGCGGCCAGCCACTGGATGCCCGCCGGCGGATGCGGCGGGGGCGCGCGGCGCAGCCCCCAGATCGCGGCCGGCGGGGCCGTGCCGGCCATCAGCCGGCCTGCCACCCGGCAACCCAGATCGCCCCCGCCCACCAGCAGGATACGTTCGTCGCTGTCCGCCCGCGTGGCCCCGGCGTCCATGCTACATGCCGTTGTAGACGGGGCCTTCGCCGCCTTGCGGCGCCACCCAGACGATGTTCTGGGTGGGATCCTTGATGTCGCAGGTCTTGCAGTGCACGCAGTTCTGCGCGTTGATCTGCAGGCGGTCGGCGCCGTGGTCGTCCTTGACGAATTCGTACACCGCCGCGGGGCAGTAGCGCGCCTCCGGCCCGCCGTATTTGGCGAGGTTCACGGCCACCGGCACGCTGGGATCCTTCAGCGTCAGATGGACCGGCTCGTTCTCGTCGTGGTTGGTGTTGGAGATGAACACCGAACTGAGGCGGTCGAAGGTAAGCTTGCCGTCCGGCTTGGGGTAGTCGATGCGGGCGCACTGGGACGCGGGCTGCAGACAGGCGTAGTCCGGCTTGGTGCGATGGATGGTCCAGGGGAAGTTGCCCTTGAGCAGCCATTGCTCGACGCCCGTCATCACGGTCGCCATGGTGCGGCCCTTCTTGAACCATTGCTTGAAATTGCGAGCCTTGTACAACTCCTCGCGCAGCCAGGACGACTCGAAGGCGGCCGGATAGGCCGCCAGCACATCCTGGCGGCGGTCGGCCGTGACGGCCTGGAACGCGGCTTCGGCGGCCAGGGCGCCGGATTTGATGGCCCCATGGCTGCCCTTGATGCGCGGCGCATTCAAAAAGCCTGCTTCGCAGCCGATCAGGGCGCCGCCCGGGAAAGCGAGCTTCGGCAGGGACAGCAGGCCGCCCGCCGTCAGCGCGCGCGCGCCATAGGCAATGCGCTTGCCGCCTTCGAAGGTGCCGCGGATGGCGGGATGGGTCTTGTAGCGCTGGAATTCATCGAAGGGCGACAGCCAGGGGTTGGCGTAGTCCAGGCCGACGACCATGCCGACGGCGACCAGGTTGTTGTCGAGGTGATAAAGGAAGGATCCGCCGTAGGTGTCGGAATCCAGCGGCCAGCCGGCCGTGTGCACCACCAGCCCCGGGTGCGACTGGGCGGGATCGACCTCCCACAATTCCTTGATGCCGATGCCGTAGCTTTGCGGATCCCGTCCTTCGTCCAGGCGGAAACGTTCAATCAATTGCCGCCCCAGCTGGCCGCGCGAGCCTTCGGCGAACAAGGTATAGCGCGCCAGCAGCTCCATGCCCGGCTGGTAGTTGGCGGTCTGGCTGCCGTCGCGGGCCACGCCCATATCGCCGGTGACCACCCCGCGCACCGCGCCCTGTTCGTCGTACAGCACGCCGGCGGCGGCGAAGCCGGGGAAGATGTCCACGCCCAGGGCTTCGGCCTGTTCGCCGAGCCAGCGCACGACCTCGCCCAGGCGGACGATGTAATTGCCTTCGTTGCGGAAGCAGTCCGGCAGCAGGAAATGTGGCGTGGCCCGCGCGCCGGTGCGGCTCAGGAACAGGAACTTGTCCCGCGTCACCGGGACGTTCAGCGGCGCGCCTTTTTCTTTCCAGTCCGGAATCAGCTCGGTCAGGGCACGCGGGTCCATGACGGCGCCGGACAGGATATGGGCGCCCAGTTCCGCGCCCTTTTCCAGCACGCAGACGCTGACCTCGTGGTTCTTTTCCGCGGCCAACTGCTTGAGCCGGATGGCGGCGGCCAGGCCGGCGGGCCCGCCGCCGACGACCACCACGTCGTATTCCATCGATTCCCGTTCTGACATGCGCCTTATCCCCTGATGCGATGTGGGCTGGAAGTATGATCCTTGATCAACCACGGATTGTATTGCAGCTCTCCATGACCGCTTCCGACACCCCCGCGCCGGTCCCCGGCAGCACTCATACCGTCGAAATGCCTCTGCGCTGGGGCGATTCCGATGCGCTCAACCATTTGAATAACACCCTGTACTTCCGCCTCATGGAAGAAGCGCGCATGCAGCTGCTGTACGCAGCTGGTATCAGCCTTCCGGCCGATGCGGGCCCCATCCTGGCCCACGCCTCCTGCGACTTCCTGCGCCCCCTGACGTATCCGGCATCGGTCCAGGTGACGCACACGCTGACGCGGTTGGGGCGGTCCAGCATGGAATTCGAGCTGGTCCTGGACAAGGTCGGCGACTCCCGCGGCCCCTGCGCCCGTGGCCGCAACGTGCTGGTCTGGCTGGACTATGTGGGGAACCGGCCGCAGCCCTGGCCGACCCACGTCCTGGCCAGGCTGGCGGCTGTCCTGCGGGGACCCAGGCCCGGCTTTTCCCCGTAACCCGTAAAATCGATCGCGTCGAGGCGACGCACAAGGTCGATCCGACCGCCCGCGCCGCCCCCGCCGCGCGGCCGATAACGCTAATCCCTATTCTGGAGCTGGAGCGATGGACAAGGTTTATGCGAGCGCCTCGGAGGCGCTGGCCGGTGTCGTCAAGGACGGCCAATTGATTGCCGTTGGTGGCTTCGGCCTGTGCGGTATCCCCGAGGCGCTGATCGCCGCGTTGCGCGACACCGGGGTCAAGAACCTGACATGCATCAGCAACAACGCCGGGGTGGACGGCTTCGGCCTGGGCCAGTTGCTGGCTACCCGGCAGATCCGCAAGATGATCGCTTCCTACGTGGGCGAGAACAAGGAGTTCGAACGCCAGTACCTGGCGGGCGAGCTCGAGCTGGAATTCACGCCGCAGGGGACGCTGGCCGAAAAGCTGCGCGCGGGCGGTGCCGGCATTCCGGCCTTCTTCACCCGCACGGGCGTGGGCACGCTCGTGGCCGAAGGCAAGGAAACCCGGGAATTCGACGGCCAGACCTACATCATGGAACGTTCGCTGCTGCCTGATGTGTCGCTGGTCAAGGCCTATGCGGCCGATCGCACGGGCAACCTGATCTTTCGCAAGACGGCGCGCAATTTCAATCCCAACGTGGCGATGGCGGGCAAGGTCACGATCGTCGAAGTGGAGAAAATCCTGAACACCGGCGACATCGACCCGGATCAGGTCCACTTGCCGGGCATCTTCGTGCATCGCATCGTGCTCAACGCCCATCCCGAAAAGCGCATCGAACAGCGCACCATCCGCCCCGCTTGAGGAGAAGCAATCATGGCATGGACTCGTGACGAAATGGCCGCGCGCGCGGCGCGCGAATTGCAGGACGGCTTCTACGTGAACCTGGGCATCGGCATGCCGACCCTGGTGGCCAATCATGTGCCCCCCGGCATCGAGGTCTGGCTGCAATCCGAGAACGGCTTGTTGGGCATCGGCCCCTTTCCCACCGACGACCAGGTCGACGCGGACCTGATCAATGCCGGCAAGCAGACGGTGACAACGCTGCCGGGCTCCTCGATTTTCTCGTCCGCCGATTCCTTCGGCATGATCCGCGGCGGCAAGATCAACCTGGCCATCCTGGGCGCCATGCAAGTGTCCGAAAAGGGCGACCTGGCGAACTGGATGATCCCGGGCAAGATGGTCAAGGGCATGGGCGGCGCCATGGACCTGGTGGCCGGCGTGGGGCGCGTCGTGGTGCTGATGGATCACGTCGCACGCAAGAAGGACGGTACGGAAGACATCAAGCTGCTGCCGGAATGCACGCTGCCCTTGACGGGCGTGGGCGTCGTGGACCTGATCATCACGGACCTGTGCGTGATGGAAGTCGGCCCCGCGGGTCTGAAGCTGATCGAACTGGCGCCGGGCGTATCGGTGGATGAGGTGAAGGCGAAAACCCACGCGGCGCTGGACACCAGCGGTGTGAAGGCCACGGCCTGAGACACCGGCGCATTACTGCAAGATATCCCTCCGCGTTTTCGTAGAAGCGGCGGCCCGGCCTGGACTGGCATCCCCGAAGCTGGGCATCGATCCCGCTTCCCGGGAAGCCAGTCCGGGCCGTTTCGTTTGCGCGGTGCCCTGCCGAGGAGCTTCGGGGAAAGCACCGTGGGCACGGTTCTTGCGCCCAGCCTACACCGATTTCGACCCTGGGACGGTATGTCTGTCGCGAACGCGCCCCTAGCCCTGAAAATCCTGACCGTGAACGCCCATAAGGGCTTCACGTTCTTCAATCGCAAATTCATCCTGCCGGAACTGCGCGACGCGGTGCGTGCCGTTGCGCCCGATCTGGTCTTCCTGCAGGAAGTGCTGGGCGCCCACCACATACATGCCGCGCGTTTCAAAGGCTGGCCGGAGGCCTCGCAGTACGAATTCCTGGCGGACAGCATCTGGAACGACTTTGCCTACGGTCGTAACGCGGTCTATCCGCATGGACATCATGGCAATGCGGTCCTGTCCAAATTTCCCATCGTGCAGTACGACAACATGGACGTATCCGTAGGCCGTCACGAAAAGCGCGGGCTGCTGCACTGCGTGATCCAGCCGCCCGAGCGCGAAAGCCGGCTGCACGCCATCTGCGTGCACCTGGGCCTGCAGGAAGCGCACCGGCAGCAGCAGCTGGAGCTGCTGTGCGAGCGCATCGACCACCATATCCCCGACGGCGAGCCGGTGGTGATCGCGGGCGATTTCAACGACTGGCGCTTGCGCGCGCATGGCAAGCTGAGCCGCTGCGCCGGCCTGAAGGAAATCTTCGTCGCCACCCAAGGCGTGGCCGCGCGCACCTTCCCCGCCCGTTGGCCGCTGCTGCGGCTGGACCGCATCTACGTGCGCAACATGGCCCGCTTCCGCCCCCTGGCCCTCGCCACGCGCCCCTGGACCCACCTGTCCGACCACGCTCCGCTGGCGGCGGAGGTGGTGCTATGAGCAAGCCCGGAGGGCGCGCTCCTTCCCTTGGGGAGAAGTCGCGTCGCGACAGGAGGGCCGTACCATGAGCGTGCGGTGGATACCGGGCAACGCATTCGCCTTGCTGGAGAACGGCGAAGCGTATTTTCCGCGTGTCTTCGAGGCGATCGAGGCGGCGCGCGCGGAAGTGCTCGTGGAAACCTTCATCCTGTTCGACGATAAGGTCGGACAGGGCCTGCGCCGCGCCCTCATCGCGGCGGCGCAGCGCGGGGCGCGCGTCAGCCTGTTGATCGACGGCTATGGCTCGGAAGGGCTGTCCCAGGACTTCCTGCAGGGCTTGCTTGACGCCGGCGTCGTCATTCACGTGTTCGATCCGCGCGCCCGGGTATTCGGGCTGCGCACGAATGTTTTCCGGCGCATGCATCGCAAGATCGTCGTGATCGACGGCGAACTGGCCTTCATCGGCGGGATCAATTTTTCCGCGGATCACCTGGCCGATTTCGGCCCGCAGGCCAAGCAGGACTATGCCGTCGAAGTACGCGGACCCATCGTGGCGGAGATCCATCGTTTCGTCCGCGCGACGGTCGATCCGGAGCGGCGCCGACGCTGGTGGCCGCGGCGCGTACCGCGTCCGGAGCCGGGTCGCCATGTGGGCAAGGCCGAGTCCATGTTCGTGGTACGCGACAACCAGGAGCACCATACCGACATCGAGCGGCACTATCGGGCGGCGATACGCCTGGCGCAGCGCGATGTGACCATCGCCAACGCCTATTTTTTTCCGGGATACCGCCTGCTGCGCGACATCCGCAATGCCGCCCGGCGCGGTGTACGGGTGCGGCTGATCCTGCAGGGCGAACCGGACATGCCTATCGTGAAAGTGGCCGCCGGCATGCTGTATGACCATCTGACCGCTGCGGGCGTGCAGATCTACGAATACTGCCAACGGCCGCTGCACGGCAAGGTGGCCTGCGTGGACGGGACTTGGGCCACCGTGGGGTCGAGCAACCTGGACCCGCTCAGCCTGGCCCTGAACCTGGAAGCCAACGTAATGATCCGAGACCGGGCATTCGCTTCCGTGCTGCGCGAGCGGCTGGAATGGCTGATGGAAAACCATTGCCGCCAGCCCGAGCCCGCGCCCCCCGGCAGCCGCAAGCTGCGGCGCCTGCTGTGGGGCGTATTCGTATACCACTTCCTGCGCCGCTTCCCCTCCTGGACGGGATGGCTGCCCGCACACCGGCCACGTCTGCACACGGTGGCCCCACCGCCGCGGATCGACACGGAAGAGACGCATGAGCAGCGACCCGCTTAGCGCCACGCGCAACCAGAATGGCGTGATGCGCGGACTGCGCGCTCGCTGGCCCCTGCTGCGCAAGATGCTTTTTATCGCCTTCGCGCTGCTGGTGATTGGCCTGCTGGTCGACCGGGCCCGCGACGTCGAATGGGAAAAAGTGATGGAGGCGGTGGAGGCCAACACATGGCCCGTGCTCCTGCGCGCCACCGGGGTGGCCGCGCTGAGCTACCTGATCTACAGCTGCTTCGATCTGCTCGCCATCCCTTACCTGGGCCATCGGATTCCACCCTTCCGCGTGGTGTTGGTGGGCATCGTGGCCTACGCCTTCAACCTGAACATGGGATCGCTCGTGGGCAGCGTGGGCTTTCGCTTCCGGCTGTACCTGAAGCTGGGCCTGGATGCCGCGGAGATCACGCGCATCGTCGGGCTGAGCCTGACCACCAACTGGCTCGGTTATCTATGGGTGGCGGGCGGCCTGTTCGCCTGGGGCGTACTCCCCATCCCGGACAACTGGGGCATCGGCACGGGCGCGCTGCGGCTGATCGGCATCGCGATGGTCGCCGCGGCATTTGCCTACGTGGCGCTGTGTGTATGGTCGCGGCGCCGTTCGTGGACGGTGCGTGGCCATGACATCTTCCTGCCTTCCGGCAGGATCGCGCTGGCGCAGAGCGTCCTGGGCGCCGCCTGCTGGATGTCCATCGGCCTGGTGGTGTGGGTGCTGATGCGCCACGACGTCGCGTATCCACTCGTGCTGGGCGTGCTGCTGCTGAGCGGCATTGCCGGCGCCGTGACCCATATACCCGGCGGGCTGGGCGTGGTGGAAGCGGTGTTCGTCGCCATGTTGTCGGGGCAAGTGCCGCACTACGAAATCCTGGGCACGCTGCTGACGTACCGGGCGGTGTACTACCTGGGGCCGTTCGCGGTCGCGGCGGTGCTGTACTTCATTCTGGAAGCCCGTATCCGGAAGGGCGCGAACCTCCCGCCCGCGCCGAAGTCGGCGACCTAGCGGAACGTGCTGCACTGCAGCAGGGGTAAACCCGGGTGTGAAAATTTATTTTCATCAATAAAATACCGCCCGAAATCTATTTACATTTTAACGTTCGCTTAACGGTCCGCCCCGACCAGCCCTTTCCGTTGCGACCGGTCGCCGGCGCAGGCGCTCGTTCCTGTGTCCCACGCCGGCTCCACGGCTTCCGCCCGATATGAACCAGCCCGCCGCGACCATCGCCGAACGCATCGCCAATGCGCAGCCGGCATTCAGCCGGACACAGCACCGGCTGGCCGAGTATGTGCTGGCGCATCAGTTCCGCGCGGCGACGATGACCATCGACGAGTTCGCCGCCGCGAACCAGGTATCGGTCGCGACGGCCAACCGTTTCGCGCGGGCGTTGGGGCTGCCTGGCTACCCCCAGTTCCGGGCCGAGCTGGCGCGCGGCTTCGAGTCGGCGCTGGCGCCGGTGGAAAAGCTGCGTACCCGGCTGGCCCATCCGGCCAGCGCGGCCGAGGTCTTCGCCGCCACGCTGCAGGAGGACATCCGCAACGCCCAGCGCACGCTGCAGTCGCTGGATGCACCGGCATGCGAGCGCGCGGTGGACGCCATCCTGGGGGCGCGGCGCGTCTACATCGTGGGCTTCGGGGCCAGCGGTTTCCTGGCGGGGATGCTGCACCGGGCGCTGTTCATGCATTGCGACGTCGTGGAATCGCTGGCGGGGCCGGGTGGCGTGTCGCAGGCGGCCCGCCGGATTCCGCGCATGACCGGACAGGACCTGGTCGTCGCCATCGCGTTCCCGCGATATTTGAACGACACCGTGACGCTCGCGAAGGCGGCACGCGCGGCGGGCGTGCCGGTGCTGGCGCTTACCGACAAGCCGACTTCCCCCTTGGCGCCGGCGGCCTCGGTCGCGCTGTACGCGCACACCGAACGCCAGCTGTCTCCCAATTCCGAAGCGGCCGCGCTCAGCGTGATCGAAGCGCTGGGCGCGGCAGTCGCCTTTCGCGCGAAAGACTCGGTTGCCGCCGCCTTGGGGGCGACCCAATCCATCATGCCGTGGCTGATCCACGGAGCAGGAGAAAGAAAGCGATGATAAAACCCGTAGTCGCCATCCATGGCGGGGCCGGCACCATGTCGCGTGCCTCGATTTCGCCGGAGCAGGAGCGCGAGTACCTGGATGCCCTCACCGACATCCTGTCCGCCGCCCAAGCCGTGCTGGCACGCGGCGGCAGCGCGCTGGACGCGGTGACGGAAGCGGTCACGCGCCTGGAAGATTGCCCGCTGTTCAATGCCGGGCACGGCGCGGTCTATACCAGCGCCGGCACGCACGAGCTGGATGCGTCCATCATGGACGGCGCCACGCTGCGTTCGGGCGCCATCGCCAATGTGGCTTGCGTGCGCAATCCCGTGCTGGCGGCGCGCCGTGTCATGGAGAACAGCAAGCACGTGTTCTTCGTGGGAGAGGGCGCGGAAGCATTCGCCCGCGAACAAGGGCTGGAGATCGTCGACCCGTCGTACTTTTCGACGCCGGCCCGCTACGAACAGCTGCTGCGCGTCCAGCGCGAGCAGCCCGACGCGGCGGTGCTGGACCACGACGGGCAGGCCATGGTGGCGGGCGTGCAGCCCGCCCCGGCGCCGATCGATCCCGATCGCAAGTTCGGCACGGTGGGCGCGGTCGCGCTGGACGCGCAGGGCAATCTGGCGGCCGCGACGTCCACGGGCGGTGTGACCAACAAGCAGGTGGGCCGCGTTGGCGATGCGCCGCTGATCGGCGCCGGCTGCTATGCCGCCAACGCGACCTGCGCGGTATCGACCACGGGCACGGGCGAAATGTTCATCCGCATGGTGGCGTCCTACGATGTCGCCGCGCAAATGGAATACCGCGGCGTTTCGCTGGAAGAAGCCGCGCATTCGGTCATGCACGAAAAGCTGCCGCGCATCGGCGGCAAGGGCGGCCTGATCGCCGTGGATGCCAAGGGCAATGTGTCGCTGCCCTTCAACACCGAAGGGATGTACCGCGGGTATGCCCGCGTCGGCGAGACGCCGGTGGCCGCCATCTATCGATGATGCGGGATAGGCGAGGGCGCGTAGTAATTGTTTTGCAAGGGGATGGCGATGGCCGATAGCAGGATGGCCGAACAGGCAACGACCCGCCGCGATGATCGGCTGGCACTGCCGGAGAACCGCGTGGTCCAGGTGCGGGACCTGACCGTGCGCTTCGTCTCCGCGGAGCGCACCGTCGAGGCTGTGCGGGATTTGTCCTTCCATGTGGACCGGGGTGAAACCCTGGCCATCGTGGGGGAGTCGGGCTCCGGCAAGTCGGTGACTTCGCTGGCGCTGATGCGGCTGGTCGAGCATGGTGGCGGGCGCATCACCCAGGGCAGCATGCTGCTGCGCCGGCGCGGGGGGCAGGTCATCGAACTGGCCGGCGCCAGCCAGCGCGAGATGCGCGGCGTGCGCGGCGCCGATATGGCCATGATCTTCCAGGAGCCGATGACCTCGCTCAACCCGGTCTTCACGGCGGGCGACCAGATCGCGGAATCGATACGCCTGCACCAGGGCAAGGACCGCGCGGCATCGCGTGCCGAAGCGCTGCGCATGCTGGAACAGGTACGCATCCCCGAAGCGCGGTCCATCATGGACCGCTACCCGCACCAGTTGTCCGGCGGCATGCGCCAGCGCGTGATGATCGCGATGGCGCTGGCCTGCAAGCCGGCGCTGCTGATCGCCGACGAACCGACCACCGCGCTGGACGTCACCATCCAGGCGCAGATCCTGCAGCTGATACGCGCGCTGCAGGAAGAAATGCACATGGGCGTGGTGTTCATCACGCACGACATGGGCGTGGTGGCGGAGGTCGCGGACCGCGTGCTGGTGATGTATCGCGGCGACAAGGTCGAAGAGGGCGCCTCGGGGCAGATATTCGGTGCACCGCGGCACCGCTATACCCAGGCCCTGCTGTCGGCCGTGCCGCGCCTGGGCTCCATGCGCGGCACCGATCTGCCGGAACGCTTCGAACTGGTGCGCATGGATGCGGCGACCGCGACGGCGGCCGCCGATGCCGCGGCCGCGCAGGCCCGGCCGGAGCCGCAGCCACCGCATACCTCCGGCGAACCCATCCTGAGCGTGCGCGAGTTGGTGACGCGTTTCGACTTGCGCGGCGGCATCCTGAGCCGCGTGCGCGGTCGCGTGCATGCCGTGGAAAAGGTCAGCTTCGACCTGTATCCCGGCGAAACGCTGGCCCTGGTCGGTGAATCGGGCTGCGGCAAATCCACGACGGGGCGGTCGCTGCTGCGCCTGACCGAAAGCCAGGGCGGCAGCATCGTGCTGGAGGGCCGCGACATCGGCAAGCTCAAGCGCGCCGAATTGCAGGCGCTGCGGCGCGATATCCAGTTCGTTTTCCAGGACCCCTTCGCCTCGCTGGATCCCCGCGTAACGGTGGGCTTCTCCATCATGGAACCGCTGCTGGTGCATGGCGTGGCCAGCCGCAAGGAGGCGGAGCGCCGCGTGGCCGATCTGCTGGAGCGCGTCGGCCTGCCGGCGGCCATGGCCCAGCGTTATCCGCACGAGTTTTCCGGCGGGCAGCGCCAGCGCGTGTGCATCGCCCGTGCGCTGGCGCTCAATCCCAAGGTGGTGATCGCCGACGAGTCGGTGTCGGCGCTGGACGTGTCGATCCAGGCGCAGATCGTCAATCTGCTGATCGACCTGCAGCGCGACCTGGGCGTGGCCTTCCTGTTCATCTCGCACGACATGGCGGTGGTTGAACGCGTCAGCCATCGCGTCGCGGTGATGTACCTGGGGCAGATCGTCGAGATCGGCCCGCGCCGCGCGATTTTCGAGAACCCGCAACACGCCTACACGAAGAAGCTGATGGCCGCGGTGCCGATCGCCGATCCGGCGCGGCGCCACCTGAAGCGGGCCTTGCTGACCGAAGAGATACCCAGTCCGATCCGCAAGCCCGGCGACGAGCCTGTCGTGGCGCCGCTGGTCAATGTCGGGCCGGGCCATTTCGTCGCGCGGCACGCCGTGGGCGGGCTGTATTGAAACCAGGCTGGAATCCACCCATACGCGCCGCATCCTTGCCGTTGTTTTTCCACCAACCCTTACATACCAACCAGGAGTGCATCACATGAAAACATTGCGCCCCACCCGCCTGATGGCCGCCGCCGCACTGGCCTTCGGCATCGCCGCGTCGCCGCTGGCGCACGCGACCAAGGACGTGACCTTCGCCGTTTCCATCGCCCTGGAAACGCTGGATCCCTACAACACCAACAGCACCCTGAACCAGGCCGCCGGCAAGGCGTACTACGAAGGCCTGTTCGAGTTCGACAAGGACCTGAAGATCCAGCCTGTGCTGGCCACCGGCTATGAAGTCAGCCCCGACGGCCTGGTCTACACGATCAAGTTGCGCCAGGGCGTCAAGTTCCAGGACGGCACGGACTTCACGGCCGAAGCCGTCAAGGCCAACTTCGACCGCGTGTCGAACCCGGAAAACCGCCTGACGCGCTACACGCAGTTCAACCAGGTGGCGAAGACCGAAGTGGTCGACCCGTACACTGTCCGCATCACCTTGAAGCGTCCCTTCTCGGCCTTCATCAACGCGCTGGCGCACCCGGCCGCGATGATGATCTCGCCCGTCGCGCTGAAGAAGTGGGGCAACAAGGATATCGGTTTTCACCCGGTCGGTACCGGCCCCTTCGAGTTCGTCGAGTGGAAACCCGCCGAATACCTGAAGGTGAAGAAGTTCGACGGCTACTGGCGCAAGGGCTATCCGAAGATCGACACGCTGACCTTCCGCACGGTGACCGACAACAACACCCGCGCGGCGGTGGTGCAGACGGGCGAAGCGCAGTTCGCCTTCCCGGTGCCTTACGAGCAGGCGGCGTCGCTGACCAAGAACGACAAGATCGACGTGGTCGACCGCAAGAACTCGATCATGGCGCGCTATGTGTCGATGAACGTCCAGCAGAAACCCTTCGATAATCCGAAGGTGCGCGAGGCCATCAACTATGCCATCAACAAGGAAGCCCTGGTCAAGGTGGCGTATGCCGGCTATGCCAGCGTGTCCACGGGCGTGATCCCTCAGGGAGTGGAGTATGCCTACGAGATCAAGAAGACCGGCTGGCCCTACGATCCCAAGAAGGCGCGCGAGCTGCTGAAGGAAGCCGGCTATCCCAACGGCTTCGAGAGCACGCTGTGGTCGGCCTATAACGACGGCACCTCGCAGAAGATCGTGCAGTTCCTGCAGCAGCAGCTGGCACAGGTTGGCATCAAGGTGTCGGTGGAAGTGCTGGAATCCGGCCAGCGCGTGCAGCGCGTGCAGCAGGTGCAGAAGCCCGAGGACGCCAAGGTGCGCCTGTACTACACGGGCTGGTCCTCGTCCACCGGCGAGGCCGATTGGGGCCTGCGTCCGCTGCTGGCCACCGACGCCTTCCCGCCGCAGCTGAACAACACGGCGTATTACTCGAATCCCAAGGTGGACGACGACATCAAGAAGGCGTTGACGACCACCGACAAGGAAGAGAAGACCACGCTGTACAAGGATGCGCAGCAGACCGTCTGGGATGACGCGCCGTGGGCTTTCCTGGTCACCCAGGGCAACGTCTATATCAAGTCGAAGAACCTGAGCGGCGTGTATGTGATGCCCGACACCAGCTTCTGGTTCGGCGACGTCGATCTGAAGCAATAAACCTTCGGGCCGGCGGCACGCGGTCGCGCCGCCCGCCCGATCGCATGACCGCGCGGATGCCGCGCATCCGCGCGCAGGAATTCTTATGCTTACCTACATCGTCAAACGCCTGCTGGGCATGATTCCGACGCTGCTGCTGGTTATCGCGGTGGTGTTCATGTTCGTCCACATGCTGCCGGGCGATCCCGCGCGGCTGGCGGCCGGCCAGGAGGCCGACGAGCAGACCGTGCAGCTGGTGCGGCAGGAGCTGGGCCTGGACTTGCCGCTGCCGCAGCAGTTCGTGCGCTATTTCACCCACATGCTGCATGGCGACCTGGGCGTATCGCTGCGCAGCAAGCGTCCCGTCAGCACGGAAATCACCGACCGCTTCATGCCGACGCTGCTGCTGACTCTGACCAGCATGGTCTGGTCGGTGCTGTTCGGCATGATCATCGGCGTGGCGTCGGCCGTGTGGCGTAACCGCTGGCCCGACCGGCTGGGCATGACGCTGGCCGTATCCGGCATCTCCTTCCCGGCCTTCGCGCTGGGCATGATGTTGATGCAGGTGTTCTCGGTCGAACTGGGCTGGCTGCCGACCATCGGCGCGGCCAGCTGGAAACACTACATCCTGCCGTCCATCACGCTGGGCGCCGCCGTGGCGGCCGTCATGGCACGCTTCACGCGCGCCTCCTTCGTCGAGGTCATACAGGAAGATTTCGTGCGTACCGCGCGCGCCAAGGGCCTGGCCGAATCCGTGGTCGTGGCCAAGCACACGCTGCGCAACGCCCTGATCCCGGTCGTGACGATGATGGGCCTGCAGTTCGGCTTCCTGCTGGGCGGCTCCATCGTGGTGGAGACCGTATTCAGCTGGCCCGGGCTGGGCGCGCTGCTGGTCGATGCCGTCACGCAGCGCGACTACCCGGTCATCCAGGGCCTGGTGCTGCTGTTCTCCCTGGAATTCATTCTGATCAACCTGGTGGTGGACGTGCTGTACGGCGTGATCAACCCCAGCATCCGGTACAAGTGAGGCGGCCATGACGCAACTCGACAATACTGCCGCCGCGAGCGCCGCTACCGCGACCGTGCCTGCCGCGGCCGAAGCGGTGCGTACGCCCTTCAGCGAATTCTGGCGCAAGTTCAAGAAGCAGCACCTGGCGCTGGCGGCCGGCATCTTCGTGCTGCTGCTGATCCTGGTCGCCGCGTTCGCGCCGTGGATCGTGCCCTTCGACGCCGAGAACTATTTCGATTACGACAATCTGAACGCCGGCCCGTCGCTGATGCACTGGCTGGGCGTGGACGCGCTGGGCCGCGATATCTTCAGCCGCATCCTCATGGGCGCGCGGATTTCGCTCGTCACCGGCTTCGTGTCGGTGGTGCTGGGTGCCGCCGTGGGTACTTTCCTGGGGCTGATGGCGGGTTATTACGAAGGGTGGTGGGAACGCATCAGCATGCGTCTTTCCGACGTGCTGCTGGCCTTTCCGGGCATGCTGCTGGCCATCGGCGTGGTGGCCATCCTGGGGTCCAGCATGGTCAATGTGGTGGTGGCCGTGGCGGTGTTCAGCGTGCCGGCCTTCGCCCGCCTGGTGCGCGGCAATACGCTGGCGATCAAGCATATGACCTACGTGGAAGCGGTGCGCAGCATCGGCGCCTCGGACTGGACCATCATCATGCGCCATATCCTGCCCGGGACGATTTCGCCCATCGTGGTCTACGGCACCATGCGTATCGGCACCTCCATCATCACCGCGGCCAGCCTGTCCTTCCTGGGCATGGGCGCGCAGCCGCCGACGCCGGAGTGGGGCGCGATGCTGAACGAGGCGCGCGCGGACATGGTGACTTCGCCGCATATCGCGGTGTTCCCGGCACTGGCGATCTTCTTCACCGTGCTGGCGTTCAATCTGCTGGGCGACGGCTTGCGCGACGCCCTGGATCCGAAGATAGACCGGCGCTAGGCATATGGACGCGCAGCCTGGTTTTCCCCGCGTCGGCACGCTGCCGTGCGGGCCGCTCGATTCCCTCTGCGACGTCGCCGGCGTGACCGTCGGCCATGCCACGCTGGCGCGCGGGGCCTTGCAGACCGGCGTGACGGTCGTGCGCCCGCATGCGGGCGACCTCTACCGCGACAAGGTGCCGGCCGCCGCCAGCGTGCTGAACGGCTTCGGCAAGAGCGTGGGCCTGGTGCAGGTGGAAGAGCTCGGTGTGCTGGAAACCCCCATCGCGCTGACCAATACCTTCGCGGTCGGTACCGTGGCCAATGCCCAGATACGCCAGGCGGTGGCCGCCAATGCGCAGATCGGCCGGGACTGGCCCACGGTGAACCCGCTGGTGTTCGAATGCAATGACGGTTATCTGAACGACATCCAGGCCATGGCGGTCACCGAAGCCGACTATGTGGCCGCGTTCGACGACGCGGGGCCGCATTGCGCGCAGGGTGCCGTCGGCGCCGGCCGCGGCATGTCCTGCTTCGGCTTCAAGGGCGGCATCGGCAGCGCATCGCGGCGCACGCGCCAGGTCGAAGGGCGCTCGTGGATGGTGGGGGCGCTGGTCCTGGCCAATTTTGGCCGGCAGCCGCTGCTGACCGTCGCGGGCCGGCCGTTCGGCCGGTGGCTGGAACAGGCGCGGGCCGAGGGCGGGCAGGCGGCATCCGCCGGCGGCACGCGATCGGCGCACGCCGTCGATGGGCAACCGGCGCGGGCGGGTGATGGGCAGTCGGCGTCCCCGGACGCGGCGCGATCGGCCTTCTTCGGGGAGGCCCAACAGGGCCAGGCTGGACTCGGGCCGGCTGTCCCCGGCACCCCCGCGGCGGAGGACGATGCGGAAAAAGGCTCCATCATCCTGCTGCTCGCCACCGACGCGCCGCTGGACGCGCGCCAGCTGCGCCGCCTGTCGCTGCGGGCCGGCGCCGGGCTGGCCCGCACCGGTTCGGTGTTCGGCCACGGCAGCGGCGACATCGCGCTGGCGTTTTCCACGGCCTACACGGTGCCGCACCTGGCGCAGCGGGCCATGCCGGCCGTCGCCATGCTGCATGAGGCGCGCATCGACCCGCTGTTCGAGGCGGCCGCCGAAGCGATAGAACAAGCCATCCTGCACGGCTTGTGGCACGCGGAAAGCGTCACCGGCCGCGACGGCCACCGGCGCCTGGGCGTGCGCGATGCCATCCCGGCGTGGCAACAATGGCTGGACCGCCGCGCCTGATTTTCGTGGCCGACGACGCCGCCCGGCCCAGGCGGGCCGTCGTGGCGAGCCGGCACCCGCGTCCGCGCGGCCGCTCTTGCCGGTCGGCGGGCACCATTGATCTTCCTTTCCTGATCGAGCAACCATGCGCATCCTGATTTCCACCGACATCGAAGGCGTTGCCGGCGTCTTCCATTCCCAGCAGGTCACCGCCGGCAATTCCGAATACGAACGCGCGCGCGCCTGGATGACGGGCGAAGCCAATGCGGCCGTCGCGGGCGCCTTCGAAGGCGGCGCCGACGACGTGCTGGTCAACGACTCCCATGGCGGCTACCGCAACTTGCTGCCCGACGGCATCGACGAGCGCGCTCGCCTCGTGCTGGGCAAGCCGCGCTACCTGGGCATGGTCGGCGGGCTGGAGGAAGCTTGCGACGCCGTGTTCATGATCGGCTACCACTCGCGCGCCCAGGGCCGCGGCGTGCTGGCGCACACCATCAACGGTTTTTCCTTCGCCAAGGTGCGCATCAACGGCATGGAGCTGGGCGAGGCGGGCCTGTACGGCGCGTTGGCGGGCGAGCTCGGCGTACCGGTGGCCATGGCCAGCGGGGACGACGTATTCATCGGCGAAACCCGGGAGCTCTTTCCGGGGGCGGTCTGGGTGCAGACCAAGATCGCGCGGGGTCAGGGCAGCGGGGTATCGCTGTCGCCCGCGGCCGCGCGGGCCGCCATCCGCGAGGCCGCGCGCCAGGCCATGGACAATATCGGCACGCTCAAGCCGTTGCGTATCGAACCGCCTATAGAATGCGTCCTGCAGACCCAGAATTCGGCCCTGGCCGATCTGTTCTGCACCTGGCCCGCGCTGGAGCGCGTGGACGGCGTGACGCTGCGCTTCACCACCGATAGCATGCAAGCCGCCATCCGCACGCTGAACAGCCTGGCCGCCATGTCTTTCATGCTGCGCTGAAAACGCGCCCAAGGATTCCGATGTCGCATACCGACGCCCGTATCGCCGCGCTGCGCCAGGCCATGGCCGCCCGCGGCTTGTCCGCCTACGTCGTCCCCTCCGCCGACCCGCATTTGTCCGAATACCTGCCGGCGCGCTGGCAGGGGCGGCAATGGCTGTCCGGCTTCACCGGGTCGGTAGGCACCCTGGTCGTCACGGCGGATTTCGCGGGCCTGTGGGTGGACAGCCGCTATTGGGTCCAGGCCGAAGCGCAGCTCGCGGGCACCTGCGTCACGCTGATGAAGCTGGGGGATCCCGGCGTGCCCGCGCATCCCGAGTGGCTGCGCGATCACTGCGGCGCCCTTGTGGCGGCACCAGGTGCTTCCGCGGCATCCCTCGCGCCGTCGCCCGCGCCCGCCGAGGCTGGGCAGGCGGACCCGTCCGCCGGACGCGGGGCCGCCGGCGCCATCGTCGGGGCCGATGGCCAGGTCCTGTCCCTGGCGGCCCATCGGGCCTTGTCCGAGGCAGTGTCGGCCGCGGGTGGCAGCCTGGACATCGGGCATGACCTGCTGGCGGAAATCTGGCCGGACCGCCCGGGGCTGCCGACGGCGCCGGTGCGGGAACACCTGCCGCCGTACGCCTGCGTGGCGCGCGCCGACAAACTCGCGCGTGTACGCGCCGCCATGAAGGCCAAGGGAGCGACCGCGCACGCGATCAGTTCCCTGGACGACGTGGCCTGGCTCTTCAACCTGCGGGGCGCCGACGTCGACTACAACCCGGTCTTCGTGGCGCATGCCCTGGTGCTGCCGGATCGGGCAGAGCTGTTCACGGCCCCCGGCAAGATCGATGCGGCCCTGGCCGGCCGCCTGGCCGCGGACGGCGTGGCGGTGCGCCCCTATGAGGCCTACGCCGCCGCGCTGGCGGCGCTGCCCGCCGACGCCGCCGTCCTGGTCGACCCGGCCCGTACGACGGTCGGCGTGCTGGCGGCCCTGCCGGCGCGGGCGCGCAGGGTGGAAGCGATCAATCCCAGCACCCTGGCCAAGTCCCGCAAGACCGACGAGGAACTGGTCCACGTCCGCGCCGTCATGGAGCAGGACGGCGCTGCCCTGTGCGAATTCTTCGCCTGGTTCCAGGCGGCGGTCGGCCGCGAACGCATCACCGAGCTGACCATAGACGAAAAACTGTCCGCGGCCCGCGCCCGCCGGCCGGGCTTCGTGTCGCTCAGCTTCGGCACCATCGCGGCGTACAACGCCAACGGCGCCATGCCGCATTACCGCGCCACCCCCGAATCGCATGCGGTCATCGAGGGCGACGGCCTGCTCCTGATCGATTCCGGCGGCCAGTACGAGGGCGGGACGACCGATATCACCCGGGTGATGGCGGTCGGTACGCCCTCGGCGGAACAGAAGCGCGATTTCACGCTGGTCCTCAAGGGCATGATCGCGCTGTCGCGCGCCCGCTTCCCGCGCGGCGTCCTCTCGCCCATGCTGGACGCCATCGCCCGCGCCCCCATCTGGGAGGGCGGGGCGGAATACGGCCACGGCACCGGCCACGGCGTGGGCTATTTCATGAATGTCCACGAAGGGCCGCAAGTGATTTCGCATCGCGCGCCGGTGTCGCCGCATACCGCCATGGAGCCGGGCATGATCACCTCCAACGAGCCGGGCATCTATCGCCCCGGACGCTGGGGCGTGCGGATCGAAAACCTGGTGTGCAACCGGCCCGCCCAGACCACCGAATTGGGTGAATTCCTGGCCTTCGAAACCTTGACGCTGTGTCCTATCGATACGGCTTGCATCCAGGCCGATCTGATGCGGCCGGACGAGCTCGCCTGGCTGGACGGCTATCACGCGCAGGTACGGGAACGGTTGCTGCCCCACGTGGACGGCGCCGCCCGCGACTGGCTGCTGGCGCGGACCCGGCCGCTGCGCCCCGGCGCCCACCCGGGCTAAGCCGGCGCGCCGGCGTTGTTACTTCGCGACGCCAGGGGAAATAGAAGGATTCGGCGGGCTGCCGGCTATAATCCAAATTTCCCGCACGCGCCCGGCCGCCCCGGGCGCTATTCACGATGACCAAATACGTATTTGTCACCGGCGGCGTGGTGTCTTCCCTGGGGAAAGGCATTGCCGCCGCGTCCCTTGGCGCGATCCTTGAATCGCGCGGTCTGCAAGTCACCCTGCTCAAGCTCGATCCCTACATCAACGTCGACCCCGGCACGATGAGCCCCTTCCAGCATGGCGAAGTGTTCGTCACGGAAGACGGCGCCGAAACCGACCTGGACCTGGGCCACTACGAGCGTTTCATTTCCACGCGCATGCGCAAGGTGAACAACTTCACCACCGGGCAGATCTACGAATCGGTACTGCGCAAGGAACGCCGGGGCGACTATCTGGGCAAGACGGTCCAGGTCATTCCGCACATCACCAATGAAATCCAGGACTTCATCGCGCGTGGCGCGGAGGCGTGCTGGGACGGGAACACCGATGTGGCCATCGTCGAAATCGGCGGTACCGTCGGTGATATCGAATCGCTGCCCTTCCTGGAAGCCGCCCGGCAGATGAGCCTGCGCATGGGGCGCAACAATGCCGCCTTCATCCATCTGACGCTGGTGCCTTTCATTGCCTCGGCTGGGGAACTGAAAACCAAGCCCACCCAGCACTCCGTGCAGAAACTGCGTGAAATCGGTATCTATCCGCACGCGCTGCTGTGCCGTGCGGACCGCCCGGTCCCCGAAGACGAACGCGCCAAGATTTCACTGTTTTCCAACGTGCCGCTGGACGCCGTGATCTCGGTCTGGGACGCGGATTCGATCTACAAGATCCCGGCCATGCTGCACAAGCAGGGCCTGGACAACCTGGTGTGCGACGCCCTGGGCCTGACGCCGCCGCCCGCCGACCTCTCCATGTGGGACGACCTTGTCGAAGCCCTGGAACACCCGGTGCGGGAAGTGACCATCGGCATGGTCGGCAAGTACGTCGACCTGACCGAATCCTATAAATCGCTGACCGAAGCGCTGGTGCACGCCGGCATCCACACGCGCTCGCGCGTCAAGATCGAATACATCGACTCGGAAGACCTGGAAGCGCACGGCACGGACAGCCTCAAGCACCTGGACGCCATCCTGGTGCCGGGCGGCTTCGGCAAGCGCGGCACCGAGGGCAAGATCGCGGCCATACGCTATGCGCGCGAAAACGGCGTGCCCTACCTGGGCATCTGCCTGGGCATGCAGCTGGCCGTCATTGAATTTTCCCGCCATGTCGCGGGCCTGGGCGGCGCCAACAGCACCGAATTCGATCCGGCGGCGCCCCATCCGGTCGTGGCCCTGATCACCGAATGGATGGACCGCGAAGGCCGTGTCGAAAAACGCGACGTCAATTCGGACCTGGGCGGCACCATGCGCAAGGGCGCGCAGCGCTGCCCGGTCAAGCCCGGTACCCGCGCCGCGCAGATCTACGGGCCGGAGGTCAACGAGCGCCATCGCCACCGCTATGAGGTGAACAACGTCTACGTGCCGCGCCTGGAAGAGGCCGGCATGGTGATCAGCGCGCGTACGCCCACCGAAAACCTGCCTGAAATGATGGAGCTGCCGGCGCATCCGTGGTTCGTGGGCGTGCAGTTCCACCCTGAATTCACATCGACGCCGCGCGACGGGCATCCCCTGTTCTCCAGCTATATCCAGGCCGCCATCGACCGGCAGGACCGCCGCGCCAAGGATGCTGCTTGAAGCGCCACGCCCGCTTCATGCCCGGGGCGCCGTGGGCCGGCGCCGTCGCGTAGAAGTTTCTTGATCTTATCGACTTAGGGAAGAACCATCATGAGTGCAATCGTCGACATCATCGGCCGCGAGATCCTCGATTCGCGCGGCAATCCGACCGTGGAATGCGATGTACTGCTGGAATCGGGCGCCATGGGCCGCGCCGCCGTGCCGTCGGGCGCGTCGACCGGCACCCGTGAAGCCATCGAATTGCGCGACGGCGACAAGAACCGCTACCTGGGCAAGGGCGTGCTGCGCGCGGTGGAGAACCTGAACACCGAGATTTCGGAAGCCCTGATGGGCCTGGATGCGCAGGAACAGACCTTCGTCGACCGCACGCTGATCGAACTGGACGGCACGGAGTCCAAGGAACGCCTGGGCGCCAATGCCCTGCTGGCCGCCAGCATGGCCGTCGCGCGCGCCGCCGCCGACGAGTCCGGCCTGTCGCTGTACCGCTATTTCGGCGGCAGCGGCCCCATGAGCATGCCGGTGCCGATGATGAACGTCATCAACGGCGGCGCCCACGCCAACAACACGCTGGATCTGCAGGAATTCATGATCCTGCCGGTGGGCGCGGCAAGCTTTCGCGAAGCCCTGCGCTGGGGTGCCGAAGTCTTCCATGCGCTGAAGAAACTGATCAATGCCCAGGGTATGTCCACCGCCGTGGGCGACGAAGGCGGTTTCGCGCCGAACGTGGCGAACCACGAGGCAGCCATCCAGTTGATCCTGAAAGCCATCGGCGAAGCGGGCTACGAGCCCGGTACGCAGATCGCCCTCGGCCTGGATTGCGCCAGCTCGGAATTCTTCAAGAACGGCAAGTACGTGCTGGAAGGCGAGGGCGGCATTTCGCTCAGCTCGCAGGAATTCGCGAATCTGCTGGCCACCTGGTGCGACAAGTACCCCATCATTTCCATCGAGGACGGCATGGCCGAAAACGATTGGGAAGGCTGGAAGCTGCTGACGGATCAGTTGGGCAAAAAGGTGCAGCTGGTGGGCGATGACCTGTTCGTCACCAACACGCGCATCCTGAAGGAAGGCATCGCCAAGGGCGTGGCCAATTCCATCCTGATCAAGATCAACCAGATCGGCACGTTGACCGAAACCTTCGCCGCCATCGAGATGGCCAAGCGCGCCGGCTACACGGCCGTGGTATCGCACCGCTCGGGTGAAACGGAAGACTCCACCATTGCCGACATCGCGGTGGCCACCAACGCGATGCAGATCAAGACCGGCTCGCTTTCGCGCTCGGACCGCATGGCCAAGTACAACCAGTTGCTTCGCATCGAAGAGGAACTGGCTGAAGTGGCCTCCTATCCCGGCCTGGAAGCCTTCTACAACCTGCGCTAGCGTTCCGGCGCGCCTGGCGGCGCGCCGGCGATCGCGCGCCGCCGCTCAACCTCCATCGGATATCCCTGCATGCGCCTGTTGTTCCTGGTTCTGCTGGCCCTGGTCTGCCTCATCCAATACCCGCTGTGGCTGGGCAAGGGCGGGTGGTTCAAGGTGTGGGACCTGCAGAAACAGATGGCGGCGCAGCGCGCGGTCAACGACGGCATGCGCGCGCGCAACGCGGCGCTGGACGCCGAAGTGCACGACCTGCAGACGGGCACCGGAGCCCTGGAAGAGCGCGCTCGCAGCGAACTGGGCATGATGAAGGACGGCGAGGTCTTCGTACAGATCGTTCCGGGGGGCACCAGCACGCCCGTCACGGCACCGACCGCCGCGGCGAACCGCCCTGCGTCCCCGCCGGCGTCCAACCGTGCGACCCCCGCGTCCGCGGCGGGCAACCGTCCCGCGCCCGCCCAGCAGCCGGCGCGCCGCTGAGGCGTAAGGCCGCTTCCGCAAGGAGCAGTGCCGCCCGGCAGGGTATGAGCGCTTGGCGCGGCATTGACGGGTCCGGCATGGCGCGGCATCGGCGTGTGGGACGGCGGCATACCCGCGTCACGACGAAGGCGCCGTCACACAGCACAAGAGAACGCCGCAGAGCGCCTCCTCTGTAGCCGAGCTGGCGCCGCCTTCTGCCGCATCGCCCGTTACGACTCCGCTTTCCACGCCCGTCCTCGCATCGCCCATCAACCCGAGTCGCGCCGCCGCGCCAGCGCCCATGGCCATCGCGGGCGTACTCCTGTCGCGCGCAGGGTGCGCCCCTGACCTCCCGTCGACCTTCCCGGAGTCGATGCCCCGTGTTCGGTGCCGGGATAAGCGGCCATCGGCGGCCGCCGACCACTGCACCGGATGCGATTGCATCGGCAAGTCGAGCTCCATCGCGATCCGCAGCATGCCGGCGCGGGCGGCGGGATCGCGTCCACCGGCGACCGACGCCAACCGCCGCAGCAGCGTCCGCACCCCCGGCACCATGGGCGGATGTGCGTAGGCCAGGCGCAGCCGCAGCGTATTGGCCTCGAAGATGGTCTGTCCCGATCGCGGCCCGCGTCCGCCGGGCCATCCCATGCGGCGGCGGCGCAGATGCTGTTCCGCCTGGTAATCGTTGCTGATGGCGGGCAGGCCGCGCGCGCCGGCCACGCGCAGGGTCGTATCGCCAAAATCCGCGTACGCGCCCGCCGTCGGGGAAAGCACGTCGATGCGCCACGGCGGCGCGCCCGTTTGCTGCGTCACGGCCAGGAAGCTTGCCCGCATCCTTGCGCGCGGGCTCTTGTGCGGGCCGGGCGGGTGGAACAGCGGCAATAGTGCGGTCTCGAAGGCCTGTTCAATGGCGGCCGGCCGTCCATGCGCGGTGGCGCCGGCGCGGGCGGCTTCCAGCAGGGCCAGATGTAGCGCCTGCCGGGTGATGTGCCAGCGGGCGCCTTCGATGGCAAGCAGCGCGCAGAACAGCAGCGGCACCGCGGCAATGGCAAAAGCGGCCGTGCCGCCGCCCCGCTGGCGGCTCGGGGGCCGGGGAATCGGAAAGGGCATGCCCGCCAGTCTGCGGCGCCGCACCGCGCGTGTCGATTGCGATATCTACGTGTGACGAAGAGATCGCGGGATGCCGCGGGCAACGCGGAACCTGTGGAAGGCGCCCCAGCGGACACCCCCGGAAGGACGGTGCAGCCCCGTACCGATCCCGGCCCGGGGCGCGAGCGCTCAATGCACCGTCGGCGGATCCTGTTCCGGCAGCGCCTGTGAATCCGTGAACAGGCCGGCGCAATCGACCGCGTCGAAGACATAAGGCTTGCCGCAGAAGTCGCAGGCCACTTCCACCTTGCCGCGTTCGGCCAGGATGTCCTCGATTTCCCCGCGGCCCAGCATGCGCAGCATCTCGGCGACCTTGCCGCGGTTGCACGGGCAGTGCCAGCGCACCCCGGCGGGCTCGAAGGTCAGCAGGGTTTCTTCCCAGTACAGGCGATGGATCAGGGTATCGATGTCCGTGGCCAGCAGCTCGTCGGACTTCAGCGTTTCCGCCAGATGGATGGCACGGTTCCAGGTCTCCTGCGCGGCTTCCGGCGCCTGCACGGTGCCGCCCTGGCCGGGCATGCGCTGCAGCAGCATGCCCGCCGCATGGTTTTCGTCGGCGGCCAGCCACAGGCGGGTGTCCAGCTGCTCCGACTGCTGCATATAGTGGCTGAGCGCGTCCGCGATGGTCTCCCCGACGATCGGCACGATGCCCTGATAGGCCTGTTGCCCGGGCGCTTTGCGCTGCGGATCCAGGACGACGATGAAACGGCCGTTGCCGCCCGGATTCATCAGGCTTTGCATGGTGCCGGTATCGGGCACCGCGTGGTCCTGCCGCAGCTTGACCGTGGCCCGCAGGCTGAGGTCTGCGCGGCATTCCACCACCAGCAGCGCGATGGGGCCGTCGCCCTGGACCTGCATGACCAGGGAGCCCTCGAACTTCAGATTGGCCGCCAGCAGCGTGGATGCGGCGATGAGCTCGCCCAGCAGCCGCTTGATGGCAATGGGGTAATCGTGATTGACCTGGGCGGCACGCCAGGTGTCATGCAACCGTACCGCCTGCACCCTCACGGTACGATCCTCGAACAGGTATTTCTTCAGAAGATCAGTCATCCGCGAATGTTAGCCGATACCGCCTTCGCGCCGCGCCGGGCCGCCCGGCTGCTTATGGCTGAGGAGGGCGGCCGGCGTCAGCCTATCCGCTTCAACACGCGCTTGTATTGCTGCCCGCGATCGACGTAGCCCAGCGTGTTCTGGTGCATGCGCTCGATCTCTTCCGGTGTCAGTTCGCGCACCACCTTGCCGATGCCGATGACCAGGCTGTGGTCCGGGATGACGCGGCCTTCCGGAATAATGGCGCCGGCGCCGATCAGGCAATTGCGGCCGACCACGGCGTCGTTCAGCACGATGGCCTGAATACCCACCAGCGCGCCTTCGCGTATCGTGCAGCCGTGCAGCATGGCCTGATGGCCCACCGTCACGCCTGCCTCGACCACCAGCCCATGGCCCTTGTCCACGTGCAGCACCGACGATTCCTGGATATTGCTGCCCCGCTGGATGACGATGGGGGCGTTGTCGCCGCGTATCGTCACCTGCGGCCAGATGCTGACGTATGCTTCCAGCGTGACGTCGCCGATGATGTCGGCGCTGTCCGCGATATAGGCGCTGCCGTCGATGCGGGGCGCGACGCCGTCGAGTTCGTAGATGGCCATGGCAATGTTCTCCGTTGCGTCAGGCGGGCTGGTCGCCGCGCGCCTTCTCCGCTTTTTCCTCTTCCCGCTGCCGCAGTACCCGCCGCTGGACCTTGCCGGTGGTCGTCATGGGCAACTCGTCGACGAACTCGATTTCCTTCGGGTATTCATATGGCGCCAGGCGCTCGCGCACGTGATCCTGCAGGGCCTGCACGATGCCTTCGCGCGGCTGTTCCGCGAATTCCGGCGTCAGTACGACATAGGCCTTGACCAGGGCACCGCGCTCGGTGTCCGGCTTGGGCACCACGGCCGCGTTGGCAACCGCGGGGTGGCCCAGCAGGCAGCTTTCGATTTCCCCCGGGCCGATACGGTAGCCCGCCGACTTGAACACATCGTCGCTGCGGCCGGCGTACCAGAGGTAGCCGTCTTCATCGATGCGGGCCAGGTCTCCGCTACGGCACCAGTCGCCGGTGAACTTGGCGGCCGTGGCGACCGGATTGCGCCAGTACTGCAGGAACAGGATGGGGTCCGGCTGGCCGTGGATGTCGTAGCGGTTCAGCGCGACTTCGCCGACTTCGCCCGGCTTGACCGGCTGGCCCTGTTCGTCGATGACGGCGACGCGGTGGCCGGGATAGGGCCGTCCCATGCTGCCTGACTTGGCGGGCCAGCGGGCCTGGCTGTTGCCGACCAGGTAGTTCATTTCGGTCTGGCCGAACATTTCGTTCGGCGTGATGCCGAGCGCGGACTGGCACCAGCCGAATACCGTTTCGCCTACGCTTTCGCCGGCGCTCATGATGGCGCGCAGGGCCAGCTTGTAGCGTTCGCGCGGCGCGGGTACGGCTTTCATCATCGCCTTCAAGGCGGTGGGGAACAGGAACGTATTGGTGACCTGGTAGCGTTCCAGCAGCTCGAACGCGCGTTCCGGGGAAAAACGCCCGCGCGTGCCGACGATGGGGTGGCCGAAATACAGCGTGGGCAGCAGGGCATCCATCATGCCGCCGGTCCAGGCCCAGTCCGCGGGCGACCAGAACACGTCGCCCTGCCTGGGAAACCAGTCCTGGGACGCCACGAAGCCCGGCAGATTGCCGATCAAGGCGGAATGGGGCAGCAGTGCCCCCTTGGGCGCGCCAGTGGTGCCGGAGGTGTAAAGCAGGATGGCGGGGTCGGTCGCCAGCGTATTGATCCGCTTGAACTCCGCCGGCTGCCGCGCCAGCAGGCTGCGCCAGGGCAGTACGCGTTCGTCGGCAAAGCCGATACCGATGATCTGCTGCAGCGACGGACATTGTTCCGCCACGGACAGCAGATTGGCGCTGGAGGCGGCATCCACCACGGCGACGCGCGCTTCGGCGTCGCGCAGGCGCGATTCCAGGGCCTCCGGGCCGAACAAGCCGGACAGCGGCACGATGACGGCACCCACGCTATAGGTCGCCATGTGCACGACGGCGGTCTCGGGGCGTTGTCCTAAAACAACACCTACGCGGTCACCCTTGCCCACGCCCATCCGCACCAAGCCATTGGCCAGCTGGTTCGCCGCTTGAGCCAGGCGCCCGTAGGTCCAGACCTCTCTATTGCCGGCTTCGTCTTCGTAATAAATAGCAATGCGGCGAGCGTCGAGACCACTCTCGGCCCAACGGTGGCAGCACACCTCGGCGATGTTGAACTGGGTCGGTACTAGCCAGCGGAATGAGTCGTAAAGCGCCTGGTATTGATCGTTCATGGCCCTGTTATGAGCGGTTACAACGATGGAACTCGTCGGCAGTGCTTTTGGGGCCGGATTGCCCCAGACGCAAGCATGACGTACAGGGCCACTATCTGCAACATTGGCGTGTGGCCCTTGCCTGGGTCTAGGGTTATTACGGATGTTTCGGCCGGGCCGCCGATGCTTTAGGGGTGTTTGCCCTGCCGGCGCAGGGCCGAGGGTAGTGCCGGCAGCGACATCGGGCGCGGGGAGCGCGAAGGCGGCGTGCCGGCCACGCGCTCGGCCAGGGTAGCGGCCCAATCGATCAACTGCAGGTGGCCGCTGTGGTCCTCCGTGAGGGCGGACAGGCTTTCCACCCAATCCCCGTCGTTGCAGTAGAGCACGCCGTCGATGTCGCGCAATTCGGGCTTGTGGATGTGGCCACACACCACACCGTCCAGGCCGCGGCGGCGCGCTTCGCCGGCCAGCGCATGTTCGAAGTTGGTGATGAAGGCGACCGCGTTCTTGACCTTGTGCTTCAGGTACTGGGATAGCGACCAGTAGTGCAGTCCCATGCGGTGCCGCATGCGGTTGAAGTAATGATTCAGCCAGAGCGCGAACTGATACAGGGAATCGCCCAGGTGCGCGAGCCATTTGCTGTGCTGGATGACGCCGTCGAACTGGTCGCCGTGCAGCACCAGCAGTCTGCGGCCGTCAGCCGTCTCGTGGACGTCTTCATCCACGATTTCGATGTCGCCGAAGGCATAGCCAATGAACTCGCGGGCGAATTCGTCGTGATTGCCGGGGACGAAGACCACCCGCGTGCCTTCGCGCGCCTTGCGCAGGATGCGCTGCACGATGTCGTTGTGCGCGCGGGGCCAGTGCCAATGCTTGCGCAGCTGCCAGCCGTCCACGATGTCGCCGACCAGGTATAGCGTTTCGGCTTCGTTGTGATCCAGGAAATCCAGGAGGAATTCGGCCTTGCACCCCGCCGTGCCGAGATGCAAGTCGGAAATCCACACAGTGCGCCAATGCGTCGGGCGAATCTCGTTCACATGTCCCTCGGTTCGCGCTGTCATGTACGCATGGAATCACCGGGCGATGACGCCGATGTGAAACTGGGATGGCGCTTTCATGACAGGCGGCGGCACCATGCGCCGTGCCGTCAGGGGAGGGAGAGGTTGGCGGCGGGGGGCAATACGGGCAAGGCGGGGGGCGGCGGGGGATACGAGCCGGCCATCGCGGAAGGCTTTGGCGAGCGCCTTGGGCCGGCTCTGCGGCGAGAGGCGGACGGCGGCTTGGCAGCTGGAGCCGGGGAAGGGCGTTAAGGCCCCTTCAGGCGCCGACGGGGCCCTTGCGCGTCGTCTTGGCCGCGGGCGGAACCGAGACCAGTCGCGTTCCGGCCCAGCGGTCGTGCAGGAACTGGCCTTCCGGATCCAGCCAGGAACCGACGAAGATCGCGAAAGGCGCCGCCACGATGAACATCAGCGTCGCGGGCCAGTGCGTCAGCGATTCGATGCCCCAGACCCCCAGCGCGGCGACCATCGGCAGCACCCATGCGAAGCCGTAGCGCCATACCAGCCGGGCCAGCGACGGCGGCGCGCCATCGCGGCCCACCAGCCGGATGTGCCAGGTCTTCATCGGAAGCGTCTGCCCGGCGCGCCGCCAGCACAGCACGAAATAACACCCGATGGCGAGGAAAAGCCATGCCTGGCGGGCCGACCGCAGCATCAGGCCGCTGCGGCTTTGCGTGAGCGTGTCGAACAGATAATCCGCCAGGAAAACCACGCCGAACAACAGGACGGCCTCGTACATCATGCAGGCGAAGCGGCGCAGGCGCGGCGGGGTGGGGAGGACGGGCGGATTGTTCATAGCGGCGTATTATCCGACAGCTTGCCCGCCCCGGGCGGCTGGAACTGGCCCGGCGGGGGAAAACGCCCCCACGCCGCGCCGATAAATCGGCTTGCTGCCCCCCGAGGGGGCTCTTTGCCTTGGGGCGGCCCGCCGGGGGAAAACGCCCCCACGCCGCGCCGATAAATCGGCTTGCTGCCCCCCGAGGGGGCTCTTTGCCTTGGGGCGGCCCGGCGGCAAAGAACACCCCGGCCAGGACAGCAGTCCAGCTTGCTGCCCGAAGGTTGCCCGAAGAGCTAAAAAAAAGCCCGCCACGAGGGCGGGTTTTAAAAGGGGCTTATGCAGCCCCCAAGGGGAACTAAAGCTTGCAGGGCGCGCCAGCGGTGTGGCTGGTTCAGGCGCGGGCTGCTTCGCCGCCGTGGCGGCCGGCCGGCGCACGGAGCGCGCGGCCGAGCTTGCTGATCAGTCTGCCCAGCGCACGGAGGGGGCGCGGGCGGAATTGTTCTTCAATGGCCTGACGCATCAATTGGCGTTCCAGTTCGTCGGTCAGGCGGAGGGGTTCACGTTCGTTCACGATAATATCCTGGGTACTAAAAGCAAGCGCCGCGTTCCATCCCGGTGGGCCAACTTATTGCGCGCGCTCTAGGGATAACCCGAATTTTAGGGGTTAACCCTAGATTGTGCAAGTCGCGAAAAAGCAACGAAGTGCGCATTCGCTGCGATGCAGTGTAGCCGTCGCGGCCGTCAAAAGGGGCCGTATCCCCTGCGGCCCACCTACAATCCGCCCATGGATGACCCCGCCGCCGAGCCCGCTTACCCGTGGCGTATCGATCCCGTGGGGGACCGCTGCCTGCTCGTCACCCTGGGTGACCGCGTCGACGCACGTATCAATCGGTCCGTCCTGGCGCTGGCAGCCCATCTGCTGGCCGATCCGCCGGAAGGCGTAATCGACGTCGTGCCGGCCTTTACCACCGTGGCCCTGCACTATCTGCCGCAAGCCTATGCCGGGCGGGCCGAGGCGCCTTACGCCTGCTTGGCGGCGCAGTTGCGGGAACGGCTGCGGCGCGGCATACCGGATATCGACGCGGAGTCCAGGCTGGTGGAGATTCCCGCGTGCTACGGCGGGTCGTACGGGCCTGACCTGGACGAGGTCGCCCAACGCTGCGGCCTGACGACTAGCGAAGTCATCGAGCTGCATGGCGCGTCGCCCCTGGTGGTCTACACCTTCTTCTTCGCGCCGGGTGCGCCCTTCGCCGGCGGCCTGGATCCACGGCTGGCGGTGCCGCGCCGCGCCACGCCGCGCACCGAAGTACCGGCCGGCTCCGTGGCGATCGCCAATGGGCTATCCATGATCTACCAGTTGGCGATGCCAGGGGGCTGGAACCTGATCGGACGTACGCCTTGGAACCTGTTCGACCTGGCGCGCGATCCGCCCGTGCGCCTGCGCCTGGGCGACCGTTTGCGTTTCGTGCCGATCTCCCCGGCGGCGTTCGACCGGCTGTACGAGGCGCGGCGATGATACGGGTCCTCAAGCCGGGCGCGCTTTCGCAACTGCAGGACCTGGGCCGCTACGGACACCAGCGCCACGGCGTCCCCGTCAACGGCGTCATGGACGAATGGTCTCATCGGATCGCCAATATCCTGGTCGGCAATCCAGAGCACGCCGCTACGCTGGAATGCACGTTGACCGGCCCGACGCTGCATTTTCAGCGCGATCGCCTGATCGCGCTGGCGGGCGCCGACCTCCAGGCGCGCATCGACGATATGCCCGTGCCGCTGAACCAGCCCCTGCTGGTACGGGGCGGGGCGACGCTGTCCTTCGGCGAACGCCGGCGCGGCGCGCGCGCGTATCTGGCCGTGCGGGGCGGGTTCGACGTCCCTGCCGTGATGGACAGCCGCAGCACCTTCCTGCGCGGCGGTTATGGCGGTTTCCAGGGGCGCGCGCTGGCAAGGGATGACCGCTTGCCGCTGTGCGCCGCCGATGCCGGATATCCCGGCGCCACGCGCTTGCTGGTGCAATGCGGATCGGCCTTCGTCAGCGCGGCGCGATTCGATCTACCCGGCCCCGGCGGTTCGCTGGATGCCTTACGCGCGATGCCAGGGCCGCAATGGGACGTTTTCACGGAAGAGGCGCGGACGGCATTCCGCGAGCAGAGCTTCACCATCGACGGGCGTTCCGACCGCATGGGGTACCGCCTGAACGGCCCCCGGCTGGCGTCGACACGGCCCGTGGAAATGGTATCGGAGGCGGTGTCGTTCGGCACCGTGCAGGTGCCCCCCGACGGCAGCCCCATCGTCCTGATGGCGGACCGGCAGAGCGCGGGCGGTTATCCCAAGATAGGCTATGTGGCCAGCGTGGATCTGCCCCTGCTGGCACAGGCGCTGCCCGGCGACGCCGTCCGGTTCGTTCTGATCACGCTGGAGCAGGCCCAGGACTGGTACCTGGAGCGCGAGGCCGCGCTGGCTGAACTGCGTTTGCAAGTGGCACGAGTGATGTCGCCCATGCCGGATGCCTGACCGCTCGCGCCGGCACGATGGGCCACCCTAGGGCTGCACGGCCCGCATCCATCGCACGTCCGCCCCGGCCGATCGCTTGGCCGCCCGTCGCGAGCATGGCTCGCCAGGGCGTGCCGGGCATTTTCCGCCGCTTGACGGCCCGGGAGGGCCGGGCTGGTCATGCGTCTTCGTTATCGTCCGGGTCGTGAGGATCATGTCCTTCATCGCCATGCGCGTCGTCGTGCGCGTGGCGTTCGGCGCGCTTGTCGCGGTAGCTGGCGCTGACCAGTTCGAAGCCGAACAGGCGGCAGTCCAGCGAGCCGTTATGCAGGGGAATGCGGCGCAACGGTTTCAAGCGCATCTGCTGCGGCAGCGTCATATCGCTGGATATGGCGTGCACCTGCCATCCCGCGAATTGCCGCTTCAGGCAAGCGGACCAGTCGCGCCACAGGCTTTCATCGTGGCCCGCCTGCATGCGCTCGCCGTACGGCGGATTGGTGACGATCCAGCCGGTTTCCGCCGGCGCCATCAGGGTGCGGGCGTCACCGACCTCGAACTGGATGGCGTCCTCCGTCAGCCATGCGCGTTCGGCGTTGCGCCGCGCATGATCGATGGCGGTGGGGTCGATGTCGTAGCCGAACAGCGGCGTCTCCAGCCTGGGCTGGATGTGCGCACGCGCATCGTCTTTCATGTCGTGCCAGCGCCGCGCCTCGTGGTCGCGCAGGCGTTCGAACGAAAACGGGCGCGCGATGCCGGGCGGAACGCCCAGCGCGATCCAGGCGGCTTCGATCAGGATGGTGCCGCTGCCGCAGAATGGATCGAGCAGGGGCGCGGCGGGATCCCAGCCGGCCAGCGCCAGCATGCCCGCCGCCAGGTTCTCGCGCAGCGGCGCCTCGCCCTTGTCCAGGCGCCATCCCCGCTTGAACAGCGATTCGCCGCTGGTGTCGAGATACAGCGTGGCGGTATCGGCGGTCAGGAATGCATGTACCCGTGCGTCGGGACGTACCGTATCGATATCGGGGCGCGCACCTTCGCGGTCCATCAGACGATCGCAGATGCCGTCCTTGACGCGCAGGTTGCAGTATTGCAGGCTGCGCATGGGGCTCTTGATCGCCGAGGTATCCACGCGCAAGGTCTGTTCCGCGCCGAACCAGCGCTCCCAGGGAGTGGCATAAGCCAGATCCAGCAGATCGTTTTCTTCCTGCACGGGCCCCTGCGCGACCTGCACCAGGATGCGGGTGGCCAGGCGTGAATAAAGGTTGGCCCGCTGGACGCCTTGCCAGTCGGTGCTGAAGTGGGCACCGGCCCGGCCGACGCGCGCGTCCTCATAGCCCAGCGCGCGCAGCTCGATGGTAAGCACGTCCTCCAGGCCCTGTGGGCAGGGCGCGAATACCTGGTACCGCTCGGCGTTGTGCAAACCCGTCTTGCGCGCGCGCATGCGCGGCTGTTCCGCGCGTTCGGCGAAGCGCTCGTCGACATCGCGTGGATGCCGCGACGCTTCGGGGCTGTTTCGCGATGTGGCTTGCGTACCGGCAGCGGACGTCGTGCCCCGTGCGTCACGCGGGTGGCGGGCGCCGCGCCCGTCGTCTTCCGTGTGGGCCTCGCGCGGCGGACGAGGCGCGTCCGCGGGCTTGCCCGGGCGGCGCTGACGCGGGGCGGCATCGGCTGCATGGGGCGGCCGGCGAGACGGCGCGGATGCGGCGTCATGGGCAGACTGGGTACGCCGGTCGGGCTTGTCCTTCGTGGCGTCACGCTGGCGTGGCGGGGCCGCTGGCGTTGGGTCCGTACGGGCTTTTTCCCGCTGCTTTTCCTGCAGGGCAACCAGGCGCGCGCGCGCGCCGCTGCGCTGCCGTTTTCCCGGGTCCGCCGCGGGCGCGGTGTCACGAGGGCGCTTGGCCAGGGTCAGGGTTTTGCGCGGGCGTTCGGAGTCGTCGGCGGACATGGAATAAGCGGAAAGACTAGAAAGGCTTGACGACGACCAGCGCCACCACGATGAACAACAGCAGCACCGGTACTTCGTTGAACCAGCGGTAGAAGGTATGCGTCCGCGTATTGCGGCCCTGTTCGAACTTACGCAGCATGACGCCACAGGCGTGATGGTAGCCGATGATCAACAGCACGAAGAAAAGCTTGGCGTGCATCCAGCCGTTGCCGGGGCCCATGCCGATGCCGTAGCCGATATAAAGCCATAGGCCGAAGATGACGGCGATAACGGCCAGCATGGTCGTGAAGCGGAACAGCCGCCGCGCCATGCCCACCAGCACCGCGCGCACCGCGGGTTCATCGTGCTGGGCCAGGTTCACGTAGATGCGCGGCAGATAGAACAGGCCGGCGAACCAGGCGGCGATGAAGACGATGTGCAGGGTTTTGATCCAGAGCATGGGCCGTTACCTTGGGCTAGTAAGCGCGACGCGCGCGAAACCGGCATTGTAGGGTAGCGGAGTCGCGCGCCGGCTCGTGCCGTTATCCGCGCAGCTGGCCTTCGCCCGTGAGCAGCCATTTGTAGGTTGTCAGGCCTTCCAGTCCGACCGGCCCGCGGGCATGCAGGCGGTTGGTCGAGATACCGATTTCCGAGCCCAGCCCATATTCGTAGCCGTCGGCGAACACCGTCGGTAGATTGACGTAGACGGAGCTGGAGTCCACCTCGCGCTGGAACTGCTGCGCCGCGCCCAGGTTCTCGGTGACGATGGCATCGGTGTGGCCCGAGCCCCAGCGCGCGATGTGGGCGATGGCGTCATCGATGTTTTCCACGATACGGATCGCCAGGATCGGGCCCAGGTATTCCTCTGCCCAATCGGCATCCGTGGCGGGCTTGGCGCCCGGCACCCACTCGCGGGTACGCGCGCAGCCACGCAGTTCGACGCCATGCGCGATCAGTGCATCGGCCAGCCTGGGAAGGACGGCGGGGGCGACGGCGGCGTGTACCAGCAGCGTTTCCATCGATCCGCAGACGCCGTAGCGGTACGTCTTGGCATTGAACGCGATGGCATGCGCCTTCTCCGGGTCGGCGGCGGCGTCGATATAGACGTGGCAATTGCCGTCCAGGTGCTTGATCACGGGCACGCGGGCTTCCGCGCTGATGCGCTGGATCAGGCTCTTGCCGCCCCGCGGCACGATGACGTCGACGTGTTCGGTCATCGTGATGAGTTTGCCGACGGCGGCACGGTCGGCCGTGTCGACCACCTGCACCGCATGGGCCGGCAGGCCCGCGGTGTCCAAGCCCTGGCGGACGATGGCCGCCAGCGCCAGGTTGGATCGCAGTGCCTCGCTGCCACCGCGCAGGATGGCGGCGTTGCCGGACTTCAGGCACAGGGCGGCCGCGTCGATCGTGACGTTGGGGCGCGATTCGTAGATGATGCCGATGACGCCCAGAGGCACTCGCATTTGAGCCACGCGCATGCCGTTGGGCCGCACGGCCGTCGGGCCGATGCTGCCGACGGGGTCGGGCAGGGCGGCGACCTGGCGCAACCCGTCCGCCATGAGATCCAGCGTCCTGTCGGACAAGGCCAGGCGGTCCAGGAGGGCTGCCGTGAGGCCGTTCGCGCGTGCCGCGTCAAGGTCCTGGAGGTTGGCCTCTTTCAACGTGTCGCGATTGTCCTGGAGGCTCTCGGCCATCGCCGTCAGGGCGTGGACCTTGGCGGCGCCGCTGGCGCGCATCATCTCGCGCGCCGCGCGGCGGGCGTTTTCGCCCAGGATCAGCATGGCTTGTTCTACGGTCTGCGTGGACATGGCAATCGATAAATCGGCATCCGCGAACGCGGGCGGTGGGGACTTGCTAGTGTATCCGTTCGCCGGCCCGCTACGGCGGTCCGCCGGCGAGATGGCCGTGGGCATGGACCGGCGGTTGACGGCAGAACCGCGCTTGGAACCGGCCAGTCAACCGCAACCGCCCGCTGCCAGCCGCCGTGCTCAGGCGTCGCGCCGGCCGGCCGCCGCCACCCGCAGCGCCAGGCGCGTCATTTCTTCCCAGGGATCGGAGAGCCGTCCGGGCACGGACAGGCCCTTGATGATGCGGTCGACCTCGTGTGCGTGCTGGACCGCGGCCGGCCATGCGCGGGCCGGCACGCGCGACAGCGCCTGCAGCGCCAGGCGTTCATGCGCCCCGAAGATGCGCAGGCGCCGCATGACCGCGCCGCTGTCCTGCCCGCTGGCGCGCGCTTGGGCAACGCGGGCCAGGATGCGGATTTCCTCTCCCACCGCCCATAGCACCAGGGGCAGCGCTTCGCCTTCGGCCCGCAGGCCGTCGAGCATGCGTACCGTGCGTGCGACGTCGCCGGCCAGCATGGCATCGCGCAGGCCGAAGACGTCGTAGCGGGCGACGTTGAGCACGGCCCGTTCGACGGCTTCGGCCTCCAGCGCGCCTTCGGGATAGAGCAGGCCCAGCTTCTGGATTTCCTGGTGCGCGGCCAGCAGGTTGCCTTCCACCTTGTCGGCCATCCACTGCAGTGTCGCGGCGTCGGCGCGCTGGTTCTGGCGCGCCAGGCGTTCGCCGATCCAGGCGGGCAGCCGGGCGCGTTCGATGCTCGGGATATCGACCATGATCCCGCGCGCCAGCGCGGTCATCCAGCGGCTTTCGCGGGTGGCCTTGTCCAGCCGCGGCAAGCCGATGGCGATGATGGTGTCCGGATCCGCGCCACCCTCTGCTTGTTCGGCCAGCCTGGCCAGCGTATCGCCGCCGGCCTTGCCCGGCTTGCCGGTGGGGATCTTCAGTTCCAGCAGGCGCCGGTCGCCGAACAGCGAGACCGTCTGGGTGGCGGCGACGACCGCGCTCCAGTCGCTGCGGGCGTCCATCACCATGGAGGTGCGTTCGGTGTAGCCGGCCGCCCGAGCCGCCGCCCGCAGCGCGTCCATGGCTTCCGTGACGAGCAGCGGTTCGTCGCCGCTGATGGTGTACAGCGGCGACAGGCGCGTGCCCGCGCGCCGCAGGTGATCGGCGAAGCGATCGGCGTCCAGGGATTGCGCCATGGGCCGGTCAGTAGGAAGTGTCGTCGTCGAGGCTGGGTGGGCCGTTGGTGATGCTGGGCCGGTTCCACGGCTGCCGGTTCGTTTGCGGCGGCGGCGTGGTGCTGTATACAGGGCCGACTTCCTCGCCGGGCTTGGCGGACTGTGTCTTCTGCACCGCCAGGCGCACGTCCGGCGCGGTCAGGCGCCGCATGATGCGGCTGACCAGGCTCTGTTCCATGTTGCGGTACAGGCTCTCGGCCTGGCCTTCCTTGGCCTGCACGACCTGGTCGTTGTAGGGCATTTCCCGATACGCTTCGAGCGTCGTATCCGGCAGCAAGGCGCGCCCCTTGGCGTCGATCACGCGGAAGGTGAAGATCAGTCCCAGTTCGTATTCCTCGACCCGACCCTGGGCATTGAGCGAGACTTCCCGCATCGAGCGCGAGTTGCGGATCTGCTGCAACTGCGCATCGGCGTCCTTGGGCGTCTCCAGCAGCTTGGTCTCCGGCGACGCGGCGGCGATCGCCCTGCGCACTTCGGCGCCGAAGCGCGAGTTTTGCGGGATGCCGACATACAGGGAGTCGAAGGGCAGCGGGGTAGTGCCCCGCATCTGGAAACCGCAGGCGGACAGCAGCATGAGCAGCGCCAGGCCGCCGACGCGCAGCGTCCAGCCGCGCCCGCTTCCCCGTGCGCCCCCCGGGCGGTTTGCTTGCCTGGCGAAATTCATGCGGTACCTCATTAACCTACGACGTTGACCAGTTTGCCGGGCACCACGATAACCCGTTTCGGCGGCCGGCCTTCAAGAAACCGGGCCACCGCTTCATGGCCTGCCGCCTGTGCCTCGATCTGTTCGCGCGTTGCCTGCGCGGGCACCCGCACCGCGCCGCGCAGCTTGCCGTTGACCTGCAGCATCAGTTCCAGTTCGTCCGCCACCAGCGCGGCTTCGTCAACCTGGGGCCATGGGGCGTCGAGCAGGTCGCCGTAGACGTCCGCATAGCCCAGGTCGTTCCACAGCTGCCAGGTGACGTGGGGCACGACGGGATACAGCACGCGCAGCAGCACACCCAGGCTTTCGGCGCGGGCCGCGTCCGCGGCGGCATCGGCGGGCAGCTGGGCATTTTCGATGGCGTTCAACATCTTCATGCAGGCCGATACCACGGTGTTGTACTGGATGCGCTCGTAGTCGTAGTCCGCCTGCTTGAGCAGGGTGTGGATTTCGCGGCGCAGATCCTTCGCCGCCGCGGGCGCGTTCTGCCAGTCCACCACGCGCGCGGCCAGGCCCGCCGCCACGGCATCGCGCTGCGCCCAGCCGTGCGACCACAGCCGGCGCAGGAAGCGGTTGGCGCCCTCGACGCCGGAGTCCGACCACTCCAGCGTCTGTTCCGGCGGGCTGGCGAACATCACGAACAGGCGCGCCGTGTCGGCGCCCAGCGTGTCGATCAGCGATTGCGGGTCCACCCCGTTGTTCTTGGACTTCGACATCGTGCCGACGCCGCCGTAGCTGACTTCGCTGCCGTCGGACTTGCGCCGCGCGCCGACGATGGCGCCCTTGGCGTCGTAGACGTTCTCGACTTCCTCGGGCCAGAAGTATTCGATGCCGCCGTGTTCCGTCTTGCGCGAGTAGATGTGATTCAGGACCATGCCCTGGCACAGCAGGCGCGTGAACGGCTCGTCGAACTTGAGCATGCCCAGGTCGCGCATGACCTTGGTCCAGAAGCGCGCGTACAGCAGGTGCAGCACCGCATGCTCGATGCCGCCGATGTACTGGTCCATGGGCATCCAGTAGTCGTTGCGGGCATCCACCATGGCGCCGTCGTTGCCCGGCGAGGTATAGCGCATGAAGTACCAGGACGAATCGACGAAGGTATCCATCGTGTCCGTTTCGCGCCGCGCCGGCTTGCCGCAGGCCGGGCAGGTGCAGGACAGGAAGGCTTCGTTCTTCGCCAGCGGGTTGCCCGTACCGTCCGGGATCAGGTCCTCGGGAAGGACGACGGGCAGGTCCTTTTCCGGCACGGGCACCTGGCCGCAGTCGCCGCAGTGGATGATGGGGATAGGCGTGCCCCAGTAGCGCTGGCGCGAAATGCCCCAGTCGCGCAGGCGCCATGTCGTCTGTTTTTCGCCGACGCCCAGGGCTGCGAGGTCGGCCGCGATGGCATCCACGGCGGCTTTGCTGGCCAAGCCGTCGTATTTGCCGGAATGTATCAGCCGGCCGCTCTGCTTGTCGCCATACCATTCCTGCCAGGCGTCCGTGGAATAGGTCTTGCCCGGCACATCGACCACCTGGCGGATCTCCAGGCCATACTTGCGCGCGAAGGCGAAGTCGCGTTCGTCATGGGCGGGCACGCCCATGACGGCGCCGTCGCCATAGCTCATGAGCACGTAGTTGCCCACCCAGACGTCGACCGGCTGGCCAGTCAGGGGGTGGGTGACCGACAGGCCCGTGGGCAGGCCTTCTTTTTCGCGGGTCGCCAACTCGGCTTCCGTGGTGCCGCCCAGCTTGCAGCGCTCGATGAATTCGGCCAGTTGCGGATTGTCGCGCGCGGCCAGCGTGGCCAATGGATGTTCGGGAGCCACGGCGCAGAAGGTCACGCCCATGATGGTGTCGGCGCGCGTGGTGAAGACGTAAAGCTTGCCGTCCTGGACTTTTTCGCCGGATGCATCGCGGGTATCGTGGGTAAAGGCGAAGCGCACGCCTTCGCTCTTGCCTATCCAGTTCTCCTGCATCAGCCGCACGCGTTCGGGCCAGCCCGGCAGGCCCGTCTTGACCTGTTCGAGCAGTTCTTCGGCGTAATCCGTGATGCGCAGGTAGTAGCCCGGGATCTCGCGCTTTTCGACCAGCGCGCCGGAACGCCAGCCGCGGCCGTCGATGACCTGCTCATTGGCCAGCACGGTCTGGTCCACCGGATCCCAGTTGACCACCTGGGTCTTGCGGTAGGCGATGCCTTTTTCCAGCATCTTCAGGAACAGCCATTGGTTCCATTTGTAGTAGGCCGGATCGCAGGCGCTCATTTCGCGCGACCAGTCGATCGCCAGCCCCATCGCCTGCATCTGCTTTTTCATGTAGGCGATGTTGTCGTAGGTCCACTTGGCCGGCGGCACCTTGGACTTGATGGCGGCGTTTTCCGCCGGCATCCCAAAGGCATCCCAGCCCATGGGCATGAGCACGTTGTAGCCGCGCATGCGCAGCTGCCGCGCCATCATGTCGTTGATGGTGTAGTTGCGGACATGGCCCATGTGCAGTTTGCCGCTGGGGTAGGGCAGCATGGAGCACGCGTAGAACTTGGGCTTTTCGGCGCCGCTGGGGTTGCGCGCGTGCTCGCTGACACGGTAGACGTCGTTGCGGCGCCAGACGTCCTGGGCGGCGGCTTCGACGGCATTGGGGTTGTAGCGTTCCTGCATGGGCTGGATAGGATCGGTGACGAATAAGGGGCCGGCCCCCGGGCGGCGGGGGGACGGTCAAAACCCTTGATTATAGGTTCTGCCATCCGCCTGTTGCCGCGCGGGCGTTTTCCTTCGGCCACGGCAGGGCGATCGGCGCCGGCCCGGCGCGAGGCCGGTCGCGCCGGGCCGGGCTCGGCGGGCGGTCCTGGCCACCTACGCAAGGTAGGCGGCAGCGCGCGCGGCGCAACGGCGGCCTGTTCTCGCTTGCGTCCCGGGGTCGGGACATCGGTGCTCGTAAGGCCAACCAGGCAAGGGGGCCACGCGGTGACGCGAGGCGCCTGGGCGTAATAGTTGCTGGCAGCAGCTACGCCGCGGCGGCAAGCATCGAAGGCAGGTGCCGGTGTCGGTGGCATGCAAGGCGCGGGGGCACGGCAGTATGGCCTCGGCGATCGCGCCACATGTCTCGCGGCCCTTATGCCGCAACGGTTATGGCGGCGCCTTCTACTTCTACATCGCGCGGTAAGCACTACTGATCTTTGCCTTGCCGGCCCACGTGGAGGCGCCTTTACTCGGCGACGGGCATGTGCATTGCGCCCGCGCCGGCTCCTGAAGTTCTCCACCACCGACAAGGGGGTTCGATATGACCGACAGCCAGGACCAAAAGGAGCGGCGCAAGCCGCGTGGTTTCGCCGCGATGGGGCCGGAATTCCAGCGAGAGATCGCGGCCCAGGGCGGCAGGGCCGCCCATCGCCTGGGCAAGGCGCATCGCTTTACTTCCCAGGAGGCCCGCGCCGCGGCCACGAAGCGGCATGCGGCACGTCAGGCGCAGCCTGGCACCTCCTCCGAGACGCCAGTCACGGCCGCGGACCAGTCCAAGGACCGCTGACCCCGCGCCAGTACGCCTGCGGGGCAGCGTTGGTCCTTACCGCGCCGCCATCCATGCCGGCCGCACAGGGGCGGTCCGGCGATTCGATGGGGGCGGCGTTGGGCCGGGGCCGAGACGCTTCGACCGCTCGCTTCAAGGAATAGGCAGTTTCAAGGTATGCGCGTCCGGGTCGGCCTCGAACCCCGTGACCGCAAACTCCCTGGCTTCCATATAGCCCTCCGCGTGGAAGCGAACATGTGTCGGGGCCCAGGAAAAATCGGCCAACGGGGCGACATCCACGCCTTGTGCGAACAGGTAGCCCGGCGCCGTGCCGTTGTCGCGAGACGGCGGGATGTCGCTGGGCGACTGCCATGCGACCGATTCGCAAGCCACGGTTGCCTGGCGTTCCGCCTGGCCGGCGTGGTCGCGCGCGATCAAGGTAATTTCCTTAGTCTTCCAATGTTCCATGGCGATGGGTTCGGGAGCGCCCGCCCTGCGGGCAACGCGCTGCAGGCGGCAATCGTCGTACCCGCGGGCGCCTTCCCGTCGCCGGGTTTCGCGGTCGGCGGTCAAATAAATCGCTTGCAATTAAATTGTGCGCTATTTAATATCCCTTCCAGGCGCTAACCCGCCGATGAATTCAAATCCCGCCCGCGGCCAGCCGGCCCGGCGCAACAACCTGCAAGGAGTTCGCCATGTCTATCGAAAAAGTGCTTTACCGTGCTCAAGCCACCGCCAACGGCGGCCGTGACGGCCGTGCCGTTTCTTCCGACCAAGTGCTGGATATCCAACTGAGCACGCCTCGCGAACTGGGCGGCGCCGGCGGTCCCGGCACCAATCCCGAGCAACTGTTCGCCGCCGGCTACTCGGCTTGCTTCCTGGGCGCGCTGAAATTCGTGGCTGGGCGTGAAAAGGTCGCGCTGCCGGCGGAAACCACCGTCACCGGCTCGGTGGGCATCGGCGCCATCCCCACCGGCTTCGGCATCGAAGTCGAACTGCGCATCGCCATCCCCGGCCTGGATCCGGCGCAGGCGCGCGAACTGGTCGACAAGGCCCACATCGTTTGCCCGTACTCCAACGCGACGCGCGGCAATATCGACGTGACGCTGACCCTGGCCTGAGCGTCCTTGACGCGGCACCGCCTTGCGGGGCGGCGCCGCGGTCTGCAGGCGCGACGCGGTCTCCGTCGACGGGGCCGCGCCGCGCGCCGCTGGCATATGGGTCGCGCACGATTTAATATTCCCCGATGTCACATTCCTCTTCGTCGCGCGGGGACGCCGCGCTGCTGTTGGAAAACCAGCTTTGCTTCGCGCTGTATTCCACCAGCCTGGCAATGAGCAAGGTCTACCGCAAGCTGCTGTCCGGCCTGGACCTGACCTATCCGCAATATCTGGTGATGCTGGTGCTGTGGGAACAGGATGGCCTGACGGTGTCGGCCATCGGCGAACGCCTGTTCCTGGACAGTGCCACGCTGACGCCATTGCTGAAGCGGCTGGAAGCCGCCGGCCTGGTCGAACGCGCGCGCGCCGCCCGCGACGAGCGGCAGGTCATCGTGTCGTTGACGGAACAGGGCAGGCAGTTGAAAGCCAAGGCCCGCGCCGTACCGCCCGGCGTGATGACCGCGACGGGTTGCAGCACCGCCGATGCCGGCGCGATGATCAAGCGGCTGGATGCCCTGCGCGCGGCCCTGCAGGAATCGACATGCCCATAGCGAAGCAGAATACGCAGGCCAACCTGGCGTACCAGGAGCTGAAAAAGCGCATTCTGATGGGCTTTTTCGGCGCCAGCGACCGCCTGCGGGAAATCGAAGTAGCGGAACTGTTGAACATGGGGCGCACGCCGGTGCGCGAGGCGCTCAAGCGCCTGGAAGACGAAGGCCTGGTCACCCATGAACCGCGCCGCGGGCTGGTCGTGACGTCGCTGGACCAGCAATCGGTCACGGAGCTGTACGCCATGCGGGAACTGCTGGAAGGCGGCGCGGCCCGGTTCGCCGCCAAGCATGCCAGCGAAGCCGAAATCGACAACATGGCGCACATCCTGGAGGAAGGCAGGCAGGGCGGCGATCCGGTCGCGGCCAACCTGGCCTTCCATCAATCCATCTATGGGGCCGCGCACAACAAATTCCTGATCCGGGCCCTGCAATCGCTGACCGATTCCACCTATCTGCTGGGGCGCAGTACGCTGGAAACGCCGGGCCGTCCGGATGTGGCGCATGGCGAACACCAGGCCATCTACGAAGCGATCCGCGACGGCGACCCTGCGCGCGCCGAACACGTGGCGCGCGAGCATATCCGCAACGCGCTGCTCGAACGATTGAAAATATTGCGCGCGAAGCAGTCGCCTGAGCACTGAGCTCCGGGCTCAGTCGTACAGCGCCAGGGGATTCTGCCGCAGGATGCGCTGGAAATCGGCATCGTCCACCGAATCGCGCAGCAGGTTCACGAGGTCGCCATAGGGCATGGCCTGGCCGTTCGCGGGGTCGAAGAACCATGTGTGCGGCCAATCCGACGCCCACACGATGCGTTCGGGATAGCGCCGCGCCAATTCGCGCAGCAGATCGCCGAAGTGTTCCGACCATGTCGGCACGGGGTAGCCGTAGCGATAGAAGCCGGAGGCCTTCAGCCAGACGCGCCCCGTATCCAGCAGGCGGAATACGGCTTCGCGGATGGAGGCATATTCCGCGCCATTGGCGGCGCCGCCCAGGTGGTCGACCACCACGTTCGGGCCGTCGCCGGCGCGGATGGCTTCGTGTACGGCCTGCAGCGTCTGTGGGGCCACGAAGAACTGTGCGTGCCAGCCGGCGGCGCGCAGGCGCGGCGCCAGGCGGGTATAGCCCGCCATGCCGTTGCCGCTGCCCGAAACGGCATTGAAGCGCACGCCGCGTGCGCCCTGCTCGCGCCACGCCAGCAGTTGGGCTTCGGTGGTCTCGTCAGGCACCACGAGCACACCGCGCGCGCGGCCGTTCGACGCCTGCAAGGTATCGAGGAGCAAGCTGTTGTCGGTGCCGTAGACGCTGGGCTGGATCAGGACGAATCGTTCGATGCCGTGCGGGGCACCGGTGCGGGACAGCTCGGGCCAGGTGCGCACTGGCGGGATGTAATGGGAGCCGGGCATCACAGGCCGGCGCGTGGCGTCATCGAAGACGTGGGTATGGCAATCCCAGGCGGGAAGGGCAGGGGGCGTCATGGGGCGGGTCTCCATGATGGAAAAGGGAAAGGGCACGGCCGGAGGGCCGCGCCGGATGAATCAGGACAGGCCTGGCGGAATATCGATGCGGCAGGAATCGGATCCAGCCGGGCGAGGTATCGGTCCGTGCGGTCCAATATCGATTCGGTTGGCGGGATCCGTCCGGCCGGCCTCTCAATCCAGCTTGACGCCGGTTTCCTTGATGATTTCCTGGTAGCGCGCGCGTTCGGCGCTCAGGAACTGCGTGAACTGTTCGACGCTGTTCGGCTTGACCACCGCGCCTTCGGCCTCCAGCCGCTGCTTGGTCTGCGGATCCGCGATGATTGCGTTGACCTCGGCATTCAGCTTCTGGATGATGTCCTGCGGCGTTCGCTTGGGCGCGAACAAGCCGCCCCACAGGCTGAAGGAAAAGCCGGGCAGGCCCGATTCGGCCACCGTGGGCACGTTGGGCAGTGCCGGCGAGCGCTCCAGCGTGGATACCGCGATCGGCTTGAGCGTGCCGCTCTTGAAGTGCGGCAGTACGCCCGGCGCGCCGGAAAAGAACATATCGACGTGATTGCCCAGCAGATCGCTGAGCGCGGCGCCGCCGCCCTTGTAAGGAACGTGCGTCAGCTTGGCGCCCGCCTTCAGGGCCAGCGCGGCGGCGGCCAGGTGGCCAGGCGTGCCGGTTCCGGATGACGCATAGTTGAAGCCCTGCGAGCGCTGCTTGCTCTGGGCAACCATCTCCTGCACGGTGTTGAAGGGCGCGGAGGGATGGGCGGACAGGACCAGCGGCGAATCGCCCACCAGCACCACGGGCAGCAGGTTCTCCGGCTTGTAGTTCAGCGTCGTGGACAGCAGCGGAGTGACGATGATTTCGCCCGTCTGACCCAGCAGCAGGATGCTGCCGTCCGCGGGTGCATCGGAGACGTAGCGGGCGCCGATGGCGCCGCTGGCGCCCGGGCGGTTCTCCACGATGAACGTTTGTCCCAGGCGGGACGTCAGTTTTTCCGCGATCAGGCGCGCGAAGACGTCGCCGGAGCCCCCGGGCGCGTAGGGCACGATGATGCGGACGGTCTTGTCCGGATAGGCGGCCTGGGCGCCGGCATGCAGGCCCAGGGTCGCGGCCGCGCAAAAGGCTGCCGCCAGGAAATGGCGCCTGGCCCGGGGGAATGGCTTCATGGAGTGTCTCCTACGGAGGCCGCGATCCGGCGGCCCTATGGTCGGGATGGGGTATTCATCCACGCCGGCGCGGGCATCGCGCCGGCCCGGCGTGAAATTCAGGAATCGGTTTTTATATATTTTTGCATACATAAATATGTACAACAAACCGCGCAGCGTACGTGGCCATCATGGCAGGCGGGTCGTGCAGGACGATAGCGGTATCATCATCGGTTCGCGACGTGTCGGCCGCGCCACTCGCCGGCAAGGCGGGAAATCAGGCAGCCGATCGCACAAAGAATCATAGGAGAGAGAACGTGAGCATCCCCATCACCGGCGAGATCCTGATCGGCCAGCGCGCCGTCGACAACGGCCAGCGTACGCTGAAGGCGGTGAACCCCGCGACCGGCGAAACCATGGCGCCCGATTTCGCCCAGGCCGGCCGCGCCGAGGTCGACCAGGCCTGCGCCCTGGCGTGGGCGGCCTTCGATGCCTACCGCGAAACCTCGCTGGAAAGCCGGGCCCGCTTCCTGGAAGCCATCGGCGACCAGATCATGCAATTGGGCCAGCCGCTGGTGGACCGCGCGGTGGCCGAAACGGCGCTGCCGGCAGCCCGTATCGAGGGCGAACGCGCCCGCACGGTGGGCCAGTTGCGCCTGTTCGCGCAAGTGGTACGCGCGGGAGAATTCCTGGACGTGCGCGTGGATCCGGCAATGCCGGACCGCCAGCCTTTGCCGCGCCCGGATCTGCGTCTGCGCAATATCGCCCTGGGCCCGGTCGCCGTGTTCGGCGCCAGCAATTTTCCGCTGGCCTTTTCGGTGGCGGGCGGCGATACCGCCTCCGCGCTGGCGGCCGGCTGCCCGGTGGTGGTCAAGGGCCATCCCGCCCATCCCGGTACCGGCGAACTGGTGGGCCGTGCCATACAGGCGGCCGCGCGCGAATGCGGCATGCCGGAAGGCGTGTTTTCGCTGTTGTTGGGCGGTATCGAGACGGGCGCCGCCCTGGTTCAGGATGAACGTATCAAGGCGGTGGGATTCACCGGTTCCCGCGGCGGTGGCCTGGCGCTGGTCGACATCGCATCCAAGCGGCGCGAGCCCATTCCGGTCTTCGCCGAAATGAGCAGCATCAACCCGGTGTTCCTTTTCCCCGCGGCGCTGGCCGCGCGCGCGGAAGAGCTGGGCAAGGCCTTTGTCGGCTCGCTGACCCTGGGCGCGGGGCAGTTCTGCACCAATCCCGGCATCGTCGTGGCCTTGGAAAGCCCCGACCTCGATCGCTTCCTGAAGGCCGCCGACGCGGCGCTGTCGGCCAACGTGCCCAGCGCGATGCTGACGCCCGGCATTCATAGTGCTTACGAAAAAGGGGTGCAGGCGCTGGAGAACGCCGAAGGGGTGCAGGTGTGCGCGCGGGGTGCCGCGGGCGCGGGCCCGAACCGCGGCCGCGCGGCGCTGTTTTCCACGGCCATCGGCAACTTTCTCGCGCAGGAATCGTTGCAGCACGAGGTGTTCGGCGCATCCAGCATGGTGGTGCGCTGCAAGTCGGTCGACGACATGCGCCAGGTGGCCGAACGCATCGAGGGCCAATTGACCGTGACCCTGCACCTGGATGAGCCGGACTACGAACTGGCGCGCGGCCTGGTGCCGGTGCTGGAGCGCAAGGCTGGCCGGATCCTGGCCAACGGCTGGCCCACCGGCGTGGAAGTGGCGCATGCCATGGTGCACGGCGGGCCGTTCCCCGCCACGTCCGACAGCCGCTTCACGTCCGTGGGCACCCTGGCGATCCGCCGCTTCCTGCGCCCCGTCAGCTATCAGGCCCTGCCGGCACAATTGCTGCCCGAATCGCTGCGCCCGGAAAACCTGGCGCGTGTCCCACGCCTGGAGGACGGCAAGCGCCTGCTGCCGTGATGCGGGACCCTGCTGCTGGGTCGGCGGTCAGTGCGTTGCGGCGCCCTGGCCGACCTGGTCCGGCCAATCGGACAGGGCGGGAGACCGGGTACCTAGCCCGGGTGTCGCCGCCTTGAGCGGCGCTTCGGCGTGCGCGCCGCCCTTGTTTGCCGGTGTCTCCGCCGATGACGATGCGTTCGTAGCGGACGTTGGTGCGCGTCCACCGGTCGCTTGTGCCGGTGTCGCGGGCGCGGCGCCGGGGCGCGCGCCGCGCAGACGCGCGGTCAGATCCGTATCGGGCCGGACCACCGGCCGGCTGGCGCCGGTGACCGGATGTGCCGAGTCCGCGGCCGGGTGGGCATTGGCGGGGCTTGCGGTCCCGGTGGGACCGGCAGCGCCTCGACCATACGCCCCGGTGGTTTCCGTGCCCGGCGCTGTGCCTGAGCCCGCCGCCGTGGGAGCACCAGTAGCGGCACCACCAGCGGCGCCAGCAGCGCCAGCGCCACCAGCCCCAGCAGCGCCAGCACCAGCAGCACCACCAGGACCAGCAGGACCAGCAGCACCAGCAGCACCAGCAGCACCAGGACCAGCAGCACCAGGACCAGCAGCAGCACCAGCCCCACCCGCGGCAGCATCCGCCGCCGGGTGCCCATCCCGAGTTGTATTCTCGCGCGCCGCCTGGACGCGCAGACGGCGGATCTGCTCGTCCAGCGGTTGCAGGCGCGCGCCGGTGGCGTAGACGAAGCGGTCCATGATCAGGCGGCCGTCGGCATGTCCGGTATAGCCCAGGTAGACGCCCAGCGTGGATTGATGATCCAGGTTGCGATATTCGATGATGCCGAACGGCGTCGGCACCTGTAGCCGGGGAAAGGCCGCCGCCAGCGCTTCCCGGTCTGGCGAGCCGGCGCGTTTCAGCCCTTCGGCGATCGAGCGCAAGGCCGAATATCCCAGGACCGCGGCCATGCCCGGCGCGTCGCCGTAACGATCGCGATAGGCCTGGACGAACGCCTGGTTATCCGGCGTATCGACCGCATCGCGGGGGTATCCCGTGATGATCCAGCCGTCGGGGATCATGCTGCCCAGCGACGCCGGATCCGGCACCGCCACATTGTCGATCGCGGTGTTTTTCATGCGGGGTGCCGAAGCCGGCACGTCCGGCGTACCGATCGGCGACGCAGCCGGCGCCGATGTCGCGATGGCAGGACGGGCAGCGGACGGGATGCCGGGGTTCTTGCTGATGGCCGGCGCGGCAGCGGATGGCATGCCGGCATCCAGCGCGGCCAGGTTTTCCGGCTCGCCCAGGAACAGGGAAACCACCCCCACGCCGTCGAACAGGTGGGCGGCCATGCCGGCGTCGGCGAGGCTCGCCAGATCGCGGCCGGTCAAGGTAATGAAGATGGCCTCGGGCTTGGCGGCTGCCAGTGCCGCCACCGTGGCGGGGGCGTCGAACTTGCCCGGCGCGATGGCCTGTTCCGCGACGAACGCGGTCTTGGACTGGAAGGTCTTCAGCAGGCCCTTGAATGCGTCCACCGTCGCGCGGTCGGATTCCGTGTCCTGGGAGATCAGCGCCCAGCGCAGTTTGCGCAGGCCCAGCGCCTTCGGCGCGACGGCGGCGGCCTGCATCCAGGCGGCCGGCCGCAGCCGGAAGGTGTAGCGGTTGCCTTCCTGCCAGGTCAGCCGCTGGGTGAGGGGCGAGACGGCCAGATACAGCACCTTGGCCGTATCCGCGTAGCGGGAGAGCGCCAGCCCGACCTCGGAGGAGTAGCCGCCGAACAGCGCGACCACGCCGTCCTTTTCCACCAGGGCTTGCGCCGCGCGCACCGCGTCGTCCGGATCGCCATGGTCGTCGCGGGAACGCACTTCCAGCTTGTGGCCCAGTACGCCGCCTTCGGCGTTGATCTGCTCCAGGGCCAGCATCCAGCCGCGCCGATACGGCGTGGAGTAGTCGGGCAGGGCCTGGTAGGTATCGATCTCGCCGATACGCAGCGGCGGCGGGGCAGGCGGCACCGCTGCCGCCCGCGGCGCCTTGGCCGGGCCAGCGGCGAACGCCGGCGTTCCCGTAAGCAGCATGCAGGCCGCCAGCAACAGGGCCCGGGCGACCCCTGCGCGCGCGCGGCGCGGCGCCGGCATGTCGCAAAGGGGACCGCCGCGTGGACGACGCAAGGCCCAGCCATGCAAGGCACACAGGCGGGCAAGACGAAAAAAAACCGACATTGCTGTCGGCTTTTTTTCCTGGAAACCCGGGCGCATCTCGGCGTGCTCGCTGATGGTCCGCATGGCGGCGCGTCGGCGCCCGATGTCCCGGTCCGCTCGCTTACTTGAGCTTGGTTTCCTTGTAGTCCACGTGCTTGCGCGCGACCGGATCAAACTTCTTGATCAGCATTTTTTCCGGCGTCGTGCGCTTGTTCTTCGTGGTGGTGTAGAAATGTCCCGTGCCGGCGGTCGACTCGAGCTTGATCTTTTCGCGGGTGCCTTTGGCTGCCATGTCGTACTCCTGGATAGTCTGAGGGCGGGGATGGCTTAGATCGCTTCGCCGCGCGCGCGCAGTTCGGCCAGAACGGCATCAATGCCTTTCTTGTCGATGGTGCGCAGGGCCTTGGTGCTGACACGCAAGGTGATCCAGCGGTTCTCGCTTTCGACGAAGAAACGACGCGATTGCAGGTTGGGCAGGAAGCGACGCTTGGTCTTGTTGTTGGCGTGGGAAACGTTGTTGCCCACCATCGGGCGCTTGCCCGTTACTTGGCATACGCGTGCCATAAGATGCACCTCAGGTATTCAATGCTTGCCGCGTATGGTTCGGAAGACGGGGGGGTTCAGCCGCCGGCAGGGGGTGCCGGCCATCCCGTGTTTCCAGGATGATGGGTCGGTTGGGGTGACCCAAGTTGACCCAAGTGCTTGTGCCCGCCGCCCCTTCGACTTATACGCATCGGCGGGGTGGAAGTGCCCGGCTACAAAGCATAGTAGCTGGCACGGGTAAATTCGTAAGCCTGCGATTCTACTATGAAAAAAGCCCGCCGGGCAAGTGTCCCGTCTTCCCGGGGTAGCGACCGCGGGATGCCGCGTGCCGCCCGGCACGGGGGCCATGGCCGGCTTCGTGGGGCTTCGGCCGCAGAGCGCGCATCAAGCCCTGGCCCGCGCGGCCCGTCCGGACAGCCAGGACAGGCAGGCGCATGCCGCCAGGACCGCGGTCAGCGGCAGGGGCGTATCGCTTTGCCACAGGCTCACGCACAGGCCCGCCAGCGCGCCGCAGGACAGCTGCAGCGTGCCCAGCAGCGCGGACGCGGCACCCAGCCGCTTGCCCTGTTCGGCCAGGGCCAGGGCGGCGGAATTCGGGCTCACGAATCCCTGGCTGGCCATGTACGCGATCAGGCACGCCATCAGGAGCGGCAGCGTCATCCATCCCGCCAGGGTCAGCACCACCCCCGCCAGGCTGGCCAGCGCCAGGGTGACCAGGGCGCGGCGCTGCAAGGTGGCGGGGGACAGGCGGCGCAACAGCCGTGCGCTGATCTGCGAGCCGGCGATCAGGCCGGCGGCGTTCAGGCCGAAGAGCAGGCCGTAGTGCTGCGGATCCACGCCATACAGTTCGATGAAGACGCGCGGCGATCCCACGATGTAGGCGAACATGCCGGCCTGGCCCAGGCCGCCCGCCAGGCTGTGCGTCATGAACCCGCGATGGCGCAGCAGTTCGCCGTAATTGCGCGCGATGGTGCGCCAGTGCAAACGGATGGCGCGTTCGGGCGGGAGCGATTCCTCCATGATGAAAAGCATGGCTGCCATCAGCGCCGCCCCGGCGGCCAGCATCAAGGCGAAGACGCCGCGCCAACCCGTCAACAGCAGCAACTGCCCGCCAATCAGCGGCGCAAGTATGGGCGCCAGCCCCATGACCAACAACAGCAGCGACATGGCGCGCGCGGCTTCCTGCGTTTCGTAATGGTCGCGGATGACGGCGCGCGGGATCACGATGCCGGCCGCGCCGCCCAGCGCCTGCACCGCGCGCCATGCCGTCAGGCTCTCGATGTCGACGGCCAGTGCGCAGCCCAGCGACGCGATGACATACAGCGACAGGCCCACCAGCAGCGGCGGCTTGCGTCCATAGCGGTCGGCCACGGGGCCGTAGAAGATCTGCGCCGCGGCCAGGCCCACCAGATAGGCGGCCATCGTCCGTTCGACGTCGCCCTGGCTGACGTTCAGCCCCGCGGCGATGGACGGAAACGCCGGCAGATAGAGGTCGATGGAGAAGGGCCCGATGGCTGTCAGCGCACCCATCAGAATGAGCCAGCCTGGCAGACCGCGCGCGGGTGGGGAAGAAGGCATCGATTGACGTTGGCCTGAATGGCGCAGGCCCGGAAGGGATATTCCGGATCTGTCGCCGGCAAAATGTAACATGTGGAGAAGCGGTTCAAATCGGAAACAAATTCCGATAAAGTCCCCGGGTTCTTTCTTGCGAGGTTGACTGTCGTGAATCCTGTGTTGTCTGCGGTGGAACGCAAACTGGAGTCCGTTTCGATCCCGGTCCAACTGGAAATGCCGGATGGCACCAAGGTAGGGGCGCCGAATCCCAAGGTGAGGTTCGTCGCGCGGAGCAAGGTGGCCCTTGCGCATCTGGCGGCCGGCGAGGTCGGCATACTGGCCCAGGATTATGTGGAAGGCCTGGTGGACATACAGGGCAACATGCACGACGTGATGCGTGCGGCGGCCGAGATGCTGCCGAATTCTCCGGTGCAGGCCGAACGCGGCGGATGGCTGCAGGCCTTCATGCGCCGTATGGTTTCGGTGCAGCGCCATTCCGTCGAACGCGACGCCAAGCAGATCCAATTCCACTACGACCTTTCCGACGACTTCTATGCCTTGTGGCTGGACCCGCGCCGGGTCTATTCCTGCGCGTACTACCGCACGCCGGACATGTCGCTGGCGCAGGCGCAGGAAGCCAAGCTGGACCATATCTGCCGCAAGCTGCGCCTGACCCCGGGCGAACGCTATCTGGATGTGGGCGCGGGCTGGGGCGGGCTGTTGTTGTGGGCGGCGGAAAACTACGGCGTCGACGCCACCGGCATTACCCTGTCGCGCAACCAGCACGCCCACGTGAACCGGCTCATCCAGGAAAAAGGACTGCAGGGCCGCGTGCGCATGGAGCTGCTGGATTACCGCAAGCTGGACGAGAGCAAACCCTACGACAAGATCTCTTCGGTGGGCATGTTTGAACACGTGGGCCGTGCCCAGCTGCCCGACTATTTCGCCAAGCTGCGCCGCCTGTTGCGCCCCGGCGGGCTGATCATGAACCACGGCATCACGGCGGGCGGCGTCCATAACGCCCAGCTGGGCAGCGGCATGGGCGACTTCATCGAGAAGTACATCTTTCCGGGCGGTGAGCTGACGCACATCAGCCACGTCCTGGGCGCGATGGCCGACGGCGGCCTGGAAGCCACGGACATCGAAAACCTGCGGCCGCACTATGCCCGCACGCTGTGGGCCTGGAGCGACAGCCTGGAGAGCCAGCTGGACGCCGCCGCGAAGATACTGACGGGCGAGCAGGGCGCGAAATCGCTGCGCGCCTATCGCCTGTACCTTGCCGGTTGCGCCATGGCCTTCGAACATGGCTGGATCGCGCTGCATCAGGTGCTGGGCCAACGCCTGGCCACGGGCCGTGCCGATGAGCTCGACCATCCGGCCGACTTGGCCTATCCCTGGCGGCGGGATTACATCTACGCCGGCACGCCTGCCTGATACACGTCAACCGGGACGCGCGGCAACCGTATTACCATAGCCTTGGTGCGTCCCGCGGTCCTTCGTTCGATAGCGTGGAACGCCGCCCCTCGCGGCGTTCTTTCCTTTTCTTCCTTTACACCGGAATCCTCATGCCCATACTTCATGTCCATGTCTTGTCCGGATGGTCCGCCGACAAGAAGTCGGCGCTGCTGAAGGGCGCCACGCAAGCGGTCGTCGACAGCCTGGGGGCACCCCTGCGCAGCGTGCGCATCATGCTGCATGAAGTCGCTCCGGATCACATCATCGTGGGGGGCGAGGTGGGCAGGCAGTCGGTGGTGTTCCACGCGCACATGATCGTCGGCCGCACGGAAGCACAGAAGAATGCGCTGTACCAGGCATTGAACGGGGCGGCCTGCGCGGCGCTGGGCGTATCGGGCGACGACGTGCGTGTCCTGCTGGACGACGTGCCGAATACCGACATGGGCATGGCCAACGGCGTCAGCGCCAAGGCCGCCGGCCGCTAGGGCCGGCTGGCACGGCAGCGGCGCCTCCAGACTTTCGACATCCGACCATAGCCGTCACGCGGCGCTGCGGCTCCGGGGACCGGCGCTTACAGGAGAGCCATCATGAAAGAAGTCATCATTGCCGCCGGCGCGCGAACCGCGGTGGGCACATTCGGCGGCGCGCTCAAGGACGTACCCCCGATCGATCTGGGCAGCACGGCGATCCGCGAGGCGCTGGCGCGCGCCGGCGTCGACGGTGGCGAAGTGGGCCACGTCGCGGTGGGCCACGTCATCAATACCGAACCGCGCGATATGTACCTGTCGCGCGTCGCCGCGCTGAATGCGGGGGTCGGCAAGGAAACACCCGCCTTCAACGTTAATCGCCTGTGCGGTTCGGGCCTGCAGGCCATCGTGTCGGCGGCGCAGTCCATCATGCTGGGCGACACGGATATCGCCGTGGGCGCGGGCGCGGAAAACATGAGCCGCGGGCCCTACATATCGCCGGCGCAGCGCTGGGGTTCCCGCATGGGCGACGCGACGCTGTCGGACATGATGGTGGGGGCGCTGACCGATCCCTTCCAGCGCATCCACATGGGCGTTACCGCCGAAAACGTCGCGTCCAAGTACGAAGTCAGCCGCGCCGACCAGGACGCGCTGGCGCTGGAATCGCACCGCCGCGCGGCGGCCGCCATCGATGCGGGTTATTTCAAGGACCAGATCGTTCCGGTCGTCATCAAGACCCGCAAGGGCGAGGTGCGCTTCGAGGTCGACGAGCATGTGCGGCGCGACGTCGATACCGATTCCATGGCCAAGCTCAAGCCCGTATTCCAGAAGGAGAACGGGACCGTCACGGCGGGCAATGCCAGCGGCATCAACGACGGCGCGGCCGCCGTGGTGCTGATGAGCGCGGACGCCGCCGGCAAGCGGGGCGTGAAGCCGCTCGCGCGCCTGGTGGCCTATGGCCACGCGGGCGTGGACCCGGCCTACATGGGCATCGGCCCGGTGCCCGCCACGCAGGCCGCCCTGAAGCGGGCGGGGCTGAGCATCGACCAGCTCGATGTCGTCGAGGCCAACGAAGCCTTTGCCGCGCAGGCCTGCGCCGTCACGCGCCAACTGGGACTGGACCCGGCCAAGGTGAACCCCAACGGCAGCGGTATTGCGCTGGGCCATCCCATCGGCGCCACGGGGGCCATCATCACGGTCAAGGCCTTGTACGAGCTGCAGCGAATCAAGGGGCGCTACGCGCTGGTCACGATGTGCATCGGCGGCGGGCAGGGCATTGCCGCGATTTTCGAGCGAATCTGACGAGAGCCCATGCCGCCACGCGCCACGCCGTCCGCCCAGGACATCCCCACGCTTTCCGAATCGAACGGCGTCCGCTATCTGCACTTCGACAGCCCCTGGATCCAGGGGGCCATGCGCGTGGCGGATCCGGCGGAACTGGTGCTGGAGTACACCGGCCAGATGATGGCCTGGCTGCTGTTCATGGAACCGCCCCAGGACGGCGCCATCGGCCTGCTGGGCCTGGGTGCGGGTTCGCTGGCGCGGTTCTGCGTGAAGCGAACCCGCAGCCGCGTGGTGGCGGTGGAGTGGAATCCGCGCGTCACGGCGATCTGCCATGCGTTCTTCCGCCTGCCCGGGCCGCCCCGCCTGAGCGTGGAGGAAGACGACGCCGGGGCCTGGGTCGGTGATCCGGCCAATGCCGGCCGCTGTCCCATCCTGATGGTGGACCTGTACGATGCCCAGGCGCGCGGCCCGGTGCGCGATTCCGTGCGTTTCTATCGCGACTGTCGCCGGGTGCTGGGCGATACCGGCGTGCTGGCGGTCAATCTGTTCGGCGAGCACGAGAGCTTTCCGCGCAATATCGACAACCTGTCCGCGGCCTTCGACGGGCGGCTCGCCATGCTGCCGGAGATCGATGCCGGCAACCGCATTGTCCTGGGGTTTTCCGGGCCGCCGATCGATATTCCGGTCGAGGCCCTGCTGGACCGCGCGGCAACGGTGGAGGCCGTCTACGGCCTGCCGGCGCGCCGTTGGGCGCGCGCATTGATCGGCCAGGCGTCCGGAGGCCGGCTCGTTTATTGAGCCAAGGCCCCGCAGCAGGTTGATCCGTGACCCCGCGGCGGGCGTGCCCGAGCGGTCATGCCCAAGGGCGGGGTTCATCCAAACGAAGGTGTGCGCGGAGGCGCCGCCGGTGTAAGATACCCACACCATAATTATGAATTATGGACCCGGAATCCTGCCCATGCACGCCGTCCATCCCGCCGCCGAATCGCCCCAGCCCATCGTGCGCCAGGCCCTGTACCTGGAAGCCGCGCAGCGGCTGCGGGAAATGATCCGCTCGCGTACCCTGGCCGCGGGGGAATGGGTCGACGAACTGCGCGTCGCCGCGCAACTGGGCATTTCGCGTACGCCCCTGCGCGAGGCGCTGAAGCTGCTGGCCAGCGAAGGCCTGGTGCGCCTGGAGCCGCGGCGCGGCTGCTTCGTCAACGAGCTGTCCATGCGCGACCTCGACGACATCTTCCCCCTGATGGCCATGCTGGAGGGCCGCTGCGCGTTCGAAGCGGCGCGCAAGGCCGGTCCGGAGGACATCCGCCGCCTGGCCGGCCTGCATGAAGTCCTGCGGGAGCACGCCGCCGCGGGGCGCATCGATGCGTACTACGAAGCCAACTACGTCATCCATGAAGCCATCCAGGCGCTGGCCGATAACCGCTGGCTGTCCGACACCATCGGCAACCTGCGCAAGGTGCTGAGCCTGTCGCGCCACAAAAGCCTGATGCTGCCTGGACGCATGCGCGCGTCCTGTGCGGAACACATGGCGCTCTTCGCCGCCATCCGCGACCATGATCCGGAACGTGCGGAAACCGTGGCGCGCGATCACCTGCTGCGCCAGCTGGACGCGCTGCACGCCATGGAGCGCCGCGCGAACGGCGCCGTGCCCACCGCCCCGAAGCGTGCCGGCAAGCGGCTTGCGCCCGAGGCCGCGAAATCCCGATCCGCGACGGCCTCGTCCGCCGTGGCAACCGCCAAGGAGCCCGTTCATGACCGTTCCCGAACCGCTCGTTCCCGCGCGCGCGTCGCGCCCGCTCGATAAAGCCATGCCGCGGCGTGAACTCGTCAGCGCACCGTCCGATGCGGACGCCGACACACCGGACGCGCACGCCGGGTTGATGGCGCGCCTGGGCCGCCTTTGGGAGCGCGACCGTTTTCCCCATCAGGCCGCATTGCGGCCCTTGTTCGCGCCGCGGCTGACGGACGTGGCGGCCAACCGGCTGGCTCATGCGTGGTGCCAGGCGTACACGGCGGCCGACGGCAAGGCCAGGCGCGCCATGCTGGCCCTGCTGGCGGCGGCCAGCGCGGCGCAGGCGCAGCAGGACGAAGCCAATGGCCGCCTGTTCCGCCGTTTCAACAACCAGCCCGACGGGCTGCGTTTCCTGGTGGATCTGCGCGCCGATATGCTGCGCTGGCGCAAGCAGGTGTCGGGGCTGCAGGCGCTGGACAAGACGCTGGAAAGCCTGTTGTCCGCCTGGTTCGACGTGGGCCTGCTGGACCTGCGGCGGCTGACCTGGGACACGCCGGCCTCGCTGCTGGAAAAGCTGATCGTGTACGAAGCGGTGCACGAAATCCAGTCCTGGGACGACCTGAAGCACCGTGTCGCGGAGGATCGCCGCTGCTATGCGTTCTTTCATCCGCAGATGCCGGACGTGCCCCTGATCTTCGTGGAGGTCGCCTTCGCGCCGCAGATGGCCGACGACGTGCAGGCCCTGCTCGATACGGCGCAGCCGCCGCAGAACCTGGACAAGGCGCGCTGGGCCATCTTCTATTCCATCTCGAATACCCAGCCGGGCCTGCGCGGCATCAGCTTCGGCAACTTCCTGCTGAAGCGGGTCATCGACCAGCTCCTTTCTGAACTGCCCAAGCTGAAATCGTTCGCGACGCTGTCGCCCATTCCCGGATTCGCCGACTGGCTGGGCAAGCTGAACGCCGACGAAGTCGAAGAAATCGTGCGCGATAAAACCCGCGATCGCGCGCGTCGTGGGGTGCCGGACGGGGCCCGCTGGCTGGCCCGGCTGCGCAAGGCCGCCACCAGTCCGCGGGGCGGCGGCGAAGTGGTCCAGCGTGCCGCGATGAAACTGGCGGCGGCCTACCTGCAATCGATGAAGGCCGGCGCGCCGCTGGACCCGGTGGCGCGGTTCCACCTGGGCAACGGCGCCCGCATCGAGCGTATCAACTGGGGCGCGGATCGCTCGCCCAAGGGGCTGGCGCAGTCGGCGGCGCTGATGGTGAACTACCTGTACGAGCTGGACGAACTCGACGACAACCTGGGGCGGCTGAATTCGGGCAAGCCGGCGGTCAGCCGCCTGATTGCCCGCATAGGGTAGACACCGGGGCCCGGCCGTGGCCGCATGATCAATAATCCTGTACGAACAGCATCGCGCTGAAGGACAATCCGGCACAGTATCGACGCCGCGCGGCGCGCGGCGGCATCCAGACCGGAACAAGAAACAAGGGACATGACGCTCGCCGATCCCCCGCTAGATGCGCCGCCCGATGCCGCGGGGCGCGTGCTGTGCCGCCGCGAAGGTGCGGTCGCCCGCGTCTGCCTGTCCCATCCGGGACGCATGAACGCCATCACGGTGGCGATGTGGCGGGAGCTGGCGCGCCTGTTCCAGGCGCTGTCCGTGGATCGCACGCTGCGCTGCGTGGTCGTGCAGGGCGAGGGCGGCCATTTTGCCGCGGGTGCCGATATCCGCGAATTCCCCCAGGCGCGGGGCGACATGGCGTCGGTCGTGCGCTATCACCGCGAAATACTGGCTCCCGCGCTCGCGGCCATCGAATCCTGTCCGCATCCGGTCGTGGCGCGCATCAACGGCGTGTGCGTGGGCGGCGGGTTGGAAATCGCCTGCCAGTGCGACCTGCGCATCGCTGCGCGCACGGCGCGCCTGGGCGCGCCCATCAACCGGCTGGGTTTTCCCATGGCGCCCGACGAGATGCGCGGACTGCTGAAGGTCGCCGGACATGCCGTGACGCTGGAGCTGCTGCTGGAAGGCCGCATCCTGCAAGCCGAGGAGGCCTGCGCCAAGGGCCTGCTGACCCGCGTCGTCGACGATGCCGAGCTGGACGGCGAAATAGAACGCTGCGTCGGCCGTGTCCTGGCGGGCGCGCCCCAGGCCGCGCAACTGAACAAGCGCATGGCGGCGCGCCTGTCGCGCGGTGAACCGCTCAACGACGAAGAATATCGACGGTTTTTTTCTTATGCGGAAAGCCCCGACCATCGGGAAGGCGTGCGCGCCTTCCTGGCGGGCGAAGCGCCGACCTTCACTGGAGACTGGAAAGAGTGAGCAATGCCAATCTGTACGCGGTACTTGAAACGGGTTTTCCGCCGGATCGCAGCCAGGTCGCGATCGAGACGCCGACACTGCGCTACACCTGGGACGACATCGACCGGGCCAGCGCCTGCCTGGCCAACCTGCTGAAATCCCTGCGTCTGCCCAAGGACGCCCGGGTTGCCGTGCAGGTCGAAAAATCGCCGGAGGCGCTGCTGCTGTATCTGGCCACCCTGCGGGCGGGGCTGGTGTACCTGCCGCTGAACACCGCGTACCGCGAGGCCGAGATCGATTATTTCCTGGGCAATGCCGAGCCGTCCGTCGTGGTCTGCGACAGCGCCAACCTGCCCTGGATACAGCGCCTGGCGGAAAAGTCCGGCGTGCCCCACGTCTATACGCTGGACGATGACCGTACCGGCACGCTGCTGGAAGCGGCGGCCGGGCTGTCACAGACGTTCAAGACGGTGGCGCGCGGCGCGGACGACCTGGCCGCCATCCTGTATACGTCGGGTACCACGGGACGCAGCAAGGGCGCGATGCTGTCGCATGGCAATCTGGCGTCCAACGCACGCGTGCTGAACGCCTATTGGGGCTGGCGTTCCGATGACGTGCTGCTGCACATGCTGCCCATCTTCCACGTGCACGGGCTGTTCGTGGCATCGCACGGCGCGCTGCTGGCGGGCGCCCGCATGATCTGGCTGCCCAAGCTGGACGTGGAGCAGGCGCTGCGCTACCTGCCCGTGAGCACCGTGATGATGGGCGTGCCGACGTATTACGTGCGGCTGCTGGCGGATCCCCGATTTGGCCGCGACGTCTGCGCCCGCATGCGGCTGTTCATTTCCGGCTCGGCGCCGCTGTTGACGGAAACCTTCAACGCCTTCCAGGAGCGCACCGGCCATACCATCCTGGAACGCTACGGCATGAGCGAAACGGTCATGTTGACGTCCAATCCGTACGATCCGGTGGAAGGCGCACGCATCGGCGGCACGGTCGGCAAGGCGCTGCCCGGGGTGGAGCTGCGCGTGGTCGACGATGCCGGCAGGAAGCTGCCTCCCGGCGAGATCGGCAACATCCAGGTGCGCGGCCCGAACGTGTTCTCCGGCTATTGGCGCATGCCTGAAAAGACGCGCGAGGAGTTCGCCGAGGATGGCTGGTTCAAGACCGGCGACGTCGGCCGCTGGGGCGGCGAAGCCCACGGGCACCCCATTCCCGTGGACTACGTCAGCATCGTCGGTCGCAGCAAGGACCTGATCATCTCCGGCGGCTACAACGTCTATCCCAAGGAAATCGAGTCGGTCATCGACGATATGCCGGGCGTCGAGGAATCGGCGGTCATCGGCGTGCCGCACCCGGACTTCGGCGAGGCCGTCGTCGCCGTCGTCGTGCCGCGCGCCGGCGCCGCGCTGGACCCGGCCGAGATCCAGAACGACCTGAAGAGCCGCATCGCCAACTTCAAGGTGCCCAAGCGTGTCCATGTGACGGACCAGCTGCCGCGCAATACCATGGGGAAGGTGCAGAAGAACGTATTGCGGGAAACGTTCGGCCGCCTGTGACGGATCGCGGAAAGCGCGCATGGCCTTGATGGCCGTGCGCGCGGACCATCCTGTCCCGCAGTGCAAGCGCACCGGCGGCGCGATCGCGCCACCGGTCCATCCATCACCCACCAGGAGAGCACCCACCGCATACCTGCATGACCGATGTGCGTAAGGATTCATAAAACGGCGGACGCCGCGGCGCGCCGCCATCGATCGATGGGCGATAACCCATCCCGCGCAGCATTCCGGAGGAGAACATCATGGCTTACCGTATCAGGTTGGCGGCGCTCGGCGCCGCATTGCTGGCCCTAGTCCTGGCAAACCCGGCTTCGGCCGATTGGCCCGAGAGGCCGGTCACCATCATCGTGCCCTTTCCCGCCGGGGGCGGCACCGATACCTTCGCCCGGCCTCTGGCCGAGCAGTTGCGCACGCAACTGGGACAAACCGTGGTCATCGACAACAAGGGCGGCGCCGGCGGCACCGTGGGCGCCGGCGTGGCGGCCAAGGCGCGTCCCGACGGCTATACCTTCTTCATGGGCGGCGCGCATCACGCGGTCGCGCCGGCGCTGTACCGGCAGCTCAACTACGATATCCAGAAGGACTTCATCCCGGTCGCGCTGCTGGCGCAGCCGCCGCAGGTGGTCGTCATCAATGCATCCAAGCTGCCGGTCAAGACGCTGCAGGAATTCATTGCGTATGCCAAGGCCAGGCCGGGTGAGATCAACTACGGGACCGCGGGCAAGGGCAGCACGCATCACCTCGCGGGGGAGCTGTTCGCCATGCAGACCGGCATCAAGCTGGTGGACGTGCCGTACCAGGGCGCGGGACCCATGCTGTCCGCATTGATTGGCGGCCAGGTGGACATGGCTTTCGACGGCCTGGGTTCGTCTTCCGGTCATATCCGCGCCGGCAGCATCAAGCCGCTGGCCGTGGCGGCCGCGCAACGCTCGCCGTCCTTTCCCGACGTGCCCACCGCCGCCGAGGCCGGCGTGATGAATTACCAGGTGTCGACCTGGTACGCGCTATGGGCGCCGGCCGGCACGCCGCAGCCTGTCGTGGACCGCATGATCCGCGAGGTGTCCACGGCATTGAATGCGCCGCGCATCAAGGAGCAATGGGCGTCCAACGGGTCCGCGGTTCCGGACCTGACCGGCCCCGCCTTCGGCAAGTTCGTCGACGATGAAGTGGCCAGGTGGGGCAAGGTCGTGAAGGACTCCGGCGTGACGCTGGACTGAACACCGCCGCGCTGAGCCGGGCGCCGGGGCGCGACACTACACGGGGCACTCCGGCCTGGCTCTGGACTGACACGCCGGCGCGGCCCTGGACCCGCCGCGGCAATGGCGCGGCCCCGCTACCGTTCTTGCCGGTGCGGGGCTCCGATACCGCGACCGGCGTCAGCGCCAGGCACTGGCCTCGTCCAGCTTGCGCAGGATCTCCGGCGGCAGCGTCAGGTAGGCGGCCTTGACCAGGTCGTCCAGCTGGGCGAGCGACGTGGCGCTGGCAATGGGCGCGGTGATACCCGGCTGTGCGATCGTCCAGGCCAGTGCCACCTGTGCCGGCGTCGCGCTGGTCGCTTCCGCGCCCTGGTCCAGCGCGGCCAGGATGCGCAGCCCGCGCTCGTTCAGATAGTTCTCGACGATTTTCTTGCCGCGCACGCTCTTGCCGGCATCGGCCGCCGTCCGGTATTTGCCGGACAGGAAGCCGCTGGCCAGGGCGTAATAGTTGATGGTGCCCAGCCCCTGCGCCGTGACCACGGCCTGCAAGCCGTTTTCGTACGGTTCGCGGCTGTACAGGTTGTACTCGGGCTGGATGGACTCATAGCGCGGCAGGCCGTTGCGCTCGCTCAGGATCAGCGCTTCGGACAAGCGCGCGGCGGTGTAGTTGGAAGCGCCGATGGCGCGTATCTTGCCTTGGTCGCGCAGCTTGCCGTAGGCCGTCAGCGTATCGGTCAGCGGCGTATCGGGGTCATCGCGATGCGACTGGTACAGGTCGATGTAGTCCGTCTGCAGCCGGGCCAGCGAATCTTCCACGGCGCGCGCGATATACGCGGGCGACAGGCCTTGCGCGCCGGGTCCCATTTCCATGCCTACCTTGGTCGCGATGACGACCTTGTCCCGCTTGCCGGACTTGGCCAGCCATTTGCCGATGATGACCTCGGACTCGCCGCCCCGGTTGCCGGAGGCCCAGCGCGAATAGACGTCCGCGGTGTCGATGAAATTCAGGCCCGCATCCACCATGGCGTCCAGCAGGGAAAAAGCGTCTGCTTCGCCGACGGTCCAGCCGAATACATTGCCGCCGAAGGCGAGGGGGGGCACCGAGAGGCCGGAACGGCCCAATTGACGTTGTTGCATGGTCAGTCGCTCTCATCCATGGTTGTAATGCTTGTCAGACAAATGCCCGGCAAGGCATCGGATTTTTCTTCTTCTCGCTTTGATTCTTTCATCCAAGTATATCGGCCGAAAGGCGATATCAGGCACTTGCGTGAACGTTCAGGGATTTCCCGCGCGTGGCGCTTCACGCCGCCAAGTTAGACTATGCATTTTTGGGGACGGGCGGCATGCCGACGGTCCGCCGCATCGGCGCGGCCCACTGTGCCCGCCCCTGGCGTTTTCCAAGGTCGAGGAGCCTGCTTTTATGTCTAGGACAATATCCGCCGTACAAGCGGCCGCCGCCGCGTTCGCGCTGGCCGCCGCGCTGCATTCCGGCGGACCGGCGCAGGCCGCGCCCGCCGGGCAGAAATCGGTGGCCGTCATCGCAATCGTCGAGCATCCCGCGCTGGATGCCGTGCGCGATGGCGTCAAGGATGCGCTGAAGGCCAAGGGCTACGATGCCGCCAAGAACCTGAAGTGGCAGTACCAGAGCGCGCAGGGCAATACCGGCACGGCCGCGCAGATCGCGCGCAAGTTCGTCGGCGATCATCCGGACGCCATCGTCGCCATCGCCACGCCGGCCGCGCAGGCCGTGGTGGCCGCCACCAAGGAAATCCCGGTCGTCTATGCGGCCGTGACGGATCCCGTGGCCGCGCAGTTGGTACCGTCCATGGAGGCCTCCGGCACCAATGTCACGGGCGTTTCCGATGCGCTGGACGTCAGCCGCCAGATCGATCTGATCCGCAAGATCGTGCCGAACGCCAAGCGCGTCGGCATGGTGTACAACCCCGGCGAAGCGAATTCCGTCGTGGTGGTCAAGCAGATGCAGGAATTGCTGCCCAAGGCCGGCATGAGCCTGGTGGAAGCGGCCGCGCCGCGCACGGTCGATGTGGCCGCCGCCGCGCGCAGCCTGATCGGCAAGGTGGACGTCATCTATACCAGCACGGACAACAACGTCGTCGCCGCCTACGAATCGCTCGTGAAGGTCGGCAACGACGCCAAGATTCCGCTGGTTGCGGCGGACAACGACAGTGTCAAGCGAGGCGCCATCGCCGCGCAGGGCGTGGACTATTACCAGTTGGGCAAGCAGGTGGGCGACGTCGTGGCCCGGATACTCAAGGGCGACAAGCCCGGGGCGATTCCCTCGGCCACGGTCACCACGGTGAAGCTCACGCTGAACCCGGCCGCCGCCCAGGCGCAAGGCGTGGCGCTGCCGGAAGCGCTGATCAAGTCGGCCGCACAGGTCATCAAGTAAGCAAGCTGCCGCGACGATGTCCCTTTTCTCATTGCTGGGCGCGCTGGAGGTCGGTCTGGTCTTCAGCCTGGTCGCCCTGGGCGTGCTGATTTCCTTCCGCCTGCTGCGTTTTCCCGACCTGACGGTTGACGGCAGTTTCCCCCTGGGTGCCGCGGTGGCCGCCACCCTGATTTCCGCCGGTATCAATCCCTTCGCCGCGACCGCCTGCGCCATCGTCGCCGGCGCCGCGGCCGGGTGGCTGACCGGCTGGCTGAATGTCAAACTGCGCATCATGGACCTGCTGGCCAGTATCCTGGTGATGATCGCGCTGTATTCGATTAACCTGCGCGTGATGGGACGGCCCAACGTCCCGCTCATTACCGAAGCCACGGTATTCACGATGCTGCAGCCCGCCTGGCTGAGCGATTACATCGCGCGGCCGCTGGTCCTGCTGGCCGTGGTGATCGTCTGCAAGCTGCTGCTGGACTGGTTCCTTTCCACGGAGCGCGGGCTGGCCCTGCGGGCCACGGGCGCCAATCCGCGCATGGCGCGTGCGCAGGGCGTGAACACCGGCCGCATGGTGCTGGGCGGCATGGCGCTGTCCAATGCCCTGGTGGCGCTGGCCGGCGCCCTGTTCGCGCAGGCCCAGGGCGGCGCCGATATTTCGATGGGCCTGGGCACCATCGTCATCGGCCTGGCCGCGGTCATCGTCGGCGAAAGCCTGCTGCCGGCACGGCGCATCGCGCTGGCCACGCTGGCGGTCATACTGGGCGCCATCGTGTACCGCTTCTTCGTCACGCTGGCCTTGAATACCGATTTCATCGGCCTGCAGGCCCAGGACCTGAACCTGGTGACGGCGGTGCTGGTGACCATCGCGCTCGTCATTCCGCGCTTGCGCCGCCGCCGCCGCGCGGCGCAGGGAGTGTGAATGGAAACCCACCCCGGGAAGGAAACACACCCCCCGAAGCGCTGCGCGCTTCCCCCCTCAAGGGGGGCGACGCTGGCGGACCGGCGAAGCCGGATCCGCGGCGTCCCGGATCGAGGTGCACCTGTTGCATGCGACGTATGGTGTGATGAAGCCCACCCCCCGAAGCGCTGCGCGCTTCCCTCTCAACGGGTGGCGCTGGCGGACCGGCGGAGCCGGATCCGCGTTGTTCCCCAAGGGGGTAGACCTGTTTCACGCGTAGCGAGTGGCACGCGGGGTGATGGAAAACTGACATGTTAAGCGCGCACGATCTGCACATTACCTTCAATCCCGGCACGCCCATCGAGACACGGGCGCTGCGCGGCTTGTCGCTGCACATCCCCACGGGCCAGTTCGTTACCGTCATCGGCTCCAACGGCGCCGGCAAATCGACCTTCCTGAACGCGGTGTCGGGCGACCAGGCCATCGACGCCGGTCGTATCGAAATCGACGGCGTGGACATGACGAGCCAGCCGTCCTGGCGTCGCGCCGAACATATTGCCCGCGTGTTCCAGGACCCCATGGCCGGCACGTGCGAGGACCTGACCATCGAGGAAAACATGGCCCTGGCCCAGGCGCGCGGCAACCGCCGCGGCCTGCGCCACGCGGTCAAGGCGGCCATGCGCGGCGTCTTCCGCGAACGCCTGGCCACGCTGGGGCTGGGCCTGGAAAACCGCCTGGGCGACCGCATCGGGCTGCTGTCAGGCGGGCAGCGGCAGGCGGTCAGCCTGCTCATGGCGGCCTTGCAGCCCTCGCGCCTGCTGCTGCTGGACGAACACACGGCGGCGCTGGATCCACGCACCGCCGATTTCGTGCTCGGCCTGACGGCGCGCATCGTCGCGGAAAGCCGGCTCACCACGCTCATGGTCACGCACAGCATGCGCCAGGCGCTGGAAGTCGGCGATCGTACCGTCATGCTGCATCAGGGCCAGGTGGTGCTGGATGTGGCAGGCGAAGAACGCCGCGGATTGACCGTGCCGGACCTCCTGGCCATGTTCGAGCGTGTACGCGGCGAAAAACTCGCCGACGACGCTTTGCTCCTGGGATGAGCCGCGCGCCCGCCCGGCCGCCCGAAGGGCGCGCGCCCTCCCTCGGGGAGGCGGTCGCGCAGCGACAGGAGGGCACAATATCCAGCGCGCCCGCCCGGCCGCCCGAAGGGCGCGCGCCCTCCCTCGGGGAGGCGGTCGCGCAGCGACAGGAGGGCACAATATCCAGCGCGCCCGCCCGGCCGCCCGAAGGGCGCGCGCCCTCCCTTGGAAGGGCAGTCGCGCCTCGACAGGAGGGCACACAGTGAAGCGCGCCAGTGAAGGCAAGTGTGCATATGGCACGGTGGCGCTGGTACTGCAGGGGGGCGGTGCGCTGGGCTCCTACCAGGCCGGTGTCTACGAAGGCCTGCACGAGCATGGCTTGCGGCCGGACTGGGTGGCGGGCATTTCGATCGGCTCTATCAATGCCGCCATCATCGCCGGCTCCCCGGAGGACGAGCGCGTCGAACGCCTGCGCGGGTTCTGGGAAGCCATCTGCCGTCCCTATGGCTACGAAGGTTTTCCCTGGGGTGAGTGGATGAACGGCCAACTGGCGGCGGCCGCGGCCCTTACGACTGGCCAGCCCGGGTTCTTCAAGCCCCGGATCCCGCCGCCGTTCTGGCAGCAAGGGATCGCCGCCACCAGTTACTACGACACGACGCCGTTGCTGGAGACGCTGCGCACCTACGTCGATTTCAAGCTGCTGAACAGCGGGGCGATGCGCGCCAGTTTCGGCGCCGTCAACGTGCGCACTGGCAATTTTTCCTATTTCGACACCACGCAGGGCGAACTGACGCCGCATCACATCATGGCATCGGGCGCGCTGCCGCCCGGGTTTCCGCCCATCGAGATCGACGGCGAATACTATTGGGACGGCGGCCTGGTGTCGAACACGCCGCTGTATTACGTCCTCTCGGACAGTCCCATGCGCGATACGCTGGTTTTCCAGCTGGACCTCTGGCCGGCGCGCGGCCCGTTGCCCAGCAACATGGAAGAGGTCGAGGAGCGCCGCAAGGACATCCAGTATTCCAGCCGCACGCGGCTGGTGACCGATAACCTCAAGCGCAACATCAAGCTGCGCGAGGATCTCCAACGGCTGCTGGCGCTGCTGCCGCCGGACAGGCGCAACGCGCCCGAACTGGCGGAAATCCGGCGCGATGCGCTGATTCCCGCGATCAACGTGGTCAACCTGATCTACGACTCGAAGAACTACGAACGGCATTCCAAGGACTACGAGTTCGGCACCGAAGCCATGCGCGATCATTGGTCGTCCGGCCTGACCGACATCCGCGCCGCCCTGGCCCGGCCGGGGCTGCTGGACCTGCCTGGGAAAGGCCAACGCTTCATCACGCACGATATTCATCGGCCTTGATCCCGCGTGGACCGAGCGACGGCGGCGATCGCGGCGGCATGGCGATCTCCGGCAGGGGATTGGTCTGAATTGGCATCCGATCCGGATGCGGAAGAAATCACGATGGTAGCTTTCGCTGCACATTGATCATCCATCGCAACCTTGTGGAATGTCATGGAATCGTGCAACGCAACCGAGAATACGCCGCTGTCGCTCGCACTGTGGGAGCCGGACGACGATACCCGCAATCGCACCGTGCATCTGCTCGCGCGGCTGGGCTTTCATGTCCATGGCTGCCGCGATGCGGCCGGCCTTTTCCAGTGGCTGGACCTGCGTGATCCGGACTTGGTGCTGGTGGGCGCCAGCGCGCCGGTCGGCCAGGTTGTCGAAGCCGTCCTGCCCCGCCTGAGCGCACACTATGGCGCGGGCATCCTGCTGCAGGCGCCCGACGCGGCGCAGCAGACGCGGCTGAGCGCACTGCAGGCAGGCGCCCACCTGTGCCTGGATCGCCGCTACGAAGCCACCGAGCTGGCCGCGCTATTGCGGGCCCAGGCCCGGCGCGCCGGGCGCCAGCGCCGACGGACCGCCGGTGCCGCGATCGCGGGGGCGGCGTCGCTCGCCCCGGCCGCCACGCCAGCCGCGCTCGCCGCCGCGGGCGGCCACGGTGCTGTTGCCAGAATGGGTGCCGCGGGCGCTTCTGGGGCTGGTTCTTCTGGTCCTTCCGGTGCCGCGGCCGCCGCCGGTGCCGCGCGGCCGGCAGGCGCTGCGGGCGCCACTGCCGCCACGATCCCGTCCGCCCGTCCCCCCGCGCCACCGAATGCCGTCGGCCTGGTCGGTTCCACGGAGATCGCCGGGCTGCTGGGCGCGGCGCCGGGCGCGCGTACCGCCGGCTATGCGCTGCGCAGCCTGGCCATGCAAGCCGCCGGTACCCCCGGCGGGGATGGGGTCGCGCGGCTCATGCCGGCCCGTGAACCCTGGCGCATCCTGTACCAGGGCTGGGTGCTGATCACGCCCGCCGGCAAGCGCATACACCTGACCGGCACGGAGCGCGCCTGCTTCATCTGCCTGCTCGAAAGCCCCAAGCGGGAGTTGTCCCGCGCTGCGATGAGCGAATTCATGACCGCGACCAATCTGCGCTCGGTCAACGTGGCCATCAGCCGCCTGCGCAAGAAGGTGCACGAAAGCGGCGAACGCCTGCCGCTGCATACGGTGCATGGCATGGGCTACGTGTTCGTCGGTGACCTGGCTACCGAGGAATAGGGGGCCGCGGCAGGCGCGGCGCGATAATATCGTCCTGTTCCGTTTCCGGCCGCCCCGTATGGATGGGGCGGTGCGCCGGAACCCAGACGACATGCGACGCGATGATAGACCTAGGCGTAAATATCGACCACGTAGCGACGCTGCGCCAGCAGCGGCATACCGATTACCCCGATCCCGTCCAGGCGGCGCTGCGCGCCGAGGACGCCGGCGCTGACTTGATCACCCTGCATTTGCGCGAAGACCGGCGCCATATCCAGGATGCGGATGTGCACCGGCTGCGGCCGCTGCTGCGCACTCGCATGAACCTGGAATGCGCGATCACGCGCGAAATGCTCGACATCGCCTGCGCGGTACGCCCGCAGGATGTTTGCCTGGTCCCCGAAAAGCGCACGGAGCTGACCACGGAGGGCGGGCTGGACGTGGCCGGCGCGCTGGCGGCGGTCACCGACGCGGTGTCGCAGCTGCACGCTGCCGGTATCCGGGTATCCCTGTTCATCGATCCCGACGCCGCGCAGATCGCCGCCGCGGCGCGCAGCGGCGCCCGCGTGATCGAGTTGCATACCGGTGCCTATGCGGAAGCGGACGGCGCGGCCGCCGCGGCCGAGCTGCAGCGCATCCAGCGCGCCGTGGCGGAAGGGCTGCGCCATGGCTTGCAGGTCAATGCCGGCCATGGCTTGCACTACGGCAATGTCCAGCCCGTCGCCGCGCTGGACGGGATCGCGGAATTGAACATAGGCCATGCGATCGTCGCGCGCGCCATCTTCGACGGCTGGGAAAAGGCCGTACGCGACATGAAGGCCTTGATGGTGCAGGCGCGCGCCGCGCGCTGACCGCCCGCATCCTGCCGCCCCGCGCCGGTCCCACGCATCCTCCCGCCCGCATCCTCCTCCATGCAGACAGCCCAGCCCTTATCTCCTTCATCCGTCGCGGCGTCGGCGATCGCCGGCATAGGCCTGGACCTGGTCCGCATCGACCGCATCGAGCGTGCGCTGCAGCGCCACGGCGACCGGTTCGCCGAGAAAATACTGGGCGAGCAGGAACTGGCCAAATTCCATGCGCGCCGCGCGCGCGACCCGCGCCGCGGAGTGCGTTTCCTGGCCACCCGCTTCGCCGTCAAGGAAGCGTTCTCCAAGGCCATCGGACTGGGCATGCGCATGCCGATGGCATGGCGGCGCGTGCAGACGCTGAACGCGCCTGGCGGGCGGCCCGTCCTGGTCCTGTCGCCGGAACTGCAGGCCTGGTATGAGCCGCGCTATGGCGCGGCTCATGTATCCCTGACCGACGAGACCGATATGGCCGCGGCATACGTGATCGTGGAGCGCCGGGCGCCGTGAAAGGATGGACCGCAATCGCGCCGTGAACGGGTCGCCTGCGACCGCGCCGTGAACGGATCGTCGAACGCCGCCCCGATCGATGGGCGAACGCAGGCGCCCCGGATGGCACGCAGGGCGGCATTTCGTAAAAACCCCGGCATTGCTCCGCCGGACATTCAAAGAGATCTCCATGCCACGCAAAAAGGATAAATCGCTGCCACCCGGTCCTGTCATGGTCGACGTGGCCGGGCCGGTGCTCACCAAGGAAGAAAAGAAGCGCCTGCGCCATCCCCTGGTGGGCGGCGTCATCCTGTTCGCCCGCAACTTCCAGGACAGGCAGACGCTGTGCGAACTGACCGCGCGCATCCACAAGGTGCGCGAGGAACCGCTGCTGATCGCGGTGGACCATGAAGGCGGCCGCGTCCAGCGCTTCCGTACGGACGGTTTTACGCCCTTGCCGCCGATGCGCGGCCTGGGACGGATATGGGACCAGGATCCCCTGCATGCGATGCGCCTGGCGACGGAATCCGGCTACGTCCTGGCCGCGGAGCTGCGCGCCTGCGGCGTGGACCTGAGCTTCACGCCGGTGCTGGACCTGGACTACGGCGTCAGCAAGGTCATCGGCGATCGCGCCTTTCATCGGGACCCGCGCGTGGTCGCCATGCTGGCGCGCGCGCTCATCCAGGGATTGGGGCTGGCCGGCATGGCGGCCTGTGGCAAGCATTTCCCGGGACACGGCTTCGTCAGCGCCGATTCGCACCACGAGATCCCGGTGGACCCGCGCAGCCTGGAGCGCGTCCTGCGCGAGGACTCGGCCCCCTATGGCTGGCTGGGCGATCTCGTCCTGCCGTCCGTCATGCCGGCCCACGTGATTTATCCCAAGGTGGACGACAAGCCGGCCGGTTTCTCGCGCCGCTGGATCCAGGATATCCTGCGCCGCCGCATGGGCTACGATGGCGTGGTGTTTTCCGATGACCTGACCATGGAAGGCGCCTCGGTCGCCGGCGACATCCTCGCGCGCGCCCAGGCCGCCCTGGGCGCCGGATGCGATATGGTGCTGGTGTGCAACCGCCCGGACCTGGCCGACGAATTGCTCGACCGCCTGATCCACGTTTCAGACCCCGAATCCATCGAACGCATCCGCCGCCTGATGCCGCGCTACCCGTCCGCGGACTGGAATGACCTGCAGGCCGACCGCCGTTACCAGCATGCCCGAAGCCTTCAATCTCAAATCCTTCCTGGCTGACCTGCCGCATCTGCCGGGCGTCTACCGGCATATCGATGCCAACGGCGAAGTCATGTACGTCGGCAAGGCGCGCGACCTGAAGAAGCGCGTGTCTTCGTATTTCCAGAAGACGCTGACCAGCCCGCGCATCGCGCAGATGGTGGGCAAGGTGGCGCAGGTGGAGGTCACCGTCACGCGTTCTGAGGCCGAGGCGCTGATCCTGGAAAACAACCTGATCAAGAGCCTGCGGCCGCGCTACAACATCCTGTTCCGGGACGACAAGTCCTACCCGTACTTGCTCATCACGGCGCACCCCTGGCCGCGCATCGCGTATTACCGGGGCTCCACGAACAAGCCGGGCCAGTTCTTCGGGCCTTTCCCCAATGCCTGGGCGGTGCGGGAAACCATCCAGATCCTGCAGAAGGTCTTTCGCCTGCGTACCTGCGAAGACACCGTCTTCGCCAACCGCTCGCGCCCCTGTCTGCTGCATCAGATCGGCCGCTGTTCCGCGCCCTGCGTGGGCGCGGTGCAGGCCGAAGACTACGCCAATGACGTGGCGCGGGCAGGGCGCTTCCTGAACGGCCAGGCCAAGGAAGTCATGCAGGATATCGAGGCCCGCATGCTGCGCGCGTCCGAGGCGCTCGAATTCGAAGCCGCCGCCGCGCTGCGCGACCAGATGGGTTCGCTGGCGCGCGTGCTGCACCAGCAGACCATGGAAGACATGGGCGGCGAAGACTGCGACATCATCGCGGTGGCTGTTGCGGGAGGGCGCGTGTGCGTCAACCTGGCCATGGTGCGGGGCGGCCGCCACCTGGGCGACAAGGCCTTCTTTCCCGCGCATGCGGAAGGCGAGGCGGCGGCGGACGTATTGGAAGCCTTCATCGGCCAGCACTATACGGACAACCCCCTGCCGCCCACGCTGGTCTGCTCGCATGCCTTGCCGGATGAAGCGCTGATCGCGCTGCTGGCCGAACAGGCCGGGACGCGCAGCCGCGTGCTGACGCGGCCGCAAGGCGTGCGCCGTTCCTGGCTGGAACAGGCGACGCGCAATGCCGAAATGGCGCTGGCGCGGGCGCTGACCGAATCCGGCGCGCGCGCCGCGCGCACGCTCGCGCTGGCCGAAACGCTGGAGCTGGAAACCGACGAGGCGGCGCTGGACAGCCTGCGCATCGAATGCTTCGATATCAGCCATACCGCCGGGGAAGCCACGCAGGCCTCGTGCGTGGTATTCGAGCACCACGAAATGCAGCCCTCGCTGTACCGGCGCTACAACATCGCCGGCATCACGCCGGGCGACGACTACGCGGCGATGCGGCAGGTGCTGACCCGCCGCTTCGCCAAGGTGGCCGACGGCGAAGCGCCGCTGCCCGGCCTGGTGCTCATCGACGGCGGCAAGGGGCAGGTGGAGATCGCCCGCCAGGTCTTCGCCGAACTGGGCCTGGACGTGCATGTCCTGGTTGGGGTGGCCAAGGGAGAGGGCCGCAAGGTCGGCCTGGAAACGCTGGTCTTCGCCGACGCGCGCCCGCCCGTTGCCCTGGGCCCGGAGTCCGCCGCGCTGATGCTGATCGCGCAGATCCGTGACGAGGCGCACCGCTTCGCCATCACCGGCATGCGGGCCAAGCGGGCCAAGGCCCGCAACGTGTCCCGGCTGGAGGAAATCGAGGGCGTCGGCGCGCGCCGGCGGCAACGCCTGCTGGCGCGGTTTGGCGGGTTTTCGGGGGTATCGCGCGCCAGTATCGAGGACCTGGCGTCGGTCGACGGCATCTCCCAGGAGCTGGCCGAGCGCATCTACGATGCCTTGCATTGACCGGCCCTGCCGGCATCCGGCGCGGGGCTGTCCGCGATGATGACAGCCCCGAGTCGCGGCCTGATGTAGCATACGCGTCATCATGCCTATCAACGTTCCCATCATCCTGACGTGGCTTCGTATCGCCATGATCCCGCTGGTCGTCGGGCTTTTCTATCTGCCGGCCAGCTGGCTGGCGGAGTCCAACCGGGATATGCTCGCCGCCGCCGCCTTCATCATCGCGGCGCTGACAGACTGGTTCGACGGCTGGCTGGCCCGCAAATGGAACCAGACCTCGGCCTTCGGCGCCTTCCTGGACCCGGTGGCGGACAAGCTGATGGTCAGCGCCGCCTTGATCGTGCTGCTGGACCTGGGACGCGTCGATGCTTTCATATCCCTGATCATCATCGGCCGCGAAATCACCATTTCCGCCTTGCGCGAGTGGATGGCCAAGATAGGCGCCAGCGCCAGCGTGGCGGTGCACCGCCTGGGCAAGTTCAAAACGGCGGCGCAGATGGTGGCCATCCCTTGCCTGCTGTACTACCAGCCCGTCCACGGCGTCAGCACGCGGATACTGGGCGATATCCTGATCCTGGTTGCGGCCGTCCTGACGGTGTGGTCGATGCTGTACTACCTGCAGCGCGCCTGGCCGGCCATCCGTGAAAAAAGCCTATGACGATACGTTCCATTTCCGCCATCCCCCTTTCCATGCCATTCGAGATCGGCGGCCCCAAGCCGCTGCTGGCGGGCAAGCCCCGCGAAATGGAAATGCTGCTCATACGGGTGGAAACGGACCAGGGGCTGGTGGGATGGGGCGAAGCCTTCGGCTTCGCCGTGTGGCCGGCCACCAAGGCCGCCATCGAGGCGCTGGTCTCGCCCATGGCCGTGGGCCGGGATGAAAGGGACATCGCCGGCCTCATGAATGACCTGGCGCGCAAGTTCCATCTGTTGGGCCGTTCCGGCCCGGTCATGTACGCGCTGTCGGGGCTGGACATTGCCTTGTGGGACCTGGCCGGCAAGGCTGCCGGAAAATCCCTTGCCGAACTGCTGGGCGGCCGCCGCCGCGACAGCGTGCCGGCCTATGCCAGCCTGATGCGCTATACCGACCCGGACGTCGTGGCGCGCAATGCCGCGCGTGCCGTGGCCGAGGGCTACACCACGATCAAGCTGCACGAGATCGGCGTGGAGCAGGTCCGGCGGGCGCGGGCGGCCATCGGCCCCGGCATCAAGCTGACGGTCGACACCAATTGCCCCTGGACCGCGGACGAAGCGATTTCCATGGCGCGCCTGATGAAAGACCTGGACCTGCACTGGCTGGAAGAACCGGTTTTCCCGCCCGAGGACCATGCCAGCCTGGCGCGCGTGCGCCGGGAAGCCCCTGTGCCGACGGCCGCCGGGGAAAACGCGGCCGGCTACCTGGAATTCAAGGCCATGTTCGAAGCGGGCGCCGTGGACTACGCCCAGCCCAGCGCCACCAAGGTGGGCGGCATCTCCGAGCTGATGCGCATCGCTCGGCTGGCGCGCGAGCATGGCGTGGCCCTGGCGCCGCATTCGCCTTATGTCGGCCCGGGCTTGCTGGCCACCGTGCACGTGCTCGCGGCGCTGGACGAAGAGATCGAGCTGGAATATTGCTACTGCACGATAGACCAGAACCCGCTGGGCGACGCCGTGCTGGCATCGGGCGCTCGCGTGGCGGTGCCGCGCGGGCCGGGCCTGGGACGCGATCCGGACATGCGCCTGGTCGAAAAGTGCGCCGTACGTTGATTGCCCGCGGGCCGCGCGGTGCCGGCATGGGAGGGAAGGCGGCTTCAATGCCGGCGGTCCGGCGTCCCGCCAGGCCACACTGTCCGCACGCTGGACATCCCGTCGCCCCGTATCTTGCGTGAACGGCCGCGACCGCCAACACTCGGCGGACAAGAAATCCAACAAGCCATCAGGAGACATCATGGCAATGGCATCGATCAAGTGGTCCAGGCGCTGCGCCCTGGCTGTCCTGTCCGCCCTGGCCCTGGCCGCCGCGCCGGCGAGCCAGGCCCTGGCCCAAGGCAGCTATGTGCGCCTGGTGGTGGCCTTTCCGGCGGGCGGTCCGTCCGATCTGATGGCGCGCGTCATCAGCGAGCAGCTGGGCAAGGAACTGAAGCAGAATGTCGTGGTGGAAAACCGCCCGGGCGGCAACGGCGCGGTCGCCGCGCAGTATGTGCTGCATGAGCCGGCGGACGGCCGCACGCTATGGATCACCACCGCGGGCGCCATCACCATCAACCCTGCGCTGTATCCCAAGCTGGCCTACACCGTGAAGGACTTCGCGCCCGTATCGCTGGTCGTGAACACGCAGGAGATGCTGGTGGTCAATCCCAAGAACCCGGCCAAGGATGCGAAGGAATTCGTGGCCAACGCCGCCAAGGGAGGCCAAGTCAATTTCGCGTCCTCGGGCATAGGCAGCATGCCGCACATGGCCATCGCGCTGCTGTCGGAGAAAGCCAAGGTTTCCTTCCTGCACGTGCCTGAAAAGGGCGCGGCGCCCGCGATCTCGGACCTGATGGGCGGCCATGTCGACGCCTTCGTCGGCGACGTGCCCGGCATCCAGGCATTGGTGAAGTCCGGCGGGCTGAAGGGCCTGGCCATCGCCGCGCCCAAGCGCAGCCCGCTGTTCCCGAATATTCCCACCTTCGAGGAGCAGGGCATCCCGGGCATGGAGCTATTGAACAACTGGAGCGGCATCTACGTATCCAGCAAGACGCCGCCCGCAACCATCGAGCAGATCAACCAGGCCATCCACCGTACGCTGGCCGATCCCGCCGTGGCCGGCAAGCTGCGCGAACTGGGCGTGGAGCCGCAGGCGACCAGCCCGGCGGAGCTGGCCTCGCTGGCCGCCCGCGACAGCGCCGTATGGGCGCGCATCATCAAGACGAACAACATTCAGCCGGAGTAGATGCCGGCGCCGGGGCAAAGGCATGCCGTTCGACGCCCGATGAGGCATGTCGACTGGATCGCGGCCTATTGCCGGGCCGTGCGCGGATCGACCGGCGGCCCCTGCCCATCGGGCGTGGCCCGCCAGGGATTGATGTCCAGCCCACCGCGCCGCGTGTAGCGCGCATAGACCGACAGGCTGGACGGGTGGCAGGCCGACATCAGGTCGGTAAAGATGCGCTCCACGCAATGCTCGTGGAATTCGGCGTGTTCGCGGAACGACACGATGTACGCCAGCAGGGCGGCGCGGTCCAGCCTGGGGCCGCGATAGCGTATCTGCACGCTGCCCCAGTCCGGCTGGCCCGTGACGGGGCAGTTGGACTTCAGCAGGCTGGACGTCAAGGTTTCTTCGACCTCGCCTGCGTCCGCGCCCGATGCGCGGCGCAGCAGGCCGGGCGCCGGCGTGTAGGCATCCACCGCGATATCCAGGTCGTCCAGTGTCTGGCCGGGCAGATCGGCGACGCGCTCCTGCCCGAAACGGTCCGGCAGGATCAATTCGACGCGCACCGGCCCGCCGGCCGCCGCGCTCAGGTCGCGTTCGACAAGCGCGGCATAGGCGGCGGCGTCGGGCAGGCGGGTCTGGTTGAGCGAATTCAGGTATAGCTTGAACGACTTCGACTCGATGATGCAGGGCGTATCGGCCGGCACGGTGATGCGGCCGATGGCGATCTGGGGTTTGCCGCGCGGATTGAGCCAGGAGAGCTCGTAGGCGTTCCATACGTCCGCGCCGTGAAACGGCAGCGGCGTGCCGACGCCTATCGTCGCGCGGTTGGCGCCGCGGTCGATCGGAAACAGCAGGCCCGCATCGTAGTGGCTGGGATAGGCGGTGTCATGCCCCAGCGGGGCATCTTCGAGATTCATGGATGTGCAGTGCGGGAAGGCATGGACAGGCTATTTTAAGCCGCCCTTGCCGCGCCGCCTGGCGCCGTGGCGGCTGTCGCGCCGCACGGGCATTGTCTTGCTTTCCCGGATTGATATGTCGAGTCCGGCAGCGGCGATTCCGCGCGCGGCCCCGCCGTCCTGTCATGGCGCGCGGGTAGAATCCATGCATCCGAATTTGGCGAGGAACGGCGTGGATCCGATCATTTCAGTCAGGGGCCTGTCCAAGACCTACAAGTCTGGATTCCAGGCTTTGAAGAACGTCGATCTCGATATCCGGCGCGGCGAAATCTTCGCGCTGCTCGGACCGAACGGCGCCGGCAAGACGACGCTGATCAGCATCATCTGCGGCATCGTCAACCCGACCCGGGGAACCGTCCTGGCGGACGGGCACGACATCATCCGGGAGTATCGCGCCGCCCGGGCCAGCATCGGGCTGGTGCCACAGGAATTGAATACCGACGCCTTCGAAAGCGTGTGGAGCACGGTGAGCTTCAGCCGCGGCCTGTTCGGCAAGCCCGCCGATCCGGCCCACATCGAGCGCGTGCTGCGCGACCTGTCGCTGTGGGAAAAGAAGGACACCCGCATCATGGCGCTGTCCGGCGGCATGAAGCGCCGCGTCATGATCGCCAAGGCGCTGTCGCATGAACCCCGCATCCTGTTCCTGGATGAACCGACGGCCGGCGTGGACGTGGAGCTGCGCCGCGGCATGTGGGAAATGGTGCGGCGCCTGCGCGAACAGGGGGTGACCATCATCCTCACCACGCACTACATCGAGGAAGCCCAGGAAATGGCGGATCGCGTGGGCGTGATCCGCCAGGGCGAGATCATCCTGGTCGAGGACAAGAACGCCCTGATGAAAAAACTGGGCAAGCGGCAGCTCACCCTGGCCTTGAAAACGGCGCTGGCGGCCATGCCGGCGTCCCTGGACGGCTACGCGCTGGACCTGGCGGCGGACGGGCACGAGCTGGTCTACACCTACGACAACCAGGCCGGCACGGCCGACATCGCGGCGCTGCTGCGCAAGCTGGACGAGGCCGGCGTCGCCTTCACCGACCTGCGCTCCTCCGAAAGTTCGCTGGAAGAAATCTTCGTCAGCCTGGTCAATGCACGCTCCTGAAAGGCAAGCGCAGCTCATGAACATCTACGCCATACGCGCCATCTACCTGTTCGAAATGCATCGCATGTGGCGCACGCTGATGCAAAGCGTGGCCTCGCCGGTGATTTCCACGTCGCTGTACTTCGTGGTGTTCGGCTCGGCCATCGGCTCGCACATGGTCAATATCGACGGCGTCAGCTACGGCGCCTTCATCGTGCCGGGGATGATCATGCTGGCGCTGTTGACGCAGAGCATCTCCAATGCCTCGTTCGGCATCTACATGCCGCGCTTCACGGGCACCATCTACGAGATCCATTCGGCGCCGATTTCCTACGTGGAAATCGTCATCGGCTATGTCGGCGCGGCCGCCTCGAAGTCCATCATCCTGGGCACCATCATGCTGGTCACGGCGCGCATCTTCGTGCCCTTCGACGTCGCGCATCCGGCATGGATGGTCGGGTTCCTGGTATTGACGTCGGTGACCTTCAGCCTGTTCGGCTTCATCATCGGCATCTGGGCCGACGGCTTCGAGAAACTGCAGGTCATTCCGCTGATGGTGGTGACGCCGCTGACCTTCCTGGGCGGCAGTTTCTATTCCATCAATATGCTGCCGGATTTCTGGCGCGCGGTGACGCTGTTCAATCCGGTGGTCTACCTGGTCAGCGGCTTTCGCTGGAGCTTTTTCGGCGTGGCCGACGTCCACGTCGGCGTAAGCCTGGGCATGACGCTGGTCTTCCTGGCGGTATGCATGCTGGCCGTGCGCTGGATATTCAAGACCGGCTACCGGCTGAAAACCTGAATAAAAAAAAGCGCCGGCGCCCCATGAACAGGGGGCCGGCGCCTCGATGGACAGGGCCGGCACGTCCATGCGCCGGCGCCCGCCGCATCCCTACACAGCCGGGACGGCTTCCTTTTCCAGGGCTACGTCCAGCGCGTCTTCCACGCGGTCCAGCAGCACGAACTTCAGCTTGTCGCGCGCTTCCTTGGGCACGTCCTCCAGGTCTTTCTCGTTGCGCCGCGGCAGCATGACGGTGGTGATCCCGGCGCGCAGCGCGGCCAGGGTCTTTTCCTTGACGCCGCCGATGGGAAGCACCAGTCCACGCAGGCTGACCTCGCCCGTCATGGCCACGTCGGACCGTACCGGCGTGCCTTTCAGCAGCGATGCCAGGGCCACGAACATGGCCACGCCCGCGCTGGGTCCGTCCTTGGGCGTGGCGCCCGCCGGCACGTGCACGTGGATGTCCACTTTTTCCAGCGAGTCGCCGCTCCAGGTCTTGGCCAGCGTCAGCGCCGCCTGGGCGGATTCCTTCATCACGTCGCCCAACTGGCCCGTCAGGATCAGCCTGCCGCCGCCGGGCACCTTGCTGGCTTCGATGAACAGGATGTCCCCGCCCACGGGCGTCCACGCCAGGCCGGTCGCCACGCCCGGCACGCTGGTGCGCAGCGCGACTTCGTTCTCGAAGCGCCGCGGCCCCAGAGGCTCGGGCAGGTCGTCGGCATCGATGCGTACGCTGTCCTGGCGGCCCTCGGCGATCTGCATGGCGGCATGCCGCAGCACGGAACCGATCTCGCGCTCCAGGTTGCGCACGCCCGCTTCGCGCGTGTAGTCCTCCACGATGGCCTTCAACGCCGGATCGGTGATGTCCGCCTGTTCCGGCCGCAGGCCGTTGGCTTCCAGCTGGCGGCGCACCAGGTAGCGCCGCGCGATCTGGATCTTTTCTTCCTCCGTGTAGCCGGGCAGCTGGATGATCTCCATGCGATCGCGCAGCGGGCCCGGTATGGTGTCCAGCACGTTGGCGGTGCAGATGAACATCACGTGCGACAGGTCGAAATCGACACCCAGGTAGTTGTCGCGGAACTTGTGGTTCTGCTCCGGATCCAGCACTTCCAGCAGGGCGCTGCCCGGGTCGCCATGAAACCCACCGGCGCCCAGCTTGTCGATTTCATCCAGCATCATCACGACCTTGCTCGTACCCGCGCGCCGCATGGCCTGGATGATGTTGCCCGGCAGGGCGCCCAGATAGGTGCGCCGGTGGCCGCGGATTTCCGCTTCGTCGTGCACGCCGCCCAGCGCCACGCGCTGGAACACCCGCCCCGTGGCGCGCGCGATGGATTGCCCCAGCGAAGTCTTGCCCACGCCGGGTGGCCCCGAAAAGCACAGCACGGGGCTCTTGCCCTGCGGGTTCAGCTTGCGTACGGCCAGGTATTCCAGGATGCGCCGCTTGATCTTCTCCAGGCCGAAGTGGTCTTCGTCCAGGATGCGGCGCGCCTCCGCGATGTCGATGGGGGGCTGCGGCTCCTGTTTCCAGGGCAGTTCGGTAAGCCATTCCAGGTAGGTGCGCAGCATGGCGTATTCGCCGCCGCCTTCGCTCATGCGCTGCAAGCGCTTGAGTTCCTTGCGGGCGTTCGCCAGCACATCCTCCGGCATGCCGGCGTTGTCGATGGCGTTCTTCAGCTCCTCGACTTCGGCCGCCGTATCGTCGCCTTCGCCCAGCTCCTTCTGGATCTGGCGCAGCTGTTCGCGCAGCACGTGCTCGCGCTGGCGCTCGTCGAACTGCGCGCGCGTTTTTTCGCCGATCTCGCGACTGAGCTTCAGCACGTTCACCCGCGCGGACAGCAGTTCGATGACCTTGTCCAGCCGGCGTCCCAGGTCGAAGGTTTCCAGGATGTCCTGCTTTTCCTCGACCTTCACATCGATCAGGTTGGCGACCATGTCGGCCAGCACGGCGGGCGAAGTAATGCCCTGCACCACGCCGGCCAGTTCATCCGGCACATGGGGCAGCAGGGCGATGGCCGTGACCGCCTGTTCCTTCAGCTGCAGGAAGCGAGCCTCGATCTGGGGATCGGTGGCCTCCACGGGCTCGACCATGGCGACGCGGGCCACCATATAGGGCCAGCCCTCCAGGAATTCGAGCACGCGAAAGCGCGACTGCCCCTGCACCACGATGTGATGAGAGTCGTCCTGGCCCGTGATGTAGCGCACGATGGGCCCCTGCGTGCCGACCCAATACAGGTCCGAGGGGCCGACTTCGGCCTTGCTGGCATCGCGCTGCAGCAGGAAGCCGATAGGCAGTTCGGTCTTGACGGCTTCCTGCGCCGCCGCCACCGAGCCTGGGCGCCGCACGGTGACCGGCGACAGCACGCCAGGGAACAACACGGTGTCGCGCAGGGGAATGAGGATCATCGCATCCTGCGGCAGGGGCTTGGTGGCGCGCTGTTCCTGGTCGCCGACGGGCGCGGCGGTGCCGCCCCCGCGGGCTCGGTCATCGTCGGTCCGCACTTGCATGGTGGGCCAAAGCTTCATGGCGTTTCCTTTTTCTTCCTGAACGTCAATACGAGGCAACCATCCGACATCTCTGGCGTAGTGGGTTCGAGCGCGGCCAATGGCAGGATGATCCGGCGTTCGAATCGCCCATAGGGGATTTCGACGCGGTGGATATGCGCGGCGCGCGACGCGGGGAGGCGGCGCATGCCGGATACCGCCACCCCGTCGGGCTGAAAGCGCACGGTGACGGCGGAGGAGGGCACTCCCGGCAGCGCGATATGAACAATGACGGCATCGGCCGTTTCGACCACATCGATAGGGGGCTCCCAGACATGCGGATCCGCCGTGCAGGCGCGAAAGAATTGCCGTTGCAGGCGGTCGGCCTGTTCCAGCATGGACAGGGCGTCACCCCACATCCAGGACGTCAAGTCGCGTGATCTCATGGTGTTTGCCTACGAAGTATGTCGGCTAAATGGCGGCGGCCTTCAGCGTTTCAAGGGCGGCACCCGGCGGACGACGGCAAACCCAGGCGCAGCAGCTAGCGTACCCCCCGGCGGGCGCCGAGCGGAAGCGGGAGGTGCCCGCCCGCCTGCCGGTGAAGTCGGGGACGCATGTGGGATAGCGCCGCTTGTCCATGGCCGACGTACAGCGGCGGCTGCGGCGATTTCTGAAGCTGGACGAAGCGAAGGTCGACCGGTTGCTCGATGCGTACCCGACCGTTATCCGGCCTATGCGCCCAGTACTCAGAGCTGGCCGAACGGCCGGCGCAGCGTATGGAACAGAATGACCGCGATGGGAATGGCCAGGGCGGCCCAGGATGCCCAGTGCCAGGCCTCGGTGCCCAGCAGCGCGGCCAGCAGGCCGAAGACGGTCAACATCAGCAGGGCCAGAGGGGCGCGCCACACGAACCAGAATTTATGCGTAGCCGCCATGAGCGCGGATCCTTGGAGTACGGGGATGATGCGATTCTATAATAAGAATCGTTATTGTTTGAGCCCAAACGGAGATCCAGATCCGCGCGGCCATGGCTGGCGTCCGCGCGCTCGTGCCGGCGTGGTCCGGGGGGCGCATTACCGACCGGCGATGTCCGGGCCCGCCCGCCTATTTGTCCGGATCGCGCCGCCAGAAGAACCAGACCAGCGCAAAGAGGGCCCCGACCGCCAGCAGCGCGGCCGCGGCCAGGTATACCGGCCGGGCGCGCGCCGCCATCTCGTGGTAGATGCGGGTGGCGGCCGCCGTCGCGTCCGGTGGAACGGACAGTGGGTCCACGCCGTAGGCGAAGGCGAACAAGGCGCCTCCCAGCAGAAGCATGAACAGGGCGCTCCATCCCAGTTGCGGGACGCGCGGTCCGCGCACCCGCGCGGCGGCCTTGGCACGCGGCGCGGCCGCCGTGCGCGTCTTGCGCCCCGCCGGCGTGCCGTCCGTCGCGGCGGCGGCCTCGGCCTTGCGCCGTGCCTTCGCCGCGGCCTTGTCCTGGGCCTGCGCCGGGTCCCGCGGCGGCCGGTACATCCAGCCGCGCAGCCCGGCCAGGCACCCGAAGCCGGCCAGCGCGCCAAAAATGGCGGCGGGCGACAGCGTGTTGCCGCCCGCCAGCCAATGCGCCGTGCCGCCCACCAGGGCCGATGCGCCCAGGACGTCGTGAAGTCGGTGCGCCAGCCAGGCGATCGTGGCCAGCGCGCCGACGACGACCGCGGCGACGCAGGCGGCCCCGGCGATATTGCCCTTATGTTCTTCTTCAAACGCCACGACCGCGATGCCGACCAGGCGGATGCACAGCAACGTGGCGGCGATGAGTACGGCCACCACGATCCAGGACAGCGAAAAACCGTAGAGAAAGCGAGCCAGAACCAAAGCCATGAAGAAAACGCGTAGAAGAGTTAGCGCGCCGGCAGGGCGCGTGCCGGATCGACAGGCTTGCCGTTCTGGCGCAGTTCGAAGTACAGCTCTACCTGCTTGCTGTCGCTATTGCCCATCTCGGCGATTTTCTGGCCTTGTGAGACGTGCTGGCCCTGCTTGACCAGCAGCCGGCTGTTGTGCGCGTAGATGGTGAGGAAGTCGGAGGCGTGGCGGATGATGACGAGGTTGCCGTAGCCGCGCAAGCCATTGCTGGCGTAGGCCACGGAACCGGCCGCCGCGGCGACCACCGGTGTGCCGGCGGTGTTGACGATGCGCAGGCCATTCGAAGAAGAACCGTTGAATCGCTGCGCGACCGTGCCTTGCGCCGGCCAGGCGAGCGCGATGCCGCGCAGGGGCGTCGTGTCCGCGGGCTTCGCGCTTTCGGTTTTCGCGCTGCCGGATCGGCTGCCGGCGGATTGTCCGGATCCGGACCGGGTGGCGGGCGTGGCGGACGATTCCGCCGTGGCGCCGCCGGGCGGCGCCACGCGCAGCACCTGGCCGACGTCGATGCGATTCGCGCTGTCCAGGCGGTTCCAGCGCATCAGATCACTGACGCCTTGACCATGCTCGCGTGCGATCTGCGTCAGGGTATCGCCCGATTTGACGCGATAGTAACCAGGGCCCACGGGGGTGGAGGCGCATGCCGCCAGCAAGAGGGCCAAGGCGGCCGCGCAAGCGATGCGCCGCGCCCGGATGGCATATCGGGGCGCGGCCTGGCCGGGGAAATACGGTGGGGAATGGGAAGGCGATAGCGCTGGCACTGGCGAAACGGGATTCCGGGTCTTCTTGTGCGGGGACGCCACGATGGCGCCCCCGCGAAGGGTACCAAGAAACGCCGGCCGGTGCGCGGCGATGCCGAAAACGGCGCGCTTAGCCGATCTGGACAGGCACGAACAGCTTGCCGTCGCCGCGCTGGACCAGCAGCGCGGCGGTCTTGCCGGCCTTGGCGACCGCGTTGCGCACTTCGCCGACACTGCGCGTGGGCACGCCGTTGACGGACAGGATGATGTCGCCCGGCTGGATGCCGGCCTTGGCGGCGGCGCCGTCGGCCTGCTCGACCAGCAAGCCTTGCGTGCCGGCCTGCTGCTGCTCGTCCGGCGTCAGCGGACGCAGCGCCAGGCCCAGCTTGGCATGCTGGCCGCCCTGCGAGGCGTCGGAGGCCAGGGCATCCTGCTTGCCGTAGGTGCCCAGGGTGGCCATCAGCTGTTCGGGCTTGCCGTCGCGCCAGATGTCCAGCTTGACGCGCTGGCCCGGATCCTGCAGCGTGATGAACGCGGACAAGTCGCCCGACGAAACGATGGGGCGTCCGTCCACCGCGCGGATGACGTCGCCGGACTTCAGGCCCGCCTTGTCGGCCGCGCTGCCTTTTTCCACGTTGGCCACCAGGGCGCCCGTGGGGCTGTCCAGCTTGAAGGAGTTCGCCAGCTGCTGGTTCACTTCCTGCACGGTGACGCCCAGCATCGCGTGGCGTACCTTGCCGTGCGCGACGATCTCATCCTTGATGCGCGTGGCGACGTCGATGGGGATGGCGAAGGACAGGCCCTGGAAGCCGCCCGTGCGGGTATAGATCTGCGAATTGATGCCCACCACTTCGCCGCGCGAATTGAACAGCGGTCCGCCGGAGTTGCCGGGATTGACGGCGACGTCGGTCTGGATGAACGGCACCGACGTATCGTCGGGCAGCGAGCGGCCCTTGGCGCTGACGATGCCGGCGGTCGCGGTATTTTCCAGGCCATAGGGCGAGCCGATGGCCAGTACCCAGTCGCCGACGTCCAAGTCCTTCACGTTGCCCAGCTTCACTACCGGCAGATGCGATGCGTCGATCTTGATGACCGCCACGTCGGTGACGGGATCGCTGCCCAGCACCTTGGCGCGGTATTCGCGGCGGTCGGTCAGCTTGACGGTGACTTCGGTGGCGCCCTCCACGACGTGGGCATTGGTCAGGATGACGCCGTCCGGGCTGATGATGAAGCCCGAGCCTTCACCGCGGATCGGCACTTCGCGGGTGCTGGGGCCCATCTGCCCGGGCATGCCGGGAAAACCGGGCATGCCGCCGAAGAATTGCGCGAAGGGATCCTGCTGCAGGGCCACCTTCTTGGTGCCGGAAACACTGATGTTCACCACGGCCGGGCCGTATTCGCGCGTGATCTGCGCGAAGTTGGGCACCGTCATCGCGGGGGCGACCGGCTGCGCCTGCTGCAGCACCGCCGGCGGCGCGTTTTCGGCGTGGGAGACCGTGCCGATGACCGCGGTGGCGGCGGTCGCGCCGATGACGCCGGCGGCAACCAGCGACATCGTCAGACGGGTAGGGGAGAAATTTTTGATTTTCATATCGGGTCCTTGAGCGCTAGTTCAGTGAGCACATGTGTTTGAACACGGCGCTATGGTGGAACCCGAGGCTTAGGCGAAACTTAAGGGAAAGCGCACTCGCACGCGCAGGCCCCCCAGGCGGGGCGCGTCTTCCAGGAAAATCGCGGCATCGTGGCGGCGCGCCACCGCGTCGGCGATGGACAGGCCCAGGCCGCTGCCCACCGCGTCATGGTTCTGCGCCCGGTAGAAGCGGTCGAACACGCGTTCGCGTTCGGCAGGTGGGATGCCCGGCCCGCTGTCGTCGACGATCAAGGTCACGGCATCGCCGTGGATGCCGATGTCCACGTCGATGCGCCCTTCGGCCGGCGTGTACTTGATGGCGTTGTCCAGCAGATTGCGCGCCAGCAGCGCCAGGGCATCGGGATCGCCCTGTACCCAGGCCTCGGGGGCGCCCGCCATGCCGATATCCATGGTCTTGGCATTGGCGTCTGGCAGGATGTCCGAGATGGCTTGGCGCATCAATTGCACCAGTTCCACGCGCCCGGGCGGCGTTTGCGTGGCGGCGGCATCATGGCGCGCCATGGACAGCAATTGTTCGATCAGGCGCGATGCGCGGTCGATGCCGGCGGCCAGGCGTTCGACGGCGACGCGCCGCGCCGCTTCGTCGCCGGGGCGCTGCAAGGCCTGCAATTGCAGGCGCAGCGCGGCCAGCGGCGAGCGTAGTTCATGGGCAGCATCGCCCACGAAGCGCTTCTGCGCCGCGAAGGCCTGGCGCGTGCGTTCCAGCAGCAGGTTCAATTCGTGCACGAGCGGCCGGATTTCGTCCGGCAGCCCGGCTTCGCCCACGGGCGCGAGCGTTTCGGGCTGGCGCTTGGCCAGTTCGTCGCGCGTGCGCCGCACGGGGCGCAGCGACGTGCCCACGACCCACCACACCACCATCATCAATAGCGGCGCGGCCGCGGCGATCGGACCCACGCTGCGCAGCGCCAGGGCGCGCGCGGTTTTTTGGCGCACATCCATGTCCTGCGCTACCTGGGTGACCTGAAAGGGCGTCGCCATGGCATAGACCCGATAGGTCGACGTATCGGCCTTGACCGTGGAGTAACCCAGCACCACGGGATCGGGCAGCAGCTTGCCGGAGGCCGACTTGAACAGCCGCGCGCCGTCGGCGGTCCAGATCTGAATGATCAGGCTGTCCGCCGGGACGGGGCCGGGCGGCGTGGACGGTGTGGCGCTGATCAGGCCGTCGCCCGCGGTCAGGGACTCTGCCGTGCGCTGCAGCTGCGCATCGAAGATCTCGTCGGTCTGCTGGAGGATATTGCGATAGGCCACGATGCCCTGCACCAGCGCGGCCAGGAGGATGGCGGCAAACAGGAAGGCGATCAGGCGGCCCCGCAGCGAGGAGCCCAGTGGAATCTTCATGTTTTCGGAATGACGTAGCCGACCCCGCGCACATTCTGGATGAAGCGCTGGCCGAGTTTCTTGCGCAACCCGTGAATATAGACCTCCACGGCGTTGCTGCTGATTTCTTCCTGCCAGCTGTAGAGTTTTTCTTCCAGCTGCGCACGCGACAGGATCATGCCGGGACGCGCGATCAGCGGTTCGAGGACGGCCCATTCGCGCGCGGTCAGCGTGACCGGTTCGCCGTTGACCCGGGCGGAGCGGTCGTGCGGATCGATACTGACGCCGGCATGCTCGAAGACCGGTTCCGCGCGCCCGGCGCTGCGGCGGATCAGCGCGCGCATGCGTGCCAGCAGCTCGTCCATGTCATAGGGCTTGATGACGTAGTCATCCGCGCCGGCATCCAGGCCGGCGATGCGATCGGCGACCGCATCGCGCGCGGTAGCGATGAGGACCGGCGTACGATTGCGCCGCGTGCGCAGGTCGCGCAACAGCGACAGCCCGTCGCCGTCCGGCAGTCCCAGGTCGAGCAGGACCAGGTCGTAGGGGCCGGTACGCAGCGCCAGGTCGGCACCCTTCGCGCTCATTTCCCAATCCACGGCGTAGTTTTCGGCACGCAGGCCGTCGAATACGCTTTCCCCGATCATCCGGTCGTCTTCCACCAAAAGAATACGCATGCGTTGCTCCTTCAGCGGGGGTTGGAGCCAGACACCGATCTTAAGTTCCGGTCGTGACAGGCCGGGCACGGCGTCTGCTCTCCATTTGTAACGTCCCGAAGCGGCTTCTGGTTACACCCCTGGGCTATAACGTAACGGTCATGTCCCGCTGCGCGCGGGCGAGAGTGAATTCAACGTGCAAAGCACTTCCATACCGGTCACGAGCGAAAACGTCGGCAAGCATGCATTGCTGTTCGACCTTGACGGAACCCTTGCGCCCATCGCGGCAACGCCGCAGCAGGCGCACGTCCCGCCGGACACCCTCGACGTGCTGGGACGGCTGGAAAAGCGGGTCGGCGGCGCCCTGGCGATTGTATCGGGGCGGCCGCTTGCGCAGATCGATGCTTTGGTCCGGCCCATGGTCCTGACCGGCGCGGGCCTGCACGGGGCGCAGTGGCGCGAGCCCGACGGCACCTTGCACGAGATGCCCGTGGATACCGCGGCGGTGGCGCGCATGGTGGAGGCCCTGGCGCCGCTGGCGGAACGGTGGCCGGGCACGCAGCTCGAGCACAAGGGCTTGTCCCTGGCCTTTCACTACCGCAATGCGCCGGACCACGAGCAGCAGGTCCGCGTTGCCGCCGAAGCGGCGATGCAGCCGCATGCGGACCGCTTCGTCCTGCAGCCGGGCAAGATGGTGGTGGAAATCAAGCCGCGGCATGCGAGCAAGGCGGCGGCGATCAGCCGGCTCATGGGGCTTGCGCCCTTCGCCGGCCGCGTGCCCGTGTTCGCGGGCGATGACCTGACGGACGAGGCGGGGTTCGAGGCCGTCAAGGCCATGGGAGGCGTCACGATCAAGATCGGGGAAGGGGAGAGCGTCGCCGACTGGCGCTTTCCCACGCCCGCCGCGCTGGCGGCGTGGCTTGCGCTGTTGTAGGCACGCGCGAACGGTGGCTCGCGCTGCGGTAGGCGCGCGCAAACAATAGAAAAAGGAGGTCGGCCATGAGCAGATTGATCGTTGTATCGAACCGCGTTGCACCCATCGCGGAAGGCAAGCCCACGGCGGGTGGGCTGGCGGTGGGCGTATTCGATGCCCTGAAGCAGACGGGCGGCATATGGTTCGGATGGAACGGCGATATCGTCGATGGTTCTACGCCGCCCGACACGGTGCACAAGGACACGCGCGACAACATCACCTATGCCACCGTCGCCCTGTCGCGCGCGGACTACGACCAGTACTACCGCGGTTTTTCCAATGGCATGCTGTGGCCGGTCTTCCACTACCGGCCCGACCTGAGCTGCTACGATCGCCGCGAATATGCCGGCTATTGCCGGGTCAACCATTGGCTGGTGGAACGGCTCAAGCCGATGATCGCGCCCGACGACATCCTGTGGGTGCATGACTATCACCTGCTGCCCTTCGCCAGCGCGTGCCGCCAGGCCGGCATCCGCAACCGCATCGGTTTCTTCCTGCATATTCCCTTTCCGGTCGAGCCGGTCATGGCGACGGTGCCGCCGCACCGTGAACTGATCGAGGCCATGTGCGCCTACGATCTGGTCGGCTTCCAGACCGACGCGGATCGCCGGGCATTCGTCGATTACGTGTGCCGGCGCCTGGGCGCCGGCCGGCGTGGCGACCGCTACATCGAGATCGGCGGGCACCGCATCGGGGCCGGGGTCTATCCCATCGGCATCTATCCGGACGAAATCCAGCAGCTGTCGCTCAAGCACAGCCGTTCGCGCCAGATCACGAACCTGAAGCAAGGGCTGCAGCAGCGCAGGCTGATGGTCAGCGTGGACCGGCTGGATTACAGCAAGGGCCTGGTCGAGCGTTTCACGTCCTTCGAGCGGCTGCTGGAGCGCACGCCGGCGCACCGCGGCCAGGTCACCTTCGTGCAGATCGCGCCGCCGTCGCGGTCCGACGTGGAGCAATACCGGCAGATCCGCCGCCAGCTGGAAAGCGCGGCCGGCCGCATCAACGGCCGCTGGTCGGACCTGGCGTGGACGCCGCTGCGCTACATCAACAAATCGTATGACCGCGCGATGCTCATGTCGCTGTTCCGGGCGTCGCAGGTCGGCTATGTGACGCCGTTGCGCGACGGCATGAACCTGGTGGCCAAGGAGTACGTCGCGGCCCAGTCGCCGGACGATCCGGGCGTGCTGGTGCTGTCCGAATTCGCGGGGGCGGCGGAGGAACTGGGCGAAGGCGCGCTGCTGGTGAACCCCCACGACCTGGACGGCATGGCCGAAGCGCTGGACCGGGCCTTGACCATGCCGCTGCCCGAACGCATGGCGCGCCATCGCGGCATGCTGGCAAGGTTGACCGAGAACAACCTGTCACGCTGGCGCGACCGTTTCCTGGATGATTTGCAAAGCGAGACGGTGACGCCGGAGGTGGTGGCCTGAGGGCGCCCGCGCCCGGAACGCGGGCGTCTAACCGGTCACAGGGGCGGCCGCGACGCCTGTACGAAGTTGCGGCTCCCGATGTGTCAACGCCGATGCGCCGAAATCGTGTAGCGTTCGGAGCGTGCGCGCGCCATGGCCTTGCGCACTTCGTCCACCGAATCGGAGAACTCGTCGATGAAGGTGAACAGGCCTTCCACGGAATCCACGACGAAGGCCGCGGCCGGCATCGCCACGCGACGCTGGGCGAAACGGGCGGTCGCACGCGCGCCGCGCTTGAGCGCGGCGGTGTCGGTGGGCGTGAGGGCAAGGGTGGAAAAGCGGCGCGAACCCATGGGGCGACTCCTGGCGGAAGGTGGAACGAGGCGGTACGCAATGATGATAAACACCGGTTTTGATGCATCGCAACAAACATTTTGGCTGAACCGATACGGGCGGCGAAATAAGCGCTGGTGTGCCTTTTCGTGGTGCTGCTGCCCCAGGAAATACGCCGGAATGGTGCATCGCAATGTAGCCTTGCCGCAACAGACACAGCAGGCCTAGCGTCATGGACGACACGCTGGAATGGCTGGAGGCGGATGGGCGCGGCGGCTATGCCAGCGGAACGGCGTGCGGCCTGCGCACGCGGCGCTATCACGCGCTGCTGCTCTGCGCCACTCGCCCGCCGGCCGGGCGCAAGGTGTTGGTCAATGGGGTCGAGGCCTGGGTCGAGGGGCCTGCCGGCCGCGAAGCCCTGACGCGCCAGTGCTATGCGCCCGACCTGGTCGTTCCGGCGGACGCGGCCGCGCCCCTGTCCTTCGACTTGCATCCCTGGCCGACCTGGCTGTTGCGGCTGAAGGACGGGCGCATCGTCCGCATGGCGTGCTTCGTCGACAAGGCCACGGGGAGCACCGTGCTGCGCTGGCGCCAGGAAGGCGGTGGCGGCCCGCTGGTGCTGAAGGTGCGGCCCTTGTTGTCGGGTCGCGATTACCATGCCCTGCACCGCGAGAATCCGGCATTCGACTTCTCTGCGGCCGTCGATGGCCAACGCGTGCGCTGGCGCCCCTATGGCGATGTGCCGGCCATCACCGCGCATACCAATGGGCGTTACGCGCACGAGCCGGACTGGTATCGCAACTTCTGCTACGTGCGCGAACGCGAGCGCGGGCTGGACGACATCGAGGACCTGGCCACCCCGGGCGTCTTCACCTTCGATCTGGCCGACGCGCCGGCCTTCATCATCCTGGCCGCCGGCGCGGCGCCCGATGCGGGCGCCGATGCACACGGCCCCGCGGCGGATGTGCGGTCCGTCGATGACCGCTCCCCGGATGCCGACGGCGGGGATGCCGCCGCGCTCGCCGAGCGGCTGGCGGCACGGGAAGCCGCGCGGCGCGCCGCCTTCCCGGATCGCTTGCGGCGCGCGGCCGACGCCTACCTGGTGCGCCGCACGCAGGGCTTGACGCTGGTGGCCGGCTATCCCTGGTTCACCGATTGGGGCCGCGACACCTTCATTGCCATGCGCGGCCTGCTGCTCGCGACGGGCAGGCTGGACGAGGCCCGCGCCATCCTGGTGGAGTGGACCCGCTACATCTCCCAGGGCATGCTGCCGAATCACTTCCCCGACGACGGCGGCGAACCGGCCTACAACTCGGTGGACGCCTCGCTATGGTTCGTCATCGCCGCGCATGAGTACCTGGAGACGGGGCACGCCGACGAGGCGACGCAGGCACGCCTGCGCGCCGGCGTCCAGGCCATCCTGGCCGGCTACGCCGCCGGTACGCGGCATGGCATCGGCGCCGATGGCGACGGGCTGCTGCGGGCCGGATGCGAGGGCATGCAGCTGACGTGGATGGACGCCAAGGTGGGCGATTGGGTGGTGACCCCGCGCATCGGCAAGCCGGTGGAGGTGGAGGCGCTATGGATCAATGCGCTGCGTATCGCCGGCGCCTGGGATCCCGCCTGGCGCGGTCTGGAAGCCCGGGCCGGCGACGCGTTCCTGCGGCGCTTTCCCAAGCCAGACGGCAGCGGCCTGTACGACATCGTGGACGCGAACCATGAACCCGGCCGCGTGGACGGCAGCATCCGGCCCAACCAGGTCTTCGCGCTGGGCGGCCTGCCGTATCCCCTGCTCGAGGGGCCGTTGGCCGCCGCCGTCCTGGCGCAGGTCGAGCGCGACTTGCTGACGCCGCTGGGGCTGCGCACCTTGGCGCCGGCCGACGCCCGCTATATCGGCCATTACCAGGGCGGGCTCGCGCAGCGGGACGCCGCCTATCACCAGGGCACGGCGTGGCCCTGGCTGATGGGCCCCTTCCTGCAGGCCTGGCTGCGCCTGCGCGCGCAGGCCGGGACGCTGGATCACAAGGCCCTGGACGATGCCCGCGCCCGCTGGCTCGCGCCGCTGTATCGCCACCTGGACGAGGGCGGATTGGACCATGTGTCGGAAATCGCCGACGGCGACGCGCCGCACCGGGCGGCCGGCGCGCCTTTCCAGGCGTGGTCGCTGGGCGAACTGCTGCGCATGGAAGCCATGCTGCGCGACGCCGTGCCGCGCACCGTCCCGAAAGAGTAAATTCACCTTTCCGCTGTCGCAAGGACATGCCATGTCGCCGTCGTGTGCCGCCCCTTTCATCGAAACCGCCGAAGGCCAGCGCCTGGCGCAAGCGGATGCCGTCCCGTGGCGGCGCTGGGGGCCTTACCTGAGCGAAAGGCAATGGGGCACGGTGCGCGAGGACTACAGCGAATCCGGCACGGCTTGGGATTACTTTCCCCATGATCACGCGCGCAGCCGCGCCTACCGCTGGGGCGAGGACGGCATCGCCGGCTACGGTGACGACCGCCTGCGCTGGTGCCTGTGCCTGGCCTTGTGGAACGGCCGCGATCCCATCATCAAGGAACGCCTGTTCGGCCTGACCAACGCCGAGGGCAATCATGGCGAGGACGTCAAGGAACTGTATTTCTACCTGGACGCGACGCCCACGCATTCCTACATGCGCATGATGTACCGGTATCCCATGGCGGCCTTTCCCTATGCCGACCTGGTAGCCGAGAACGCGCGCCGCGGCCCCGACCAGCCGGAATACGAGATCCTCGATACCGGCGTGTTCGACGATCAACGGTATTTCGATGTCACGGTCGAATACGCCAAGCAGGCGCCCGACGATATCGTCATGCGCATCACCATCGAGAATCCCAGCGCCGAACCCGCCACCCTCCATGTGATGCCGCAACTCTGGGCGCGCAACACGTGGTCGTGGGACGGCGTTTCGCCCAGGCCGTCGCTGCAGCGCGTGCCCGATGATGCCGGGTCGGCGGTGCTGGCGCGCCATCCGGCGTATGAGCCCATGATCGCGACGGTATCTGCGCCGGACCCCGTGCAATGGCTGTTTTGCGAGAACGAGACCAATGTGCGGCGGCTGTTCGGCAACGAAGGGACCGGTCCGTTCAAGGACGGCATCAACGATTACGTCGTGCATGGCATCCAGGATGCGGTGCGGCGCGACGCGGGCACGAAGGTCGCCGCCCACCGCGTCGCGCATCTCGCACCCGGGGCGCGCACCACCATGGTCCTGCGCTTCCAGCCGGAGGCCCGGCGCGACGGCGCGCCGCTGGATGTCGATGCGCTGATCGCCCGGCGCCGGGCCGAGGCCGATGCGTTCTACCGCTGCCTGCAGCAGGGGATAGATGATCCGGATGCGCGGCTGGTGCAGCGCCAGGCGCTGGCCGGACTGCTCTGGTCCAAGCAGTACTACGAGTTCGACGTGACGCGCTGGCTGGACGGTGACGCCGCGCAGCCCGTGCCGCCGGCAAGCCGGCGCCGCGGCCGCAACGCGGATTGGCGGCACCTGTGCAACGGTGAAGTCGTCTCCATGCCGGACAAGTGGGAATACCCGTGGTACGCGTCCTGGGACCTCGCTTTCCACGCCACGGCGCTGGCCCTGGTGGACCCGGTCTTCGCCAAGAGCCAGCTGTTGCTGCTGGTCAAGGACCGCTACCAGCATCCCAACGGGCAACTGCCGGCCTACGAATGGGCCTTCGGCGACGGCAATCCGCCGGTGCACGCCTGGGCGACCTGGCGCGTCTACGAAATCGACCGCGCATGGAGCGGGGAGGCCGACCATGCCTTCCTGGAGCTGGTGTTCCACAAGCTGCTGCTGAACTTCGGCTGGTGGGTGAACCGGCGCGATGCCGACGGCCACAACATCTTCCAGGGTGGCTTCCTGGGGCTGGACAACGTCGGGATTTTCGACCGGTCCGCGCCCTTGCCCATGGGCGGCCACATCGACCAGGCCGACGGCACCGCCTGGATGGCGGCCTATGCGCTGGACATGATGCGCATCGCGCTGGAACTCGCGACCGTCAACAAAAGCTATGTCGATATGGCCGTCAAGTTCTTCGAGCATTTCCTGTATATCGCCGAAGCGGTCAACAGCGGCGACGACTGCGAAACGGGGCTATGGGATGAACACGACGAATTTTTCTACGATGCGCTGCATCTGCCCGGGCAGGACAGCGTGCCGATGCGGGTGCGTTCGATCGTCGGGCTGATTCCGATGTTCGCGGTGCAGGTGCTGGAGGAAAGCGTGCACGGGCGCTTGCCGGGATTCAAGGAACGGCTGCGCTGGTTCCTGCGACACCGGCCGGACCTGGCCAAGCTGGTCTCCCGCTGGACCGAGCCGGGCAAGGGGAATTCGGCGCTGCTCTCGCTGCTGCGCGGGCACCGCGTGAAGGCGCTGCTGCGCCGGGCGCTGGACGAAAGCGAGTTCCTGTCGGACTACGGCGTGCGCGCGCTGTCGCGGGTCCATCGCGACGCGCCCTACGAATTCCACCACAACGGCCAGAGCTTCAGCATCCGCTACCAGCCCGGCGAATCCGATTCGCGCGTGTTCGGCGGCAATTCGAATTGGCGCGGGCCGGTGTGGCTGCCGGTGAATTACCTGCTGATCGAATCGTTGTACGAATTCCAGCGCTACTACGGCGATGATTTCCGCGTCGAATATCCCACCGGTTCAGGGCGCAAGTACTCGCTACGCGAAATCGCCGACAAGCTGGCCCGGCGCATTACCCGGCTGTTTCTGAAGAACGCCGACGGCGAGCGGCCGTCCATGATGGGATATCCGCAGCTGCAGACCGACCCGGCGTCGCGCGACCTTGTACTGTTCCATGAGTTCTTCCACGGCGATACCGGGCGCGGGCTGGGCGCATCGCACCAGACGGGGTGGACCGCCCTGGTGGCCTTGCTGCTGCAGCCGCGCGGTACCGCCGCCAGCGGCATCCTGCCCATGGTCGAAGCCGGGGACGAAGAAGCCGAGGCGGAAGCCGCCGCCGCGGTCGCCCGCGCGCGCGAGCAGGCGGTGAAGTGACGGCGGGTCTCGGTGTGACTACACCTTGACGAGAATTTCGCTACGCCGTGGGCTGCTGATGGTTTGCCCGGATTCGGCCAGTCGCGCCTTTTCTTCTGCTACCCATTGGTCCGACAGCTTTTGCAGGCCCGCGGGCAGGCGGTCGGGCACGGTATGCAGGGGTTCCGTCAACTCGCCGCCGACCGAGGAGAAAAGGCGAGACGCCTCCTGCTCCTTGCCCACGGGGCAGATGGACGGAGCGGGATCGGACGGCTTCGTCATATAGTTGTAAGCGGCAGTGAGGAAGACCATGGCAATCGTCATGAGGGATATCTCCAGCAAAAGCGCGTCCGCGGATTGGGGAAAATAAAAACGATGGCGAACGCGCGCGCATTGGCGCGCATCCCATCGAGGATGTCCGGGTGGAATGGTCCGAGACTGCTGCGCGCGCGGATCTATGTATCCGTATCGTCGGGCCGCGCCGGCAACAATCCCCGTTCATCCAGCATCGTGTGGATGTGGGCCAGGCGCAATTCCGGGTCGGCGGTCAACAGCAGTTCCTGCTTGGCCGCGGCCGGCAAGGGCAGGATCTCGGCCCAGCGGTCGGCGACCCAGCCGCATTCGTCCAGGCGAAAGGGCGGTGCGATGGGCATGAGGGCGGCAGGGGTGGCCTGCCGCTGCAGATCGGCGATCAAGGCACCCAGGGCATCCGCGGCGGGCTGCAATTGCCGCGGGATCTCACGCGGCGCATCGTCTTCCAGGATCTCGATGTCGCCGCTCCACAGGCCGAATTTGCCTTCCTGCGCCGATAACAGGCGAAACCGGTGCACGCCGGCGCAGACGATCTGCAGCAGGCCCGGCATGGGCGCGGAGGACTCCACGATGCGGGCCAGGGTGCCGGCGCCGGCCAGGACCGCCCGGCCTTCGGGCGTGCGGACCTCGCGGCCTTCCAGCAGCGGGACGACGCCGAAGGACGAACCGTCGGCGATGCACTTGCCGATCATGTCCAGGTAGCGGACCTCGAAGATCCGCAAATGCATGACCCCGTCGGGAAACAGGGCGTTGCCTAGGGGGAATAACGGAATCATCGCCATGCGGCATGATGGCACAATTGACCGTTGCCCGTTAATCCTCGATACCGACTCTTCGCGCCCCGACCCTCCGGATGACTCCGACTCCATTGCCGTTGAAGGCACGCATGCCGCGCGGGTTGCCGCGTATTCCGGGCGCCGGCCCTACTGACGATTTCCATGACGGGACCAGGCGCCCAGGCAAGGGGGGCGGCATGGGCGCCCGCCTCTTCAGGCGATGCCTGGGGGCGATGCTGGCGCTGTTCGCGATAGCGGGACAGGCCACCCCGGCGTCCGCCGCCGCGGGGCTGATGGCGGATGCCGCCGCGCCGCCGCAAGCGGCATCGTCCGCGCGGGAGCTGCGCATCGGCTCCAAGCGCTTCACCGAGTCGTACATCCTGGCCCAATTGCTGGCGCAGCAGGTCGCGCGGCGGACCGGGCAGGTGCCGGCCGTGTCGCAGGGGCTGGGCAATACGGCAATCGTGTACCAGGCCTTGCAGAGCGGGGGCATCGACCTTTATCCCGAATACGCCGGCACCATTTCGCAGGAAATCCTCAAAAGCGATCAGCCTTTGACGCTGGACGAGATGCGGACCCGGCTTGCCGCCCTGGGCCTGGGCGTGGACATTCCCTTCGGTTTCAACGACGGCTACGCGCTGGCGATGCGAGCCGCCGACGCGGACAAGCTGGGCATACGTACGCTGAGCGATCTGGCGCGCCACCCGGAACTGCGCCTGGGGCTGTCCAGCGAATTCATAGGCCGTGCCGACGGCTGGCGCGGCCTGGCCCAGCGCTACGGCCTGCGCCAGAACCCGACCGGCCTGGACCACGGGCTGGCGTACGACGCCATCCAGAAGAAGCAAACCGACGTCATCGATATCTACACCACCGACGCCAAGATCGACGTGCTGGGATTGCGTGTCCTGGAGGATGACCTCAAGTATTTCCCGCGGTATGACGCGGTGGTGCTGTACCGGCAGGACGTGCCGCGGCGTTTTCCCGCGGCCTGGGCGGCGATGCGCGACCTGGCGGGCACCATCGACGAACATGCCATGATCGCCATGAATGCGCGGGCCGAACTGGACGGCGTGCCGTTCGACGCCATCGCGCGCGACCGCCTGGCGTCCGCCGGTGCCGTGCCGGGCGGCGCCACCGATACCGGGGAGCACTATGGATTCTGGCGCAAGCTGATGGGCCCGGACCTGGGGCGGCTGGCCTGGCAGCACTTGCTGCTGGTGTCGGTGGCCGTGCTCATTGCCGTGCTGGTGGCCGTGCCGGCCGGCGTCTTCGTGCACGGCCGCCGCCGGCTGCGCGCGATGGTACTGGGCATGACGGGCCTGCTGCAGACGATTCCGTCGCTGGCCATGCTGGCCATCCTCATCACGGTGACGGGCCGCATCGGCGCGGTACCGGCGCTGGTCGCCTTGACGCTTTACGCCCTGCTGCCCGTCATGCGCAATACGGTGGCGGGCCTGGACGAGGTTTCCTCGGGCATGCGCATGGCGGCCACCGCGCTGGGCATGACGGCTAGCCAGCGCATCATGCTGATCGAGCTGCCGCTGGCGCGCCCCACCATCGTGGCCGGGGTGCGTACGGCCACCTCGATTTCCATCGGCACCGCGACGATTGCCGCCTTCATCGGCGCGGGCGGCTTTGGCGAGCGCATCGTCACGGGGCTGGCGCTGAACGATGGCCAGTTGCTGCTGGCGGGGGCTTTGCCGGCCGCCGCCATGGCGCTGGCCAGCGAGCTGCTGTTCGAGCTGGCGGACTGGCGGCTGCGCCGGCATACGGGCCAGAACGAGGACTACGCCCGCTAGGCCTGTTGACGCTGGAAAGAGCCTCGCATGGCCGCGCTCGCGGTGGCGCGCCCATCATGCCGTGCGGGCGCCTGGTTGCGCCAGGCGTGCCAGCCCCTGCGCCGTGCGCCTACTCCGCCTTCGCGCCCATCTGCTTGACCAGCGCGCTCCACTTCGCCTGTTCCTTGCGGGTGAACGCACCGAAGGCTTCCGCGCTGCCGCCCACCGGGTCGGCGCCTTCGGCCGTCATTTTGTCCTTCAGGCTGGGAAGCGCCGCGTTCACGGCCTTGTTCAAGGTGGCGATGGTGGCGGGCGGGGTGCCCTTGGGCGCGAACATGCCGAACCAGGAGCCGGCTTCGAAGCCCGGGAAGCCGTTTTCCGCGATGGTCGGCACGTCGGGCATGGAGGCGGAGCGGCGGATGCTGCTGACCGCGAGCGCGCGCAGCTTGCCGGCCTTGATCTGTCCGATGACCGAGGGAATGGTGGCGAACATGAACTGTACGCGGCCGCTGAGCAGGTCGGTCAGCGCGTCCGCGCCCTTGTACGGAATATGCGTGGCCTGCACGCCGATCTTTTGCATGAGCATATAGCTGGCCAGGTGCGACGACGTGCCGATCCCGGTGGAGCTGTAGTTCAGCTTGCCCGAATGCTGCTTGGCGTAGGCGATGAACTCGGCGACGTTATGCACGGGCGTATCGGGCGGCACCACCAGCACGTTCGGGACATCGGCGAACTGCACGACGGGCACCAGGTCGGTCAACGGGTCGTAATCGAGCTTGTTCAAGCTGGAATTGACCGCGATCGGGCCGACGGACGCGGCCAGCAGCGTGTAGCCGTCCGGCGCGGCGCGCGCGACGTACTCGCTGCCGATATTGCCACCCGCGCCGGGACGGTTTTCGATGATGAAGGTCTGCTTCAGCGATTCGCTGATCTTGTTGCCGATGGCGCGGGTCAGGATGTCGGTCGTCCCGCCCGCGGTAAATGCCACGACGATCTTGACGGGCTTGTCCGGGTAATCGGCGCGCGCCGCCGCCGGCGCGATGCTTGCGGCAATCGCCAGGGCGGTGAATGCGCGGACGATGGTTTTCATGGGCATGTTGCTCCTCCTTATGTGTTTTGTCGGGCGCGCCGGGCGCGGCCGGCGGCTCTGCATCTTCTCACATGCCGGATCAGCCGTGCACGGCCCGCCGCGCGCTCGCGCGTGCCGGCATGCGATGCCGAGCCCGCCATTTTTCCTGGCGTAGCGTGAGAATGTCGGCACGGCTGCGGCATGCGCGACCACAGCTGCTAAAGTTGGAACTCTTTCCCGCGGGATCTTCTTTTCCGTTGGGCGCACTTTCCCTGTTGGATCTTTTCCCCCGCCGTGGACGACCCCGTGAATACGAACGATATGGATACGAACAACGACGCTCACCTCGTGGAAAAACCCCTGAAGCAGGAAACGCTGTTCGAGGGCGGTTTCCTGCGCGCGCGACGCGATACGGTGCAATTGCCCAATGGGCATAGCACCACCCGCGAATACATCGTCCATCCCGGCGCAGTGGTGGTGGTGCCGATGCTGGACGATGGGCGCGTCCTGATGGTGCGCCAGTATCGCTACCCCATCGGCCGCGTGATGACGGAGTTCCCGGCCGGCAAGCTGGATCCCGGCGAAGACCCGCTGGTGTGCGGCCAGCGCGAGCTGCTGGAGGAAACGGGCTACCGCGGCGGGGCGTGGGCGGCGGCGGGCGCCATGCACGTGGCCATTGCGTATTCCACCGAGATCATCCATATCTTCTTTGCGCGTGGCCTGCAGCCCGGTCCGGCGCAGACGGACGCCGACGAATTCGTCGATGTCCATCCCATGACGGTCGATGCGCTCTTTGCCGCCTGCCGCAATGGCGACATCACCGATTCCAAGACGCTCACCTGCGCGTTGTGGCTGCAGAACGTGCTAAGTGGCGCGTGGGAGTTGACATGGAAACCAGCGAACTGAACGATCCCTACGACCTGCGGCGTTTCGTGGCCGCGCAGGATCCGGTCTTCGACGCGGTCTGCGCGGAACTGGCGGCCGGCCGCAAGCGCAGCCATTGGATGTGGTTCATCTTTCCCCAGATCCAGGGCCTGGGCCGCAGCGACATGGCGTGGCGCTACGCCATCTCGGGCCTGGACGAGGCCCGTGCCTATCTTCACCATCCCGTGCTGGGGCCGCGGCTGAAGCGGGCCTGCGAGCTGACGGCCCGCGCGCCCGCGTCCTCGGCCGAGGATATCTTCGGGCCGGTGGACGCGGTGAAGTTCCGGTCTTGCCTGACGCTCTTCGATCGGGCGGCGCCGCAGGAAACCCTGTTTCGCGCCTGCCTGGACCGCTTCTTCGATGGCCAGGCCGATCCGCTGACCTTGTCGCGCCTGTAGCGCTGCCGCTTCCGTACCGTCCACGGGGTCTGTAGCCCCTGTCGCGCGTCCGCGGGCCGTCCGTGGACGGCCGCTCGCGGTATTTCGCGGCCCCCGACGGCGATGTGGCAAACTTGGTCCCCGCCGGGTCCCCACCGGGCCCCGGCGCCGGCCGCCAGGCCGGCGCGTATCCCACATCGACAACAACAGAGACGCATGCGCATGAAAAAGCTACGTTTGACGCTCCCCTTGCTGATCGCGCTGGCCGGCGCCCCGGCATTTGGCCAAACGGGCAATCCTTCAAGCAATCCGCCTTCCATGATGCGCGAGCAGGCGGCGCGCGAAGCGTATATCGACGACCTCATGCGGCGCATGACGGTGGATGAAAAGATCGGCCAGCTGCGGCTCGTCAGCCTGCCCGCCGGCGCCCATCCGGACAGGGCCAAATTCGCCGCCGACATCCGCGCCGGCAAGGTCGGCGCGATATTCAACACCGTGACGCCCCAGGACATACGCGTACTGCAGGACGCCGCCATGCAGGGCCGGCTGAAGATCCCGCTGTTCTTCGCCTATGACGTCATCCATGGCCAGCGCACGATCTTCCCCATCGGCCTGGGCCTGGCCTCCACCTGGAACATGGATGCCATCCGGCGAACGGGCCGCGTGTCCGCGATCGAGGCCAGCGCGGACGGACTGGACCTCACGTGGTCGCCGATGGTCGATATTTCGCGCGATCCGCGCTGGGGCCGCAATTCCGAAGGCTTCGGCGAGGACACCACCCTGACGTCGCGCATCGGCGCCGAACTGGTCAAGGGCTATCAGGGCGACGATCCCGCCGCGCCGGGCAGCATCATGGCGGTGGTCAAGCATTTCGCCGCCTACGGCGCCGTCGAAGGTGGCCGCGATTACAACACCGTGGACATGAGCCCGCAGCGCCTGTTCCAGGATTACCTGCCGCCCTACAAGGCGGCGCTGGACGCGGGCGCGGCAGGGGTGATGATCGCCCTGAATTCGCTGAACGGCGTGCCGGCCACCGGCGACAAATGGCTGCTGCAGGACGTGCTGCGCAAGCAGTGGGGCTTCAAGGGCATCACCATCAGCGATCACGGCGCGATCATGGAGATGATCAAGCATGGCGTGGCGGCCGACGGCCGCGACGCCGCCAGGCTGGCCATCTCCGCCGGCGCCGACATGAGCATGAGCGACTCGATGTACGGCGACAACCTGAAGCCCTTGCTGGAAAGCGGCCGCATCGCCATGGCGGACCTGGACCGCGCGACCCGCGACGTGCTGCGGGTCAAGTACGATCTGGGCTTGTTCCGCGACCCGTATCGCCATCTCGGGCCGCCGGCGAACGATCCGCCCGACGTCAACGCCGAAAGCCGCCTGCATCGCGGCGCGGCGCGGGAGGTCGCGCGCGAAAGCCTGGTGCTGCTGAAGAACCAGGGCGGGGTGCTGCCGCTGCGCAAGCAGGGCACCATCGCGGTCGTCGGCCCGCTGGCCAAGAGCCAGCGCGACATGATGGGCAACTGGTCCGCGGCCGGCCGGACGGAGCAGACCGTGTCCCTGTACCAGGGCTTGGTCAACGCCGTCGGCGACCGGGCGCGGCTGCTGTATGCGAAGGGCGCGAACGTCGTCGACGACCCGGAGATCGTCAAGTACCTGAACCTGTATGAAGAGGACGTGGATGTGGGCCCAGGCACGCCCGCTCAGCTGATCGACGAGGCCGTGGCGGCCGCGCGCCAGGCCGACGTGGTGCTGGCGGTGGTGGGGGAATCCCAGGGCATGGCGCACGAGGCATCCAGCCGTACCGACATCGTCATTCCCGAGAGCCAGGTCAAGCTGCTGCACGCCCTGAAGGCGACCGGCAAGCCGCTGGTGGTGGTGTTGATGAACGGACGCCCGCTGGCCCTGGGCTGGGAGAACGACAACGCCGACGCCCTGCTGGAAACCTGGTTCGCCGGCACCGAGGGCGGCAATGCCGTCGCCGATGTGCTGTTCGGCGACTACAACCCGTCGGGCAAGCTGCCCATGACGTTCCCGCGTTCGGTGGGGCAGATCCCCATCTACTACAGCCATCTGAACACGGGTCGGCCGTTCGACCCCCTGCATCCGGACAAATACACGTCGCGGTATTTCGATGCGCCCAATGGCCCGCTGTTTCCCTTCGGCTATGGCCTGAGCTACACCACGTTCGCGCTTTCGGATGTCGACTTGTCCGGCCCGGCGATGACGCGCGGCGGCACCGTGCAGGCCAGCGTGACGGTGACCAATACCGGCGATCGCGATGGCGCGACCGTGGTGCAGCTGTACATCCAGGATCCGGTCGCCTCCGTCAGCCGGCCGGTCAAGGAGTTGAAGCATTTCCAGAAGGTGATGCTGAAGGCCGGCGAATCGCGCAAGGTTGCGTTCACGATCGACGAGGACGACCTGGCTTTCTACAACGCCCAGCTGCACTACGGCGCCGAGCCGGGATTATTCAAGGTCTACGTGGGACTGGATTCGCAGGACGTGAAGCAGGCCAGCTTCACCTTGAAGTAGGCGCCAGGCGCGCGGCGCCGCCGCTGGCCCGGGGGGCAGGCAAGGAGGGCGCCGCGCAAGGCAGCCGCCGGGCCGCGGGCGCGGCGGCCGCCTTAGCGGATCAGGTCCATGAACTCCGACCGCGTGGCCGCATTGTCGTGGAATTCGCCCAGCATGACCGAGGTCACCATGGACGAATTCTGCTTCTCCACCCCGCGCATCATCATGCACATGTGCTGCGCCTCGATGACCACCGCCACGCCGGCGGCGCCCGTTACCTGCTGGACGGCCTCGGCGATCTGGCGGCTGAGGTTTTCCTGGATCTGCAGGCGCCGTGCGTACATGTCCACGATGCGCGCCACCTTGGAAAGCCCCAGCACCTTGCCGTTGGGCAGATAGCCCACGTGCGCCTTGCCGATGAAGGGCAGTATGTGGTGCTCGCACAGGGAATACAGCTCGATGTTCTTGACCAGGACGATTTCCTTGGTGTCCGACGTGAACAAGGCGCCGTTGACGATTTCGTGCAGGTTCTGGCCGTAGCCGCGGCACAGGTACTGCATGGCCTTGGCGGCGCGCAGCGGCGTGTCGCGCAGGCCTTCCCGGGAAGGGTCTTCTCCGAGTTGTTGCAGGATGGCGGTGTAGTGTTCTTCGAGCGACATGATGGTGGCGTGCCTGAGCGTGCATGAACGGGGTATCGAAGCGATACGATACCAGCCGTTACCGGGGTGGGGATATCGTCCGGGTATCGTCGGCCGGGCGGCCTAGCCGCGGCGACGATGGGGGTGGCGCGGCGCAGGCCGCCGCGCCTGGGCCCGTCCTGGCGTCGGGGCCCAGCAGCGCGCGCGCGCCGCATTCCGAGCCGAAGATGCCGCGCTGGTCGTGTCCCACGCCGGTCACTTCGTAGGCATGATGGACATTCTGCTTCAGCGCGGGCAGCCAGGCCTCGTAGCGCAGGTAGGCGCGTCCGCGCGACAGCCGGGTCGCGCCCTGCGCCTCCGCGCCGCAGCGCTTGTCCAGCCAGCGCTGCTCCGGATTGGTGTCGGCGGCGCCCAGCAGATAGGTGACGGCGCGGCTTGCGTAGCGCGTCGCCAGGCGCTTGGCGTCCTGGGGATGCAGATCGTGGGGCAGGTGGTCCAGCCCGTAGCGGAAATCGTTGAACTCGGGGCACAAGCCGCGGTTGTAGGGGCCGAAACCGCCATCGGCGCGCGGGCGGTCCGTCGTGAAATACAGGTACGAGGACGGATTGGCGATGACGTAGCGCAGTGCCACGCCGCGCTTGCGCACGGCTTCGTCGATGTTGTTCAGGACGGCGTAGCGCTGCAGCATCTGGGCGCCGGCGGAATGGCCCGCCAGCACGACGTCGCGCAGCGCGGGCAGCGTATGGCGGTCGCCCAGCCATTCCACCAGGTCGTCCAGCACGTCGAAGGAGCCGATGGGCGCCGGACGACCCGCCGCCTTGACGCTGTCGCCGTCGGCGATCCAGCGCTGGCGGTGCCAGGCGGGCATGCGCTCGAAGCCGCGGTCGATGGTGTCCGCGAACTTCGGCGCGATCACCAGCGTGTTGTCCATGGCGGCGGGATTCATCCATAGCAGGCCGGCCGCCGTTTCGTAATAGCGGTCGGCGTCCCGCTGCACGCCGTGCACGATGACGATGACGTGTTCGACGCGGGCCAGCTTGTCCGCGGTCAAGGTGCGGCTGGCGTAGACCGGAAAGGGATAGCGATGCGCACGGGCCCCCAGTTGCACCGTTTGCCAAGCCGGCGCACCGATGCGGGGCGGTCCGTTTTCGTCCTGGGCCCGGGCGGATACGGCGGCGCACAGCGCCAGCAAAAGGCAAAAAACCAAGCGCATGGGGGTTCCGGGCGAATGCGGCCGCGGCCGCGGGATGGCATGCCGCGCATTGTAGGGCGCGGCGCGTGGCAATGCGCTGAATCTGCGTCAGCCCGATCCGGGTTCGCCCCAGTAGCCGGGGTCCGCGTAGGCATGGCGCAACAGGTCCACGAAGGCCCGCACGCGCGCCGGCGTGTGCTTGCGCTCGGGCAGCATCGCATAGATGCCGTTGGGCGGGGCGCAGTAGTCGTCCAGCACGGTTTTCAGCCGGCCGCTGGCCAGGTCCTGCTGCACTTCCCACATCGACCGCCAGGCCAGGCCGCAGCCCGCCAGCGTCCATTGATGCAGCACGCTGCCGTCGCTGCATTCCAGCCGGCCGCCGACGCGATAGGGCGTAAGCTGTCCGTTGACGCGGAACAGCCATCCGCGCGACTGGTTGGCCTGGCTGCCGAAGGACAGGCAATGATGGCTTGCCAGGTCCGCCGGCGTGCGCGGTGTGCCATGCCGGGCCAGATAGGCGGGCGCCGCGACGACGACGCGCCGGTTGTCGGCCAGGCGGATGGCCACCATGTCGGAATCGTGCAGGTCGCCGATGCGTACGGCGCAGTCGTAGCGCTCCTCGATCAGGTCGGCCAGGCGGTCGCTCAGGTCCAGGGTGACGCTGACGTCGGGGTAGCGCTCGGCGTAGCCGGGTAGGAGGGGGGCGACGTGGCGCCGGCCGAAGCCCGCCGGCGCCGTGATGCGCAGCAGGCCGGTGGGACGCGCGCTACCCTGCGCCACCAGGCTTTCGGAGTCGTTCAGGTCGCGCAGGATGCGCTGCGCGTCCTCCAGTAGCGTGCCGCCCTCGGCCGTCAGGGAAATGCGGCGCGTGGAGCGCACCAGCAGCTTCACGCCCAGGCGGGCTTCCAGCGCATCGATGCGTCGGCCGATCATGGCGGGAGCGACCCCTTCGGCCCGTGCGGCGGCGGACAGGCTGCCCAGGGAGGCCACGTCGACGAAGGTCTGGAGTTGCTTGAAACGGTCCATGGCAGGCAGTGAAGCGGCGTGGCCGGCGAACCTGCGGCGCTGGCGGCACCGGGGCGGCCAGGCCATGCCGCCGGGCATAGTGTCGGACGGCCGGCGTGTGCCGCCCAGCAGGGTCGCGGGCATACGCGCGGCCACTTTTGCAGAAAAATAAAAGATGAATCTACTTTTATATGGTTTTTAATTCAATATCCGCTTCGTACACTGGCGGACACAGGATTCTTCCGCGGAGACTTCAATGACCCTGAAACTGCCCGCGGGCGTCGCCATCGACGCCCCCATCGAACCCGGCTTCGAGACGGTGCTGACGCATGATGCGCTGGCGCTGGTCGCCGACCTGCATCGCACTTTCGAGGCCCGGCGCCAGGAACTGCTGGCCGCCCGCGCGGCCCGCGCCAAGCGCCTGGACGCCGGCGAGAAGCCGGATTTCCTGCCCGATACCCGGCACATCCGCGACGGCGACTGGACCATCGCGCCCATCCCGGAAGACCTGAAGTGCCGGCGCGTGGAAATCACCGGCCCGGTCGAGCGCAAAATGGTGATCAACGCCCTGAATTCCGGCGCCGACAGCTACATGACGGATTTCGAGGACTCCAATACGCCGAACTGGCACAACCAGATTTCCGGCCAGATCAACCTGATGGACGCCGTGCGCCGCACGATACGCCTGGAGCAGGGCGGCAAGACCTATCAGCTGAACGACAAGACCGCGGTGCTGCTGGTGCGGCCGCGCGGCTGGCACCTGGACGAGAAGCACGTCACGGTGGACGGCAAGCGCGTCTCCGGCGGCATCTTCGACTTCGCCCTGTACTTCTTCCATAACGCCAGGGAATTGCTGGCGCGCGGCAGCGGGCCGTACTTCTACCTGCCCAAGATGGAAAGCCACCTGGAAGCCCGCCTGTGGAACGACGTCTTCGTCCACACGCAGAAGGCGCTGGGGATCGCGCAGGGCACGATCAAGGCGACCGTCCTGGTGGAGACCATCCTGGCGGCCTTCGAGATGGACGAGATCCTGTACGAGCTGCGCGAGCACAGCGCCGGGCTCAATGCCGGCCGCTGGGACTATATCTTCAGCTGCATCAAGAAATTCAAGGTGGAACGCGATTTCTGCCTGGCCGACCGCGCCAAGGTGACGATGACCGCGCCCTTCATGCGCGCGTACGCGCTGCTGCTGCTGAAGACCTGCCATCGCCGCAACGCGCCGGCCATCGGCGGCATGAGCGCGCTGATCCCCATCAAGAGCGATCCGGTCAAGAACGAGCAGGCCATGGCGGGCATCCGCGCCGACAAAACGCGCGACGCCACCGACGGCTACGACGGGGGCTGGGTGGCGCACCCGGGCCTGGTCTCCGTGGCCATGGAAGAGTTCGTCAAGGTGCTGGGCGACGCACCGAACCAGATCGGCAAGCAGCGTCCGGACGTCGACGTCAAGGCCGCCGATCTGCTCGATTTCCAGCCCGAGGCGCCCATCACCGAAACCGGCCTGCGCATGAACATCAACGTCGGCATCCATTACCTGGGGTCCTGGCTGGACGGCAACGGCTGCGTGCCCATCCACAACCTGATGGAAGACGCCGCCACGGCGGAAATCTCCCGTTCGCAGGTGTGGCAGTGGATCCGTTCGCCCAAGGGCGTGCTGGAAGACGGCACCAAGGTGACCGCGGCGCTGGTGCGCAAGCTCATCCCGGAAGAGCTTGTGAAGGTGCATGAAGTCGCCGGCCCCAGCCAGGCCTATGACCGTGCCGCCCGGATATTCGAGCAGATGAGCACCCAGGACGATTTCGCGGAATTCCTGACGCTGCCGCTGTACGAGGAAGTCTGAGGCCCGCGGCCTGCACGGGTGCGCGGCGGGCCGCCGGCCTGCCGCGCCGCTGGGCTACCGGGAGGCTGAAGCCGCCGCGCCCTCCGGGTCGCCGCGCCCCTGGTCCCGGGGCCCGTTGAAGCGCCGTGCCGCGCCGGTGCCGGCCGGCTATCCCTGGCGGCTTTTACGATGCGTGATCCAGTCGGTCGCCTCGGTGCGTATCGCGTCGCCGATGTGGGCGGGGTCGATGGGATAGTAGTAGCAGTCCAGTTCCCGGCCCGCCACCGCCAGCCGCAGCCGGCGGCGCACGAAGCAGGATCCGCCGGCGGGGTCGTATTCCTCGATGGCGTCCATCATAGGCAGCAGGGCGGGATCGATGCGGTAGACGTCGCCCGTCACGGGCAAGCCATCCGGGTCCGGCAGCAGTCCGGGCCAGTCGCCGAAGTCGTACAGCCGGCCGCGCAATTGGGCGGCGCCGGCGTATTCCGGCGCGGGCAGGCCGGCGCGCGCCGCCGCGGCGGCCAGGTCGTTGATTTCCCCCCGGCGCAGGGTGCCGTAGACGAAAACGTAGGTATCCATCCGCTCCGTGTATCGCTTATCGTGAGGGCGGGCATTGAAATCCCGCCCGGGCGCCCGCATTTGTGGAACATCGAGCCGGCCGTCGGGTCGGGCTCCAACCCTACAAGCCGACCACAATTATGCGATTCGACAAGCTCACCACCAAGTTCCAGCAGGCCTTGGCCGATGCCCAGAGCCTGGCCGCCCGCAACGACCACCCCTACATCGAGCCCGTGCACGTCCTTTCCGCCCTGATCGGGGATCCCGACAGCGGCGCCTCCAGCCTGCTGGCGCGCGCCGGCGTGGCGGTCAACCGCCTGCCCTCGGCGATCGACTCCGCGCTGAAGTCGCTGCCCCAGGTGCACGGCGAAACCAACGTGCAGGTCGGACGCGACCTGCAAAACGTGCTCACGCGCACCGACAAGGAAGCGGCGCGGCGTGGCGATACCTATATCGCCAGCGAGCTCTTCCTGTTGGCACTGGCCGACGACAAGGGCGATGCGGGCCGCATCCTGCGCGATGCCGGCCTGCAGAAGAAGGCCCTGGAAGCCGCCGTGGACGCCGTGCGCGGCGGCGAGGCGGTGCAGGGCGCGGAAGGCGAGTCCAACCGCCAGGCCCTGGCCAAATACACCCTGGACCTGACCGACCGCGCGCGTCAGGGCAAGCTCGATCCGGTGATCGGCCGGGACGACGAAATCCGCCGCACCATCCAGATCCTGCAGCGCCGCACCAAGAACAATCCCGTGCTGATCGGCGAGCCGGGCGTCGGCAAGACCGCCATTGTGGAAGGCCTGGCCCAGCGCATCGTCAATGACGAGGTACCGGAAAGCCTGCGCGGCAAGCGCGTGCTGTCGCTGGACATGGCGGCGCTGCTGGCGGGCGCCAAGTTTCGCGGCGAATTCGAAGAGCGGCTGAAGGCCGTCCTGAAGGAGTTGTCGCAGGACGACGGCAGCAACATCGTCTTCATCGACGAGCTGCACACCATGGTGGGCGCGGGCAAGGCCGAAGGCGCCATCGATGCGGGCAATATGCTCAAGCCGGCGCTGGCGCGCGGCGAGCTGCATTGCATCGGCGCGACCACGCTCGACGAATACCGCAAGTACATCGAAAAGGACGCCGCGCTCGAACGCCGCTTCCAGAAGGTGCTCGTCGACGAGCCGGACGTGGAGTCGACGATCGCCATCCTGCGCGGCCTGCAGGAGCGCTATGAACTGCACCACGGCGTGGACATCACCGACCCCGCCATCGTGGCCGCGGCCGAACTGTCGCACCGCTACATTACGGACCGCTTCCTGCCGGACAAGGCCATCGACCTCATCGACGAGGCGGCGGCGCGCATCCGCATGGAAATCGATTCCAAGCCCGAAGTCATGGACCGGCTGGACCGCCGCATCATCCAGCTGAAGATCGAGCGCGAAGCGGTCAAGAAGGAGACCGACGACGGTTCCAAGCGCCGTCTGGGCGTCATCGAGGACGAACTCGAGAAACTCCAGCGCGAATACAACGACTACGAGGAAATCTGGAAGGCGGAAAAAGCCGCGGTGCAGGGCAGCCAGGCCATCAAGGAACAGATCGACCAGGCGCGGGCCGAAATGGCCGAATTGCAGCGCAAGGGCCAGTTCGACAAGCTGGCCGAGCTGCAGTACGGCAAGCTGCCCGAACTGGAGGCCCGCCTGAAGTCCGCGGAAAGCGGCGCTCAGCAAGCCGAATCGGGCAATCGGCCGCGGCTGCTGCGCACGCAGGTCGGCGCCGAGGAAATCGCCGAGGTCGTGTCGCGCGCCACGGGCATCCCCGTCTCGAAGATGATGCAGGGCGAACGCGAGAAGCTGCTGGAGATGGAAGGCTTCCTGCACCGCCGCGTGGTGGGGCAGGACGAGGCCGTGCGCCTGGTTTCCGATGCCATCCGGCGTTCGCGCGCCGGGCTGTCCGATCCGTCGCGGCCCTATGGCTCCTTCCTGTTCCTGGGCCCGACCGGCGTGGGCAAGACCGAGCTGACCCGCGCGCTGGCCGACTTCCTGTTCGATTCCGAAGAGCACATGATCCGCATCGACATGAGCGAATTCATGGAGAAGCACTCGGTGGCTCGCCTGATCGGCGCGCCCCCGGGATATGTGGGCTACGAGGAAGGCGGCTACCTGACCGAGGCCGTGCGCCGCAAACCGTACAGCGTGATCCTGCTGGACGAAGTGGAAAAGGCGCACCCGGATGTGTTCAACGTGCTGCTGCAGGTGCTGGACGACGGCCGCCTGACCGACGGCCAGGGCCGCACGGTGGACTTCCGCAACACGGTGATCGTGATGACGTCCAACCTGGGTTCTCAGCATATCCAGACCATGGCCGGCAAGCCCTACGAGGTCATCAAGGAAGTCGTGTGGGATGAACTGAAGCAGTCGTTCCGGCCGGAATTCCTGAACCGGATCGACGAAGTCGTCGTGTTCCACGGGCTGGAAGCGCAGCACATCGAATCCATCGCCCGGATCCAGCTCAAGCGCCTGGCGCAGCGGCTGGAGAAGCAGGAAATGCAGCTGGAAGTGTCGGATGCCGCGCTGGCGGAAATCGCCAGGGCCGGTTTCGACCCGGTGTTCGGCGCGCGTCCCTTGAAGCGCGCCATCCAGCAGCAGATCGAAAACCCGGTCGCCAAGTTGATCCTGGAAGGGCGGTTCGGCCCGCGCGACGTGGTGCCGGTGGACCTGCGCGACGGCAAGCTGGTGTTCGAGCGCACGCTGCAGTGATGGGGCGGCGCATCGATAGAGGGTCGAAGGGACGGGCCTGCAATATCCGGCCCGATATCCCAAGCCCCGGACTCCAGCCCTGAAACTACAGGGCCTGGGCAAGACCGGTGGGGTCCAAGCCCTGGAAAGGCGCCGTATTCGCGGCGCCTTTTTTTATCCGGGCTGCCCCGCGCCTTTAGATGACCAGCTCGATCAGGAAGGGTCCCTTGCGGCGATTCGCCGTGGCGAACAGGTCGGCGAATGCTTCCATGGTGTCCGCCTGCGCGGCCTCCACGCCCATGCCGTTGGCGATCTTGACCCATTCCAGGTTGGGACGGGTCAGGTCCAGCATGTCGATGGCCGTCTTGCCGGCTGCCGCGCCCACCCCTTGCAGTTCGCCCAGCAGGATCGCGTATTTGCGGTTGGCCAGGATGACGGTGGTCACGTCCAGCTGCTCGCGTGCCTGGGTCCATAGCGCCTGCACGGTGTACATGGCCGAGCCGTCCGCCTGCAGCGATACGATGCGCCGGCCGGGCGCGCCGATGGCCGCGCCGGTGGCCAGCGGCAGGCCGTTGCCGATGGCGCCGCCCGTGATCTGCAGCCAGTCGTGCGGCACCGTATTGGCGGTGCCGGGATAGAAGGCGCGGCCGAAGCTCACGCCCTCGTCGACGATGACGGCGTTCTCCGGCAGCAGGGCGGAGACCGTCTGGGCCACGGCCTCCGACGTGACCGCGCCGCGCGCCGGCGCCATCGCGACGCGTTCGGCCACGGGGGCATCCGTGCGGGCATCCAGGGCCTGCGCCAGGCGCGACAGTGCGTCCGGCAAGTCCTGGTCTTCGCGCGCCAGCACGTGCACGATGCAATCCTCCGGGTACATCACCGCGGGCTTGTCGGGATAGGCGAAGAAGGCCACCGGCGCCTTGGCGCCCACCAGGATCAGGTGCTTGATGCCCTTGAGCGCCGCCACGGCCGGTTCGACCGCATAGGGCAGGCGGGCCACGGGATAGCGGCCGGCGCCGCGTTCGACGCGCCGGTTGGAAGTAGGCGCCATGACCCGCACGCCGGTCTTGTGCGCGATGCGCCCGGCGGTGGCCAGGGGGCCGGCGCGCAGGGCCGAATTGCCGATGAACAGCAGGGCCGGTTCGCCGCCGCGCAGCACGCGGGCCACGGCCGATATGGCTCCTTCGTCGACGCGCGGCGCCGGCGGCGGTGCCAGGGGTTCCGCCACGACGCCGCCGGGATTCCAGCAGGTATCGGACGGGGCGATCAGCGTGGCAATCTGGCCCGGCGCCATGCGCGCGGCCTGCACGGCGGCAGCGGCGTCCAGGCCCAGGGTGGCGGCGTCCGTGGCGGTGCGCGTCCAGGCGGAAACGGGCCGCGCCCAACCCTCCGTGTCCGCCGTCAAGGGGGCATCGAGCGGGCGATGGTGGGTGGCCTGCTCGCCGACGATATTGACGATGGGCGAATTGGCGCGCCGGGCGTTGTGCAGGTTCGCCAGCCCGTTGGCCAGGCCCGGCCCGCAATGCAGCAGCGTGGCGGCCGGCCTGTCGGCCATGCGGGCATAACCGTCCGCGGCGCCCGTGACCACGCCTTCGGCGAGGGCCAGCACGCAACGCATGCCGGGGATGCGGTCCAGCGCCGAGACGAAGTGCATTTCGCTGGTGCCGGGATTGGCGAAGCAGGTATCGATGCCGCTTTTCAGCAGCGTGTGGACCAGGCTTTCGGCGCCGTTCATGGTGTCCTCATGGTGTGATGGCACGGATGAGGGCAAAGTGTACGCCGGTGGGGCGGTATCCCCGCAATGTTGGATCAGCGCGTTTCCGGCGCGGCCGGCGTGTCTTCCAGCGTTTCCTGGTTGACCAGGCCTTCCCGTCCGTAGAACTTCACGCCGATATGGATGCGATCGCGGCCTTGCGCGCGGCGATGGCGGTTGGTGTCGCGCAGCGAATACACGCAGCCGCAGTATTCCTGCTGGTAGAAGTTCTCGCGCTTGCTGATTTCGATCATGCGCTGCGAGCCGCCGCCCTTGCGCCAGTTGTACGTCCAGTAGACCAGTTCCGGATAACGCGCCGCGGCCCGTTCGCCGCAGCCGTTGATCTGGTTCATGTCCTTCCAGCGCGAAATGCCCAGCGAACTGGTGATCGTGTCGAAGCCGTGCTCGTGCGCGTAGAGGGCGGTGCGCTCGAAGCGCATATCGAAGCAGGCGGTGCAGCGGGCCCCGCGTTCCGGCTCGTCTTCCATGCCCTTGATGCGATCGAACCAGTTATCCATGTCGTAGTCGGCATCGATGAATTCGATACCGTGCTTTTCCGCGAAGCGGATGTTTTCCTGCTTGCGGATCTCGTACTCTTTGACGGGATGGATGTTGGGGTTGTAGAAGTAGATCGCGTATTCGATGCCGGAAGCGTGCATGGCTTCCATGACTTCGCCGGAACAGGGCGCGCAGCAGGAGTGCAGCAGCACTTTGCGGCGGCCTTCGGGCAATTGCAGCGTGGGGCGGACGAGTTCGGACATAAGCGTAATTATATTGCCGTGCCGGACGGGCTTTCCTCATTCGTCCCCAAAACCGCGTCCCATAGCCGGCGCACGGCGTCCCGCTCGGCGGCCAGCACGGAGGCCTCCACGCGCGCCTTTTCCTGTCCTTGCAGCCGCATCTGGTGCTGCGTCCGGCGCAGGGTGCGGTAGGCGTCGGCCGCGCGCGCGGCGACATCGGCGTCCAGCAGTCCTTCGCGGGCCGCGATGCCCAGCAGCGCGATATTGCCCAGGTTGGCCACCAGCACCGGATGCACGGCCGCCTGTGTCAGCACCAGGTACTGCGTGACGAATTCGACGTCCACCATGCCGCCACGGTCGTGCTTCAGGTCGAACTTGTCCGTTTTGTTGGGGTGGCCCGCGCCGATCTTGTCGCGCATGGCCAGCACCTCGCGGCGCACCGCGGCGGCATCGCGCGGCTGCAGCAGGATTTCCTTGCGCACGTCCTCGAAGCGCGCACCCACCCCCAGATCGCCGGCGGCGAAGCGGGCCCGCGTCAGCGCCTGGTGTTCCCATACCCAGGCGTGCTTGCGCTGGTATTCGGCGAATCCTTCCACCGACACCGCCAGCAGGCCGGCGTCGCCGTCCGGCCGCAGCCGCAAATCGACTTCGTACAGACGCCCGGAAGACGTCATGGTCGAGAGCCAGGAAGTCATGCGGCGTCCCAGTTTGCCGTAGACCTCGACCGCGTCGTCGCGTGGATCGTCGTACAGGAACACCAGATCCAGATCCGACACGTAGCCCAGTTCCTTGCCGCCCAGCTTGCCATACGCGATCACGGCGAATCGGGGTTGCGCGTTGGGCAGCTTGTTCACCAGCGGCCATACGCGCCGCAGCGTTTCGGCCAGCAGCATGTCGGCCAGCGCGGACAACTGGTCCGCCAGCTTCTCCACCGTCAATTCGCCTTCCAGGTCCTGCGCCAGCAGCTGGAAGCTGGCCTGGCGCTGGATATCCCGCATCAGGTTCATCTGGCGCTCGATGTCCGGGCTGCCGTCCGGCAGCACGCAGGCATCCAGGTCGGCGGCCAGCTGGCGCGCCATGGCGCTGAAATCCAGCGGTTCATGCAGCGTGCGCCAGTCGATCAGGCTGTCGAGCAGGAGGGGATGTTGCGTCAGGTATTGGGCCGCCCAAGGGCTGGCCGCCATCATGCGCGCGACGCGCGCCAGCGTGTCGGGGTATTCGGCCAGCAGCGCCAGGTAGGCACTGCGCTGGGCGATGGCCTCGATCAGGTCGAACAGGCGTACCGCCGCCGCCGCGGGCGCATTGGTGCGTGCGGCCGCGCGCAGGGCCATGGGCAGCAGGATGTCGACGCGCTGCCGGCTTGCGTGCGGCAGCGTGCGCAGCCGCGGACCGCCCAGCAGGGCACGCGCGCGGTTCGCCAGCTGGCCGGTCTCTTCTACGCTGAACAAGGCATGGATTTCGTCCAGCAGCACGGTTTCCGGATCGCGGTCCTCGGCGCCGCGGTCCTTGCCGCCGGCATGGCTGGCGATCGTGCCGCCGCCATGGGGGCTGCCGCCATGGGTGCCAGCGGCGCCGTGCAGGCCGCTGCCGCCGGACCCGCCGTGGCCATGCGTGCCCGCGGTCCTGCCCGTGCGGTGGGCATCGCCCGCCGTGCCGTTTTCGCCGTCGCCCACGCCCGCCAGGCGGAAGGCATTGCGGAAGGTCTCCTCCACGAACGCGCGGTGTTCCCCCAGCGTGCGTTCGAAGGCGGCCGCGTCCATGTGCAGGGCCGCGGCCAGGGCGGCGCGCTGCGCCGGTTCCGCGGGCAGCAGATGGGTTTGTTCATCTTCCCGGTACTGCAATGCATGTTCGACGCGCCGCAGGAAGCGATAGGCCGCTTCCAGCCGCGCCGCGTCTTGCGGCGGGATCAGCCCCGCCTCGCGTTCGCAATGCAGGGCCGGCAGCAGCCCGCGCACCTGCAGGGCCGGCATGCGCCCGCCACGTATCAGCTGCGAGAGCTGCACGACGAACTCGATTTCGCGGATGCCCCCTTCGCCCAGCTTGATATTCAGCGCGCTGTCCATGCCGTTGCGGGCCAGTGCACGCCGTTCCCAATCCAGGCGGATGCGCTCGCGCAAGGTGCGCAGGGCGGCCAGTGCGTCGAAATCGAAATACTTGCGGTAGACGAAGGGCTGGCGCACGCTTTCCATCTGGCGCAGATGGGGCTCCGGGTCGCTGCCCGCGAAGGCGCGGGCCGGCATGGGCCGCGCCTTCAGCCAGGCATAGCGTTCCCATTCGCGGCCCTGGCCCACCAGGTAGTGTTCGAAGGCATCCAGGCTCCAGGCCAGCGGACCGCCGTCGCCGTCGGGCCGCAAGCGCAGATCGGTGCGGAACACGTGACCATTCGCATCGCGCTCGGAAAGGACCGGCATCATGCGCTGCGTCAGCCGCCCATAGAATTCATGGTTGCTCAGGCGCCGGGGTCCGGGGGTCTCGCCTTCCTCGCCGTAGAGCATCACCAGGTCGATATCGGAAGACACATTCAGTTCCTGGCCCCCCAGCTTGCCCATGCCCATGATGAGCATTTCCTGGGGCGCGCCCGTGGCCGGATCGATGGGCGTGCCATGCACCCCGGCCAGGTCGGTCGCCACGCTGCGATACGCCTCGCCCACCGCCAGGTCGGCCAGCGCGGTCATGGCGCCGACGACTTCCTCCAGGTCGGCGGCGCCACCCAGGTCGCGCACCATCAGGGCGCAGAACACGCGCTCGCGCAGGCGGCGCAGCACGGCCCGGCAGTCGGCCACGGGCAGCACGGCGGCATCGCCGCCGGCCAGGGCATCGCGCCAGGCGCGCAGCACGTCGGGCGTCAACGCCTGCGTGATGCCCGCTTCCCGCAGCCAGGCATGCAGATCGGGGCGGGCGTCCAGCGTTCGCCGTAGATGTCCGGACCACGCCAGGGCCGTCTCGAAGCATGCCTCGTCCGGCGCGGACGATGGGCGCGGCGCGCTCGCCGCCGGGGCGGGGGCGCCGGCCACGGAAGAGGCCGCCGAAGCATGCGCCGACGATGACGCTGAAGAGGCTGGGAAGGATGTCGAGGTAGACGACGGGGAAGAGGTCGACATAGATGGATAAGGGTTGCGCAGACGCCACGAAACATTTCGGGTATAAGGGGACGATACTGCAAGACCTCTCTCCTCGCTGAATAAACGTGCGTCTGCCCATCAAATTCCTCCGCGGTCTGCTCTGGAGCTTCTGGATCGTTTATGTCGCCGCCGCGGTGGGTTTGCTGGGGCTGCGCTATTTCGTGCTGCCCCGCATCGACCAATGGCGCCCGCAGATCGAACGCTACGCCAGCGAGGCGATCGGCGCCCCGGTGCGCATCGGCCACATCGCGGCGGACTGGCGCGGCATGAATCCGCGCCTGGCCCTGGCGGACGTCGAAATCAGCGACGGCCAGGGGGCCGCCGTCCTGACGCTGCCCGCCGTGGACGCCGTGCTGGCATGGCGCAGCATCCTGAATCGCGAGCCGCGGCTGGTGTACCTGCAGGCCGACGGCCTGGACCTGGCCTTGCGCCGCGACCGCGACGACCGGCTGTGGGTGGCCGGGCAGTCCGTCGATCTCTCGGGCGCGGACGACAGCGATGCCAGCCGCTCCGTCGCCCTGCGCTGGCTTGCCCGCCAGCGCGAGATCGTCCTGCGGCACGCCACGGTGCGCTGGGTGGACGAATCGCGCGCGGCGCCGGAACTGGTGCTGCAGGACGCCAGCTTCGTCATGCTGAACGGCGCGCTGTCGCATCGCTTCGCCTTGCAGGCCCGGCCGCCCGCCAGCCTGGCGGCGGCGCTGAGCCTGCGCGGCGAATGGGAGCGCTCGCTGTTCAGCCGCCACCCCAGCGACCTGGCCAGCTGGCACGGACAGGTGTATGCCGAGATGGCCGACGGCGAGCCGTCCGCGTGGACGCCCTGGGTGGCGATGCCACCGCTGCAAGGCCGCATGGCCGCCCGCGCGTGGCTGCAGGTCGATGGCCGCAAGCTGGGTACGGTCGCCATGGACCTGGTCGCGCGGCGGTTGGGGTGGCGCTGGCAGGATGGCGTGGTGGCGTCGGCGGGCCTGGTCCGGGCACGCCTGGAAGGTTTGCCCGGCGATCTCGCCAGGGCGGGACAGCATCCCGCCCTGGCCCGCAGCGCGAACGGTAATGGGCTCGTCTTGCGCGGCCAGGCCAGCGATGTCAGGGCGGAACTACCGGGCATATTCGAACAGCCCGTACTCGCGTTGGCCAACGCCAGCGTCGACACTACGGTGCACCGGGCGCGCACCGGCGTGCTGGGCCTGGAACTGCGCGATCTGCAGGCCGCGAACGACGACCTCGACATACGTCTGCAGGGCAGCTGGGAGGCGCGCGGCGAAACGGATGCCGGCACGGCCGACGTCCGCGGCACCCTGCAGCGGGCGACCATGAGCGCCATCCATCGCTACCTGCCCCTGACGGTGTCCGAGGACGCGCGGGACTGGCTGGCGCAAGCGCTGCAAGCCGGTGTCGTGCGCGACGCGGCCCTGGTGCTGCAGGGCGACCTGAACCAGTTTCCTTACACCGAGCCGGGCCAGAACGGCCGCTTCCATATCGGCGGTCCCTTCGTGGGCGCGACGGTGGACTACGCGCCGGCCGCGAAGGACCGCAAGGCCTGGCCCGCGATACTGGGCATGGACGGTGCCTTCGCCATCGACGGCGCCGCCTTGACCCTGGAGGGCAAGCCGGGCGGCGTGCTGCGGCCCGCCGATGCGCGGGATACCCCGCTGCGCCTGGGCGCGATCAAGGCCAGCATTCCCAACATGGAAGACAACGCCGAGCTCTATCTGCAGGGGCAGGTCCAGGGGGCGGTCCCGTCCTTCCTGTCCACGGCCAATACGTCGCCGTTGGGCGCCTTGCTGGAGAACCGGCTGGCGCAGGCGCGTGGTACGGGCGACTGGAGCGTCGCCCTGGCGCTGCGCGTGCCCTTGCTGCACACCGACGATACGACGGTGGACGGCTCGCTGTCCTTCAAAGATAACGACTTCACGCTGTATCCGGAGTGGCCCGCGCTGACGCAACTGCGCGGCATGCTGGAATTCACCGAAAAAGACCTGCGGGCGCGAGGCGTACAGGCGCAGTTCCTGGGCGGGCCGTTGAAGATCGACGGCGGGCTGCTGGACGCCCGCAACGGCCTGCGCTTCGACGGCCAGCTGACCGGCGCCGCGCTGGCGCAACTGGTGCGCGCGCCCGCGATGTCGCGCTTTTCCGGCCGCACGGCGGTGCGGGGCAAGCTGCTGTACATACGCGGTGGCCGCATCGACGTCACGCTGGAATCCGATCTGGCCGGCATGGCCATCGATATGCCGGCGCCCGTGGGCAAACCGGCCTCGGCCGTGATGCCGCTGCGCCTGCAGTGGAGTCCGGCCACGAACCCTGGCAGCCGGGACCGCGATTGGCTGACCGCCAGCCTGGGTGAAAACATCAACCTGCTGCTGGAACGCGATCCGGCCGAAAAGCGCTGGACGTTCGCGCGCGGCGCCCTGGGCGCCAACCAGCCCGCCACCTTGCCCACGCAGGGGATGAGCGTGCGCCTGAAGCTGCCGGACATCGACGTGGACGGCTGGCAGGATGTCGCGGACGGCTTCGAGATACCCCCGTCCAACGCCCCCAAGGGCCGGCGCGCCCCCGATACGCCGCTGCTTCCGCCGCCGGACCAGATCGCGCTGGATACGCCGCAGCTGCACGTGGCCGGCGTGATCTTGAACGACTTGAAGCTCTACGCGGTGCGGCCGGCGCCGGCGCAGTGGCGTGTAGACCTCCAGTCCAAGCAGGCCGCGGGGGCAATCTCCTGGCGCGAGGCTTCCGGCGCCATTGCCGGCCAGGTCACGGCCCGCTTCAAATACCTGTCCTTCGGCAAGGAAGGAGAAGAGAAACCGACGGACGATACCTCGTCCGGCGACGACCTCAAGGACATTCCGGCGGTGGACCTGCAGGCCGACGTGCTGCGCTTCTACGGCAAGGACCTGGGCAGCCTGCGCATCGTGGGCACGAATGTGGAGCGCGGACAGCGCTGGCGCCTGGATACGCTGCGCATCGCCAACGATAATGCGTCGCTGGACGCCACGGGCTTCTGGCGCCTGAGCGGGCGCGAGCGCGGCCTGACCGTCGATGCATCGCTGAAATGGGGCGACTTCGGCAAGCTACTGGCCCGGCTGGGCTGGCAGGACGTGGCCGCCGGCGGCGCGGGTTCGGCGGAAGGCAAGCTGACGTGGTACGACCTGCCGTGGTCCTACAACGTGGCCGCGCTGGACGGCAACCTGGCGCTGCGCATGGACAAGGGCCGGCTGATCCACGTCAATTCGCGGACGGGGCGGCTACTGGAGCTCTTGTCCATGCAGTCGCTGCAGCGGCTGGCCAAACTGGAATTGAATCCGGCCAACCTGTTCCGCGACGGTTTTCCCTTCGATACGATACGCGCCCGCTTCAACGTATCCAAGGGCGTGATCCGCACCGATGACTACAAGATCAACGGGCCCGTTGCCGCCATCGTCCTGTCCGGGACGACCAGCATCATCGATGAAACCTGGAATATGAAGGCCGTGGTGGTGCCCAACCTGGACGCCAGCGGCGCGGCGGTCGCGACGGCGCTGGCGGTGAATCCGCTGCTGGGCTTGGGCGCCTTCGTCACGCAGTGGCTGCTGAAGTACCCGCTGTCGCGGGCCATGACGGTGCAGTACGCGGTGACGGGGCCCTGGAACGACCCCAAGGTCGCGCCCATCGACGGCCCGCTACCGGCCGCCGCGACGACCGAGCCCGAAGCGGCGCTTCCCCGAGACCCGATCGAACACTAATGAAACCGCCCTCAAGCGGGGGGCTTCGTCACACCACGCGTCGCACGAAACAGATGCAACTCGATCCGGGACGCCGCGGATCCAGCTCCGCCGGTCCGCCAGCGTCGCCCCCTTGAGGGGGGAAGCGCGCAGCGCTTCGGCGGGTGGGTCTCTTCGGGGAGGGACCACTTCATCCCGCAAGAAACAGGTGCGGCCGATCCGGGACGCCGCGGATCCGGCTCCGCCGGTCCGCCAGCGTCGCCCCCTTGAGGGGGAAAGCGCGTAGCGCTTCGGCGGGTGGGTCTCTTCGGGGAGGGACCACTTCATCCCGCAAGAAACAGGTGCGGCCGATCCGGGACGCCGCGGATCCGGCTCCGCCGGTCCGCCAGCGTCGCCCCCCTTGAGGGGGGAAGCGCGCAGCGCTTCGGGGGGTGAGCCTACTTCTTCATCATGTCGAAGAATTCGGCGTTGCTCTTGGTGGCGCGCATCTTGTCCATGATGAATTCCATGGCCTGGATTTCGTCCATGTCGTGGATGAACTTGCGCAGCACCCACACCTTCTGCAGCAGCTCGGGCTTGATCAGCAGTTCTTCGCGCCGCGTACCCGACTTGTTCAGGTTGATGGACGGATAGACGCGCTTTTCCGCCAGGCGGCGTTCCAGGTGCACTTCGGAGTTGCCGGTGCCCTTGAATTCTTCGTAGATGACTTCGTCCATGCGGCTGCCCGTTTCGATCAGGGCCGTGCCGATGATGGTCAGCGAACCGCCTTCTTCCACGTTGCGCGCCGCGCCGAAAAAGCGCTTCGGGCGCTGGAGCGCGTTGGCGTCCACGCCGCCGGTCAGCACCTTGCCGGAAGCCGGCACCACCGTGTTGTAGGCGCGCGCCAGGCGTGTGATCGAATCGAGCAGGATGACGACGTCTTTCTTCAGCTCGACCAGGCGCTTGGCCTTTTCGATGACCATTTCGGCCACCTGCACGTGCCGCGTGGCCGGTTCGTCGAAGGTCGACGCGACCACTTCGCCGCGCACCGTGCGCTGCATTTCCGTGACTTCTTCCGGACGTTCGTCGACCAGCAGCACGATCATGACCGCGTCGGGGAAGTTGGTCGTGATGGCATGCGCGATGTGCTGCATCATCACGGTCTTGCCGGACTTGGGGCTGGCCACGATCAGGCCGCGCTGGCCCTTGCCGATGGGCGCGAAAATATCCAGGATGCGCCCAGTCAGATTTTCTTCGCTCTTGATGTCCCGTTCCAGCCGCATCACCTGGTTGGGATGCAGCGGCGTCAGGTTCTCGAACATGATCCGATGCTTGATCGCTTCGGGCGCCAGTCCGTTGACCTTATCGACCTTCACCAGCGCGAAATAACGCTCGCCATCCTTGGGCGTACGCACCTCGCCCTCGATCGAATCGCCGGTATGCAGGTTGAAGCGGCGGATCTGCGAGGGGGAAATATAGATGTCGTCGGTGCTCGCCAGGTACGAGGTGTCCGGCGATCGCAGGAAACCGAAGCCGTCCGGCAGGACTTCCAGCACGCCGTCGCCGAAGATCTGCTCGCCCTGCTTGGCGCGCTTCTTCATGATGGCGAACATCAGCTCCTGCTTGCGCAGCCGGTTGGCGTTCTCGATTTCCAGGGAGGCGGCAAGTTCCAGCAATTTGGAGACGTGTTGCGCCTTTAGTTCATTCAGGTGCATTGCGTTGATTTATCGGGGGAAGGTAAAGAGGAAGAGGGCGGCGGGCCACGGACGGGCCCGCGCGAACGGGGGAACGAGCGCTGCTTACAAGGCGCTGTCCAGGAATGCGGTGAGCTGGGATTTCGATAGGGCGCCGACCTTGGTGGCCGCCGCTTTGCCGTCCTTGAAAAGCATCAGGGTGGGGATGCCGCGGATACCGTACTTGCCCGGCGTCTCGTTGTTTTCGTCGACGTTGAGCTTGGCGATGGTGATGCGGCCGGCGTATTCCTTGGCGACTTCTTCCAGGATGGGCGCGATCATCTTGCAGGGACCGCACCATTCCGCCCAGTAGTCCACCAGCACGGGGAGGTCGGCCTTCAAAACGTCGGCATCGAAGCTGGCGTCGCTGACATGCTTGATTTGGTCACTCATGACTGTTCTCGTTGCTTTACGGCGGGGAGGCGTGCTTCGACCCGCCATTCTTGAGTTGGCAGGATTAAAGCATACCACTGTCCATCCGAACAGGCGTCACCGGTTTTTGTGTAGGATAACCAGCCTTGCGGCAGGGGCGGCTGGCGCCGACAGCCCCGTCCCCCGGGGCGCGTGCCCCGCACGCCCATGGTCCGCCAATGGGGCGAGCAAGGGGCTGCTCAGGATCTGCGCATCCCAGTTCGCACCGCGCCAATGCTGGGTCTTTTCTTAGAATGTCGGTTTTTTTCCACAGATGTTGGGGATAACTTGGCCACTCCACGTTATACAGAGGCGTCCATCCGGGTCCTGAAGGGCCTGGAACCCGTGCGGCAACGCCCGGGCATGTACACCCGCACCGAAAATCCGCTGCACATCGTGCAGGAAGTCATCGATAACGCCGCCGACGAGGCGCTGGCCGGCAACGGCAAGCACATCCAGGTCATCCTGCACGCGGACGGCAGCGTATCGGTCGAGGACGACGGCCGCGGCATCCCGGTAGGCATGCACCCGGAGGAAAACGCCCCGGTCGTGGAACTGGTGTTCACCCGGCTGCACGCCGGTGGCAAGTTCGATAAGCAGGCCGGCGGCGCCTATGCGTTTTCCGGCGGCCTGCACGGCGTCGGGGTGTCGGTGACGAACGCCCTGTCCAGCCGCGTGGAAGTCATCGTATGGCGCGACGGCGGCATACACCGCATGGTGTTCCGCGACGGCGATGTCGCCGAGCCGCTCGTGCCCTTCAGCGGCGTCGCCAAGAAGAAATCGGGCACGCGGGTCCGCGTCTGGCCCGATCCCGCCTATTTCGACCACCCCAACATTCCGCTGGCAGAGTTGACCCAGCTGCTGCGCAGCAAGGCGGTGCTGCTGCCCGGCACCCGCGTGACGCTGACGGTGGAAAAGACCGGCGACAGCAAGACCTGGCTGTACGAGGACGGCCTGCGCGGCTACCTGACCGAAGCCCTGGACGGCGCGGAATTGATGATCCCGATGTTCGAGGGCAGCCAGTACGCCGCCGCGGATCACGACACGTTCGCCGAAGGCGAGGGCGCACAATGGGTCGTGGCCTGGACGGAGGACGGCAACGCCGTGCGCGAGTCCTATGTCAACCTGATCCCCACGCCGGCCGGCGGCACCCATGAATCGGGCTTGCGCGAAGGCCTGTTCGCCGCGGTCAAGGGCTTCGCGGAACTGCACAGCCTGCTGCCCAAGGGCGTGAAGCTGCTGCCCGAAGACGTCTTCGCGCGCGCCAGCTTCGTGCTGTCCGCCAAGGTGCTGGACCCGCAGTTCCAGGGCCAGATCAAGGAAAGGCTGAACAGCCGCGACGCCGTCCGGCTGGTCGGCGGCTTTACCCGCGGCGCGCTGGACCTCTGGCTGCACAGCAATGTGGAATACGGCCGCAAGCTGGCCGAACTGGCGATCCGGCAGGCGCAGGCGCGCGCCCGCTCGGCGCAGCGTGTCGAAAAGCGCAAGAGTTCCGGCGTGGCCGTGCTGCCCGGCAAGCTCACCGACTGCGAATCCAGCGACACCTCGCGTACCGAAGTCTTCCTGGTGGAAGGCGACTCGGCCGGTGGCTCGGCCAAGATGGGCCGCGACAAGGAATTCCAGGCCATCCTGCCGCTGCGCGGCAAGGTGCTGAATTCCTGGGAAGTCGAACGCGACCGCCTCTTCGCCAACAACGAGATCCACGATATCGCCGTGGCCATCGGCGTCGATCCGCACGGCCCCGCCGACACGCCGGACCTGTCCGGCCTGCGCTACGGCCGCATCTGCATTCTTTCGGACGCGGACGTGGACGGCTCGCATATCCAGGTGCTGCTGCTGACGCTGTTCTACAAGCATTTCCCCAAGCTGGTGGAAGCGGGCAACGTCTACGTCGCGCGCCCGCCGCTGTTCCGCGTGGACGTGCCGGCGCAGGGCAAGCGCCCTCCGCGCAAGATCTATTGCCTGGATGCCGGCGAACTGGAAGCCGTGCAGGACAAACTGCGCAAGGAAGGCCAGCGCGAAGGCAGCTGGAGCATCAGCCGTTTCAAGGGCCTGGGCGAAATGAGCCCCGAGCAATTGTGGGAAACCACCATGAACCCGGACACCCGGCGGCTGCTGCCGGTCAGCTACGGCGACCTGGATCCGGAGCAGACAACCCGCGTTTTCGACATGCTCATGGGCAAGGGGGAATCGGCGCAGCGCCGCTCCTGGCTGGAAGAAAAAGGCAATCTCGCCGAACTCGATATCTGATCGCCGATGCCGCGCCGGCGCGCCGGTGCGGCATGGCAATGACGCGACACCATGACCGACAGCAATCAACAAGGCCTGTTCGACGCCGAATCGGGCGACGCCGCCATCACCCTGGGGCGCTACGCCGAGCAGGCTTATCTGGACTATGCCGTATCCGTCGTGCGCGGCCGTGCGCTGCCCGACGTCGGCGACGGGCAGAAGCCCGTGCAACGCCGCATTCTGTACGCCATGCAGGCCATGGGCCTGGGCCCTACCGCCAAGCCCGTGAAATCGGCCCGCGTGGTGGGCGACGTGCTGGGCAAATACCATCCGCACGGCGACCAGGCCGCCTATGACGCCATGGTGCGCATGGCGCAGGCCTTCACGCTGCGCTATCCGCTGGTCGACGGCCAGGGCAACTTCGGCTCGCGCGACGGCGACAATGCCGCGGCCATGCGCTATACCGAAGCGCGGCTCACGCCCATCGCCCGCGTGCTGCTGGACGAGCTGGAAGAAGGCACGGTCGACTTCATTCCAAACTATGACGGCAGCTATCAAGAGCCGCAGATGCTGCCGGCCCGCCTGCCGGTCATGCTGCTGAACGGGGCGTCCGGCATCGCCGTCGGCATGGCCACGGAAATCCCCTCGCACAATCTGCGTGAAGTCGCCCAGGCCTGCGTGGCGCTGCTCAAGCAGCCCAAGCTGCCCGACGAAGAGCTCTACGCCATGATCCCCGGCCCGGATTTCGCCGGCGGCGGGCAGATCATCACGCCGGCCGAGGATATCGCGCAGATCTACAACAGCGGCCGCGGTTCGCTGAAGGCGCGCGCCCGCTGGCAGTTCGAGGAACTGGCCCGCGGCCAATGGCAATTGGTGGTCACCGAGCTGCCTCCCGGCGCGTCCGGCCAGCGCGTGCTGGAAGAAATCGAGGAACTGACCAACCCCAAGGTCAAGGCCGGCAAGAAGGCACTGACGGCCGAACAGCAGCAGGCCAAGGCGCAGATGCTGGGCCTGCTGGATGCCGTACGCGACGAATCGGGCAAGGATGCCGCGGTGCGGCTGGTCTTCGAGCCGAAGACCTCGCGCGTGGATCGCGACGAATTCGTCAATACGCTGCTCGCGCAGACCAGCATGGAAAGCAGCGTGCCGGTCAACCTGGTCTGCATCGGCACCGACGGCCGCCCGCGTCAGAAGCCGCTGCGCGAAATCCTGCTGGAATGGGTGACCTTCCGCACGGATACCGTCATACGCCGTACCCGCCACCGCCTGGACAAGGTGATCGACCGCATCCATGTGCTGGAAGGGCGCATGGTGGTCTACCTGAACGTCGACGAGGTCATCCAGACCATCCGGGAATCGGACGAGCCGCGAGCCGCGCTGATGCAACGCTTCAAGCTGAGCGAACGCCAGGCCGAGGACATCCTGGAGATGCGCCTGCGTCAATTGGCGCGCCTGGACGGCATCAAGGTCGAACAGGAGCTCGCCGACAAGCGCGAGGAACAGGCCAAGCTGCAGGAGCTGCTGGACAATCCCGCTTCCCTGAAGCGCACCATCGTGCGCGAGATCGAGGCCGACGCCAAGCAGTATGGCGACGAGCGGCGGACGCTGATCAAGGCGGCGGAACGGGCGGTGATGGAAACCCGCGTGGTCGACGAGCCTGTCACGGTCATCGTGTCGCAGAAGGGCTGGCTGCGGGCGCGCCAGGGCCATGGGCATGACGCCACGCAGTTCGGCTTCAAGCAGGGCGACGACCTGTACGGTGCGTTCGAGTGCCGCACCACCGATACGCTGATCGCGCTGGGCGACAACGGCCGCGCCTACACGGTGGCGGTCGCGAACCTGCCGTCCGCGCGCGGCGACGGCCAGCCGGTCACCACCATGATCGACCTGGCCTCGGGCGCGCGCATCGTGCACATGATCGCGGCGTCCGGGGACACCCGCTGGCTCTTTGCCACGCAGGGCGGTTTCGGCTTCATCGCGCGCCTGTCCGACATGGCCAGCCGGCAGCGCGGCGGCAAGCAGTTCATCACCATGGAAAACGGCGACGCGCTGCTGCGGCCGGTGCCGGTCTTCGAAGGCGCGCAGCGCCTGGCACTGCTGTCGGCCAAGGGCAAGTTCCTGTTGTTCGGCCTGGATGAAGTCAAGACGCTGGCCGGCGGTGGGCGCGGCACCATCCTGATGGGGCTGGACGGCAGCGATACGCTGGCCCAGGTGGTACCCATCGGGCCCGCTGGCTTGCGGGCCACCGGGATGTACCGCAACAAGCAGGTCGAGGACATCCTGTCCGGCGCGCAACTGCAGGCGTATGTGAGCAAGCGCGCGCGCAAGGGGCGGCAACTGGACGTACGGCCCAAGCAGCCCGTGCTGTCGCCGGTGTTCTAGACCGGCGTTTACTTCCGGCCCAAGCCGGCGGTTCCACGGGCAATGCCCGGGGCCGCCGGTTTTTTTTGCGCCGGGCAACAAGCCGATGCGTTGGCACGGCGCCGGGGGCGGTCGCCACCGCCGCGGGGCCGCAGGGCACAAACGAGAAGGTATCGGAAGGTAAACGAGGGTGAAAGAGCGTGCCAAATCACCTTTGGCGGGTTCACAAGGGCCCGTTCCGTCCATATACTTCGTGCTCAAATCAATTCAGCAGAATTTATTTTTGCAAGAAACTTGTCTGGCAAATTAATTTCAGTACCCATGACTGAGCACATCCCCGCGGGAACCGCCGCACCCCCACCGCCCGCCCAGCAGTACGACCTGCGCATCCTGCGCGCGCTGCGGCGCATTACGCGGTCGATCGCGCTGCATTCCCGGCAATTGGCGGCTGTCAGCCACATCACCGCGCCCCAGCTCATGTGCCTGCGCACCGTCATCGGGCTGGGCCCGCTGACGTCCACGGCCATCAGCCGCGAAATCCACGTCAGTCCCAGTACGGTGGTCGGCATCCTGGACCGCCTGGAAGACAAGGGCCTGATCCGCCGCGAGCGCGGCCGCGAGGACCGCCGCACGGTGTTCGTGACCGCCACGGTCGCCGGCATCGAACTGGCCAAGCAAGCGCCGTCGCCGCTGCAAAAGCACTTGGCCGATGCGCTGAACGCCTTGCCGGAACTGGAGCAGGCCACCATCACGCTGTCGCTGGAGCGTATCGTCGCCTTGATGGAGCAGGGGGGGCAGGCCGCGCCGGCCGACGCCCACGATGCTTCCCCCATCCTGGATGTGCCGACCACCGGCCCCGCGCCTGAATCGGGCCTGGTGGTATGACGGAAGGCGTCGATAAGCGCGCGACGGCTCCGCTCGTCGCGCAGGAGCCCTCGCATCTCTTTCGTCCCCCACGCCTTGCCGACGGTGCGGTCATCCATCGCCTGGTCGCCGACTGCCCGCCGCTGGACCTGAACGCCGTCTACGCGTATCTGCTGTTGTGCGAACACTTCCCCGCCACCTGCGTGGTGGCGGAAAGCCCGGGCGGCAGCATCGACGGTTTCGTGTCGGCCTATGTGCCGCCGGGACGGGCGGACCGCCTTTTCGTCTGGCAGGTCGCGGTGCACGACCGCGCCCGCGGCCAGCGCCTGGCGCGCCGCATGTTGCACGCGCTGCTGCGCCGTCCGGAATTGGCGGACATCCGCCATCTGGAAACCACCGTCGGCCCCGACAACCACGCCTCGCGCCGCACCTTCACCAGCCTGGCCGCCGATCTGGGCGCCCATGCGGCCGAACAGCCTTTCTTCGGCAAGCAGCTGTTCGGCCAGTCGGATCACGACGACGAGATGCTGCTACGCATCGGACCGTTCGCGTCGATCCCGCGTTGAGCGGGTCGTCGCGGCTTCCCTTTGCGCGAAAGCGCGCATCGCCGCCACGGCGGGCCGCGTCTTCGCGTTGTCCCACACCCCGTAAGGAGAAAACGATATGGACTTGAAAATCTTCGATCGCATGGAGTCGGAAGTACGCGGCTACATACGTTCCTTCCCGGTGATTTTCAGCCAGGCGCGCGGCTCGTTGCTGATCGACGAGGAGGGGACCGAATACATCGATTTCTTCAGCGGCGCCGGCACGCTGAACTACGGGCACAACAACCCCCTGTTCAAGTCCCGGTTGATCGATTACCTGGCTTCCGATGGCGTCGTGCATGGCCTGGACATGGCCACCAGCGCCAAGAAGCACTTCCTGGAAACGGTGGACCGCGTGCTGCTGAAGCCGCGCAAGTGGCAGTACACGCTGCAGTTCACCGGCCCCACGGGGACCAACGCCGTCGAGGCGGCGCTGAAAATCGCCCGCCAGGTCAAGGGGCGCTCCAACATCATTTCGTTCACGCACGCCTTCCACGGCGTCAGCGGCGGTTCACTGCAGGCCACGGCCAATGCCAAGTTCCGCGATGCGGCCGGCTACGCGCTGGGCAACACCACCTTCATGCCCTATGACGGCTATTTCGGGGCCGACGTGGACACCATGGCTTACCTGGAACGCATGCTGGACGACCCTAGCAGCGGCACGGACAAGCCCGCCGCGGTCATCGTCGAAACCGTGCAGGGCGAGGGCGGCGTCAACGTCGCCACGCTGCGTTGGCTGAAGGAGCTGGAAAAAGTCTGCCGCCGCCACGACATGTTGCTCATCGTCGACGACATCCAGGTCGGCTGCGGCCGCACCGGCAATTTCTTCAGCTTCGAAACCGCGGGCATCAGCCCGGACATCATCACGCTTTCCAAATCGCTGTCCGGCTTCGGCCTGCCCATGTCGCTGGTGCTGATGAAGCCCGAACTGGACATCTGGAAACCGGGCGCGCACAGCGGGACCTTCCGCGGCAACAACCTGGCCTTCGTCACCGCCGCGGCGGCGCTGGATACCTACTGGGCCGACCAGGCGTTCTCGCGTGAGGTCGTGCGCAAGGAACGGCTGGTGCGCGACTGGCTGGAAAACCTGGCGCACAGCTATCCCGGCAGCGGCCTGGTCGTGCGCGGCCGCGGCCTGATCCAGGGCCTGGTGACGGCCAGCCAGCCGGAACTGGCCAATCGCATCGCCCGCAAGGCCTTCGAGCGCGGCATCGTCATCGAAACGTCCGGTGCCCATGACGAAGTACTCAAGCTGCTGCCGGCGCTCACCATCGAAGACGAACTGCTCAAGCGGGGCCTCGACGCCATCGAGGCCAGTGTGGCCGAAGTGCTGGCCGAAACCGGGCAATCCGCCCGCATCCTGAAATTCGGAGGAAAACGCCAATGATCGTACGCAACGTAAACGACGTGATCGGAACCAAGGACGAGGTGCGCACGGACACGTGGATGAGCCGCCGCGTGCTGCTCAAGAAAGACGGCATGGGGTTCTCATTCCACGAGACCACCATCTTCCCCGGCACGCGCACGCATATCCATTACCGCAACCACCTGGAAGCCGTGTGGTGCATCGAGGGCGACGGTTCGCTGGAAACCATCGCCGACGGCAAGCGCTATGAACTCGGCCCGGGCGTGGTCTACGCGCTGAACGACAACGACGAGCACTGGCTGTGCGGGGGCGAAAAGCCGCTGCGTGTCATCTGCGTCTTCAATCCGCCGCTGACGGGGCAGGAAGTACATGACAAGAATGGCGTGTACCCCCTGCCGGAAAAGGAAGCGGCCTGAAGGCCACCCGGAATGGAGAAAACGTCATGATTTCACCCGCCAAGGACCGATACGCGTCACGCACCGATCGCAGCGCGGGGATCGTCGCCCGCCACGACCCGGTCGTCTACGGGGAAGGCCGCTATGCCGATGCCCTGTCGCCGGAGCAAATCCACGCCTACGACCGCGATGGTTTCCTGATGCTGGAGAACCTGCTTCCGCCAGCGCAGGTGGATGCGTTGATCGCCGAGATCTCGCGCATGTCGCGCGACCCCGCCATCGTGCGGCGCGAGGAGTCCATCACCGAACCGGGCAGCAACGCGGTGCGGTCCATCTTCATGGTGCATCAGCTCAGTCCGCTGATCGCGCGCCTGGCGCGCGACCCGCGGCTGATCAACGTGGCGCGGCAGATCCTCGGCTCTGAGGTCTACATCCATCAATCGCGCGCCAACATGAAGCCGGGCTTCAAGGGCAAGGAATTCTATTGGCACTCGGATTTCGAGACCTGGCATGTCGAAGACGGCATGCCCGCCATGCGCGCGCTGAGCTGCTCGGTGCTGCTGACCGACAACAACGCCTGCAATGGTCCGCTGATGCTGGTGCCCGGTTCGCACCGGCAATTCATCTCCTGCATCGGCGAAACGCCCCAGGACCACTACAAGCAGTCCTTGAAGAAGCAGGAATACGGCGTCCCCGATCCCGTCAGCCTGCAGCTGCTGGTGGAGCAGGGCGGCATCCAGGCAATGACCGGCAGGGCCGGTTCGGTGGTGTTTTTCGATTGCAACACCATGCACGGGTCGAACAGCAATATCTCGCCCTGGCCCCGATCGAATGTGTTCATGGTCTACAACAGCGTGGATAACGCGCTGGGCGCGCCGAAATACGGCCTGGCGCCGCGGCCCGAGCACATTGCCGCCCGGGCCAGCTTCAAGGCCCTGACGCCGCTGGACGCGCTCAAGCTGGTCGACTGAGGCCGCCGCCATGGGCGGGTGGCCCGGCGCGGGACGTTGTCCACGTTGCGCGCCGGCGCCCGATGGGGCCGGGACAGGATTATTGCTATGCTTGCCGACTCCCTGCTTTCGTCCGTCCACCCATGTCCCTGTCCGTCCGCAGCCTGCACATCTATCCCGTCAAGTCCTGCGCGGGCATCGACCTGGAGGCGTCGCCCATCGATGGCGCGGGACTGGCATACGATCGCCGCTGGCTGGTTGCGGCCGGCGGGAATTTCCTGACCCAGCGCACGCTACCGGCCATGGCGCGGGTGCGCACCGCACTGACCCCCACGCATCTGCAGTTGCGCGCGCCGGACATGCCGCTGCTGGAAGTGCCGCTGGACGGTTCAGGCCTGGCCGATCGCGAGGCGCCCGTTACCGTATGGCGCGATACTTTTCCCGCCCGTGCGGAGAGCGACGCCGCCGGCCAGTGGTTCAGCGCCTTCCTGGGCCTGTCCTGCCGCCTGTACAAAGTGGATATCGCCGCCGCGCGGCGTGCCGTCAGCCCGGACTGGATTGGCCGCTGGCGTGCCGGCCACGCCGATCTGGCGGCCGGATTCGAAGGCGACCCGCTGTTCGGATTTGCCGACGGCTACCCCCTGCTGGTGGCCAATCAAGCCTCGCTGGACGACCTGAACGCGCAACTGCGGGCAAAGGGGCGCGCGCCGGTGCCGATGGACCGCTTCCGCCCGAACATCGTGCTGGCCGGCGACGCGCTGGCGGCATACGAAGAGGATCACGCGGCCCTGCTCGCGCGCGGCGACGACATACGCCTGGCCCTGGTGAAGCCGTGTACGCGGTGCAGCATTCCGGACGTGGACCAGGCCACCGGGCAGCGGGGCGACGAGCCCGGCCTGACGCTGACGGCCACGCGCAGCGCCGAAGTAGGCGTCGTGTTCGGCCAGAACGCTATCGCCGATGCCCGTCCCGGCGCGGCCCTGCGGGTGGGCGACGCGATCTCGGTGGAGTGGGATTTCTAGGGGCGGCCACGAGCTAACTTCCGGCTTCGAGCTTCCGGCTTCGGCTAGGCGGCCGACAGCTTCAGTCCCACCAGTCCCGTGACGATCAGCGCGACGCTGGCCAGGCGCAGCCAGCCCAGTCCTTCGCCGAACAGGATGACGCCGGCGATGAAGGCGCCCACCGTTCCGATCCCCACCCATACCGCGTAGGCCGTACCCAGGGGCAGGGTGCGCATGGCGATCGCCAGCAGCCAGACGCTGGCCACCATGCCCAGGATGGTGATGGCGGACGGGACGATGCGGGTGAAGCCGTCGGTGTACTTCAGGCCGACCGCCCAGACGATTTCACACAAACCCGCGGCGAACAGAATGACCCACGTCATGAACGACCTTCCGGCGCACTGAGGGGATGGCAGTCCCGGCTGCGCCTGTCCCGGGACGGCAAAAATTATAGAATGTCCGATTCCGTCCCGCCGCGGACCCGTCACCGCTATCGCCGCGCCATGAGTTTCCAGGTCACCCTTACGCCCACCCAACACCAGTTCCAGGTCGAAGACGGTCAAACCGTACTCGATGCCGCGCTGGCCGCAGGCTTCGTCCTGCCCTACAGCTGCCGCAGCGGCGCGTGTTCCACCTGCAAGGGCAAGGTCCTGTCGGGGCAGTACGATGCGGGCCCCTATCCGGCGCAGATCCTGGCCCCCGAGGAACTGGCCGCCGGCTATACCCTGCTGTGCCAGGCCCGGCCCGCGTCCGACCTGCTGGTGGAGTCGGCCGAAGTCCGGCTGGCCAGCGATATCCAGATCCGCAAGTTGCCGGTCCGCGTGCAGACCATCGAGCGCGTGGTGCCGGACGTGGCGGTCCTCAAGCTGCAGCTGCCCGCCTCGGAAACCTTCCGTTTTCATGCCGGGCAGTACGTCGAGCTGATACTCAAGGAAGGCCGGCGCCGCAGCTACTCCATGGCGACCCCGCCGCACGCCGGCGGCCCGCTGGAACTGCATATCCGCCACATGCCCGGCGGCCACTTCACGGACCACGTGTTCGGCGCCGGCGCCACGCAGATGAAAGAGCGGGAAATCCTGCGCATCGAGGGGCCCTTCGGGTCCTTCTTCCTGCGCGAGGACAGCGACAAGCCCATCGTGCTGCTGGCCAGCGGCACCGGCTTCGCCCCGATCAAGGCCATCGTCGAACACATGATCCACAAGCAGATCAGCCGGCCGGTTTCGCTGTATTGGGGCGGGCGCCGCCCGCGCGACCTGTACATGGACGGACTGGCCGCCTCGTGGGCCGCCGGCGTGCCGCAGTTCCGCTACATCCCCGTCATCTCCGACGGCTTGCCGGAAGACGGCTGGACCGGGCGGACGGGTTTCGTGCACGAGGCCGTCATGCGCGATTTGCCCGATCTTTCCGGTTATCAGGTGTATGCTTGCGGCGCCCCGGTCATGGTCGATGCGGCGCGGCGGGAATTCACCGCGCAGTGCAGCTTGCCGGCCGACGCGTTCTACGCCGACGCCTTTACGTCGGAGGCCGACCTGGCGAAGGCGCGTCCTTGATATCGGCGAATTGACATAGCAGCTTACAAGCAGACGGATGGTGATGCTTTTCAACGCTGGCGCTGCGCGACCGGCGATGCGGGGCAAGGTAAACTCCCGTCCCAGGATTTCAAAGGGATTTGACGCATGCGGCTGCGGTCAGCCGCGTCCGTACCCAGGAGCTTGGCGCGAATGAGAATAGCGGTATTGGGAGCCGGCATCATCGGCATTTCCTCGGCGTGGTGGCTGCGCCAGGCCGGACATGACGTCGTGGTCATGGACCGGCGCACCGGTCCCGCCCAGGAAACCAGTCTCGCCAACGGCGCCCAGATATCGGTTTCGTATGCCGAGCCCTGGGCCAATCCGCAAGCGCCCCTGAAGCTGCTGAAGTGGCTGTTCCACGAAGATGCCCCGCTGCTGTTCCGCCCCCAGCTGGACTGGCGCCAGTGGGCATGGGGCCTGGCGTTCCTGCGCGAATGCCTGCCGGGCCGTCTCGCCCCCAACATCCGCGCCATGGTGCGCATGGCGGAATACAGCCGCACCACCTTGCGCACGATGCGCGCCGAACTGGGCATCGAATACGATCACCTGGAACGCGGCATCCTGAATTTCTATCGCGACGCCCATGAATTCGAGCTCTCGCAGAAGGCGGCCGGCGTCATGCGCGACTTCGGCGTGGAGCGCCGCATCCTGACCGCCGACGAAGTGGTGGCGGTGGAGCCGGCCCTGGCCTCGCAGCGCAACCGCATCGTCGGCGGCGACTTCACGCCCGAGGACGAAAGCGGCGACGTGCATCTGTTCAGCGTCGCCCTGGCCGAGCGCTGTGCCGCGGCTGGTGTCGAATTCCGCTATTCCACGCAGGCGACCCGCCTGGTATCCACGGGCGGCCGGGTCGACGCGGTCGAAGTCATGGGGCCGGAAGGCGTTTACGGCCAGGTCCCGGCCGATGCCTTCGTCGTCGCCATGGGCAGTTATACGCCGCTGCTGGTGCGCCCGCTGGGCGTGCCATGCAACGTCTATCCCGCCAAGGGCTATTCGGCCACCTTCCCCATCGTGGACCCCGCGGCCGCGCCCACGGTCAGCCTGACCGACAGCAGCCACAAGGTGGTTTTTTCGCGGCTGGGCAACCGCCTGCGCATGGCAGGTACGGCCGAACTCGCGGGTTATTCCCGCGCATTGAACCCGCAACGCTGCGAGGCCATGACGCGCCTGGCACGCGATCTCTTTCCCGGCGCGCTCGACTTCGAACGCGTCGCTTACTGGTCGGGCCTGCGTCCGTCCACTCCGTCGAACGTGCCCCTGATCGGCCGAACCCGCATTTCCAACCTGTATTTGAATACAGGCCACGGAACGCTGGGATGGACCATGGGGGTGGGTTCGGGCCGGGCTCTGGCCGATCTGCTCAGCGGACGCGCGCCGGAACCGGAGTTTCCTTTCCTCGGCATGTAGACCTATGAAGAACTTGCATGAAGCGGGCCTGTCCCGCGCAATCCGCGCCACCGGGCGCGTCTGGATCTTCGGCGCCGCGTTGATGGCGGCGGGCGTGGCGCATGCGGCGCCGGTACAGATCCAGGTCTGGCACACCCTGACCAACGCCAACAAGGCCGAATTCGAAAAACTGGTCAAGCAGTACAACAAAGAACAGAACGACGTGGAAGTCACGCTGCGCGACTTCACCACGCCGCAGGCGCTGCAGCAGGCCGCGGTGGCCGCCGTCGCCGCCAAGAAGACACCCAACCTGGTGCAGTTGCAGGACAACCATTCGCCGGAAGTCGTGGCCGAATACAAGTCCATCAAGCCGCTGTACGAACTGCTGGCCAAGTATCCGATCAAGGATGCGACCTGGTTCCTGCCGTCCACCACCAGCTTCACGCGCGACAGCAAGGGGCGCCTGCTGGCCTTCCCCTACATGGCGGAAATCCCCGTCATGTTCTACAACATGGCGCTGTACAAAAAGGCCGGCCTGAACCCCAACCAGCCGGCGCGCACCTGGCAGGACCTGCAGGGTGAGCTGCTGAAGCTGCGCGATGCGGCCGACGTGGAATGCCCCTATGCCTCCGGGGACCAGGTCCAGGTCCATCTGGAAAACCTCGCGCCCATCAACAACCAGCTCTACACCAGCAACGGCAACGGCATCGAGGCGACCAAGGGCAAGCCCGCGCCGGCGTCGCTGCAGTTCGACACGCTGTACATGCGCCACGTTTCGCTGATGGCCACGTGGAAGCGTTCGCTGCTGCTGACCCAGCACACCAACGACGACACGCCGGACGCGTCCTTCGCCAAGGGGCAGTGCGGCGTGCTGACCGCCAGTTCGGGCGCGCTCGGCGAACTGCTCGCGGCCAAGAACCTGAGCTTCGGCGTCGCGCCCCTGCCGTACTATGACCAGGCCACCAAGACGCCCGGCAAGCCCTTTGTCAGTGGCTCGGCGCTGTGGGCGATGGAAGGCCATCCCACGGTACAGGACAAGGCCACCGTGGATTTCCTGGCCTGGCTGTCCAAGCCCGTGATCGCGGCCGAATGGCACCAGAGCACGGGCTACCTGCCCCTGACCGAAGCGGCTTTCCGCGCGTCGGAAGTGTCCTTCTACAGCCGTATCCCGGGCGCCCAGGCCGTCGTGGCGAGCATGCGCGCGCAGCCGACGGTGACGGCGCGCGGCTTTCGTGTGAACAATTACGATCGCATCGAACCCGTTCTCAGCCGCGAGCTGGACGAAGCCTTCGACGGCAAGACGCCGCCCGTTGCGGCGCTGACCAACGCCATCGACCAGGCGCGCGCGATCGCCCAGCAACGCTGATCGCCACGGCGTTCCTCAGGTCCGGAGCCGGCGGGTACATCCCGCCGGTTTTTTTTTATCCGCGGCGCGGGCCGGGACATGGACGGTGTGACGTCCGCGTCCCTGCGTAGATGTGCGTCTTGTTGGGCGGTCCAGCCATGGGCACCATGACTGGGTCGCGCCACTGTCGGCGCGCATTGCGGGGATCCGGCATGCACCGATTGTTCAAGACGCTCTTCCTCCTGCCGTGGCTGTCGGCCTGCGCACCGCCCTGGACGCCCGGCGGTGGAATGGGCAGGGGGCCGCAGGACTGGGACACCGGGCCCCATGCGGGTCCGCATGCGGCGCGGGCGCACGATTTCAACTGGCGCCTGTCCGGCGATCGCCAGGTCGCGCCGCTGCAGGTCTTCGATGATGGCCGCCATACCTGGCTGCAGTTCGCACCGGGACAAGTCATGCCTGCTCTGTTCATCGAGCACAACGGCGTCGAGCGGCCCGCAGCCTACGTGCGGCAGGAACCTTATGCCATCTTGCAAGGGAAATGGTCCGCCGTGGTGATGCGGGGCGGTTCCCTCCAGGCGCGCGCGGATTACCTGGGCGCCGGGGGGCATGTGGCCGCGACGGCGTCGCCAACGGCTCCCGCGACCGTGCCGATGCCCTCATCGGGGACGGCCTCATCCGCGTCGGCGCCGTTGTCCGCTCCCTTGTCCTCGCCGGTGTCCATGGCGGGCGCTGCGGCAGGCGCTGCACCGAACATGCGTGCCGCGGTGTTCCCCGGGGCCGGGCCGCAGGGACGCGGCGCCCCGCAGGCGGCGGCCGGCTCGGCCAACGCACGCTTGTACCGGGCCGGGCCGGCCGATGAAAACATGCGGCGCGCGCTGGCGCGTTGGGCAGGGCTGGCGGGCTGGACCTTCCAGCCCGAGCACTGGGCCGTGGACGTGGATATTCCGCTGTCCGGCAGCGCCGATTTCTCCGACGACTTCAAGCGGTCGGTGCGTGCGCTCGTCGCGGCGACGGAGCTGGGCGAGCGCCCACTACAGCCCTGCTTCTATGCCAACCAGGTCTTGCGCGTCATCCCCTTGTCCCAGGCTTGCGACCGTACCGCCGTGCGGCCGGGGGCATCGATATGATGCGGTCGCGCTTCGCCAGCGGGCGCATCGTCCGCCAGGCCGCCATGCTGGCCTTGGCCATGGCCAGTCCCGCCTGCGTCGCACCCGAGCGCCTCGCGGCGATACAGGATCGCGCCGATCTTACGCAGGCGCGCAGCGAGGCGGCGCACGCCGGTTTTTCACGCTCCCTGTCGGGCGGCGCGTCCAATCTGGCCTTGCAGGACGTCGCCAAGCCGTGGCTTGCCGGCCGCGCACGGCCCCTGGCGCGCGAGGTCACACTGCCCGCGGCCTTGCGCAAGGACGTCGACACCACCTTGATGTTCGCCGGCGGGCAGGCAGACCTCTCCGTGCTGGCGGACCGTATCGCCCGCGCCACGGGGATAGGCGTCAAGGTGCGGCCGGACGCCTTGCTGCCCGCGGACCTGTTCCTGCCGCGGCTGGCGGTGTCCAGCGGCGGCGGCACGCCGTTGCCGGCGCGCGCCGCCCTGCCGGATGGGGCGCAGCCCTTGCCGCGCGTGCTGGACGCACTGGCATGGCGGCTGGGCGTTTATTGGCGCTATGCGGACGGCGCGATCGAGTTCTATCGCACGGAAACCCGTGTCTTCGATGTCCGCGCGCTGACCCTGAACGCGCGCGCGGATGCGCGGCTGGGACGCGCCTCGCGATCGGGCGACGAAGGTTTCGAAAACGCCTCCAACACAACCTTGTCCAGCGGCGAGCATGACGCAATGGCCTCGGTGCGCGCGCGTATCGAGCCCTTTCTGACGCGTGCCGGAACGGTCACGGCAGCGCCGGGCGCGGGCAGCTCCATCGTCATCAACGATACCCGCGATGCGCTGGAGAACGTGGCACGCTTCCTGGAACGCGAAAACAAGGCGCTGACGCGGCGCGTGCGCCTGGTCTTCGAGGAAATCACCGTGCTTGCAAAGGACCAGGCGAAGGCAGGCATCGATTGGAACCTGCTCTATCACGGCGCGCGCGCCGCGGTATCGGCCGCGTCGGCGGGCATGGGCGCCGCGATACCCGGGAAGGCGTCCGCGTCGTTGAGCGACGGCGTGTTCGGCGGTACCGAGGCCCTGCTCGCGGCGCTGAGCGAGATCGGTACGATCGTGCGCCACAGCAGCGTGCCGGTACTCACCTTGAATCGCCGCCCGGTCACGCATGCGGTGCGGACGACGTTTTCCTATGTGGATCAGATACAGGGCGGTGTGTCGGCGCCGGTGTCGTCCGGCCATGCGCTCCATACCGGCCTGTTGCCCGCCGTGTCGATCAACCAGAAACGCGAAACGGTCGGCTCTTTTCTTACCCTGGTGCCCGACGCGCAGGAAGACGGCCAGATCCTGCTGTCCATCGCGTATGACAACACCGTGGCGCAGCCGCTCAAAAGCCTGACCTTCGGCAGGCCGGACAACCCCCTCGAGGTGCAGCAGATCACCATCGACGGCAAGGGGATGGTGCAGCAAGTGGAGCTGCGCGCGGGCCAGCCAATGATCATCTCCGGCTTCGAGCGCCGCGACGACCAATTCGACCGGCGCCGCCTCACGCCGGGTGCCCCTTATGCGCTGGGGGGCAGCGACCGGGCGTCCACCGAGCGCGCCACCACGCTCGTCGTCGTGACGGCACAGGTAGAGGAGGGTTTTTGATCATGGCCAAGCCGATAACGGACCAGACGCTGCCCCAGGCCCTTGGCGATCACTTCCTGCTGCCCATGCGCGACGGCGCGGTGCTGGTATTCGGCCTGACCTGGTTTCCCTTGATCGGCAGCCGCATGGACATGCTGGCGCGCCGCAAGGCAAGGGAAAGCCGCGCGACGCATTATGTCCATGGCGGCGCGGGTACCGCCGCGGTCGGGTGCGCCCGCCTGCGCGGACGCGCGAAGGCCTGTTATGCCGCCGCGCAGGTGTTCGCCGCGTCGCATGCGCAGGGCACGGCCGCAGGCCTGCTGCCGCTGGATGACGGCCGGGTATGGCTGGTCGCTTCGCGCAATGGTTCCGTCATGGCGCGTGGCGACCGCCTCCATGCCAACGAAGCCGCGGCGCGCGCAGCGCTGGCCGAGCTGGATGCCTTGTATCCGGGCCTGGCCGAGCAGGCCCGGCACCTGTCGGTGGACGAGCTCGGCGCCGCGATCGATCCCGCCGCGTGCCTGTGGCGGGCCGGTACGCTGCTGTCACAGCTGCCGCTGCCGGTGCAGGGAACCGTCCTGCTGGTCGTGCTGGCCCTGCTGGCGCCGCCCGCGTGGCGCGCCTGGCAGCGCGCCATCCCTTCGCCGTCGCCGGCTCGCGTCGATCCGGCGCAAGCCTGGCGCGATGCGCTGGCCAGGGCGGTCGCCTCGGTGCGCATCCACGACGCCGATCAACTCGGCCGCGTATTCGGCACGCTGCGTACCTTGCCGGTCGCGTTGCAGGGCTGGGCCATGCAGTCCGCGCGTTGCCGCCCGGACGGCGCGGCCTGGGCCTGTTCCGCGCGCTACACCAGGACCGCGCCTGGCGCCACCAACCGCGCATTGGCGCAGCATTTGCCCGCCACCGTGCGCCCCAGCTTCACCACGCTGGACGAGGCGCACCTCCTATGGCGCGTCGAAGGCCGGGCCCGCACGCTCCGACCGGAGATACTGCGGGATGCCGCGCAAACGGATATCGATTTCGCCAGCACGTTGCAGGCCATCCGCCCGGCGTTTGCCCGCATCGCGCTCGGCGTTCCGGCCGCGCTCGCGGTCTCGCCGCCGCGCGACGAAAGCGGCAGCCCGCTGCCGGCGCCGGCGGATCTGCCCCGCATGCGCCAGCGCAACGTGGTCCTCCAGGGCCCGCTGCGCTCCTTTGCCTTGTTCGCCAGCCCGCGAGCGGTCGCGTCATGGACGGCCATCGGCCTGGAACTGCATGGCGACCGCCGTCCGGACATTGCCCACAGCCCATTGATGGCACAGCTTGAAGGAACCGTGTATGAACGCGAATGACCCGCGCCGGCAGCGCCTGCGCCGCGCGGTGGCCATGATGGCCATCGCTGCAAGCTGTGCCGCCCGGGCACAGGGGGATGCCGGTGCCGTTCCGCCCGACGCCGCCGCGGCGCCAGGATGGCCTGACGCGGATATCGTCGACCAACTGCTGCGCCGGGAAACCCGTGCGGCGCTGGCCGAACACGCGCATCGTCGTGGCGCGCCGCCTGATCCGCCGGCGCGAACGGAATCCCGCGCGGCGGCCCAGGCGCAGCCGGATCGCATCGACCTGGCCGCGATCTACGGCATCGGCAAGCGGCTGGACGTCGAAGTCCTGGTGAATGGCCAGCGCCTGCGCTACCGCCATGGCCGCAAATGGCCGGAAGAGTCACCCGACGGCGAAGGGGCCTACGCGCTGCGCGGCATCCATGGCAGCTGCATCCTGCTCGACAGCCCAGGCGGCAATCGCCGCGCCTGCCTGTCGCGTGGCGACTAGGGGCCGCCATGCTGGTACGACGATTCTCAAGGGCCTGGTCCACGCGGACGCCGGGGCAGGCGAGGCAGGCCACGCAGGCCACACAGGCCACACAGGCCACACAGTCCACACAGTCCACGCAGGCCACACAGTCCACGCCGGCCACACTAGCCGGCTCGTCCGTGCTGCCGGTGCTCGCCACGCAGGACGACATTGCGCGCATGGTCCCTGCGTTCGTGCGGGCGGTCGGCGACGAATTCGATCTTGCGGCCCTGGCGGGGCGGCTTTGCCCCGTCGTACTGCAGGATGGCGCCGTGGCCATCTTCGCGCTGGCCGACTATGCCCGTGGCGACCAGGCGGACGAAGTCGAACGCATGGTGCTGCGTCGCGGACGCCGCCTGGCCGCGCCGTCGCGCTATGTGCTGCCCGCGCCCCTGCTGCTTAGCGTGGCGCGCGGCCAATTGACCCTGCAACGCTTGCGCGATCGCCGCACCATCCTGGCGGACCGGCATAAATCCGCCTTGGCGGCCGGCTTTTGTGACATCGTCACGTGGGGCGTCCGCCACGATGCCAGCGATGTTCATTTGAACGTTCATCTGCGCAAGCCGGAGTCCGAAGTGCGCTTCACGATCGCGGGGCGCTACGTCGCGCCGTCGCGCTTTCGCCATATGCCGACCGCGACCCTGATGGAGATGCTGGCCGTGGCATGGATGGATATACGCGGCGGCAATGGCGCGGTGTTCGATCCCCAGGTCGAGCAGCAGGGACAGTTGCACATCCAGGTGGACGACCGCCCGGTCATGCTGCGCTGGGCTTCGCTGGCGACGGACAGGGGGCCGGCGGTATGCCTGCGCCTGCTGCGGCTGGACATGCAGTTCCAGGGACTCTCGCTGCGCTCGCTAGGCTATCTGGACAGCCAGATCGAGATGCTGCGGCACGCCAGCCGGGCCGACGGCGGCGCGGTCGTGCTGGCCGGCGTGGTCGGGTCCGGCAAGTCCACGACCATCGCCACGCTGATCCGCACGTTGCCCGGCAGCCGCAAGGTCATCACGCTGGAAGACCCCGTGGAATATGTCATCGACAATGCGCTGCAGAATAGCGTCTCCCGCAATCTCGATGACAGCAGCGCCACGGTCTTCGATGCCAAGCTCAGGACCGTGAAGCGCTCCGCGATGGACGATCTGCTTATCGGCGAAATTCGCGACGCGGAGACCGGCCGGGCGTTCATGGATCTCGCGGGATCGGGCGTCAACCTCTATACGACAACCCACGCCGCCTCGGCGATGATGATCCCCGAACGGCTGTCCTCCGATTTCATCGGCGTGTCGCGCGACTTCCTGGCCACCCCGGGCGTGCTCAAATTGCTGGTGTACCAGGCCCTGTTGCCCCGGCTTTGCCCACATTGCGCCTTGCCGCTGGCAACGCTGCATGATCGCGCCGACGGCGCGGCCTGGCGCGACTGGACACACCGTTTAACGGCCCTGTACGACCTGCGCGCCGAAACGCTGCGCATGCGCAACAGCGAGGGCTGCACCCGCTGCGCGAACGAGGAACTGCCTCATCTGAACGGCACCGCCGGCCGCACCGTGGTGGCGGAGATGATCGAACCTGCGCACGACGATATCTTTCTGCGCTGCGTGCGTCAGCGGGACAACCTGGCGCTGCGCCGCCATCTGCGCGGACGCCGTGCCGCGCCGTTCGACAGCCCGGACATGAACGGCAAGAGCGCCATGGAGTGCGCCATGTACAAGGTATCGACCGGAGAGATCGATCCGCGCGACGTGGAATCCCGTTTCCAGTCCTATGCCTCGGTCGAACGCGAGCGCGCGGCGTCGGGGGGCTGCCATGCCTGACTGGCGCGGCATGATCACGGGCGCGATAGCCGCGCGGCTGGATTTCCAGCGCCTGCGCCTGCGCTGGGACGCCGTGCGGTTCTCCGGTATGCGCGCGGACTACTACGAGTACCTTGCCGACATGCTGGACGGCCTGCAGGGACGCAAGACCCTGCGCGATCTCTTCGATGACGACGCCTGCCGCCATGGCGGGGGCAGCGTTCGCGGGCGCCTGGCGCGGCACTGGTCACAGGCGCTGGAACGCTGCGGCGGGGATCTGGCCCTGGCCTGGGCGGGCAGCATGCCGGCCGCCGAACTGGCCCTGCTGCACGCTGCCCAGGAGGGTGGCGCGGGCGCGCTGACCGCCGCGTTGCGCGACCTGGCCCGCGCCGCGCGCGTGGTCGAACAATGCGTGCGCATCCTCCGCGACACGCTGATGGCGGGCGTGGCGGCCGTGGCCGTGGCACTGGCCCTGGCCGCGGCGGTGCCGTATTTCACCGCGCCGCGACTGCAGGCCGTGTTCCACGGTGTGCCGTCCACCTACTACGGCGTCCTGACACGTGGCCTCTTTACCTTCGCCGGCGCGGTGCGCCACGGCCTGCCCCTGCTGCTTGCATGCGGGGTGGGCGGCATCTGGCTGCTGCTCTGGTCGCTGCCCAATCTGGTCGGGTCGTGGCGCGCGCGGCTGGACGGCTGGCTTGTGTGGCGCCTGTATCGCGACGTCAATACCATCCGCTTCCTGGCCATGCTTGCCGTCTTGGTCCGTCCGCGTGGCAATGTCGATATCCGCCTGCGCCAGGCCCTGGCCATGCAAGCCGATCAGGCGCGCCCCTGGCTGTCCTGGCATATACGCGAGATGGTCGCGCGCATCGATGCCGGAATGGTGGGCGCCGACAGTTTCGACACGGGCATGATAGACCGGCGCATCTGGTGGTACCTGAGCGACATGGTCGCCGCTCACGGCATGGCCGCAGGGCTGGACAAGGCCGCGGATCGTATCGAACGGCGCGCACTGGCACAGGTCGGCCGACAGGCTCAGGCACTTCGCTGGGGGATGCTGCTCGGCGCGGTATCCGCGGTCATCGCCCTGGCCTTGTGGCATTACGCCGCGATCGACGAATTACGCCGCGCCCTGATGCACGTCCACGCGGCCGGCTAGCCGGCCGTCCTCAATGCTTTCCAAAACACCCGGCCTTTACAAGGAGCCGCCATGTCCGCGCGCCGCCACGCCCTCCAGCAAGGGTTCTCGCTGATCGAAGTGTCCATCGTGACCGCCATCGTCCTATTGATCGCCATCGTCGGGATACCCGCGATCGGCAGCTATGTCGTCGAAAACAAGGTGCCCAAGGTCGGCGAGGAACTGCAGCGCTTCGTCGCCCGGGTCAAGGCCAACGGCCAGGGCGGCGGGGTCGCGCCGTACCACAAGCTGCATGGCGGCATGCTGGCGAACGCCTTGCGGGATTCCAGCGTCTTCGCGGTCAGCGGCAGCGATGCATCGGCCGTGGTGGCGCACGGCCTGGGCGGGAATGGCGCGGGCGGCAACGGCACCATCGCGGTGGCGCCGGCCTCGTTCGCGGGCGGCGGCCCCGGGTCGGCCTTCACGCTGACGCTGACCAACGTCAACAACGCCGCTTGTCCGGGAATCGCATCGGTCATGCAGCGCGTATCGGAAATCATCGCGGTGGAAGGCGAGGGCGGGCCGGTGATCGTCAAGGACACCAGTGCATCGCCACCTCAAGGTTACGACGCCATGCTCGCGCAGGCGCAATGCGCCCGTGGCGATGCCAATACCTTTGTTTTCACCGCACGCTGACCGGGGCGCGCTTATGCCCGGCCTTCATTCCGCGCGCCCGGATCGCGGCGTTCGCGGCCAACGCGGTTTCGCCCTGCTCGAATTGACCATCGCCGTCGCGATCACCTGCCTGCTGGCCATCTGGGCGGCCAATCGCTTGATGCACGACGCGGACGGCATCGCGGAACGCGCGGCAGGCCTGTGGATGCTGGACATCCGCCGCGCGCTGGACGGCATGCTGGCCCGCCACGGCGACACGCTGGCCGGCGGCGCCGCGCCGGTGGATGAACAGGGCAGGGCACTGTATGCCGATCCCTGGGCGCCTACGCTGACGGAGTTGAAGGCACAAGGCCATCTTGCCGCCGCCTTTCCGGAGCCGGGCCCCATGGGCATGCAGGCCGCGGTCAAGCTGTGGCGCGGCGAGGACTGCCCGGGCGCCGGATGCCGCGTGGAGGCCCTGGCGTACAGCGGCGTGCCGGCCGGTGCCGCGGGCGGACGCCGCGCTCCGGCCACGGCCGATCTGTCCCGCATCGCGGGTGTCATCATGGCGACCGACGGGGCGGGAGCCAGCGTGTCGGCGCTTGCGCCCGACCGCCTGCGTGGCGCGGCTTTCGATCTTCCCAATCCTCCGGTGCCCGGCATGGCACCCTTGCCCATCGGCACGGTCGCTGTCCGCGCCGGCCGCGAAGCCGCCGATGCCGGGCGCTATCTGCAGACGCGGGACCCGCGCGATCCGCAATTCCGCGGCGACGTCTCGGCGGCTGGTACGCTGTCGACGCGTGGCCGCCTGGTCGCCGGCGAGCATCTGAAACTGGACGGCCTCGCCGTCCCAGGGGACCCCTGTCTTGAAAACGGCTTGCTGGCACGGGATGCGGATGGCAGCCTGCTGAACTGCGCGGCGGGCATCTGGTCGCCGCCGGGCGGATTCGGCGGCGCGTATGCCACCAATACCGGCGCCGGCTGCGATGTGCCGGGGCGGTCGGTGCCGAATCCCCGAACCGGCGCGTGCTCCTGCCCGCCGGGCTATCGCGCCGTCATGGTCGCCGCCGGCGGCGAGCGGGACGCGGAAGTCGGCTGGACCGAAGGCTACGTCTGCCTGCGTTGAATGGCCGTGGCCCCGGACGTTACAGTCTTCAAACGGACGCAACCCTCTATAATCAAAAATTCGCCTCATGTCGACCGATTCATCCGCGATGAAATCCTCCGAGATCCGCCAGAAGTTCCTGCAGTTCTTCCAGTCCAAGGGGCACACCATCGTCCCTTCGTCGTCGCTCGTTCCCGGCAATGACCCGACCTTGCTGTTCACCAATTCGGGCATGGTCCAGTTCAAGGACGTGTTCACCGGCAAGGAAACCCGCGCCTATACGCGTGCAACGTCGTCGCAGCGCAGTGTGCGGGCCGGCGGCAAGCATAACGACCTGGAAAACGTCGGGTACACGGCGCGGCATCACACGTTCTTCGAAATGCTGGGCAACTTCAGCTTCGGGGACTATTTCAAGCGCGACGCGATCCATTACGCCTGGGAACTCCTGACCGCCGTCTATAAGCTGCCGGCTGAAAAACTGTGGGTCACGGTCTATCACGAAGACGACGAGGCCTATGACATCTGGGCCAAGGAAATCGGCGTGCCGGCGGAACGCATCGTCCGGATCGGCGACAACAAGGGCGCCCGCTACGCCTCCGACAACTTCTGGCAGATGGCGGAAACCGGGCCCTGCGGCCCGTGTTCGGAAATCTTCTACGACCATGGCCCGGACGTCTGGGGCGGGCCCCCGGGTTCGCCGGAAGAGGACGGCGACCGCTACATCGAGATCTGGAACCTGGTGTTCATGCAGTTCGAGCGCGATGCGGCCGGCAATATGTCCAAGCTGCCCAAGCCCTGCGTGGATACCGGCATGGGCCTGGAGCGGATCTCCGCCGTGCTGCAGGGCGTGCATTCCAATTATGAAATCGATCTTTTCCAGAAGCTGATCGCGGCCGCCGCGCGTGAGACCGGCGTGCGAGATCTCGCCGACAATTCGCTGAAGGTCATCGCGGACCATATCCGTGCGTGTTCCTTCCTGATCGTCGACGGCGTCATCCCCAGCAACGAAGGGCGCGGCTACGTCCTGCGCCGCATCGTACGGCGCGCCTTGCGGCATGGGTACAAGCTGGGGCAGACCAAGCCCTTCTTCTATCGGCTGGTGCCCGACCTTGTCGCCGAAATGGGCGATGCCTATCCCGAGCTCGCCCGTACCGCGGATCGCGTCGCGCAAGTGCTCAGGCAGGAAGAGGAACGCTTCGGCGAAACCCTCGAACACGGCATGAAAATCCTGGAAAGCGCCTTGGCCGGCGTGCCGAAGGGCGGGCAGTTGGACGGCACGACGCTGTTCACGCTGTACGACACCTATGGCTTCCCCCTCGACCTGACGGCCGACATCTGCCGCGAACGCGGGGTGGAAGTCGACCAGGCCGGCTTCGACGCGGCCATGGCGCGCCAGCGCGAACAGGCAAGGGCGGCCGGCAAGTTCAAGATGGCCGAAGGCCTGGCCTACGAAGGCGCGGCCACCCGTTTCGAGGGCTACGAGAACATCGAGCTGGACAATGTGCGGGTCGTCGCACTGTATGCGGACGGCACCGCCGTGGCGCGCATCCAGGCCGGCCAGGACGCCGTGGTCGTGCTGGATGCCACGCCTTTCTATGCCGAATCCGGCGGCCAGGTCGGCGACACCGGTTTGCTGGAAGCCGCCGGCATGCGCTTCGCCGTGGCCGATACACAGAAGATCCAGGCCGGCGTCTTCGGCCACCATGGCAAGCTGGAGTCCGGCGGCCTGGCCGTCGGCGATACGGTACTGGCCCGCGTGGATGCCGTACGGCGCGCCCGCACCGTGCGCAACCACTCGGCCACGCACCTGATGCACAAGGCCTTGCGCGAAGTCCTGGGTGCCCACGTGCAGCAGCGCGGGTCCCTGGTCGATCCGGAAAAAACCCGCTTCGATTTCGCCCATGATGCCCCGATGACCGCCGAGCAGATCGCCCGCGTGGAAGCCATCGTCAATGCCGAAGTGCTGGCCAACCAGCCCGCCCAGTCGCGCGTGCTGCCGTATGAAGAGGCGGTCAAGGGCGGCGCCATGGCCTTGTTCGGCGAAAAATACGGCGACACGGTTCGCGTGCTGGACATCGGCTTTTCCCGCGAATTGTGCGGCGGTACGCACGTGACGCGTACCGGCGATATCGGCATGTTCAAGATCGTCGCGGAAACCGGCGTGGCCGCCGGCGTGCGTCGCGTCGAAGCGATCACCGGGGACAACACGCTGGCCTGGGTACAGGCGCAGACGGCCTTGCTGAACCGCGCCGCCGCCGCGCTCAGGACGCCGGCCGCCGATCTTCCCGAGCGCATCGCCCAGGTACAGGAGCAGGTCAAGTCTCTGGAAAAAGACCTGGACCAGGCGCGCAGCCGCCTGGCCGCCAACGCCGGCAACGACCTGGCTGCCCGCCAAACGGTGGAAATCAAGGGCATCAAGGTACTGGCGGCCGGCATCGACGGCGCCGATCCCAAGGCGCTGCGCGGGATGGTCGATCAGCTCAAGGACAAGCTCAAGCCGGCCGTGGTGCTGCTGGCCGCCGCGGCCGACGGCAAGATCAGTGTGGTTGGCGGTGTCACGTCCGACCTGACCGACCGCATCAAGGCCGGGGAGCTGGTCGGCTTCGTATCGACCCAGCTGGGCGGCAAGGGCGGCGGCCGTCCGGACATGGCCATGGGCGGTGGCAGCGATGCCGCGGCCCTGCCGGCGGCCATCGCGAGCGTGCGCTCATGGGTGGATGAACGGCTGTGACGCGCGATACCGAACCTGGCGGCGGCACGGCCGTGCCGTCCGCGGAGCCGCAGGCGGCCGCGCCCGTCGCGGACCTGGAAGTCGACGCCAAGGGCCTGGCCTGCCCGCTGCCCATCTTGCGTGCCAAGAAAGCCCTGGCGCAACTGGCCAGCGGCCAGGTGCTGAAAGTCGTCACGACCGACCGCAATGCCATCCGCGATTTCCAGGCTTTCGCGCGGCAGACGGGCAATACCCTGCTGCTACAGGAAGAAAGCGCGGGGCAGGGCGTGCATTTCCTGCGCCGGCGCTAGGCAGGGTTCAGCGCTGACTTCCGGCTATCCGTGCCGGGCTACAGCGTCGGGCGGACGGCGTTTTCATTCGCTGTTTTCATGCGCCGTTTTCACGCGCAGTCTCCACGTTTTGCCCGCCTCCCTTCGCCCGCGGTATTAAAAGGGACGCGATAAATCGCGGCCAGGCTGCGACACTATCCAGCGAAAGATCCCCGCCCATTTGCCGGGATACTCGCGGAGTGCTAGAATCTACTGTTTTTCACAACCAATTCAAGGGATTACCTATGCTGGTGATTCGTCTGGCCCGCGGTGGCTCGAAAAAGCGTCCGTTCTACAACCTGGTGGCGACCGACTCGCGTAACCGCCGCGACGGCCGTTTCGTCGAGCGTGTGGGTTTCTACAATCCGGTAGCCGGCGAAGGCACGGAAAAGCTGCGCATCGCCCTGGACCGCGTTCAGTACTGGACCGGCAACGGCGCCCAGCTGTCGCCTGCCGTCGCGCGCCTGGTCAAGGACTACTCGGCCAAGGTTTCGGCCTCTGCCTGATACCCGTCCGTGCCTGTGAACAGGGCGGGGCATACCGCCGTCCGCCTCGTTCCATGACCCGCGCCGCGCAATGAGCAACGCCGCACCTACCGTTGGCGCGCCCGCCGATCTCGTCGAGCTCGGGCGCATTACCGGCGCCTATGGGGTCAAAGGCTGGGTCAAGATCCAGCCGCATTCGGCCGATGCGGACGTCCTTCTGGCTATCGCATCGGGCTCGTCCACCACGTCCTCGCCCCCGTCGACCTGGTGGCTGATCCGTCACGCCCCCCCCGGCACCACCGGCGCTTCAAGCCGCACGTCGTCGCCGCATCCGTACGTCATCCGGGCCGCGCGCCCGCAGGGCTCGCACATCGTCGCCCAGCTGGACGGCATCGCCGATCGCGATCAGGCCGAAGCGTTGAAAGGCATGGCGGTATGTGCGCCGCGCAGCGCTTTTCCCGCGCCCGACGAAGACGAGTATTACTGGGTCGACCTGATCGGCTGCTCCGTCCATGGCGACGACAACGGCGCTGCTGCCTTGCTCGGCATCGTTGACGAGGTCGTGGACAATGGCGCGCATGCCCTCCTCAAGGTGCGGCGCCAGCATGTGCCGGCGCCGGGCCAGCAGCCCCAGCCCCTGCTCGACGCGAAAGGCCGGGCTCTCGAAGTCCTGGTTCCCTTCGTCCACGCCCACATACGCGCCGTGGACCTGGCCAGCCGCCGTATCGACACCGACTGGCCGCTGGATTTCTGATGCGCTTCGACGTCGTGACCCTGTTCCCCGACATGTTCGCGGTCGTGCGGGATCTGGGGGTGACCGGCCGCGCCCACGGGCAGGGCCTGTGGAATCTGCAAACGTGGAATCCGCGCGACTTTACCCACGACGTCCATCGCACCGTGGACGATCGCCCGTATGGGGGCGGCCCGGGCATGGTCATGATGGCCGCACCGCTCGCGTCCGCCGTTCAGGCAGCCCGCGCGCGCAGGGCCGCCGATGCGGTGGCTCCCGCGCCCATCATCCTGCTGTCGCCCACCGGACGCCGGTTCGACCAGCCGCGCGCCCAGTCGCTGGCCGCTTCGGCCGGCGCGATCTTCATCTGCGGCCGCTATGAAGGCATAGATCAACGCTTCATCGACCGTCATGTCGACGAAGAGCTCTCTCTTGGCGATTTCGTGTTGTCGGGCGGCGAACTCGCCGCCCTGGCGATCATGGACGCCGCCGTGCGCTTACTGCCTGGCGTCCTGAACGACGATGAATCCGCCGTGCAGGATTCCTTCAATCCGGCCTTGTCCGGCCTGCTGGACAGCCCTCACTACACCCGGCCTGAGGTCTACGAAGGCGAGGCGGTGCCCGCGCCGCTGCTGTCGGGCCATCACGCCAATATCGCCCGCTGGCGGCGCGAACAATCCCTGCGCCTGACGGCCGCGCGCCGGCCCGATTTGATCGAGCGTGCGCGCGAGCAAGGCTGGCTCACCCCGCAGGACGAACGCTTCCTCAAGACGCTGACGCCGGACAGCTAGGGCCTGTTGACAGGCCCTAGCCGATTACGCTGACGTCCGGCGTCCCGCGGCACGCAGCCGGCGGGTTTGCACCCAGTCCGGCGATCGGCACCCGCCCAACGATCCGCACCCACCGCAGCGATCGGCATCCGCCGGGCGATCGGCATCACGCCAGAGATCGGCATCCCGCCGGCGGTTTGCATCCCCCCAGCGATCGGCATCCCCTCGGCGGTTGGCACGCGCCCTCGGCGAGGGCGCCCCTCCCGCCGGCCTCAGTTCCCCAGCTTGCCGCGCTGCTCGCGGACCTTGGCCAGGGTTTCGCCGAATTGGCCCAGGCGCGCCTTTTCCTGTTCGACGACCGCGGCGGGCGCCCGTTGCACGAAGCTGGCATTGGACAACTTGCCGTTGGCCTTGGCGATTTCGCCTTCCAGCCGGGCGATTTCCTTGTCCAGCCGCGCGCGTTCGGCCACCACGTCGATTTCCACATGCAGCATCAGTCGGGCATCGCCCACCACCTGCACCGGCGCGCCCACGTCGGGCAGGTCGGCCACCACGTCGACCTGGGTCAGGCGCGCCAGCGCCGCCAGATACGGCGCGTTGCGCGCCAGCAGCTGCGCCGGCCCTTGCGCGATCAACGGCACCTTCTGCGCCGGCGATAGATTCATCTCGCCGCGCAGCGCGCGCACGGCCTCGATCTGCGCCTTCAGTTCCGCCACGTCGGCTTCTGCCTGCTTGTCGACCGCCGCCGGGTTCGGCTGCGGATAAGGCTGGACGCTGATGCTGCCGGCCGCGCCCGCTTGCCGCTTGCCCGCCACCACCGACACCTTCTGCCAGAGTTCTTCGGTGATGAAGGGAATGATGGGATGCGCCAGGCGCAACACGACCTCCAGCACGCGTATCAACGTGGCGCGCGTGGCGGCCTGCTGTGCCGGCGTGCCGGTCTGCAGCTGTACCTTGGCCAGCTCGACGTACCAGTCGCAGTACTCGTCCCAGATGAAGCGGTACAGCGCATTGGCGATGTTGTCGAAACGATAATCGGCGAACCCGCGCGCCACTTCGGCCTCCAGCTCCTGCAGCTGGCTGACGATCCAGCGGTCGACGAAGCTGGGCTCGCCGGCCGTCGCGGCCGCATCGTGGCCTTCGGTATTCATCAGCACGAAACGCGTGGCGTTCCAGAGCTTGTTGCAGAAATTCCGGTAGCCTTCGCAGCGCTTCAGGTCGAAGTTGATGTTGCGTCCCAGCGTGGCGTAGGCCGCCATCGTGAAACGCAGCGCATCCGCGCCGTATGCCGGGATGCCATCCGGGAATTGCTTGCGGGTGGCCTTTTCGATGTTGCCGGCCAGCTTGGGATTCATCAGCCCGTAGGTGCGCTTGGCCACCAGCGTTTCAAGATCGACGCCGTCGATGAGGTCCACCGGGTCCAGGGTATTGCCCTTGGACTTGCTCATTTTCTGGCCTTCCGCGTCGCGGATCAGGCCATGCATGTACACGTGCTTGAAGGGGATTTCGCCCACCAGGTGCGTGGACATCATGATCATGCGGGCAACCCAGAAGAAAATGATGTCGAAGCCCGTTACCAGCACGCTGGACGGCAGATAGCGCGCAAGGTCCGGCGTCTTGTCGGGCCAGCCCAGGTCGGTGAAGGGCACCAGCGCCGACGAAAACCAGGTGTCCAGCACGTCCGGGTCGCGCTCCAGCGGGCCTTCCACGCCTGCCGCGCGGGCCTGTTCCACGGCGTCCGCCTCGTTGTGGGCGACGAAGACGCTGCCATCCTTGGCGTACCAGGCCGGAATCTGGTGGCCCCACCACAGTTGGCGCGAAATGCACCAATCCTGGATATTGTCCAGCCACTGGTTGTAGATGGTGGTCCAGTTGTCCGGATAGAAGGTCACGCGGCCTTCGGCAACCACGTCCAGCGCCACCTGCGTGATGCTCTTGCCGGGATGCCGCGTGCCTTCCGGCGCCGGCTTGCTCATGGCCATGAACCACTGGTCCGTCAGCATGGGTTCCAGGACCACGCCCGTGCGGTCGCCCTTGGGCTGCATCATCTTGTGCGCCTCGACGCCTTTCAGGTAGCCCTTGGCGTCCAGCTCGGCCACCACCGCCTTGCGCGCCGCGTAGCGCTCCAGGCCGCGGAACTGCACCGGACCGTTTTCATTGATGTGTGCATCGGGCGTGAAGATCACGATCATCGGCAGGTTGTGCCGCAGCGCGCATGCATAGTCGTTGAAATCATGGGCGCCCGTGATCTTGACCACACCCGTGCCGAATTCCGGATCGACGAAATCGTCCGCGATGATGGGGATGTTGCGGTCGCACAGCGGCAGTTCGACCAGCTTGCCGACCAGATGGCGATAGCGCTCATCGCCCGGATGCACGCACAGCGCGCCGTCGGCCAGCATGGTTTCGGGCCGTGTCGTGGCAATGGTCAGGCCACGCAGCGTCACCGTATTGCCTTCCTTGTCCACGATGGTCTGGGGGCCGTCGACGAAGGGGTATTCGATGCGCCACATGTGGCCTTCGGTTTCCTCGGCCTGCACTTCCAGGTCGGACACCGCCGTCAGGAGCTTGGGATCCCAGTTCACCAGGCGCTTGCCGCGGTAGATCAGTCCTTCCCGGTACAGGCGGACGAAGGTTTCCACCACGCCGCGGGACATGCGCTCGTCCATGGTGAAATATTCGCGGCCCCAATCCGCCGAGGCCCCCAGCCGGCGGATCTGGCTGGTGATCGTGCTGCCGGATTGCTGCTTCCATTCCCAGATTTTTTCCACGAACTTTTCACGGCCCAGGTCATGGCGCGAAATGTGCTGAGCGTCCAGCTGGCGCTGGACGACGATTTGGGTGGCGATGCCGGCGTGGTCCGTCCCCGGTATCAGCACCGTATCGGCGCCCCGCATGCGGTGGTAGCGCGCCAGCCCATCCATGATGGTCTGGTTGAAGGCATGCCCCATGTGCAACGTTCCCGTCACGTTGGGCGGGGGAAACTGGATGGCATAGTTGCCCGCGGCATCATTCCCGGGGACGTGCCGCCCGCCTTCGAAGTACCCGCGCCGCTCCCATTCGGCGTACCAGCGCGCCTCGATTTCGGCGGGTTCGAAGCTTTTGGATAGTTCCTGCGACTCGTTCTGGGGTGCGGCTTTGTTCATTGCGCGATTCCGGCTGACTGACGGCCCCGGGGGCTGTTTCACACGGGGCAAACCTGCAATTTTAAGATGTAGACGCCAATCGCGGCGTGCTAGAATGTCCGGTTACTGTAAACCACGTAGAAGTCCCTGTTTTTATTGGAGTTTTCATGTCCACCGAACGTACCCTCTCGATCATCAAGCCCGACGCCGTGGCCAAGAATGTTATCGGCCAGATCGTGGCCCGTTTCGAGCAGGCCGGCCTGAAGGTCATCGCCGCGCGCATGCAGCAATTGTCGCGCGCCGATGCCGAACGCTTCTACGCCGTCCACAAGGCACGTCCCTTCTTCAAGGACCTGGTCGATTTCATGGTTTCCGGCCCGGTCTTCGTGCAGGTGCTGGAAGGTGAAGGCGCCATCGCCAAGAACCGCGACCTGATGGGCGCGACCGACCCCAAGAAGGCCGAACGCGGCACCATCCGCGCCGACTTCGCCGACAGCATCGATGCCAACGCCGTGCACGGTTCGGATGCGCCCGAAACGGCCGCCGTCGAAATCGCCTTCTTCTTCCCCGAAATCAACATCCACAGCCGCTGATCGCGGTTTTTGCCGACGTCATGAACGATAGCGAACGTGTCAACCTGCTGGGCCTGGATGGCGCCGAGCTGACTGCCCTGGTGCAGCGCTGGGGCGGCAAGCCTTTTCGCGCCCGGCAGCTGCAGCGCTGGGTGCACCAGCGCGGCGCCGACACGTTCGACGCCATGACCGACCTGGCGCGCGATTTCCGCGCCCAGCTGGCGCGGGAATGCACCGTCCAGGCCCTGCCCGTCGTCACGGAGCAGAAATCCACCGACGGCACCCGCAAGTGGCTGTTCGACGTGGGGCAGGGCAATGCCATCGAAACCGTCTTCATTCCCGAGGACGACCGCGGCACGCTCTGCATCTCCAGCCAGGCAGGCTGCACCGTGGCCTGCCGTTTCTGTTCCACCGGCCACCAGGGCTTCAACCGCAACCTCCACGCCAGCGAAATCATCGGCCAGCTATGGTGGGCGCGTAAAACCCTGGAAGCCGACCTGGCCAGTGCCCGCCTGCCGTCCGCCAAGCCGGATGCCGCCGCACCGGCCGACGCCCGCGTGGTCAGCAACGTCGTGATGATGGGCATGGGCGAACCCCTGCTCAACTACGACCAGGTGCTGACCTCGCTGCGCCTGATGCTGGACGACAATGCCTACGGGCTGTCGCGGCGCCGTGTCACCGTGTCGACCTCCGGCGTGGTCCCCATGATGGACCGCCTGGCGCGCGACTGCCCGGTCGCGCTCGCGGTTTCCCTGCATGCGCCCAACGACGCGCTGCGCGATGAACTCGTGCCGCTGAACCGCAAGTATCCGCTGGCGGAACTCCTGGCGGCCTGCAATCGCTACCTCGAACACGCGCCGCGCGACTTCATCACTTTCGAATATGTCATGCTCGACGGCGTCAACGATGCCGACGAGCATGCCCGGGAATTGATCCGCATTGCCGCGCAAGTGCGCTGCAAGATCAACCTCATTCCGTTCAATCCGTTTCCGCAATCCGGCCTGAAGCGCTCGCCTTCCGCGCGCGTCCGGCTTTTTGCGCAACGCCTGATGGACGCGGGTGTCGTGACGACCGTGCGCAAGACGCGCGGCGACGACATCGACGCGGCCTGCGGGCAGCTGGCCGGCGAAGTGCGCGACCGGACCCGCATCACCGAGCGGATCGCCGCCGAACGGCAGGCCATTCCCATCAAGCAGGTATATGCCGGTGCGCGGCCGTCCGAAGGGCGGCCTGCCTCCCCCGAGGAGGACTCGCGCACCGACAGGAGGGTAGTACATTGACCGACAATGCCACGACGTCCGTTTCCACCTCGCCCGGCAAGGATGCCGCCGGTGAACATGCGGTGGGCGGCGCGCTGCGGGCGTTGCGCGTGAACAAGGGCTGGTCGCTCGACGAAGTCGCCAGCCGCATCAAGTTCGCGCCGCGCCAGATCGCCGCCCTGGAGGAAGAGCGCTGGGCCGATCTTCCCAAGGGCATTTCGCTGCGCGGCCTGATCCGCAGCTATGCGCGCCTGCTGGGCGCCGATCCCGAAGCCATCATCGCCTCGCTGGAGCCGCAGATGCGCGGCGCCGCGCCGGCACGCCTCGCCACCCAGGGCGCGCTGCAGTCGCCGCGCGGCACCTTGCCCGCCGAAGAGGAACGCAGTTCTTCGTCCTGGGGCTGGCTGATCGTCATTCTGCTCGTTATCGCCGCGGCGTTGGCCTATGGCCTCTGGCAGGGTTGGTTGCCCGCCCACTGGTTACCCAGCTGGCTGTCCCGCGCGGGGCATTGACCGCGGGCCGCCGGCGCATCACCGTCCATCGACGCCCCTCCGCTTTCCCTCAGGCTCCATTACCGCGTTTCGCCATTTCGCCATGCAAGATTCGCCATCGCCCTGCCAGGATCAAGCGCCCCCGCCCGTGGGGCCCGCGTCCCGCCACGCCACGCGCGCCGTGCGGATCCGATGGCGCGGCCGCGCCGTGACCGTCGGCGGCGATGCGCCGGTGGTCGTGCAGTCCATGACCAACACCGACACCGCCGACGCCATCGCCACGGCCATCCAGGTGCGCGACCTGGCGCAGGCGGGCTCTGAACTGGTGCGCATCACGGTCAACACCCCGGAAGCGGCGCGCGAAGTGCCCGCCATCCGCGAGCAGCTGGACCGCATGGGGGTGGACGTGCCGCTGGTCGGCGACTTCCACTACAACGGCCACAAGCTGCTGACCCAGTTTCCGGAATGCGCACAGGCCTTGTCCAAATACCGCATCAACCCGGGCAATATGGGCGGGGGCAAAAAGCGTGACGACAACTTCGCGCAGATGATCGAGGTCGCTTGCCGCCACGGCAAACCCGTGCGCATCGGCGTGAACTGGGGCAGCCTGGACCACGAACTCATGGCGCGCAAGATGGACGAGAACAATCTGCGCGCCACGCCCTGGGAGGCGCAAGCGGTGATGCGCGATGCCCTGGTCGTTTCCGCCATCAGCAATGCGCGCCGCGCGGAAGAACTGGGCCTGGCGGGCGACAAGATCATCCTGTCCTGCAAGGTCAGCCATGTGCAGGACCTCATCGCGGTGTACCGCGACCTGGCCGCGCGGTGCGACTATCCGCTGCACCTGGGGCTGACCGAAGCCGGCATGGGCAGCAAGGGCATCGTCGCCTCGACCGCCGCGCTGGCGGTGCTGCTGCAGGAAGGCATAGGCGACACCATCCGCATCTCGCTTACCCCAGAACCCGGCGGCGATCGCACCCGTGAAGTCGTCGTGGCGCAGGAAATCCTGCAAAGCATGGGATTGCGCGCATTCACCCCCATGGTGGTGGCCTGCCCGGGATGCGGCCGCACCAGCAGCACGGTGTTCCAGGAACTGGCCGACAGCATCCAGTCGTACCTGCGTCGCCAGATGCCGGTGTGGCGCACCCGCTATCCCGGCGTGGAAAGCATGAACGTCGCCGTCATGGGCTGTGTGGTCAACGGTCCGGGCGAAAGCCGCCATGCCGATATCGGAATCAGCCTGCCCGGCACGGGCGAGGTTCCCGCCGCCCCGGTGTTCATCGATGGCGAGCGCACCGTGACGCTCAAGGGCGACCATATCGCCGAGGAATTCCAGGCGATCGTCGAAAACTACGTGGCGCGCCGCTACGGCTCGCAGGTCTCACAATAAAAGAAAGGTACGGCGCCCCGGCGCGGCTGACGCCACGGGCGCGCATCACGACATGACGCAAGCTTTCCAGAAAGTCACCGCCATCCGCGGCATGAACGATGTCCTGCCCGGCGTGGGCGCCCGGTGGGAGCAGTTCGAGGAAATCGTCCGGAACTGGCTGCACGCCTATGGTTATCGCAATGTGCGCACGCCCGTCCTGGAACACACGCGCCTGTTCGCGCGCGGCATCGGCGAAGTCACCGACATCGTCGAAAAAGAGATGTACACCTTCACCGACGCGCTGAACGGCGAATCGCTGACGATGCGCCCGGAGATGACCGCCGGCATCGTGCGCGCGTCCATCGAGCACAATCTGCTGTACGACCGCCCGCACCGCGTGTATTCACTGGGTCCGGTCTTCCGCCATGAACGCCCGCAGCGCGGCCGTTACCGCCAGTTCCACCAGATCGACGTCGAAGCGCTGGGCTTCGCCGGCCCGGATGTCGATGCCGAGCTCATCGTCATGCTGGCGCGCCTGTGGAAACTGCTGGGCCTGACCGACGTGCGGCTGGAACTCAATTCCCTGGGCCAGCCGGCCGAACGTGCCGCGCATCGGGCCGCGCTGATCGAACACCTGGAAAAGCACCGCGACGTCCTGGACGAAGACGGCCAGCGCCGCATGTACACCAACCCGCTGCGCGTGCTCGATACCAAGAATCCCGCCATGCAGGCCATGGCCGACAGCGCGCCGCGGCTATTCGATTTCCTGGGCGACGAATCGCGCGCGCACTTCGACGGCGTGCGTCAGCGGCTGGACGACGCCGGCATCGCCTATCGCCTGAATCCCCGGCTGGTGCGCGGGCTGGATTACTACAACCTCACCGTCTTCGAGTGGGTCACGGACCGCCTCGGCGCACAGGGCACGGTGTGCGGCGGCGGCCGCTACGACGGGCTGATCGAACTGCTGGGCGGCAAGCCGGCGCCGGCCGTCGGCTTTGCCATCGGCATGGAGCGCCTGCTGGACCTCTGGGACCAGACCGTCCCGGCGGAACCGACGCCCGAATGCGACGTCTACGTGGTGCACCAGGGCGAAGAGGCACAGCGCCTGGCGGCCAAGGTCGGGGAGCAACTGCGCGATGCCGGACTTTCCGTTATCGTCCACGCCGGCGCGGCCAGCTTCAAGTCGCAGTTCAAGCGTGCCGACGCCAGTGGTGCCCGGCTTGCGGTTATCCTTGGCGCCGACGAAGTGGCGGCCGGTACGGCGGGCATCAAGCCCTTGCGCGGCGAAGACGCGCAGCGGCAGGTGCCGCTTGCGGAACTGGCGCAGGCGCTGCGCGGATAGCGGCCCGGCCGCCGGCCCGGTTTTTTGAAAATGGTGATTCGGCAGGACATGTGAGCATGGCATACGATCTCGAAGAACAGGAAAAACTCGACGCGTTGAAAGCCTGGTGGGCGCGCTACGGCCTGCTGGTTTCCATCGTCGTCGCGGTGTGCGCCATCTCCTATGGCGGCTGGATGGGCTGGCAGGCCTATCAGGCGCATGCCAGCCGGCAGGCCATGGGGTATTTCGAGGCGCTGGAAGACGCCGCCCGCCTGGGCGGCGCCGACGCCACCGCCCGCATCAAGGCCGCGGCCGGCACCTTGCGCGACGACTATCCCAACACGGGCTATGCGGCTCGCGGCGTGCTTGTCGCCGCACAGGCCCTGCAAGCGCAGAACGACGTGCAGGGGGCGCGCGAACAGCTCGAATGGCTGGCCTCCCAGCGCAAGCAGCCGGCCCTGCAGCCGGTGGCCAAGCTGCGCCTGGCCGGCCTGTTGCTGGACCAGAAGCAATACGATGCCGCGCTGGCCCAGCTGCAGGATCCTCCGCCGGCATTCGCCGCCCTGTACGCCGATCGCCGCGGCGACATCCTTGCGGCCCAAGGCAAGGTCCAGGAGGCGCGCGCCGCCTGGCAAAGCGCCATCGACGGCCTGGGTGCGGCGAATCCGCTGACCCCCGTCGTGCGATTGAAACTCGATGCCCTGAGCGGAGCCTGATTGCGATGTTTACGTTTGCCTTCCGTCGTCCCGTTGTCCTGGCCGCGTGCCTCGTGGCCGTGCTCAGCCTGGGCGCATGCTCGATGTTCTCCAAGGAGGACGCCCGCTACGACCCGGCGCCCCTGACTGACTACAAGCCTGGCCTGTCCGTGCGCCAGGTCTGGTCCGTTTCCATCGGCAGCGGCGGAGGCTTCGGCTTCTATCCCTCCGTGGTCGGCGAGTCCGTTTACGCCGCGGCGCCCAATGGCACCGTGGGCAAGTACGACCTGCTCAGCGGCCGTACCCTTTGGCGCGCGGACGCCAAGGCGGACCTGACCGCCGGCGCCGGCAGCGACGGCACGACCACCGTCGTGGCGACCAGCGGGGGCGACGTCATCGCTTTCGACGATACGGGCAAGCAGAAATGGAAAGTGCGCGCCACCAGCGAAGTGGACGAGCCGCCGCTGGTCAACAACGGACTCGTGGTGGTCCGCAGCGGCGACTACCGCATCACCGCGTATGACGCCCGCAATGGCGACCGCGTGTGGAGCGTGCAGCGGCCCGGCCCCGCGCTGGCGCTGCGGACCAGCACCCAGATGATCATGGCGCAGGGCCTGGTCATCGCCGGCCTGGCCGGCGGCAAGATGATGGCCATCAGCGCCGACAGCGGCAACGTGCAATGGGAAGGCACCGTGGCCACGCCCAAGGGCGGCAGCGATCTCGAACGTCTGAACGACGTGGTGGGCGCGCCGCGGCTGGTCGGCCCGCTGATGTGCGCGGTCGCCTACCAGGGCCGCATCGTCTGCTTCGACGTCTCGCAGGGCGGACGCCCGGTCTGGGCCAAGGAGTTTTCCGGCGCCGTCGGCCTGGGCGCGGATGAAAACGCCGTCTATGCGCCCGACTCGCACAGCGTCGTCCATGCCTACAGCCTGCGCGACGGTACCGAAATGTGGAAGCAGGACGCCCTGCGCAACCGCCACCTGACCGCGCCGGTGCCCATCGGGCCGGCCATCGCCGTTGGCGATTATGATGGCTATGTGCACTTCCTTTCGCGCACGGACGGCCGTCTGCTCGCACGGCTGTCCGTCGGGGGCAACGCAGTGCTGTCGCCCCTGCAGACTACCCCCCAAGGCGTGCTGGTCCAGACCGGGAACGGTAATCTGGTCCTGATCGGCACCAACTGAACCCCAACCGCTTCCCATCCGTGTCCTTCAAGCCTGTCGTCGCTCTGGTCGGTCGTCCCAATGTCGGGAAGTCCACGCTGTTCAATCGCCTGACGCGTTCGCGCGCCGCCCTGGTCGCCGACTACGCCGGGCTGACACGCGATCGCCATTACGGCGAGGGCAGGGTGGGCGACTATCCCTTCATCGTCATCGACACCGGCGGTTTCGAGCCGGTTGCCAAGGACGGCATCCTGCGGGAAATGGCGCGCCAGACTCGCCAGGCCATTGCCGAGGCCGACGTCGTGGTTTTCCTGGTGGACGGCCGTGCCGGCGTTAACGGGCACGACCACGAAATCGCCGACCTGCTGCGCCGTTCGGGCCAGCGCCGCGTCCTGCTGGCGGTCAACAAGGCCGAAGGCATGGGCATGGCGGCCACCACGGATTTCCATGAGCTCGGGCTGGGCCAGCCCTGGCCCATTTCCGCGGCGCACGGCGACGGGATCGTCGATCTGATCGAGCACGCCCTGCAAGGGCTGGTCGAGCCCGAACCTGAGGCGCAACCGACCGAAGACGACGAAGCGGACATCGCCGAAGGCGACGACGCCGCGCTGCCCGAAGGAAAATTCAGCGCACCGCCGCCCGATCACCGCATCAAGCTGGCCATCGTCGGACGCCCCAATGTGGGCAAGTCCACGCTGATCAATACCCTGCTGGGCGAAGAGCGGGTCATCGCCTTCGACATGCCCGGCACCACGCGCGACGCCATCGAAATCGACTTCGACCGCGACGGCAAGCGCTACACGCTGATCGATACGGCCGGGCTGCGCAAGCGCGGCAAGGTATTCGAGGCGGTCGAGAAATTCTCGGTGATCAAGACCCTGCAGGCCATCGAAGCCAGCAACGTGGTGCTGCTCATGCTGGATGCGCAGACCGAGATCTCTGAACAGGACGCGCATATCGCCGGCTTCGTGCTGGAAACGGGGCGCGCCGTGGTGGTGGCCATCAATAAATGGGATGGCCTGGATGCCGATCAGCGCGAGCGCATCCAGCGCGAATTCGATCGCAAGCTGCGCTTCCTTTCCTTCGCGCGGATGCATACCATATCCGCGCTGAAGGGCGCGGGCGTGAAGACCTTGCTGAAGTCCGTCATCGCCGCGCATGCGGCGGCATTCGCCAAGCTGTCCACGCCCAAGCTGACGCGCGAACTGCAAGCAGCGGTCGAGCAGCAGCCGCCGCCGCGCAAGGGCATCTTCCGGCCCAAGATGCGGTACGCGCACCAGGGGGGGCAGAACCCGCCTTTGGTCATCATCCACGGCAACGCGCTGGATGCCATCCCGGACGCCTACCGCCGCTACCTGGAAACCCGTTTCCGCAACGCCTTCGACCTGGCCGGCACGCCGCTGCGCATCGAGTTCAAATCCTCGCACAATCCCTACGTGCAAGATAAATCGTAAATCGCAGCCAAGGATCCGCCATGAGCCGTTTTTGGAGCCCCGTCGTCGCCGGGCTCAGCCCCTATGTACCCGGCGAGCAGCCCAAGCTGGCGAACCTGATCAAGCTCAACACCAACGAGAATCCCTTCGGGCCGTCGCCCAAGGTCCTGGAAGCGTTGCGCGCGGCCTGCGACGACACGCTGCGGCTCTATCCCGATCCCGCTTCCGACCGGCTGCGCAAGGCCATCGCCGCCCATTGCGGCGTGGCGCTGCCGCAGGTTTTCGTTGGCAACGGTTCCGACGAAGTCCTGGCCATTGCCTTCCAGGCTTTGTTGAACCACCAGGCGCCCTTGCGCTTCCCGGACATCACCTACAGCTTCTACCCGGTCTATTGCGGCCTGTACGGTGTGCGCCATCAGGTCATCCCGCTCACCGAGGATTTCCGCATCGACGTCCAGGACTACCTGCCCACCGGCGGCCAGCCGCAGGGACCCATCCTGTTTCCCAATCCCAATGCGCCCACGGGCCGCGCGCTGCCGCTGGCCGACATCGAGCGCATCGTCGCGGCCAATCCGGATGCGGTCGTCGTCATCGATGAAGCCTATGTGGATTTCGGCGCCGAATCCGCGGTGCCGCTGGTCAGCCGCTACGACAACGTGCTGGTGATCCAGACGCTGTCCAAGTCCCGGTCCCTGGCCGGGCTGCGGCTGGGCTTCGCCATCGGCAGCGCGGCGTTGATCGAAGGCCTGGAGCGGGTCAAGAACAGCTTCAACTCCTACCCCATCGATCGCCTGGCACAAGCCGGCGCCACGGCCGCGATCGAGGATACGGACTACTTCGAGTCCACCCGTTCGGCCGTCATCCATACGCGCGAGGCGCTGACCGGCTCGCTGCAGTCGCTGGGCTTCGATGTGATCCCATCCGCGGCCAACTTCGTGCTGGCCCGCCATCCTGAACGGGACGCGGCCGGGCTGGCTGCTGCGCTGCGGGAGAAGGGCATCATCGTGCGTCATTTCAGCCATCCGCGCATCGTCCAGCACTTGCGGATTTCGATCGGAACGGCCCAGGAATGCGAGGCATTGGTGCACGCGTTGCGCACGATTTTGGGGTGAACTTTTGGTGTCATGTTGCGTCACATCATTCAGTGGCACCGCCCGGGAAAACCCTGTAGAGTAGCTATTTCGGCGTCTGCCACTATCAAAACAACACCCCAAAACAACACAATGGAGCCTGGCCAATGAGCAATAAAGGGCAAACTTTGCAAGATCCGTTCTTGAACACGCTGCGTAAGGATCACGTACCCGTGTCCATTTATCTCGTCAACGGCATCAAGCTTCAGGGGCAGATCGAATCGTTCGATCAGTACGTCGTGCTGCTGCGTAATACCGTGACCCAGATGGTCTACAAGCATGCCATTTCAACCGTGGTTCCGGCCCGCGCGGTCAATTTCCAGGTGGAAATCCCTTCTGAATAATCGCTCTACCGATCGTCGCGCAGGCCCCGCTAGCGGCCGCGCGGACGGTCCCCCACGCGGCCCCGCGCCGCTCAATGGCCGCCTTGCTTCTCGTGCCCGCCGCACCGTTCGTGTCGGCGGGCATTTTCACTGTGCGCGCTTGGTTCGGCTGGCCGTTTCCCCCATCGTGCCGGCGATCGCGCGGGCGCGTCCCCCCATTCCCGTTTTTCGTGCCGTTCGTATCGCTCGCGCCGGCCAGGAGGCTGCATGCGTGCGTTGATCATCAGTGTCGATCTCGGCAATCCGGATTTCGACGCCCACGCCCAGGAGTTCGCCATGCTGGCGCATGGCGCCGGCGCGGACATCGTCGATACCGTGCTGGCGCGCCGCGACCGGCCCGACGCCAAATACTTCATCGGTTCCGGCAAGGTCCAGGAAGCGGTCCTGCTGGCTCGCGCGCACGATGCCGACGTGATCCTGTTCGACCAGCCCTTGTCGCCCGCGCAGCAGCGCAACCTTGAACGAGAATTCAACCTTCGCGTGGTCGACCGCGTCGCCTTGATCCTGGACATCTTTGCCCTGCGGGCCAAAAGCCACGAAGGCAAGCTGCAAGTCGAACTGGCACAGCTGCAGCATCTGACCACGCGGCTGACGCGCCTGTGGACCCACCTTGAGCGCCAGCGCGGCGGCATCGGCATGCGCGGGCCCGGCGAGTCCCAGCTCGAAATGGATCGGCGCATGATCGGCGCCCGCGTCAAGGTGTTGCGCGAGCGGCTGGACAGGGTCGAACGGCAGCGCGTCACGCAGCGGCGCTCGCGCGCACGCGGCGGCGCACTGTCGGTATCCCTGGTCGGCTATACGAACGCCGGAAAATCCAGCCTGTTCAACGCCATGACCCGTGCCGGGGCGTATGCCGCAGACCAGCTTTTCGCCACCCTGGATACGACCACCCGCCGCATCTGGATCGACGGCGCGGGCTCCATCGTGCTGTCCGATACGGTGGGATTCATTCGCGATCTGCCGCCCACGCTCATTGCCGCCTTTCGCGCCACCCTCGAAGAGACGGTGCACGCCGATCTGCTATTGCACGTCGTCGATGCCGCGAGTCCGCAGCGCGATGAACAGGTCCAGGAAGTGGAGAAAGTGTTGAACGAAATCGGCGCGGGCGATATCCCCGTCATCATGGTCCATAACAAGATCGATCTGCTGGGGCTGCCCCCCCGAGTCGAGCAGAATGCCCATGGTACGATTGCGCGGGTGTTTGTCAGCGCCGCCGAGCGCGCCGGCCTGGATGCGTTGCGCGCGGCAATTGCGCAGGCTGGTCAGATTGCGGGAAATAATGCGTCCAATATCCAAACTGTTCAATCTGAATGACCCCGGCTGGGGGCGAGGCAGCCAGAACGGCTCCGAACCACCCCGGCGTCCGCAAGGTAGCGGCGATGGGCCGCCGGACCTGGACGAGGTCTGGCGCGATTTCAACAACCGTATCGCCGCGCTGTTCGGCCGCAAGGGCAACCAGGGCGGCCGCAACGGCGGCCCGGGCGGTACCGGTGGTACCGGTCCCCGCAATGCACGCATCGGTGCCGGCCTCATCATCCTGGTATTGGTGGCGCTTTGGCTGGCCAGCGGTTTCTATATCGTCCAGGAAGGCCAGGTGGCGGTGGTCACGCAGTTCGGCAAGTATTTTAAGACCGCACAGGCGGGCTTCCAGTGGCGCCTGCCTTATCCGATCCAGAACCAGGAAATCGTCAACATCTCGCAGTTGCGGACGTTCGAAGTAGGCTTCCGCGGCAGCTCGCGCAACAAGGTGCTGCCCGAGGCCCTCATGCTGACGACCGACGAAAACATCGTCGACATGCAATTCGTGGTGCAGTATCGCCTGCGTGCGGATGGCGCGCCGGACTACCTGTTCCGCACGCGCGATCCCGACGAATCGGTCCGCCAGGCCGCCGAGACCGCCATGCGCGAAGTCGTCGGCAAGCAGCCCATGGACTACGTCCTCTACGAAGGCCGCACCAACGTCGCCACGCAGGTCCAGGCGCTCATGCAGCAGATCCTGGACCGCTACGACACCGGCATCCAGGTCAGCACTGTCGCCATCCAGAACGTGCAGCCACCCGAACAGGTGCAGGCCGCCTTCGATGACGCGGTCAAGGCGGGCCAGGACCGCGAGCGCCAGATCAACGAAGGCGAAGCCTATGCCAACCAGGTCGTGCCACTGGCCGCCGGCCAGGCATCGCGCATGATCCAGGAGGCCGAAGGCTACAAGGCCAAGGTGATCGGCGACGCGACCGGCAATACCTCGCGTTTCAACAGCATCGTCAACGAATACCGCAAGTCGCCCGCGGTCATGCGCGAGCGCATGTACCTCGAAACCATGGAGGAAATCTTCTCGCGCGCCAGCAAGGTAATGATCGATACGCGGGGCGGCAACAATGTCGTCTACCTGCCGATCGACAAGATCATCCAGCAGGCCGCGCAAGAGGCCGGCAAGTCATCGCCGCAACCGGGCCCGCTGAGCCTGCCCGGCGCCAGCCAGCCGACCATTCCGCCATCGCCACGTCCCGTCCCTGGGCAAACATCCGGCAACCCCGGCAGCGGCAACACGCTGACCCGCGACCGCTTGTCGCGCTAACCGGAGGAGCCCCGAACATGCAACGTCTACTGCCCATACTGGTCGGCCTGCTCATCATCCTGGCCGCGCTTTCCTCCTGCGTTTTCATCGTCCGCGAACGTGACTATGCCCTGGTGTTCTCGCTGGGAGAGGTACGCAAGGTCATCAGCGAGCCCGGTCTTTACTTCAAGGCGCCGCCGCCGTTCCAGAATGTCGTGACGCTGGACAAGCGCATCCTGACCATCGAATCGACGGATGCCGAGCGCATCCAGACGGCGGAAAAGAAAAACCTGCTGATCGACTCGTACGTCAAGTGGCGCATCGCCGATCCGCGCCTGTACTACATCACGTTCGGCGGCAACGAACGGGCCGCGCAGGAACGCCTGCAGGCCCAGATCCGCGACGCCCTGAACGCGGCCGTCAACATCCGTACGGTCAAGGACGTGGTATCCGCCGAGCGCGAAAAGGTCATGGCGGAAATCCTCTCCAACGTGGCCAAGCGCGCCGCTCCGCTGGGCGTGCAGATCGTGGACGTGCGCCTGCGCCGCATCGAATTCGCGCCGGAAATCTCCGAATCGGTCTATCGCCGCATGGAGGCCGAACGCAAGCGCGTGGCCAACGAGCTGCGCTCCATCGGCGCCGCCGAAGGCGAGAAGATCCGCGCGGAAGCCGACCGGCGCCGCGAGGAAATCCTGGCCGATGCCTATGCCAAGTCGCAGGCCATCATGGGCGAGGGCGATGCCAAGGCCAGCAGCATCTACGCCGACTCCTACGGCAAGGACCCCGTGTTCTACACCTTCTACAAGAGCCTGGAAGCCTATCGCTCGTCGTTCTCGAAGCTGGGCGACCTGCTGGTGGTGGATCCCAGTTCCGAATTCTTCCAGTTCTTCAAATCTTCCGTGGGCGTGCCGGGCGCGCCTAGCGGCACCCTGGGGGGGATTCCCGGCAGCACCACGCCGGGGACCCCGCCGGACAGCCGGAAATAGGGCAGTTTGCGGGGCAGTGCACGGGCTGGCGGGATCGCCCGAACCATGTACAATACCCCGTAAGCTTTAAAACATTCCGCAGCGGCTGAGCGGGCTTACGCCCCTCAGCCGCTTTTTCGTTTGGTTTGTCGTTTGGGTATCGTCTGGCGCTGCCCGCGTCTTTCTTCTCTACGCATGATCAGGTAACTAACATGGGCAACTGGTTGCTCCCCGAGCGCCTGGCGGATATTCTGCCCGCCGAGGCCCGGCGCATCGAGGAACTGCGTCGCGAACTACTCGATCTTTACCGCACCTACGGGTACGAGCTGGTCGCGCCGCCCCTGGTGGAATACATCGACTCCCTGCTCTCCGGCACCGGCACCGACCTGGACTTGCGCACCAGCAAGCTGGTCGACCAGCTTTCGGGCCGGATGCTGGGCGTGCGTGCGGACATGACGCCGCAGGTATCCCGCATCGACGCGCACCTGCTGAACCGCGCCGGCGTGACACGCCTGTGCTATTGCGGCACCGTGCTGCATGCCCGGCCCACCGACCTCCTGTCCAATCGCGAATTGCTGCAGATCGGGGCCGAAATCTACGGCCATGCGGGCGTGGAAGCGGACATCGAAATCCTGCGCCTGGTGCTCGATACCGTCACCATCGCTGGCGTGCGGCAGCCGCGCCTCGATCTTTGCCACCCCGGCGTGGTGCGGGCGATCATCGATGCCGATCCCGCCGCGCGCGCCCACGGCGAGCAGATCCATGCGCTGCTGCGCGACAAGGACGTACCTGGCCTGCTGGACCTGGCGCAGCGCCCGGACGGCCCCGGCGCGCAGACCATCCAGACGCTGCGCACCCTCATGGGCCTTTATGGCGACGTCGGCACGCTGGCTCGCGCCCGCGCCGAACTCCCGCCCTTGCCAGGCATCGCCCAGGCGCTGGATGCGCTGGAAGCGCTGCTGCGGGCACTGCCCGAGCTGCGCGCCAGCATCGACCTCGCCGACGTGCGCGGCTATGGCTACCACTCCGGCGTCACCTTCGCGCTGTACGCCGAAGGATGGCACGACGCCCTGGTCAGCGGCGGCCGCTATGACGATGTCAGCCGCGTGTTCGGGCGTGCCCGCCCGGCCACGGGCTTCAGCCTGGACCTGCGCAAACTCGCGGCCGGATTGCCCCCCGCGGAACGCTCCCGCGCCGTGCGCGCCCCGTGGGGCCAGGATGCCGCCCTGGTGGCCGCCGTTCGCGGCTTGCGCCAGGCCGGCGAAATCGTCGTGCAGGTCCTTCCCGGCCACGAGCACGATCAGGACGAATTCATCTGCGACCGCGAGCTCACGCTCCAGGACGGCGCATGGCAGGTTCGCAACCTTTGACTCATTCCCTCTTTCCAAGAGGGTCCCGACGGAATCCGCGGTTTCCCGCGAAACTCGATATTCACTTTCGATCATGAGCAAGAACGTAGTCATCATCGGCACCCAATGGGGTGACGAAGGCAAAGGAAAAATCGTCGACTGGCTGGCGGAATCGGTACAGGGCGTCGTGCGTTTCCAGGGCGGTCACAATGCCGGCCATACCTTGTGGATCAACGGCAAGAAAACCATCCTTCGCCTTATCCCTTCGGGCATCATGCATCCCGGCGTGACCTGCTATATCGGCAACGGCGTCGTGCTCTCCCCGGAAGCGCTGCTCAAGGAAATCGAAGAGCTCGAAGCCGCCGGCCTGGATGTCCGCTCGCGCCTGCAGATTTCGGAGATCTGCCCGCTGATCCTGCCGTACCACGTTGCCGTGGACCAGGCGCGCGAACAGCGCAAGGGCGAGGGCAAGATCGGTACGACCGGGCGCGGGATCGGCCCCGCCTACGAGGACAAGATCGCCCGCCGTGCGCTGCGCGTGCAGGACCTCTTCGATCCCGTGCTGTTCGACCAGAAACTCGCCGAAGTGCTGGATTACCACAACTTCGTGCTGACCAAATACCTGGGCGCGGAGGCCGTGTCGGCCAGCCAGGTGCGCGACCAGGCCATGGCGCTGGCGCCGGCGATCGCCCCCATGGTGCGCGACGTCTCCAGCAACCTGTTCGCCGCCCAGAAGGCCGGCCAGCGCCTGCTGTTCGAAGGCGCACAGGGAGCGCTGCTGGACGTCGATCACGGCACCTACCCCTACGTCACCAGCAGCAATTGCGTCGCCGGCGCGGCGGCCGCCGGTGCCGGCGTCGGCCCGCAATCCCTGGACTACGTCCTCGGCATCACCAAGGCCTATACCACGCGCGTCGGCTCCGGTCCTTTCCCCACCGAACTGCTGGACGAAATCGGTGCGCGGCTGGCCAACATCGGCAAGGAATTCGGCTCGGTCACCGGCCGCCCGCGCCGCTGTGGCTGGTTCGACGGCGCCGCGCTCAAGCGGTCCGTGCGCCTGAACGGCATCAGTGGTCTTTGCATCACCAAGCTGGACGTGCTGGACGGTCTGGAAACCATCCGCCTGGGCGTGGGTTATCGGGTCAACGGCGAATTCCGCGACGTGCTGCCTTACGGCGCGGTCGAAGTGGCCAAGGCCGAAGCAGTGTTCGAGGAACTGCCGGGGTGGTCCGAGTCCACCGTCGGCATTACCGAATACGAAAAGCTGCCGGCGGCGGCGCGCGCCTACCTGGAGCGCGTGGCGCAGGTCTGCGAAGTACCCATCGATCTGGTTTCCACCGGCCCGGACCGTACCGAAACCATCGTGTTGCGCCATCCGCTGAAGGGGTAGGAGTACACGGCCATGGCTCTCCCGCCAAGTACCGATAAAGACCTGTGGATCAGCTGGGAGGAATATCACCGGCTGATCGAACAACTGGCCTTGAACGTGCACCGTTCAGGCTGGCGGTTCGACCAGATCCTGTGCCTGGCGCGCGGGGGCGTGCGGGTCGGCGACGTGCTTTCCCGCATCTTCGACGTGCCCTTGGGGATACTCGCCACCAGCAGCTATCGCGAAGCGGCCGGCACCAAGCAGGGTGCGCTGGACATCGCCCAGTTCATCACCATCACCCGCGGTACGCTTGCCGGGCGGGTGTTGCTGGTGGACGACATGGTCGATACCGGGCTGACGTTCAACCGCGTGATGGAGCATTTGCGCGGGCAGTTCCCCGCGATCACGGAACTGCGCAGTGCGGTCCTGTGGTGGAAGGGCCATGCCAAAGCCGTCCCCGATTATTACGTGGACAAGCTGGTCACCAATCCCTGGATCCACCAGCCCTTCGAGGACTACGACAGCCTGCGGCCGCATCAGCTGGAAGCCTGGACCCGGAAGGGCTCGACGTCCTGACGCGTTGCGTGCTAGAATCTCCTGTTACCAAGTCGACTTTTCGGCTTTACCTTTCGGGTTTTACCCTTTTCGGCTTCCCCCACTCTTCGCTCTACGCCTATGCCTATTGTTCGCCTGAAGGAAAACGAACCGTTTGAAGCCGCCCTGCGTCGCTTCAAGCGCACCATCGAAAAAACGGGTCTTCTGACCGAACTGCGTTCGCGCGAGTTCTACGAGAAGCCCACGGCCGAGCGCAAGCGCAAGCACGCCGCCGCGGTGAAGCGCCATTACAAGCGGATTCGTAGCCAGCAACTGCCCCCGCGTCTGTATTGACGCCTGTCCTGATTGACGGATCGATGATTGATGAATCGGTCTAATCGATTCGAATTTGATTGATTCCCGAATCCTTCATACAGGAATTACTCGCCCGGGTCGACGTCGTCGATGTGGTCGGGCGTTATGTGCAGTTGCGCAAGGGTGGGGCCAACCTGCTTGGCCTGTGTCCCTTCCATAACGAAAAAAGTCCCTCCTTCACGGTAAGCCCCACCAAGCAGTTCTATCACTGCTTCGGTTGCGGCGCGCATGGCAGCGCCATTACCTTCCTGATGGAACACACGGGCGCCAGCTTCCCTGAAGCCGTGCGCTCGCTGGCGGGATCCGCCGGCATGGCCGTGCCGGAAGAAGACCGCAGTCCGCGCCAGCGCGCCGAATCCGCGCGCCGCAAGGAAGAGGTCTCGCGCCACACGCAAGTGCTGGAAGCGGCCCAAGCGTTTTACCTGAAGCAATTGCGCGCGTCCGCGCCGGCCATCCGCTATCTCAAGCAGCGCGGCCTGACAGGCGAGATCGCCCGTCATTTCGGCCTCGGCTGGTCAGGTAGCGACCGCCAGGGCTTGGCTCAGGTATTCAGTCGCTACGATGATCCCGTGCTGGTAGAGGCCGGCCTGGTCATCGAGGCCGAGGACGCCCGCCGTTATGACCGCTTCCGCGAGCGTGTCATGTTCCCTATCCGGAATGCACGCGGCGTGTTGATCGGCTTCGGCGGGCGCATCATCGGCAAGGGCGAGCCCAAGTACCTGAATTCCCCCGAAACCCCGATCTTTTCCAAGGGCCAGGAGCTGTACGGTCTGTGGGAAGCGCGGCAGGCCATACGTACCGAAGGCCAGGTCATCGTGGTGGAAGGCTATATGGATGTAGTCGGCCTGGCCCAACTCGGCCTGGGCAATGCCGTGGCCACGCTGGGAACCTCGACCACGCCGGACCACGTAAAGAAGTTGCTGCGCGCCAGCGACCGCGTGGTGTTCAGCTTCGATGGCGACAAGGCGGGGCGCCGCGCCGCCTGGCGGGCGCTGCAGGCGTGCCTGCCGGTCTTGCGCGACGATATCAACCTGCGCTTTCTCTTCCTGCCGGCCGAGCACGATCCGGATTCCTATGTGCGCGAGTTCGGTGCCGAAGCCTTCCGCGCCAGCCTGGGTGAAGCGACCGCGTTGTCGCGGTTCCTGTTGGACGAATTGGCCTCTCGCCACAACCTGGGCGAGGCGGAAGGGCGGGCCGCCTGCATGCACGAAGCGCGGCCCTTGCTGGGCGCCATTCCGGCCTGCGGGTTGAAGACCCAGATCGAGCGCGAATTGGGCAAGCTGGTGCAGTTGACGCCCGAAGAGGTTGGGCAGGCGCTGGCCCTGCCTGTCGGTCCGCCTGGGACGCAGGCGGCTGTCGCCCAGGGGGCAGCGCCGTCGCGGCCGCCCGGGCCGCGGGCGGAAGGGCCTTTCGACATGGGCATGGAGGATGGGCCGCCACCTGATTTCTCCTACGAGCCTATCCCGGACGGCGCGGGCGAGCCTTCCTGGGAAGGCAGCGGTCGCGAAAAGAAGGGACGGTTCACCGCCAAGCGCTTCGATGCGAAACCGGGCGGCAAATGGTCGCGTCGTGACGACCGCGACAAGGTGGGCGGGGTGATCGAGCCGCGCCGGCCGGTGCCGACCATGGCACGCCGCCTGTTGCGGCTGTTGTTGTCGCACCCGGAACTGGTCGACACGATGGGGGATCAGCAGCTTGAAGTATTGGACAGGGGGCCCCACCTTGGTATGGTCAGGGAGCTCGTTGTGCTGGCCCAGCGCAGCGGGGCGCGCCATCTGGGGGCCTTGCTGGAAGCCGCGGAGCCTGAATCGGACATCCAACTGGTATTGCGCAGCATGAGCGCGGACTTGGTCGGCGAGGAAGAATTGCCCGACCCCCAAGCGGAGTGGGACGACGCCTTGCACCGCATCGAATTCGTGGCCATCCGCGCCGAAATCGACGAATTGGCCCGGTCGGGCTTGCAAACGCCGCAGGACCGCGACCGGTATCAGGAACTTTCCAGGCGTTTAGCGGCAATTAAGCACGCCGGGAGCGACTCAATAGGGTAAAATCAAGGGTTTTCCTGACAGGCAAGGCCGGCGGTGTTGGCAGCGGGGGTGGAACGGCGAGCGCCAAGGCGCGACCACGTTCCCGTCGTGGCGAACGTTAAGGGGCAGCAAACGAGCAGCAAACGGGGCAGCAAACCAGCCAGCACGGGACAGCAAACGGAACCGCGAATGGGACCGCCGACGGCGCAAGCCGGGCGAGAACCGGACGGTTTCGGCCTTGTCTAATGCCAGTAGGTGCGGGCGCCGAGTATCCCGGGCGCTGGGGCCCAGTGTGTCAGGAGATCGGGAAAGCTGTCGGTGTACGGTCGGTGCGGTACGGTCGACCAACAGGGTGTTCATTCTACCGAAGGCATCGTAACAACGCATCGACACGAGATTACCCAAGGTACCAGAAATCAGGAAGAGCAGGGCCCAATTGGTTGGTTGGCGCAGGACAGAAAATACCGGATTCCTGCCTGGCTGGCTGGTATAGGACGGAAGTCGCGGCACATGTGCCCGAAGATTGCAAGACAAGGTGCTGCACAACGCCATCATCCGGCAAGCAGCCTCGCCCATCAGGGGCTTCTGCAATGTTCACGCATGGGACGTGACGTACCGCCCGATCACCAAGCACTGTTGTTAGTTTTAAAAGTACGCGTCTTGACTCGGCTCGGGCATGAACCCCGGCCGTCGATAGCGGTGCGGCAGGCTTTCCGCCTGCAACGACCACGGAAGCGACTATGACGAAATCCATCGGCAAAACCTCCTCAGCAGTTGAAATGGCCGAAGAAGCCAAAACGGCCAGGCCCGCTGCCAGCAAGGCGGCGGAAAAGACATCGGCCAAAGCGGCCGTCAAGGTTGCGCCCAAGTCCGCCACCGTGAAGCCCGCCCCGGCGAAGAAGGCCGCCAAGGCCGACACGCCCGAGAAGGCCGCCAAGGCAAAGAAAGCCGAAGACAAGCTGGCCGAACTGGTCGGCCGTCCCGCGTCCGTGCCCAGTGGGCGCCGTCCCGGCCGGCCCGCCAAGAACCAGAACAATGACAACGCCGATTTCGATGACGCCGGCGACGGCGAAGGCGAAGTGCTGCCCGAACTGAAGCCGGTCAAGCGCGGCGGCAAGCGCGGCAAGGGCGATGCCAAGGATCTGATCGCCCGCGGCCCCGTCAGCCCGGAAGAATACGAAGCACGCCGCAACCGCCTGAAGCAGCTCATCAAGCTGGGCAAGGACCGCGGCTACCTGACGTACGGCGAGATCAACGATCATCTGCCCGACGATCTGGTCGATGCCGAAGCCATCGACGGCATCATCAGCACCTTCAGCGACATGGGCATCGCGGTCTATGACCAGGCGCCCGATGCCGAAACGCTGCTGATGAGCGAAAACGCGCCGGTTGCCTCCAATGACGATGACGTCGAGGACGAAGCCGAAGCCGCGCTGACCACCGTCGATTCCGACTTCGGCCGCACGACAGATCCGGTCCGCATGTATATGCGCGAAATGGGTTCGGTCGAGCTGCTGACGCGCGAAGGCGAAATTGAAATCGCCAAGCGCATCGAAGACGGCCTGAAGCACATGGTCATGGCGATCTCCGCCTGCCCCACCACGATCAACGAGATCCTGGCGCATGTCACGCGCGTGCGTGAAGGCCAAGCCCAGATCGACGAAGTCGTGGACGGCCTGGTCGACCCGGAAGACGGCGAAGAGTACGCCGGCGCCGGCGTGACGGCCGACGAGGACGAGAACGAGGACGGTCCCGCCGGCGGCATGAGCAGCAAGCAGCTGGAAGACCTGCGCGTCAAGGCGCTGGCCAAGTTCGACGAAGTGGCCAAGCAGTTCGAAAGGATGCGCGGCGCCTACGAAGTCGACGGTTATCGTTCCTCCCCTTATCTGAAGGCGCAGGAAGCGATCCAGAACGAACTCATGGGCATCCGCTTCACCGCCAAGATGGTGGAGCGCCTCGCCGACACGCTGCGCAACCAGGTCGAGGAAGTGCGCCAGCTGGAACGCGCCGTCCTGCATACCTGCGTGGATCGCGCCGGTATGCCGCGCTCGCATTTCATCAAGGTGTTCCCGGGCAACGAAACCAACCTGCAGTGGGTGGTGGACGAAGTCGCGGCGGGCCATCCGTACGCCGAAACCCTGGAACGCCAGATTCCGGCCGTGCAGGAATTGCAGCAGAAGCTGATCGATCTGCAGGCGCGCGTCGTGTTGCCGCTGAAGGACCTGAAGGAAGTCAACAAGCGCATGGCCACGGGCGAAGCGAAGGCCCGCAAGGCCAAGCGCGAAATGACCGAGGCCAACCTGCGCCTGGTGATCTCCATCGCCAAGAAGTACACCAACCGTGGCCTGCAATTCCTGGATCTCATCCAGGAAGGCAACATCGGCTTGATGAAGGCGGTGGACAAGTTCGAATACCGGCGTGGCTACAAGTTTTCAACATATGCCACATGGTGGATCCGCCAGGCCATCACGCGTTCGATCGCCGACCAGGCGCGGACCATCCGTATTCCGGTTCACATGATCGAGACGATCAACAAGATGAACCGGATCAGCCGCCAGATCCTGCAGGAAACGGGCGCCGAGCCCGATCCCGCGACGCTGGCGCAGAAGATGGACATGCCGGAAGACAAGATCCGCAAGATCCTGAAGATCGCCAAGGAGCCGATCTCCATGGAAACGCCCATCGGTGATGACGACGATTCGCACCTGGGCGATTTCATCGAAGACACGGCAACGCTGGCGCCTTCGGACGCGGCATTGCACGGTTCCATGCGCGATGTGGTCAAGGAAGTGCTAGACTCCCTGACTCCGCGCGAGGCCAAGGTTCTGCGCATGCGCTTCGGCATCGAGATGAGCACCGATCAGACGCTGGAAGAAGTCGGCAAGCAGTTCGACGTCACCCGCGAGCGGATCCGCCAGATCGAAGCCAAGGCCTTGCGCAAGCTGCGCCATCCCAGCCGCGCCGACAAGCTGAAGAGTTTCCTCGAAGGCCAGTAAGGCAGGGACGCGCGCCCGCACGCAGGATACAAGACCAATAAGGGCCTCTAGCTCATGCCTGGTTAGAGCAGCGGACTCATAATCCGTTGGTGCCGAGTTCGACTCTCGGGGGGCCTACCAACAATTCAAGGACTTGCAACGCCAGCCGTTGCAGGTCCTTTTTCTTTTCCACCGGCACGCGGGGTTAGTGCTTCAGTCCAATTGTGTGTGCGCGACCGCGGCAACTACCATGCAGACCGACGGCTCGGCAATCCGCCTGTTTCCAGAGCTGTCGCGGGGGAGACGCCATGCGCATGCCGGACGCACGTCACGCTATCGGGGCGATCCACAGGTTGATGCCGATAGGGCTACTCACCGTTGCGCTTGCGGCCTTTCCGATGGCGGGACGCGCCACCGAGCAGATCACCGAGGCGGAAGCCAGATCGATAGCCGCGGATGCATACGTTTATTTCTATCCGCTCGTCTCGATGGACGTCACCCGCAGGCAAAGCACCAACATCGCTTCTGCTGGCAGCAAGCCCGGCTTCGCGCCGATGAATGCCATATCCAACTGGCCGACATTTCCCCCGGCCGACGTGAAGATAGTCGTCCGACCGAACTTCGATACCCTCTATTCCTCGGGGTTTCTTGATCTCACCAAGGGGCCTGTCGTCGTGTCCGTGCCCGACACCGGCGGACGCTACTATCTCATGCCGATGCTGGACATGTGGACGGACGTGTTCGCTTCCCCGGGTTGGCGCACGACGGGCACGCAGGCGGGGCATTATCTCGTCGCGAATCCGGACTGGCGGCCCGAACTGCGCGATACGTTCGGCGAGTACAAGCTTCCGGCTGGGACCGTCAGGATCGACGCACCGACGCCCTATGTCCTGATCATCGGCCGCACCAAGACGGACGGCCCCGCGGACTACGATAACGTCCACAAGATCCAGGCAGGTTATAAGTTCGTTCCGCTGTCGCAATGGGGGCAGGCCGAACAGCCTGTGACGGCAACAGTCGATCCGGCGATCGACATGAAAACCCCGCCCAAGCTCCAGGTAGACGCAATGCCGGGCGAAAAGTATTTCGTCTACGCCGCGGAATTGCTCAAGCTGCATCCGCCCCATGCGACGGATCAACCCATCATTGCGCGCATGAAGCGCATAGGTATCGAGCCCGGCAAGAGCCTCGACACAAGTACGCTCGATCCGGTGGTGAAAAAGGCGCTGGCGGCGGCACCGGAAGCGGCTCAGCGGGTCATGCTATGGAAAGTCGCGACACTGGCGCGTGTCGCGAACGGCTGGGCCATGAATACCGATACGATGGGCGTATATGGCAACTACTACTTGAAGCGTGCGATCATCGCGCAGCAAGGGCTCGGCGCCAATGTGGTGGAAGACGCGATTTATCCGCTGAATCTGGCCGACAGCGAGGGCAAGCCGCTTGACGGATCCAACAAGTATGTACTCCGCTTCGAGAAGGGCAATACGCCTCCCGCGCAGGCCTTCTGGTCGGTCACGCTCTACGACGCTGAAGGCTTCCAGGTCCAGAACAGCCTGGACCGCTTCGCGGTCAGTAGCTGGATGCCATTCAAGTACGGCCCGGACGGTTCGCTGGAACTGTATTTCCAGAACGAGAACCCCGGGAAGGACAAGGAGGCGAATTGGTTGCCGGCGCCGAAGGGGGAATTCAATCTGACGATGCGTCTTTATGCACCGGAGTCCGATGCGCTTACCGGCAAGTGGAATCCGCCGATGGTCCGGAGAACGAGCGACACGGTACCCGTAACGGCCCAGTGAGGCGCGGGCAGCCCGACTTGCCATGGCCAAATCGCCAGCACATCCGGCCAGCGCCGCGCATCAGCCGAGGACTTGCAAGGGTAATCGTTGCAAGTCCTTTTTCTTTGCACCGTGACAGCGGCAGGCCACGGCATCCAGCCGGCCGTCACCGATGATGATTTATGGACTGGCTGGTTTACAATGCGCCCTCATCAAGGAGACCGCCATGGGGCGCCCGCGGCAGTTCGACGAAGACCAGGTACTGGAACGCGCGTTGCGTGTCTTCTGGGAAAAGGGGTTTGATGCCGCGTCGCTGGCCGATCTGCAGCGCGCGACGGGATTGACCAAGTCCAGCCTGTACAAGGCCTTCGCAAGCAAGGAAGGGCTTTTCCGCCGCGTTCTCGAGCGGTACCACCGCGACTACCTGGCCTTCCGCGTGGATGCCTTGGCCCAACCGACGCCAAGGCGGATCGCGCAAGCCTTGCTCGACGGGATCGTCCATCTTTATACGGGAAAGAATGCGCCGTCGGGCTGTCTCGTCACGTTGGCCGCGCTTGCCTGCAGCACGGACGCGCGGCCAGTGCGCGATGCGCTGTCCGACAGTCGCAGTGCATTCGAACGGACCCTGCGCGCCCGCTTTCATTCGGTGCGGAATGCGGGGCCGCTGCCCGCCGGCATGGGCAGCGCCGCCGCCGCCGCTTTCCTTTGCACTTTCATACAGGGGCTTGCGGTCCAGGCAAGGGACGGCGCCACCCGGCGTCAGTTGCGCCAGCTGGCGGCGGCGGTATTGAAAAGCTGGCCCGGATAAACTGCCAGCGCTCGTCAATCACGGTGGTGTTTTATCGCGGCACAGGCAGTGGCATGACTTCAGCAAACGAACCATTCCCGGGCCTGCGCAGGACCTGGACACACGATATCGGCCCCTTGCGGCTGGAAAGGGCGCAGTCCCACGGGCCGCTTGCGCATCCCATCCGGGTGCCGGTGGCCAAGCGTACCGCCATCATCATCCAGCTGAGGCCGTTTCGCCTGCACAGGCTGTGGCGATCGGGGGCGCTGGTCTACGAGGGCGCGCACAAACCCGGCGGCGTCTCGGTGACGAATATGGAAGAGGAATGGACCTGCCACCACCTTTCCGCCTTCGACAATTTCCGCATGCATCTGGACCATGACCAGCTCGCGGAAATCGCGGCCTGCGGCGGTGGCGGGCGCGATTTTTCGCTGCGCAATCCGACAGGCGCGGTCGACAGGACGCTGCTGTCATTGGTCCACGCGCTGTCGCCGGCGGTGAACTCGGGCAATGATCTCAACCGGCTTTATGTCGGCCATGTCACCAGCGCGATGATGACCCATATCGTTTCCGTGTACGGCAGTCATTTGCGGCGCGGCAACTATTGCCCCGCATTGAGCGCGCGCCATGAGCGCCTGGCGATCGAGTACATGTGCCATCGGCTCGCGGAAAACATTTCCGTCGAGGATGTCGCCGCCGCATGCGGGATATCGGCTGGACATTTCACCAAGGCCTTTGCCGGCTCGACGGGTTTCACGCCGCACCAATGGGTGTTGCACCGGCGTATCGAATTGGCGAAAGCGCTGCTGCGCAAGGGCGTGGATATCGCATCCATCGCGAGCACTTGTGGTTTTTCGGACCAGAGCCACTTCAGCAGGGTATTCAAGAAAATGACGGGGATGCCCCCGGCCAGGTGGCGTAGCCAGTAAGTCGTTTCTGGATCTTGTTTTTCCCTCATAAAGCGGAGTAGGCTATGTGCGTTTCGTACATTTGTCCTCTCTTTCATACAAGACGGTGGTGGAGCGGGCAGGATATCTTGCGCCCTGCGTTTCTCGTCGAAGATATTTCTGCATTGCAGCACGCTGAACCTGCTACCTGGGGGTGATTCCGCGCAACGCCGGCCCGGCCCTCGGACCGGCGATTGTGGACCGTTCGGTACCTTATTTCTTTGAGCTGGACCGATTCCCATTCCCTGTTGTGACGACGCCCTGCGGTTTGTCGCGTGACGCTTTTCGCCCGAGCCGCGCGGGTGCGCCATTGGACCGTTGGTAAGGAGAGTCTCATGAGTACGCTCACGCACAAGCGCGCCACCGTGAACGGCGTTCGCCTGCACTATGTCACCGCCGGCAGCGGTCCCGTGGTTTTGTGCATGCACGGCTGGCCGCAAAACCACCGCGAGTTCCTGCCTGTGATCGAGGCGTTCAGCGATAAATACCGTTTCATCGCGCCCGATCTGCGCGGCTACGCGGATAGCGACAAGCCGTTCGACGGCTACGAGCCGAAGACGATCGCGGCGGACATGCTGGAATTGCTGGCGGTCGAAGGCGTGGACCGGTTTCACATCCTGAGCCACGATCTGGGCGGGCCGCCGTCGGTCGCGCTGGCCTATCTGGCCCAGGCGCGGGCGCTGTCGCTGGCAACCATCGAGACTCCGTTCTTCGGCCTGGATTTTCCGGGCTACGTCGATCCCCGCGTGCCGTATTGGCACCTGGGCATGCACATGAACATGGACGTTACGCTGTTCCTCGTGGAAGGGAAGGAGGAACGGTATCTGCGCCATTTTTTCAGGGACTTCGCCTACAACCCCGCTGCTCTTCCCGAAGAAGAGGTGCAGCGCTACGTGATGCAGATGCGCCAGCCGGGCAATCTGCGCGCCAGTCTGAACCACTACGGCTACATTCCGCAAATGGCGGAGCAAACCGGCGAACTGACAAAGACCAAGCTGACCGTTCCCATGCTGGCCTGGGCGGGGCGGTCCTCATTTGGCGATCACTGCTTCGATTGTGCCAAGGCCATCGCGGTGTCCGCGAAGGGCGGCGTGATCGAGGAGTGCGGGCACTGGGTGTTCGAAGAGAGACCCGAATTCATCAACGAGCAGTTGGGTGCCTTCTGGGCGGAGCATGCCGGAACGAAGTAACCCATGCGATGCATAGGGAGACCATGATGATGCCCTCACATGACACGCCGCCCGGGGTTACACGGGCCGACCACACCGGCTTTACCGTTTCCTCGCTGGATGAATCGCTGGCGTTCTGGGTGGATGTGCTGGGATTCCGCCTGGTTACCCGGGATCGCTATCCGGCCAGTGAGTTTCTCGACAATGTGGTCGGCGTCCCGGGCGCCGAACTCGAGCTGGCGATGGTGGAGGCCCCAGGCGGGCACCTGATCGAATTGCTCGAATATTCCGCGCCCGCGAACCGGGAGTATTTCAAGCCGCGCGCATGCGATGTGGGCTCCGTTCACCTCGCCTTCCTTGTCGATGACCTGGATGCGCTGCTGGCGCGCGTGGCGGGCGCCGGCTGGATGGCGCTGGGCGAGCCGCAGACCGTACGAGGCGGCAGCCGGGATGGCCTGCGCCTGTTCTATGCGCGCGGTCCGGACGGCGTGACGGTGGAGTTCCTTCAGCCGCCGCGGCAGGCCGATGGGCGTGCGGCCGGATGGAAAAACTCGATGAACGAGCGATAGCCGTATCGAGCTTGTCAGCGTTGTACCTTATCGATTCCTCAAGGAGTGCATGATGGCAAACCCCAAGCTTGAAGTCCTTACCCCGCAGAACAGCCAGATCATCTTCATCGACCAGCAGCCGCAAATGGCGTTCGGCGTGCAGTCGATGGACCGACAAGCGCTGAAGAACAATGTGGTCGGACTGGCCAAGGCCGCGAAGATCTTCAATATCCCGACGACCATCACCACCGTGGAAACCGAAAGCTTCTCCGGCTACAGCTATCCGGAGCTGCTGGATGTGTTCCCGGGCAAGGAGGTGCTGGAGCGCACGTCCATGAATTCCTGGGATGACCAGAAGGTACGTGATGCCCTGGCGGCGAACAAGCGCAAGAAGGTGGTCGTCTCCGGCCTGTGGACGGAGGTGTGCAACAACACCTTCGCGCTGTGCGCGATGGCCGATGGCGGCTACGAGATCTACATGGTGGCCGACGCTTCCGGTGGTACGTCCAAGGAGGCGCACGACTATGCCATGCAGCGCATGATCCAGGCTGGCGTGGTGCCGGTGACCTGGCAGCAAGTGCTGCTGGAATGGCAGCGCGACTGGGCGCATCGCGACACCTACGACGGCGTCATCGACATCGTCAAGGAGCATTCCGGTGCGTACGGCATGGGCGTGGACTACGCCTATACGATGGTGCACAAGGCCGCGCAGCGCACCGCGACCCCGCACGAAGCGCGTCCGGCGGTTCCGGCCCGCTGACAGGGTGCACGGATGGGTCGGCATGCGCATGCATCGCCGGCCCCGCCCGGAGGCCTGCACCGGCCAATGCCGGCGCGGGCATCCTTCGTCATCCTGCCTTCACGCAAGGAGCCTATCGTGCCCCCCATCAACCGCCGCCAGTTCATTGCCGGCGCCGCCGCCGCCCAAGCGGCCATCACCCACAGGAGTCTCGCCATGAGCGCACAGTCCGTGCCGGATCTTATCCTCGTCAATGGCAGGTTCAGCACGCTGGACCGTGCCAATCCGCAGGCCGATGCCGTCGCCATGCAGGACGGCCGCTTCGTCGGCGTGGGGACGCGCGACGATGTCATGAAGCTCGCCGGGCCGCGCACCCAGGTCATCGACCTGAACGGCCGCCGCGTCATCCCGGGGCTGATCGACAGCCACATGCACATCATCCGCGGCGGCCTGAACTACAACATGGAGCTGCGTTGGGACGGCGTGCGTTCGCTGGCGGACGCCATGCGCATGCTCAAGGACCAGGTGGCGCGCACCCCGGCGCCGCAGTGGGTCCGCGTGGTGGGCGGCTTCACCGAGCACCAGTTCGCGGAAAAGCGCCTGCCCACGATAGACGAATTGAATGCCGTGGCGCCCGACACGCCCGTGTTCATCCTGCACCTGTATGACCGCGCCATGCTGAACGGCGCCGCGCTGCGCACGGTGGGGTACACCAAGGACACACCCAATCCCCCGGGCGGCGAGATCGTCCGCGACGCCCATGGCAATCCCACGGGGCTGTTGCTGGCCAAGCCCAATGCCACGATCCTGTACGCCACGCTGGCCAAGGGGCCGAAGCTGCCGCCGGAATACCAGATGAACTCCACGCGCCACTTCATGCGCGAAGTGAACCGCCTGGGCGTGACCGGCGTGATCGACGCGGGCGGTGGCTACCAGAATTATCCGGACGACTACACCATCATCGAACAGCTGCATGCGGCCGGACAACTTACCGTGCGGCTTGCGTACAACCTGTTCACGCAGAAGCCCAAGGAAGAACTGAACGACTTCAAGACGTGGACGACCTCGGTGCAGCCGGGGCAGGGGGACGACCTGTACCGCCACAACGGCGCGGGCGAGATGCTGGTCTATTCGGCGGCGGACTTCGAAGACTTCCGTGTCGAACGGCCGGACATGCCGCCGTCCATGGAGGGCGACCTCGAACCGGTGATCCGGCTGCTGGCGGAAAAGCGCTGGCCCTGGCGGCTGCACGCAACCTACGACGAAACGATCACGCGGGCGCTCGATGTCTTCGAGAAGGTGAACCGCGACGTGCCGTTCGACGGCCTGAACTGGTTCTTCGACCACGCCGAAACCATTTCGGACCGCAATATCGACCGCATCGCCGCGCTGGGCGGCGGCATCGCCGTGCAGCACCGCATGGCGTACCAGGGCGAATACTTCATCGAGCGCTACGGCGCCAGGGCGGCCGAGGCGACGCCGCCGGTCAAGCGGATGCTGGAAAAGGGCGTGAAGGTCGGCGCGGGCACCGATGCCACGCGCGTGGCGTCCTACAACCCGTGGGTCGCCCTGTACTGGTTGACGACGGGCAAGACCGTGGGCGGCACCTCCATCTATCCCCAAGCTAACGTGCTGGACCGGGAAACCGCGCTGCGGCTGTGGACCGAGTCCAACACCTGGTTCTCGTCCGAGGTGGGCAAGAAAGGGCAGATCAAGGTCGGCCAGTTGGCCGACCTGGCGGTACTGTCCGCCGACTACTTCGCCGTGCCCGGTGACGAGATCCAGGACATCACGTCGGTGATGACGGTGCTGGGAGGCAAGGTGGTGTATGGCGACGGCGAATTCGGCGGGCATGCCCCCGAGATTCCCCCGCCCATGCCGGACTGGGCGCCGGTGCGCCATTACGGCGGCTACCAGCCGCGTGCCCAGGCCAGCACGCGCGCCGCGCTCAAGACCATGTGCGGGTGCGCGCGGTCGTGCGGCGTGCATGGCCATGCGCATGCGCGGGCGTGGGGCTCCAGCACGCCCGTTTCCGACGAGAAGACGTTCTGGGGCGCGTTGGGCTGCTCGTGCTGGGCATTCTGAACCACAGCGGAGGCCGTGCCATGAACCGATTATCCGCGTCATCGTCGCCGTTCCAGGCGTCCACCGCGTCCGGGGCGTCCACGACGTCGTCGGCGTCCCAGGCGCCCGCAAAGTCCCAGGCGTTCCCGACGTCCCAGGGGCCCTGGACGTCCCTGGTCTCCCAGGCGTCGCCGAACGGCGGGCCGCCGGGACGCGCCGCCCCGGCGGGTTCGGGCCCATCCGCGCCCTCGCGGGAGCTTCCCCCGGGGCTGCCGCGCTGGCTACGGTGGATTGCCTTGCTGCTGCTGTGCGCCGCCTACCTGCAGGGCGGGCTGGTCAAGCTTTTCGACTTCCCCGGCGCGGTGGTTGAAATACAGCACCTCGGCCTGGCGCCGGCGGTTCCCATGGCGGTGGCCGTCATCGTGCTGGAGCTCGGCGCATCCGCGCTGATCCTGCTGGGATGGTGGCGCTGGCTGGGGGCCTTGCTTCTGGGGGCGTTCACGCTGGCGGCCACCTTCCTCGCGCTGCGCTTCTGGAGCGCACCGCCCGACGCGCGCTTCGCGATGGAAAATGCGTTCTTCGAGCACCTGGGCCTGGTGGGCGGCTTTCTGCTGGTCGCCTGGCACGACTTGCGCCACCGGCATGCCGGCGCTTACCTCCGCACCACCACAGGAGTGCAATCATGAAGGTATATCTGATCTCGCTGGGTGCCGGCATATTGGTCGGCATCATCTACGCGCTCCTGGGGGTCCGCTCGCCCGCGCCGCCGGCGGTTGCCCTGATCGGACTACTCGGTATGCTGATCGGCGAACAGGTACTGCCCCCAGTGAAACGGATGATGGCCGGCGAAGCGGTGACGACCGCCTGGTTCCGCCAGGAGTGCGTGCCCAAGATCACGGGCAACCCGCCCAAGGAAGCGGCGGCCGCTGGAGCCGAATGCGAAACCCCGACAAGGAGCCAATGATGGCCTTGACCTCCCAGGCCTTACAGGCAAAGCCGGCGGCGGTGGCCGACATTCCCAGCTGGCTGCTTTCGTTCGCCGCCGGCTACGTGGACGTCGTTGGCTTCGCGGCGCTGTTCGGGCTGTTCACCGCGCACGTGACCGGCAACTTCATCATGATCGGCGTGCAGCTCATCGGGGCTTCGGAAGGCCTGCTGACCAAGCTGCTCGCGCTGCCGACCTTCGTCGTCGCCGTGGGCTGTGCCCGCCTGCTGGAGACCGCGCTGCGCCGGCGCGGATTGCCTGCCATTGCCGTGCTGTTTTTCCTCGAAGGCGCGCTGCTGGCGGCCTTCATGGCGACCGGACTTGTCGCCGTGCCCCTAACCGATCCCAGCGCGCCCCTGGTCGTCATCTGCGGACTGCTGGGCGTGGCGGCGATGGGCATACAGAACGCGATGTCCCGCACCCTCCTGGCCGATGCAGGACCGACCACGATCATGACCGGCAACACGACCCAGATCGTGATCGATGCGGTCGACCTGCCGGGCGCGACGCCGGAAGCGCGCGCCGCCATACGCCGCAGGCTGGGCAAGATGCTGCCGGCGGTGATCGGCTTCGCGAGCGGCGCCATCATCGGGGCGTTCGCCTTCAAGCTGGTTTCTTTCTGGAGCTTGGCGCTGCCCGCGGTGTTGCTGCTGAGCCTCTCCCTCCAGCATCGGCGCGAACCGCATTCGCTTTAGACGCGGGCCGGACCCAAAAAAAACGCCACGGCGGAAGCCGTGGCGGTAAGTGCGCTACGTTCGCTATTACGGTGCTGCGTTACCGTTCAAAAGCGACGCGAAACATTACCAAGTCGTCTTGAAAATATGGGGCCATAGCCTCGGCATTCTGTAACAAAATGAAAGCTTCTAGTTTGTATTTCTAGAAATATAAAAATCCGATTTGCGCAGGGCGGTACGGGCCGGCGAGCGCCGGCTGACATGGACCTGTCACACGGATCGATACAACGTTGCAAGTGGTCCAACCTCTTAAAGTCCGGACCTTAAATGTCGCCCGGCCCGGCGGCAGCCCCGTTCCGCGCGCCTTAATCCAGGGCGCGGCGGACGATATCGACCAGCGTGGTCGCTTCCGCTTCGTCCATGTCGAAGCGCGTGACGAGGCGGATGACGCCCCCGCGGCGGCGCCCGAAGCGTGCGCCCGCCGCCGTGATGGCCTGGACCGCGCGGTCCGGCATGCGCAGGAACAGCATGTTGGCCTCGACGGGCGCCACCAGTTCGATCCCGGGCAGGGCGCCCAATTCGCGGCCCAGGCGCGTCGCGATGGCGTTCGAATGCCGGGCCAGCCGCAGATACAGGTCGTCCTGGACATAAGCCAGCAATTGGGCGGACGAAAATCGCATCTTGGACCATGTCTGCCCGGCACGCCGCAGGCGATAGGACAGTGGCTCGGCCAGTTCGGCGTTGAAGACCACGATGGCGTCGGCGTTCATGCCGCCGTTCTTGGTGACGCCGAAGGACAGGATGTCGACGCCCGCGCGCCACGTCATCTCGGCCGGGGTGCAATCCAGGCGGGCCAGCGCGTTCGCGAAGCGCGCGCCGTCCATGTGGAAGCGGATGCCCGCATCGCGCGCGATCGCGCCGATCGCGGCGATATCCTCGCGGCGATAAACCGTGCCGTATTCGGTGGCTTGGGTGATCGTCACCGCATCGGGCTGCGAGCGGTTGCGTATGCCGCGTTCCGCCGTGGCCAGGGTGTCTTGCAAGGTCGCGGGCGCCAGCTTGTACGCTTCGCCCGGCAGTGCGACGAGCTTGGCTCCTCCGCTATAGAACTCCGTGGCGCCGCCTTCCGAGGTGTGGACGTGCGCCTCCTGGTGGCAATAGATCGCGCCCCATGGACGCGCGCAGCAGGACAGCGATATCGCGTTGGCCGCGGTGCCCGTGGCGACCGGGAAGACCGTGACGGGCGTTTCGAACAGCGTGGAAAACGCCTGGTTGACGGCCGCGCTGTAGTCGTCGTCGCCGTAGGATGCGGCTGGATCCCGATTGGCTGCTTCGACGGCGCGCAGGATTTCGGGACTGGCCGTGCCGACATTGTCGCTGCGGAAATTCAGCGTGACGGTGGGCGGAAGATCGTTCAACTTGGACTCCAGGCAGCGTCGTCGACGCTACATCAACGGGCTATCCCGCCGCCGCAGGCGCCGCTGCAGCAGCAGTAGCGGGACGGCGGTGAAAATGATCAATATCGATGCGGCGGCCGCCGCCAATCCGGCGCCGGTGCCTTCCAGCAACTGGTACATGCGTACCGTGATCGTGGACCAGCGGCTGGTGTACAGCACAATGGTCGAGCTCAGCTCCGACGCCACCGTGATCCAGACCAGCACCATGCCGCCGACCAGGCCGCCGGCCATCAGCGGAACGACCAGGCCGACGAAGGTCCTGAACGGCGATACGCCGAGATTGATCGAAGCCTCTTCCAGGCTGGGCTCGATCTGATGCACGATGGCGGCGGCCGAGCGTACGCTGAACGGCAGCTTGCGCACGACGTAGGCGATGACCAGGATGAGCCACCCACCTGTCAATACTAGGGGGTGGTTGTTGAAGGCCAGGATCAGGCCGACGCCCATCACCGTGCCCGACACCGCGAAGGGCACCATGCCGATCATATCCAGCGTGGCGGAAAGCCGCCCGCGATGGCGGGTGACGATATAGCCGATGGGCGCGCCCACCACGGTCGCGACCAGTGCGGCCACGGTCGCCAGGATCAGCGTGTTGTAAAGCGGCTCGTACGAGCCTGCGAGCAAACCGGCGTAGTTGCTCAGGCCCAGATCCCAGGTCAGTACCGGGCCCCTGAAGCGCAGGAAGGAAATGCACAGCACGGCGACGAAAGGCATCAGCGACAGCAGCACGATGCCCCAGCTGTACAGCGTCGCGAGCGCGCGCCAGCCGGGCGACAGCGGCAGCGCCGGCGGCGCGCTACGCGCGTTCGTCGTGAAGCGCCGTTTCGACAGGTAGTGGCGCTGCGCCAGCAGCCCCAGCGCCGTGCACAGGATCAACAGCACGCTCAGGGCGCCGGCCGCCGCCGGGTTGTTCTCCGCTTCGCCGGCGAAGAGCTTGAAGATGTCCACCGCCAGGAAGGGGCGGTCCTCCGCCAGGACGGACGGTACGCCGAAGTTCTCCAGCGTTTCGATGAAAACCAGCAGCGCGCCCGCCAGCACGGCGGGCATCACCACCGGAAGCAGCACCGTGCGGAAGACATGCCAGCGCGAACCACCCAGGTTGCGCGCGGCCTCCTCCACCGAAATGTCGATCGCCTTGAAGCCGGCCATGGTTGGCATCAGCACATAGGGATACAAGGTCAGCGAGAGTACGGCAATGATGCCCGGCAGTCCGTAGATGGGCCCGATGGGTATGCCGATTTCCCGCAGGGCGGTCGTGATGACGCCCGCATGGCCGAACAGCAGCACCAGCGCATAGGCGGCCACGAAGGAAGGCAGCACCAGGGGCAGCGAGGCCAGCGTGAACAGGACGGCCTTGCCGGGCAGGTCGACCCGTGCCATGCAAAAGGCCAGCGGCACGCCGATCACGGTGGCGCCCACGGTGGCGCAAGCCGCCGCAACCAGGCTGTTGCCCACGCTCTTGAGGTAATAGCCGCTCTTGAATATGCCCGCATAGTTGGCCAGCGTTAAGGCGCCGGTACCGTCCACCCGCAGGCTGGCGTTCAGCACCAGCGCCAGGGGGTAGAGCAGGAAGAGGGCGAGCAGGGCCAGCGCGCCGATCGACACGACATAGCGAAAGCCCTTCATGAGGCCGGGAACGCGATGATCTGCGCCGGATCGTAGGCCAGCGTCAGGGGCGCGCCTTCGGCCATGGCGCCCAGCGATGCGCCCAGCGCGGAAATCCGGATGGGCGTGCCATCCGGCAGCGCCGCATGCAGCCGGTGTATCTGGCCCAGGAACTCGCGCAATACCAGCCTGGCGCGCAGCAGGGGGCCTGGCGCGTGGTCCACGAGGCGCAGCGCCTCCGGGCGTATCGACAACAGGACCTTGCCGCCCGGTTCGGCCACCTTGCCCTGCACCGATATCGTGGTGCCGCCCGCCGCGACTTCGCTCATCTGTCCATCGAAGCCGCCCGCCACGCCAGGCAGCATATTGGTGCCGCCCAGGAATTCCGCGACGAAGGCCGTGCGCGGGCGCTGATAGATGGATTCGGGCGATCCGATCTGTTCGACCTTGCCGTCACGCAGCACGGCGATGCGATCGGAAATCGCCAGGGCCTCTTCCTGGTCGTGCGTCACGTAGACCGCGGTCAGGCCCAGGGACTTCTGCAACTGGCGGATCTCGACACGCATTTCCACGCGCAGCTGGGCGTCCAGGTTGGACAAGGGTTCGTCGAACAGCAGTACGGCCGGCTCGATGACGAGCGCGCGCGCGATGGCTACGCGCTGCAGTTGTCCGCCGGACAACTGGTGCGGCCAGCGCCGCCCGTAGTTCGCCAGGCGCACCCGTTCCAGCGCCTTGCGCACGCGCGCTTCGATGTCCGCGGCCGGCACCTTGCGCGCCCGCAGTCCATAGGCCACGTTGTCGGCAACGGTCAGGTTGGGAAAGATGGCGTAGTTCTGGAACACCATCGCGATGTTGCGGCGGTGCGCGGGCAGGCGGTCGATGCGTGCGTCGCCCAGCAGGATGCTGCCGGATGCGATGTCCGTAAAGCCCGCGATGCTGCGCAGCAGCGTAGTCTTGCCGCAGCCGGAAGGGCCGAGCAGCGTGAACAGCTCTCCGTCACCGATGGTGAGGGAAATGCCATCCACCGCCCGCGCCGCGCCATAGCTGCAGACCAGCTCGTCGATACGTATGGTCGTCATGGAAGCAGCGGACCGGGGCCCTCAGCGCGTTTCCTGGATGGTGGTCTTCAGGCGGCGCAGCGTATCGGCGCGAGCGGCTTCCCATTTGGCGTCGTCGTAGGGCAGTACCTTGATTTCCTTGAAGGCCGGCATCTTTCCCACGGCGCTCAGGTCGACGTCCTGCCGGGCGGGGCGGCGAAAGGTGGCCTTCAGCAGCATTTCCTGCGTGGGCTTGCTCGCCAGATAGTCGATCAGCTTCTGGGCGTTTTCAAGGTCCGGACCGCCCTTGATGATGGCGGCGCCTTCGGCCAGGGCCACGGTGCCGTCCGCCGGATAGCCGACCTCGACCGGCGCGCCGTTGTGCGCCCACAGGTTGCCCGCGTATTCCAGCGAAATCCCCAGCGGATATTCGCCGCTGCCGTTGCCGTCGAAGACCAGCGTCGAGCGGTTCAGCACCTTGGTGTTGGCGACCAGTTTGCCGAACTTCTGCCACGCCGCGTCGTTGTCGCCCCAGGCCTGCAGCAACGCCGTCGCCGCCGCGTAGGAGAAGCCGGAATTGGCGGGATCGGTGTAGGCGATGCGGCCTTTCCATTTGGCGTCCAGCAGGTCTTCCCACCGCTTGGGCGCGTCGGCGTCCGGAATGGCCTTGCTGTTGCGGTTGATGGTCACCACCTGGATATTGGTGCCGACCCAGAGGTTATTGGGATCGCGATACAGTTCGGGTACGGCCTCGCGCCCCTTGACGGCGTAGGGCTGGAAATACTTGCCATTCTGCTTGAGCAGGGCGGCGCTCACGCCCCACACCACGTCGGCCTGCGGATTGCCTTGCTCCGATGCGATGCGGCGGAACAGCACGCCCGAGCCGGTGGAGATCACGTTCACCGTGATGCCGGTGGATTGCTTGAAGCCGTCGGCCACCAGCTTGTTGACGGTATCGTCATTGGCCGAATACAGCACCACGTGATCGGACGCGGCCATCGCGGACGTGACCGTGCCGACGACGGCCAGCGCCAGCGTCGCGAGACAGGCAGGCAGGCGTTTCATGTTTTCCCCTATTTATCGTTGAATGGATGCGGCAAGACTGGCGCGCGCCGCGGCGATCCCGGCACCCGGCGTGAAGGCATGGCCCAGGTGCGACAGGACGCTTTCCAGGTGCTCCAGATCGGTGAGGATCGTGTCGTCGTTGAAATCGCCCATCGTGCCGATGCGGATGACGCGGCCGGACAGCTTGTTGCGCGAACCGGCGATCACCGTGCGATGGCGCTCGTACAGCGCCTTGACGATCGCCGCGCCGTCCAGCGCCTGCGGCACCGACACGGCAACGACGGTGCTGGACCGATTTCGACCCGTGCCGAACACGGGCAGGTTGATGGCGGCGGCACCGTCACGCAGCGCGGCCGACAGGCGCCGATGGCGCGCCAGCACCTGGGGCAGGCCCTCGCCGTGGATCATGTCCAGGGCTTCCAGCAGGCCGTAGACGATCGGCACGGCCGGTGTGAAGGGCGTTTCGCCTTTTTCCAGCGACGCCAGCGCGCGCGCGAAGTCCCAATAGAAGGCGGGGAAGTGGTCGCCCCGGCCGATCACCTCCCAGGCCTTGGCGCTGACACTGGCCAAGCCCAGGCCGGGCGGGCACATCAGTGCTTTCTGCGATGCCGACACGACCACGTCGACACCCCATTCATCCTGCTTCATCTCCGTGCCCGCCAGCCCGCTGACGGAATCCGCGACCAGCAGCGTGGGCGTGTCGCGAAGCAGCGCACCCAGCCGGGCCAGGTCGGCCGTAATGGCGGTCGAGCTTTCGTTGTGGATGACGAATACCGCCCGGTAGCGCTTTTCGCTCAGGCGTTGCGCCACCGCGTCGATGTCGATGTCGCTGCCCCAGGGCATGTCCAGGCGGTCGAAGCGGGCGCCTATCGCCTGCGCGATCGAGGCGAAGCGTTCGCCGAACTGCCCGTGCGAGACGAACAGCAATTCGGTGTCGGGGCTGGCGATATTGACCACCGCGGCTTCCATCATCCCGCTGCCCGAGGCAGCAAAGAACAGGACGCGGTTGCGGGTGCCGAAGATGGGCTTGAGCCGTTCTTCGGCATCGGCCAGCATGGCGCGGAATTCAGGTCCGCGATGGTTGACGATCAGGCGGGCGGTGGCCTGCCGGATGCGCTCGGGTACGAACGTCGGGCCGGGAAGCCGCAGACGATATCCGTCGGGGATGACCCCGGCCTTGTTTGCAGCATGAGACACCCTATGGAACCTCCCCGCTATCGCCCCCGACTGCATCCAATCATACAGTCGTACAGAGGCGCAAAGCATGGACGGTTTGCAGCTAATAGTCAATCCGGTGTATCGCTGCCCGGCGCAAAGCCCTGTCGCCAAAGATTACGTCCGCGTGAACCGCGACGGGACATCGAACAAGACACGCGATGCCGCCGTCAACGTCGGCGAAACAGTGGCGTCGCGCCGGTAACTTGCCGTGATACGCCCGCGTGCGGGTAGGCGCCGGGTGCAACGGTGGCTTCGACCGGAGAATACAATCGCCCGTTTCGTCTACGACCTTCGAGGCCCGCCTACCCATGACAGACAGCTACCGCATTCCCGATCAGGTCTCGATGCCTGAATTGACGCTGCGCGGCGTCATCCTCGGCGCGCTGATTACGGTGGTGTTCACGGCGTCCAACGTCTATCTGGGATTGAAGGTTGGCCTGACGTTTTCCTCCGCCATACCCGCCGCGGTCATCTCCATGTCCGTCCTGCGGCTGTTCCGCGACGCCAACATCCTGGAAAACAATATGGTGCAGACGCAGGCGTCCGCGGCCGGCACCTTGTCCTCGGTGATTTTCATCCTGCCCGCGCTCGTCATGATGGGGCATTGGCAAGGCTTCCCGTTCTGGCTGACCCTGGCGGTCTGCGCGGCCGGCGGGATGTTGGGTGTCATGTTCACCATCCCCTTGCGGCGGGTCATGGTGGTGCAAAGCGACCTGCCCTATCCCGAAGGCGTGGCGGCCGCGGAGATCCTGCGCGTGGGCGCGGCGGCATCGGCGGACGCGCAGGCCGTCTCCGGCGATGCGAACACCAGGAAGGCCGCTGCGAACGGCGGGTCCGGCACCGGCATGGCGGACATCGCCACCGGGGGACTGGTCGCCGCGGCGGTCAGCTTCGCCGCCGGCGGGCTGCGCGTGCTGGGCGACGGCGTAAGCATCTGGTTGTCGGCGGGCGCGGCCATCTTCCGCATCCCCATGGGTTTCTCGACCGCCTTGCTGGGCGCCGGCTACCTGATCGGCATCGTGGCGGGGCTGGCGATGCTGACGGGATTGGTCATCGCCTGGGGCATTTCCGTGCCGGTGTTGACGGCGCTGCACCCCATGCCGGCGGGGGCGTCGGCGGCCAGCTACGCCACCGGCCTCTGGTCTTCCCAGGTGCGCTTCATCGGCGCGGGCGTGATCGGCGTGGGCGCCATCTGGACGCTGGCCACGCTGGCCGCGCCGATGGCGCGCGGCCTGAAGGTGACGTTCTCCAGGATGAGCGGCGTGGGCGGGCAGGGCACCGGGCAATCGCCGCGCACGGACCGCGACCTGCCCGGATTCTGGATCGCCGCGATCAGTCTGGTCATGGTGGCCGTGCTGGTGCTGACCTTCCATGCATTCCTGTCCGGCGCGCCGCTGGCGACGGGCCTGACCTGGCGGCTGGTGATCTATGCCGTCATCTTCGCCTTCGTCTTCGGCCTGCTGGTCGCCGCGGCCTGCGGCTATATGGCCGGCCTGGTAGGGTCGTCGACCAGTCCCATTTCCGGCGTCGGTATCGTGGCCATCGTGCTGGTATCGCTGCTGATCCTGGCCATCGGCAATGGCGATGGATTGCTGTCCACCGACGCGGGCCGGCGGCTGGCCATCGCGGTGGCCATTTTCACCACATCGGCGGTGATCGCCGTGGCGTCGATCTCGAACGACAACCTGCAGGATCTGAAGACGGGATGGCTGGTGGGGGCCACGCCGTGGCGCCAGCAGGTCGCGCTGTTGATCGGCTGCGTGGCCGGCGCCGTGGTCATCTCGCCCATCCTGGATCTCTTGTACAAGGCCTACGGTTTCGCGGACGCCCTGCCGCGTCCCGGCATGGATCCGACGCAGGTCCTGTCCGCGCCGCAGGCCACGCTCATGCTGGCCATCGTGCGCGGCATTTTTACCCACCAGTTGAATTGGGCCATGATCGTGATCGGCATGGGCATCGGCATCGCGCTGATCGTGGTGGACCAGATCCTGGAGCGTACCTGCAAGGTGGCGCGCATGCCGGTGCTGGCGGTCGGCATCGGCATCTACCTGCCGCCCACGGTCAGCGCCCCGCTGGTGCTGGGCGCGGTGCTGGCCTGGCTGGTCGACCGTGCCTTGCAACGGCGCCGGAATGCCGGCCGGGCGGACGACGCCGCCATTGCCGGCGCCCAACGCCGCGGCGTGCTGATCGCGTCGGGATTGATCGTCGGCGAGAGCTTGATCGGCGTCGTCATGGCGGCCGTGATTGGCGCCAGTGGCAACGACGCGCCGCTGGCGATCGCCGGTGCCGGTTTCGCGCCGATCGCTTCCTGGCTGGGGCTGGCCGTGTTCCTGGCGGTGGCCTTGCTGTTCGCGCGCCGCGTGGTGGCGGCCGCGGCCTGGCGTTGATACGCCCCGGAGGGCGCGCGACGGCGCGCGGCCGCGCGCAAGGCTAATCGTGATAGACGATGCGCAGCGGCAGCGCTTCGCGGTCCGCCAGCCGGCGGCTGGCTTCCTCCACCAGTTCGTCCTCGGCCGCGCGCAGCGCGGCAACGCCGCTCAACCCGGTGCTGCGTTCCACCCGGCGCAACACATCGGCCGTGCAGCGGCAGGCGACGTAGCGATGCCCCGTTTCCAGCCAGAAGACGGCGCCGTCCTCGACCATCGATATCTCCCAGATTGCCCCCATCGTGTCCTCCCGAAGTCCAGGGGTTAACATTGGGCCCGCGCAAATCCGGTTCAAGGCATATGGGCTATTTGGTAATCCGCTCCCAGTCTAGGCAGGCTCCATCCATGGTGGAAATCAGATGGACGTACTACGACGCCCGCACGACACGCCGACGCCCTACGCCGCATGGCGCATCGCGTGCAAGGCCGGAGATGCATGGCTGAACCTTATCTGGTCCGTCCGGACTAAGGCTCACGTCGCTTATCGCCTTCAATCCGTGGAATCTATGAAGAAGCTTATTGTCGTTTTGTGGTCCGCCGCGGCCTTCTGCACCAGCGGTGCCGTGCAGGCCGCTGCCCCCGCCGTGGCGCCGTCCGCGACGCAGCCCGCCACCGCCGGCCAGCCCGCCACCGCCGGCCAGCCCGCCTCCGCCGGCCAGCCCGCCTCCGCCACACCGCCCGCGCCGGAAGCGCCCGCACCGGATGCCAGGTCGTGGCTGCTGCTGGATGCCACGAGCGGGCAGGTCATCGCCTCGAAGAACCCCGACGAACGCGTGGAGCCCGCTTCGCTGACCAAGATCATGACGTCCTATCTGATCTTCCAGGCGCTGCGCGACAAAACGCTGGATCTCAACCAGCAGGTGACCGTCTCCACCAACGCATGGAAGGTCGCGCCGGGCAGCTCGAAGATGTTCCTGGAGCCCGGCATGCATGTGAGCATCGACGATCTACTGTCGGGCCTGCTCATTCAATCGGGCAACGACGCCGCCGTCGCGCTGGCGGAGGCCGCAGCCGGCTCCGAGGCGGCCTTCGTGCAACGCATGAATGACACGGCCGAACGCATGGGCCTGAAGTCCACCCACTTCAACAGCCCGCATGGTCTGCCGGATCCGCAGACGTATTCCACCGCGCGCGACCTGGCGACGCTGACCTCGCGTGTGATCCGCGATTTTCCGGACCTATACGTGCGCTACGACCACGTGAAGTCATTCCGCTTCAACAACATCACGCAGCCCAACCGCAACCGCCTGCTCTGGAGCGATCCGTCGGTGGATGGCGGCAAGACCGGGCATACCGAGGCGGCAGGCTACTGCATGATCGCGTCCGCACTGCGTCCGGGCGCGGCCGGCCAGCGCCGGCTGATCGCGGTCGTCATGGGCACCCCTTCGGACAAAGTGCGCACCGCGGCCACGGGCATGCTGCTGAACTGGGGCTTCCAGAACTACGAGACCGTCAAGCTTTACGCCAAGGGTCAATCGATCGGCAACTCGACGGTCTGGAAAGGCCAGCAGCCGCAGGTGCTGGTGGGCTTCGATCGCGATATCTATGCCACCGTTCCGCGCGCCTGGGTGCCCCGCCTGCAGAAGGTCATCACCCACCAGGGACCCCTGGTCGCGCCGCTGACGCTGGACAGCCAGGTGGGTACGGCCGATGTGCAGGTCGATGGCCGAACGATCCAGAGCTATCCCATCGTGGCCTTGCAGCCGGTGGAGCAGGGCGGCATGCTGTCGCGCGGTTGGGACAGTATGCGGCTGTGGGTCTATGGATTGATGAAAGAGCAGCCCCCGGCCTGAACGCCGCCGCGCCGGCTTTGGCGTTATGTCAGAAACCGCTGACATAACGCCAGCCGATCCAGCACTGTTGCACACCTTGCTGGCTTTCCGTTAGTTCGAGTCCCGATCATGATTCTCCTGTCCAGGCAGAAGAGAGATAACCATGACAAGACTGATCGATGTACCCGGGATGGCCACCTTGATGCGCGAGGTCGGCGTCGCGCCCTTCATGCGCGATCTCGCGCAACGCATACGCGCCGATTACCTGCGCTGGCCGGAATTCGAGAAATCCGCCCGGCTTGCGTCGCATTCGCCCGTGGGCGTGATCGAATTGATGCCCGTGGCCGACGCGGCGCGCTATGCCTTCAAGTATGTCAACGGGCATCCCGGCAACACCGTGCTGGGCCTGCCTACCGTGATGGCCTTCGGGGTGCTGGCCGACGTCGCGACCGGTTATCCGCGCCTGATGTCCGAGCTGACCTTGACCACGGCGATGCGTACCGCCGCCACCTCGGTCGTCGCCGCGGCGGCGCTGGCCCGCCCCGATGCGCGCACCATGGCCCTCATCGGCAACGGCGCACAGAGCGAATTCCAGGCGCTTGCCTTCCACGACATGCTGGGTATCGAGGAAGTCCGCCTTTTCGACATCGATAGCCGCGCCACCGCCAAGCTGGTGCGCAATCTGGCGCAGGCTGCGCCCGCGCTGCATGTCGTCGTGGCGGCCAGTGCCGCGGCGGCGGTACGGGGCGCGCATATCGTCACCACCGTCACCGCGGACAAGGCCTACGCAACCATCGTCACGCCCGGGATGATGGAACCGGGCATGCATCTGAACGCGGTGGGCGGCGATTGCCCCGGCAAGACGGAAATCCATCCCGATATCCTGCGGCGGGCGCGCATCATCGTGGAATACGAGCCGCAATCGCGCATCGAAGGCGATATCCAGCAGTTGCCCGCGGACTTCCCGGTGACTGAATTGTGGCGGGTGCTGAACGGCGATCGGGCCGGACGCGAGTCGCCGGCGCAGGTCACCGTCTTCGATTCCGTGGGTTTCGCCCTGGAGGACTATTCCGCCCTGTGCCTGGTTGCGGAGCTGGCGGAAAAGCACGGCGTGGGGGTAGAGCTGCCCCTGATCGCGATGGGCGGGGATCCCAAGGACCTGTATGCCCTCGCGCTGGGCGAAGACGCGGCCCTGCGCGCCGCAGCCTAGTCGCCCATCGTCGCTTGGGTGAATGCGCCGGTTCCATCCGTTCCGGGTCGCCGCCCATTCTCGCGACCCGCACATCGATCCACGTCCGGGCCTTGCCCGACGCAACTGGCTATTTGTACACGGCCAGCAGCAGATTGGTTTCCGAGTTCGCGATCCCTTTGATGCGGCGCAGATCGCGCAGCACGCGGTCGAACGTCGCCAGGTCCTGCACCCGGATTTCCGCCACCAGGTCCCAGCGTCCGCTGGTCGAATGCACCTGCACGATCTCCGGCAGCCGGCGCAGCGCCGTCAGCACGGCGTCGGTTTCGTTGCCCCGCACCTCGATCAAGGTCATGGCCCGTACGCCGTCGTCCTCGGTTTCGCTGCGCAGGCGGACGGTGAATCCCAGGATCGTGCCGCCGCGCACCAGGCGGTCTATGCGATTGTGTATGGTGCCGCGCGACACGGCCAATTTTTTGGCCAGCGTGGCGGTGGTCAGGCGGCCGTTGTCGCGCAGCAGGGCGATGAGGCGGCGGTCCAGATCGTCTAGGGCTTCTTGCATGGGAAGAGCGGCGTGGTGCCGTAGGGGGCTGCGCTACTGTAGCACCGCGCGACGCATTCGACGTTTCGCGGCGGGTGCGCTAAAATCGTTGATAGATCAATTATTGATATATCCACAAATGGCCCCCCGCGCTCCCGCCACCCCCCATTCCGCCGGCCAGGTATTGCCGTTTCGCCAGTCCTTGATGGCGATGCTGGGCATGTGCTTCGTCGTCATGATGGTGGCCATCGACCAGACGGTGGTCGGCACCGCCTTGCCCACGGTGGTGGCGGAGCTCAAGGGCTTCGACCTGTACGCCTGGGTCGCGACCTCGTATCTGCTGACCTCGGTCATCACCGTGCCGATCTTCGGGCGCCTGGGCGACTACTACGGCCGCAAGCCTTTCGTGGTGTCGGCGATCCTGGTGTTCACGGCGGCGTCGGCCCTGTGCGGCGCGGCCGACAGCATGCTGTTCCTGGTCATCGCGCGGGCGCTGCAGGGCATCGGTGGCGGCATGCTGGTGGGCACCGCCTTTGCCTGCATCCCCGACCTGTTTCCGGATTCCTATGTGCGCCTGCGCTGGCAGGTCATGTTCAGTTCGGCCTTCGGCATCGCCAACGCCATCGGGCCGTCGCTGGGCGGTATCCTGACCGAATACTACGGCTGGCGTTCCGTCTTCTACGTCAACATCCCGGTGGGTCTGCTGGGGCTCTGGTTCGTCTCCCGCCATCTGCCCCATCTGCGCCACAGCGATCCCAACCGCAAGATCCGCCTGGACTGGCCGGGCGCGCTGCTCATCGCGCTCGCGCTGGGCGGCTTGCAACTGGTGGTCGAGTTGTTGCCGGCCAGGGGGATCAGCAACCTGACCGCCACGCTGGCCGCCGCCAGCCTGGTCGCCTTCGGCCTGCTGTATTGGTGGGAAAGGCGTTGCGAGCAGCCGCTGCTGCCGTTCGAGATGTTCCGCAATGCCAGCCTGGCGCCGCTCTTCATGCTGGCGCTGCTGGTCGGGGTCTCGATGTTTTCGCTGCTGTTCTATGCGCCGCTGCTGCTGCAGGGCGGCTTCGGATTGTCGCCCAAGGATGCTGGCCTGCTGATCACGCCCATGGTCGTTTGCATTACCGTGGGCAGCATCACCAACGGCCGCATCGTCACGCGCATCAAGAATCCGAACAACATGCTCTATGTCGGCTTTCTGCTGATGTGCCTGGCTACGGCCGGCATCATTTCCACCCACAACTACACGCCGCGCTGGCTGATCGCCAGCTACATGCTGGCGGCCGGCCTGGGTCTGGGGTTCATCATGCCGAACCTGACGGTCTTTGCGCAGGAAACCGCCGGGCGGGCGCACCTGGGCATCGCCACGGCGCTGCTGCAATCGCTGCGCATGGTCGGCGGCATGGTGGGCACGGCCGTCGTGGGCACCATGGTGAACCACAGCTATATCAGCGGCGTGCGCGCATCGCTGGATAGCGGCCAGGCGCTACGCTGGCTGGATACGCTGGACGATCCGCAGATACTGGTGAACCCTTCCGCGCAGGCCGCCTTCATGCAGCAGGTGGCGGCGGCAGGCCGGGATGGCGCCTCGTACCTGGAAGCGGCCCGTGTATCGTTGGTCGGCGCTATCCACGACGGGCAGATCATCGTGCTGGCGATCGCCATCCTGTCGCTGTGGTTCGTGCGGCGGGTGCCGCCGATCCGGCTTACCCGCCGTTCCAAGGCGGCCAGCGCGCCGGCGGAGTAAGGCATGCCGAAGGAGCAACAAGGGCTGCATACCGTGCAGATGCTGGGGCAGACCTATCGATCGATGATGGCGGCTTTCGAAGCAAATGTGGGGCATGCCTTGCCCCGCTGGCGCATTCTGCTGGCGTTGCACGAGGCGGGCGCCCTGTCGCAGAAGATCCTGGCGGAACGCTGCCGCCTGGATCCCGCATCGCTGACGCGCCAGCTGCAGGCCATGGAAAGCCTGGGGTGGATCAGCCGCGCCATCGATGAACAGGACAACCGCGTGATCAACGCCATGCTCACCACGCAGGGCAAGCGCGTGGTGGCCGAGGCGCTGCCGCGGCGCGCCGCGTTCTTCGATCACGCCATGCAGGGCCTGTCGGCGGAGCAGATCAAGGTCTGCCACGAAGTCCTGGCCGTGCTGGAGGAAAACTTCAAGGCGGCGCAGCAGCGCGTGACCAGCTGAGCCGGCGCCTGCCGAACCGCCGGAGACGGTGGTGGGTCGCCTTCTGCAAGATGGCCGGCCACCGGATGCCGGAACGCTGCCGGCTGACTGCGCAGTGGACCTGGCCGGATGAGGTCAAGGCCCGGTGCCCATCAATTGCGCGGCCAATTCCCGTAACCGGTTCTTCTGTACCTTCACGGAATTGGCGCTCTCCACCACGGGAAATGCCGGCAGCACGTGAAAACCGGCGGGCACCTTGAAGGCGGCCATGGCGCGCCGGCATGCCGTCCGCCATGCGGCCGGATCCGGGATCGCGCCGTCTTCCAGCAGTACGAAGGCATAAGGCACCGTCGTCCCCTGGTGTTCGGTGCCTACCACCTGGCAGGCGCGGATGCCGGGCAGGGCGGCGATGCAGGCTTCGATTTCCGCCGAATTGACCAGGAAACCCGCCAGGCGCAGGGAGTCGCCCATGCGGCCCTGGAAGACGAACTGCGTTTGGTCCACGACATAACCCAGGTCGCCCGTCCGAAAGTAGCCGTCCGGCGTCAGCGCCCGTGACGTAGGGACGGGATCGTCCAGGTATCCCAGCATCAGGCTGGGGCTGAGTATTTCGATTTCGCCGGATTCGCCGGGCGCCCCCAGGCGTCCGCTGGCCGGGTCGCGTACCCGTACGCGCGCGTCGGGGTAGATCAGCCGTCCGCCGGGAAGATAGCGATGGACGGCGTCCTGCAAGGGTTGCGCCGCCACCAGCGCGATCAGTTCGCTGGACCCGTACAGCCCCGTCGTCGCGATGCCGTGCGCCGCGGCGCGCGCGGGCAACGATTCCAGGCCAGGCGCGAAGCTCGCGAAGCCGAACAGGCGTACGGACGAATAGTCGTTGCCTGGCGCCGCATCCAGCATGCGCTGCAGGGCTTCGTTGTTCAGGTAGGCATGCGTGACGCGATGGCGTGAGATGGCGTCCGCCGCATGCCGCGCGTTGAATACGGCCTGGCACACCACCGGTATCCCGGGCGCGAGGCCCCCCGCCAGCGCGGCGAATCCGAAGACGCCGCAGAAGGGGGCGGCGGCCAGGATACGCGCGCCATCATCGTGTCCATAGGCACGCGCCACTTGGTCGCCGTGCCGCAGCAAGGTCGCCTGCCCATGCACGACGAACTTGGGCAGCGAGGTCGTACCCGATGTCGTGAAGCAGATCGCTGGCCCGTCGGCCGCGGCCTCGGCCAGCGGCGTTCCCTCGGCCATCATCGCGCGCAAGGAATAGGCGGGCACGCCCGCCGGCCCTCTGGAAGGCGCGCCTGCTGCGCCTGCCAGGCATACGCCGCGCAGGCGTCGCGTGAGCGTGGCAGGCACGTCCGAGAGGATCGCGTCGAAGTCGATGTCCTTGAACCCGGGCCAGTACAGCAGCCAGTCCGCGCGGCCACGGCCCAGCACGTCGGCCAGTTCACGCGCGCGAAAACGCGTGTTCACCGCCAGCGCCAGCGCACCGATGCGCGCGCATGCCAGGAAGCCGGCCACCCATTCTTCCCCATTCGGCAGCCAGATGGCGACGCGATCCCCCGCGCGCATGCCCGCATCGGCCAGCGCGCCCGCCAGGCGCGCGGCGTGCTCGCGCAATGCCGATACCGTGACCGGCGTATCGCCATCGATCAGGGCGATGCCCGCCGGCTCGCGCGCGGCCCAGGCATCCAGCCGCGCGGCGAAGGTCTCTGCCTGTCGCGCGCTCACGGCGTTTCCTTGGCAAACGCGCCGGATGGACGGCCCTTCTGTCGCTGCGCGACCGCTCCCCCGGCGGGGGGCGCGCGCTCCCCGAGAGGCTTCATACCGTAGCCACCGGCGTCACGGGCGAGCCGACCGCGCCGGGCAGCCGCAGCGGTGGCGCGGTCAGCAAAAACCGGGTGCGATCATGGGCGCGCAGCCAGTCCGCCAGCTCCTCCAGATACCAGAGCTCCGCCAGCGGCACGCCCAGCTTGAAGAGGCAATGGTGGTGCAACGGGAGGATGGAGCGTCCGGGTCCGGCAGTGCGAGCGGGGTAGGCCTCCACCGCGTAGTTGTCGGCGCAAATCGCCGCGATGCCCGACGCGCCGATCCAGTCCAGCAGCGCGGCGTCCGCGCCGTCCAATACGGCGCCTACCTGCTCCAGCGCCGCGTGATCCGGGTTGCCGGCCATGCGCACGATGGCTTCGGCGAAACCGGTGCGCAGCACCAGCATATCGCCCGGTTCCACTGTCACGTTCTGGTCGCGCATGACTTCCTGCAGCACCGTGTGGTCCACCAGCGTGCGCCGCATGCCTAGCGCCTGTGCCAGGTCCACCATGACGCCGCGGCCCTGCATGCCTTTGCGCGCGTAGTTGTCGATGCCCAGCTTGCGCGCGTACGAGCCGCCCGGCGGGCAGCAGCCCGAGGACGCAGCGGGATCGTCGCCGCCCAGGATATCGACGCCGGCCTCGTAGCCGTTGTAGTAGACCAGGCGCTCGGCGCCGTCGCCCTGGGTATCGAAGAGCGCGCCGACATGGCTCAGGCCGTCCCATTGCGTCGAATATTGCAGGGTCAGCGTGACCTGGTCGTCGTTGAGTACGTCCACCGCGGTGGCATCCTCGCGCCGCACCGCGAAGTTGACATTGGGATGCCCGTTCCTGTCCGTGGGCGACAACACCGGCGGGTGGCGGCGCGGATTCAGCACATTGCCGCCCGGCAGGTCCAGCGGCAGGGACAGGCAAAACACCTTGCCGACGCGCACTTCGCGCACGGCCTGCAAGACTTTTTCCTCGGTAAGAAGATTCAGGCGCCCAAGTTCGTCGTCCGCGCCATAGTCGCCCCAAGTGGAGCCGTCGGGCCTGCGATTCCAGCGTTGCATGTGCATTGTCTCCTCGCGCCGTTTTATGGTTATATCCAAGGACTATAGTACGTATTCGGGTGTTTTCAGCTGCGAGGGACGCCTATCGGGAAGCGCATTCCCGCCACTGCGGAACCGTGCCCGATCCACGCTTTTTTCGTTGCCCGGCGGTTGCATTTCCATAAGAAAAGGGTCCGTCCGGCGGACCGTAGAGGAGACCAGCATGCCCCGATCTTTCTCCAAGGCGCCGTGGCGCCAATGGCTGGCTGCCTTTTGCCTGGTGGCATCCGGCGCCGCGCACGCGGCCGGCTTTCCGGACCATCCCCTCACCGTCGTGGTCCCTTATCCGCCCGGCGGGGCCGCCGATATTTTCGGACGCGCCATTGCCAATGCGCTGCAGTCCAGCCTGAAGTCCACGGCGGTCGTGGAAAACCGGCCCGGCGCCGGCGGCAATATCGGGATGGGCTATGTGGCGCGCAGCAAGCCCGACGGCTATACCTTGGGACTGGGCACCATCGGTACGCAGAGCATCAATCAATTCCTGTATTCGAACATGCCGTTCGATCCCGAACGCGACCTGATCCCGATCGCCCTGGTGTCGACCACGCCCAACGTACTCGCGGTCAGCGCCAAGTCGCCTTATAAGACCTTGCAAGACGTCATTGCCGCCGCGCGTTCGGCGCAGGGAAAGAAGTTGTCCTACGCTTCTCCCGGCATCGGCTCGTCGGTGCATCTCACGGGTGCCTATTTCGAATCGGTCGCGCACGTGAGCCTGCTGCATGTTCCGTTCAAGGGGTCATCCGCCTCGCTGCCGGCGGTAGCGGGCGGACAGGTCGATCTTCTGTTCGACAATCTGCCGGGGGCACTGGCGCAGATCAAGGACGGCTCGCTGGTCCGCGGCATCGCGGTAACGTCCGCGCAGCGCAATCCGTCGGTGCCGGATTTGCCGACGTTCGCCGAATCCGGCTTGCCGGGTTTCGACGTGACGGCATGGTTTGCCCTGTACGCGCCGCACGGGACGCCGAAGCCTGTCGTCGATACGCTGATTGCCGCCGCCCGCGCCGGGCTGCAGGCGCCCGAAGTCGCGGCCAGTTTCGCCACCATGGGCGCGCAGCCGGGCACGCTGTTCGGCGAGGACCTGGCGGCGTTCGAGCGCAGCGAACGCAAGAAATGGGGCGCCGTCGTCAAGGAAAGAGGGATCACCGCACAATGACCCGCCCCGCTGTCCTTGTCACCGGTGGCAGCCGCGGTATCGGCCGCGCCATCGTCACCCGCCTGGTGGATGACGGCTATGAAGTGATCAACTTCAGCCGCCGTCCGCCCGCCGACCTACTGCCCCACGAATCCTTTACGTCGGTCGACCTGGCCGAACCGGATGCCGCCCGCCATGCCGTACAGGCGCTTGCCGCGGACCGGCTGGTGACGCGCCTGGTCAATAACGCAGGCATGGCGGAGATCGCGCCGATTGAATCTGTCGGCCTGGAAGCGATACATCGCACGGTGGCGCTGAACCTGACCGCGCCCATCATCCTGCTGCAGGGCCTGTTGCCCGCGATGCGCGCAGCGGGCGAAGGGCGCGTGGTCAATATCGGCAGCCGTGCGGCGCTGGGCAAGCCGGGCCGCACCGTCTACGGCGCGACGAAAGCGGGTCTGGCAGGCATGACCCGGACCTGGGCGCTTGAACTGGCCCGGGACGGTATCACGGTGAACGCCGTCGCGCCCGGCCCCATCGCCACGGAGCTCTTCGACGCCACCAATCCGGTGGGGGGAGGCATGGTCGACATTCGCAGTCGCGTGCCGGTCGGGCGATTGGGCCGGCCGGAAGAAGTCGCGCATGCCGTGGCCATGTTTCTCGACGCGCGAGCCGGTTTCATCACCGGGCAAATCCTGTACGTCTGCGGCGGCGTCAGCGTGGGACCCGCCGAATAACGGTGGGATACCACCCGCGGCGCGTGTGTTCCACCCCGATCGCTGGCGTGGCCTCGATAAAAAAGAACGCCGGTTGCCCCGCGGCAACCGGCATCTTTCTCGGGTATTGTCGCGGTGCCGCTATATGGCGCCCACAAGCAGAAGAATAATGACAATGATCAACACCAGTCCGAGGCCCCCGCTGGGGTAGTAGCCCCAGGACCGGCTGTGGGGCCAGGTCGGCAGTGCGCCGATCAGAAGCAGGATCAGGATGATCAACAATATGGTTCCAAGGGTCATGTCATTCTCCTTATTCGGCTGGATGGCCAACCAACCCGCAAGGCGATGCGCCATTCGCATCACGGTTGGGTAGGAGCAAAAATCGGACCCGGATGAGTAGGGCGAGTTTCCACCCCTAAGCACTATCCCGGCAAAAAGCAAATCATCCGTACGGAGGGTGTTGTCCGAATACGTCGTTACGCCAAATGCGTTACACACTGACATATGGCGCTTCGATACGATAAGTGGAACCTTGCACGGAGATCGACATGAACTACGATAACAACGCCATCAACGATCGAGCCGCGCATGTGATCTGGTTCGAGACCTTGGCCGGCGCGCGGAAAATCAAGGCGGGCGTTTCCTGGGAAGTGCTGCGCGACCGTTTCGGCGCCAGCATGGACGAAGAGGATCTGCTGATCGCCTATCGCGGCAACAGCCGTATGCTGCATGCCTTGGCACAGCGCAAATTCCTGGAAAGCCATCCGCTGCCCGTCATGCTGGGCCAGTCGGACTTCTCGCGCGAAGGCGGGTACGGACGCTAGCGGCGCGCCCGGCGCCTGGTCTGCTGCCCCGGACTCGGCCAGCGAGACTCCTTCGAGCGTTAACAGGCCCTAATGCTTGCCCGCGACGATGCGGCCCAAGGCGCGTATCGCGGCCTGCAGGTCCGGGCTCATGGGATGCGCGCAGCTGATACGCAGAAAGTGTTCGTAGCGGTCGGAATTGGAAAACATGCGGCCCGGCGCCACCCGGATGCCGCCTTCCAGGGCTTGTTCGAAGACATCCTTGGACGAGCGGGCATCCGGCATCTCCACCCATAGCAGCATGCCGCCGCGCGGCACGCTCAGGCGGGTGCCGCGCGGAAAATGCTCCGCGATGGCGCGCGCCATGCCTTCGCGCTGGCTTTTCAGTCGGCGCCGCAAGCGCATCAAGTGGCGGTCGTAGCCCTTGGATTGCAGGACTTCGGCGATGGCGATCTGTGGCGTTGCGGTATTCGGCCGGCTTTGCACGAATTTCAGCATCGCCAGTCGCGCCTTCCACCGGCCCCCGATCATCCAGCCCAGGCGCGAGCCCGGCGCCAGCGTCTTCTGCATGGAGGCGCAGTAGATGACATTGCCGTCGCGATCCCAGGCCTTGGCCGCGCGCAGCGGCTCGTCGCCGTCGGCCAGCGCGCCGTAGGTGTCGTCCTCGATCAGCGGGATGGCCTGCCGTTCGCACAACGCCACGAGGCGGGCCTTGTCCTCGTCGGGCATGATGCTACCCAGAGGATTGTGCAGGTTCGGTACAACGACCACGGCCTTGATGTCGGCGTGGGTTTGGAAGGCCAGGTCCAGCGCTTCGATGGAAAGCCCGCGCTGCGGGCTGGTGGGAATCTCCAGGGCGCGCATGCCCAGGCTGCCGATCACCTGTAGCAAGCCGAAGTAGGCGGGTGACTCGACCGCGATGGTATCGCCCGGACCGGCAACGGCACGCAGTGCGATGTTCAGCGCCTCGATACACCCATTGGTAATGATGATGTCGTCCGGGCTGGCGCTGATGCCGGCGTCCAACGCGCGCCGCGCCAATGTCGCTCTCAAATAGGGGTGGCCCTGGTGCGGCGCCGGCCGTGTCATCGCCTCCGGATAGCGCCGTACGGCGCGCAGCATGGCCTGCTTCAGGGCGTCGACCGGATAGGCGTCCGCCGGCGCGACCGAATTGGCCAGGTCGATGCGTGGCGGATGCATCGCACTCTTGGCGATGAAGTCGGATACCCGGTCATGGATGCCGACATAGGAGGCGGCGTCCAGGACCTGTCGTGTATCGGGTTCGTCGACAGGGAGCAATTTGCTGCGTTGCGTCTTCAGTACGAAGTAGCCCGATCGGGGGCGTGCTTCGATCAAGCCATCGTCTTCCAGGCTGCGGCAGGCCTGCAGGGCGGTGCTGATGCTGACTTGATGGAGCCTGACCAGCGTGCGCACGGACGGCATGCGCGTCGTGGGGGCGAGGACTCCAGAATAAATGGCTTGCCGGTAATGCTCGGCCAAACGTTGATACAGAGGCTGTTCCATTGCGCAATCATTGCGTACGCCAGCCGGGGCGGAATAGGCACAGTTGTGGCGGAATCTGACAGTGACAGAAATGCTTGGTGTCAGCTGCTGCCATGTACAAACCCACGGCCTGTGCCTGGGAGGCCTTCCACGCCAGGCCTAAGCTGCACAACGTTCTGCAATACACGTTGGAGGTAATCGTGAAAATGGACCGGTCGGCCTGGGATATTTCGCTTTCATGCGGTGAAACACGCGTGGTTTATATACCACCGCGGGCGCTTATTCTGGGTGTCAAAGGCCATGCGACCGTCGTCGAGCGCGTGGACGGACTCGGGGATGCCAGTTTCAGCCTGTGCATTCCCCTGCGTGGTGGCGAGACCTATGTGCTCGCCTATGGCGGCCACGTCATGGTCCGCGCCGCGAAGTCCTGCAGTCTGCGCGTGCTTCCGCCGCAGCCGCTTTTCGCGGCCTGGCGGGCCCGCTGCGTACGCATGGCCAGGGCGCTGCAACATACCGCCGCCGCCCTGAACCGCCGGCTGCATGGCGCCTAGCGCCTCAAGCGGCGTGCCGCCCGACGATATCCCGGGCAACCGCTTCGGCGACTTCGATGCCGTCGATCGCGGCGGAATAGATTCCCCCGGCATAGCCGGCGCCTTCGCCGGCCGGGTACAGCCCCACGGTGTTGATGCTTTGGTAGTCGTCGTCCTTGCGACGGATGCGTAGCGGCGACGACGTGCGAGTTTCAACGCCCGTCAGGACGGCGTCGCCCATCGCGTAGCCCTTGATCTTGCGGTCGAAGGCCGGCAATGCTTCCCGGATCGCCTCGATGGCATAGTCGGGTAGCGCGGTCGACAGGTCGGTGGGCGTGACGCCGGGGGTGTAGGAGGGCTGAACCTCGCCCAGTGCCGCGGAGGGGCGGCGTGCCAGAAAGTCTTCCACCCGCTGTGCCGGGGCCAGGTAGCCTCCGCCGCCCAGTTCGAACGCGCGCGATTCCCAATGCCTTTGGAAATCGATGCCGGCCAGCGGCCCGCCCGGATAGTCTTCCGGCGTGATGCCGACCACGATGCCGGCATTGGCGTTGCGTTCCGCCCGCGAATATTGGCTCATGCCGTTGGTGACGACGCGGTTGGGTTCGGAGGTGGCCGCGACCACGGTTCCCCCGGGACACATGCAGAAGCTGTATACCGAGCGGCCGTTGCGGCAATGATGCACGAGCTTGTAGTCCGCCGCGCCCAGCACGGGATGGCGCACGTGCCCGCCGAAGCGGCCGCGGTCGATCAGGCTTTGCGGGTGTTCGATGCGAAACCCGATCGAGAAGGGCTTGGCTTCAAGAAAAACGCCGCGCTCATGCAGCATCTGGAAGGTGTCGCGTGCGCTGTGCCCGACTGCCAGCACCAGATGTGTACAGGACAGATATTCGCCGTCCGCCAGCTTCAGTCCCCGCACGCGGCCATGATCCAGGTCCAGGTCTTCGACACGGCTTTGAAAGCGGATCTCGCCACCCAACGCCTCGATGGAGGCGCGCATTTTTTCCACCATGCTGACGAGCCGGAAGGTGCCGATGTGCGGCTTGCTGACGTAGAGGATTTCTTCCGGCGCGCCGGCGAGGACGAACTCGTCCAGCACTTTGCGTCCCAGATACCGTGGATCCTTGATCTGGCTATATAGCTTGCCATCCGAAAAGGTGCCGGCGCCGCCTTCACCGAACTGCACGTTCGACTCCGGGTTGAGCACCTGTTTGCGCCACAGTCCGAAGGTGTCCTTGGTCCTTTCCCGCACCGACTTTCCGCGTTCCAGGATGATGGGACGGAATCCCATCTGCGCCAGGATCAGTCCTGCAAACAGGCCGCATGGCCCCAACCCGACCACGACCGGCCGTGGCGCACCGGGCGCCATGCTGGCATTGGCCACGAATCTGTACTGCATATCAGGCGTCGGGCCCACGTGCGGGTCGCTGGCGAAGCGGGCCTGCACGGCGGCTTCGTCGCGCACCTGCGCGTCGATGGTGTACACCAGCTGGATGCTGTCCCGCTTGCGGGCGTCGTAGCCGCGGCGATAGACGTGGAAAGAAATCAGGTCGGCGGGTGTGATGGCCAGTCGGGCGGCGATGGCGTGGGCAAGTGCGGCTTCGGGATGGTCCAGCGGCAGCTTGACTTCGGAAATACGTAGCATGATGGGAATCCGGCGCCGCTTATGGCGCATCGATGCGGCCGCCCGGTGGGGCGCGCAGGCGGCAGTTTAGCAAGCCGCCGGCGCGCGCCCGCGCGGCTATTCCCAAGCTTGCATGTCCCCTTGGGGCGAGGGTGGGAAATCCGGCGGGTCTCCCGGGGTGGGCGGATCTTCGGGCAAAGGCGGCTCACCGGGGGCCGGCTCCCGGTGCGGCGCGTCATCCGCGTGCTCCATGATTTCCTCGGCCACGTTGGCCGAACTGGGCGAGCGGGGATTCAAGGTGTTGGGCGCGATGGACATGGTGATCCCCTGATAGTGAAGGACTGATATAGGGGCAAGCCTCATTCCTGTCGATCAGGCCGTCCGCCCACCACCGAAGCGCTGCGCGCTTCGCCCTACGGGGCGACGCTGGCGGACCGGCGGAGCCGGATCCGCGGCGTCCCAGGTCGGGCCGCACCGGCTTCATGCGACGGGTGGGGTGACAAAGCCATCCCCTTAAGCGCTGCCAGGGGCGATGTGGGCACGGCAATTGCTGAGCAGGCGCGTCTGGACGGTGAAAATCGTCCAGGAAGCGGAATTTTCCATTCATCCGACTCATAAAAGGAAAGACCCGATGAAGAACAAACTCGTTCTCGCCGTCCTTCTCGCCATCGCCACCTTGTCGGCCGGTTGTAATACCGTTTCCGGCGCAGGCAAGGATATCGAGCGTGGAGGGGAGAAGATCCAGGGCGCCGCCGACAGGCATAACTGACGTCTGTCCGCGCCGGTGACGCCCGTCCAGGGCAACGCCGCCGGCGCCCCGCCCTTTTGATCAAGGCCAATTGGAGGCAATAACAATGTTCAGAACCATGCCCTCACTGACCCCGGACCAATTTCGCTGGCTGAAAGAATTGCGTTCACGTGCGTCCTTCGTGGGATTCGAGGTGCCGCAGCCCGTGCGGGGCCAACTGGAAGCGTTGAACTACATCGAGGAGCGCGACGGCAAGTCGACCGTTACGCGTCCCGGCGCGGTTGCCCTGGGATCGTACCGGGAGCCGCTTCGGCCCTGACGGCATGCGGGGCTGATGCATAATTCCATGGTTGAGCCAGCAACCTGGAGTGGGTAATGCCCCGATGCCGTCCATTAATGCTTGCCGCGCTGATATTCCTGGGCGGATGCGCCTCGGGGATTGATGCGGGCGGCAATTTCCCCCGCGCGACCTTCGATGTCAACACGCCCTACGACGCGGCTTATCGCCGCGCCGCCGAATTCGCGCGGGTCTGTCATACAGCGCCCGAGCATCCCTATGGGGTGCAGTACGGCACGAGCGAAACCCTGGACGAAAAATTTGCCGTGGGCCGGATCGCCGTATTCAAGGTCCCGGAGCCCACCGTCCATCTTGAAGTGATCGAGGTCAAGCCCAAAGGCAAGACGGACGCCACGGTAACCGTCACCGTGCTGGGACAGGGAAGCTGGGATGCGCGCGAACTCGACGCCGCGAAGCAGTCCATCCAGAGCGCGACGCCAGCCTGCCGCGACAGTAAAGGCTGAGAGGCTGGTTTCGGTCAGCGCGACGTGTCCGTCGGCCGCTTCTCCGAAAGATCCGCCGGATCGTTCGCGTACACGTCGTCTTCCGGACGCGGAATGCCGGGGTCGCCGGGATCGGACAGCGCCCGTCCACCGCGCGGCATGCCGGCGACCATGGGCGACTTGTCCGGCACAGGCAGGATGCGCGTACCCAAGCGGGCCTTTTCGTCGGCGTCACGGGCGGACGATGGGGCGTCCGATGCGGGTTGGCGTGCTTCAGGCATGGTAGGGCTCCTGCGTGGGGGGCGGTAATGCAAAGTTTGCTTGCCGCTCCGGCAAATTTTGCAGGAGCGGGCATCCGTCGGCTTCGTCAGAAAATGTTGGAGTCTCGGACGCGCTTCTTGTACGGGGCGGGCTTGGTGTTGTCGGCCCAGCTGGATCCGCTGCCGGCATCTTCCACCGGCTGGCTGGCATTGCGGGCTTCGTCGTGTGCACGGTCCTGGCGCGGCCGGGGCAGGTTGGGGACGTCGACGGGCGAATCCGGCGGAAATACCTTGCCGTGCGCGCCCGCTTGCGTGCGGCGCGACATCCCGCTTCCCGCAATGCGGCGGGGGGATGACTTTTCCATGTTGCGCTCCTGGTGTTGAGCCTACTTCGGGCGCAAGACGCGTTCCCGTCGTGGACAATCCCCGCTATGCTTGCGTCTGCCGTCGTTTACCCCATGGAACCATGGATCACACAGATCACCCCCGTTCTTCCAACGCCTATCAGGCTCTGACTTTCCATGCACTCTCGGGCTTCCGCTTCCTGGGATGGATCAACGGCATCGCCGCGCTCATGCTGCTGGCGTTCTCGCTGGGGATTGTGGGCGGCGATGTCGATCCGCCGGACCTGCGGCAGCCGATTTCCGCTTATGCGCTAGGCCTGGCCGCGTGCGCGATAGGCGTTCTGTTCTCTTATCTGGCTCACTTCAGCGTGTTCCGGCAGATCGCGGCGGGGCGCCCGGGCAAAGGGCATTGGGTGCCGATGATATTGTCCGCGCTGGCTTATTTCGCCAGCGTGGGAGCCTTCGTGATGGGGTGCTGGGGAGCCGCCACCGCGGCGGCCAACACACCGCAGAACGACGTTTCCTACCGCGCCGATGCCGCGCTGGCGACGCCCTCGCTGGCCCTGCGCGGGCAGCCTCACTCGGGCAGATAGGCCGCGATCAGTTTTTCGGCCGCCTCGGCGAGCGCCCGGGCCGGCCCGTCGCGGTCGCCCGCGAAAATCTGCGCCGACACAAAACACCCTTCCAGCAATAACAGCAGGGCGTCGCCCAGCGTATCGGCATTGGCTGCGCCGGCGGCGGCAGCCAGTTCGCGCAGGCGCGCGCGCAAGGCGCGCTTGTTGGCCTCCGCGATGGCGCGGCCGGGATGCACGCCGGCATCGCCGGGATATTCCACGACGGCGTTGGTCAGGGCGCATCCGCGATAGCCGGGGGTGTCGACGCGCTGCGCGACGTGACGGAAGTAGGCCAGCAGCTGTGCCTTGGGGTTCCCCGCATGGGGCCGGATCGTCTCGTCGAAGCGCTGAAAGAACGCGGCGTCATAATCCTTGAGGTAAGACGCAGCCAGCTCGTCCTTGGATCCGAAACTGCGGTACAGGGTGGGTTTGGTCGCGCCGGCGCGCGTGACGATTTCGTCGACGCCGACCGCGCGGATGCCATCCCGGTAGAACAGCTCGTGCGCCGTGCGGCGTATGCGTTCGGCTGCGCGCGGCTGCTTGGTGCCGCTGTCGGCGGTTTCCGTAAGGGCGGGAGAAATGGAAGGGCGGTTCATCGTAAATCTGCTTGACAGTGTTACCGAGCGGTACGTAAGATTCCCGACGTCAGCAACGTACCGGTAAGTAACATGACTATAGCCCGTTCCCGGCGATTTGGACAGAAGTATGCCTTCGTCGTGGTGGCCATCGCCTTTGTCGCGCTTCTGGTGGGCGCGGGCCAGCGCGCCGCGCCCGGCGTCCTGATCGTGCCGCTGGAACAGGCATTCGGTTGGGGCCGGGACGTTACTTCGCTATCGGCGGCGATCGGTATTTTCCTGTACGGGCTGGTGGGGCCGTTCGCCGCGGCCCTGATGCAGAGCTTCGGCGTGCGGCGAACCCTGATCGGCGCGCTGGCGCTGATGTCCGTGGCCAGTGGCGCCAGCGTCTGGATGACGGAGCCCTGGCATCTGGTCCTGTCCTGGGGCGTGGTGTCCGGGCTTGCGACGGGCTGCGTGGCGGTGGTGTTCGGCGCGACCGTGATCAATCGCTGGTTCGTCAAGCACCGCGGCCTGATGATGGGCATCCTGACCGCCAGTACGGCGACCGGCACGCTGATTTTCCTGCCCGGCATGGCGGCGCTGGCCGAAGCCGGCGGGTGGCGCCCCGTCGTCATCACCATTTCGGCGGTGTGCCTGGCGCTGGTGCCCCTGGCGTGGTGGCTGATGCCCGAGCGGCCCTCCGATATCGGGCTGGTGCCCTACGGCGCGGACCCGGACCACGTGCCGCCGGCGCCGCTCCATGCCAATCCGCTCAAGGCGGCGTTCGGCGCATTGCAGCGCGCCGTGCGCACCCGCAATTTCTGGTTCCTGTTCGCCACCTTCTTCATTTGCGGCTTCACCACGAATGGCCTGATCGGCACCCACTTCATTGCGCTCTGCAGCGACCAGGGCATCGCGGAAGTACGGGCCGCGGGCCTGCTGGCCATGATGGGCTTGTTCGACCTGGTGGGAACAACGGCGTCGGGCTGGCTGACCGACCGTTATGATCCGCGCAAGCTGCTCTTCATGTACTACGGCTTGCGCGGCGCCTCGCTGATCTTCCTGCCGTTTTCGGATTTCTCCATCTACAGCCTGGGCATCTTCGCGGTCTTCTACGGGTTGGACTGGATTGCCACGGTGCCGCCCACGCTCAAGCTGGCGGTGGAAAGCTTTGGCGAGCGGGATGCCCCCATCGTGTTCGGCTGGATTGTCGCCGGGCATCAGCTGGGCGCGGCGAGCGCGGCGTTCATGGCGGGCGCGGTGCGCCAGGCGCAGGGCAGCTATTTCCTCGCCTTCCTGGTTTCGGGGGCGACGGGCATCGTTGCCGCGGTCATCGCGTTGCAGGTACGCAAAGCCAAGGCGCTGCCTGTCGCGGCCACTGCCTGATATACGCAAGATCTGGTGGACGCGTGGATGCGGCCTGGTTAATATACGCAAAGCGTATATATCCGAGGCTGCCATGTCCACTTCCCAGCAAGCTTTTTTGCGCGATGCGATGCGTCGCCTGAATCTGACCCGCGATGTCTTCGCCGCCCGGATAGGGGTGAAGCGCCGCGCCCTGGATACCTGGCTGCTGCCGGAGGGGTCCCAGGAATTTCGCGCGATGCCCGAAGTCGTGGAACGCTTCGTGACGGAAATCGTGCAGAACGGCGACCTGCGCGAAAAGTATACGCAGAGTGCGCAGAACGGGCCATTGCGCGATCGCATCAGCGTGGAAGGCAAGCACCAACTGCTCTCGGTGGACCAGTTCACGCGCGAGTCGGTGGAAGACCTGTTCCGCGTCGCCGATATGATGCAGCCCATCGCGCGCCGCCAAAAGGTTTCCCGCGTGCTGGAAGGCGCCGTGCTGGGCAACCTGTTTTTCGAGGCCAGTACCCGGACGCGCGTCAGTTTCGGCTCGGCCTTCTGCCGCCTGGGCGGATCGGTGTGCGACACGACCGGTTTTACCTTTTCGTCCATGGCCAAGGGCGAATCGATCTACGACACCAGCCGCGTGATGAGCGGCTACGTCGATGCCATGGTGATCCGCCATCCTGAAAAAGGCTCCGTGGCCGAATTCGCGCGCGCGACCAATATTCCGGTCGTCAATGGCGGCGACGGCCCCGGCGAACATCCCAGCCAGGCCCTGCTGGACCTGTACACCATCCTGACGGAGTTCTCGCGCCTGGGGAAACTGCTGGACGGCGCGCATATCGCGATGGTGGGCGACCTGAAATACGGTCGCACGGTGCACTCGCTGATCAAGCTGCTGGCCTTGTACCGGGGAGTGAAGTTCACGCTGATTGCACCCCCGGGCCTGGAAATGCCGGCGTACATCATCGAGCAGGCGGCCAAGCACGACAACGTCATCGAACAGAAGCAGTCCTTGGCCGAAGGCCTGCCGGGCGCGGACGTGATCTACGCGACACGCGTGCAGAAGGAACGCTTCGCCGATGAGGCGCAGGAAGGGTATGCGCCCGATTTCCAGATCAACCGCGCCATCATCGACGCCTATTGCGGCCCGGACACCATCGTCATGCATCCGCTGCCGCGCGACAGTCGGCCGGGCGCCAACGACCTCAGCGTGGACTTGAATCACGATCCGCGGCTGGCGATCTTCCGCCAGACGGACAACGGTATTCCCATCCGCATGGCGATCTTCGCCGTGTTGCTCGGCGTGGAAGGGCTGGTACAGCACTCCCTGCGCGACGTGACATGGCGGCATCCCTCGCATATCGGGCCGGACGATTCGGCCTTCCACGGACTGGATTGATTCGAGCGCGCCCGGGGCAGACCCGGGCGCGATCCGCGGCATGCCGGGCGGCAGCAAATCCCCGCGCGGCTGCGCCCGCGGCGGGGGGGCCTGCGTGGGCGCACCCGGGAGCAAATCCCCACGTGGGCGCACCTGGGAGCAAATCCCCACGTTGCCGCACCCGCGGCGGCAAATTGCCGCGCGGCGGGCTCAGTTGCGCTTTTCGCCGCCCAGGGCGTCGACCAGCTCCGTCATCAGCTTGGCCAGTTCGCCGGTCATCAGCGCCATGTCGCTGTCGAACTTCTCGTCGTCATTCTGCGCCATGCTGTCGGTGTTTTCCTTCAGCACGTCCAGCGGTGCGATGCGCTTGACGTCCAGCGATTCGGTCAGCACGAAAGAGACGCGGTCGGCCCAGGTCATCGCCAGCCGCGTGCATTGCTTGCCGGACTGGATGTGCCGCCGCACGTCGTCGGCGTCGATGGTGTGCTTGACGTAGCGGATGGCAGCCCGGCTTTCGCCGGACGCGCGCAGTTCCGTATCCTGGTCGATGCTGAAATTCGCCGGTGCCTCGTCTTCCGCCAGCCAGCCCGTCATCGCCGCCGCCGGCGATTGCGTGACGTACAGGCTTTCGAGCGGGAAGGGGTCGATCGATTTGGCCAGCAGGCCCAGGACTTCGTCGGCCTTCGCCGAGGCCGCGGCATCGATCACCAGCCAGCGGTTGACCGGATCGATCCACACGCGCGTATCGCGATAGATGCTGAAGGCCTTGGGGAGCAATTCGTCGGTGACGCGCTCCTTGATTTCCTTCATCTGCTTGCGTCCGGGCTTGTAGCCCTGCTGCTCCTCGATCTCCTGGGCACGCGCCTTCGCCACCTGGTTGACGACGGTGGCCGGCAGCAGCTTCTTTTCCGCACGCAGGGTGACAAGCATCTGGCCATTGACCGTATGCACGAGGCCGCCGTTTTCACGCGTGGGTATCCAGCCCAGGCTTTGCATTTCCAGCGTGTTGCCGCCTTGGTAGGCGAACTTGGACAGCGCCTCTTCGAGCTGCTCGTCCTTTAAGGCCCAGGACGGGGAAAGGCGGTAGATCTTCAGATTCTTGAACCACATATGCGTCGGGCAAAAGCGACGATTCTATACGACCTGCCCATCGGGACGTGTGCCAGGGGTGCGACACGTTCTGTCACGGACAGTCGGCATGCTCTGGAGTATCGTGCGCCGCAGCGCAAGCAAGCGCTTGCAATAAAACATAGTGGGAGACCTATGAAACCTGTCACCTTCATCGGGGCCATCCTGGTCGTTCTGGGCGTGGTCGCGCTCGTGTATCAGGGATTCAGCTATAAATCCGAGGACACCATCGTGCAGATCGGGTCCGTCAAGGCCACGGCCGAAACGACCAAGTCGGTGCCCATCCCGCAATGGGCCGGTATCGCCGCCATCGTGGTGGGCGTGGTCGCGATCGGCGTAGGGATGCGGCGTTAGGCAATGCCGCGGCCGCCGGCGCGGGCCAGTCTCGGCCGGCGGCGCACCTGAGAGGCGCCGGCACGGGCGCGGGAAAGCCGCGGCCGGCGTCTAGTGGGCATGCGGTTTGCGATTTTGTCGGTTCTCGGGCCGGCAAGGGGGCGCCATGGCACGCACCGCAGCAGGAACCACCTCGAAGAACGCGCGCGCTGTGAAGCGGCCCGCGAGGCGGCGCGCCGCCCAACGTGGCGCCGCGCACGGCGCGACTTCGCAGCCAGTGCAGGATACCCAGGTCCTGGGCATCGCCATCACCCATCCGGATCGACCGCTTTACGCCGAGCCCGACGTGACCAAGCTGGAGCTGGCGCGGTATTACGAATCGGTCTCGACGCTGATCATGCCCCATCTGGCGGACCGGCGCGTCGCGCTGCTGCGTTGTCCGGACGGCACCGCGGGCGAGTGCTTCTTCCAGAAGCACATGGGCGAACACCTGCCGGCAGGCGTCGAGCTGGACGAAGACATGCTGGTCATCCGCGACATCGCGGGCGTGATCGGCCTGGTGCAGCGCGGCGTGATCGAGTTCCATACGTGGGGGGCCAAGTCGCCGGGTGCGGACAAGCCGGACAGGCTGACATTCGATCTTGACCCGGACCCCCACACGCCGTGGCCCCGCATCGCGGAAGCGACGCGTGTGCTGCGGGATCTTTTGCGCGATGTGGGCCTGCAGCCTTTCCTGAAAACGACGGGCGGCAAGGGTTTGCATGTGGTGGTGCCCGTGCGCGCGACGCTGGGCTGGGATGACGTGCGGCGCTTCTGCAAAGGTGTCGCCCAGCAGCTCGAGGACATGCAGCCCGAGGTGTTCGTGGCGAATATGTCCAAGGCCAAGCGGCAAGACCATATCTTCGTCGACTATCTGCGCAATAGTGACGGCGCCACGGCCGTTGCCGCCTTCTCCGCACGCGCACGCGCCGGCGCGCCGGTCTCCATGCCGGTGCCCTGGGATGTCATCGGGGCCGCCGATGATCCGCGCGGCGATGCCTACAATGTGCGCAACGTATTGGAGCGGGTGCGTGCACGGCCGGACGATCCGTGGGCTGGCTACGAAAGCGGGCGCAAGGCGCTGACGGCCGCCATGCGCGACAAGTTCGACGCGGCATAGCGTCGGCTGCGCAACGTGTGTGCGCCGCGCAAAAAAAAGGCCCGACTGTGGAGGTCGGGCCGGTACGGGAGCACACGATGTCGCGCTGTTTAAGGCTCGCGGGGAGCGCGGCATCGGTGTCAGAAGGCGGCCCTGCAATCGCCGGACAGGGGGATCGATCGTCCGGTGATCGCGCGCAAGGCCGTGATCTGAGCGGTCAGTCTAGTCTCCGTGCTCTGACATCGTCCTGAATCTGGAGGCAGGGTCGTGGCGTGCCGCAGCCCACGGAGCAAGACGTTTTTTTCGCATGCAGGCATCGCCCTGCCGCGCAAAAAAAAAGCCCCCATCGCGGAGGCTTTGTGAAAGGCCGGTCGGGTGCAGCGTCCCGCCCGGCAGGGGCCTTGCGGACTAGAAGTCCTTGTTCAAGTCGACGTCCTTGGTTTCGCGCACGAACAGCGTGCCGATGACCAGCGTCATCGCGGCGACGATGATGGGATACCACAGGCCGTCGTAGATGTTGCCCGTGGCCGCGACGATGGCGAAGGCCAGCGGTGGCAGGAAGCCGCCGAACCAGCCGTTGCCGATGTGATACGGCAGGCTCATGGACGTATAGCGGATGCGCGTCGGGAACATTTCCACCAGCATCGCGGCGATGGGGCCGTAGACCATGGTGACGTAGATCACGAGTATGGTCAGCAGTACGACCACCATGACGTCATTGGACTGCGCGCGGTCCGCCGTGGCGGGATAGCCGTGGCCACGGATGGCCGCCGTCATCGTTTTGTCGAGTTCGGCCGTGCGCGTCTTGAAGTCCGCCGGCGCGAGCGCCTTGCCGTCGAAGGATTGGAACTCGTCGGCGCCGATGCGTACCCTCGCGACCGATCCGGCGGGCGCCGTCTCGTTCTTGTAGTTCACCGAATTGCGCGCCAGGAAGGACTTGACGATATCGCAACTGCTGGTGAACGACGAGGTACCGACCGGGTTGAACTGGAACGAGCAGGTGGCCGGATCGGCGATGACCGTCACCGGCGCGGAGGCCTGGGCCTTTGCCAGTGCCGGGTTGGCGAAGTGGGTAAGCCCCTGGAAGATGGGAAAGTACGTCACCGCCGCGATCAGGCAGCCGGCCATGATGATGGGCTTGCGCCCGATGCGATCGGACAAGCTGCCGAACACCACGAAGAACGGCGTGCCGATCAACAAGGCCAGCGCGATCATGATGTTGGCCGTGTTGGCGTCCACCTTCAGCGTCTGTGTCAGGAAGAACAGCGTATAGAACTGGCCGGTGTACCAGACGACGGCTTGGCCGGCGGTCAGGCCCAGCAGGGCCAGGATCACGATCTTCAGGTTCTTCCACTCGCCGAACGACTCGCTGATCGGCGCCTTGGATCCCTTGCCTTCGTCCTTCATGCGCTGGAAGGTGGGCGATTCGCTCAGCTGCAGCCGGATCCACACCGACACCGCCAGCAGCACGAACGACAGCAGGAAGGGCGCGCGCCACCAACCCCAGGCTTCGCGGAAGGATGCTTCCCCGGAGTAGGAACGGATGCCAAGGATGATCAGCAGCGACAGGAACAGGCCCAGGGTCGCGGTGGTCTGGATCCAGCTGGTGTAGAAGCCGCGGCGTCCCATGGGCGCGTGTTCGGCCACATACGTGGCCGCGCCGCCGTACTCGCCGCCCAGTGCCAGGCCTTGCAGCAGGCGCAGGATGATCAGCAGGGCAGGGGCCGCGATGCCGACGGAGCCATACGTGGGCAGCACGCCGACCAGGAAGGTCGACAGGCCCATGATGACGATGGTCACCAGGAATGTGTACTTGCGGCCCACCAGGTCGCCCAGGCGGCCGAACACCAGCGCGCCGAAGGGCCGCACGGCGAAACCGGCGGCAAAGGCCAGCAGCGCGAAGATGAAGCCGGCCGTCGGATTGACACCCGAAAAGAAGTGCAGGGCGATGATGGGCGCGAGCGAGCCGTATAGATAGAAGTCATACCATTCGAAAACGGTGCCCAGCGACGACGCGAAAATCACCTTGCGTTCGTTGCGGGTCATCGGAGTCGGGGCCGTGACGGCGCCCGGGCGCGGCATGGATGCTGTGCTCATGATGTCTCCTCAGGATGGCCGGCGGTGGTCCCGCCGTGCTCGGTATGTGCAGACTCGCCCGCGTCGGCGGGGAGGCTGACCGCCACGGTAGGCAAGAAGGCTGACGAGGGTCTGACGTTTCCCTGAAGCTGTGCCTTATTTATGTTTCTGTTTGTAAACCGAGCGGAAAGCGCACGGTAATTTTCAGCCCGCGCAGCGGGGCGTCCGCCGTGGGATTGTCCGCGAGCGTCACCGTTGCGCCATGTTTCTGCGCGATTTCGCGCACGATGGCCAGCCCCAGGCCGCTGCCTTCGGCAGCGGTGCCCAGCACGCGATAGAAACGATCGAAGACACGTTCCCGTTCATGGGGCGCAATGCCGAGACCGGAGTCTTCCACTTCCAGGATCGCCGCGCCGGGCAGAGCGCGCACGCGCACGGTGACGCGGCCGCCGCGCGGGGTGTAGCGCAGCGCGTTATCCACCAGGTTGTTCAGCAGTTCCGCCAGCAGGATGGCGTTGCCGGCGATGGCGGTCGTCCGCTCCGCCTCCTCGAACCCCAGGTCGATGCCGATGGCCAGGGCCTGCGGCGCCCATAACGTGGTCTGCTCGCGGGCCAGGGCGTTCAGATCGATGGGCGCCATGCCGATGATGGCCGGGTTTTCGGCGCGCGCGAGCAGCAGCAGCTGGTTTACCAGGCGGGTGGCGCGCTCGGACCCGGCCACCAGCTGCCGCAGGCTGGTTTGCATTTCGTCCGGGCTGGCGTCGCGCAGCGCCAGTTCCGCCTGCGTGCGCAGTCCCGCCAGCGGCGTCTTCAACTGGTGCGCCGCATCGGCGACGAAGCGGCGCTGCGTCTGCACGGTGGCCGACAGCCGTTCCAGCAGCTCGTTGATCGCGACCACCAGCGGCGCGATCTCACTGGGCGTGGCGCGCTCGTCGATGGGTGACAGGTCGTCCGGCCGGCGCGCGCGCAGGCGCTGCTGCAGGGCGTTCAAGGGCGCCACCCCGCGCGATAGCCCGAACCAAACCAGCAGGACGGCGATGGGCAGCACCACGAATTGCGGAATGATGACGCCCTTGATGATGTCGTTGGCCAATTGGGCGCGCCGTTCGGCCGTTTCCGCGACGATGATCAGGGCCGGCATTTCGCTGGGGCCGCCCGCATCGACCCGGGTATAGGCCAGCCGGATGGCAAAGCCGCGCAGGCTGCTGTCTTCGTAGCGCACCGCTCCCGGCGCCGCGACATCGGCGCCCTTGGGCAATGGCAGTTCGCGGTCGCCGCCCAGGTATTGGCCGTGTCCGGCCAGCACCAGCCAGAACACGCTGTCGGTTTCGTTCGCGCGCAGCATGCTGCGCACGGGATCCGTCATGTCCAGGGCTGCCTTGCCATCGACCGTATGGACCTGGCTGGCCAGCACGCGCAAGTGGCTGGCAAGCGCGCGGTCGTAGGGCACGTCCGCGATGTTCTGCGCGACGACGTAGGTGATGGCCACGCTCATGGGCCATAGCAGGAACAGCGGCGCAAGCATCCAGTCCAGGATCTCGCCCAGCAGTGAACGCCGTGGCAGCGCGAAGGACGGGCCGCGCGTGCCGCTGCGCAGAATGTCCAGTGCTTCCCGGTTCAGCGGCGCGACGCGGCGCGTTTCAGTGCGCCAGTTCGCCCGTGCCATGATCCCGTTCCAGGCAATAGCCCAGGCCACGCACGGTCATGATCCGGACGCCTGTCGGCTCCAGCTTTTTGCGCAAGCGATGCACGTAGACTTCGATGGCGTTGGTGCTGACTTCGTCGCCCCATTCGCACAAGTGGTCCACCAGCTGGTTCTTGCTGACCATGCGCCCGCTACGCATGAGCAGGATTTCAAGCAGCCCGATTTCGCGCGCGGACAGGTCCAGGGCTTGGCCGTCCACCGACGCGACCCGTCCCGCCTGGTCGAAGACCAGGCGGCCGTGGCGGATCAGGCTGGCACCGCCACCCGTGCCGCGCCGGGTCAGGGCCCGCACGCGCGCTTCCAGCTCCGACAGGGCGAAGGGCTTGGCCATATAGTCGTCCGCGCCGAGGTCCAGCCCTTTGACGCGCTGCTCTATGCTGTCGGCGGCGGTTAGAATAAGCACCGGCAGCTGGGCGTTGCGGGCGCGCAGCCGTCTCAGGACTTCCAGCCCCGCCAACTGCGGGAGCCCCAGGTCCAGGATCAGCAGGTCGAACGCCTGCGCCGCCAGCGCCAGATCGGCCGCCATGCCGTCGCGCACGGCGTCCACGGCATAGCCGTTATGCCGCAATGAACGCGACAGGCCATCGGCAAGGATGCTGTCGTCTTCGGCGATAAGTATGCGCATGGGACCAGGCTCTCTCGTGGATCGTTTTGGTTTATGAGCTGAGCGCGTCCGTGCGTGCCGGGGTGCGGCCGCCACGGTTTTTCTGTTCTGGGTTGCGCCGAATTGTTTCCGGCTTGTCTCCGCTCTCCTGGGGCCGATTCTGTCACGCCGCCTGGCGCTTGCCCACACGGGATAACGCGGAAAAATTTGTCATACTGTTTTTTTGTACAGTATAATCCGGTGCCATAATCCGGCCAGAACCTCGCCAGAACCTCATTCGCTAGAAACCGCCAGACAGGACATTTCATGGACGACAAAACCAGCAAGGCAGCCGCCTCGGAAAAAGCCAAGGCGCTCGCCGCGGCCCTATCGCAGATCGAAAAGCAGTTCGGCAAGGGCTCGATCATGCGGTATGGCGACAACGAGGTCGAGCACGACATCCAGGTGGTGTCCACCGGCTCGCTGGGCCTGGATATCGCGCTGGGCGTGGGCGGCCTGCCGCGCGGCCGGGTGGTCGAGATCTATGGTCCCGAATCCTCGGGCAAGACGACGCTCACGCTGCAGGTCATCGCCGAGATGCAAAAAGTGGGCGGCACCTGCGCGTTCATCGATGCCGAACACGCGCTGGACGTGCAATACGCCGCCAAGCTGGGCGTCAACCTGACCGACCTGCTCATTTCCCAGCCGGACACCGGCGAACAGGCGCTGGAAATCACCGACGCGCTGGTGCGATCGGGTTCCGTCGACCTCATCGTCATCGACTCAGTGGCCGCGCTCGTGCCCAAGGCGGAAATCGAAGGCGAAATGGGCGACTCGCTGCCCGGCCTGCAAGCCCGCCTGATGAGCCAGGCGCTGCGCAAGCTGACCGCGACGATCAAGCGCACCAACTGCATGGTCATCTTCATCAACCAGATCCGGATGAAGATCGGCGTCATGTTCGGCAATCCGGAAACCACCACCGGCGGCAATGCGCTGAAGTTCTATTCTTCCGTGCGCCTGGACATCCGCCGCATCGGTTCCATCAAGAAAGGCGAAGAAGTCGTCGGCAACGAAACGCGCGTCAAGGTCGTCAAAAACAAGGTCTCGCCCCCCTTCAAGCAGGCGGAATTCGACATCATGTACGGCAGCGGCATTTCGCGTGAAGGCGAAATCATCGATCTGGGCGTGCAGGCCGGTATCGTCGACAAGTCGGGTGCCTGGTACAGCTATAAGGGCGACCGCATTGGCCAGGGCAAGGACAATGTCCGCGAATACCTGAAGGAGCATCGCGAAATGGCGTTCGAAATCGAGAACCGCATCCGCGAAAACCAGGGTATCGTCAGCCGCGCCAATACCTTCGCCGAAAGCGAGGCCGAAGAGGACTGATCACCGATGATTTCCGGCCGCCGCGGCATGGGATCGCGCACCCGGTCCTCCGATGATTCCGCGGACGATCCCTTCCGTGCCGGCAGCCGGCCCACGGAAAAGCGCGGGCCGACACTGAAAGCCCGCGCCGTGGCCTATCTATCCCGACGTGAATACGCGCGCAGCGAATTGGCGCGCAAGCTCGGTGCGTATACGGACGACGCCGCGGCCCTGGACGCCTTGCTGGATGACCTGGAACGCGAAGGCTGGTTATCCACGCGGCGTTTTGCCGAGGGCCTGGTGCATCGGCGCGCCGAACGCCAGGGCGCGGCTCGCATCGTGCAGGAACTACGCCAGCATGGCGTCGATGAAACGCAGATAGGGGAACTCCGGGACAGCCTGCGGGCGACGGAATACGAGCGCGCGATGGCCGTGTGGACCAAGCGTTTTGGCGAACGTCCCGTCGATCGCGCCGCTTATGCCAAGCAGGCGCGCTTTCTCGCTTCCCGTGGTTTCGCGCACGACGTCATTCATCGCGTGCTGGGCGACGAGCGGGACGACTGAATCCCTTAGGGGCCAGGCCAGCGTCCACCTTCACGCTGCCTTGATGCCGGTCAGCGTCCGGAAACTGACATCCCGGGCGATGGTCAGGAAATCCTTGATGAAGGGGGCGTCCGCGTCTTCATTGCGGATCGCCGCATATAGCGTGGGCCATACACCTTGTGGTCCCAGCCGGCATACCTTCAGCCATCCCTTGTCCAGGTATTCCGTCAGCGCCCAGTTCGGCAGCGCGGCGACGCCACGGTTGCTGGCGATCAACTGGGCAATGATGGGCGTCAATTCGGCCTTGCGAACGCTGGCCGGCTCTACGTCGGCCGGATCGAGAAAGGACGTGAAGACATCCAGGCGCTGACGGTCGACCGGATAGGTGATCAGCGTCTGGTCCGCCAACTGTTCGGGCCGGATATAGCGCTGCGACGCCAGCGGATGGGATTCCGAGACCGCGAGGACCAGTTCATAGGTGAACAGCGGGACATAATCGATGGCTTCCAGTGTCTGCGGGTCCGAGGTTATCACCAGATCGAGATCGCCGCGCAGCAGCGCGGGGAAGGGGGCGAAAGAGAACGCGGCGGACAGGTCCAGTGCCACCTCGGGCCATTGCGCCCGGAATGCGTCCAGCGCCGGCATCAGCCATTGAAAACAGGAGTGGCATTCGATCGCCAGATGCAGGCGGCCCGTCCGGCCCGCTGCCAGGCGTTGCAGTTCGCGTTCCGTGGCCCGCAGGCGCGGCAGGATGTCGTCCGCCAGCGCGAGGACGCGCAAGCCGGCGGTCGTCAATCGCGCCGGCCGCGTCCTGCGATTCAGCAGGGGCGTACCCAGGCGGGATTCCAGTTCACGCAATTGGTGGGATAGCGCGGACTGCGTCAGGTGCAGCCGTTCGGCGGCTTCCTGGAGGCTGCCCCCATCACGGATGGCGGAAAGGGTTTCCAGATGGCGGATTTCGAGCATGTCGGGCTGAACCACAAAGGCGTCGGGGGTCTGCGGCCCCGGGAATGGGCAGAAATGCGATACGGCGGGCGAAGCAGCGGCTTCCGGGCGCGCGCGCCGGCTGTACGCGGGGCGCGGTAGCAGGCCGCTGTCCCGCCGGCGGTTCGCGATTCTATATGAATATGGCTCATGAAATCGTTGCAAACATTGATTTTGACTCAAGGTTAAACGCGCGCACAATGCCGGAACTTGAACATTCTTTGTTGGATTCCTGATTTCCATGACGACGATTCATAATCTTGGCTTCCCGCGCATCGGTGCGCAGCGCGAACTGAAGCGTGCGGTCGAGGCCTATTGGGCGGGCAAATCCTCGCTGGCGCAACTGGAAGAGACCGGACGGGAATTGCGCGCCCGGCATTGGAAAGCCCAGGCCGATGCCGGTGTGGACCTGCTGCCGGTAGGGGATTTCGCCTGGTATGACCACGTGCTGGAATGGACGACCCTGCTCGGGGCGGTGCCCCCGCGCTTCGCACAGCGGGCCGGTGCACCGGTGGGCCTGGACACGCTGTTCCGCATGGGGCGGGGCCGCGCACCCAGCGGCACGCCCGCCGCGGCTTGCGAAATGACGAAGTGGTTCGACACCAACTACCACTACATCGTCCCCGAACTCACGCCCGGACAGACTTTCCGCATCGCCCGCGAATCGCTGTTCGAACAGATCCGCGAGGCGCAGCAGTCGGGTTATCCCGTCAAGCCGGTGATTCCGGGGCCGCTGACGTGGTTGTGGCTGGGCAAGGGGGACGCCTACGCCGGTCCGGGTGATGGCGGCAAGCTCGAGCTGCTGGCCACCCTGATTCCCGTCTACACGGAAGTCCTGCGCCGGATCGCCGAGCTGGGTGTCGAATGGGTGCAGATCGACGAGCCTATCCTGGCGCTGGACCTGCCCGCCGCCTGGCGCGAAGCCTACGCGGCGGTGTATGCCCGTTTGTCGGGCGCGCCCTTGAAACTGCTGGTGGCGACCTACTTTGATGGCCTGCAGGACAACCTGGCTACGGCCGCCGCCTTGCCGGTGGCGGGCCTGCACGTCGATCTGGTGCGCGCGCCGGAACAGCTCACGCCCTTGCTGCAAGTCCTGGGCGCCAAGGTGCTGTCCGCCGGCATCGTGAACGGACGGAATATCTGGCGCACGGACCTGGATGCCGCGCTGCGCACGCTGGCGCCCGTCAAGGCCGCGCTGGGCGACCGGCTATGGATCGCCCCGTCCTGCTCGCTGTTGCACGTGCCCGTAGACCTGGCCTTCGAAACGGAACTGGACGACGAACTCAAGAGCTGGCTGTCCTTTGCCGTGCAGAAGCTGGACGAAATACGCACGCTGGCGCGTGCGCTGGACGGCAGCCAGGAGGCGGACGTGCAGGATGCGCTACGCGTGCAGCGTGCGGCGTTGGTCGATCGCGCACGGTCTCCCCGCATCCACAATCCCGCGGTGGCACGGCGCATGGCTGCCGCCGTCCAGGTGCAGCGCGACCGTGCGCCGTTCGCGCAGCGCATTGCGCGGCAGCAGGAAAAGCTGGCCTTGCCGGCGTTTCCCACCACGACGATCGGCTCCTTCCCCCAGACCGCGGAAATCCGCACGCTGCGGCGGGACTGGAAGGCTGGTGCGATCAGTGATTCGGCCTACGAGGCGGCGATCCGCAAGGAAATCGAAGCCGTCATCCGCTTCCAGGAGAACGTCGGCCTGGACGTCCTGGTACATGGCGAGCCGGAACGCAACGACATGGTGGAATATTTCGGCGAACTGCTGGCTGGCTTTGCCTTTACCCGCAACGGCTGGGTCCAGAGCTATGGTTCGCGCTGCGTCAAGCCGCCGGTGATTTTCGGCGATGTCGCGCGCCCGGCGCCCATGACCGTGGCGTGGTCCTCGTATGCCCAGTCCCTGACGGACAAACCGGTGAAGGGAATGTTGACCGGCCCGGTGACCATCCTGCAGTGGTCCTTCGTGCGCGACGACCAGCCGCGCGAGCAAACCTGCCGACAGCTGGCGCTTGCGCTGCGCGACGAGGTCGTCGACCTGGAAAAGGCTGGAATCCGCGTGATCCAGATCGACGAGCCGGCGATCCGTGAAGGGCTGCCGCTGCGCCGCGCCGACTGGGGGGCATATCTGGACTGGGCGGTGGATTGCTTCCGGCTCTCCACGGCGGGCGTGCGGGAGGATACGCAGATCCACACCCATATGTGCTACGCCGAGTTCAACGACATCATCGAATCCATCGCCGCGATGGACGCCGACGTCATCACCATCGAGACTTCGCGTTCCAATATGGAGCTGCTGAAGGCGTTCGAGGATTTCCGCTACCCCAACGACATCGGCCCGGGCGTCTATGACATCCATTCGCCGAACGTGCCGGACGTCGACTGGATGGTGTCGCTGATGCAGAAGGCAGCCGGTCGCCTGCCGAAGGAGCGTCTCTGGGTGAATCCGGACTGTGGCCTGAAGACCCGGGCCTGGCCGGAAACCGAGGCCGCGCTGGTCAGCATGGTCGACGCCGCCCGCCAGCTGCGCGCGCAAGCCTGAGCGCGGCCAGGGCATCGTCGCGGGGCCGGTCTCCCGGATAGGGAACCGGCCCCGGTTTTTTGGAAAAAGGCCGTGCGCTATACTTTGAAGGTTTTGTTGCCTTGCAGCAACCTTAGCCGAACACGCATGCCTTTGCCGCCGCCGAAAGTCTCCCGCCAGCCCATCCACACGCGCTCGATCCGCGTGCAGGGCTATGCGCGCGAAGACGGCCTGTGGGACATCGAGGCCGAACTCATCGATGTCAAGGCCTACGACTTCGTCAAGCACGAGGGCGATACGCTGCGCGCCGGCGAGCCGGTGCATCATATGCACCTGCGTATCACCATCGATTCCGCCTACACCATCGTGGCGGCCCAGGCCGTCTATGATGCCGCGCCTTATGGCCAAAACTGCACAAGTATCGAAAGCGCATATCAAGACCTGGTGGGCATGAATCTGATCAAGGGATTTCGCCAGCAGGTCAAGACGCGCTTCGGGCGCGTGGCCGGTTGCACGCATATGAGCGAGCTTGCGCTGGTGTTGCCGACCGCCGCGGTGCAAACCATGGCCGGCCGGCGCCGCGAGAACCCTGATCCCGGCAAGCGGCCGTTCCAGCTGGACGGCTGCCATGCGCTCAGTACGGACGGGCCGGTGGTCCTCCGGTACTACCCCAAGTGGCATACCGGCGATGTTTCCGCCGAGGATGCCGCTTCTGATTCTTCTCTTTTTTCTCATACGACCTGACAGGTAACACATGAAAATCCACGAGTATCAAGGCAAGGAACTGCTGAAGAAATTTGGCGTGACCGTGCCGCGCGGTATTCCCGCCTTCACCGTCGACGAAGCCGTGAGCGCAGCGGAAAAACTGGGCGGGCCTGTCTGGGTCGTGAAGGCGCAGATCCACGCGGGCGGCCGTGGCAAGGGTGGCGGCGTCAAGCTGGCTCGTTCGATCGACGAGGTCCGCAAGCTGTCCAGCGAAATCCTGGGCATGCAGCTGGTCACGCACCAGACCGGCCCCCAAGGCCAGAAGGTAAACCGCCTGTACATCGAGGAAGGCGCGGACATCCAGAAGGAATACTATGTTTCGCTGGTGACCGACCGCGCAACACAGAAGGTCGCTCTGATCGCGTCGAGCGAAGGCGGCATGGATATCGAGGAAGTCGCGCATTCGTCGCCCGACAAGATCATCACCGAATACATCGACCCGCTGACCGGCGTGACCGCCGAGCAGGCGAAGAAGGTGGCCGACGCCATCGGCATGCCTGCCAATTCGACGGCCCAGACGGTCGACCTGTTCCAGAAGCTGTACAAGTGCTACATGGAAACGGACGCCTCGCTGGTCGAAATCAACCCGCTGAACCGCGACAGCAAGGGCAACATCATTGCCCTGGACGCCAAGTTCAACTTCGATTCGAACGCCCTGTTCCGTCATCCCGAAATCGTTGCCTATCGCGACCTGGACGAGGAAGACCCGGCCGAAATCGAAGCCAGCAAGTTCGATCTGGCCTATATCCAGCTTGACGGCAACATCGGCTGCCTGGTGAACGGCGCCGGCCTGGCCATGGCCACCATGGACACCATCAAGCTGTTCGGCGGCGAGCCGGCCAACTTCCTGGACGTCGGCGGCGGCGCCACGGCGGAAAAGGTCACGGAAGCCTTCAAGATCATGCTCAAGAACAAGAGCGTGAAGGCCATTTTGGTCAATATCTTCGGCGGCATCATGCGCTGCGACGTGATCGCCGAAGGCGTGATCACCGCGTGCAAGGCCGTCAACCTGAACGTTCCGCTGGTCGTCCGCATGAAGGGCACCAACGAAGAACTCGGCAAGAAGATGCTGGCCGAGTCCGGACTGCCCATTATCAGCGCCGACACCATGGCCGAAGCGGCCACCAAGGTCGTTGCCGCCGTCAAATAAGAAGTTATTGCCAAGGATTCACAAATGTCGATCTTGATCAACAAGGACACTAAAGTCATCACCCAAGGCATCACGGGCAAGACGGGCCAATTCCATACCCGCATGTGCCGTGACTACGCCAACGGCAAGGCCGCCTTCGTGGCCGGCGTGAACCCCAAGAAGGCGGGCGAGGACTTCGAAGGCATTCCCATCTACGCGTCGGTCAAGGACGCCAAGGCCGCAACCGGCGCCACCGTGTCGGTGATCTACGTGCCGCCCGCCGGCGCCGCCGCTGCCATCTGGGAAGCCGTGGAAGCCGAACTGGACCTGGCCATCTGCATTACCGAAGGCATCCCCGTCCGCGACATGCTGGAAGTGCGCAATCGCATGAAGCAGAAGGGCAGCAAGACGCTGTTGCTGGGCCCGAACTGCCCCGGCCTGATCACGCCGGACGAAATCAAAATCGGCATCATGCCTGGCCACATCCACCGCAAGGGCCGCGTGGGCATCGTCAGCCGCTCCGGCACGCTGACCTACGAAGCCGTTGCCCAGGTGACCGAACTGGGTCTGGGCCAGTCCAGCGCCGTCGGTATCGGTGGCGATCCGATCAACGGCCTGAAGCACGTCGATGTCCTGAAGCTGTTCAATGACGATCCCGACACCGATGCCGTCATCATGATCGGCGAAATCGGCGGTCCGGACGAAGTCAGCGCCGCGCAGTGGGCCAAGGACAACATGAAGAAACCGGTGGTCGGCTTCATCGCCGGCGTCACCGCGCCTCCTGGAAAGCGCATGGGCCACGCCGGCGCGCTGATTTCCGGTGGCGCCGATACGGCCGATGCGAAGCTGGAGGTCATGGAGGCCTGCGGCATCCGCACGACGCGCAACCCCTCGGAAATGGGCAAGTTGCTGAAGTCCGTGCTCTGATCCGCACGGCTTGTCGTTGTCGCGACAGGGGCGCCGCCGGTAGGGCGCTCCTTCCGTGGTAAAGAAAAACCCGCCTCATGGCGGGTTTTTCTTTACGCGCCATCCGTGCATCAGGCCAGTCGGGCTCGCGCGGATTCCACCCGGTATTTATATTCAGATAAAAGTCAGTTTGAATTCAGGAAAACGTCAGTTTAAGGATTATATCCAGACTGGCGTGCTGGAGCTTGCCGGCGCGGCCGGACGCATCTTCCTGGTTTAATGTTCAGCTTATATTCAGAATAGAGAAAGGATTATGAAAGTATTCGGCGGCATGCTCAGCCGGGCGTCATGAAGCTGACAAAAAACCTGCGAATTTCCATCAGAAATCCAACAAACAGCTGAACGTTTTGTTTTTGCCTCGATATAATGTTCGACGTCCCCCACGATAAATAAACTGGCGCAACGCGACACGTCATCGCCGCGCGGGTGGGGTTCGACTTTCTAAACCATTGAGGGATCGAGGACGAGGGGTATGGAATTAACACAAGCCGCTTTCTGGCTCGCGCTTCTGCAAATCATCTGGGTCAATATTCTCCTGTCCGGGGATAACGCCGTGGTCATCGCGCTGGCGGCCCGTTCCTTGCCGCCTGCCCAGCAGAAGAAGGCCATCGTCATCGGTTCGGCCGCCGCCATCATCATGCGGATCATCCTGACGCTGGTGGCCGCCAAGCTGCTGTTGCTTCCCTGGCTGAAGTTGATCGGCGCGGTCCTGCTGGTCTATATCGGCGTGTCGCTGCTGATGCCCGAGGACGAGGACGACGGTGGCGCCAAATCCCATGGCAATCTGCTCTCGGCCATCCGCACCATCATGATCGCTGACCTGGTGATGAGCCTGGACAACGTGGTGGCCGTGGCGGCCGCGGCGATGGGCGATACGACGCTGCTCGTCTTGGGCTTGGCCATCAGTATTCCCCTGGTCATCTTTGGCAGCACGCTGCTGCTCAAGGTGATCGAGCGCTTCCCGATCATCGTGTGGGTTGGCGCGGCGCTGCTCGGTTTCATCGCGGGCGAGCTGCTCGTGGGAGATCCGGCGCTGCACGACTCGGTCGCGCGCATCGACGCTGCCTTGGGCACCACAGAGCATAACCTTGCCCTGATGGCCGGCGCCTTCGGCGCGGTCCTGGTCTTGCTGCTGGGCAAGATCCTGATCGCGCGCCGCCATCCTGACAAAAATCTTAATCGTTCGGAGCAAATCTGACGAAAAGCTGAATTACAATCCCCGCTCAGGGCCGATCGCCCGCCGCCACGCGAAATGCTGGTGCGCGGGCGGGACGTTTGCTCCAATCGGCTTGAATGAAAACCATGTTGGGGGTTGTGACGTGTTTGAGTTCTTCCAGACGCTCAGTTGGGCGGCCGTTTTCCAGATCATCCTGATCGACATCCTGCTGGGCGGCGACAACGCCGTGGTCATTGCGCTGGCTTGCCGCAACCTGGCTCCCAAGCAGCGGATGCAGGGCATACTGTGGGGCACCGCCGGCGCCATCCTCTTGCGCGTGGTGTTGATCGCCTTCGCGCTCACCCTGCTGAATATCCCTTTCCTGAAAGTCGCCGGCGGCCTGCTGCTGCTCTGGATCGGCGTCAAGCTGCTGATGCCGGAGGATGAGGGGCACGACAAGATCAAGGGCGGATCGTCCATCGCGTCCGCGGTCAAGACCATCATCGTGGCTGACTTCGTCATGAGCCTGGACAACGTCATCGCCATCGCTGGCGCCGCCCAGAACGCCGACCCCAGCCACCAGATCGGGCTGGTCGTCTTCGGCCTGCTGGTCAGCGTGCCCATCATCATCTGGGGCTCCACGCTGGTACTGAAGCTCATCGACCGTTATCCGCTGGTCGTTACTTTCGGCGCCGGGCTGCTGGGCTGGATCGCAGGCGGCATGGTGATCACCGATGTCATTGTCGAAGGTCAATTCGGTCCGCAGCCGGCTATGGTTAAATTGAGCGCTGAAATCATCGGCGCGCTGCTCGTCGTTCTCCTGGGACGGCGGCTGGCAGGCCGCAAAGTCGTCTCCAAGGAATCCGTGCATGAGTCTGCGTAAAACCGGTAAGTCCGAGCAATCCGAATCGGGCCTGAGCCTGCTCCAGGGCTTGTTCATCCTCGCCGTGCTGGGGGTCATCGTCACTGTGGCGGCCGCCCATTTCAGCTGAGCAAGCCGCTGTGTCACACCCTAGCCGTTTGATCATTGCCACGCGGGCAAGCCGCTTGGCGCTGTGGCAGGCCGAGCACGTGCGCGGCCGCCTGCAGGCCCTGTATCCCGCCTGTTCGGTAGAGCTGCTGACGCTGACCACGCGTGGCGACCAGATCCTGGACCGCACGCTGTCGAAGGTCGGCGGCAAGGGGCTCTTCGTCAAGGAGCTCGAAAATGCGCTGCTGGACGGGCGGGCCGACCTCGCCGTGCATTCGCTGAAGGACGTCCCCATCGATCTGCAGGCTCCCTTCGAGCTGTGCGCGATGCTGGAGCGGGCGGATCCCCGCGATGCCTTCGTCTCCAGCCGTTATGCCGCGCTGCGCGAGCTGCCCGATGGGGCGGTGGTGGGTACGTCCAGCCTGCGACGCGAGTCGCAGATCCGCGCGCACTACCCGAAGCTGGTCGTGCGGCCCCTGCGCGGCAACCTGGATACGCGGCTGGCCAAGCTGGATGCGGGCGACTATGACGCCATCGTCCTTGCCGCCGCCGGCCTGGAGCGCCTGGGGCTGGCCAGCCGCATACGCGCCGTCCTGGACGTCGACGAAAGCCTGCCGGCCGCCGGTCAGGGCGCCTTGGGCATCGAGATCCGCGCCGATCGTGGCGACGTGCGAGGATGGGTGGCGCCGCTCGCCTCGGCGCGCACCACGGCATGCGTGGCGGCGGAAAGGGCGGTGTCGCGCGAGCTGGGCGGTTCCTGCCAGGTGCCCCTGGCCGCCTATGCCACCACCGACGGGGATACCGTGCATCTGCGTGCGCTGGTCGCCTCGGTGGACGGCGCGCGCATGCTGCGCGCCGAGGCCTCCGGGCCGGCGGCGCAGGCCGGGGACATCGGGGTGGCCGTGGCGCGCGAATTGTTGGACAAGGGCGCTTCCGCCATCCTGGCCGACCTGTCGGCCCACGATTGACCCCCCCACCTGGTGCGCGCGTGAAGCCCGGCGAGATCCAGACGGCCATACTGACGCGTCCGGCGGGGCGCAACGATGGGCTGGCGACGCGATTGCGGGCGGCAGGCTGGGATGTCCACGCGTGGCCCGCGCTACGCATCGAGCCCCTTGTGCCGGGGCCGGCGGGCATTCCATTGCCGCGGGATTTCGATCTGGCGGTCTTCGTCAGCGGCAATGCCGCATCCCGGTACCTGGACCAGCTGCAGGCGCTCGGCATGGGCGCTTGGCCGTCGTCTTGTGTTGCCGCGGCCGTCGGGCCGGCCACCGCCGCCCGCCTGCGTGAATCCGGCCGACTGGACGCGCGCTGCGTGATCGTCCACCCTGCCGCGGACGCACCCCGGCACGATTCCGAAGCCTTGTGGGAACTGCTGGCCGAGCGCGGCCCGATCCCGCGGCGCGTACTGCTGGTGCGCGGCACGGACGGCCGCGACTGGCTGGCGCAACGTCTCGCCTCGCATGGGGCCGCGGTTCACCTGCATGCGGTCTATCGGCGCGTTCCCGCGTGCTGGGACGCGCCGGCGCTGGCCCAACTGGGGCGCTGGGCGGCAGCGGGCCACCATCCCACCTGGCTGTTGACCAGCGGCGAAGGCATCGACGCGGTCCGGGCGAACGTGGTCCGGGCGGCTGCAGAAGCCTGGTGGCACGCGTGTCGTTTTATCGTCACCCATGCGCGTCTGGCCGATCGGCTGGCCTTGCCGGCGCAGGTCGCCGGGCGGGCGGTGCGGGTTTGCGCACCGGCTGAGGATGCCATCTTTAATGCTTTTGTTTCGGCTTGAGTCATCGTTTCGCATTTGTACCGAATACAATCGCCCCATGACAGAAAAGACTCCTGCCACCGATCCGGCCGCGGCGCCGGTCGTCTCTCAGAATCCGACATCGGCCGACATGAAATCCCCCGGCCCGAAGAACGCCGCGTCGAACACGCCGCCGGCCGCGGCGCGCAGAGGGGGCGCATCGCCCTTGGTCGCCACCCTGGTCGTTGTCGTGCTGCTTGCGCTGGTCCTGGTCGCCGCGCTCTGGATGCAGCGCCAGCAGTTCCTGGCCGCGGGCCGCGAGGTCGCTACCCGCCTGGATGGGCTGAACAGCGCCCTGGCCCAGACCCGCGCCGAGAGCCGCCAGGCCCTCTCCCTGGCGCAGGTGCAGAGCGACAAGGTCGCGGCGCTGGAAGCCACCCTGCAGGAAACACAGAGCCAATACACGGCGTTGCAACAGGCATGGCAGGACTTCAACGATAACGTGAGCGACGACGTTCTGATCAACGACGTTGAACGCCTGTTGACCATCGCCGACCAGCAACTGCGCCTGGGAGGCAACGTCAGCAATGCCATCGTCGCGATGGAAACGGCGCAATCCCGCCTGGCGCGGGCAGGGCGGCCCCGCTATGCCAGCTTGCAGCAAACGATCAACGGCGATCTCGATCGCCTCCGCGCGGTCAAGACTATCGACATTCCGGTCCAGGCCAGCCGCATCGAGCGCCTGGTCAATCTGGTGGGCAAGGCGCCCCTGCTCGTGCCGGATGCCGTGACGGCCGACGCCGCGGCGGCCGGCGTGGCGCCCGCCGTGGCGATCCCCGCCGATGCCGCCCCGGCCCCGGCCCCGGCCGCCGCGCCGCAACCCCAGCCCGATGCCGCCTGGTGGCAGCGCTGGCGTGCGGAAATCGCTTCCTGGCCCAGCCGCGCCGGCGGCGCGCTGGTGCATGAACTGGGCGACCTGGTACGTGTGCAGCGTGTCGACGAACCGGCGGCATTGCTGCTTTCCACGGAGCAGGCCGAACAGCTGCGCTCCACGCTGCGCCAGCGCCTGCTGACCGTGCAACTGGCGCTGCTGATGCGCCAGCCCGCCATCTGGAAGAACGAACTGGACACCGTTACCCGTACGCTGGGTACCTATTACGACCGCCGTTCGCCCGATACGCTGGCCGCGCTCGGACTGGCCCGTGAACTGGCGCAGATCCAGATCGCGACGCCCATGCCGGACCTGTCGGACAGCCTGAGTGCCATCGCGGCGCTGCGGGCGGCCGGTTCGTCCACCGTCAAAGGGCGGGACTGAACCATGCGCGCCTGGTTCTGGACGCTGTTGCTGGCGGTCGTCGCGGTTGCCGTGGCGGTGGTGTTGCGGGCCCACCCCGGCAACGTCTTGCTGCTGGTCTGGCCCTACCGCGTGGAGCTTTCACTGACGCTGGCGGTATTGCTCCTGGTCGCGCTGTTCGTGGCGATTTACGTCGGCCTGCGCTTGCTGGCCTGGCTGCTGGCCATTCCCGAGCGCATGCGCGCCTGGCGCGGACGCCGCGCCCAGGCGCGCGATCACGAATTGCTGGAACGCGGCTGGATCGGTTTGCTGGAAGGCCGCTATGCGCATGCCGAGAAAGACCTGGCCAAGTTGCTGGACCAGGCCAAGGGCCGCAATCGCCGGGTGCTCGCGGCCTTGTCCGCGGCGCGCGCCGCGCAGGGACTGGGCGAATTCGTGCGGCGCGATGTCATGCTGGATCGGGCGCGAGAAGCCGCCGGCAGCGACCCGGGCCTGATCGAAGCCGTGGCCACCGTCACCGCGGACCTGCTCCTGGAGCAGGGACTGCCGGAGCGTGCGCTGGACGTGCTGGCGCCCCTGCAGGACGGCGGCGCGCGGCACTTGCATACGCTGCGCCTGCTGTTGCGGGCCGAGCGAGCGCTGGGCCACCACGATCGCGTATTCACGCTGGCGCGCGCGCTTTCGCGGCGCGGCGCGATGGCGCGCGATGAGGCGATGCGCATCATTGGCGTGTCCGGTGCGGCGCGCCTGCGCGCCGCCGCCGACGGCGATACGTGGCGCGCCATCTGGAAGGACCTCAAGGCCGAAGAGCGCCTGCTGCCGGACATCGCGCTGGCCGGTGCCGCCGCGTTCGAAGCGGCCGGCGAAGCCGACGAGGCCGCACGCATCCTCGAGGCCGCCATCGCACACGGCTTCGATGCGCGGCTGCTGGCCGCGTATTCGCGCTGCGACGCGGCTCAGGTGCCACGCCGCCTGGAACGCGCGGAAAAGTGGCTGCAGCAGCGTCCGGCCAACGCGGATGTGCTGTCCGCGCTTGGCATGCTGTGCCTGACGGGTCAGTTGTGGGGCCAGGCGGAACGTTATCTGCGGCGTGCCGTCGAGCGTCGCGCCGATGCGCGCACGCATGCCCTGCTGGGCAGCCTGTATGACCGCCTGGACCGGCAGAACGATGCCGTCCGGCATTGGCGCCTGGCCACGGCGGCCGGTATCGCGCTACCGGTGCTGGCAGCAGACGATGCCCTGCCCGCGGCCGATACGCGCGCCGATCCGTCGCGCGTGGATCCCGAAAGCGGTTTCCTTTCGGATGCCGCGGAAGCGCCCGCGCCCGCTAGTGCCTACATCCACGAGGCCGTGCCGGTGGAAGCGCCGGTGGCCGACTACGTGCTGGACCCGCATGCGCGCGGCCGCACGGATCCGCGCTCCGACGAACCCGCGCCGTCGTCGCCGTCGCCCGTTCCGCCGCCGGCCGAAGCGCCGGTGGATGTCGAGGATTATTTCGACAGCGCGCCCATCCCGGTAGCCGGGTTGGGCGACGAACAGCCCGAACCCGCCACGCCGTCGCGACGCGACAACGGCGTCGCGGATCTGCCATCCCGGTCCGGCGGCTCCGGTGACCAGGGCAAGTCCTGATTCTTTTCCATCATGAAGGTTGAACCATGAGTCTCGATCGCGTCCCTCCCGGCTCCAAGCTGCCGGATGAATTCAACGTCATCATCGAAATTCCCATGAACGCGGACCCGGTGAAGTACGAGGTCGACAAGGACACGGGCGCCGTGTTCGTCGACCGCTTCATGCTGACCGCCATGCACTATCCGTGCAACTACGGCTACATCCCGCAAACGTTGTCGGAAGACGGTGATCCCGCGGATGTCCTGGTGGTTACGCCGTTCCCGATCCAGATCGGCTCGGTGATCCGCTGCCGCGCCCTGGGCGTGCTGGAAATGGACGATGAGTCCGGCGGCGACGCCAAGTTGCTGGCCGTGCCGGTCGACAAGCTGTATCCGCCTTACCGGCACATCAAGTCTTACCAGGACCTGCCCGAGGAAGATATCGCTCGCATCCAGCACTTCTTCGAGCACTACAAGGATCTGGAAAAGGGCAAATGGGTCAAGGTGAAGGGCTGGAAGGGCGTCGATGCCGCGCATGAGGAAATCACGCGCAGCGCCGAACGCCATGCGAAGGGCGGCAAGTAAGCGTCCGCCCGGCCGCACGAAAGTCCACGAGGGTCGGCGATGCCGGCCCTTTCTCTTTTGCCGGCGGCGTGCGCCGCGGTAAGTGCTCTCGCGCGGCGTTTTCTTGCGAAATGCTGAAAGCCTCGCCTCGGTCCGGCTACCGAAGGCTGAGGGGGTTAGCACCGGCTGTTCAAGCGCCGTGAAACGATTACACTCGCGCATGATTATTTCAGCACCGGCCCTCCGGTTGCGTCTCCAACGAGGTCAACAGCATGGACTATGTTTTGCCCCCTCAGCCCGTCGTCGCCGTCCCGGTGGCGGGTAGCGCCGCCTTATTCCCGGTTCGCCGCGTGTATTGCGTTGGACGCAATTACGCCGAGCATGCCAAGGAAATGGGGTTCACCGGCCGCGAGGATCCGTTCTTCTTCTGCAAGCCCGCCGATGCGATCATCGCGGTGCGCGATGGTGAAACGGGGAAGATGCCGTATCCGTCCAGGACGTCGAACCTGCACTACGAAATGGAGCTGGTCGTGGCGATCGGCAAGGCGGGCAAGGATATTCCGGTCGAGAAAGCCAACGAGCACATCTGGGGTTATGCCTTGGGGCTGGACATGACGCGACGCGACCTGCAGGGCGAAGCCAAGAAGCTCGGACGTCCCTGGGAAGTGGGCAAGGCCTTCGACCAGTCCGCCCCGCTGGGTCCCATCCATCCTGTCGGCAAGACGGGCATCCTGGAAAAAGCGGACATCTGGCTGGATGTGAACGGGACGCGCAAACAGGGCAGCAACATCAGCGAACTGATCTGGAACATTCCCGAGAGCATCGCTTATCTGTCGGGCCTGTTTGAACTGCAGCCCGGTGACCTGATCTTTACCGGCACGCCGGAAGGCGTCGGTCCGGTCGTCAAGAACGACCTGATGGTGGGTGGTGTCGCGGGTCTGGGTGAACTGCGCGTCCAGGTAGTGTGAACGACCGCTGCCACGACGGGCACGGTCCAATGAAGGAGAGCAAACCATGCGCTCGAAGATGATGCTCACGACGTTGGTTGTCTTTGCGATGGTCCTGGCGGGCTGCAACACCGTTGCAGGCGCCGGCAAGGACCTGCAGCGCGCGGGCAATGCCATCACGAACGCCGCGGAAAAATAAACGCGCGTTGCCGTTCATGGCCATGACGCCGCCCTTGGGCGGCGTTTTGTTTTGGTGCGCCGCCGTGATGGTTTGATCCAGCTCGGCATCTACGAATAGCCGTCGCCTTTTGCATTGCGCACACTGGACGCCTACCACTTCGACGGAGGCATCCATGCGCAAACATCGTCAACGGCAGCTCGGCCAGGGCATGACGGAGTACATCATCGTGGTCGCGCTGGTGGCCGTGGCTGCCATTGCCGTGTATCAACTGTTCGGGCAGGTCGTGCGTTCGCAGACAGCGGCCATGGCCCGCGAGCTTGCCGGCGAAAGCGGCGCCGATCAATCGCGCGCGGCACAGGCCGCGGCAGGCAAGGCGGCCGCACAGGCCAAGGCGAAATCGCTGAAGTCCTTCACCGGCAACGCCGGGGCCGCACAATGATCCCGCATGGCCGCGCGCGCGGGCAGGCCCTTCCGCTCGCCTTGGGCCTGGCCAGTTTGGGCGCCTTGTCCCTGGTCCTGCTGTACAACCTGGGCCAGACCATCGCCGCGCGGGCACGCCTGACCCATGCGGCGGACGCCGCGGCGTATAGCGGCGCGCTTGTGCAGGCGCGTGCCCTGAACCTGATCGCCTATATCAACCGGGCACAGATCGCGCACCAGGTGGCAATGGCGCATCTCGTCACCCTGGCGACGTGGGCGCAGTTCGCGCAGGCCGAACGCCAGCGCGTGCTACGCGGCAATCCGCCTGCCGCGGTGATCGCCATGCTGTTCGGGCCCACGCACGGCCAGGCCTATGCCAGCACGGTCGCGGCCGTCAACGCAGGCACGCTGGCCATGCGCTTCGCGCAGGCCTATGAGCGCCACGACACCCTCGTCCATCGCGTGCTGGCCGCATCGGTACGGGAAACGCTCGCCCACCTGCCCGATAGCCGTTTCCAGGCCATGCGCGCAGTCGTCCAGGCCAACTATCCGGAATTTGCCGTGGCCTCGGCCACGCACGTCGGCGCGGCACCGCGCGACCAACTCAGTCTGGAGCTGCGCGCGGACGACTGGCCCGGATTCGTGCGGCGCCATGCGGGCAACGCGCGCGGGGCCTTGCGATCGACCGTGCTGGCGGCCACGGACCACTACGGTTTCCTCGCCCCGCGGAACGCGGACGCACGCAACGGCTGGCCGGTCAGTTTCCGCTGCCCGACCTGGCGGCACGAACTGCGCCGCCGCGGCGGCACTCGGCTGGGCAGCGACGGGCGCTGGCGTTCCATCGATACGCAGTCTTTCCACAAGCTGCGGTCAAACAAATACATCGGCTGCTACTACCGCGAATACGCCATGGGATGGGGCAAGGCGGAGGTCCGGAAATCGGGCGCCGCGACCGACGATCAGCGAGGTGTGGACGCACCGGATGACTTTTCGCGGCAGGACTTCTGGCGATGGGTGCGCCAGCATACGTCCTGGGACATCGTCAACGGCGTATCGAATCCGCTGGCCTACGCTTACTCCCTGCGTGACGTGGCGCGGCCTCATGGCACGGGGCTGCCGTCCTATGCGGAAGTGCCTGTGCGCCGGGCCGGTCGCGCCGCACGTTTCGTGCTGGCGCTGCGACAACCCGCGCCGTTGTTGTCGACCACCGATGCGCGCAGTGCGGTAGCGGCGCCGGGCGGGCGGTTCGCCTACGCCGGGTTGGCGCGGGACAACGATATCGGGGTTTTCAGCGCCGCGGAAACGTACTTCGCCAGGCCTCGGCCACGCACGGACGGTGCCGCGGAGCTGGCCACCTTGTTCCGCCCTTATTGGCAGGCGCGGCTGGCCCCGAGGCCGGATCGCAATTCCATATTCCTGCGCGCGGCCCCGTCGCCGAACGTGTCCGCGGCGAAGGCCGGACGCCCGACGGGCATGGAGGCGGCTCATGGCCAGTGAAGCACAGCGTGGCCAGGCCCTGGTCGAAGCGCTGGCCGGCTTGGCGATTCTTGGCATGCTGGGGACGGCCGTGATCAGCGTGGGCCGATTCCAGTGGCATGGTCTGCAGGCCTCTCATGTCGCACGGGTCCAGGTATTTCGTTTCGCGCTCGGCGATCGCACGGGCCTGGGCGAGGGGGCATCGGTATCCGCATCCGCTGCCGCGTTGCCGGTCGGGCCGGGCCTGATACGCACGAGCGTCATGCGCGCCCGTGCTGCCGCGGATTTTCCCGGTCCGGGCGGCGCGGGGGCGATGGCCCTGCGGCGCGAGCTTGGTCTGGAAGACCGTGGCATGGTGCGCGCCGACGCGGCGGTGCGCGTCTTCCCGCATCGTCAGCATGGGCATGGATGGCGCTTGCGCCGCCATGCGGCCATACTGGCGGACGCCGGCCATGCGGATAGCGACGCGCGTGCGCAACAGCGCATCGGCGCGTCCCGAACGGCCTGGGGCAACGCTGCGCGCGCCAGCCATGCGGCCGCGCGAGAGGCGAAGTCGCTACTGCGGCGGGTCGATCTCGGGTGGCGGCGTCCCGCCCCGGACCTCGATTGGCTGATGCCGTGGTCGAGCCTCGTGCCGGCGGACCGGCTGGATCGCGAAGCCAGCGCGGCAGGGCGGCGCCCATGAAGCGTGCCGATGTCATGCTTGCGGCGGCGATCGGCGGCCTCGCGCCCATCGCGTGGCACCCGTCATGTACGGCGCATGCCTTGCCGGCCGTCGTCTCCGCCTCTGTGACGCCACCCGCCTTGCCGCCGGGCGGCGGCTACACCCCCCTCGGCGAAAGCATGCGTGTGCAAGGGCTGCCTGTCTTCGTGTGGCTGCTTGACGCGCCCGGGTCGCTGCGGGACATCGCGTCCTGGCTGTCGGCCCGGCAGCCGGCGCTGCGGGACTTATGGGTCCGCCCTGGCGCGATCGTACTCGCCGGCATCGCCGAAGGCATGCATTGGGCTGCTCGCTTGTCCGATGCCGGTGCAGGCCGGACGCAGGGCACGATTTCGGCTATGCCGGTCGACGTCGACGCGGCGTACGGTAGCCGCATCGGTACGCTCGCCGCCGGCGCGGCCGGCGGCGGGGTCGGCGCTGCGGGCGCCGGGCGCGGATCCGCCAACCCCGGGCCGTTGGCGGATCCGGCCTGGCGCCTGCCGGGAGGGCAGCTGCACTTCGAGTTCCGTTCCCGGGATGAGGCCGCGTCGATCGTCGAACAGATATGGACGCATGCGGTTTCCCCGGCGGACCTGCGCAAACAGCTGGTCCGCGAGCTCCTTGCCGCGGGATGGCGGCCTGCGGATAGTGGCGCTCCGGGGCCGGGCGCATCAGCGATCGCGGGCGCGGCCGCGCCGCCGGCAGCGCAGTCCTGGTCGCTCGGCCGCAGGACATTGTCCCTGATCATCGTCCCGCTGGACCGGGGCAGCGGCATTACGGCCGTCACGCGCATCGGAGCGTAGCCAGGCATGTTCGACCGTATTCCGCAGCGTTGGCTGATGGCGGCCGTCACGGTGACGGCGGGTGTGTTCGCGGCATGGGCGGCGCGGCAGCACATACAAGGCCGCATCGCGCAGATCGAAGCCGAGGCGAGGGTGGCCACCGTTTCACGGCTGGTCGCCGCCTATGACCTTGCGGCCGGCACGCGGCTGGACGAGGCATATGTCGCCGTCCGCGATATCCCCGCGCAATGGGCGCCGAGCGACGCCCTGGCGCCGGAAGACTTTGCCGCGCATACCTACAACGTGCTGGCGCATTCCCTGCGTCGCGGAGACCCCATCCTGCGTTCGCATCTGGCTCCCATGAAGGCCGCTCCCTTGTCGTCGCGCGTGCCGGCGGGACGCCGCGCGATCACGATTCCGGTGGACGATATCAATTCGCTCTCGGGCATGCTGCAGGCTGGCGATCTGCTGGATCTTTACGTCTCGTTCGAACACGGCCGTCGCCAGATTACGGCGCCCTTGCTGCAAGGCGTGCTGGTGCTGGCCACCGGCCGAGAAGGCGACGGCGAGGAGGCCGCGACGGCGCCGTTTTCCACCATCACCCTGGACGCGGGACCGGAAGACGCGGTGAAGCTCGTCGCGGCCCGGCAGGCCGGCCGTATCACCGCCATCCTGCGGCACCATCGCGATGCAGATACCAACCCCACGGCCGCCCGCGGGGACCTTGCCGCGCTGCTGGGCATCGCCGGCGCGGACGATACCCCGCCGCGCGCGGTACAGGTGCTGTATGGGGACCGGCCTTACGGTGATACGCCGGATGCCCGTCATGCCGATGACGACCGGCGTGCGGACTCCGGCCTGTTCGATGCCGACGTGCCGGGCGAGGTCGTCAGCGCGGGGCGCTCGCGGTCAGGCGCGGCATCCAGGCCGGATCATCGTGGGCGGGTGCGGCCTTGAACAGGACGGAGCGTGGGCGACCGCGTATGCGGCGAATCGGAAGTTGGGTCGGGCGGCGAATCAGGCGACGAATCGCGCCGTGCGGTGCGCCTGCCCTCGGGGTGGACTTGGCGATGCGGATTGCGCTGCGGGCGCGCCGAGGGATACGGCAATGGGTTCGGCGGCCCGCGCAGGTCGTGCTGCTGGCCGTGGCCGCGGGGGGCCCGTCAGCGCCGGCGTGCGCGGCCCAGGTGCTGACGATGGAGGTCGGTGAAACGCGTGTGTTGGCGCACCCGGGTGTCAGCCGCGTCGCGGTGGGCCATGGCGAAGTGCTGCAGGCCGTTCCCGTGGATGCCGCCGAGGTCATCGTATTCGCGCGGACCGAGGGTGAAACGTCGCTGCACGTATGGGCGCGCAAGAAGCGCAGCGCCTATACCGTGCGTGTCGCACCGGCACGGTCGCGCAGCGTGCGCGCGGAAGTCGATGCGCTGCTTGCGCGCATCCCGGGCGCGCGTGGCCAGGCGGTGGGGGACCAGATCGTCATCGAAGGCAACGATCTCTCGGACGCCGACCACGCGCGCATCGCGGCACTGGCGCAACGCTATCCCCAGGTGCTGGATTTCACGGGCAAGGTGGGTTGGGACCGCATGGTGCTGCTGGACGTCAAGGTAGTGGAATTGCCGCGCTCGCGCCTGACGGAACTGGGAGTACGGTGGGACGGCGCGAGCCAGGGCGGCCTGACGGCGGGATGGGCTCTGGATGCCGCGGCGTCCGGGCGATTGGCCGAACGGCCGGGTGAATCTCCCGTGTCCACGGCGCTGCGCGCGGCGCCGGGCGTCGGCTACGTCGGCATGAACATGCTGCTTTCATCGCGCTTGAACCTGTTGGCGCAAAACGGCGAGGCCACCGTGCTGGCCCAGCCCCAGTTGCTGGCGCGCAGCGGGTCGACGGCGGAGTTTCTCGCCGGCGGGGAAGTGCCGTATGCCACCGTGGACAAGGACGGTAATGCGTCCACGCTGTTCAAGCCCTATGGCGTGTCCTTGCGGATTACGCCGACGATCGCGTCCAGCGGTACGGTGCGTTCGCGCATCGAGGTGGAAGCCAGTGCGGTGGACGCGTCGGTCACTGCCAACGGAGGGCCGGCCCTGAAGACGCGCCGCGCGTCGACGGAGTTCAATGTGCGCTCAGGCCGGACCTTGGTGATCGGCGGCTTTCTTTCACGCGAGCGCAACGTGGAGTCCAACGGCCTGCCGGGCTTGCGCGATATCCCGCTCCTGGGGGCGCTGTTCGGCGCGCGGCGTGAACAGTACAAGGAAACGGAATTGGCCATCTTCGTCACCCCCGTCGTGGTGTCGGAGGACCACATGTCCATGCAAACGACGGCTTCGCGTGCACAACAGCACTTGCAAGACGCTTTCCCCGCGACGACCCGCATGCTGATGTCCGAGCCGGGCGGCCGGGAAGCGGCCACCGATGGCGCATGGGATCCCTATCGAGGCGCGGGCTCGCAATGGGCGACGCCGTTGCCGCGCCGCGGTGCCAACCAATACGATTTCAAGGATTGAGCCGTGCTGGAGATCGAACTGCAATTCGAGGATGGTACGCACCGCATCGTGCGTGTCCAGCCCCCCGTCATCCTGGGCCGCGGTCCGCACTGCGGGATCCGCGTGCGGCACTGGCGCGTGGGACGCGAGCACGCCCGTTTGCTCATGTCCGGCCAGGACGTGATGATCGAGGACGCCGGCACGCTGTCCGGCACGCTGGTCAACGGCAAGCGAATCGCGCGTTATGGGCCCTTGGCACCGGGCGACGAGGTTCTCGTGGGGCCATGCCTCATGAAGGTGCGCCGCGAACCCTTCCTGGCCCGGATGGCGCCGGCCGATTCGTGCAGGCCGTTCGCGCCGTCGCCACGGGGCCTGGCCGCCCCGCCTTCGCTCGCGTTGGATGCGCACAAGGGGACTTCCATGACATCCTGCCTGGCCGATCCCGGGCGCGCTTCCGTGGGGGCTTCCGTCGTGCCTTGCCCGGCGCCGCCTGCGCGGCCCGACGGTGCCGGTTACTCCGAGCGCTGCATCGCGGAACCGGCGCTGCGCGACGTGGCCGACGCGCCGGCGGTCTATGGTGCCGATGCCGGCATGCGCGCGGCCGTCGATCTGCTGCCGCACCGGCAGCGTTTGCAATCGGCCCTGCTGGACGCCCTAGACATCCGGCGACGCGATGTGGCGAAGATGAGCGACGCGCTGTTGCGCAGCGAAGCCGCCGAACGCCTGCTGGCCATTGTCCGCACGGATACGGCGATCCCGGACGGCATCGACCGGGACGCGCTGATGCGGGACGTGCTCGATGAGGCACTCGGTTTTGGACCGTTGTCACCGTTGCTGGACGACCCGGGTATCACCGAGATCATGGTGAACCGCCACGATGAAATCTACGTGGAACGCGATGGCCGGCTGGTCCGCCACGCCGCCGCCTTCAGCAGTGAACAAGCGGTGCTGCGCGTGCTCGACCGCATCGTGGCGCCCGTGGGACGCCGCATCGACGAAAGCTCCCCCATGGTGGATGCACGCCTGGCGGACGGATCCCGGGTGAACGCGGTGGTCGCCCCCGTGGCGCTGAAGGGCGCCAGCCTGACCATACGCAAGTTTCCCAAGCGCGCCCTGGCCATGGACGACCTGGTATCGCGCGGGTCGCTGGACGCCGCCATGGCGGAATTCCTTGCCCGCTGCGTGCGCGAACGGGTGAACATCGTCGTATCGGGCGGCACGGGTTCCGGCAAGACGACCCTGCTGAATATCCTGTCCAACGCCATTCCGCAAGGCGAACGCGTCATCACCATCGAGGACGCCGCAGAACTGCGCCTGCACCATGCGCACGTGGTCGCCCTGGAAGCCCGCCCCGCCAATATCGAAGGACGCGGCCACATCGCCATCCGCGATCTGGTGCGCAATGCGCTGCGCATGCGGCCCGACCGCATCGTGGTCGGCGAATGCCGCGGCGCGGAAGCCTTCGATATGCTGGCCGCCATGAATACCGGCCACGAAGGCTCGCTGACGACGCTGCACGCGAACAGTCCCCGTGACGCCCTGGGCCGCCTGGAAACCATGATATTGATGGCGGGCATGGAGCTGCCCTTGGCCGCGGTACGGGAACATATTGCGTCCAGCATCCATCTGATCGTGCAACAGGCACGAATGCCCGACGGCAGGCGGCTGGTCACCGCCATCGTGGAGGTAACCGGCATGGAGGGCGGACGCATACAGACCCAGCCGCTGTTCGTCCATGAGGGCGGCACGGGGCGTGGCAGCTTCACCGGCTGCGGCACGATGCCGACCTTCGCCGACGCCTGGCGCGAAGCCGGCCGCCCGCTGGACCCCGCGCTGTTCATGGGGCGCACGCCATGCGAGCCGCCCTCCATGCATGCGGGCGCCATGCACGGCGGCGCCTCCGCGGACTGGCGGCAATGATATGGCTGGCGGCGCTGGCCGCGACATGCTGCGTCATGCTTGCATGCTGGACGGCCTACGGCTGGTTTGCCGGCGCATGGTCCCGCTACCGGCAGGTGTACACCGACGAGGCCGGCGCACGGCTGGACGAGGTATTCCTGTTCGTCGATCCGCGCCAGCTATGGGCGGCGAACCTGGCCTTTTGTTCGGCTGCCGCGATGGCGGCCTACGCAGCCACCGGCAGCGGCGCGCTCGCCGTGTTGGCCGGGCTTGCGCCGATCCGGGGCCCACACGCCCTGATCGCGCTGCTGCGGCGCCGTCGGCACCTTCGCTTCGACGCGCAGTTGCCCGATATGCTGCTGGCCCTGGGATCCAGTCTGCGTGCCGGCGCAAGCCTGACAGGGGCCCTGCGGCAATTGATCGACCACTGCGAACCGCCGGTGTCGCAGGAATTCGGCTTGATCCTGCGCGAGCAGCGCCTGGGAATCTCGTTCGATCAGGCGCTGCTCAACCTGCAGGGCCGCATGCCGACCGACGCAGCGGGGCTGGTCGTTGCGGCCCTGCGTATCGCCGCGCAGACCGGCGGCAATCTGGCGGAGGCACTGGAACGCATCGCGACCGTGCTGTCGGCGCGCCTACAGCTTCAGGGGCGCATCCGCACGCTGACCGCGCAAGGCCGCCTGCAGGCCTGGATCGTCGGTGCATTGACGCCGGTCCTGGCGGGCGTGCTGACCTGGCTGGATCCCGTTTCGATGGCGGCCCTCTGGCATACGCCGGCGGGATGGTCGGCGCTGGCCATCATCGCAATGCTGGAAATCGCCGGGGTGGTATGGATACGGCGCATCGTCAATATCGATATCTGAGGCGTCGCGCGAAGCGCCGCGCCGGTACGCGGCATGGCATGGAGGTCCGATGCTGGTCCTGGCTATCCTGATGGCTGCCTTGTTCGTCGTGGGGGCGCTTATCGTCTTGCGCCCGCTTGTCTGCCCGATTGGGCGGGAACACCCGGTGGCCGGGGGATTGCCGGCGCCGTGGCGGGTCGCCTGGCCCTGCCTGGACCGGATGGCGCCTACGGCAGCGTCCATGCTCTCCTGGCGGCGCCGCCGGCGTCTGGGGGCGCGGCTGCTTAGCGCCGGCTTGTCGGCGCCATTGACAGCCGGCCATGTCGCCGCCGCGCAGTGGGCATGCGCCGGCCTGGGGGCGATCGGCGCCCTGGCGCTCTTCCTGGCCCTGAGCGACCAACCCGGCGGCCGTGCCGCTCTGGCGGCCTGTGCCCTGGGCGCGATGGCGGGCGGGGCCGTGCCGCCCCTATGGTTGCGCGCGGAAATCCAGCGTCGTCGTGCACGCATGGCGCGGGAATTGCCGTTTCTGCTGGACATGACGACGCTGTGCGTCGAATCGGGATTGAACCTCCAGGGCGCCTTGCGGCAGGCGGCGGAACAAGGGCCCGCCGGACCGCTTCGGGATGAATTGCTGCGCACGCTGGGCGATATGCGCGCGGGCCTTCCGCGCATTCAGGCCTTGAATGCCTGGTCGGACCGCGTGGACCTGCCGGGCGTGAGGGCGCTGACGGTGGCGCTGGCCCAGGCGGATACGCTGGGGATGAGCCTGGGACCGATCCTGCGCGCCCAATCCGATCGCCGTCGAGCGGAGCGGTTCAACCGCGCCGAAAAACTGGCCATGCAGGCGCCGGTCAAGATGCTGTTCCCGCTGATCTGCTGCATATTTCCCTGCACGTTCGCCGTGCTGGCCTTTCCCATCGCGGTCCAGTTCTGGGAGGCGATGCAATGAGGCGGCCAAGCGGCCGGGTGCGCGTGCTGCGCGTGCACGGTTGGGCGGGCCGTTTGCGCGGGCTGCTGTGCCGGCGCAGGCCACGCGCGGGCGTGGCGCTATGGCTGGCACCGTGCCGGGCCGTGCATACGTTCGGGATGCGCTATTCGCTGGACATCCTGTTCCTGGACGCTGCCGGCCGCACGGTCGCTATCGTCCGCGGGCTGCGGCCATGGCGCGCGGCCTTATGCCTGCGTGCCGTGTCCGTCGTCGAGCTGGAAGCTGGCGTTATTGATCTCGAAAACGGAGGTATACGCCGGATAGAAGCTGCTGTACAAAATGCCGAACGCCGCGATGTTTACTGGAACCTGCACCGTATTGACCAGGGTTTGCGAGACATCCAGCGAGATCAGCGTGCCGGCGCAGAAGTCGATACCCAGGAATACCGCGGCCCAGGTCAGGCCATAGACCAGAAACGCCCATTTGTTGCGCCAGCAGGCGATGCCGGAGAAAAACAGCGCTTGCGGCAGCTTGATGTTGTGCCAGGCGATCAGCACCGGGGCATGCCAGAACAAGGCCCCGATGATGACATACAGGGCGCCGAACACGAGCAGGGCGGTGTGCAACGCCTCGAAGAAGGGAACGAAATCATTGGTGACCGACGCCGCTCGGACACCCTCCACCAGTTCGCTGGAGAACGGTACGAAAGCGATCAACCCCGCCAGTATGCAAAGACCGGCGTACAGGCCCCCAAGGATAAGCAGCTTCTTGAGGACCCCGGGCTTTTGCAGCGGTTTCAGCCACATGGACGGCAGCATGGTGCGGTCGGCCTCGATATGCTTGCACGCCGACAGCGTCATCAGGGTGATGCAAGGCACCAGCGTGGTGTAGAAGAGGGGGCCGATGGGCACCGTGAACATCGCGAACAGCAACAGCAGGGTGATGACGAGGGACCAGGTGAACAGCGCCAGCGGCTGGCGCATGAACAGCCGGAACCCGTCTCGTGCCCATTGCCAGCCGGCCGTTGCAGGTAAGGATGCTGCTTGCATATTCGTGGGTTCGCTAGGCTGCCAGGTAAGAAATCATGCTTGAATTATGGAGCCAGCTCGCTTCAGGGCAAGCTCGGCGGCGCATCGCGGTGGCGCGCCAGCAACACTCGCTCGAAATGCCGCGGATCGTGCGGTTTCAAGGTCTGCGCCGGCCGCGGCAGGTGGAAGTCGTACAGGCGTGACAGCCAGAACCGCAGGGCGGCCCCCCGCAGCATCGCGGGCCAGGCCTGCCTTTCCTCCGCGGTGAAAGGGCGCTCCTGGGTATAGGCCTGTAGCCACCTTTGCGCGAGTTCCGGGACGATCTGGCCGGTTTCGCGCACGATGCACCAGTCGTTGATGCTGACCGCGACGTCGAACAGCCAGGTATCGCAGCCGGCGAAGTAGAAGTCGATGATCCCGCCCATGAGAGGGTTTTCGAACGTCCCCGCGAACAGTACGTTGTCGCGGAACAGGTCGCAGTGCGCCGGCCCGCTGGGCAGCGCCCGCCACGCGGGACTTGCCGACGCCGCGACCTGCTCGTCCAGGGTTTTTCGCAGCAGTGCTTCCTGCGCCGGGTCCAGGAAGGGAAGTACCTTGGGCGCGGTTTCGCGCCACCAGGCCAGCCCGCGCAGATTCGGTTGGCGCAGCGGCAGATCGCGTGCCGCGATGTGCGCGCGGGCCAGCGTGCGGCCCGTCAGTTCGCAGTGCAGGGGGCCGGGCGCCGGCTCGTAGCCGCCGGGCAGGCGCGTGACGATGGCGCAGGGCTTGCCATGCATGTCGACAAGGCGGGCGCCGTCGCGGCCCGTCTGGGGCTGGGGCACCGGTACGCCGCGTTCGGCCAACTGGTGCATCAGCTCGATATAGAACGGCAATTGTTCCCGCGTGAGCACCTCGAAGATCGTCAATACATATTCGCCGCCCGTGGTGGTCAAGAAGTAATTGGTGTTCTCGATGCCGGCCGTGATGCCCTGCAGGGAAACCAGCTCGCCCAGGTCGAACTGCGTCAGCAGGGTGCGGGCGTCGTCGTCGGTGACGGGTGTGAATACGGCCATGGGGATACGGCAAAGGTTGTCGGGCATCAGGCGGCCGCGCGCCAGGCAGCGGCGGCGCAATTTTAGACTACCCCGGCCTCCGGCCCGGTGCTGCGGCTAAAATGGCCCTATCTTTTCACCAGGTCCTTTCCGTGCTTTCCTCCGATTGGCGGCTGTGCGTCGCGCCCATGATCGATGTTACCGACCGCCATTGCCGCTATTTCCATCGGCTGCTGGCCCCGCGCGCACGGCTGTACACCGAAATGATCACCACGGGGGCGTTGCTGCATGGCGACGTCGCGCGGCACCTGGATTTCGATACGGTGGAGCACCCCGTGGCCCTGCAGCTGGGCGGCAGCGAACCGGATGCCCTGGCGCAGGCCGCCCGCCTGGGCCAGCGTTGGGGCTATGACGAAATCAACCTGAATTGCGGCTGTCCTTCAGAACGCGTGCAGCGCGGCGCATTCGGGGCCTGCCTGATGGCCGAATCCGACCTGGTGGCCGACTGCGTCAAGGCGATGCGCGACGCGGTGGACGTTCCGGTGACCGTCAAGCACCGCCTGGGGCTGGACTATGACGAGTCGTATGCCTTCGTGCGCGACTTCGTGGGCAAGCTCTACGATGCGGGTTGTCGGGTATTCATCGTCCATGCGCGCAATGCGGTCCTGAAGGGACTGTCACCCAAGGATAATCGCGAGATCCCGCCCTTGCGTTATGACGCCGCCGCCATGCTCAAACGCGATTTTCCCGATTGCGTGGTGGTGTTGAACGGCGGCCTGGCCGACGCCGACGCCGCCGAACGGGCCGCGGAAACTTTCGATGGCGTGATGCTGGGGCGGGCGGCCTGGCACACGCCGCGTATCCTGTCCGAGCTTACGCTGCGCTTCTGGCCCGCCAGCCGCCTGCCGGGCGATGCGCAAGTGGTAGACGCCATGATGCACTACGCCACCCAGGCGATCGCCCGCGGTGTGCCTCTGCGCGTCATCGTGCGCCCCTTGCTGGGTCTGGTGAACGGGCAGGCCGGCGCCCGCCGTTGGCGCCGCATGCTCTCCGATGCGGCGGCCTTGAAATCCGACGACCCAGGGCTGATCTACGAAGCCTGGCGCAGTGTGCAGCATCCCGCCGCGCACCACGCCGAAGCCATGGAATTGGAGTAGAACCAGAGCGCCGCGCCACACGGCCCGGCAAAGCGCCCCGGAAGCGGGCCTAGATTTCCTTGGGCGCCGCGCCTTCCTCGTCCATCGGCCAATCGCGGATGTACGCCTTCAGCATGTTGTTCTCGAAACGCTGCGCGTTCACGATGGCCTGCGCCATATCGTAGAACGAGATCACGCCCATCAGCATATTGCCGTCCATCACCGGTATGTATCGCGCGTGCTTGTCCAGCATCAGGCGCTGCACTTCCTCGGCGCTGGTATTGGGCGTCACGCTGACGGGGGCATCGTCCATGATGGCGCGGATCGTGGTGGTACCTAGCGTGCCGCCGTTGCGGTTCAGATGCTGGATGATTTCACGGAACGTCAGCATGCCGGCCAACATGCCGGATTCCATGATGACGAGCGAGCCGATGTCCTGCAGGCTCATCGTTTCCACCGCCTTGCTGACCGGCGTGTCCGGCGTGGCCGTATAGAGGGTGTCGCCCTTGACCCGAAGAATTTCGCTGACTTTCAACATGATGGTCCTCCATGGGCTCGCGCCCAGGCTTATTTTTTGACGGCCTCGATCTTCAGGATGTCCGCCGAGCTATTGCCGGTATTTTGCGCCTCCTGCATGAGATCTTCCAGCGTCGGGGCCTCGTCGGCGGTCAGGGTGGCGCGGGCGACCCGCAGGATTTCAGGCGATTCCCGCAGCCGTCGCTGGTTGCGGTCCAGGACGAAACGATCGAAAAGCGGGGCCAGCGCCGCGCGCCGCGGGTCGCAGGCGAGTATCCATCGCTGTTCCTGCGTACGTACCACCATGCCCAGGTCGGACAAGGATTCCAGCACGGCATTCAGTTCGTCATGATGAAGATGCAGATCGACGGCAAGGCGGCTGGCGCTGCGGCCAGGCGGGTTGGTGCCCATATTGCGGTACAGGCAGCGCAGCACTTCTACCGCGTCGACGAACGCCGCCCCGGTTTCGCGATTGATGTCCCAGCGGCCGACGCGGATCATGGGCAGGCTGGCCGCCACCGTGGCGCCGAACAGCACTGCCAGCCAGGACAAATAAATCCACAGCAGGAAAATCGGCAGGGTGGCGAAGGTGCCGTAAATGACGGTATACGTGGGAAACCGCGTCAGATAATAGGCGAATGCCGCCTTCATCAGCTCCAGCACGATGGCCGTGCCGAAGCCGCCGGCCAGCGCGTCCGTCCACGAGACGCGGCGATTGGGCACGACGATGAACAGGGCGGCAAACCCGAGTCCCGTCAGCGTCAGGGGCAGGAAGGACACCGCCAGGCCGATGATGTTGGGGACTTCACGCACCAGCCCCAGCGATTCGCGGGCCAGAAAAGACGTTCCCCACAAGCTGGCGCCGGCGACCACGGGGCCAAGCGTCAGCACCGCCCAATACACCAGGGCCCGCTGCGATAGCGGCCGCTGCCGCGTGACGTGCCAGATGTCGTTGAACGTCTTGTCGATCGTCATGATCAGCAGGATCGACGTCACCAGCAAGAGCCCCCCGCCTATCGCCGTCAGGCGGCTGGCCTGGCGTGCGAACTGGTTCAGGTAATTCATGATGTTGTCCGACACCGCCGGCGGCATCAGGCTGTGCGTCAGGAAATCTTCCAAGGCAACGCGGAATTCCTGGAACACCGGAAAGGCGGTGAATAGCGAGAGCACCACGGCCAGCATGGGCACGATGGCCAGGACGGTGGTGAAAGTCAGGCTGGAGGCGACCTGGAGCAACTGCTCCTCGCCGGCGCGGTGCGAGGCAAAACGCAGCACCTTCGCCACCCGGCTGAGCCACGAGGCGCGGTAGTTCTGGGATTCCGGCGCCGAGTCCGCGGCGGCCGTATCGACGAGCGGTTTCATGCGGCGATAATAGCAGTATGGAAATTGAACTCAACCGTAACCTTCGCCTGGCTTGCGTCATCACGCTGCTCGCTCTCACGCTGCTTTGCGTGCTGTGGGAAACCGTACTGGCTCCCGTCCGGCCGGGCGGTTCCTGGCTCTTTCTGAAAGCCTTGCCGCTGGCCTTTCCCCTACGGGGCATATTGCGCGGCAATCTATATACCTACCAGTGGGCTTCCATGCTGAGCCTCTTGTATGTGATGGAGGGCGCGGTGCGGGTCATGTCGGATACCCGACCCTTGTCGGCGATGCTCGCCGGCGTGGAACTTGCGTTGTCGCTGCTGTTTTTCGCCTGCGCGATCCTGTACGTGCGGCCCGCCAAACAGGCCGCGCGCCGCCGCCGGTCCTCGGCAACCTGAACGCCCGCCAGGGCAGGAACTATGTCAGCCGTCTCCGGAACGTCCCCGCTCACCCCGCCGGCCTCTACGCTGGCGGAACTGCCGATGAGCAATTCCTTCGCCGCATTGCCGCCGGCCTTCTACACGCGCTTATCGCCGCAAGGCCTGAATGCCCCGCGGCTGCTGCATGCGAACGAAGACGCCGCTGCCCTGATCGGCCTGGCGCCTGAAGTCCTGTACACCCAGGCTTTCCTGGATGTGTTTTCGGGACGGGCGCCGTTGCCGGGCGGCGATACGCTGGCGGCGGTGTATAGCGGCCACCAGTTCGGTATCTGGGCCGGCCAGCTCGGCGATGGCCGGGCGCACTTGCTCGGCGAGGTCGACGGCCCATCAGGACCCTGGGAATTGCAGCTGAAGGGGGCGGGGATGACGCCCTATTCACGCATGGGAGACGGGCGCGCCGTGCTGCGTTCGTCCGTCCGTGAATACCTGGCCAGCGAGGCCATGCATGGGCTGCGCATTCCCACGACGCGCGCGCTGGCGCTGGTGGCGTCGGACGATCCTGTCATGCGCGAAACGGTGGAGACCGCGGCCATCGTGACGCGCATGTCGCCCAGCTTCGTGCGTTTCGGGTCCTTCGAACACTGGGCCGCGCGCCGGCAGCCGGAAATGGTGCAGACGCTGGCAGACTACATCATCGACCACTTCTATCCGGAATGCCGCGGCCCGCGGCCTGGCGAAAAAGACGCCCCGCATGCACCCCTGGTACGCCTGCTGGATGCCGTGACCGCGCGCACCGCCAGGCTGATGGCCGACTGGCAATGCGTGGGCTTTTGCCATGGGGTGATGAACACGGACAACATGTCCATCCTGGGCTTGACCCTGGACTACGGCCCCTACGGTTTCATGGATGGCTTCCGGCTGGATCACGTCTGCAACCACTCGGATACCGAAGGGCGCTATGCCTGGAACCGGCAGCCCTCGGTAGCGCTGTGGAATCTTTACCGCCTGGCGGGCAGCCTGAACAGCGTCGTGCAGGATGCCGACGCCTTGAAGGCCGTACTGGACGGGTACGAAGGCATTTTTACCCGTGCGTTCCACGACGGCATGGCGGCCAAGCTTGGCCTGGAGGCCTGGCGCGCGGAAGACGAGGGGCTGCTGGACGACCTGTTGAAACTCATGCACGAGCAGCGCGCGGACTTCACCCTGGCGTTTCGCCGCCTGTCCTCCGCCGTGCGTGGGGCCTCCCAGCCATTCCTGGATATGTTCATCGACCGCGAGGCGGCCCGGGCCTGGCTGCAGCGGCTGCTGCAACGGCACGAGGCCGTGCCGCGCGACGCAGCGCTGCGCGCCGGGGCCATGGACAAGGTCAACCCTTTGTACGTGCTACGCAACCACCTGGCCGAACTGGCCATACGGGCAGCGTCGCAAGGCGATGCCGCGGTGATCGATGACCTGCTGCGGGTCCTGCGGGATCCTTATACCGAACGACCGGAATACGCGCGGTATGCCGGCCTGCCCCCGGATTGGGCGAGCGACCTGGAGGTGAGCTGCTCATCCTGAAACGCGGCACGCACGCGACGTAATCCGCACAAAGCGCCCAGGCGGGGACAGGGAATGTATCGTTTGTTGCAATGTGTGGAAATTTGGTGCATCCTCGCCCCGTGGGAAACTACGGCAACTATGAGATAGGAATCCTTATATTTGCTGTATTTTGGGGCCGCTTTCGCATTGTTACCAATGATAGAATTGCGCCGCTGCCTGGGCAGCGTCATGCCAGTTCACAGCGGTTAGGACACTGAGCCGACCAGGGGCCAGGGCCGATTTCCGGGGAAATATCGTGCAAACGCAAGCAGCAGACGGCGTGTTATGTATCGGTCTGTTAGAAGATGATGCGGACTTTCGAGAAGAACTCAAGCTCGGATTGGGCGGCTACGGCTTTCGCGTCAACTTCGCGTGCGCCAGTGCCCCAGATTTCTATCGCCACATGGAAAGCCAGCCTTGCGACGTGGTTATCCTGGACGCCAATGTGCAGGGCAGCGAGGACGGCTTTTCGGTAGCCACGCGCCTGCGGGCCCTGCACGCCGTGGGCATCGTCATGCTGACAGGGCGTGGGGCCCTGGAAGATCGCGTGCGCGGCCTGGAAGGGGGCGCCGATATCTACATCACCAAGCCGGTCGACCTGCTCGAATTGAGTTCCGTGATCCGCAGCCTGGCGCGGCGCATGCGGTTGTCGCGCAGTCCCGCCCCGCAACTGGCCGCCGATCGTGGCACCCAGAACTGGAGCTTGCAGGATGGCGGTTGGATTTTGGTCTCGCCCGACGGCAGCAGCCTGCATCTCAGCGCGCAGGAACGCGTCTTCCTGAATGCCCTGATCGAGGCCAGCGGCAATGTCGTCAGCCGCCAGGCGCTGTCCGAATTGTTCAGTCCGGCGAATCCCAGCGAATTCGAACTTCGGCGTATCGACGTGCTGGTCAGCCGCCTGCGCGCGAAGGCACAATCCAGCGGCATGAAGTTGCCTGTGCTGTCGGTGCGTGGGCAGGGCTACGTTTTCGCCGCCTAGCGGACTTTGCTCACGGGCAGCGCGATCGTGAAACGCGCTCCCTCGCCCGGTTCGCTTTCGACCGTGAGCGTGCCACCCTGGCGTTCGCAGATCTTGCGTACCAGGAAGAGACCCAGTCCCAATCCCTTGGTTTCGCGGTGCGCGGCCTGGCGGAAATGCGGGTCGAAGATCCGCGCCTGATCTTCCTTTGCGATACCCGGCCCGCGGTCGGCCACCGCGATCCATGCCGTGCGCTCGCCCGGCGCGGTCAATGTGCCGACCTGGATCACGATGGGCTGGTCGGCCGGTGAATATTTCACCGCGTTGTGGATCACGTTGCGCAGCACCACGCCGGTAAGGGGGCCGTCGCACCAGGCCGGCGAGGGCTCAGGCGCTTCCAGCTGCAGCCGATGGGCCACGTCATGCTGGATGGAGGCCACCACGTCGGCGGCCAGGCGGGCCAGGTCCACCACTTCATGACGCGGCGCCAGTGCCTCGTCGTAGGTGCTTTCCTGGACCAGCAACTGGTCCATCAACTCGTTGATCCGGGCGACGGCGCGTCCAATGCGTTGCAGGCGACTGTCGACTTGCTCGTCGCTGCCTTCCAGCACCATCTGCAGCGATTGGACCGCGGCGCTGATGGTCGCCACCGGTGAGCGCATTTCGTGCGACAGCAGTGCGTTCATTTGACGCTGTCGTTCCAGTACCTCGTTCAGCATGGACAGCCGCGCTTCGATCTCCCGCTGGCCGGAAGCCAGCGCGGCGGGGGCCAACTGGGCCCTCGCGCGGGCGGCGGCGCGCCTGGACTGGCTCGGCGCGACATTTCCCAGCGCCAGGCGACGCGCCGGCGTGGCGGCCTCCGTCAGCAAAACCAGGAACGCAATGCCGCCGGATATGGTCGCGACCACCGCGAGCAATGGCACGAGGCTGGCCGCGTCGACACCCGCGTGCAGCGCCAGCCTGTCGCCCGCCACCGCGATGGCGCACGACACGATGGCCGCCAGCCATGCCGCCAGGCGAAAAAATGCCGCCCATGCCGCCGCGCGCCGGCGGCGCAGCGCGCCGCCCGCCATCCACAGCACCGCACTGGCGCCCAGGCCCAGGAGTCCCGCCGATACGCCCGCTTGCGCGGCAGCCGGCACCCACGGCGCCAGCGCGCCCGTGAGGAGCGCGGCCCGCGCCGCCTGGGACATCAGCAGCAATAGCGCGGCAAGCCCGGGAAACCCGGTGCGGCGCCGGGCCGCGGCCAGCAGGAGGATGACCAGGATGGCGGCAGCCAGGCCAGCCACGCTGGCCCGGAAGGAGTGCAATAACGCGCTAGTGGCGATCGGATACCAGAGGTCGGGATTCATGCAGACAACAATTAAGCCGATGCGCCACGCGGGCGGCGTGGCGAGGGTACGTGGAGGTGCCCCGGCGATACGTTGCGCGGAAGTATAGCGGCATGGCTGCGCCAGTGCGCCGCGGCAGGGGCGATGGCGACGCAGGCATGCGCCGCCGCGCAGATGTCAGGCCTGCAGCGCTTCGGCGGAATAGCCCACGGCGGCGATGCCCACGCGTTCCAGGAACGCACCGGTTTGCGCGTCCGTGGGCCCATCCGCGTAGACCTCGACACCCAATCCCTTGGCGGTTTCCCGCACCGAGGCGGCCAGGTGGCGGCTGCCCGGGCTGCGTCCCATGGCGTCGACGAAGGCCTCGCCCAGCTTGACGTAGGCAATGGGCAGTTCGTGCAGGCGCGTCATGGCGCTGAAGTCGTCGGCCAGCCGGCGTACGCCGATCCCTGCGCCCGCGTCGCAGACCACTTCGCATAGGGAACGCACGTTGACGAAGTTCTCCACCAGCCCGCGGGCGTCGACCTCGAATACCATCCGGCCGGCCTGCGCGGGCCGGTCGCGCAGCATCTGGCCCAGCCGCGGCAGGAAATTGGAATGGCCCAGCGACGGCAGGGCGACGGTGACGGCCAGCTTGCCCCCATGCGAGACCAGCCAGTCCAGGGCCAGCCGGACGGCCTGGATATCGCATTCGGACGACATGCCCAGGCGGACCGCGGCTGGCATGAAAACCGGCGCCGGGATGGGCGCCTGTGCCTCCGCATCGTGCAGCATCAGCATCGCTTCCGCGCGCAGCACCTCGCCGCTCGGGCTCTGCAATGCACGGGCGGACAGGGAAAAACGGTGCTGTTCCAGCGCCATTACCAGGGTATCTCGCCACTGCAGCTCCCCGGCCGCCTCCGAGGTGCCGGGCGCTTCCGCGCGCACCGGGGCATCCGTATCGGCGCTTTCCGCGCGCATCAGGGCGTGATCGAGCAGGGCGAGGAGTTCGCTGGCGTGGTCGCCGCGCGAGTACGGCCCCAGCGCCAGCGCCCAGCGGCACCACCGGTCTTCCCCGAGCGATACGCGCAGTGCCCGCAGCTCGTGGCGCAGCTGTTCGGCCAGCGCATCGGCCTGCGCGGCAGGCACGCCATGCAGCAGCAGGGCGAAATCCGAGCCGTTGAGCCGCGCCAGCAGAAACGCGGGGATATGGCGCCGGCCCAGCTTCTGGTCCAGCCGCAGGGCCACGGAACGCAGCCATTGGTCCGTGAATTCACGCGGCATATGGCGGTTGATGGTCGCCAGATCGCGTTGGCGGAACATCAGGACGTGGCCGGACTCCCCTTCCGATTCCTGCGTCCCGCTGTTCAGCGCGCGCCGCAGCTCGTTGAAGAAGTATTTGCGATTGGGCAACCGCGTCACGGCATCCAGGTTCAGTTCCAGCTGCAGCGATTCGATCCGGGCATTTGCCTCCTCGGCCGTCATGCGCAGGCGTTCACGCGCTTCGGCCAGGGCATGCGCGACGTCGGCGATCTCGGGCCACGGCGGCAGCGCGGCGGGGGGATCCGCGTCGTTCTGCGCCAGCGCGCGCACTTGGGCGCTGATGCCTTGCAATAGCCGCTTTTGCAGCCAGCGCACCAGGCCGCCCGTGTAGATCAGCCAACAGATCCCCGCGCCGGCCACCAGCAGCGCCAGCCCGACGGAGTGCCGCCAAAGCGCCTGCACGGCCGCCGTGTCGTCGGCGACGGCCGTGACCGTGCCTTGCATGCCGTGCGCCGCCTGGAACGGCCGCACGGCCGCGGGCGGCGTCAAAGCGATCAGCGAAACGAACCAGGCAGGCGCGGCGTCGCTCCCGCCTCCCTTGTGGAAGTCGAAGGCCAGGCTGCCCTGGACATCGATTCGGCGAAACGCGCCGCTGGCGAAGACGTCCTGGGCCACGGCGCGCCAGGCGGCCGCATCGGGGGCGGGATCGCGCGCGTAGACCGCGGCCAGGGTGGCCGCGGCGGTTTCTCCGCGTGTTCGCAGTTCCTCGTTCAGGTAGCGGCGGGCCGTATCGATGTTCAGCATCTGCGAGCCGATCAGAAGCAGGATCGTGACCACGGCGACGCTGACGAGCAGTTGGCGCAATAGGGACATAGGCAGGTAGGCTGCGTGTTCCATTGTGGGCGGGCCGGCCCGTACCGGCCGCCGTACCGCGTTGCTGTGAAAAGGCGCGCATAGTTTATGGCGTTTTGGCCACTTGCTGGCCATGCATCGCGCCTGGAGGGGACGGTCCGGGTCCCGGCGCGGGCCGTCATGCAGGAATAAGGGTGGCCTTATTGCGCGATTTCTTCGCGTTCGCGCCCGTAGACTTCGACGCGGTTGCGGCTGCCGCTCTTGGCCCGGTACAGCGCCATGTCGGCGCGCATCAGCAGTGTATCGAGCGATACGCCCGGCTCGTGCATCGCCAGGCCCAGCGAAATCGTCATGCTCAGAGGACCGCCTTCCAGCAGGCCGATCTTCATGCCGGCGACGGCCTGGCGCAGCCGTTCGGCCGCCACCAGGGCCGCCGGCAAGTCGGTGTGGGGCATCAGAACGGCGAATTCCTCGCCGCCGAAGCGGCCGATGATGTCGCTGTCGCGCAGGGTGTTGGTGATGGTGTCCGTCACGCGGCGGATTGCCTGGTCGCCGACGTGATGCCCATAGCGGTCGTTGATGGACTTGAAATGGTCGATGTCGATCAGCAGGGCGGCCAGCGGGTGCGGATAGCGCCGGCATTGCAGGATCTGCGCCTCCGCGGTTTCCATGAAGGCGCGCCGGTTCTTCAGGCCCGTCAGCGGGTCCGTGTTGGCCAGCCAGACCAATTGGCGCGTGCGGTGGGCCACGGCCGACTCCAGGCGGGCGTTCGCCTGTGCCATGCGCTGGTTGAAATGGCGCGCATGGCGATTCAGCACCAGCAGCCATATCGCCAGGATCCCGCTGCAGGCCAGCAAGCCGACGAAGGCCCACTGCAGCCGTCGGAAGCCTTCGGCGACGGCCGTATTGTGCTGGGCGGTGTCGCCGCGTTGGGCCTGGTGGACGGCCCCGCCCAGCCGGTCCGCCAGCAGGCGGGCCTCGTCCGCGTGATCGGCCAGGTCCCGCGCGGCCGCCCGTATGCGCGCGGCGTCGGCGGTGTCCGCGGCCTCGCGCCACGTCCGCAGGCGATCATCCAGCATCTGCACGTCGACGCGCGCCGCCGGCAGGGAACGCACCAGGGCCACGCCCGGCGCGCTTTCCGCCGTTCCCGGATTGACGAAGGTAGAAAGGGCCTGCAGGTCCCGGACGAATTGCTTGTGGTCACCACCGGCCGCGGTTTTCTGCGCGTCGGCGATGAGGCGGTTCATTTGCGAGACCAGGCGATAGCTGTACAGCCCGATGTCGGCCCCCGCGGGCTGGGATACCACCCGCGACTGGGTGAACAGCGTCGCGCCTGTCACCAGTGCCAGCAGCGCCATGGCCACCAGCAGCGTGATCAGCGCGGCCGCGAGCCCGCGCCGCCGGGGGGCCGGGGGCGCGGCGTGCCAGGTCTCGTCCTGCGGAAGGTCGGACGCTTTGGCGGTCGCGGGGTGGGGGGGCGTCATGTCGGGATGATGCGGGGCGGTCAGCCCAGCGCGGGGCGCGGGCCAACAGGGTGCACCGTCCGGCATGGGCCTGCGGTCATGGCTGCGCCGGCTACTATGTCAGGCTGCGCGGGCAAACGATCGTACATGCGGTCTCTCTCCTGCCTGGATGGTCAGCGCAGCGTAACGAAACGGCTCGACACCGGCTATGGATGACGCCGGTATGGGGGCTACGCATGCGAAAAGACATGGATGCGGGACGTTAGAGGGCGCAACGAAGGCCACCTGATACAAAAAGCATCCGGGATTTTCAGCGGGTTAACATTTTGGATCCGCCGTGCCGATGCATCAACAACGAAGAATCGCGTTGCATTGCCGAATATCCAGATTTTATTGCCGTCCGTCTCTTTGTATGCAGCGTCTATCGCTGTTTAACCGCTGGGCGGTGAAAGGCTGCGCCATGCGCCACCGGTGTCATAATCCGCTTCGGCTCCTTCGCTCCCATTCCACGCGCCCTGTGTAGAACATCATGTCCGGCAACACCTTAGGCAAGCTTTTCACTGTCACCAATTTCGGCGAGTCGCATGGCCCTGCCATCGGCTGCGTGGTCGACGGCTGCCCGCCGGGCTTGCCGCTGGCGGCGCAGGACATACAGGCCGAGCTGGACCGCCGCCGCCCCGGTACCTCGCGCCATGTTACCCAGCGCCAGGAAGCCGACCAGGTAGAGATCCTGTCCGGCGTCTTCGAAGGGGCGACCACCGGCACGCCCATCGGCCTGCTCATCCGCAACACCGATGCGCGCAGCAAGGACTACGCCAATCTGGTCGATACCTTCCGGCCGGGGCACGCGGACTATACCTACTTCCAGAAATACGGCGTGCGCGATCCCCGCGGCGGTGGGCGGTCCTCCGCCCGCCTGACGGCACCCACGGTGGCGGCCGGGGCCATCGCCAAGAAATGGTTGGCCCAGACCCACGGCGTGCGCGTACGTGGATACATGAGCCAGCTAGGACCGATCCCTATCCCCTTCGACAACTGGGACGCGGTGCCGCAGAACGCCTTTTTTGCCCCCAACGCCGGCATCGTGCCTCAGCTGGAAGCCTTCATGGACGAACTGCGCCGCGACGGCGACTCCGTCGGCGCGCGCATCGAAGTCGTGGCCGAGAACACGCCGGCGGGCTGGGGCGAACCGCTGTACGACCGTCTGGACGCCGACATTGCCCACGCGATGATGGGCCTGAACGCGGTGAAGGGCGTTTCCATAGGCGCGGGTTTCGACAGCGTGGCCCAGCGCGGGTCGGTGCACGGCGATGAAATCACGCCGGACGGATTCCTCAGCAACCATGCCGGCGGCGTGCTGGGGGGCATTTCGACGGGCCAGGACATCACCGTCTCGCTGGCGATCAAGCCGACGTCCAGCATCCGCATCGAACGCCGTTCCGTCGACCGTGCCGGCCGGCCGACCATGGTGCAGACCCTGGGCCGCCACGATCCCTGCGTCGGCATCAGGGCGACGCCCATCGCCGAGGCGCTGCTGGCGCTGGTGCTGATGGATCATGCGCTGCGCCATCGGGGGCAATGCGGTTGACCGGCGGCGGCAGCGCCGCGTTGTCATTCATGGAGACCAGACATGATTGATCACAAAAATCATGGGCGGCGCCGACGGGTTTCGCTGCTGGGCGCCGGTGTGCTGTCGCTGGCCATGCTGGCGAGCTGCGCCAACGTGCAAACCACGCAGGGTGGCACGGTAGGGGTGGACCGCGCGCAATACATGACCAGCCTGGTGTCGTCCCAAGACCTGCAACAGGAAGCCGACCAGCAATACGCCACCATCCTCGCCCAGGCCAAGGCGAAGAACCTGCTGGACGTGGATCCGCAGCAGGTCGCGCGGGTGCGCACCATTGCCCAGCGCCTGATCGCCCAGGTGGGGGTATTCCGTCCCGATGCCACGTCCTGGGCATGGGAAGTCCACGTCCTGTCCACCCAGGAAATCAATGCCTGGTGCATGCCCGGCGGCAAGATGGCCGTCTACACGGGTCTGCTGACGCAGATCAAACCCACCGACGACGAATTGGCGGCCGTCATGGGCCACGAGATTTCGCATGCGCTGCGCGAGCATGCGCGGGAACGGGTTTCCCAGCAGATGGCCACCAGCGTGGGCCTGTCGGTGCTGTCCGTCGTGACGGGCTCGCCCGCCGTGTCGGACCTGGGCGGCAAGCTTTCCGATGTCATGTTCACCTTGCCGAACAGCCGCACCCACGAGGCGGAGGCCGATCGCATGGGCGTGGAGCTCGCGGCGCGGGCCGGCTACGACCCCTCGGCCGCCATCTCGCTGTGGCGCAAGATGGCGCAGGCCTCCGAGGGCAAGGAGCAGCCGGAAATCCTGTCCACGCATCCGTCGGCCGAATCGCGCATCGCCGATTTGCAGGCCGCATCGCAGCAGGTCATGCCGCTGTACCAGAAGGCCAAGAACGCGAAATAGCGGCTCGCGGGACGCCAGCATGGTACTGCTTGTACCAGTATGTCTGGTGCCGTTGTACTAGGTTCAGCGGCGGCGCATAATTCCTGTTCCCGGTCGGATGTTCCCGCCGGCCCCTATCTTGCGGTTTCCCTGTTCGGTGAGTTTTCATGGCCCAAACCCTTTACGACAAGCTCTGGGACGCGCACGTCGTCCACCAAGAATCCGACGGCACCTGTTTGCTCTATATCGACCGGCACCTGGTCCATGAAGTCACCAGCCCGCAGGCCTTCGAAGGCCTGGCGCTCGCCGGCCGCAAGCCCTGGCGTCTGGACGCCAACCTGGCGGTCGCCGACCACAACGTGCCCACCATCAACCGCGAGCAGGGCATCAGCGATCCGGTGTCGCGCCTGCAGGTGGATACGCTGGACGACAACTGTGCCAAGTATGGGATCACCGAGTTCCGGATGAACGACCTGCGCCAGGGTATCGTTCACGTCATCGGACCGGAGCAGGGCGCGACGCTGCCCGGCATGACGGTGGTTTGCGGCGATTCGCACACCAGCACCCATGGCGCCGTCGGCACGCTGGCCTTCGGCATCGGCACGTCCGAAGTCGAACACGTGCTGGCCACGCAGACGCTGCTGATGAAGAAAAGCAAAAGCATGCTGATCAAGGTGGAAGGCGAGTTGCCGTTCGGCTGTACCGCCAAGGACCTGGTGCTGCATATCATCGGCGTCATCGGCACCGCGGGGGGCACCGGCCACGCCATCGAATTCGGTGGTTCGACGATCCGTTCGCTGTCGGTGGAAGGCCGCATGACGGTGTGCAATATGGCCATCGAAGCCGGTGCGCGGTCTGGCATGGTCGCCGTCGACGACAAGACCATCGAATACTTCCGTGGCCGTCCTTTCGCGCCGGTCGGCCCGCTGTGGGACCAGGCCGTGCAGTATTGGCGTACCTTGCATTCCGATCCGGGCGCCACGTTTGACCGCGTCGTTGAAATCGACGCGCGCCAGATCAAGCCGCAAGTCACGTGGGGCACCTCGCCCGAAATGGTGCTGTCCGTGGACAGCCGCGTGCCCGATCCCGATCGCGAAAAAGACGACGTGCGACGCAGCGGCATGGAGCGCGCGCTGGACTACATGGGCCTCAAGCCCAATACCCCCATCACGGATATCCGCGTGGACCGCGTCTTCATCGGCTCCTGCACGAATTCGCGCATCGAGGACCTGCGTGCCGCCGCCGCGGTGGCGCGCGGCAAGCGTGTCGCCTCCAACGTGAAGCAGGCCATGGTGGTGCCGGGCTCCGGCCTGGTCAAGCAGCAGGCCGAACGCGAAGGACTGGACAGGATCTTCCGCGAAGCGGGATTCGAGTGGCGCGAGCCGGGCTGTTCGATGTGCCTGGCCATGAACGCCGACCGGCTGGAGCCCGGCGAACGCTGCGCGTCCACGTCCAATCGCAATTTCGAAGGCAGGCAGGGGCAGGGTGGGCGTACCCATCTGGTCAGCCCCGCCATGGCGGCCGCCGCGGCCATCGCCGGCCATTTCGTTGACGTCAGGAATTTCCGCTAAAGATCATGCAAGCATTCACCCATCACGAGGGCCTGGTGGCCCCGCTCGACCGCGAAAACGTCGACACCGACCTGATCATTCCGAAACAGTTCCTGAAGTCCATCAAGCGTTCCGGTTTCGGTCCCAACCTCTTCGACGAGATCCGCTATCTGGATCACGGCGAACCCGGCATGGACAACAGCAAGCGGCCGCTGAATCCCGATTTCGTGCTGAACCAGCCGCGCTACCAGGGCGCCTCGATACTGCTGGGGCGCAAGAACTTCGGCTGCGGCTCCAGCCGCGAGCATGCGCCATGGGCGCTGCAGCAGTATGGTTTCCGCGCCATCATCGCGCCGTCGTACGCCGATATCTTCTTCAACAACAGCTTCAAGAACGGGCTGCTGCCTATCGTTCTGTCGGAACTCGACGTCGCGCGCCTGTTCGACGAAGTCAAGGCGTTTCCGGGCTACAAGCTGCGCATCGATCTGGAACAGCAGGTTGTCATGACGCCGGAAGGGCGGGGCATTCCCTTCGATGTCGAACCGTTCCGCAAGTACTGCCTGGTCAACGGCTTTGACGATATCGCCCTGACGCTGCGGCAGTCGGACAAGATTCGTGCGTTCGAAGCCGAGCGCCTGGCACGCCATCCGTGGCTGCAAAGCCGTCCGTTGGCATAATCCGCGGCGCTGATTTTTTGCCACAGTGCCGCCTCGAGAGAAATCACCTCGTGTGCGGCAGCAAGCCGGTTCGCCGGCGCGGCATGGTTTTTTTGGAATGCATAAATGACACACAAGATTGCGGTCCTTCCTGGCGATGGCATCGGCCCCGAGATCGTCGACCAGGCCTTGCGCGTTCTGGGCGCGCTGAAGCTGGACCTGGTTACCGAACAGGCCGCCGTCGGCGGCGCGGCGTTCGATAAATTCGAGCACCCCTTGCCGCCCGCCACGCTGCAGCTTGCGCAATCCGCGCGCGCCGTGCTGTTCGGCGCCGTCGGGGACTGGAAGTACGACAGCCTGCCGCGCGAATTCCGTCCTGAGCAGGCCATCCTCGGCCTGCGCAAGTCGCTGGCCCTGTTCGCCAACCTGCGTCCCGCCATTCTGTATCCGGAACTGGCCAACGCATCGTCGCTGAAGCCCGAAGTCGTTTCCGGCCTGGACATCCTTATCGTGCGCGAGCTGACCGGGGATATTTACTTCGGCACCCCGCGCGGCGTACGCAGCGCGCCGGACGGCAACTTTGCCGGCGAACGCGAGGGCTACGACACCATGCGCTACAGCGAACCGGAAGTCCGCCGCATCGCGCGCATCGGCTTCGAGGCCGCGCGCAAGCGCAACCGCAAGCTGTGCAGCGTGGACAAGGCCAACGTGCTGGAGACTTCCCAGTTCTGGCGCGAAATCGTCATCGAGGTGGCGCGCGAGTACCCCGATGTGGCGCTGTCCCATATGTACGTGGACAACGCCGCCATGCAGCTGGTGCGGGCGCCGCGCGAGTTCGACGTTATCGTCACGGGCAATCTGTTCGGCGACATCCTGTCCGACGAGGCCGCGATGCTCACCGGCTCGATCGGCATGCTGCCGTCGGCCTCGCTGAACGCCAGCGGCCAGGGCCTGTACGAACCCAGCCATGGTTCGGCCCCCGACATCGCCGGCAAGGGCGTGGCCAATCCCCTGGCCACCATCCTGTCCGCCGCCATGATGCTGCGTTACTCGCTGGACCTGCCGGCACAGGCCGATCGCATCGAAAGCGCCGTTCGTGCCGTGTTGGCGCAGGGCCTGCGTACCGCCGACATCCACGAACCGGGCACGACCAAGGTCGGTACGGCCGAGATGGGTGACGCGGTCCTGAAAGCGCTGGCGTCGTAAATAGCCTTCATTGTGTATCGGGGACGCCCTCTCCCCTCCGTGCAAGGAGGGGAGAGGGCGCGCTTTCTGATAAATTGTTGGTTTTGTCCAGCGAAAAAGCGTCATTCCGGACGCCTCTCGCTATTTTTCTTCTTTTCTCCGTTTATCCCTGACATCAAGAGCGTACGAAATGAGCAATGCTGTGGGCCTCGTCGGTTGGCGTGGCATGGTCGGATCGGTACTCATGCAACGCATGCGCGAAGAAAACGACTTCGCGCTGTTCGAGCCGGTCTTTTTCTCGACTAGCAACGCCGGCGCGGCGGCCCCCAAATGGGCCGAAGGCGCGGGCGCCCTGCAAGATGCCTACGATATCGACGCGCTCAAGAAACTGCCCATTATCGTGACGGCCCAAGGCGGCGACTACACCAGCGCGGTCTATCCGAAACTGCGCGGCGCGGGCTGGAAAGGCCTGTGGATCGACGCCGCCAGTACGCTGCGCATGTCCGAGGACGCCATCATCGTGTTGGATCCGGTGAACCGCCCGGTCATCGACGCGGCGCTCAAGCGCGGCGTGCGCAATTTCATCGGCGGCAATTGCACGGTCAGCTGCATGCTGATGGGGCTGGCGGGCCTGTTCAACAACGACCTGATCGAATGGATGACGTCCATGACCTACCAGGCGGCATCCGGCGGCGGCGCGCAGCACATGCGCGAACTGCTGACGCAGTTCGGCCTGTTGAATCAATCGGTCAAGTCCCAGCTGGAAGATCCGGCCTCGGCCATCCTGGATATCGATCGCGGCGTGCTGGCCAAGCAGAAGGATGCGGCCCTGCCGCGCGAGCATTTCGGCGTACCGCTGGCGGGCAGCTTGATTCCGTGGATCGACAAGGACCTGGGCAATGGCGTCTCGCGCGAGGAATGGAAGGGCGGGGCCGAAACCAACAAGATCCTGGGACGCGGCGAAGGCTTCGGCACGCCGGCCACGCCGGTGGACGGCCTGTGCGTGCGCATCGGCGCGATGCGTTGCCACAGCCAGGCCCTGACCATCAAGCTGAAGCGCGACGTGCCCCTGGACGAGATCAACGACATCATCGCCAGCGGCACGCAATGGGCCAAGGTCATCCCGAACACCAAGGAAGCCACTGTCGAGGCCCTGACGCCGGTAGCCGTTACCGGCACGCTGGACATCCCGGTGGGCCGCTTGCGCAAGCTGTCCATGGGTTCCGAGTACCTGGGCGCCTTCACCGTCGGCGATCAGTTGCTGTGGGGCGCGGCCGAACCCCTGCGCCGCATGCTGCGCATCGCGCTGGCCGAAGCTTGAATGCATGAGCCGCCGCGGGTCGGCGGCGTGCAGCCATCAAGGGCACCCGGGGTGCCCTTGTCGTTTCAGGAAACCCCGTAGGTAAGTTACACTTTTGAATGCGGCACTGCCCGCTTTTGCGGAAAACAGGCTTATGACGCTACGCTCGCTGCGCCCCACGTCCATTTCGAGCCGATACGCAACGCGCCTCGCGGTCGCGCTCACGCTTGGGTGCGCGGCCAGCGCTCCCGCGTACGCGCTTCGCCTTGCGCACAGCCGCATCGTATCGACGCCCAATGCCCCGCTTCAGGTCATCGTCGGCATCGCGGAGCTCACCCCGGACGAACAACGCACGCTGATGGCTACGCTGGCGGATCCCGCGGCCTGGCAGCAGGCGGGGGTGACGCCGCCTGTGCCGCTGTCCAGCATGACTTTGCGCCTGGAAGGCGGCGGCAACCCGACGCGCCGGAACCTGCGCATTTCCTCGACCGAAGCCGCGCAGGGGCCTGTCGTGGACCTGCTGCTGAAGCTGGGTACCAGCGAAGGGCAGCGGCAGGTGCAGGTCAGCATGACGCAGAGCAGCGGCGGTTTCCCCGGGCTGACGTCACAGGCCCAGGTGGGTAGCGGTGCCCGAACCGCGCGCGGCGCCGGCGCAGTGGCGGTGCGGCCAGGCGATACGCTTTACGGCATCGCGCAAAGCAACGCGGTGGCCGATGCGACGCTGTACCAGATGCTGGTGGCTTTGTGGCGTGCCAATCCACGCGCGTTCATCCAGAACAATATGAACCTCGTGAAGGCGGGCGTGACGCTGGTCGTGCCCGACGCCGCGACGGTGCGCGCCATCGACCCGGCCGAGGCCCGCCGCATCTTCATCCAGCAACAAGAGGCCTACGCGCGCTATCGCGCCAGCCTGGCGGGCGCGGCGGCGGCAGGCGCGGCGGCAACGGCGGGGTCTGCCACCGCGGGCCAGCTGGGTGGCGCGCCATCGACCGCGGTGCCTGAAACTCCGCCGCAGGACCGGCTGCGCCTGTCCAGTGGACAGCCGGGCGAGGGCGGCGCCGACGCCCAGGCGCAGGCCGATGCGCAGACCTCCATAGCCAAGGCAACCGAGGACGCCCAGCAGCGGGTCGACCAGCTCGAACGCAACGTCAAGGAACTGAACGACGCCCTGGCCGCGCGTGCGGCGCAGGGTAGCGGCCCCGGCGCCGGGCGGGAGGGCAGCGGTGCCGCCGCGGGTGCCGATCGCCAAGGCGGCGGATTGGCGGTGCCGGGTCTGGGCGGCGCAGACGGCGCTGCCGCGCCGGCCGCCAATGGCGGAAGCGCCGCGTCCGCGCCCCGAAGCGCGCTCGCGCAGGCAGGTCCCCCTTCGCCATCGGCCGGCGCCGCCCCGCAAGGCGCTGCGGGATCGTCATCGGCAGGTGCGGCGCAGGGTGGCGCGTCTCAGCCCGGTGTCGCCTCGCAATCGGGTATCCCGCAAGGTGGCGCGTCGCAGCCCGGTGTCGCCTCGCAGTCGGGCGCCCCGCAACCGGGCGCCGCATCTCAACCCGCTGCCGGCGCGCCGCAAGGCGCGACGCCACCGGCTGGTACGGCAGCTGGCTCTGCCGGCGACGCGGCGCTTGGCGGGTCGCAGAATGGCGGCCAGGCCGGCGCCTCGACCACCGATATGGCCAAGCCGGGCATATCCGGCGACGCATCCGCCCTGGGCGGAACATCCGGAACCAGCGGAACGCCAGGCTCGCCGGGCGCCACCACGGGCGGTGCGTCCGCCCAGGCCGGGGGCGCGGCGGGCGGTACGGGACTTTCACCGTCCGGCGCGGGAAGCGCTGCCTCGCCTTCGAACGCAGGAAGCGCCGCCTCCGCATCGGGGCCAGGAAACGCCGCATCGGCCTCGGGCCCATCGGCCAACCCGGACCAGTCCGTGGCCAAACCCGAGGGCGCTGCGGTGGTCAGCCCCGGCGCCACCGACGACACCGGCACAGGCGCCAAGACACCGGACACCTCCGGGCTGCCTTCGTGGCTATCCGACAACCTGTTGATCATCCTGACCGCCGTCCTCGCCGTCGTGGCCTTCGTCATCGCATGGTTGCTGCGCCGTGCCGCTGTGCGGCGCGACGAAGACCAGGACGATCTCGACGACGAACTCTATATGTCGGAGATCGACCAGAGCGCCATCGATCGCCGGCTTGACGGCATCAACCTGGATCTGGACGAGCCCCCCGCGGAAGCCGATCGGCCCCGTCCCGGCCCGGTGCGGACCTGAGCGATGCCGCGTGTGGCCCTCGGGCTGGCATATGAGGGGTCGGCCTGGCAGGGGTGGCAGACCCAGCCGCATCGCCAGACCGTCCAGGACACCCTGGAATCCGCCCTGCGTCAGTTCCTTGCCGCCCCCACAGCGACCCTATGCGCGGGGCGCACCGATGCGGGCGTGCATGCCGCCATGCAGGTCGTGCATCTGGACAGCGACGTCCAGCGGCGCCCCGAATCCTGGGTGCGCGGCCTGAACGCGTTATTGCCGCCCAGCATCGCCGTACGGTGGGCGCAGCCCGTTCCGGAGACTTTCCACGCCCGGTTTTCCGCCTTGTCGCGCACCTATACCTACCTGTTGTGGAACGACCGCGTCCGCCCCGCGCTCTGGGCGGGCCGCGCGGGCTGGTGCTTCCAGCCGCTGGATGTAGACGCCATGCGCACGGCCGCCGTCGCGCTGATGGGCGAGCACGATTTCAGCAGCTTCCGTTCTTCCCAATGCCAGGCGCGCCATCCTGTGCGTACGCTGCATCAGCTCGATATCGCGGCGCAGGGCCGCTTCCTGGTATTCACCTTGAGGGCGAACGCCTTCCTGCACCACATGGTGCGCAACATCATGGGCGCCCTGCTGCAAGTCGGGCAGGGCCGGCAGCCGGCTTCATGGATGCAGGATCTGCTGGCCGCGCGCGACCGTACCCAGGGCGCGCCCACCTTCATGCCGGACGGCCTGTATCTGTCTGCCCTCGAGTACGCGCCCGAATTCGGCCTGGACGACCTGGACGGGCGCAGGCATCTGCTTTCGCCCTTCGCCTGAACGCGCGCGGATCTGCGCAGAACGGGAAGGCAGGCGTGGTGCTAGATACATCGGGGAAGATGCTCGGCCAAGTTGATGCACCCGCAAGGGGATGCGCGGCGAGGGGATAGACGGCGGGCAGATGCAATGCAGGTGCATGCATGGCAAGGGCTGCACTGCAAGTAGATGCCAGGCGCCTGCCTGCGCCGCAGTGGCGCCGACGGCGGGTTACACTGGGTGCTTGTCTGTCGGCGCCCAACGGCGCGCCATTCTGATCTTCACCATGCGCACGCGCGTCAAAATCTGCGGGATGACCCGCCCTGAAGACATCGCCGCCGCCGTCGATGCGGGCGCCGATGCGGTCGGCTTGATCTTCTATCCCAAGAGCAAGCGCTATGTCTCCCTGGAACTCGCGGCACGGCTACGGCGCGACGTGCCCGCGTTCGTCGATGTGGTCGCGCTCTTCGTCAACGCCGACGACGACACGGTAAGGCAAGTGCTCGACGTCGTGGGCCCCGACCTGCTCCAGTTCCATGGCGATGAAACGCCGGATGCCTGCGAACGCCACGGCCGGCGCTATATGAAAGCCTTTCGCGTCGGTGGCCCCGGCGCCGAGACGGCAGGGCAGTTGGCGCGCACCTGCGCTGCCTATCGCGGCGCCGCGGGCTGGTTGTTCGACAGCTATTCCGCCGGTTACGGCGGCAGCGGCCTCGCCTTCGAGCATGCCTTGCTGCAGGACGTGCGCGCGGACAGCCAAGGCGCCCCGGTCATCCTCTCCGGAGGTCTCTCGCCCGACAACATCCAGGCGGCGATCACCACGCTGCGCCCCTACGCCGTGGACGTCAGCAGCGGGGTCGAGGAGTCACCCGGCATCAAGGCAGCCATGCGCATCCGCGCTTTCCTGCAAGCCGTCCGCCGCGCCGACGATGCGGCAATCTAAGGCGTTGCCCACGTCGCCAAAGCGCGAAATCAGGCATCGCCGGCACGGCCCCCAAGGGGCAGCCGGCTTACCGAAATGCGGCCACGAAGGTGCCATGCGCACGTTCAGCAAGACGGGTTGGCGATTTGACTCGGCTTATACATCTCTATATAATTTTTCTTCTTCGCAGGCGGTTAGCTCAGCTGGTTAGAGCGCTACGTTGACATCGTAGAGGTCGTTGGTTCGATTCCAATACCGCCTACCACCGAACCTGGCATGCGTGCCAGGCACCGTGCAAAAAACAAATCTGAATGAACCCGCGTAAGCAATCAGGCACGCGGGTTTTTTGTCGTCCAGCATTGGGCAATCTGCACGGTTTTCGAATCACCACGGCAACGCGCACATCGCCTCGGATCTGAACTTGAAGCCGTTGAAAGCGCTGCGAACCTTTATAGGCACGCACAGCTCCTGATGGAATACTAAGGGTAGACGCATCACGCGACGTTGGCTCGCTCGTACCTGCAAGGCGGGGAAGGCCGTCGCTATTTGCTTTACGGGTTGGATGAATGTGAGCATCCCGCAATAGCGGGCTGTCCAATACATTACCTGTGTAGAGGGTCCCCGCAAGCGGCGGCGAGTTCGCGAGCCAAGTTGCTTGGTCTTGGCTAGTGGGGGGTTGTTCTCCCGCCAACCGCCGGCCCATCTCCCTTACATGGAACCGCATCATGAGAATCCTTCGATCAACTTTGTCGCTCATCCTGCTGTCTGCCGCGGGCATGTCGCTCGCTTCTTGCGCGGATATGCCCTCCCGGCGCTACGGCCCGGATGCAGCAGAACCCACCAACCCGGCAGCGAATGACGATCGCGGTGCTTCCAAGCCGGCCCTTACCATCCAGGCCGGCGAGGGTGAGAAACTGAATCTCCCGTGGTTCGTCAGGGATGTGCGTGACTGGGTGAATGAGGGTAGCGGCCCCGCCACGGGTGATCGCCCACCGGGCGGATCATGAGTACGGTTCTTTCAACGGAACCGGCGCACGCCGGACCCGGGCAACCCGGAGGGGGCCGGGATACGGTAAGGTCTTCCGGCAGTTGCCCTATGCGAGCCGTTTCTCGTTAATCAGCGACTTCCGTGAATTGAATATAAGGAAGCTCAGTGCTTTCTTTCTGTGTCGGACCGGCGATGCAGCTTCTCAACCTGAGGTTGCTCGTCTCGCCCGTCGTAGTTCCGCTTACGCACCGCGGCGGCTGCCGCGATAACGCCGTATTCGCGGAGTCATATTCCGCGGCCACGTGCGTTACCAGCGAAGAACCGGGGTTGAAAGAAACCTTGTCGCCGTTGTCCGTGCCGAATACGCGGGTACATAGACCGCATTTGCTGCGGCACCTTCCGTTTTCAGGCAGGTGCTGCCGTCGCCGGACCATCCGTCGGGACACGTTTTTCCGCCGTAATTGTTTATCCAATATACGATGAACATCCGGGCTGAACCCGGGCCAAACAAATCCGATTGATAGCCAAACTGCTGCCAGATCTGGCAGCCTTTGCGCCCGGTGCAAAGCGGTGTCGGCGGGTCGGTGAAGTAGTTGGTGTTCAGCTGCAATGAATAACTATCCAGTCCATCGTTTTCTCCATCCGTCGATTTTGCCCATTTCACCCCTTTCACCTGCGGAAAAGAACCGATTACTCTCTTGAGGCGAACGCCATCCGGGGCTTTCAATATATAGTCGGCAACAGTGCTCGCGCGTTTTGATCTGCTTTCCTTGAGTTTTGATGGTGGCGGGCTTCCAAGGGCGTGGCAGGGCTCGCTTTGCCATGTCGTGCTGGGATATTTCATGTGAAAGCACCCCTTCAGGGAAGGCGCGCTGTTGATGATTTGCTGGGCCCATGTATGCTGCGCTGCTTCCATGGATCAAGCGCTTGCTTTTGCCGTCCTCGCGGCAGGTTCGGCGCCGGCAAACGCCGCGGAATGGATCGCAAGCGCGAGCGGCCCGGCAAGAAACGCGTATTTCCAGTTTTTGTTGGTGCCCATATTGGTGGGCTTGGTCAACGTTGTCCTGCGTTTCAGGCTCATCATGGTTTGTCTCCTCGAAGCGGCGATGACATTCCCCGTTTGTTGCAGGGGTCAGGCTTGCCCGCATGCGCGGCGAGATATGCCGCGGCCCTATCGGCGGGTAGCAGGGTCCGCATCGGGTATGGGGCCGTGGGGGGCCTTTCGTCGGCAGGATGCGCCCAGGCCATAAAACGCACTTTTATTTTGGTGGCGAACGCTTTTGCATTCGTGGTCGACAGGCAGCGGCGTGGTGCTGGGCGATACGCGAGACGAGCCAAAAGGAAATGCCGCGCGCATTGCGGCTCCATGGGGAGCGGCAAGCGAAAAACCACGCATTCCACCGTTACGAACGCATACAACTGGCGCCCGCCCCGGCCCCTAAACTCTGCGTCCTCATCAACCCTTGGGCTGACCCATATGAAGCTTCTGCTCGGTTTGCTGTTCGTTGCTACCTTCGCCACCATGTTGAGCGCTTGCGCCGTCTATACGCCCAGCGGGGCGGTGGTGGTCGATCCTCATGGCGGCGGTGGCGGCGGCGGCGGGTTCTGCCCTCCGGGACAAGCCAAAAAGGGAAATTGCTAAGCCCACGCCTCTCACTACGACACGGTGAATAGGTCCGCTTTTTAGTTCGCTACCCTGCGGCACGCGCGGCGGCCTATTCAGAATCCCAAGTCTACGTCCCGCGATCGGCCGTTCCGTCGGCCGATATCGCGGGCGTTTCACTGTCCCGAAGTGAGAGGCTTATCCGTGCATCGTTCGGCGCAGCGCGCGCGCTTTACCCTGTGGCACATGGTGTACCTGCTCCTGGCTGTCGCGCTGCCGTTTCTGCTGGCAATACCGGTGATCCATCACCAGGCCGAACGTCGCGCGCAGGACCAGTTGCGCATCGTCGAAAACCTGGTCATTTCCCAGTCGGAAAACATCGTCGCGCATGCCATCCAGGTCGCCTCCGAGATCGATCCCCTGGCCGGCAAGCCGTGCAAGACCATCGCGGATGTCCTGCGCGAAGCCGGTTCCTTGCGTCCATACTTCCGCACGCTGGCCGTCATCGATCGCAATACGCTTTACTGTTCGTCTGTCAGCGGCGCGCTGGACCGCCCGTTGGCGCAGGTCGTGCCCGGCATGATCAAGCTACCGCCTGGCGTGACACTGTATGTCGTGCCCGGAACGCCGCTGGTCCCGAACAGGGCCGCCTTGTTTGTCTTTCTCGGCATCGACGATGGGCGCGGCGTACTTGCCAGCGTGGATGGCCAATACCTGCATGACCTGATCGCGGCCGTGGACCAAGAAGGGCATTACTCCGTCCAGTTGCGCATCGGTACCGGGTACGCGCTGAATGCCGCCGGAATACACGACTGGATTGCCGCGCCGGCCAGAAACGACGGTGGCCTTACCGACGAGGGCGTTACCGTCACCAGACGGTCCGCGCTGTATCCCATCGAGGTCAGCGCGACGCTCAGTCAAGCGCGGCTGGTCGCGTATCACCATGCCCTGTGGCTGCAATACATTCCCTTCCTGGCGATAGCATCCGCGTTGCTGGCGTACCTGGCGCATCGCCTGAACACTCGCCGGATCGCCATGGCCACCGAAATCCGCCGCGGCATGCGCCGTAGGGAGTTCTGTGTGCTGTACCAACCCATCGTGGACCTGTCCACGGGGGCCTGCGTGGGCGCCGAGGCCTTGCTGCGGTGGCGCCATCCGATCTACGGGACCGTGCCGCCTGAATTGTTCTATCCCCTGGTGGGCGAAAGCGCGCTGGCCATGCGCCTGACGCGGCACCTGCTGTGCCTGATACAGCGCGATCTGGGCGCGGCATCCTTGCCGGAAGGCTTTCACTTGAACATCAACCTCAACGCCGAACATCTGTGCCGGCGGGAACTCGTGGGCGACGTCGAGCGTTTTCTGCATGGGTTCAAGGCGGCCAATCCGCGACTGATATTCGAGTTGACGGAACGTAAAGGCTTCCCGGACACCGCGGCCGTATTGAGCAATATGCGCGCCTTGCGCGCCATCGGCGTCGCCTTCGCCATCGACGATTTCGGCACGGGCCATAGTTCCCTGGCCTGTCTTGAGAAAATCACCGTGGATTATCTGAAGATCGCGAAAGGCTTTGTGTCGGTCATCGATACGGACGCCGTCAACGCGCCCGTGCTGGAACTGATCATTTCCCTGGGCGGACGGTTGGGGGTGGCCTTGATCGGGGAAGGGATCGAAACCGAAACCCAGGCTGCCTATCTGCGCGCGAAGGGCGTCAACCTGGCGCAGGGCGGGCTTTTTTCTCCGCCGGTCCCGGCGATTTCCCTGCTGGCAGGGTTGTAGCGCAGGCCGGGGTGCCTAATCCGCCTGGATCTCCTGTTCAATCGCGGATTCCAGCGCCATGAGGTGGCTCAGGGCGGTGGCCAGTGTGTCCTGCGCCACCGTAGCCAGGCCTTTCCTGGCCGCCTGTTCCAGAGGCACCAGTATGGCGGCACATTGTTCAGGGTCGCCCGTGAGGAACGCCGCCGAACCCTGAAGGCGATGGGCGAGTTCGCCAGCCTCTGCATAAGCGTGGCGCTCAAGCGTATCCCGCAAGGCCTGGCGGTCTTCCCGCATGATTTCCAGCGCGCGCTGAAGGAATTGGCGGCGTCCTTCGCGCCCGGGATACAGCTCGGTCAGCGTGGAAAGGTCAAGCAGCATGGGCATGTGCGTTTATTCGTCCGGGGGTGGGGGAGCGGCCGAGGGCAGATAGCCCGTGCGCCGCAAGGCTTCCTGCAGCTTGGCGCGCGTCGTCGGCTTGGGCACGTAATCGTCCATGCCCGCGGCCAGACAGGCGCGGGCATCCGACTGGGTGGCGTTGGCGCTGAAGCCGATCAGGGTCGTGCGAGGCCAGCCATGGATCATCTCGTGGGTGCGGATACGCCTGGCCAGTTCGTACCCATCCAGTTTCGGCATGTGGCAGTCCACCAGCATGGCGCGCGGCCGCCTGGCAAGCCATGCCGTCAGGCCGGCTTCGCCGTCATCCGCGGAATGGGCGCTGATTCCCAGCAATGCGAGTTGCCTCAGCGTGATGTCGCGGTTGATTTCGTTGTCTTCCACCAGCAGGACGTCCGCCGCGGTGTCCGCCGGGGTGATGTCATCGCCAGGCGGGCGGTACGGTGCCCGTTGCACGGAGGTCAGCGGGGCCACGCCGGAATCCGTGGTGACATCCGCGGGACGATCCAGGCTGCGTTCGGGTGGCCCGATATCGCGGATGGGCCTCCACAGCGTTTCCAGCGTGCGCAGGAACGGATACACCGAATGCATGGGACCGCAACGCGTGGTGGCTGTCGCTACCCAGAAGCCGTCGCCGCCGTCGGTCAGGATACGTATATCGGCGGGCGCGTCGGGCGGCAACACGTGTAGGCGGGACTTGCTACACCACGCGCGCAGCATGGGAAGCATCTCGGGATTCGACACATGTATGGTGGCGGTGCGTCCGGGGTAGCAGGGCCAGGTGAAGGCATGGGGTTGCCAATGCGCGGGTATGCGCACGCAGGCGGACGTGCCCACGCCGCGCTGGCTGCGTATCGTGATGAGGCCACCCATGCGTTCCACCAGGTGCTTGACGATGGACAGGCCCAGTCCCGTGCCGCCATGGCGCCGCGTGGTGGACGTGTCTTCCTGGTGAAACGGCGCGAATAGGCGCTGTTGGTACTCCTCCGACATACCGGCGCCCGTATCGCAGACGGATATCTCCAGTTCGTCGCCGTGGCGCGCAAGCCGCCGCCGCGCCGACAGCGTGACGACCCCGCGGTCCGTGAATGCGATGGCGTTGCTGAGAAGGTTGGCGACGACCTGGCTTATCCGGATCTCGTCACCCACCAGCCGCCTATCGAAGTGCGGCATGATGGCCACGGTCAGCGTCAGCCCTTTGCGGCGAGCCAGGGGCAGGTACAGCTCGGCCATGTTCTCCATGGCGCGGTAGAAGTCGTAGGGGGCGTTGCACAGTGGCAAGGCCCCCGATTCGATCTTGGCGTAGTCCAGGATATCGTTGATGACGCGAAGCAGCAGGCGCGCCGACTGCATGGCGGTGCCCAGGTAACGCTGCTGCTCCGCGCTGAGGTCCGTATCCTGCAAGATATCCAGTACACCGATGACGCCGTTCATCGGTGTCCGGATTTCATGGCTGACCGTGGCAAGAAAGGCCGATTTGGCGGAATCCGCCGCTTCGGCCCTTTCCCTCGCTAGTATGGCTTCCGCGCGGGCTTTTTCAGCGGTGTGCCGCACGATACGCATGCGCCGCTGAGTCCACAACAAAATGCCTATGGCAAAAATCGTCAGAAGGACGCCAAGCACAGCCAGGAGTATCGGGATGCTTCTATCCGGTATCACTGGCGGAAATCCATCATGGAAGAACTCAGTCGCCTATCGACTGTTCGAACTTTTCTTTCAGGTAGAGCGCCAGCGCGAGGTCGTCAGCCAGCTCCAGCTTTTTCATCGCCCGGCGCTTGTGGGTGCTGATGGTTTTCTTGCTGCGCAGCAGCTTGGCCGCGATCTGCGTTACCGACAGCCCCAGCGCGATATTGCGCAGGATTTCCAGTTCGGCGTTGGTGAGCCGTTCCTCCGGCCGTTTGGGACGGCAATCGCGCACGTGGCCCTCGCTACAAGAGTAGAAGGCGCGGGGCGTATTGACCGCCAATCGGATCATGTCCGCCAGGAAGGGAAGACGTTCTCCCTTGGGCACGTAGCCGTTGGCGCCGGCCTTGAACGCCGCGTATTCGGTATCCATGATCTTGCCCGCGGAAAACGTGATGATGATGAGTTCCGGGTGCAGGCGCCGTATGCGCTTGATGAAATGGATGCCTTCCCACGGCTGGCGCGGCAGGTAGAAATCCACGATCACGACGTCGCACGGAACTTTCTTCAGGCTTTCGAGGAACCGTACGGCCGAGGTTTCGGTATGGACGACTTCGAAATCCGCTTGGTGCTGCAGAAACGAGGCCATGCCGAGCGCGATGACGGGGTGGTCGTCCAGCACCGATACGCGGATGCGGTGACGGGGGCGCGAGGTAAGCAGATAGCGCCGTACGGAGGGTTCACCGGAGATCAGCATCTGCGAGGCGCCGGGGGGCGGGGAGGGAAGGCTGGGAGCGAGCGGCATGCATTTCCTTGCTTGCAGGGCGCGCGCCGGCCGCAGGCGCGGCGCGGCGGCTTGCCAGTGGATAAAAGCGGGACACTGGCGGCGGGTCGTTACGCAGTTTATGGAGGGCATTCCCATATCAGCCATTCCTTGGACGAAAATAAGACCGGCCTGAGGAGTGCGGATACAGTCGCTTTCATGGCCGGGATAGGTGCGGTGTCCGTAACCCGTTCGGCCGTTTTGCTCCCGAAGGGTGATACAATCAGAAAATTCCAATTCGTTTATCCTCCCGAGTACCACTGGATAACCCCCGCTGGATAACACCCGCCTGGATAACCCATGCACGCGCAATACCCTGTTCCGGCAGCACGAACGCCGACGCGAACCGCGACCTGGAGTCATCGCCCGTTACCGCGTTGAACGCCGTTTCGTGTTTCGCCCGTCGATCGGGATCGCAGCACCAAGCAAAAACACCAAACGCGGCCGAAAGCCGCGTTTTTATTTTCAGGAAGACTCAGATGGTACAAATCACCTTGCCCGATGGCTCCCGACGCGAATTCCCGGGCCCTGTCACGGTGGCGGAAGTTGCCCAGTCGATCGGGGCGGGGCTGGCGCGCGCCGCGCTGGGCGGGAAGGTGACGGTGGACGGCGAACCCGCCCGCTTGGTGGACACGAGTTTCCGCATTGAACGCGATGCGCGGCTGGGCATCGTCACGGCCAAGGATGCCGAAGGCCTGGACCTGATCCGGCACTCCACGGCGCATTTGCTCGCCTATGCCGTGAAAAGCCTGTTTCCAGACGCCCAGGTCACCATCGGTCCGGTCATCGACAACGGCTTTTATTACGACTTCTCGTACAAGCGTCCCTTCACGCCGGAGGACCTCCAAGCCATAGAAAAGAAAATGGCGGAGCTGGCCAAGAAGGACGAACCGGTCACGCGCGAAGAATGGAAGCGGGATGATGCCGTTGCGTTCTTCAATGGCATCGGGGAAAAGTACAAGGCCGAAATCATCGCTTCCATCCCGTCCAACGAGACACTCAGCCTGTATCGGGAAGGCGATTTCATCGACCTGTGCCGGGGCCCGCACGTGCCGTCCACCGGCAAGCTGAAGGTCTTCAAGCTGATGAAGGTGGCGGGTGCTTATTGGCGCGGCGACAGCAAGAATGAGATGCTGCAGCGCATCTACGGCACGGCGTGGGCCACGAAGGAAGAGCAGGACGCCTATCTCCATATGCTGGAGGAAGCGGAAAAGCGCGATCACCGCAAGCTGGGCCGGGAACTGGACTTGTTCCACTTCCAGGACGAGGCGCCGGGGCTGATCTTCTGGCATCCCAAGGGCTGGCAGCTGTGGCAGCAGGTAGAGCAGTACATGCGCGCCGTCTATCGGGACAACGGCTACCACGAAGTCAAGGCGCCTCAGATCCTGGACCTGTCGCTATGGAAGAAAACGGGGCACTGGGACAACTACCGCGAGAACATGTTCACGACGGAGTCCGAAAACCGCGTCTATGGCCTGAAGCCCATGAACTGCCCCGGCCACGTGCAGATCTTCAACGCGGGATTGCATTCCTATCGCGATTTGCCCTTGCGCTATGGCGAGTTCGGGCAGTGCCACCGCAATGAGCCCTCGGGTTCCCTGCACGGGATGATGCGGGTGCGCGGCTTTACCCAGGACGACGGCCATATTTTCTGCACGGAAGACCAGATGCAGGATGAATGCGCGGCGTTCACGGCCTTGTTGCAGAAGGTCTACCGCGATTTCGGATTCGAGCACGTGCTCTACAAGGTCGCCACCCGTCCCGAGAAGCGCATCGGCGACGATGCGACCTGGGACGCGGCGGAACAGGCCCTGATGGACAGCCTGAAACGTACCGGTTGCGAATTCGAGATTTCCCCCGGCGAGGGCGCGTTCTATGGCCCCAAAATCGAGTACACGCTGAAGGACGCCATCGGTCGCCATTGGCAGTGCGGCACCCTGCAGGTGGACTTCTCGATGCCGGTGCGCCTGGGTGCGGAATACGTGGACGCCGACGACCAGCGCCGCCCGCCCGTCATGCTGCACCGGGCAATACTCGGTTCGCTGGAGCGTTTCATCGGCATGCTGATCGAAAACCACGCCGGCGCGATGCCTGTCTGGCTCTCGCCCGTGCAGGCCGTTGTCTGCTGTATTTCGGAGCCATCCGCCGACTATGCGGCGCAAATCACGCAAACCCTGAAAAAACAAGGCTTTAGGGTTGCATCGGATTTGCGCGGGGAAAAAATCACTTATAAAATTAGAGAGCACAGCCTGCAAAAGGTCCCGTACATCCTTGTCGTGGGTGACAAAGAACGGGAAGCCGGGTCGGTTGCCGTCCGCGCGCGCGGGGGGCTGGACCTGGGAACACTCGGATTGGACGACTTTGTCGCCCGTCTGACGGACGAAGTCACGCAACGCCGCGATATCGGACGCCCCGAGCAGGTTTCGTAAACGTTTTAGGAGTCGTCAACATCGCCACTGAAAAAGCCAACCGCATCAACGGTGAAATTCGTGTTCCCGAGGTGCGTCTGATAGGTCTGGACGGAGAACAGCTCGGTATCGTCAAAACCCCCGATGCGCTTCGTCTGTCCGAACAAGCCGACGTCGATCTGGTGGAAATCGCGCCCAATGCCGAACCCCCGGTCTGCCGCCTGATGGATTACGGCAAGTTCAAGTACCAGGAACAGAAGCGCCAGTCGGAGGCGCGTGCCAAGCAGAAGGTCATCCAGGTCAAGGAAGTCAAATTCCGGCCAGCGACCGATGAAGGCGATTACCAGGTCAAGCTGCGCAATCTGCGGCGCTTCCTCGAAGAGGGTGACAAGGCCAAAGTGACGCTGCGTTTCCGTGGACGCGAAATGGCGCACCAGGAACTGGGTATGCGGGTGCTTGAACGGGTACGCGACGACCTGACGGAACTGGCCATGGTGGAATCCATGCCCAAACTGGAAGGTCGCCAGATGATCATGGTGTTGGCGCCGCGCAAGAAAGCGACGCAGGGTAAGGAAGCGGCGGGCGCCTGAAGGCCGGCCAGTCCGTCGTCAAACTCGCCGCCCTCCTGACGGAGGGCGGTGCACGTTCCGGGTGTCGCAATGCATGTCTTGTTCATTATCGATCCCTTGCCGCTGCTGAAGGCGTACAAGGATAGTTCCGTCGCCATGATGCAGGGCCTGACGGCCCGGGGCCATACGCTGAGCGTCGCGCTGCAGGGCGATCTCTACATCGACGAAGGCAAAGTGCTGGCCAGGTCGACCCCCATCGCCCTGGTGCAGGGAGCCGACCTGCACGAGCACGCGTGGTGGCGCGAAACAGGCGCGGCGGTCGAGCAGCCGCTTTCGGCCTTCGGGGCGGTGCTGATGCGCAAGGATCCGCCGTTCGACATGGAATACGTCTACGCGACCCACCTGCTGGAATACGCGCAGGCGCAGGGCGCGAAGGTGTACAACCAGGGCGGCGCCATCCGCAACCATCCCGAAAAACTGGCCATCACGGAATTCTCCGAATTCACCGCGCCCACGCTCGTCACGCGCGACATGGCGCGCATCAAGGCCTTTCATGGGCGGTATCACGACGTCATCGTCAAGCCGCTGGATGGCATGGGCGGGACCGGCATCTTCCGCCTGCGCCAGGAGGAGCCCAACCTGAACGCGATCCTGGAAACGCTGACCGATAACGGCACGCGAACCATCATGGCGCAGCGCTATATCCCGGATATCGCCAAGGGCGACAAGCGCGTGCTGCTGATAGGCGGCGAGCCGGTACCTTATTCGCTGGCGCGCATCCCCCAGGCGGGCGAGACGCGCGGCAATCTGGCGGCCGGCGGCCGCGGGGTGGCGCAGCCGCTGTCCGATCGCGATCGGCAACTGGCAGCAGCGCTGGGGCCGCGCCTTGCAGCGCGCGGTTTGCTGTTGGTGGGGCTGGACGTGATTGGCGACTACGTGACCGAAATCAACGTCACGAGCCCGACCTGCTTTGTCGAGATCACCGAACAGACGGGTTTCGACGTGCCGGGCATGTTCGTCGACGCGCTTGAACGCGCCGTCGGCGCGTAAGCGTATCTCCATGACCGGCATCGTCATCGTCGTCCATACGCCGCTGGGCTCGGCGATGATGGACTGCGCCAGTCATGTGATGGGCAAGGTCAAGGAGGTCGCGGTGCATGATATCCGCGCCGACGATATGCCGGAGGCCATGATCCCCGGCGTCGTGGCCGATATCCTGCGGCAGGGACAGGATGGCAACGGGGTGCTGGTGTTGACCGACCTGGTAGGCGCCACGCCCGCGAATATCGCCAAGCAGGCCGTCATCGAAGCGCAGGCCCAAGGCGTCCAGTGCGCCGTGCTGGCCGGGCTGAATACCCCCATGCTGCTGCGGGCCTTGACCTATCGGAGCCTGCCACTGACGGAAACCCGGGAAAAGGCGCTGGCCGGCGGGGTGCAAGGTGTCTTGCGTGTAGACTGAAGGAAAATTTATCCTATCATGTCACCTGGTATCTTCAGCCCCATCGCCAGCGATTCCGCGCTCGATTCCCCTTATGCCTATCTCCGAAATCACGATCAGCAATAAACTCGGCCTGCACGCGCGCGCAGCGGCCAAGCTGACCCAGCTGGCCAGCAAATTCAATAGCGATATCTATATTTCCCGGGGCGCGCAACGCGTGAACGCGAAAAGCATCATGGGGGTCATGATGCTGGCCGCTGGCCTGGGTGTGACGGTGAAGCTGGACGCGTCGGGTCCGGATGCGGAACATGCGCTGAAGGAAATCGAATCCTTGTTCGACAGCAAATTCGGTGAGCTCGAATAACTCGATCCTCGTGCAAGGCCTGCCCGAACCCGCGCGGACGCGGGTTCGACGGGCTGCTGCCGCCCGGCGGGACGGCGACGCGGACCAGCCCAACAGCGTCATTTGCCTGTACGGCCAGGGTGTGGCGCGCGGCTACGCGATCGGCCGCGCGGTCGTCATGGGCGCGGCGGCCTTGGAGGTCGCGCACTATCGCATTGCGCCGGAAGAGGTGCAGGCAGAGTGCGAACGCCTGACGGCGGCCTTGACGGCCGCGCAGGCGGATCTGCTGCAGATGGCCGACACGCTGCCGGACGATGCGCCGCGGGAACTGGGCGCCATGCTGAACGTCCATCGCCTGCTCCTGGCCGATCCCTTGCTGGCCGAACAGGCCTTGTTGCTGATCAAGGAACGGCACTACAACGCCGAATGGGCGCTGACCATGCAGGGCCAGCTGCTGGGCGAGCAGTTCGACGCGATGGAAGACGACTACCTGCGCGAACGTGGCGCGGACGTTCGCCAGGTCATCGAGCGGGCTTTGCACGTGCTGGCCGGCACGTCCGGACTGCGCGATCCCGACGAGCTGGACGGCGACGATCCGCTGGTCGTGGTGGCGCATGATATTTCCCCCGCCGACATGCTGCGCTTGCGCGGCGGCCGGTTCCTGGCTTTCGTCACGGACCTGGGTGGGGCCACTTCGCACACAGCCATCGTGGCGCGCAGCATGGGCGTGCCCGCCGTGGTGGCGCTGGGCAACGTGCGGGAACTGGTGCGCGACGGCGACATGCTGGTGGTGGACGGCGCGACCGGCGCGGTGATCGTCAATCCATCGCCGGCGATTCTTGCTGAATTCCGCGAGCGTCAGCGCGCCTATGCCAGCGAGCGCGCGGAACTGGAACTGCTGCGGGACGAACCTGCCATTACCCTGGACGGCATAGGCATCGTACTGCACGCCAATATCGAATTGCCTGACGAGGCCGAGCCCGCGCTGGCCGCCGGCGCGGAAGGCATCGGCTTGTTCCGTAGCGAGTTCCTGTTCATGGGACGGCCGGGCCTGCCCGGCGAGGAAGAGCAGTACCAGGCGTATTCGTCGGTGGTGAAGGTCATGGCCGGCCGCCCGGTCACGATCCGTACGCTGGATATCGGCGCCGACAAGACGCTGGACGATGAAGCCACGGTGGCCACCAATCCGGCCCTGGGGCAGCGCGCGATCCGCTACTGCCTGGCGCATCCCGAGATGTTCGCCACGCAGCTGCGCGCCATTCTTCGGGCGTCCGCGCACGGGCCGGTGCGCGTGCTCATTCCCATGATCGCGCACATGCATGAAGTCGAGGCCACCCGCCTGGCCCTGGACGCCGCGCGGCGCGAACTGGATGCACGTGGCCAGCCGTATGCGGCCCACATCGAACTTGGCGCGATGGTGGAGGTGCCGGCCATCGCCATCGCCATCGAACCCTTCGCCCAGGCGCTGGATTTCCTGTCCATCGGCACGAACGATCTCATCCAGTACACGTTGGCCATCGACCGCGGCGACGGCCAGGTCGCGTCGCTGTACGATCCCCTGCATCCGGCCGTGCTGCGGCTGGTGGCGCATACCATCAATGCGGGAGAGCGCGCCGGCAAGCCTGTCGCCGTCTGCGGCGAAATGGCGGGCGACGCCAATCTGACACGGCTGCTGCTCGGCCTGGGGCTGACGGAATTCTCCATGCATGCGCAGCAGCTGCTGGATGTGAAGCGCGAGGTCCGCCGTGCGCATTCGAACGCGCTGCGCGTGAAAGTGGCCTCGGTGCTCAACCGCGCGCTGCCCGTCGATCTGGCGACACTCAATCAGCCCTGAGGACCGGCACGCCGGCAACGGATGGCTGCACCTCAGCGGGATAAAGATGGCAGGCGACGCACGCCTGTCCTCGCGCCACCAGCGCCGGCCGCTGCTCCCTGCAGATGGGCATGGCGTGGCTGCAACGAGGATGGAAGGGGCAGCCGGCAGGTGGGTTGACCGGGTCGGGAAACGATAGGCCCAAGCCCATGTCCGGGATGCCCAGGCCGGGTTCCGGCGTCAGGACAGAGGCCAGCAGCGCCTGCGTGTACGGGTGGCGGGGCTCGCGGAAGATCCGGGCCGCGGGACCGGACTCGACGATTCTTCCCAGGTACATTACCGCCACTTCGGTCGCGATATGTTCGACCACGGCCAGGTTGTGGCTGATGAAGATATAGGTCAGGTTGAATTCCCTGCGCAGGTCCATGAGCAAGTTCATGATCTGCGCTTGCACCGAGACATCGAGCGCGGACGTGGGTTCGTCGCAGATGACGACTTCCGGCCGCATCACCAGGGCGCGCGCGATCGCGACACGCTGGCGCTGGCCGCCCGACAATTGGCCGGGCGTGTTGTCCGCAAGTCGGGCCGGCAGGCCGACACGTTCCAGCATATCGATGGCCTTGCGCTGTCGCGGATTGTCCACGCCGTGTACCTCCAGCGGCAGGGACACGATGGAAGCGATGGAGCGGCGCGGATTCAAGGACGAATAGGGATCCTGGAACACCGGTTGGACGCGCCGCGCCAGGCGTCGCCGTGGCATGTCGCGGATATCCTCGCCGTCCATCATGATGGTGCCGCTGCTGGGTGCGATCAATCCCAGCAGCATGCGGGCCAGCGTGGACTTGCCGCAGCCGGATTCGCCGACGATGCCCAGTACGCCGCCGCGCGGCACGGACAGGTCGACGCCGTTGACCGCGTGGAGGGTGCGCCGGGGCTTGAAGATGCCCGCCTGCACGGAAAAGCTGCGGGTGACGGCCTGGGCCTGGATCAGGGGTGGTCTCATGGCGACACCAAGGCGCTTTCCGCCTGCAGGACGCAGCGCCAGGCATGCTGGTCGATCTTGCGGACCGGCACGTGATGGGCGCAGGCGGGCATGGCGTAGGGGCAGCGGTCGCGGAAGGCGCAGCCGTGCAGGTCCCCCGTCAGGGCGGGCACGACGCCCGGTATCGTGCCCAGTGGCTCGCCCGGCGGCGTGCGGCCGGGGACGGGAATACAGGCGAGCAGTCCCTGGGTGTAGGGGTGTCCGGGTTGCGCGAAGATGGCCTGCACGGGGCCTTCCTCCACGATCTGTCCGGCATACATGACGGCCACCTTGCGGGCGATGCGCGCCACCACCCCGAGGTCATGCGTGATCAGCACCATGGCGATGCCCAGCTCGGCCTGCAGGTCGGCCAGCAGCCGCAGGATCTGCGCCTGGATGGTCACGTCCAGCGCCGTGCTGGGTTCGTCGGCGATGAGCAGTTCCGGCCCGCACATCAGCGCCATGGCAATCATCACGCGCTGGCGCAGGCCACCGGATAGCTGGTGCGGGTACTGGCCCAGCCGTTCGCCGGCCGCGGCGATGCCGACTTTTTCCAGGAGTTCGACGGCGCGATCGCGGGCCTGGGCGGCGTCGGCGCGGCGGTGATGCCTGTAGTGTTCCGTCAACTGGTCGCCGATCGTGTAGGCGGGGTTGAGGGCAGTCATCGGCTCCTGGAAGATCATGGCCATCTTGCTGCCGCGCAAGGCATTCAGCTGGCGGGCGGGCATGGCGGCGACATCCTGGCCCAGCACCGCCAGGCGTCGCGCGCGGCGGCGTGCCGTCTTGGGCAGCAGCCCCATGATGGCCAGCGACGTCATGGATTTGCCGCAGCCGGATTCACCGACCAGGCAAAGCGTGTCGCCGCGCGCCACCTGGAACGACACGTCGCGTACCGCGTGCAGGGGCCCGCGCGGGGTGTCGATGTCCACATGCAGTCCCTGGACATCCAGCACGATATCGCCATGGGTCGCCATGTCAGTCCCGGTCCTGCGGCGTGAGCAGCTGATGCAGGCCATCGCCCGCCAGGTTGATCGCGAAGATCAGCAGCGCGAGCGCACTGCCGGGGATGGCGATCAGCCAGAATGAAAAAAACATATAGGCCTTGGCTTCGGAGATCATCAGCCCCCAGGACGGCGTGGGCGGTTGCACGCCCAGGCCCAGGAAGGACAGCGCGGCTTCCAGCATGATGGCGCTGGCCGCTTCCAGGGTGGCAATGACGATGAGGTGGGGAATGACATTGGGCAGGACTTCGCCGCGCACGATGCGCCAGGTGGAGGCGCCGGCCGCCTGGGCCGCGGCCACGTATTCGAGGGCGCGTACCTGCTGCGTGGCGCTGCGCATGACCACGGCGAAGCGGTCCCATTTGAGCAGGCCCAGCACCACGATGATGACCCACAGGGAGCCGCCCAGGAGCGCCACCGTGGCCAGCGCCACCAGGATCACCGGCATGGCCAGGCGGGTCGAGATCAGGAAGGACACCGCCATGTCCGTCTTGCCGCCGAAGTAGCCGGCCGCCATGCCGAGGGCCGTTCCGATCAGCCCCGATATGCCGGCCACGCACACGCCGATCAGCAGCGAGATGCGCGCGCCGAAGAACAGGCGCGACAGGTAGTCGCGGCCCAGCGGGTCGGTACCGAAGGGATGCAGCCACGAACCCTTGGCGTACCACACCGGCGGGATGTTGCGCGCTGCCAGGTTTTGCGCGTAGGGATCGTGCGGCGCCAGCCAGGGGGCCAACAGCGCGACCAGCACGATGGCCAGCAGGATGCCGCCGCCGGTCAGCAGGGCGGTGTTGCGGCGGAGGCGCCGCCACCCCGGCCAGGTGCCGGCCGGGTCGACCGCCGTGGGCGGGACTTGCGCAACCACATGGAGCGTGGGCGTGGCCATGGTCAGGACACCCGGATGCGTGGATCCAGCCACGCGTTGGCGATGTCGGCCGCCAGCGTCAACAGGACGTAGATGACGGACAGCAGCAGCACGATGAGCTGCATGACGGGGAAGTCCTTGAACGTGATGCTCTGGTAGGCCAGGTAGCCCAGGCCGTCGAGCGCGAAGATGGTTTCGATCACGACCGAACCGCCCAGCAGATAGCCCAGCTGTACCGCCGCCAGCGCCACGACCGGGACGATGGCATTGCGCAGCGCGTGCTTGAAAATGACCTTGCCGGCCGGCAGGCCCTTGGCGCGCGCGGTGCGGATGTAGTCCGCGCCCAGGACTTCTATCATGCCCGCGCGGATGAGCCGCATGAACGCCGGCGCCACGTAATAGCCCAGCGCGATGGCGGGCATGACGAAGTGCTTCCAGGTGCCGCTGCCCGATACCGGCAGCACGCGCAGCGTCAGCGAGAACAGCATGATCAGCAGCAGCGCGAAGAAGAAGTTCGGCAGTGCCTGGCCCAGGACCGCCAGGGCCAGGCAGAGGCGGTCGACCACGCTGTGCTTGTACAACGCGGCCAGCACGCCGAAGGGTACCGAGATCAGCAAGGCCACGCCGAGCGAGTACAAGCCCAGCAGCAGCGTGGTCTTCAACTTGGACAGGATGAGCGGCCCGGCGTCGGTCTTGAAATACACCGACGTACCGAAGTGCCCCCGCAGGACATCCCACAGCCAGCTCATGTACTGCACCGCGATGGGCCGGTCCAGGCCGTAGGCCTTGCGGATCATGTCGATGTCGGCTTGGCGCGCGCCTTCGCCGGCCAGCGCGACGGCGGGATCGCCGGACAGGTGCAGCAGCATGAAGGCCAGGATGGAAACCGTCAGCGCCACCAGTATGGCCAGTCCCAGCCGGCGGATCGTGAACCCCAGCATCTCGTCTCCCCAAATCCGGCGGATCGCGGGTCGGCCGCGCGCGCCGTGCACTCCGCGACCGCCTGTCGCGGCATCCCTGTCGTTGCCGCCGCGCGGGGCGGCGGCGGTGCTATTTCCAGCTCATCTCCCAGAAACGGACGAGTTCGTCCGGATAGGGCTTGAAGTTCACGTCCTGGCCGGCGACGTAGTAGACCGGTAGCGACCATAGCGGGACGGCATAGGCGTGAGCCGAGATCAGGTCCAGCGCCTTCTGGTAAATATCGTCGCGCTTCTGCGGGTCGATGGTGCGGTCGCCTTCGTCCAGCAATTCCTTGACTTGCGGATCGCGGTTGACGTCGTCCGAGCCGAAGGCGTAGTAGACGGGCGTCGATGCCGACACATCGTTCACCAGGTTCGAGCCCCAGGTCTGGTGCGTCAGCGACGCCTTGCCGGCGCGGATCATTTCGCGCATCGCGGCGTATTGCAGGAAGTTCAGCTTGGCGCGGATGCCTACCGCGCGCAGGTAGTTGATGATTGCCTCGGTCTGGTTGCGTTCGCGATACGCCACGATGTCGATGTCGAAGCCGTTGGGATAGCCGGCCTCTGCCAGCAGCTTCCTGGCCTGTGCCGGATCGTAGTTGTAGACGGTCGCTCCCTTGTCCGTGCAGCCTACCTGCGATGGCGTGCAGATGGTGTTCAGGATCTTCGCGTCTCCGCCGACGATGTTCTTGATGATGGATTCGCGATCGATGGCGTGGTTGATCGCCTTGCGGACGCGCTCGTCCTTCAGTTGCGGCGCCGGCGTATTCGGCAAGGAGTTCATCTGCATGAACACGATGCGCATGGTGTTGCCGCTGACCACCTGCAGGTTGGGCACGCCGGCAAGCTGCTCCGCCTGGTCCTTGGGCACGCTCATGATGAAGTCTTCCTGGCCCGACATCACTTCCGCCACCTGGGTCTGGCGATCGGGGATGAAGCGGATCACCACCTTGCCGATTCGGGGCTGGCGCTTGGGAGAATCCTTGAAGTAGTCGGCGTTGCGCTCCAGCGTGATGGATTTGCCGGGCTGGTAGTCGGTCACCTTGTACGGCCCCGATCCCACCGGCTTGGCATTCATGCCGGCCGGGCCGACTTCCTGGTAGTACTTGGCGGGATGGATCGCGACGGTCGTGGACAGGTATTCCTTCGCGGCCGGAAAGGGCTCCTTGGTATGGATGCGCACCGTGTACGGGTCGATCTTTTCGACGTGGTCTATCCACTGCACGTTCTGCTGCGTCGTGGCCTTGTTCTTCGGGTCCGCGACGAAGTTCAGCGTGTAGACCACCGAATCGGCATCGAAATGTTCGCCGTTGTGGAAACGGACGTCCTTGCGCAGCTTGAATTCCAGCGTCTTGTCGTCGATCTGCTTCCAGCTTTCGGCGAGCTGACCCTTGTACTCGTTGGTGAGCGGATCGCGGTAGAGCAGGGTGTCCCAGACGTTGGCCGCGATGATGACGCCGATGCGGACGTTGTTGAAATACGGATCGACGCTTTCCGGTGCCTGGTCGTAGGCCATGCGCAGCGTATCGTCCTGCTTGGCAGCCCAGGCCGGCGCTGCCACGCACAGCGCGATGGCGGCAGCGACCGCGGCCACGGCACGGACGAGCGACGCAATGGACAGGGCGGACGGCAGGACAACCGGAACAGCGCGACGAGCGGCCATATTGGCTCCTATCAGGATCACGAACGGTTGCGGCAAGATGCCGCGGTGCTGCGTGTATCGATTTCGTTGCTGCATGTCCCGGGAGGGGCCGCCTTCCATGCGCCTGAGCATGGGGAATGCCCTAAATCACCGTGCCCGGAGTATGGGATAGAGTGACTTTGTATAACAGAGCGTACGCCAGCCCCATCCATGTTTTCCCTGAACAGGGCTCCGGCGCCCACGCTGCCTCCATCATCCCGCGGATATCTCCATGACCAACGCGCTCATGCAAAACGCCATTCAATTCGCCGAAGAACACGAATCCGCATGGGACCGTACGGTCGACGGCGTCTGGGGGGTACATCAGAACGATCCGCCGCCCTGGAACCGGCTGCTCGGGCCGGTGCACGACCGCGGGCCGGTCTCGGGCACGGTGGTCGTGGACGGCAGGACCGTGGCGTCGTGGGGCGAACCGCGGCGGGCGGACCTGACGTTCAGCGTGGCCAAGATGTACCTCGCGCTGCTGGCCGGTGTGGCGCATGACCGGGGCCTGCTGCCGGACGTGGATGAGCCGGTGCGTGCGCGCGTGCCGGGCATCGGCTTCGACGAAGGGCGGAACGCCCGGATTACGTGGCGCCAGCTCCTGCAGCAGACCAGCGAGTGGGAAGGGGAGCGCTTCGGCGTTCCGGACCAGGTGGACCGCTATCGCGCCGTCACCTTCGGCGATCCGCCGGGCGGCAAGAAGGGCGATGCGCGGCCGCTGCGCGAGCCGGGCACGTACTGGGAGTACAACGACGTACGCATCAACCAACTGTCGTTCGCCTTGCTGCACCTGTTTCGCCGGCCCTTGCCCGAGCTGTTCCGCGAAGCCATTACGCGCCCTGTCGGCGCCAGCGAGGACTGGCAGTGGGTGGGCTATGACAATGCCTGGGTCGACATCGACGGCCAGCGCATGCAGTCGGTGCCCGGCGGCTCACACTGGGGCGGCGGGATGTCGATCAGCAGCGTGGACCAGGCGCTCATCGGCCGCATGCTGCTGGACGGCGGCCGGGCGAATGGCAGGCAGGTGCTGTCGGCGGAATGGATACAGGCCATGCGCACGCCTTGCGCCATCGCGCCTTACTACGGTTTCCTGATCTGGCTGAACCACGAACGGCGGGTATTTCCCAGCGTGCCGGCGTCGAGCTTCTTCGGCGTGGGTGCCGGCAGCTCCTTTACCTGGATGGAGCCGGAGCGGCGCATGGTGGTCGTGGTGCGCTGGCTGAATTCCACATACGCCGATGCCTTCTTCGGCAAGGTGCTGCAGGCGGTCGATGCGGCATGAGCGCCGCCGCGCGGCCGCGCGGCCGCCCGAAGGCGGCGCGCCCAGGAGGGTACCTCAGTGAGGCGCCTGGCGCGACGGGCAAGGGCGCCCCGCGCCGGGTGTCGTCCGTCGCAGCGCCGCCGCCAGTCGCCTGTCGGCGCGCTGCATCGATCGCGTGGCGCTGACCAAGGACGCGAAGGCGGGCGCGGGCGGGGCCGAGGGGGTGCCGTCCGATACGCGCGGCGATGCGGCGCCGTCATGCGCCGCATCGGTGAAGGTGTCACCGCCCAGCGTCCGGTCCGCCAGCGCCGCGCCATCGCGGCAAGCGGCGGGCAGGGGCGCGCCGCCCTGTGAGCGGCGCCATTGGGCCAGCGCGGCCACGGCGGCGATCATCAGATTGCACGCGGCCAGCCACATGCCGATCTCCGCGGTGAAACGCCGCTTGGCCGGCGGTTCCTGCGCCATGCGCTGATGCGACGCCGCCAGTGTGCGGACGGCGCCCAGGGCGTCGCGGCGGGCCAGGCGATAGCGCGACATCTCGAAGTCGTCCGCGAACACCGCGGCGGCGTAGGCGCGGCAGGCTTGCCGGGCCGCGGCGAGCCTGGCATCCAGACCCTGGTGTTCCCATGCGGGCAGCACGAAGGCGCCCAGGGCGCCGATGACGCCGCCGATGAAGGTATCCACGCCGCGCTGCTCGATCATGGACCAGCCGGGCACCAGCAAGTGGTAAAGCAGCAGCACGGCGATCGTGCCGAAGAAAACGCTGGCGGGATAGCTTGCCGGCCGGGCCAGCGCGAAGCAGACGCCGTAGCAGATGACGATCAAGGTAGCGAGCAGCCATGGCGCCTGTACGCCGCACCACAGAAGCACCGCCGCGGCCAGGCAGCCCAGCAGCGTGCCGGCGATGCGCTGGCGGCTGCGCTGCTGGCTGGCGCCGAACGTGGGGCTCATCACGATCATGATGGTCAGGATCACCCATGTGCCGTGGCCGCCTATCCATTTTGCGACGAGGGTTCCCACGGCAATGGCGGCGCTCAGGCGCATGGCGTAGCGCAGCGCATCGGGCGAGCCGCGCAGCGCTTGCCATGGCATCAGCCATTTGCCTGCGCGGTTCCAGGCCTGCACGGCAAGCGGGATGTCGGACGGCCACGAGGCGGCTGGCGCCGCAGGCGGCGCTCCCCGCTTGCCGGCACCCGCATTGGCTACGCTGGCCAGCCCGGCCAGCGTGTCGGCCAGCACGGCGAGTCGCGCCTTGAAGGCCTGCGCCGGCCCGGTATCGAGTCCGCCGTCATCCAGGCGGGCGGCGACCGGCGGCCCGACGGGCCTACCCAGGACGTAACGGGGTACCAGGTCCTCGATCCATTGCGCCATCTCGCGGATCGTATCGTGGACCTGGCGTGCCCCCTGGCTTTGCGCGCCGCCGCCGCGCAGCGTCGTGAAATCGCCATGCAGGGCCAGCGAGACATCGTGGATGTCGATCGCGCCGACGAGCATGGCGAACAGCCGGGCCTGGCGCGGGTCATGGCGGCGGCTGGCGGCCAGTTCGCGCAGCACGACATCCCGCGCGACCTTCTGCGCGTCGATCACCGCGGATTGCGCCTCGGCGAGATGGCGGTGGCATTGATCCAGGGGAATCCCCGGGACGAAACAGTCGGCGCGCCGCCGCAGGTGCGCGGCGGCCGCCATCAGTGATTCGCCGACCGCGCGTTTGGCGATCTGGCGCGGGAACAGCGCGCATACCGCCGTGGCGAAGGCGGCATACCAGAGGCCACCGCCCACCATCCAGCCCAGGAAAGGCCATGGCGCGCCCCCCGCATCGTGCTGCGCCAGCATGAGATCCACCCCGATCAACGCGCATATGCCGATCAGCGTGCCGGCCGGACCATACGCCACGGCCAAGCCTGCGCAAAACGCGACGGCCAGCAGCACCAGCCACATGGCCAGCGGATGGTGCATGACCAGCGCGATCGACGCCGCCGCGCAGGCCAGCACCAGCGTGGCCGCCAACATGCGCCTGGGTTTGCGGGGGAGGGCCTCCGGGATGTCGGCCAGGGAGACGCAGAAGGCGCCCAGCGCCAGGCCGATGGCCACCTCCATGTTGCCGTACAGGGCCAGCGCACAACCAGCGGGCAGGACGACGCCAAGCAGCGTTCGCAAGGCGGTGAACGCGTGCTGGCCATGGAGGAACGGCGTGATGATCGGGGCGGCGGGCATGGACAGGCGACGAAGCCGGGAGGCTGGATGGCAACTGTACCGCGCGGCCGGACGCGGGCGTGTACAAATCATGAAACAACAAAAAAGCGCCCTTGCGGGCGCTCGTGGACACGGCAGGTGGACGTATCAGCTGTGATACGCGGATTCGCCGTGGCAGGTGGTGTCCAGTCCTTCGCGTTCGATGTCTTCCGGCACGCGCAGCCCGCAGACCATGTCGGCGATCTTGTAGGCGATCCAGGCGACCACGCCGGACCATACGAGCGTCAGCACGACGCCTTCGAATTGCACCCACAGCTGGCCGCCGATTTCACCGGCGGTCTTCAGGCCGGGGCCGCCCAGCACCTGGGCGTTGAACACGCCGGTCAGCAGGGCGCCGGTGATGCCGCCCAGGCCGTGCACGCCGAAGACGTCCAGCGCGTCATCGGCCTTGAGCATACGCTTCAAGCCGTTCACGCCCCACACGCAGAGGGTGCCGCCGACGATGCCGATGATGAACGCACCGACCATGCCGACCAAGCCCGCCGCGGGGGTGATCGCCACCAGGCCGGCAACCGCGCCCGAGGCCGCGCCCAGCATGGACGGCTTGCCCTTGAGCGCCCATTCCGTGAACAGCCAGGACAGCACGGCGGCCGCGGTGGCGATCATGGTGTTGAAGAAAGCAAGCGTGGCCTGCTCGTTGGACATCAGCGCCGAGCCCGCATTGAAGCCGAACCAGCCCGTCCACAGCAGCGAGGCGCCGATCATGACCATGGGCAGGTTGTGCGGCTGCATGGCCTCGCGGCCGTAGCCGACGCGCTTGCCGATGACATAGGCACCGACCAGGCCGGCGATACCGGCGTTAATGTGCACCACCGTGCCGCCCGCGAAGTCCAGGGCGCCCTTGGCGTTCATCAGGCCGGGCGCGGTGGGCGAGGCGAACCACACCATGTGCGCGATGGGTACGTAGGCGAAGGTGAACCAGATGACGGTGAACAACAGCACCGCGGAAAAGCGCGCGCGTTCGGCGAAGCTGCCCACGATGAGCGCGCAGGTGATGCCGGCGAACGTCGCCTGGAAGGACGCGAACAGAAGCTCCGTCAGCGATCCCGTCATGGCGTACTTGCCGTCGGCCGGCGAGAACATGCCGGAAAAGAAGACGCGGGAGAAGCCACCGATGAAGGCATTGCCCTCGGTGAAGGCAAGCGAATAGCCGTAGATGAACCACAACACCAGGCCGACGACGAAGGTGCCCATGACCTGCATCAGCACCGACAATACGTTCTTGCTTCGTACCAGTCCGCCGTAGAAGAGGGCGAGGCCCGGCACTGCCATCATCAACACCAGCAGTGTCGAGACCAGCATCCACGAGATATCTGCTTTATCCATTTGTTATGGCTCCAGTAGCGTCTTTATTGGTGTTCACAATGCCGCTTCGCCGGCTTCGCCCGTACGAATGCGTATGACCTGTTCCAGCGCGGCGACAAAAATCTTGCCGTCGCCGATCTTGCCGGTACGTGCCGCGTGTTCGATGGTCTCGATGGCCTGTTCGACCAGGCTGTCCGGCACGGCGGCTTCCACGCGCAGCTTGGGTAGGAAGTCCACGGCATATTCAGCGCCGCGATAGAGTTCGGTGTGGCCCTTCTGCCGGCCGAAGCCCTTGACTTCCGTCACCGTCAGTCCCTGGACACCGATACCGGACAAAGCCACACGCACCTCGTCGAGCTTGAACGGCTTGATGATGGCGATGATGAGTTTCATGGCGGGTTCCTTTCATGGTTGCACCTTGGCCCTGCGGTTAAAGCAAAATCGATGCCATATTTGCTTGCTGGGCTGCGGAGCCTGCGCCGCCGTACGAGGTCGCGAGCCGGGCCGGCGGGCACCGATGCGGTGCGCGCCGCCGGGCGGCGTGCGCGATCCTGGTGCATTTCCGGGTGCGGCAAGGGGCGCCCCTACGTCCCTTTTTTTGCCGGCGCGGCGGTCTGCCCGGCTGGCGTCATTCGCGCCATGCAGCGCAACGCTCTACACTGGGAGCTGTCGAAGTTTCGGTGTGAGGAAGCCATGAACGCCACGCAATGGATGGAAGACCTGCAGAAGAACATTTCCGATCTCATCGCGCGCAGTCCCGCCGCGGACCTGGAGCGCAATGTGCGGGCCATGATGGCGCAGGGATTTTCGCGTCTGGACCTGGTGACCCGCGAGGAATTCGACGTGCAGGCCGACCTGCTCGCGCGCACCCTTGCCCGGGCTGACCAATTGGCTGCTCAGGTGAGCCAGCTGGAAGCGCGCATCAATATGCTGGAAGCGGGGCAGGGCAAGGCGGCGGGGGCGCCGACCGAACTGTAAACCGGCCTAGGGGCTGTTAACGCGAGTTAACAAGCCCTAGCGGCCGTCATTCGCCTGGCGCGTCAGGAACTGCCGCGTCAGGAACTCCAGCAGCGTGCGCGCCGATGCCGACAGGGTGTCCTCGGACCGGTAGGCAATCAGGATGCGCTTGTTCGCCCAGGCGTCCGAGAGCGGCACCGCGGCGATATTCAGGATGTCCGCGTACATATCGGCCAGCTGCTTGAGCACGAAGGAAATGCCCAGGCCCGCGTGGACCATGCGGCACAGCGCGTCGAAGCTGTTGACGCGGACCTTCATGTGTATTTCCTTGCCGATCAGCGCGGCCTGTTGTGCCAGCTTGGCGTTGTAGGCGCTTTCCGCGTGCAGCCCGATCAGCGGTTCGTCCAGCACGTCGGCAAACCGCAGCGTGTGCCGCCGCGCCATGGGATGCGTACGGGGAAAGATGGCGACCAGGCTGTCTTCCCGATAAGGCCGGCTGACCGCGGCGGCTTCGCCCAGGTACCAGTCATTGCCGATGCCGAGATCCGCGGTGCCGTCTTCCACGCACTTGAGGATTTCTCCGCCGCGCTTTTCCTCCAGTTCGATGCTGACGTCCGGATAGGTCTGCGAGAAGGCCGCGAGATCCTCGGGCAGGTACTGGTCGATAGAAGAGATATTGGCGACGACGCGCACCGTGCCCTGCAGGCCGGAAACGAAGCGCTCCAGCGCCGTGCCCATGTGCTGCAGTTCCGCCAGCGCGGCCGAGGCATACCGCAGCACGGTCTCGCCGGCCGCGGTGGGCGTTATCCCGCGCGGCGAACGGTAGAGCAGCGGCACGCCCACCGACTTTTCCAGGTCCGAGATCCGGCGGCTGACGGCGGACGGCACGATGCAGGCCCGCGCGGCCGCCGCCGCGATGCTGCGCGTTTCACAGGCATCGACGAAGAGCCGCAGGGAGGTCAGGTCCAGCCTGCGCATCAAGGGATCCATCGTCCCGCCCGCCAGCGGCATGCCGTGTGGGTCCATGTTTGCTCCTCTCGTCTGCATGGCCCGGGAAGTGTCATGCCGAACCGGCATGTCCCCCCTCTCGAATGATCGCTTGCCGCGCGGCGCTCCAGGAACGAAAGTGCGAGGCTGCCGCGCGACCAGCCGACATCATTCCACAAAATCCGCGGGAGGTAGACACATGGCGAACGAAGTACGGATGGTTTCCGCGAGCGGGATCCTGGGTTATGGATTCCCCGAGGCCTCGCTGGCGACGGCTTTGAAGGCGCGCCCGCATATGATCGGCGTCGACGGGGGCAGTTCGGACCCCGGTCCTCACTACCTGGGTTCGGGCAAGACGCTGAATTCCCCGCTGCAGATGAAGCGCGATATGCGGCTGCTGCTGCGCGGGGCGATCGCGCTGGACATCCCGATGATGATCGGTACCTGCGGCGGTGCCGGCGGCGAGCCGCACCTGCAGGCCTGCGCGGCGCTGGTGCGCGAGATCGCCCGCGAAGAAGGCATGCACTTCAAGATGGCCTTGATCCATGCCGAACAGGACAAGGAAAGCCTGAAGGCCGGCATCCGCGCCGGCCGTGTGCGGCCGCTGGGCAAGGCCGCGCCCTTGAGCGAGGAAACCGTCGATCGCGCGGAACGTATCGTCGGCATGATGGGGCCCGAGCCGCACCTGGCGGCGCTGCGCGCCGGCGCGCAGGTCATCCTGGCCGGCCGTGGCACCGATCCCGCGCCTTGGGTAGCGCTGGCCGCCCACCATGGCATACCGCCCGCGCCCGCGTGGTATGCGGGCAAGCTGCTGGAGTGCGCCTGCAACGCCGCCTTGCCCAAGAAGCACGATTGCCTGATCGCCACGGTCGGATCCGATTACGTGGAAGTGGAACCCGCGAATCCCGAACTGCGGTGCACGCCGCTGTCGGTGTCCGTGCAGGCGCTGCATGAAAGCGCCAGTCCTATCGTGCGCTACGAACCCGGTGGCGTGCTGGATACGAGCGCCTGCGTGATGCACGCCGTTTCAGACCGGCGCGTGCGGATATCCGGCATGCAATGGACCCCGGCGCCTTACACCATCAAGCTGGAAGGCGCGGCCTGCTCGGGCTACAGCGCGATCGCCTTCGCCGGCACGCGCGATCCGGGGCTGATCGGCCAGCTGGACAGCTTCATTGCTGCCGTGACCGAGTCCTCGCACACCAAGATAGCGGCGCTCGGCATTGCGCGGGACCGCTACCGCATCGTTATCCGCCTGTACGGCAAGGACGGCGTGATGGGGGAATGGGAGCCTCTGCACGGCGCGCGCAGCCACGAAATCGGCATCCTGGCGGAAGTGGTGGGGGAAAACCAGGAAATCGCCAATGCCGCGCTGGCGCTGACGCGCGTGACGCTGCTGCACAGCGACTTTCCCGGCCGGCTGTGCCGGGAGGGCAATATGGCTTTCCCGTTCTCGCCTTCCGACATCGAACGGGGCGCGGTGTACGAGTTCACCCTGCAGCACGTCATTCGCACCGATGATCCGCTGGCGATGTTCCCTATCGAGTACGAAACCGTTTAACGCCACGCGGCCGCCCGCCTGCGCCGGCGAAAGTCGCGCGGCGGCGGTACGGCCATCCACGGAGGGAGTCCGCAATGATCAAACTGAGAGATATCGCGAAGGCCTGCAAGAGCAAGAATGCCGGGCCCTTCGAACTGACGCTGGACATCATGTTCGACAGCGAGGAAATGTTCGAAAAGGTGCGCCGCACGGGCGTGATCACGCGCGAGCGCATCGCCGCCCTGTACGGCGTTGCGCCGGCCGACGTCCTGTTCACGGAATATCCTCCGGCGCTGGCCTACAAGGCCACCTTGCCGCGGCGCATCGTATCGGGCGCCATCGGCGACACCGATGTCTACGGCGCCCAGCAGCATGCCCCGCTGCTGGACCTGGAGTTGCCGCTGTAGCCCACGGGCCCGCGCCCGGCGCAAGAAAAGGAGACCGCCATGTATGCCGCACCGCCGGTCATGAAGACCGAGGTTTTTACCCGCATTCCCGATCGATACCGCAAGGCCGGCCAGCTGTCGGAAGAGCGCCTGCGCGCCGGCAAGGGCACGCGCGCCACCGACAGCTACATCGAAGGCCCGTCGTTCGACAAGGACGGCAACCTCTACCTGGTCGACATCGCCTTCGGCCTGATCTTCCGGGTGTCCCCATCCGGCGAGGTGACGCAGCTGATCGAATACGACGGCGAGCCCAACGGCCTGAAGATCCATCGCGACGGCCGCATCTTCGTCGCCGATCACAAGAACGGCATCCTGCTGCTGGATCCGGATGCCGGGCGCGTGGCCCCGTACATCCGCCGGGCGCGCACCGAAGGCTTCAAGGGTCCCAACGACCTGTTCTTCGCGTCCAACGGCGATCTGTATTTCACCGACCAGGGCCAGACCGGCCTGCAGGACCCGTCGGGACGCGTGTACCGGCAGGGCGCCGACGGCTACCTGGAATGCCTGCTCGATAACGTGCCAAGTCCCAACGGCATCGTCATGAACCCGGCCGAGAACATGCTCTATGTGGCGGCCACGCGTGGCAACTGCGTGTGGCGCGCGATGGTGCTGCCCGACCGCTCGCTGACGCGGGTGGGGCTGTTCGTGCAGATGTCGGGCGGCAGCGGGCCGGATGGCATGGCGGTGGACCAGGCGGGCAACCTGTACGTCGCCCATGCCGGCATGGGGGCCGTGTGGAAGTTTTCGCCGCGCGGCGAACCGCTGCTGCGCATCGACTCCTGCATGGGACACATGACCACCAATATCGCCTTCGGCGGCGCGGACAACCGCGACCTGTACATCACCGAATCCGAGAGCGGCTGCGTCCTGGTCGCCCGCATGGATGTCCCGGGACAGCCCATGTATTCGCACGCCGCATGACGCGCAACTTCACAGGAATATCCATGGAAGACACTCTTTCCCCCCAGCCGGGCGCACAAGGCCTGGACCCCGCACGGGTGCGCGCACTGGCCGCGGCCGTCTACGAAAGCGCCGGGGTCCCGGCCGAAGATGCCTTGCTGGCGGCCGATACGCTGGTGCAGGCCGACCTGTGGGGCCACCAGTCGCATGGCATGCTGCGCCTGGGCTGGTACTACGCCCGGCTGCGTTCGGGCGCCATGAAGGCGGTGACCGAGACCCGCATTGCCGTGGACGCGGGCGCGATCGCCGTCATGGATGGCGGCGACGGCGTGGGCCAGGTGGTGGCGCGTCGCGCGGTGGACGAAGCGGTGGGACGCGCGCGCAAGCATGGCGTGGGGGTGGTGTCCATCCGCAACTCGAATCACTTCGGCACCTGCATGTATTACACCCGCATCGGCGCGCAGCAAGGCTGCGTGATGATGCTGATGAGCAACGCGGGGCCGAATATGGCGCCATGGGGCGGCCTGAAGAAGAAGATCGGCACCAACCCTTGGTCGATCGCCACGCCCGGCGGCAGCCATCCGCCGGTGGTCATGGACATGGCCAATTCCGGTGTCGCGCGCGGCAAGATCTATCTGGCCAACAAGCGTCGCGAGCCCATTCCGCCGCATTGGGCGATCGATGCGCAGGGCAACCCGACCACCGACCCGAAGGCGGCGCTGGAAGGCTTCATCCTGCCGATGGCCGGCCACAAGGGCTATGTCATGGGCGTGATGGTGGATGTGTTGTCCGGCGTGCTGTCGGGCAGCCAGTTCCTGGACGGCGTGCATGGGCCCTACGACCCGGTCAACCGCAGCGGCGCCGGCCATCTGATGATCGCCCTGAACGTGGCGGCGTTCCAGCCCATCGAGGAATTCAATTCCCGCATCGACGCCTATATCGCGTCGCTCAAGGACGTGCCGGTGGCGCCGGGCCATCGCCAGGTCTATTACCCCGGCGAGATGGAAGTCCAGGCGGATGCGGAGAACCGCGCGCATGGCCTGCTGCTTCCCGCCGATACGCTGGCCGACGTCGAGCGCGTCGCCCGCGAGGCCGGCGTGCCGTTTCCATTCTGATTTCTGGCCGCGCGAGCGGCCGCCACGCGCTAGGCCGGGGCGCGGGCCCCGGCAAGAGAGGAGACCTTCAAATGAACCGCAAATTGATCATCCAGGCCGGCGTTGCCCTGTGCGCGCAGGCCATCCTTGCATCGGCATCGGCGCAGAGCGCGCATGAGTTTCCGACCAGGACGGTGCGCGTCGTTTCCGGCCTGGCGGCCGGCAGCAGCATGGATCTGGTCGCGCGAACCATCAGCCCCAAGCTGGCCGAGCTCTGGGGCCAGGCCGTCATCGTCGAGAATCGCGCCGGCGCGGCAGGCAATATCGCCGCCGAACACGTGGCGCGTGCGGACGACGGGCACACGCTGCTGATCGCGCAGAACGCGATCACCGTCAGCGCCTCCCTGTATCCGCGGTTGAAATACAGCCTGCGCAAGGACCTGAAGGCGGTCTCGCAGGTGACGGCAATGCCGCATGTGGTGGTGGTGACGCCCAGCCTGCCGGTCAAGAACCTGCAGGACTTCATCAACCTGGCGAAGTCCAAGCCCAACCAATTGAATTTCAGCAGTGCCGGCATCGGCAACGCCGACGACATGGCCGCGGAGCTGTTCGCCACCATGGCGCACCTGCAGATGATGCATGTGCCTTACACCGGCGGCTCGCAGGCCCTGACGGCCGCCGCGGCGGGCGATGTGCAGCTGTACTTCCCGGGGCTGCCCGTCAGTCTTCCGCTGGTGAAGGCAGGCAAGGTGCACGCGCTGGCGGTGACCAGCAAGACGCGCTCGCCCGCCTTGCCGGACGTGCCCACCATGGAAGAGGCTGGCCTGCCCGGCTATGAAACGGTGTTGTGGTATGGGCTGTATGCGCCCGCGTCCATGCCCGATGCGACAGTCAAGCGTATTTCGGCCGATATCCAGAAGGTCCTGCAGATGCCGGACGTGAAGGAAAAACTGGGTGGCGCCGGCATCGACGTGGTGGGCAGCACGCCGGAGCAATTCCAGGCGTTCACCAACGCGGAGATCGATCGTTGGGCCACCATCGTGCGCGAGCGCAACCTGAAGGTGGATTGATCGGCGCGAGCGTATGCCCGGCCGTCCCCGGTGCGATGGCGGGGCGCGCTACAGCACGGCTTCCGCGACCAGGCGGAACGCCGGGGCCAGCTTGACCGAGGCCTCCGGACGCTCGAGCGCGTAGTCCAGGTTCATCTGGGCGATCTGCACGTGCTCGGATGCGATGGCCTGGGCCCGCGTGCCCTCGCCGCGTTCCATGGCCTGCACCAGGCTGTGGTGCTGCCGGTGGGCGATATACAGCCACTGGCGGCCTTCTCCTATCGTCGACTGCATCGGCAGCATGGCGCTTGCGGCGGCAAAGGGAAGGCGATTGTTGACCTCGATGGCCCGTATCAAGGCCGCGTTTCCCGACGCTTCCACGACCAGCTGGTGGAAGCGCGTGTTCATGTCGGTGTAGGCGGCGTAGTCGTCCAGGTCGAGTTCCGGTTTGTTCAACGCGCGATCCCCGGCCTTCAGGCATTCGTGCAGGCCCAGCGCCAGTTGCCGGGACACCCCGTGTTCGGCCACCAGCCGGGCCGCCATGCCTTCCAGGTGGCCCCGTACCGCGATCGCGTCGGCGATCTCCGCCGCCGTCAGGCGCCGCATGACGTAGCCGCCCGCCGGGGACGGCTCGACCAGCCCCTCCTGTTCCAGCGTCGTCAGCGCCAGCCGCACCGGTGTGCGCGAGGCCTTCAAGCGCTCGGCCAGCGCCACTTCCCCCAGCCGTTCGCCCGGCGAAAACTCGCCTTTCAGGATGAGGTCGCGCAGTTGCACCAGGACGCGTTCCTGTTGCGATTCCATGTGGGTTCTCCGGGACGGTGGGTCGTCGATATGCCCACCATTCTAGTGCCTGGCGGTGTCGTGGCGTAGGCGTCGACCAAAATATGTTCGTCGATGTATGCAACATAGGTCTGTGGTGCGCCTTTCACCTAGGATTTTCCCTTAGTCATGCATCCCCGTTTTATCAAATAAATCAAGCAAAAACAACGATATAACCACTATTTCTCACCTGCGGTCGCAGTAGGTCAACGCGAGGTGCTGCATACATCGATTGAAAAACTGAATTCACTCCTTTAACGTTGCATGCAAGGACGGAAGGCGTGCATACGCGCCCGCAGCGTCTGCATCCTGGAGGAGTAGCGATCATGATGAGCGCCCAGCAAAACGAATTGATTACCCGCGTCGGGCCCGGCACGCCGGCCGGCCGCCTGCTGCGGAACTATTGGCAACCTGTTGCCCTGGTGGAGGAACTGCCGTCCATCCGGCCGCTGAAGGCGGTTCGCCTGATGGGGCAGGACTTCGTGGTGTTCCGCGACGAGGACGGCCGCTACGGCATGCTGGACCGCGACTGTCCGCACCGGGGCGCGGACCTGGCCGGCGGGCGCCTGGAGAACGGCGGCCTGCGCTGCGCGTTCCATGGCTGGCTCTTCGACGTCAAGGGATCGTGCCTGGCCACGCCGGGAGAGCCGGCGGGCAGCACCTTGTGCAAGAAGATCCGCCAGCGCGCCTATCCGGTCGTCGAACGCAGCGGCATTCTGTTCGCCTACATCGGCGAAGGCGAGCCCCCGGCGTTTCCCCATTTCGATTGCTTCGCGGCGCCGGGCGAATACACCTTCGCGTTCAAGGGGCTGTTCGAATGCAATTGGCTGCAGGCCCTGGAGGTGGGCATCGACCCCGCGCATGCTTCCTACCTGCATCGCTTTTTCGAGGACGAGGACACCGGGGCCAGCTACGGCAAGCAGTTCCGCGGGGCCTCGGCGAATTCCGAGATGCCGATCACCAAGGTGCTGCGCGAGTATGAAGCGCCCGAAATCCTGGTGAACCCGACGGAATATGGGCTGCGGCTGATCGCCAAGCGGCCCCTGGACGAAGCGCAAACCCATGTGCGGGTGACGAACCTGGTGTTTCCACAGGCCTTCGTCATACCGATGAGCGCCGAGATGACCATCACCCAATGGCATGTCCCGGTGGACGACCGGAACTGCTACTGGTATGCCGTCTTCACCAGCTTCACCACGCCCACGGACAAGGTCAAGATGCGCGCGCAGCGGTTGGAGCTGTACGAGCTTCCCGACTATACGTCGCGCCGGAACAAGCGCAACAACTACGGATTCGACCCGCAGGAACAGCAGACCCAGACCTACACCGGCATGGGCTTCGACATCAATGTGCACGATCAATGGGCCGTCGAGTCGCAGGGCGACATCCAGGACAGGACCCGCGAGCATCTGGGCACCACCGACAAGGGCATCATCGCATACCGGCGCCTGCTGGTGGACGCCATTGAAAAAGCGCAGGCGGGGCAGAAGACCCTGATGGTGATCGACGAGGCGCAGGCATCGCAGATGACGGGGCCGGCATCGATAGACGGCATCGGCCCGGCGGACCGCTGGGACGACTATTGGAAGGAGTCGGATGCGGCGCGGCGCGAACGCGCGCCCTGGTGCGCCAAGTAAGGTCCAGACCCTTTCCCGATATCCTGAGGAGGCGCGTCCACGGCGATACCGTCGCCGGCACGGCGCGATAACACCATGTCCTTCGTCGAAATCCACGGACTGTGGAATGCCGAGCAGCATGCCGCCCATGCGGCGCATCTGGAACGCCTGAAAGGCAGCGGCGTCCAACTTGTGCGTTTTTCGTTTCCCGACCAGCACGGGCTCTTGCGCGGCAAGACCCTGGTGCTGGACGAGGCCATCAAGGCTTTCAAGAGCGGCGTCACCTGCACGACGACGCTGTTTGCCAAGGACACGTCCCACCGGACTGTCTTTCCCGTTTTTTCCCATGGCGGCGGCTTCGACATGCCCGAGATGCAAGGCGCCTGCGACACCTTGCTGGTGGCGGACCCGCTGACGTTCCGGGTGCTGCCCTGGGCGCCGCACACGGGCTGGGTCCTGTGCGACGTCTATTTCGCCAATGGCAAACCGGTGCCCTTCGCCACACGCCATCTGTACGGACGCGCCCTGGCGGAGCTGGACCAGCGCGGCTATGAATTCATCTCGGGCCTGGAGGTGGAGTTCCATGTATTCAAGGTGAACGACGCCCGCATGAAGCCCGAGCACGCGGGCCAGCCTGGGGAGCCGCCGGACGTCGACGTGCTGACGCATGGCTATCAATACCTGACGGAGCTGCGCTACGACGCGGTGGATTCGGTCATCGAGATGATCCGCCGCGGCATCGACGGGCTGGAGCTGCCGGTGCGCACGCTGGAGGTCGAGTACGGGCCCAGCCAGCTGGAGTTCACCTTCGCCCCGTCGGGCGGGATCCGCAGCGCGGACGACATGGTCCTGTTCCGCAGCGCGGTCAAGCAGATCTGCCAGCGCAACGGCTATCACGCGACCTTCATGTGCCGCCCGCGGATTCCCAATGTGGTGTCCAGCGGCTGGCACCTGCATCAGTCGCTGGTGCGCAAGTCCGATGGCAAGAATGCCTTCATGCCGTCGGCAGAGGGGCCGATGCTGTCGGAAGTCGGCCAGCACTACCTGGCCGGCCTGCTCGCGCATGCCCAGGCGGCGACCGCCCTGTCCACGCCCACCATCAACGGCTACAAGCGATATCGGCCGTATTCGAACGCGCCCGACCGGGCAAGCTGGGGCAGGGACAATCGCGGCGTCATGGCGCGCGTGCTGGGCGGCAGGAACGATCCCGCCACGCGGATAGAAAACCGCGTGGGCGAGCCGGCGGCCAACCCCTATCTATACCTTGGTTCGCAGATCCTGTCCGGCATGGATGGCATGGACCGGAAACTGGCGCTGGGCCCGTCGGCGGATGTGCCTTACGAAGCCGAGGCGCCGGCGCTGCCCCATACCCTGGCGGACGCGATCGAGGCGCTGCGCGGCGATGCTTGCCTGCGCCGCGGCCTGGGGTCGCAGTTCATCGACTATTTCTGCAAGTTGAAGGAAGCGGAAATCCAACGCTTCAACCTCGAAGTCACCGAGTGGGAACACCGCGAGTATTTCGGGACCTTCTGACGGCGCGTCGCCGTTCATCCCTGTGCGGAGCTGAATCATGCCTATCATCACTTACATCCTGCGCGACGGCGCCCGCCGAGAGGTCGACGTGCCCGAAGGCACGAGCGTCATGGAGGCCGCCGTACGCGAGAACATACGGGGCATCGACGCCGAATGCGGCGGATGCCTGTCCTGTGCGACCTGCCATGTCTATATCGATGCTTCTTCCACCGGCGCGATTCCCGATCCCGAGGACGAAGAGACCGAACTCCTGGAAGGCGTCGCCGCCGAACGCCGCCCGGAAAGCCGGCTCAGCTGCCAGATCATCGTGACGCAGGCTGCCGCCGGGCTGGTCGTGCGTATCCCGGACCACCAGGGGTGATGCCATGCAAGCGAACCTAGTGGTGATAGGGGCGTCCTATGCCGGCGTGCAGATCGCGGCATCGGTGCGCGAGCAGGGTCATGAAGGGCGCGTCGTCATGGTCGGCGACGAGCATGCCGAGCCCTACCATCGTCCGCCGCTGTCCAAGGCCTTCCTGGCCGGCAACTACGACCCCGGCCGGCTGCAGCTGCGGTCGCCGGCCTTCTTCGAGGAGGCGCGCATCGAACTGCGGTCCGGCGTGCGCGCCGTGCGGGTGGACCGCGCTGCGCACACCGTCGAACTGGACGACGGCAGCCGGCTGCCCTACGACAAGCTGGCGTTCGCGACGGGTGCCCGGCCACGCAGGCTGGACTGCGACGGCGCCGGGCTGCGGGGCGTGCATTATCTGCGCAGCCTGCGCGACGCCGCCGAGCTTGCCATCGAGATGCTGTCGGCGCGTAGCGCGGTCGTGGTGGGCGGCGGGTATATCGGCCTGGAAGTCGCCGCCTCGCTGGTCAAGGCCGGCGTCGCCGTGACGGTGGTGGAGGCCGCCGAGCGCGTACTGGCGCGCGTGTCCTCGCCCTGGATGTCCGCGTTCGTGGACCAGGTGCACCGGGACCAGGGTGTCCGGTTCGCGCTGGGACGCAAGGTCGCCGCCGTGCGTGGAGAACAGGGGCAGGTGCGCGGCGTCGAACTGGATGACGGCACGTTGCTGGCGTGCGACCTGGTCGTTGCCGGCATCGGCATCGAACCCAATGTGGAGCTTGCGGCGGATTGCGGCCTGGCCGTGCAAGGCGGTATCCTCGTCGACCAAATGGCCCGCACCAGCGATCCCGATATCGTGGCTGCCGGGGACTGCGCGTCTTTCCGGTGCGTCTGGATGCCCCCCGGCACGCCGGCGTGCCGGATCGAATCGGTGCAGAACGCGAACGACATGGCAAGGACCGCGGCGGCCACGCTGGTGGGCCGCACGGAGCCCCATGTGTCGCTGCCCTGGTTCTGGTCCGACCAGTACGACCTGAAACTGCAGATGGCGGGCCTGAGCGCGGGCGCCACGGAATATGCCGTGCGGGGCTCCGTCGAGCAGCGCAAGTTCTCGGTCTTCTATTTCCGCGGCGAGCATCTGGCCGCCGTGGACAGCGTCAACCGTCCACAGGACCATATGCTGGCCCGCAAGCTGCTGGCCGCCCGCGTCCCCGTGGAACCGGCGCAGGCGCGCGACGCCGGCTTTGACTTGAAATCGCTGCTGGCTAGCACGGCGGAGGCGCGGTGAACACACAGGATACGCGGCGCCCCATCGTGGGCGTGGTGTGCGACAGGTTCTACGTGGGCGAGCATGACCTGCATAGCGCCAAGCACAGCTATATCGACGCCTTGATATCGGTGGCCGGCGTCGCTCCCGTGCTGATTCCCGCGACGGATCAGCTGGCGGATGTGGCGCCCTACCTGGACGCCGTCAGCGGCCTGCTCTTTCCGGGCGGGGCGTCGAACGTCGAGCCGGCCAGGTACGGCGGGCCCGCGCGTCCCGATATGCTGCTGGATCGGGACCGCGACCATGTGGCCATCGCCTTGATGCAGGGCGCGGCCTCGCGCGACATGCCCATCCTGGCGATATGCCGGGGCTTCCAGGAGCTGAACGTGGCGTTCGGCGGCACGCTCAGCCCCGACATATACACCGATGGCTACGCCGACTACCATCGCGAGGATCCGCGCGAACCGCTGGAGGCGCGCTACCGGTTCAAGCACCCGATCGCGCTGACGGAGGGCGGTAAGCTGGAGGCCTTGGCGGGTGCCGGCACCGTCACCGTGAACTCGCTGCACATGCAAGGGGTGGGCTCGCTCGCGTCGCCGTTGGCGGTCGAGGCGGCGGCGCCGGATGGATTGGTCGAGGCCATACGGCTGCGCCGGCATGCCTTCGCGATAGGCGTGCAATGGCACCCGGAAACCAGCGCGCGGACCGACGGTTTTTCGCGCGCCTTGTTCGAGGCGTTCGGCGCCGCCTGTCGGCGCCATGCGGCAATGCAGTCCCAACCTGCCTATAACGAATGACCGCGTCCGGGGCGGCATGCGCCGCGCCCGGAACGCGTTCCAGGACCGGAGGAAGACATGAGTGGTAAAGACGTAATCGACGTGCAGCGTTTCCTGAACGAGCATCCGTTCTCGCGCCTGCAGTGGCTGATATTCGCCATGTGTTTTGTGATCGTCGTGCTGGACGGTTTCGATACGGCGGCGGTGGGCTTCATCGCACCGTCGCTCATCGCCGAGTGGCACGTGCAAAAGTCCAGCCTGGGGCCGGTGCTGAGCGCCGCGCTGTTCGGCCTGGCCTTCGGCGCCATCGTTTCGGGACCGCTGTCGGATCGGTGGGGGCGGCGCGGCTTGCTGATCGGCTCGGTCGCGTTGTTTGGCGTGGCGTCGCTGGCCTGCGTGCTGGCGGGTAGCCTGACGCAGCTGACCGTACTGCGATTCGTGACCGGCGTCGGCCTGGGCGCGGCGATGCCCAACGCCGTCACGCTGGTAGGCGAGTATTGTCCGGATCGCCGCCGCGCCACCTTGGTGAACCTGATGTTCTGCGGCTTCCCGCTGGGGGCCGCGGTAGGCGGCTTTCTTGCCGCCTGGATGATTCCGCAATTCGGCTGGCGCAGCGTGCTGGTGCTGGGCGGCGTGGTTCCGCTGGTATTGGCGGCGATCCTGCTGGCCGTGCTGCCGGAATCCGTGCGCTACCTCGTCGCCAAGGGCAAGCCCGCCGAACGGATACGCGATGTGTTGCGCCGGATTTCCCCGGACGCCGCCACGATCCAGGCCTTCACGCTGCGCGAAGCGGCGGCGGGTCCCGCGCGCAAGAGCGATATGCGGCTCGTGCTGAGCGGTTCCTATATCGTGGGGTCGCTGATGCTGTGGATCACCTACTTCATGGGCCTGGTGATTTTCTACGGCCTGATCAACTGGATGCCCGTCCTGTTCAAGGAAGCGGGGTTCAGCGCCGGGCAATCGACCTTGCTGTCGGCCTTGTTTCCACTAGGAGGCGTGGGCGCCGTCGTGTGCGGCATGCTGATGGACCGCTTCAACGCGACCAAGGTCGTCGCCGGCTGCTATGCCCTGACGGCGCTGAGCGTGTACGCCATCGGCCAGTCGCTGGGCAGCGTAGGGGCGCTCATCGGCGCGATCCTCGTCGCGGGCGTGTTGATGAATACGGCGCAGTGCTCCATGCCCGCGCTCGCGGCGGCGTTCTACCCCACGCAGGGACGCGCCACCGGGGTCGCCTGGATGCTGGGCGTGGGGCGCTTCGGCGGCATCGCGGGATCGTTCCTGGTCGCGGAGCTGAGCTTGCGCCACCTCAGCCTGGAAGGGATCTTCAGCGTGGTGGCCGTCGCCGGCGTGATCTCCTGCGTGGCCTTGCTGGTAAAGGTGGCCGCGTGCCGCGACATCCCTGTCGTGCAGCCGGTGGAGGGCGAGCCCGTCCATCCGGGGCACTAGGCCGTCAACGCCCGAAGGTGCACTCGCCCTGCGGCCAGGGCGAGACTGCTTCCAGCGTTAACAGGCCCTGGCATCATCAGGCGCCGGGCCGCGACATATCGGTCACCCCCGGCGCCAAGTGGCGGCGGGTCCCGCCATACTGGCCCTTTCCGACATCACGGGGGGCCGGATGAGTCTTGCCGTCTTGAACAGCCGGGCGCTGGTGGGGCTGCGTGCCGCGCCGGTGCGGGTGGAAGTGCATGTGGCCGCGGGCCTGCCGTCGTTCACGGTGGTGGGCCTGGCGGACGTGGCGGTGCGCGAAAGCCGCGAGCGCGTGCGCGCCGCCATGCAGAACAGCGGTTTCGAGTTTCCGGCCGGACGCCTCACCGTCAGTCTGTCGCCGGCCGATCTGCGCAAGGAGTCCGCGCGTTTCGACTTGCCCATCGCCGTGGGCGTGCTGCTGGCGTCCGGGCAGATCGCGATGCCCGAACTTCGGGGGCGTGGGGCGGGGCCCTCATCCCTTGCCGACCTGGTGTTCGCCGGCGAACTTTCGCTGACCGGCGTACTGGTCCCGGTGGCCGCGCCCTTGGCGATCGCCCTGGGCGTGGCGCGAGACAATCCGTGCGCCACGCTGGTGCTGCCCAAGGCCAGCGCGGCGCAGGCGGCCCACGTTCCCGGCGTGAGCGTGCTGGCCGCCGGCACGCTTGCGGAGGTGGTCGCGCACCTGGGCGGGGCCGCGCCGCTCGCGCCCGCCGCGCCATCACCCTGGCCGGCCGTGCCGGATGGGCCCTGCCTGTCGGAAGTGCGCGGGCAGGGTGGGGCGCGCCGGGCGCTGGAGCTCGCGGCCGCCGGCGGCCACAGCCTGCTGATGGTGGGGCCGCCCGGCGCCGGCAAGAGCATGCTGGCGCACCGGCTGCCCGGTTTGCTGCCGCCCTTGTCCCACATGCAGGCGCTGGAGGTTGCGGCCATCGCGGGGCTGGCGGCCGGCGATGCGCCGTTCAGCCTGCAGCCGCCGTTTCGGGCACCGCATCATTGCGCCACCGCCGCCGCGCTGGCGGGTGGCGGGGCGAAGCCTCGTCCGGGCGAGATCAGCCTGGCGCATCATGGCGTGCTGTTCCTGGACGAACTGCCGGAATTCGATCGCCGTGCGCTGGAGTCGCTGCGCGAACCCCTGGAAACGGGGCGCGTGGCGATCGCCCGTGCCGCGCACACCCTGGAATATCCGGCCCGCTTCCAACTGATCGCCGCCATGAACCCCTGTCCATGCGGATGGCGCGGCCATCCCCGCGTCCCTTGCCGGTGCACGCCCGAGCAGGCGGAGCGCTATCGCAGCCGGCTGTCCGGCCCGCTGCTGGATCGCATCGACCTGCAGGTCGAACTACCGCCACCCGATCCGGACTGGATGGACGCGCCGCCGGGCGAGGCTTCCGCACAGGTGCGGGCGCGCGTGCAGGCCTGCCGGGAGCGTCAGCACGCCCGGCAGGCCAAGCTGAATGCGCATCTGGATGCGCGCGAACTGCAGGCGCATTGTTCGCTGGACGACGACGCCCGGGCGTTGCTGCGGCAGGCGATCATGAGGCTGAACGCCACGGGCCGCGCCACCCACCGCATGCTGAGGGTGGCCAGGACGGCGGCGGATCTCGAAGGACGGGACATCGTCGAAGCGCGGCATATCGCCGAGGGTGTGCAATTGCGGCAGCCGCTTTGAGTAGGGCGCGACCTTTGAGCAGGGCGCGACTTCCGGCGATGCGTGGCGTCGGATTCCGTGGCTGACAAAGTACTGGCAGGCAATCGAGGGCCGGCGCGCCGGGGCGATGCCGCCCCGGCGCGCCGGCCGGTCCTGCCACAGCGCGCAACAGCCTATCAAAAGCCGTCGGGCAGCCCCAGGGCCGGATCGCTCACGGAATGGCGGCCCGTCTCGATGCGGCCGGCCAGGCGGCGCACGAAGCCGGGATCCGAATCCGCCGTCACCTGCAAGTCGTACCAGTTGCCGCTGTCGCGTAGGGATAAAGTCATCTGCGCCTTGTGGCCCGGACGCACATTGGCCGTCCAGGAACCGTCCGGTCCCAGCTCGAAATCGCCGCCGCGCGCCTGCAGGCTACCGTAGGCCTGGTTGGACTTGACGCTGCAAGCCACCGCGCGGTCGCCCTCGTTGCGCACGATCAGCCGTACGTTGCCGCTCTTGCCGTCCGGCTCGAACTCGACTTCCGGCGCGGCCGCATCGCGGCCTTCCAGGCGATTCAGGTCGCCGGCGAAATGGCGGTGGAAGCCGTTGGGACCCAGTACCCACAGGTCGTACTTGCCGCCATCGTCCGTACCGGCCGCCCAGCTGCCTTGCAGCGAGCGCCGCGCCTCTACCGCATAGCGGCGCGGTACGCGGTCCAGGTGCAGCTTGTCGTACACGTGGAACACCGCGCCGGCATCGCCGGTGTTGGCGAACTTCAGCTTGACCGTGCCGCTTCGTGCGTCCGTGTCGATGACGGCGTCCAGTTCGTACGGCAGCGCGCGCGACGGCCGCACGCCGGTGGCCTGCGCCGGCATGCTGGGCGTGGTGGGCGGCGTGATCTTGGGCGCGTTCTGCTGCGCCGCCGTCAAGGCGTCGACCTGGGTCTTGGTCGACGTGCCGTTCAGCGTGGGCAGCGGCTCGTTGTTGGGATTCTCGAAGTTGAACGCGCTGGTCAGGTCGCCGCATACCGTACGGCGGTACTGGCTGATCTGCGGCTCCTTCACGCCAAAGCGCTTTTCCAGGAACATCAGGGTGGAGGTGTGATCGAAGACCTGCGAATTCACCCAGCCGCCACGGCTCCAGGGCGATACCACCCACATCGGCACGCGGGGGCCGGGGCCGTAGGGGCGGCCGTCCTTGGCGGGCTGGCTGGAGGTCGCCGGCGTGTAGTTGTGGTATTCCACCGCCATGTCGTCGTCCTTCAGCGTATAGCCGCCGGCCAGGCTGCCGTCCGGATTGTGCGAAGGCGCGGTGGGCGGCGGCAGGTGGTCGAAGAAACCGTCGTTTTCGTCGTAGTTGATCAGCAGGACGGTCTTGCTCCAGACCTCCGGATTGGCCGTCAGCGCATCCAGCACTTCCTGGATGTACCAGCCGCCCTTGGCGGGGCTGGACGGCCCGGGGTGTTCGCTATACGCGGACGGCGCGATGATCCACGACACTTCCGGCAGCTTGCCGGCCTGGATGTCGGCGCGGAAGGTCTCCAGGAAGCCTTGCGGCATGGTGTTGGCGAAACCCTTGGCCAGCGGGCTGAGCGGATCGTCGATCAGCGGGTCGTAGACCGGGCCGGCCAGGCCGACGTCCTGCGTGATGTCCGTCTTGGGCACATAGACCGGGCGGCGCGACGCCGGCATTTTCTCGATTTCCGCGCGCCAGTGGCGGAAGCTCATCATCTCGTTGCAGCCGTAGTTGTCGATCAGGCTCTGGTAAACCTTCCAATGTACGCCGGCCTGTTGCAGGCGGTCCGCGTACGTCGTCCAGGTCCAGCCTTCGGTGGACGGGCCGATGTCGTTGCCGCCGTTGTACTGGTTGTTCAGCACCGCCACGTTCACCGGGCCGCCTTCGGAGGGATCGCGCCCGTTGGGGCCGTTGGTGCCGGTCCAATAGAACAGGCGGTTGGCGATGGTGCCGGTGTGCATGCCGCAGTGATAGTGGTCACAGACGGTGAAGGCCTCGGCCAGTGCGCGCTGGAGCGGCACTTCGGCTTCCTCGTAGTAGCCCATGGACAGCGGGTTCTTGGAATCCGGCCAGTGGGCCATTCGGCCCTGGTCCCAGGCGGCCTGCGTATCGGCCCACGCATGGGGCGTGCTGCCTGCGCGCTGCGCGTTGCCCTGGTTTCCGTCCAGGTGGTACGGCGCATAGGTGGTGGGTGGATTGGTCTTGGTATAGCTCTGGTAGAAGATGTTCTGGCCGTTGGCGGCCGGCACCGCGAAACGGTCGCCGTAGCCGCGCACGCCCTTGTACGTGCCGAAGTAGCTGTCGAACGAGCGGTTTTCCATCATCAGCAGAACGACGTGCTTGACGTCCTGGATGGTGCCGGTGTCGTGGTGCGCGGGAATGGCCAGCGCGCGGCGGATGCCGGGCGGGAAGGTGGCCAACGCGGCGGCAGACAGGCCGGAACCGGCGACGCTCTGCAGGAATTTGCGGCGGGAAGTCATCGTATGCGTGTCCTTGGCATAGGGTGCGAGGCCGCCAGAATCGGCGACGCACAGAGGCTAGAGACCGCGTATGACCGCCAATGGATGGGCAGGGCCGGCGAGGGGCGGCACGGGGGCGGCGCCGGGGAGGGCGCAACATTCGTAACTATTGTTAACTAACCTGTCCCCGGCTCAACCGCCCCTTTGCGGTGTCGTGGGTGGTTGCGGGCGGGCATCGGGTAAAAGATGTTTCGAAGATGCAAACACCGGCGGCCGGGGCGGCGGCGTCGCGGCCCCGCGACACCGCAGGGGAGGGCGCATGGTGCCCCCTGTCCAGAACGGTTCGACAAGTGGGCTAAAAAAGCCATATAATCAAAGGCTTTCCGGCGTCAGTGCCTCGGCGCGGCGGGAAAACCGTAGTACCCCGCGTACCGCTGGTAGTACCAGGTAGTACAGGTAGTACGTATTAGGTATCAAGATCAAGCACGCCCTTGTACCAAGAGCGTAGTACCGCCAGAGCAATACCCCAAGCAGTACCCACAAATGGTCCGGGTGGCCCAAGGCCCTCGAAGCCTTGCGCGTGGTGAGTGTCGCGGCCTGAAGGCTTGCGATGCGTCATTCACGGGCAAGCACCTGCGTGACCATGATGTTAATCAACCTGCGTCCGGCAACGGACGGCACTCCGAAAGGAAGCAAGGGACTATCATGCCCAAGATGAAGACCAAGAAAAGCGCTGCCAAGCGCTTTCAGGTTCGCGGCAGCGGATCGATCAAGCGGGGTCAGGCGTTCAAGCGCCATATCCTGACCAAGAAAACCACCAAGAACAAGCGCCAGCTGCGCGGTTCGGCCGCGGTTCACGAGACGAATGTCGCCTCGGTCAAGGCCATGATGCCTTTCGCTTGATAGATTACGGAGATCCACTATGCCTCGCGTCAAACGCGGCGTTACCGCCCGCGCCCGTCACAAGAAAGTCCTCAACGCCGCCAAGGGTTATCGCGGCCGCCGCGGCAATGTATTCCGCATCGCCAAGCAGGCGGTCATGCGCGCCGGGCAATACGCCTATCGCGACCGCCGCAACAAGAAGCGCACCTTCCGCGCCCTGTGGATCACGCGTATCAATGCCGCGGTGCGTGAGCACGGCGTCACCTACAGCGTGTTCATGGCCGGCCTGAAGAAGGCGTCCATCGACCTGGACCGCAAGGTGCTGGCCGACCTGGCCGTGCGCGACAAGGCCGGCTTTGCCGCCGTGGTCCAACAGGCCAAGGCTGCCCTGTCCGCCTGATCGTTTTTCGACGTATCGCGCATTGCTGCAAACGGGGCTGTCATGGCCCTGTTTGCGTTTTTGACGGCCGCGTTTCGCGCCGCGCTTCCTAGGCTGATGCCATGACACTGTTGGTCGATGACCTGATCGCTCAGGCGAAAGAACGATTCGCGGCCGCGCCCGACGCCGCCGCCCTGGAAAACACCAAGGCGCGATTTCTCGGCAAGGAAGGCGCGCTGACCGTCATGCTGCGCGGATTGGCGCAGCTCGACGCCGAACAGAAACGCGAAATGGGCGCGCGCGTGAACCGCGCCAAGCAGCAGATCGAGGAATTGCTGAACCAGCGCCGCGCCGAACTGGCGCAGGCCGAGCTGGACCAGCGCCTGGCGTCCGAAACCATCGACGTGACCCTGGCCGGCCGTGGCCGCGGCGTGGGTGGCATCCATCCGGTGATACGCACCTGGGAGCGCGTGGAGGCCATCTTCCGTTCCATCGGTTTCGACGTGGCCGATGGGCCCGAGATCGAGAACGACTGGACCAATTTCACGGCGCTGAACAATCCGGAAAACCATCCCGCGCGTTCCATGCAGGACACGTTCTACGTGGATATGAAGGATGCGCAGGGCTTGCCGCTATTGCTGCGCACGCATACCAGCCCGATGCAGGTGCGTTATGCGCGCATGAACAAGCCGCCCATCAAGGTGATCGCGCCCGGCCGTACGTACCGCGTCGACAGCGATGCCACGCATTCGCCGATGTTCCACCAGGTCGAAGGCCTGTGGATCGCCGAGGACGTCTCCTTTGCGGACCTGAAGGGCGTCTATACCGACTTCCTGCGCTGCTTTTTCGAAAGCGACGACCTGGTGGTGCGTTTCCGCCCGTCCTTCTTCCCCTTCACGGAACCGTCGGCCGAGATCGACATGATGTTCACCAGCGGTCCCAACCGCGGACGCTGGCTGGAGATCTCCGGGGCGGGGCAGGTCCATCCCGTCGTCGTGCGCAATTTCGGGCTGGACCCGGAGCGCTACATCGGCTTTGCGTTCGGCTCGGGCCTGGAGCGCCTGACGATGCTGCGCTATGGCGTGAACGACCTGCGCCAATTCTACGAAGGCGATCTGCGCTTCCTTCGCCAGTTCAACGAATAACCTACGGCTGATCATGCAATTTCCCGAATCCTGGCTGCGCGCGCTGGTCAACCCGGCCATCGACACCGAAGAACTGGCGCATCGCCTGACGATGGCCGGTCTGGAAGTCGAAGACCTGCAAACGGCCGCGCCGCCGTTCTCCGGCGTGGTGGTGGCTCACATCGTCGAGATCGCCCCGCATCCGAACGCGGACAAGCTGCGCGTGTGCCAGGTCGACGACGGCTCCGGCGAGCCCCTGCAGATCGTCTGCGGCGCGCCCAACGCGGCGGCCGGCCTGAAGGTCCCGCTGGCGCGTATCGGCGCCCAGCTGCCGGGTGACATCAACATCAGCCGGGCCAAGATGCGCGGCATCGAATCCGCCGGCATGCTGTGTTCGGCGCGCGAGCTGGGCCTGTCGCAGGATCACGCGGGCCTGCTGGAGCTGCCGGCCGACAGCGTTCCCGGCACGTCGTTGCGCGAGCTTCTGGACCTGGACGACACGCTGTTCACGCTGAAGCTCACGCCCAATCGCGCCGATTGCCTGTCCATCCTGGGTGTGGGCCGCGAGGTGGCCGCCTTGACCGGCTCGCCCCTGCGGGCGCCCGGCGCCGAACCCGTGCGGGTTGCCCTTGCCGATGTACTGCCCGTGGAGGTCCAGGCGCCCGACCTGTGCGGCCGCTTTGCGGGCCGCGTCATCCGCGGCGTGAACGCCCGCGCGGCCACGCCGCCGTGGATGAAAACCCGCCTGGAGCGTGCAGGACAGCGTTCGGTATCGGCCTTGGTGGATATTTCCAACTACGTCATGCTCGAGCTGGGCCGGCCCACCCACGTCTTTGACCTGGACAAGATATCCGGCGGCTTGGCGGTGCGCTGGGCCAGGCCCGGCGAATCGCTGACCCTGCTGAACGGCCAGACCGTGGCCCTGGACCAGGACGTCGGCGTGATCAGCGCCGGCGATACGGTGGAAAGCCTGGCGGGCATCATGGGCGGCGATGCCACCGCCGTCACGCTGGACACGCGCGATATCTATGTCGAGGCCGCGTTCTGGTGGCCCGAGGCCATCGCGGGCCGCGCGCGGCGCTACAAGTTCAGCTCCGAGGCCAGCCATCGCTTCGAGCGCGGCGTCGATTACCAGAACATTCCCGAGCACCTGGAAATCATCACCCGCTTGATCCTGGATATCTGCGGCGGCGAATGCGGTCCCATCGACGACAAGATCGTCAATCTGCCGCGGCGCGAGCTGGTGCGCATGCGCCTGTCGCGCTGCGAACGCGTGCTCGGGATCAAGATCCCGCGCGATGAAGTGGCCGGCATCTTCACGCGCCTGGGACTGGCACACACCATCCAGGACGATATCGTCGTCGTGGAGCCGCCGTCGTATCGCTTCGATCTCTTCATCGAAGAAGACCTGATCGAAGAAATCGCGCGCATCCATGGCTTCGAACGCATTCCCGACCAGCCGCCCATGGCCCTGGCCAAGATGCGCGTGCCCCCTGAGGCGCGGCGCAGCCCGCACGCGGTGCGTCGCCACATGGCCGCGCTGGACTACCAGGAAGTCGTCAACTTCAGCTTCGTCGAAGCCGATTGGGAACGCGACTACGCGGGCAATGCCGATCCCATCAAGCTGCTGAATCCCATCGCCAGCCAACTGGCGGTGATGCGCTCCAGCCTGCTCGGCGGCCTGGTGGCCAATATCGTGCACAACGCCAATCGAAAACAGTCGCGAGTGCGGGTGTTCGAGCTCGGCCGCGTGTTCTTCCGCGATGCGGCCACGCAGGATGGCGAACTGTCCGTGGCCGGCGTGCGCCAGCCCTTGATGCTGGCCGGCGCGGCCTGGGGCCCGCATGTGGAAGAACAGTGGGGCACGCCGACGCGCCAGGTCGACTTCTACGACGTCAAGATGGACGTGCAGGCGCTGTTCGGCGCGCGCGGCGGCGATCTGCGTTTCGATGCCGCCACGCATCCGGCCTTGCATCCCGGACGCGGCGCCCGCATTTCGCTGGACGGCAAGCCCATCGGTTGGCTGGGCGAGCTGCATCCGCGCTGGGCGCAGAAGGCCGAGCTAGCCCACGCCCCGGTGCTGTTCGAAGTCGATGTAGAGGCTGTGCTGGACGGCCGCCTGCCGCAGGTGCGCGAGTTGTCGCGCCAGCCCGTGGTCGTGCGCGACCTGGCCCTGTGGGTGGATGCCGCGCTGCCCGCGCAGGCCATGCTGGACACCATCGCACAGGCCATTGCGCAGGATCCTCAACTGGCCATCGTGCAGGACGCAAAGCTCTTCGACGTCTGGCGAGAAAAGACGCAAGTCGATGATTCTGCTAAAGAAAAAAGCCTTGCTTTCCGCTTCTGGCTACAGGACACTGACGCAACGCTGGACGAGGCGCGGGTTGCCGATTGCCTGGGACGCCTGCGGGACAGGCTGGTCCAGGCCCACGGCGCACGCCAGCGCGCCTGAGGCGCGCGGTACAAGAGGGGATTACAAAGCATGCTTTCCGAGCCACGCACATTGACCAAGGCCGAACTCGCGGAGCTTCTGTTCGAACGAGTGGGTTTGAACAAGCGCGAGGCCAAGGACATCGTCGACACTTTCTTCGAGGAAATCCGCGACGCGCTCGCGCGCGGAGACTCCGTCAAGCTGTCTGGTTTCGGCAATTTCCAGGTGCGTGACAAGCCGCCCCGGCCTGGGCGCAATCCCAAGACGGGGGAAACCATCCCCATCGCGGCTCGCCGCGTGGTGACCTTCCACGCCAGCCAGAAGTTAAAGAGCATCGTCGAAAACACCGCGACGCCCGCCGAGCCATCGGCGGCCGACTAGGCGCCACGTCGCCGCCGTGATGCGTCCCGGGCCACACAGGCCATGCCGCTAACGTTCCCACCATGACTCGACCAGAACCTGCCGTTGTCCTGCCCCCGATCCCGGCCAAGCGTTACTTCACCATAGGCGAAGTCAGCGAACTATGCGGCGTCAAGCCGCATGTGCTGCGGTACTGGGAGCAGGAATTCACCCAATTGAAGCCGGTCAAGCGGCGCGGTAACCGGCGCTATTACCAGCACCATGAAGTGCTGCTGATACGCCGCATCCGCTCGCTGCTTTACGAGCAGGGCTTCACCATTAGCGGCGCGCGCAACCGCCTGGGCGATACGCGCGACGCGCCTCCCCACGACCACGACGCGGCCGTGCGTTTCACCGGCGCGGAAATGCAGGCGCTGCGCACGGAACTGAGCGGCGTGTCGTCCGTACTGGCCGAGGCTTTGGGCGGCATCAAGCAGGACGCTGCGGGTGCAAGCATGAACGATCACAGTGCAAAGGGTCGGCATGCCAGTGGCGCGAGCACGGGTGGCGAGACGGCGAACGGCACGAGCACGAACCAACGAGGCACGGACGAAGATGGCACGGAAGGCAAGCGCGGGGATGACATCCCCTCCATTTCCAAGCGCGGTGCGGACTGAGCGTCGCACGCGTTCATAACATCTGATATACTTTCGGTCTTTCGGGGCGTAGCGCAGCCTGGTAGCGCACTTGCATGGGGTGCAAGGGGTCGCGAGTTCGAATCCCGCCGTCCCGACCAGTAAAAACAAAGGCTTAGATGAGCGATCATCTAAGCCTTTGTCCTTTGGTGGACATTCAAGTTGCGGAATCCTCCGGCACCAGATGGCCCACGGCGCGCGGCCGGCTGTCCAGCCACTGGGATCAAGGCCGGCCTAAGCCGGGGCAAAGGCGCCTGCAGACGCCCAAGGGGATGAAGCCCACTTCGGCGTCGCGTGCAGGAAATCGGCACGCGGCAAGGGCATATACCGTGCGGTCGGTATGCGCCCTTGCCCGATCAGAAGATATGCCGGATACCGGTCGCCACGCCAAGCTGACTGGAGCCGCTGGCGATTTCTGCGGTCGACGCGTCGTAGACGTGGTTGAAATCCACGGTGCCGTAAAGCTGCGTGCGCTTGGACAGCGCGTATTCGGCCAGGGCGACCAACGCATAGCGCTTGCCCTTGTCGCCTTCCTGGATCACGTTCTTGCTGGTATCGAAGTACGCCGCGCCGGTGAAGGTCCATGGCGTGGCCATCGGCTGCCAGGTCACGCCGGCGTAGTAGCCGTTGTCCTTGCGCTGCAGGCCGTTGTCCGGCACGTCGGCGATGCCCATCACGGTATTCACGAAACCGGTCTGGTCGCGGCCGTTGAAGTAGCCGGCGAAGAGGCGGGTATTGTCGAAAACGCGATACGCGGCGTTCAGGTTCCAGACGCGCTGCGTATAGGCGGCGTTGGTATCCGCGCGGGTGAACTGGTAGCCGCCGCCCACGGTGAGCGGTCCCGTGGTGTAGGTGAGCGTGCCGCCATATTGCTGGCCCAGCTTGTGGTCTTCGAACGAGTCGCCGAAGGCATACGACAGGATCAAGTCGAAGCCGCCCAGCTTGTTATTGCGGTAGCGCACGGAATCGGAGCTGCGCGCGCGGGACATGGCTACGGGCAACCAGGAGTTCTGCTCGTAGTTGCCCACGGTGAGCGGATCGAATGTGTCGCCCAGGATCGTGAACAGCGGCGTGTCCTGCCGTCCCAGCGAAATGGCGCCGATGTCGCCGCCGTCCAGCCCGACGTAGGATTGCCGGTTGAACATGCGGCCCGGGTCGCTCTGCTTGCCGTCCTGCACGTTGAAGCCGCTTTCCAGGCGGAAAAACGCGGTATTGCCATTGCCCAGGTCTTCCGTGCCCTTCAAGCCCCAGCGGCTGTTGGTGACGGCGCCGTTTTCCATCGAGATGCGGCTATTGTCTGGCTGGTAGCCCGCGCCGGTACTCAGGTAGCGGACGCTGACATCGGCGATGCCGTACAGCTGGACATTGGTTTCGGCGGCGTGCGCGGTAGCGGCTGCCATGCCCGCGGTAGCGAGGCCCAGCGCGGCTTTCTTCGACAGGAAGCTATTCATCGACTTGCATCTCCTCTCCCAGGCAGCGGCGCGTGTTCGCGCCTGCCTCCAGAACCGTGACGCCGTGCGGCGGATAGCCGGGGCGTCAGCGTTGTTGCCATCCAGATCAGGCGCGGTAAGGGCGGCGCGCCGAGTCGGATGAGGACTTGCCGCCGCCTCGCTCTGTCGCGATGCGCGAGACGAAACAAATGGGCGGCCGGCGCAGTATAGGTGAAACAGTCTTGCTCACCCTTTAGGGATAATCCTGCTTTGTGTCGATATCGATGCAAACGGAGCCGGTATCGCGTGGAAAATTCAACGCCCAGCCCGCCCGCCAATACTCAATGCTTGGGCAGCAGGCGGGCCACCTCGGCGAGCAGCAGCCGGGGGTCGAAGGGCTTGTCCACCACGACGCTGAACAGGCTGGGGCTCTGGCGTGCGAGCAGGCCTTGCGCGCCGGTGACGAGGATGACCGGCAGTTCGCGCATGTCGCCGTCCGAGCGTATGGCCTCGGCCAGTTCCAGTCCCGTCATCAGCGGCATCATGAAGTCGGTGATGACGAGGTCTGGACGCCGGCTTTGCATGACCTCGAGCGCGGCCTTGCCATGGGGGACCGTGAGCACCTCGTGCCCGGCGTCCTCCAGGAGATCGGCCAGCATCTCGGCAAGCAGAATCTCGTCGTCGGCGACGAGGATCAACGCCATGGCGAGGGGCCTCCCGACGCTTTACCCGTCATCGTCAGGATCCGCCAAGATTTTCCGCCGACGGATTCGTCTCGGCGGGCGCTCCCAACTTGGGGCCGACACGGAGCCCTTTGCTGGTGATTTCCAGAAGGCGCGTATTGGCCACAAACGCGCTGTCGCGCATTTTCTGGATGGTGATCGTGCGCTTGAGGTCATGATCCTGCACGATTTGCCGCAGCAGGATGACGTTATCGAACATGGCGGACAGCTGGTCCGTCGGGGCGACCACGCTTTCGTCGATGATCTCGCGCATCTCCCAGGTAAAGATGGAGGTCACGCCGATGGCGCGTAGGCGATTCGTGAGCGTGGTGAAGAATTCCACCAATCTGGGGCGGTGCGTGGCGGCGCGTTCGAACCCGCCGATGCCGTCCACGAAGAGTCGGGTCACGCCGTGGTGGCAGACCTGATCCAGCAGCTCGTGTCCGAGCTTGTCCAGCAGGTTTTCCGCCATGGGCGTCCAGAGCACGTTCAGGTGGTCCAGCGGCAAGGTGATATTGAGCGTGGTCGCCTTGCGCTGCAATAGCGTGGAGGTTTCGAAAAAACCGAAGTGCAAGGCGGGCTCTTCCGGCCCGCCGCCGCTAAGGAAATGCAGGCCAAGCGTCGTCTTGCCCGTCCCGGTGGGCCCCGCCAGCAGCGTGACGGAACCCCGTGGCAGGCCGCCGCCGATCAACGCGTCGACGCCTTCGTTCCCGCTGGTGACGCGTTGCGCCAGTATCGCGGGCGATGGGGGCACCTGGGGCCAGGAGACGGCTTCCAGCCGGGGATAGATGGTGACCCCCGCTTGCGTGATCTCGTATTGGTGCAAGCCGCCGACCGCGGCGCTGCCGCGCGATTTGCGGACCTGCAACTGGCGGACGGTACGAACGCCGAAGATTTCGTCGCTCAGGTCTATGACCCCGTCGACCATGGTGTGCTCGGGGCTGCTGTCGTCCAGCCGCGTGCTGGTCAGGAACAGCACCGTGCATCCGACGAAGCCCGCCTGCCCCTGGACTTCGGCCACGAAGGTCTTGACGTCCAGGTCGGTTTCGGCGCGTTCGCGGGCGTTGAGCAGGCCGTCGAAGACCAGCAGGGTGGCGTTGTGCCGCTTGGTTTCCTGCCGCAGCAGTTTGACCACCGCGCCCAGTCCTTCTTCGCGCAAGGCATGGAAGACGCTGACGTAGGCGATCTCCTGTCCCAGCTTTTCCTTTTTGAAGAAGTCCAGTGTGGACATCGCGTGGAACAGCCGTTCATGGCTTTCCGCCAGCAAGGTCACATACAGCACTTTGCCGCCGTTGGCGGCATGCGCGAATGCGATCTGGTTGGAGAGAATGGTTTTACCCGCCCCCGGGCGGCCCTGGATGATATAGGAAGCGCCTTCGACAAATCCGCCGTTCAATATGCGGTCGAGTCCGTCGATACCACTCGCCATGCGTGCGAGATGCTGCACCACCAATTCCTCCGTTCCTGCCGTCGCACCCGTGACGGTTCGCGCGAAAGTGTCCCGCATGTTGGATTTACGCGTCAAGTGAAAACATTAATCCGAAAGGGCGATGCATGGGCACCGGCGTTGGTGAGTCTGCGAGTGCAGTTACGCCGATGCGGCAGGGCAGAACCGCGTCAACGTCGATACGCGAGCATGCAGCGTGCCTGGATGCCGGCGGCATTCCCCTGATGAGTGGCTGCACCGTAGGCGGCGCGCGGGCGGCGGCGTGATCGGCCATGAGACCACGCACAGCACGGCGGTACGGTCGGCGGCGCGGCGGTCGGTGGCGTGATAGGCCACGAACTCGGCAAGGATTAAGGCCTATCGCGGCGGCTCGTAGCGGTGCATACGGTCTACGCGCCGTGACTGCGCCCCGGCCCGAAGGGGGAAGGGCGGCGGTGGCACCCCAGGCGTGCGCCATTCGAGCGCATGACGCGGGTGGGGACTAAAGCAGGTCGGTACTCAAACTTACGGTCGCATACGTAAGGTGGAGGGCCGCCGGCCCTGCCGTCCTGCCGCACCATGCGGCTTGCTCCCCGCGTACTCCGGCTTTTGCGCAGTGACGGCGCCACGTCGCGGGCTTGGGGCGCGCGTCTAGGCAAAAGGACACCGTCCCCGGCCCGGCCCCACCGGATCGCGGCCCATCCGTGGCCCTCGTCCTATCCGTCAAGCTTGCTTGCATTTGCAAGCGATACCGCGCTTGGCGAAGGTCCTCATGCAGTGCGATAGTACGGGGCGCGCATTTAGCGTATTCAGTTTCAGATGGGACCGGCGTATGGGCGGGGTGGACGCCGGTGTTTGTGGCATGGGTTGCGGGGAAGCGCTTCCCGCGCGAGCCGCACGCGGTTCCGGCGCCATGCCGCTTGCCCCCTGGCATGTTCGGAGCGAGCCCATGATCCAGTACAAAAACTTCATCATCGAATGCGGGGTGGAAGCGCTGAAGGACGGGCTCTATCAGACGCGCATCTTCATTTCCATGCTCGAGGGCGGCCACCCGGTGAACGGCTTTGCCTTCCCGCCGTACCCCGGGGCATGCATACGGACGGAAAGCCTGGCGCGCGAAGGCGCGGAGCAATGGGCGCGCGAATGGATCGATGAGAACTTCTAGCGCGCCGGCGCCCGGTCGCCCTTGCCGTCTTCTTCGGCCTTTTTCGGCTGCGGGATGGGCTCGCAATTGAAGGTGACGTAGGTTTCCGGCCGCATCAATCCCGTTGCGTGATTGGACGAGACGTCGGGGTGGGTCATCTTCAATCCCTGCGATACGCAATAGTCCTTCGCCCGATCCAGCGCCTGGCTCTTGAGCTGCACCCATGATGTCGTCAGCCCGCCGGAGCGGCTGGTCAAGGTGTATTGGCCCGGCTGTCCCGTGGGGATGATCGGCCCGGTGGCGGCGGTACATGCCGCCAGCGCGGCCAGAGAGCTCAGGAGAAGGGCGGCTCCCATGCCGCGCCGACTGCCTCGGCCGGTTGATCCCCAAGGGGAAATACGAAAACGCATGAATCCTCCGATGCGGCGTGTGGGCGCTATTTTATGCATTCAGTACGGACCGTGCTGCGCGGGCGCGTGCCGCGGGCCGCGTTCGAAGCGGGCGGCCAGCGATTCGGCGGCGCGGGCCAGCAGCGTGGCATCGATCCCCACCGCGACGAAGGTCGCGCCCAGCGCCAGGTAGTGCCTGGCGCGGTCCGGGTCGGTGTGCAGGATGCCGGCCGATTTGCCCGATGCCACGATGCGGCGGATGGCATCGTCGATGGCGGCCGTCACATCGGGATGGCCCGGGTTGTCCAGGTGGCCCATGTTGGCGGACAAGTCCGCCGGTCCGATGAACACGCCGTCCACGCCGTCGACTTCAAGGATCGCATCGAGTTGCGCCAGGCCGGCCGGCGTTTCGATCTGCAGCAGCACGCACATTTCGTCATTGGCGCGTGCGAGGTAGTTGGGGATGCGGTTCCAGCGCGAGGAGCGGGCCAGCATGCTGCCCACGCCGCGGATGCCGGCCGGGGGATAACGGACGGCCGCGATGGCCGCCGCGGCTTCATCGGCTGACTGGATCATCGGAATCAGCAGGTTCTGCGCGCCGATGTCCAGGATCTGCTTGATGCGCACGAAATCGTTCCATGGCGGCCGCACGATAGGCGCGACCGGATAGGCGGCCACGGATTGCAATTGCGCGAGCGTGCTCTGGAGTTCGTTGGGGGCATGTTCGCCGTCGATGACCAGGCAGTCGAAACCGGCGCCGGCGCAGATTTCCGCGGCATAGGGATGCGCCAGCGCCGCCCACAATGCGATCTGCGGCTTGCCCGCGCGCAGCGCCTGCTTGAACGTATTGGTGAGGATGTCCATGCCTGGTCTTGATGAGGGGGGTGGAAGGAGATGGACGATAATAGGGCATTCCGCCGGCATGGCGGCAGGGAGGGCAGCCGCATGGCGTTGCATCAATTCAAACAGGGCGAGCTGGCCTACTGGCTGGGGGTTATCGCCGACGGCAAGGCGGACACGGCAGAACCCGTTCCCCAGCGCTTCATCGACGCGCTGGTGATCCTGCGCTGCATCGAACTCGATGCATCCGGGACACCCGTCGTCACGGACAAGGGCCGGCTGGCGCTGCACATGGGATCGACCGGGCCGTATTCCGCATCATGACGGCCGCGCGAAACGGGGCCGATGACGCCGACCTGGCGGCCATCGTGGCGCGGCTGCGGGCGCACTACGACGAGGTCGTGCTGCCCCTGTGGCTGACGCAGGGCTTCAACGCCGCGCTCGCGCTGCCATACGAATCCCTGGCCAGCGCGGATGGGCGGCCCTTGCCGCCGCAGCGCTACCGCACCATGGCCTGCGCGCGACAGCTGTTCGTCTTCTCCGTGAGCGACGCGCCGGATTCGTCCGCGCATGCGCAGCGCCTGTTCGAGTCCCTGCTGCGGCGCTTCCGGCATCCGGCCGGCGGCTGGGTCTACAGCATCGGGCCGGATGCGGCGCTGTTGGAGACGCATCACGACCTGTACACCTATGCCTTCGTGGTGTTTGCCTGTGCGGCGTATTACCGGCGATCCCACGATGTACGCGCGCTGCAGGCCATGGGCGATACGGCGGCGCTGATCGAAGCGCGCTTCGGCCGGGGTGGCGGCCTGTATGTGGCGCAGTTGGATGACGATGGCTCGACGCCCCGGCAGGGCCCGTTGCAAAACCCCATCATGCACCTGACGGAGGCCTACCTGGCTGCTCGCGCGGCGAGCGATGCGGCCTGGTACGAGGACGCGCTGCGACGCATCGCGGACGGCATGTCGCTGCATTTCACGGATACGGCTACCCAGTGCATATGCGAACTGCCGACGCGCGAGCCGGCCAACCGCATCGAGCCCGGACACCAGTTCGAATGGTATGCGCTGGTGCGCGGCGGCCTGGATGTCTTCCAGGACACCCCGCTGGCGACGTCGGTGGTGCACGCCGTGGATTACGCACAGCGGCATGGCGTGGCGCCGGGCGTGGAAGGCGTCTGCGCCAGCCTGGACCTGCAGGGCGCGGTGCTCGACGCCACGCAACGGATCTGGGCGCAGACGGAGTACGCGCGCTGCCTGGCCCTGCGCGGCGACGAAGCGTCCCTGCGCCGCCTGGCGAGGCAATTGGGCCACTTCCGCGATCGCTTCCTGCATGCGGGCGGTTGGTACGAGTGCCTGGATGCGCAAGGCCAGGTGGCCCGCGCCGATATGCCGTCCACCACGCCCTATCACCTGGCGGCCTGCTATGCGGCCTTGCCGGGTGGCGTCGTCCCGGGTGCGATGTCCGGGACTGAAGGGACGATCGCCCGCCGCGGGCGCTAGGTCGAAGGCGGAGACTGGACACGGACTTCCGGCACGCACCACCCGGGACGCGCATGCGTCCCTCTATGTTTCTATTTATTCTCAATTCTTGCGAAATATATAAAATTCTGCGATGCTGCGCGCCATCGCCGGCGCCAGCCGGCTCCCCTACAAGGAGCGCAGCGGTGACTCCCAGGTTGATCAACGGTTATAGCGTGTACGCGTACTCCATCCCGCCGCAGGGACGCGAACCTGCCCGGGCCTTCATGGAAACGCGCAGGGAAGGAGAAGAGGGCGAAGCCCAGACCTTCGAGATCTATTTGTCGCGCCGTTTCCGCAGCGGCGTGGAGGCCATGTCCGCCGCGCGCAACGCCTTGGCGACCGTGAAGGCCGTGGACGAGAACGGCATTCCGGATCACTTGCCGGAATAAGCGGCGCGCGCCGGCGGAGGCCGTGGGACCGTCAGCGCACCACCGGCCGCGCCCGGGAGCGGCGCCGTCAGGCCCGCTCCCGCCGCGCGCCGTTCAGGTGGCGCGCAACTGGTCGCCGATCGGCAGCGTGCGGATGCGCGTGCCGGTGGCGGCAAAAATGGCATTGCACAAGGCCGGAGCGAACGGCGGCAGGAAAGGTTCCCCGACACCGCCCAGCGGCACGTCATAGCCATGCGGGACCAGATGGACGCGGATGTCGATGTTGGTCTCCGGCATGCGCGCCACCTGGTACTGGTGGAAGTTGGTCTGCTCCGTCTGGCCGTTCTTGAACGTGATCGCGCCCTGCGTGGCCAGGCTCAAGCCCATGATGCATGCGCCTTCCGCTTGCGCGCGGATGCGGTCCGGCTGGACTTGCGGGCCGCAATCGCCGGCGATGTCCACGCGCTTGACGCTGAGCTGGCCATCCTTGCCCACGGCCACTTCCACCACCATGGCGACGTAGGTAACGAAGCTGTATGCGTAGGCCAGTCCCAGCCCATGGCCGGGTGGCAGCTTGCGGCTGCCCCAGCCTGCTTCGCGCGTGGCCAGTTCGATGACCCGGCGGATGCGGCCGGTGTCCACGGGATAGCGGTCGGGCGATTCGCCGTAGTTGGTGTCGTCGGAGAGCGCGCGCGGCGATACCTTGCGCGGCGGGCCGATCAGCTCCAGCAGGAAGTCGCGGTGGTCGCGTCCGGCTTCGTGCGCCATTTCGGCGATGAAGGACTGCACGGCGTAGGCGTGGGGAATGTTGGACACGGAGCGGAACCAGCCGATACGCGTGTGCGCCTCGGTTTCCGGCGCCTCGACCCGCATGTTGCGGATATCGAAGGGCTGGTTGACGGCGGACATATTCAGTTCCGACGGTTGTTCGCCCTTGGCCTGCAACGAGAAGGTGGATGCGATCGGGGGCGCGGCGCTGCGATGCAGCCAGGCCACGACCTTGCCGCTGGCATCCAGGCCGCCTTCCAGGTGCTCGTACGAGACCGTGTGGAAATAATCGTTGCGCAGGTCGTCCTCGCGCGTCCAGGTGACCTTGACGGGCTTGCCGTCCATGGCCTGCGACAGCAGCGCGGCTTCGGCCGCGAAGTCCGGCTTGGATTTGCGGCCGAAGCCGCCGCCCAGCAGGGTGATGTTCACCTTGACGTCTTCGGGCTTGATCTTCAGGTGCTGGGCGACGATGTCGGCGGTCGCCTGTGGGGCCTGCACGCAGGCCCAGACCTCGCACTTGCCGTCCTGGATGCGGGCCACCGCGGCGGGGGGCTCCATGGTGGCGTGCGCGAGATGGGGCAGGTAGTACTCGGCCTGCACGCGCCTGGGCGCGGAGGCCAGGGCCGCCATGGCATCGCCGTCGTTGCGCGCCACCTTGCCGGGCTTTTGCACCAGGTCGCGCAGGTGGGCTTTGTAGGCTTCGGAATCGTAGCTGCCGTTGGGGCCGTCGTCCCATTCGATCTGCAAGGCTGCACGGCCCTTGATCGCGGCCCAGGTGTTGGAGGCGATGACGGCGATGCCGCCCAGGGGGTGGAACTGCGCGGGCAGCGGCGTCGGGGCGATCTCCACCACCTTGATGACGCCGGGCACCTTCAGCGCGGCGTCGGCGCTGTAGTGCCGGACCTTGCCGCCCAGCACGCCGGGGCGCGCGATGACGGCGTACACCATGCCATCCAGCCGCGTGTCGATGCCGTAGTGCGTGTTCCCCGTGGCGATATCGCGTCCATCGATATTGCGCACCTCGGGCTTGCCGATATAGCGGAACTGCGCCGGCGATTTCAGGCGTACCGCGTCACCCTTGGGCACGGGCATGCCGGCGGCGGCCTGCGCCAGCTCGCCATAGCCCAGCTTGCGGCCGGTCTTCGCATGCACGACCTGGTGGTTGTGGGCCTGGACCTCTTGCACCGGCACCTTCCACGTACTGGCCGCGGCGGCTTCCAGCATGCCGCGCGCGGCCGCGCCGACGCGCCGCATCGGGGCGAAGAAGTGGCGCGTGCTGCGCGAGCCGTCGGTGTTCTGGTTGCCGTATTTGCCTTGGTCGCCGGGGGCCTGCACGACGCGGACGTGGTTCCAGTCCGCCTCCATCTCGTCGGCGATGACGACGGGCAGGCCGGTACGCACGCCCTGGCCCATCTCGGGGCGCAGCGCCATGATGGTGACGATGCCGTCGGTGCCGATGTGGACAAAGACGGTGGGATCGTCGACGGCGCCGCCGGGAAAACCGTCGACGCCGTATTTGCGGGTATCGGCTGCCAGTACGTCGCCCGACGGGCCGCCTATCAGCGCCAGGCCGGCGGCGGCGCCCGCGGCTTTCAGCAGGGCGCGGCGGCCCGGCGACAGGAGGGATGACGGCGGCACGGCGGTGCGGGGATGCGCGCTCATTGGACGGTCCTCCCCTTGTCGTGATCCTGGTCCGCCATGGCCAGCGCCTGGCTTTCGGCGGCCGGCGCGGATGCGTGGGCGGGCGCCGGGGCCGTTCCGCCGGCCGCCTGCTTGATGGCGGCCCGGATGCGGGTGTACGTGCCGCAGCGGCAGATGTTGCCGCTCATCGCGCTGTCGATGTCCGCATCGCTGGGCGCGGGCGTGGCCTTCAACAGGGCCGTGGCGGACATGATCTGCCCCGCCTGGCAATAGCCGCATTGCGGCACGCCGATGGCGACCCAGGCGTCCTGGACCTTCTTGCCGACGGCGTCGGCGGCCATGCCTTCGATGGTGGTGATCTGCTTGCCGATGGCCGAGGACACCGGTGTGACACAGGACCGGATGGGCTCGCCGTCCAGATGCACCGTACAGGCGCCGCACAGCGCCATGCCGCAGCCGAACTTGGTGCCGGTCAGCCCCACGACGTCGCGCAAGGTCCAGAGTATGGGTGTGTCGTCGGGGACATCGACGCTATGCTGTTTACCGTTGATCGTCAGTGTTGCCATGGATGATGGACCTCACGGGATAGGCGGCCTGCGTGGCGCAGGCAGATGAACGACTGGATGAGTACACTGCGCGGATGAGCATAGTACCGATCGAGCGCTTGGGAAACGGGTTTGTGGGAATTTTGTTGGCGGCGGGGCGCGGCGAGCGGTTTCGCGCGTCGGCGGGGCATGCCGAGGCTGACAAATTACTGTCCGTATTGCCCGATGGGCGTACCGTGGCGCAGGCCTCCGCCGGCGCGCTTCGGCAGGCCTTGCCCGCGGTGATCGCGGTGGTGCGCGCCGGCACGCCGGTGTTGCGGCAGGTGCTGGAGTCGTCCGGCTGCGTGTTGCTGGAGACGGCCGATGCGGCGCGCGGCATGGGCGCCAGCCTCGCGTGTGCCGCGCGCGAAGTAATGCGCGCATGGGATGGCGCGCGATGGACGCCCGGCGGCGTGGCGATGCCGCCGCCGCGCGGCTGCCTGGTGGCGCTGGCCGATATGCCGTGGGTCACGCAGGAAACCTTGCGGGCCGTGCAGGAGGCCGCGCGCACGCGGCGCATCGCGGCACCGGTCCACGACGGACGCCGGGGCCACCCGGTGGCTTTCGCGTGGGACTTGTTGCCCGAGCTGGCGGCGCTGGACGGCGACGAAGGCGCCCGCGCGCTGCTCAAGCGGCATGGCGTGTACGAGTTGCCGTGCGCGGATCCCGGTGTGCTGCGCGACATCGATACGGTGCAAGACCTGCCCTGACCGTTCGGCCGGATCAGGCGGCTGGCTCCGTATCGGCCGTATCGGCGTCCGCCTCCAGCTTGCCGGCTTCGCGCGCGGCGCTGCGCTGCTGCCGGTGCCACATGCCGGCGTAGATGCCGTCGCGCGCCAGCAGCGCGGCATGCGTGCCGCGTTCGACCACGCGGCCATCGCCCAGCACGATGATTTCGTCCGCGTCGACGATGGTGGACAAGCGGTGCGCGATGATCAGCGTGGTGCGGCCGATGCTGACCTCGCGCAGGTTGGCCTGGATTTCGCGCTCCGTGTGGGTGTCCAGCGCGCTCGTGGCTTCGTCGAACACGAACAGGGCGGGCCGCTTGAGCAGGGTGCGGGCAATGGCCACGCGCTGCTTCTCCCCTCCGGAAAGCTTCAAGCCACGCTCGCCGACCACGGTGTCGTAGCCGTCGGGCATGTTCATCACCAGCGTATGCACGTGCGCCATGCGCGCGGCCGCTTCGACCTCCGCATCGCTGGCGCCGGGACGGCCATAGGCGATGTTGTAGCGGATGGTGTCGTTGAACAGCACCGTGTCCTGCGGCACGATGCCGATGGCGGCGCGCACGCTGGCCTGGGTGACCTGGCGGATATCCTGGCCGTCGATCAGGATGGCGCCGCCGCCGACATCGTAGAAGCGGAACAGCAAGCGCGCCAGCGTCGATTTGCCGGCGCCGGACGGGCCCACCACCGCCAGCGTCTTGCCCGCGGGGATGGTGAAGTCCACGCCTTTCAGGATGGCGCGGCGGGCGTCGTAGCCGAAGGTCACGCCCCGGAATTCCACCTGACCGCCCGCGATGCGCAGGGCAGGCGCGCCGGGTGGATCCTGGATCTCCCGGTCTTCTCCCATCAGTTCGAACATGCGCTCCATGTCGATCAGCGACTGCTTGACCTCGCGATAGATGAAGCCGAAGAAACTGAGCGGATCGTAGAGCTGCAGGAGATAGGTATTGACCAGCACGAAGTCGCCCAGCGTGTACTGTCCGCGCGTGATGCCGCGCGCGGCCATCCACATGACCAGCGTCAGGCCCACCGAAATGATGACGGCCTGGCCGATATTGAGCAGCGACAGGCTGACCTGGCTGCTCACCGCCGCGCGCTGGTACTGCTTGAGCGACACGTCGTAGCGGTGTGCCTCGTGTTCCTCGTTGCCGAAGTACTTGACCGTTTCATAGTTGAGCAGGCTTTCGACGGCCTTGGTGTTCGCCTCGGAATCGGTTTCGTTCATGCGGCGGCGGAACTTGATGCGCCACTCCGTGATCGCCAGCGTATACGCCAGGTACAGCACCACGGTCACGGCCGTCGCCAACGCCAGCCAGACGTCGAACATGCGCCACAGCAGCACGCAGACCAGCGCGATCTCGAACAGGGTGGGCAGCACGTTGAACAGCAGGTACTGCAGCAGGGTCTGGATGCCGCGCGTGCCGCGTTCGATGGCCCGCGTCAGGCCGCCGGTATGGCGGCCCAGGTGAAAGCGCAGGGCCAGCGCGTGCACATGGCGGAAGACCTGCAGGCCGACTTCACGAACGGCATGCTGGCCGACGCGCGCGAAGATGGCGTCGCGCAGTTCGGAGAACAGCAGCGACAGGATGCGCGCCGCCCCATAGGCGAGGATCAGCCCCACCGGCAGGGCGGCGGGACCACCGCCGGCGCCGTGGTTCAGCGCGTCGATGGCGGATTTGTACAGGATGGGGATATAGACCGTGGCGGCCTTGGCCACGAACAGGCACACGACGGCCGCGATGACGCGAAACTTGAGGTCGTTGCGACCCGCGGGCCAAAGATAGGGGCCCAGCGCGCGCAGCGTGGCAATGCTGCCGCGCGGCGTCAGGGAAGGGCGCGCGGACGTGGACGAAGAGGGGGAAGACATGGAATGCCGGCGGGGCAGCGATGGGAAGCTGCCATTATCGTCCAACGGCACTATGATGCGGTTCGTTCTGGACGATGGATAACCCTGCGGCCCGCACAGGTATACCCCGTGGCGGTGCGGTGATAGGAGCGATGCGATGGAATACGTGCGTTTGGGCAAAACGGGATTGCAGGTGTCGCGCCTGTGCCTGGGGTGCATGACCTACGGTGTGCCGGATCGCGGCACGCACCCATGGACGCTGGACGAGGCCGAGGCCCGCCCGCTGATCCGCCAGGCGCTGGACGCCGGCATCAATTTCTTCGATACGGCCAACAGCTATTCCGACGGCACCAGCGAGGAGATCGTCGGCCGCGCCTTGCGCGAATTCGCCGACCGCGACGATGTGGTCATCGCCACCAAGGTGTACTACCCGATGCGCAAGGGGCCCAATGGCGGGGGCCTGTCGCGCAAGAACCTGATGCGGGAAATCGACGACAGCCTGCGCCGCCTGGGCACGGATTACGTCGACCTGTACCAGATCCATCGCTGGGACGACCACACGCCCATCGAGGAAACGCTGCAGGCGCTGCACGACATCGTCAAGGCCGGGAAGGCCCGCTATATCGGCGCCTCGTCGATGTACGCCTGGCAGTTCGCCAAGGCCTTGTACACGGCCGACCTGCATGGCTGGACGCGCTTCGCCAGCATGCAGAACCACTACAACCTGCTGTACCGCGAAGAAGAAAACGAGATGCTGCGCCTGTGCGCGGCCGAGGGCATCGGCGTGGTGCCCTGGAGTCCGATGGCGCGCGGCCTGCTGACGCGCGACTGGCAGGAGGGCACCTCGCGCACGGAAAGCGACAAGACGATGGCCCGCCTGTATGGCGATACGCAGGACGCCGATCGGCGCGTGGTCCAGGCGGTGGGCGAAGTGGCCGCCGGGCGCGGCGTGCCGCGCGCGCAGGTCGCGCTGGCCTGGCTGTTGCAGCGGCCCATGGTGACCGCGCCCATCATCGGGGCGTCCCGGCCGCAGCACCTGGTGGACGCCGTGGCGGCGCTGGACCTGAAACTGTCACCGGATGAAGTGCGCCGCCTGGAAGAAGCCTACGTGCCGCATCGCGCGGCCAATTTCGGCTAGGGCGCCACGCCGATGTCCAACGCGTCCAACCCGGATAACCGGATCGACCCGCGCCGTGCCCGCCAGGCCTTGCAGGCCATCGCCGCGCGGGATGGCGAGATACAGGCCTTTGTGTGGCATGTCGACCCCGCGTCGTTGGCACGCGATGGCGATGGCCACGGCGACCGTGCCGGCAACGGCGGCGTGCTGCGGGGCATGCCCTTCGGCGTCAAGGACATCATCGATGTCGCCGGCATGCCGACCCGCTGCGGCGCGCAGGCGATGGAAGGCGACCTGAAGGTATTCGATGCGGCCTGCGTCGCGCAGCTGCGCGACGCGGGCGCGGTTCCCGTCGGCAAGACGGTGACCGCCGAATTCGCCTCCACCGTGCCCGGGGCCACGCGCAATCCGCACCGGCCCGCGCATACGCCGGGGGGCTCCTCCAGCGGATCCGCCGCGGCGGTTGGCGCGGGCATGGTGGACATGGCCCTGGGCACCCAGACCGGGGGATCCGTCATCCGTCCCGCCGCCTTCTGCGGAGTGGTGGGCTACAAGCCCACGTTCGGACGCGTGCATCGCGCCGGCATGCAGGTCCTTTGCGAGTCGCTCGATACGATAGGGTGGTTCACGCGGACCGTCGCGGAAACGATCGCCGTCGCCTCGGTATTGATGCCGGGCGCCCAGCCGGCCGCGGTGGCGGGCCGCGGCCCCAGGGTGGCGCTGCTCGGCTGCGAGACGCTGGGCAGGCTGAGCCCGGCCGCGCAGGCGGCGCTGCACGACTGTATCTCCGGCCTGGAAGCCCATGGCGCCACGATCGTGCGTCCGGACCTGGATGCGGACATGCGCGTGCTGCTCGACGTGCATGCCAAGGTCATGCGCTACGAGATGGCGCGCGGCATGCTGCCCATCGTGCGGACGCGCGCGCAGCGGGTCAGCGAGACGATGCGCGAGGCGGTACGCGCGGGCCTGGCCATCGACCACGATACCTACGTCGGCCAGCAGCACCTGCGTGCGCGGCTGGCATCGCGCTGGCTGGCCGAACTGGCCGACGTGGACTTCATCGTTGCGCCCAGCGCGCCGGGCGAGGCGCCGGCGGGCCTGGCCAGCACGGGCTCATCGGTTTTCAACCGGATATGGTCGCTGCTGGGCTGGCCCTGTCTCCATCTGCCCACCGCCGCCGGCGAACTGGGCTTGCCCGTGGGCGTGCAGTGGATAGGCCGCCCGGATACCGACGCGGCCTTGCTGCAATGGGCGGCCGCCTTGCACCGTCATGTGGATACGCGGGGCGCCTGAGCCGGCGACGGGCGGGATTCCTGCGCAAGAAAGGCGCTGAGGGCGTCGATATCCGCACGGCCCGCGCCATCGTCGCGGGCCAGCCTTTCGTACAGGCGCGCGGCGCTTTCGAAGAAGCGCTGGCCGCATTCGTCGGGTGCCAGGAATGCGGCGATTTCTTCCATTTCGGCCACCCAGCGATAGGCCTTGCCGAACATGTCCGGCACGGTGCGCGAGAAATGCTTCAGCAGATGCGGCTGGCTTTCAGCCAGTTCTTCGTACAGCGCCTGCGCGGTGCCGTTGCGCGATGCGCCCAGCATCATCGTCGATGCCAGCGCCACCAGTCCTTTGGTAATGCCGGCATAGGACATCTTCAGCGCGGACGCGGCACTGAGTTCTTCCGACAGCACGCGGACGCGCAAGCTGCCCTCGCGCAGCGCGGTGACGGCCGCCGCGGCCGGGCCCGAACAATACAGGGCAGGGCCGGGCGTCGCCGGACGCGGCGGGCCGCCGATGATGCCGCCGTCGACAAAGGCCGCACCGCTGTCCAGGACGATGTGCGCGATCTCTTCCGCGGTACGCGGATTGACGGCGTTGCAGTCAACGTAGACCGGCGCGCGGCCGTGCTCCTTGAACAGGGGGGCGAAACGCCGGGCCAGACCGATGGCCTCGGCCGGCGGGACGATGGACAGGAAGATGTCCGCGTGCGCCAATTCCCCATCGGGACGATGATGCATGCCGCATCGTCGTGCGCGCTGCACGCTGGCATCGCTGCGGCCGATCAGGGACGTCAGCACGTGGAATCCGTGTTCGTTCAGCCGATGGCCGATGGCGCTGCCCATGGCGCCGGGCGCGACGATTGCGACGCGTGGCTTCATATCGGGTCTCCTGTAAGGGAACTGCGCGTGTGGCGACCACTTTACACGTACCCGGTAAGATTGCTGTGTCGGAATGCTCCACCGTCCGGATCGCCGTGTCGGGATGCGGGAAAGACCATGGCATTTCGCAGTACGGAATATCGTCATGCCTATCGATGTCGAGCGTTACGCAAGGAATACCGTAGGCCGGGACTGGGCCGTCGGGGATATCCACGGCCATTTTTCACGCCTGCGCGCGGCGCTAGACGCCGTGCGCTTCGACCCGGAACGCGACCGCCTGTTTTCGGTGGGCGACCTGACCGATCGCGGGCCGGAATGCCGCGAGGCGCCGCGTTGGCTGGCGCAGCCCTGGTTTCACGCCGTGCAGGGCAATCATGAGGACTATGCCGTGCGCTATGTGCGCACCGGACTGGTCGATACGGAGAACTGGCGCGTCAACGGCGGAGGCTGGTTTCTGGAGATGTCGCCGGAAGACCAGCGCACGCATGCGGAAGCCTACGCGCGGATGCCGTTGGTGATCGAAGTCGAAACCGAAGGCGGCGTCGTCGGCATCGTGCACGCGGACTGCCCGGTGCGCGATTGGGACAAGCTGGAACGCTATCTGCGCGACCGGTTCAAGCGGGCGCGCGCCATCTGCCAGTGGTCGCGCGAGCGGCTGTCGCGTGGCGATGCGTCAGGCGTGCGGGGCGTGCGCGCGGTGGTCGTGGGTCATACGCCGCTGATGGCACCCACGATCCTGGGCAACGTCTACCACATCGATACGGGCGGCTGGATGGCCGGCGGGTATTTCACCTTGCTGGACCTGGCCAGCTTGCGCACGACGCCGCGCGGCGCGGTGCACGGCATGCCCTTCGGTTAACAGGGCCTGGGGCACCGCGCACCGCGCGGATCACGGATGCACGGCCATCGCCGTGGCGGGTTGGGGCGCGTCGGCACGGGGCACCGGGATGGACGGAACGGCGGGCAGTGCGCGCGGGGGCGCCGTCCCGATGGCGGGCGCCGGGCGCGGCGGGCGGCCTTCGTCCGCCTGCGGGACAGGGATGGGCGGGAAGGCCGGGTTGGACGGCGCCGGTCCCGGCGGCGGGTTGCCCGGCGGCGGCGCGTTGTTCATCATGGGCACGCCGCCCGTACTGCCGCGATTCAGGAAATCGCCCAGGGGATCGTCCGTGGGCAGGTCCAGGGACGCAACCGCCTGCCCAGGCGGGAATTCCGACAGATAGTATTCGCCGTTGACGGTCACGATGTCGGGCGGCATCGGCCGCTTGGGCGCGACCGGGATGCCCTTGAGCGCCGTCTGCATGTACTGCAGCCAGGCCGACAGGGTAAGCCCTGCGCCGAACTCGTTGTTGCCCAGCGATTTAGGCTGGTCGAAGCCCATCCAGACAGTGGTGGTCAGCGCCGGCGTATAGCCGGAAAACCATACGTCCACCGAATCGTTGGTGGTGCCGGTCTTGCCCGCGACGTCGTCGCGCTTGAGGACCTGGCGCGCGCGCGCGGCGGTGCCGTAGGTGGCCACGCCGCGCAGCATGTCGTCCATGATCCACGCCACGCGCGGGTCCACCACGCGGTCGGCTTCGTCGCCAGCCTGCTGCGGCTGCGACTGCATGAGCACCTTGCCGCTGCTGTCGGTGACCTTGTCGATGAGGAAGGGCGTGACGCGATAGCCGCCATTGGCCCAGACCGAATAGGCGTTGGCCACCTGCAGCGGCGTGGCCGAGCCCGCGCCCAGCGCGATGGGCAGCACGGCCGGCCAGCGGTTTTTCTCGAAGCCGAAGCGCGTCAGGAATTCCTGCCCGTATGCCGGCGTAATGGCCTGCAGGATACGGATGGACACCATGTTCTTGGACTTGTACAGCGCCTGCCGCAGCGTGATCATGGGCTCGTAGGCGTTGCCGTCGTTCTTCGGCGCCCAGGCCTTGGACCCGGTCTGTTCCGCGGTCAGCGAGAACGGCATGTCCGATATCTGGGTGGCGGGCGTCAGGCCGCGTTCCAGCGCCGCGGAATAGATGAAGGGCTTGATGTTGGAGCCCGGCTGCCGCCACGCCTGCACCGCGCGGTTGAAACTGCCGTGGTAGAAATCGAAACCGCCGATCATGGCGCGGATGGCGCCGTCGCCGGGGACTTCCGACACCAGCGCACCTTGCAGCGCCGGCATGTTCAGCACTTCCCAGCTGTCGCCGTTCTTGTGCACGTACACCACTGAGCCGCGGCGCAGGCGTTCGTCGTCCTTGGCCTTGGGGTTCAGGGCGCGGGCGACGATGGCCAGCGCTTTCTTGTCGTCGATGGTGATGATGTCATGCGACCCGCGTGCCACGGTGATGGAGGTCGGGCTGGCCGCAAGCACCACGCCCAGGTACAGATCGCCGCTGTCGGGGTATTTGTCCTGCAGGCCGTCGATCAGGTCGTCCAGGGCCTGGGGATCCTTCTCGATATCGTCGGGCAGGTCGATCTGGTCCTCGGGCCCGGGATAGCGGGCGCGGCGCGTGTAGTCCAGGATGCTGGCGCGCACCGCCTGGTAGGCCGCTTCCTGGTCCTTGGAATTGATGGTGGTGTAGACGTTCAGGCCGCGCGAATACGTTTCGTCGCCAAAGATGCCGTACATCAGCTGGCGCGCCAGTTCGGCCGGGTATTCGCCATGCACGCGGAAGGCGTTGCTGCCGGCGTCCGCCATGCCGCGGATGGTCAGCGGCTGCGCCAGGGCGGCCTGGTACTGCGCGTCGTCCAGGTAGTTCAGCGCGCGCATGCGGCCCAGCACGTAGTGCTGGCGGATTTCCGCGCGCTGCAGATTGGTGATGGGGTTGTAGCGCGAAGGCGCCTTCGGTATGCCGGCCAGGACGGCCGCTTCCGCCGCCGTGACGTCGGCCAGCGGCTTGCCGAAATAGGTGCGCGCCGCCGCCGAGAAACCATAGGCGCGATGACCCAGATAGATCTGGTTCATGTACAGCTCCAGGATCTGGTCCTTGGTGAGCGCGGATTCGATCTTGAAGGTCAGCAGCAGTTCGTACAGCTTGCGCGTGTAGGTCTTTTCGGACGACAGGTAGAAGTTGCGCGCCACCTGCATGGTGATCGTGCTGGCGCCCTGCGACTTCGACAGGCTGAGCGCGTTGGTCAGCATCGCGCGCAGCACGCCCGTCCAGTCCACGCCGCCGTGCTGGTAGAAGCGGTCGTCTTCCGCCGCCAGCACCGCGTGCTTCATCACGTCGGGGATTTCGTCGAAGCGCAGCACGTTGCGGTGTTCTTCGCCGAACTCGCCGATCAGCACATTGTCCGAGGTATAGACGCGCAGCGGAATGCGCGGCCGGTAGTCCGTCATCGCGTGCAGATCCGGCAGGCTGGGCCAGGCCAGCGCGATGGCCAGACACAAGGCGATCAAGCCGCAGGCGCCCAGCCCGGCCACGATGATGGCGGCCTTGACGGCGAGCCTGGACAGGCTGAAGCCGGATTTGTCGCTGGGCTGGGCTTGCTGGGGTTGCGGTGGGTTGGTCATTCGCTCGCGAATCTGGGGCAGAGCTGCATAGACCCGGCCTCGTCGATGAAGGTTTCAACAGCGTGCATTATCGCAGGCCGGCGCGGGCTGCCGGTGTACCGGGGACGGATCGCGCTTTCCACACTGGTCCCGCGTCGTACTGACATCAGCCTGAAAGCGGCCGGTTCAGGTACACATTGGGCGCCGTTCCCATGGCGCGCCGGAACATGGCCGCGAAGGCGCTGGGGCTGCGGTAGCCCAGGTCCGTCGCGATGCGCGCGACGGGCTGACCCAGCGACAACCGTCCCACCGCGTCGGCCAGGCGCACCTGCTGCACCCATTGCCGGAAGTTCAGGCCCAGCTCGGCGCGGAACAGGCGGATCAGCGTGCGTCCGCTGGCGCCGACCTCCTCGCCCCATTCGTCCACGGTCCGGTCCAGGCCAGGGTGCGCCAGGATGGCGCGGCAGACGGCCTGCAGCCGGCGGTCGCTGGGCCAGGGAATGTGGATGGGCAGTACCTTGGCCTGGGCCAGTTCGGACAGCGTCAGGGCGGCGATCTGCCCCGCACGGCCGGACAGCGGGTATTCGATCGGCAAGGCCATCAGGGCCAGGATCAGTTCCCGCAGCAGGCCGTTGACTTCGATGACGCAGCAGTCCGGCCACAGGGCCCGCGCGGCATCGGGCGCGACGTACAGGGTGCGCATGGATACCGGGCTGACCATCTCGACCTGGTGCTCGATGCCTGCCGGGACCCAGAAGGCGCGCAGGGGCGGCAGCGCCCACATGCCCTGCGCGGCGGTCACACGCATGACGCCCTCCACGGCATACAGCAGTTGCCCGCGGGGATGGCTGTGGGGGCCGGTGGTGGCGCCGGCCGTGAACTCCTTGGCCATGGCCGTGACGGCGCGGGGCACGCCCTGGTAGTCATCGGCGTCGATGCTGCGCGAGGGAAAGGCGGCGGGCGGATGGGGGGGCATGAGCGTGTGCGGAAGAACACCGCAGTGTCACTTATTCGACGAAGATTGTCACTCCGACGCGTGCATGACTTATTACACTCCGATCTTGCTACCTCGGTTCATTTTCATTTCTTCTTAGACAGGCCATGAACGCTCCCTTGCCCCATATCGCGCCGGCGGGCGCCCCTGCGGCGGCGCCGGCCGCGGCTGTTGCCGCCTCCGATGCCACTGCCTTCAAGGTACTGGGCGCCATCAGCGTGGCGCACCTGATGAACGACATGATCCAGTCGATCCTGCTCGCCATCTATCCCATGCTGAAGGATTCGTTTTCGCTGAGTTTCAGCCAGATCGGCTTCATCACGCTGACCTACCAGATCGCCGCCTCGCTGCTGCAGCCTTGCATCGGCCTGTATACCGACAGGCGGCCTTTACCGTATTCGCTGCCGGTGGGCATGGGTTTCACCCTGGTGGGCCTGTTGCTGCTGTCCGTGGCGCCGTCGTATCCCTTCATCCTGCTGGCGGCCATCCTGGTCGGCACGGGCTCCTCGGTATTCCACCCGGAATCCTCGCGCGTGGCGCGCATGGCCTCCGGCGGCCGGCACGGCCTGGCGCAGTCGCTGTTCCAGGTGGGCGGCAACGTCGGCTCGGCGATGGGCCCGCTGCTGGCGGCGCTGGTGATCATTCCGCACGGACAGGGCAGCGTGGCATGGTTCTCGCTGGCGGCGCTGTTCGGCATGCTGGTGCTGGTCGGGGTGGGCCGCTGGTACGCCGGCAACCGCTGGCGCCTGAAGCCCAAGGCCCGCGCCGCGAGCGGCCAACCGGTGTTGAGCCGCGGGCGGGTGGCCGCGACGCTGGGCGTGCTGGCGGTGCTGATTTTCTCCAAGTACTTCTACCTGGCCAGCCTGAACAGCTACTTCACTTTCTACCTGATGGACAAGTTCGATCTGCCGGTGCGCAGCGCCCAGCTTTACCTGTTCATCTTCCTGGCCGCGGTGGCGGTGGGCACGGTGGTGGGCGGTCCCGTCGGCGACCGCGTGGGGCGCAAGGCGGTGATCTGGACGTCCATCCTGGGGGTGACGCCGTTCACGCTGGCGCTGCCTTATGCCAACCTGTTCTGGACCGGCGTGCTGGTCGCGATCATCGGCCTGGTGCTGGCCTCCGCCTTCGCGGCCATCGTGGTGTATGCGCAGGAACTGGTGCCCGGCAAGGTGGGCACCATCGCCGGCCTGTTCTTCGGCTTCGCCTTCGGCATGGGCGGCGTGGGCGCGGCCGTGCTGGGACATATCGCCGACATCACCAGCATCGGCTTCGTCTACAAGCTCTGCTCTTTCCTGCCCTTCCTCGGCATGATGGCGGTGTTCCTGCCGGACATGGAGCGTTCGCGGCCGGCGAAGGCCTGACGGCAGGGCCCCGGCGCGTTCGGCGCCGGGACCTGCTCCCGGCCTTAAGGCTTGAGGTGCTGCGCCAAGAACTTTTCCATGGCGTCGTAGAACGCGAACTTGTTCTCGTCGTTATGGAAGCCGTGCCCTTCGTTGTCTTTCACCATGTACTGGACTTCGACGCCGCGCGCCCGCAGGGCCTGCACGACCTGGTCGCTTTCGGCCTTGTTGACGCGCGGGTCCTGGGCGCCTTGCGCGATGAACAGCGGCGTCTTGATGCGGTCCACATGCAAGGCGGGAGACGTCGCCGCCAGGCGGTCCTTGTCTTTTTCCGGATGTCCGACCATGTCGTACATCTTTTCCAGCAGCGGTTTCCAGTAGGGCGGGATCGTGTTCATGAAGGTGAACAGGTTGGACACGCCGACATAGTCGACCGCCGCGGCGTAAAGATCGGGCGTGAAGGTGATGCCCGCCAGCGTCGCATAGCCGCCGTAGCTGCCGCCGTAGATGCCGATGCGCTTGGGATCCGCGATGCCTTGCGAGATCAGCCAGTGCACGCCGTCCGTGATGTCGTCCTGCATCCCCAGGCCCCACTGGCCGAAGCTGGCTTCCCAGAACTTGCGCCCATACCCGGTCGAGCCGCGGAAATTGACCTGCAGCACGCCGAAGCCGCGGTTGGCCAGGAACTGCGTTTCCGCGTTGTAGCCCCAGCTGTCGCGCGCCCAGGGGCCGCCGTGTGGGTTCACGATGATGGGCAGGTTGCGCGGGGGGCGCCCGACCGGCAGCGTCAGGTAGCCGTGCAGCGTCAGCCCGTCGCGGCTCTGGTAGCTGACCGGCTGGACCGGCGCCATGTCGGCCTCCGGCAAGGCCGGGTTGATGTCGGCCAGCTTGACCAGCGTGTCGCTTTTCACGTCGTACAGGTAGCGCGAACCCGGTGTGCGGTCGTTGTAGGCGGCGACGATGAACTTGTCTTCTTCGCGCGTTTCGCCCTGCAGGGCGAATTCATAGCCTTGCAGGCGATCCGCCAGCTTGCGGTAGATGCCTTCGACCTGCATGTCGAAGAACTTGCGCTGCGGCTTGTCGGTTTCGTAGGTGGCGACGGTCAGTACCTTGCGCCGGCGCGAATAGCCCACGCCGCCGAGGTCCGCCTTGCGCGGGTCGTAGAGCATTTCCTCGGCATCGGGCTGGGCGGGATCGATGCGGACCAGGGCCAGGGTGTCGCGCCCGCGGTTGCTCAGCGCGTACAGCTGCTTGTCGTCGAAGGTGAACAGGATGGGGCTGACGTGCGTGCGGTAGTCGGTGGTGATCAGCGGGCGGAACGGCTGTCCTTCGTCGTCGCGGTACAGCAGGGTGGTGTTCAGCCCGTCGCTGGTGACGGCCGCGCGCACCTTGCCGGCGTGGTCCGTCTGCCAGCCGATCACATTGCCCGGGTTCTGCGCCACCTGCACGGACTCGCCGGTGTGCACGTTGACGCGATAGACGTCGAAGACCTGGGGGTCGCGCTGGTTGTGGCCGATCAGGATGTTGTCCGGATCGTCCTCCAGGTCGTCCTCGATGCTTGCGCGCACGTGTTCGTAGGGCGTCAGGTCCACGACTTTTCCGCTATGCACGTTGACGGCCAGGACGTGGAAGTTTTCGTCGCCGCCGAAATCCTTGGCATAGAGGATGGTGTCCGAGCCCTTCCAGACATAGCTGCTGATGTCGCGCGCGGTTTCGCTGGTGAGCTTGCGCGGCTCGCCCACCGGCGTCGCGCCGTGCACGGACTGGACGAAGATATTCATGCGCGGCGGCTGGCCGTCCACGCTGACCGGCCGCATGAAGGCCAGCATGGCGCCGTCGTCGGAAAGGCGGAAAAAGCCGCGATCCGGATTGCGGAAGAAGTCCTTCAGGGGATACTGGCGCGGCGCGGCTGCGGGCGCGCCGGAAGCCGCGCCGATGAGGGTTGCCGCCAGCAGGGTGCGCGTCATGAACTTGAACAATGCGGTCTCCTTGTGAGTCGCCGTGTGATGCGGTCGCGCGGTGGGCGCGGGGTCCGCTCGATAATGCCACGCGGCGCCCGGTCGTGTCGAACGGCCCCGCGGCCAGGCTGCCTCGCGCTGCCGTGCCGCACCGTGGAATCGCCCCGGCGGCGCCGGATGGAGGATAATTGCGCCTCCTTGATCGGAGGATTTATGTTCAGGATATTCGCCGCGGCCGCCACGCTGGCCCTCGGCCTGGCCGGATGCACATTCGGTATCGCGCCCGGCCGCAACTCACCGTCCGGCGATTACAAAATCGCGGTCAACTATCAATCCGCTTACGGCGTCGCCCGCGAGCAGGCGGAACAATGCCTGACCGGCAAGTCCGCCTACCGCGTGGTCGGCAACCTGGATACCGTCGGCCGCAAGGGGCAGGTGAAGGTGCTGGCGCCGTTCACCGACAACAACATCGCCCTGGTGAACCTGTCCGCGATCGACGACCGCAATACCGATGTGCACATCGAAATGTGGGGCGAAGGGATCTGGAACGCCGACGCGGTGACCGCGATGCGGGACGCCATCCGGTTCCAGATTCCGGCGTGCGTGTCGTACATGCCCAGCGATTCGGTGCCCAAGGCCAAGCGCGCGCGCTAGCGCCGGCCGTGCCGCCAGCAGCCATCCCCGGCGCGAACATGCCCGCGACGCCCACGATGCATCGCGCCAGGGCCCGCCCCCGCGGCGGGCGGGCCTTATTCGGCCGCGCCGGGCTTGGGGCGGACGATGCGGAACGTGCCGGAGGCCTTGCAGACGAGCTCGCCGTGGGCGTTGCGGATTTCGCCTTCGCAGAAGGCGATGGACCGGCCCCGTTTCAGGCAGCGCGCCTCGATGTGCAGCTCGCCGTTGGCGGGCGCGAAAAAGCTGGTCGTCATGTCGATGGTGGCCATGCTGACGCCGGGGTCCAGGTCGGCGCGGCCGGCCGCGCTCAGGGTAAAGTCCAGCACGCTCATCAGCGTGCCGCCATGCACGTCGCCCCGGCTATTGGTAAGCTGCACCCGCCAGGGCAGGCGGGTTCGCGCCAGCCCCGGTTCGATATGTTCGGGCACCAGGCCCAGGTAATCCATCAATGGGATGTGGGCGCCGAAGTAATCCGTTTTGACGGGCAGGGTATCGAGGTGCATCGTGTCCATGGGCGTTCGGGTTGCGGCGGGCGCGGGGTTTTTCCGGGGATGTACGGGCGGCGGCGGCCGCGTTGACCAATCATCATGCGCAAAATCGTACACGTCGACATGGACGCGTTCTACGCTTCGGTCGAGCAGCGCGACGATCCCAAGCTGCAGGGCCTGCCCGTGGTGGTGGCCTGGAAAGGGCCGCGCTCGGTCGTATGCGCGGCCTCGTACGAGGCTCGCCGGTACGGGGTGCATTCGGCGATGTCGGTGGCGCGGGCGCTGCGCCTGTGCCCCCAGGCCATCTACGTCGCGCCGGATTTTACGCGGTATCGCGACGTGTCGCGGCAGGTGCGGGAAATCTTCGTCCGGCACACGGACATCGTCGAGCCGCTGTCGCTGGACGAAGCCTATCTGGATGTCACCGCCAACAAGATGGCGCTGCCGTCGGCGACCGAGGTCGCGCGGACGATACGCCGCCAGATACGCGAGGAAACCGGCCTGACCGCCTCGGCGGGTGTCGCGCCCAATAAATTCCTGGCGAAGATCGCCTCGGACTGGAACAAGCCGGACGGCCTGTTCGTGGTGCGCCCGCGCGACGTCATGGCTTTCCTGCGGCCGCTGCCGGTGCGCAAGGTGCCTGGCGTCGGCAAGGTGACGCAGGCCAGGCTGGAAGAACTGGGCATCCAGACGGTGGGCGACCTGGAACTGCGGGCGGTGGACGAACTGGAGCACCATTTCGGCCGCTACGGTCGCCGCCTGCATGAACTGGCGCATGGCATCGACGACCGCGCCGTGGAGGCGGACCAGGTGGCGCAGCAGGTCAGCGCCGAGACCACGTTCGAGACGGATCTGCGGCTGGAGGAGCTGGGCGATGCCATCGGGCGGCTGGCCGAACGCGTTTGGGAACAGGCCTCACGCAAACGCGGCATCGGGCGCACGATCACGCTGAAACTGAAGACTGACCGCTTTCGCCTGTTGACCCGCAGCCATACGCTGACCGCGGCGCCAGGCTCGGCCGCCGCGCTGGCCGAGATGGCGCGCCAGCTGCGCGGCAGGGTGGATCTGCCCGCCGCCACCCTGTACCGGCTGGTGGGGGTGGGAATGAGCAACTTCCCGGACGGCGAAGACATCGCCCGGCAGGTGGAATTGTTCGGCATGGACCAGCCCTATTGACCCAGGCCGCTTGGCGATGCGCCGCGCGGGCGCGCCATGGCCCGGCGTCAGGCCAGCCGGCTCTTCACCTGCTGCGACACCGCGGACATATCGGCCTTGCCGGCCAGCGCCGGCTTCAGGATGGCCATGATCTTGCCCATGGCGGCAGGCCCGGTGACGCCTTGTTTGTGCACTTCCTCGACGGCGGCCGCGATGGCGGCCTCGATTTCCGCCGGCGTGGCGGCCTGCGGCAGGAACTCCTGCAGCACGGCCAGTTCGGCCTTTTCCTGTTCGGCGCTTTCGGTGCGGCCGGCCTGCTCGAAGGCGGCGATGGATTCACGCCGCTGCTTGACCTGTTTTTCGATGATCGCGGTGATCTCCGCGTCGCCGAGTTCGCGACGTTCGTCGACTTCTTTCTGCTTTACCGCTGCCGAGAGGAAGCGCAATGTCGCGAGCCGCGCGGCGGCCTTGGCGCGCATGGCGTCCTTGATGGCCGCGGACAGCGTGTCTTTGAGCGTGGTATTGCTCATGGGTAAACCTCGTGCGTGACGGGAAAGGCAAGGAATGGCCGTTTAGTGCGCGTCAACGCTGGAATGAGCCTTCTTCCAACGTTGACGCGCCCTAGTGTAAACCGGCCATCTCCGGTGAGCGCGTGGCGGGCAATGCCGCGACCGCGCGCGGCACGGCATGCGGCGACGCTTATTTGACGATCGCCAGGTCGCCCTTGAGCGCGACGCCGGCGATGACCGCGCCGGCATGGCATTCGTACTGGGCGGGATCGCGCGTTTCATTCTTCTTGTAGTAGCTAACGATGTTGATCACCGCGTTGGCGCCGGCCTTCTTGGCGGCTTCCTGTAGCGAGACCAGGGCAGATTGCGCGGCCCAGTCGCAGGATTTGTCGTCGCTCTTGCCGAAGGCATTGGTCTTGCGGTTGGTGACGACGTTGGCTTCCACCACCTTGCCGGACGGGGCCTTGGCGCCCGCCAGGTAGAATTTCACGCTGCCGTCCAGTTTGCCGGCGTCGGTGGCATTCTTGACTGCTTCCTGGAACGATTGCATCACGGTACGGTCGGCCGCGTGCGCGGCGGGCGCGCAGGCAAGGGCCAGGGTCAGGATGGCCAGGGATTTCAGGCTCGGGGACATCGGGAAAGCTCCTTTGCGGTTGAGGAAAAAAGGTCAACGCCAGCGGCGGAAGATCAGCGACGTATTGATGCCGCCGAAAGCGAAGTTGTTATTCATGACGTACTCGTTGACCAGGGGCCGGCCTGCGTCGCGCAGGTAATCCAGCTTGCCGCAGCGCGGGTCCACATTTTCCAGATTGAGGGTGGGGGCATACCAGTCGCTGTTCAGCATTTCGATGCTGAACCAGGATTCGAGCGCGCCGCAGGCGCCCAGAGTGTGCCCCAGATAGCTCTTCTGCGAACTGATCGCCATGCCTTCGCCGAAGACCGCTTCGGTGGCCAGGGTTTCCGCGATGTCGCCTTGTTCGGTGGCCGTGCCGTGTCCGTTCACATAGCCCACGGCCGAGGGCGGCAGGCCGGCGTCGCGCAGCGCCATTTCCATGGCCACGCGCATGGTGGCCGCTTCGGGACGCGTGATGTGCGTGCCGTCCGAATTGCAGCCGAAGCCGACCACCTCGGCATGGATGCGCGCGCCGCGCGCCACGGCATGGTCCAGGTCTTCCAGCACCAGCATGCCGGCGCCTTCGCCGATCACCAGGCCATCGCGGGCGACATCGTAGGGGCGGGGCGAGCGTTCGGGTGCGTCGTTCTGCTGGCTGGTGGCGTACAGCGCATCGAAGACCAGCGCCTCGCTGGGGCAGAGTTCTTCCGCGCCGCCGGCCAGCATGAGCGCCTGGCGGCCGTAGCGGATGGACTCGAAAGCGTAGCCGATGCCCTGGCTGCCCGAGGTGCAGGCGCTGGAAGTGGGAATGATGCGGCCCTTCAGCCCGAAGAAAATACCGATGTTGGCCGCGGTGGTATGCGGCATCATGCGCACATAGGAATTGGCGCTGAGGTCGTCGGTGACGCCGTTCAGCAGCATGTTGCCGAAGGCCTTGATCTCGGCCGTGCTGCCGGTGGAGGAACCGCAGGCCACGCCCATGCGGCCGTCCGCGATGTCGGGATCGCCCAGCAGGCCGGCGTCGGCCAGCGCCATTTCGGCGCTGCGCACCGACAGCTGGGACACCCGGCCCATGCTGCGCAATTGCTTGCGCGTCCAGTGCGCGGGCGGCGCGAAATCCAGCACCGGGCCGGCCAGACGCGTGCCCATTTCGGCATAGCGCTCCCATTCCGGCATGTACTGGATGGCGTTGCGGCCGTTATCGAATGCCGCGCGCACGGTGGCCCAGTCGCGGCCCAGTGCACAGATGCCGGCCATGCCGGTGACGACGACGCGTTTCATCAGCACAGTCCTCCGTTCACGCCCAGCACCTGGCGCGTGATGTAGGCGGCCGCCGGCGACAGGAAAAACGCCACCGCGGCGGCGACCTCGTCGGGCGTGCCCATGCGCGCTGCCGGGACGGCCTTGAGGATCTCTTCCACGGGGACGTCGTCGCCGATCATGTCGGTGTCGATCAGCCCTGGCGCCACGCAGTTGACCGTGATGCGGCGCTTGGCCAGTTCCACGGCCAGGGCCTTGGCCGCGCCGATCAGCCCCGCCTTGGAGGCGCTGTAGTTGACCTGCCCGCGATTGCCGATGATTCCGGAAACCGATGTCAGGCAGACGATGCGCCCAGGCGCGCGACGGCGGATCATCGGCATGACCACGGGATGCATGACGTTGTAGAAGCCGTCCAGGTTGGTGCGCAGGACGTCGTCCCAGTCCTCGCCGCTGAGCGCCGGGAAAGCCCCGTCGCGGGTCAGGCCCGCGTTCAGTACGACGCCGTAGTAGGCGCCGTGCGCCTCCATGTCGGTGTTCAGCGCATCGGCCGCGGCGGCGCGGTCGCGCACGTCGAATTGCAGCACCCGCGCCGGGCGGCCCAGTTCGCGCACCGCGTCGCGCACGGCCTCGGCTTCCTCGCGCCTGGCGCGGCAGTGGATGATGGGCGTATAGCCCGCCCGCGCCAGCGTCAGCGCGATGGCGCGGCCGATGCCCCGGCTGGATCCTGTCACGAGTACCGGCAGGGAAGGGGGCGGCGCGTTCGCGGCGTCGGTGTATTCGGTCTTTGTCATGGCGAGACCTTGCGGGTCTTCAAGTAAGTGTCGGTCGGCGTGCATGGGGCGGCCGGCGTGGCATCCGCGCCGTCATCGGCGGGCGCCGCTTCGCGCGTGAAGGCGGTCGCGTCGGCGGGCCGGTAGACGTTCAGCCGCGCGAAGGCCAGCAGTTCGTCGCCGTCGCGCAGCTCGCATTCGAAGACCCCCATGCCCGCGGCGTCCTGCAGCGACTGCACGGCGCGCACGGACAGGCGGGTACCTGCCGGGAAGCACGCCACATGGCATCCGTAGCGGCGCGTACCCAGGAGGAAACCCAGGCCGACTTCCCGATCCTGGTCGAGCGCCTGGCAGCCGGCCCAGGCGCCGATGGCCTGCGCCATGATTTCCAGTCCCATCCAGGGCGGCAGGCTGCCGTCGGCGCTGCCGTACAGGCCGCCGGGCTTGACCACGGCGGTGGCGCGCAGCGATTCGCTGTCCCAGTCGTCCACCGTGTCGATCAGAATGGCGTCGCCGGAGTGCGGGAGAAGCCGCGCCACGGGCCAGGGGCAGGCCGTCATGGCTGCGCTCCGAAGATCAGGCTGGCGTTGCTGCCGCCGAAAGCGAAGGAGTTGCTCATGGCCACGCGTGGCGCGTTCGCGGGCAGGCGGCGGCCCGGCGCCGTCAGGTCCAGGGGCGGCAGGGCGGGGTCGGCGGCGCCGTCCCAGCGCTGCGGCGGCAGGCGGCCGGCCAGGCGCGCGTCGTCGATCACCGCCCAGCACAGCGCGGCTTCGATGGCGCCCGCGGCGGCCAGGGTATGGCCGGTCAGGGGCTTGGTGGAGGCGCAGGCCACGCCGTGCGGAAACACGGCGTGCACCGCCTGGCTTTCCATCGCATCGTTGTGCTGCGTAGCCGTGCCGTGCAGGTTCACCCAGCCGATGTCGCGGGCCGCGAGGCCCGCGTCGGCCAGGGCGGCGCGCATGGCCTGCGCCGCGCCGGCTCCGGTGGGGTCCGGTGCCGACATATGCCATGCGTCGCTGCTGCCGCCGCCGCCCAGCAGGGCCACGGCCGTATCACCGGGGCGGTCGCGCTGCATCAGGAACAGGGCGGCGCCCTCGCCGATGTTGATGCCGTCGCGATGCGCGGAGAAGGGATTGCACAGTCCGCGGGACAGCGCTTCCAGTGCCGCGAAGCCATTGATGGTCAGCGGACACAGGGTATCGACGCCGCCGCAGATCACCGCGTCGCAGGCGCCGCGGGCAAGCAGGCGCCGGGCCGTCAGCAGCGCGCGGGCGCCCGATGTGCAAGCGGTGGACAGCGTGTAGGCCGGCCCCGCCACGCCCAGCCAGTCGGCCAGGAAGGACGCGGGCGAGGCCAGGGCCTGGCGACGGTAGTCGTAATCGGGCGGCCACGCGCCGTCCTGTTCCAGCGCGCGGTAGCCGTATGCGTTTTCGTTGACGCCGGAAGTACTGGTGCCCAGCACGATGCCGACGCGCAGCGGGCCGTATCCCGCGATGGCGCCGCGCAGCGCGCTTTCGATCTGCATCGCGGCATCCAGCAGCAGGCGGTTGTTGCGGCTGTCGTAGTGGCGCGGCATATCCGCCGGCAGGTCCGGCAGTTCGGCCGGCGCGACGCCCAGCACGATGCTGCGGTCCGGAATCCACCCTGCCCGCGCCTGCATGCCGGACGTGTCGCCGCGCAGCGCCGCATCGGCCACGGCGTCGATGCCGCGGCCCAGCGCACAGACGATGCCGGGCGTGCCCACCCAGGCCGTCATGGCGACTCCTTGAGCGGTTCCACGCGCCAGGTCGTGCCGCCGCCGGTGGTGATGGCGAAGGTATCCGCGGGCGCGCCGGCTTGCCAGACCACGCGCCAGCGCACGTTGCAATCGTCGTTCATCACCCGTTCGCGGCCGCCGTCCGCGGTGGCGTTCTGGCGCCAGTCCTTGCCGGCATAGGCGGACGGCAGCGCGGCCGCGGGCGTCCAGGCGAAGAGGATGGCGGAAAACATCTCGCTGGCCTGTCCGTTCGGCCGCATGAAGCCGTCATTGCGCCATTTGCCGTCCTGCAGGATCTGCCGCGCCATGGGCATGCCCAAGGGATCGAACATCGACCAGCGCGTGGCATCCGGTCCTTCGGCCTGCACGACCAGCAGTGCGTCCTGTCGCGGCTGCCCGGCGGCCTGCATGCTGACGTGGAGGCGGCGCGGCAGCGCCATGTCGGCCTGGGCCAGGGGGGTGGGCGGCACGCCGGCACAACCGGCCAGCCAGAGCGCGCCCAGCACGGGCAGGGCGGCAAGCAGGCGTCGGCGGATGGATGAAGGGGAAGGCATCATGCGAAAAAGAAAAAGCAAAGGCAGCGGTCGGCGGTGCGAGCCTCAGGCCGCGGGTTCCAGGCGGCCCGATACCGGCGCGGGGACGCCGGCGGACCCGCCCGAAATGGCGCAGATTTCCGCCAGCGTGCGCAGGCGCCGCGCGTGTTCGGCGACGAAGGGATTGTTCCTGTCCCAGGCATAGCCGGCCAGGATGGAAGAGATCATGCGGCGGATTTCCGGCTGGGCGCGTTCGTAGAATACGACGTCGCGGAAGGCGCCGGTGTACCAGCCTTCGACATAGGTGCGGAACGTTTCCACGCCCACCATCAACGGGTCGGCGAACTCGCGCTGCCAGTCCACGGCCTGGCCGCCCAGCTGCCGGTGCAGCGCGTCGGCGGCCAGCTTGGACGAGTGCAGGGCGATGGTCACGCCGGACGAGAACACCGGATCCAGGAATTCGGCGGCGTTTCCGAGCAGTGCATAGCCGGGGCCGTGCAGGGAGGTGACGCTGGCCGAATAACCGCCTATCGCATTGGCGGGCGTATCCCAGACGGCATGCGCCAGCAGGCGCTTCAGGTTCGGCGTGCCGTCGACCAGCTCGCGCAGGCGCGCCATGAGGTCAGGCGCCTCGCCGATCAAGTCGGCGCCGCCCACGACGCCCAGCGAGCAGCGTCCCCCGGAAAAGGGTATGGTCCAGAACCACACGCTGGGATGCTCGGGATGCACGCTGATCAGGATTTTCTGGCGGTCGAACGACGGGTCCTGGATGCGGTCCTCGATATGCGTGAACAACGCCCTGCGCGGCGGCAGGCCGCTGGGCCGTTCCAGATCGAGCAGGCGCGCCAGGACCCGGCCGTAGCCGCTCGCGTCGAGGACGAAGCGCGCGGCGATTTGCCGCACCGGCGCATCGGGCACGCCGGCGGGGCGCACCGACAGCAGCGGGTGGTCGCCGGAGAAATCCGCCGCCACCACTTCCTGTTCATAGCGCACGTCCGCCCCCTGGCGCGCCGCTTCGTCGGCCAGGATCTGGTCGAAGCGCGAGCGCAGTACCTGGAAGGTCGTCCCAGGACCGGGAGAAAACTTGTCGCGGAAATCGAAGGCCGTGTAGCGGTCGCCCCAGGCGAAGGCCGCGCCGTTCTTTTCCTGGAAGCCCGCCGCTTGCACCGCGGGCAGCATGCCTGCTTCCTCGATGAATTCGATGCAATGGGCCAGCAGGCTTTCACCGATGGAAAAGCGCGGAAAGCGCTGGCGTTCCAGCACCATGACTTCATGTCCGCGGCGGCGCAGCAGCCCGGCGGCGACCGCGCCGGCGGGCCCCGCTCCGATGATGACGACTTCGTGCTTTTCCACGTTGTTATGGCTTCCAGGTGTTGTTGGGGGAAAGCGGCGGCATGGCGTCGCCGGCGGGGTGCACCCAGGGCGCCCAGAGCACGCAGAACGCCACGCCGATGCCGACGGACAGGCCGAAGTTGGAAATGGCCGGCGTGCTGCTGAAGGCCAGCAGCCCGAAGGACAGGACGGTCGTGGCCGCGGCCAGTACGATGCCGACGAAGCTGGCCGTCGCGCCGGCCACGCGTTCGTACATCACGATGGCGTAGTCCAGTCCGATGGCCGACACGAGCAACAGGCCGAACAGGCTGAACAGCGTCAGCGGCTGCCCCAGCAGGCCCAGGGCCGCCAGGGTGCAGGCGGTGGCGGCCAGGGGCACGGCCAGCAGGCGCCACGTCGCCGACCGTCCCAGCGTCAGCCAGAGCAGCGCGCCGGCCACAACATAGGACAGGAGCTTCAGTTCCGCCGCGCGCACACGCGTCTGGGTGAAGGTTTCATTCAACTGCCCGCTGCGGTCAACGTAGGACACGCCGTCCAGGCCTTGCGCGGCGGCCGCGGCCGCCGCCGTATCGTGCAGCCCTTGCAGCGCCACCATCGCCGCCACCTGCCCGTGATCCTGCCCCAGCCACAGCATGCGGCGGGTCTGGCCCAACGGGCCCTGCAGTACCTTCTCCATCGGGACGGGTTCCTGGGCGGCCAGGGCTTCGACCTGCTGCAGGACGGCCTGGCCCGGGATGCCGATGGCCTCGAAGGAAGGTGTCAGGCGCGCGCGCCAATTCGGATCGCGCAGCGCATCGAGCATGGCCTGCTGCGCGCCTTCGGGCGCGACCAGCTGGTTCAGGGAAAGATAGCTGTCCAGCGCCTTGGCCTTGACCAGGCCGTCCAGCCGGCTGTCCAGCGCATTCTGGCGTTCCCATAGCGCGTTGGCGTCCGCGGCGCGTACCAGGTAGTACTGGCTGGTGGGCTGGATGCCCGTGATGCGGCCGATCTGCTGCGCCTGCGCCAGCAGCGGCGCCGGCAGCGACAGCCATTGGCGCAGATCATCCTGGACGCGCAGGTGCGAGATGCCGCCGATGCAAACGAGTACCACGCCCGCGCCCAGCCAGGGCAGCGTGGCGCGCCGGGCGGTCCACCGCCCCAGCCGGTGTAGCAGGCCCTGGGCCAGGGCCTGTAGCGGCGGCAGCGGCCGCGGCTGCCAGCCGCGCAGCCAGTTCGGCAGTTCGCACACCGTGCAGGCGTAGGCGCCGAGCAGGCCGGCGGCGGAAAAGACGGCTGTTTGCGTCAAGGCCGGAAAGGGCGTGAACACCAGCGCCAGATAGCCGACCAGCGTGACCGCCAGGCTGATGGTCAAGCCCGGAAGCACCCGGTGCAGGGCCGGCCAGGCCTGCCAATCCGGCATGCCGTAGCGCTTGGCCAGCAGGTGCATGGGGAAATCGATGGCGATGCCGATCAGGCTGGCGCCGACCACCAGCGTCAGTACATGGATGGTGCCGAACACCGCGACGCAGGCGACGGCGCCGCACAGCAGGCCCACCGCCACCGGCACGAAGGCCAGCAGGGATCGCCAGCCCCGCAGGGTCAGCAGCAGGACGGCGATGATGCCCAGTACGGCCATGGCGCTGATCCAGCCGCTTTCGCCGACGGCGCGGGCGCGGCCTTGCGCCGCGTACAGCGGCCCGCCCGCCACCAGCATCTGGCCGCCATCCTTGATGACGGAAGCGCGCGTTTCATCGACCAGGCGGGCGACCTGCGCCGGCGATGCGCCGTCGAAGGCATCGCCGCTGGTCTGGGCGCGCACCAGTACCCAGTCCTTGCCGCCGTCGTGGGCGATCAACGTGCCGCTGACCATGTCCAGCTGCACGGCGCCCGGCGTGCGCAGCGCGCGTTCGGCGGCGTGCGACAGGCCGAGCAGGTCGTCGTTGGCGGGCACCAGCCCGGTGGAGGAAAACGGATCGGCCAGTTCGCGCACCCGCCGCGCGGCGTAGGCGGCCGGATCGTGGATCAGCGTGTCGCGGGCGCGCGGCGGCAGCAGCGCCAGCGGCTGCGAGAGCAGCTGTTTGCGCACGGTGTCGACATCGACGTCGACATCGACCTGCACGTCGGCGAACAGCCCGCTGTGGCGCCATGCATGGCCCATGCCGCGCGCCAGTTCGACCGCGCGCTCGCGGTCTCCCGCGCTGACCAGCGCGATGAGCTGGCGCTGCAGCGGTTCCTGTATGCGGTCGTCCGCGCGCTGGCGCAGGGCGTCGCCCTGCACGGCCGGCACCAAATCCAGGATGCTGGACGATACCGGCCAGCCGTGGCGGCACTCCCAAAGCCCCACGCAGACGACCAGCGCCAGCACGATGCGGAACAGGACGGTCAGGCGCCGTTCGCGCGCCACGCGGCGGTCAGGTGTTGAAATCGCGGCGCTCATCATCGCTCAGCTTGGTGTCGGCACGCGTGCTCTTCATTTCCATGACGGTCTTGTCGCCCTGGGTTTCGCGCAGTTCGATGCGCTGGACCAGCTTGCCGCCGGAAATGCGGATGTCGGTGAAGATCTGTTTGAGTAGGGCGGACTTGGGCCTCATGACCAATTGCCAGTCGCCGGCGGAGCCGCTCAGCGCAGTGTCGAAGTTGTCCTGCAGCGACTTCGTATCGCCGCTGAGCACGGTCAGGAACATGCGGGTTTCGCGGCCGGCGCCCACGGCCTGCGGCAGCGCCTGCCACTTGCCGCCGTCGTCGCGGCGGAAGATGGCGCTGGGCGTCAGCAGCAGATCCTGGTGCAGCGGCGCGCGCAGTTCCCACAGCAGGCCGTTTTCGGACGACAGCGTGAACAGGCCGGTGCTGGTGAGCGGCTGCGGCAGCGAGCGCAGGTACTTCTGCTGCACGAACTGCCCGCGCACCACGGGCGCTTCGCGCAACTGCGCCTGCAGGTCGTTCAAGTCGAACGCCCATGCCGGCGCGGCGCAGGCGCCCAGCAGCAGGGCGGCGGCGATGCGCCCGGTCCAGGTTTTGCCGCGCGCCATCATTCGAGCACCTTGCGCACGGCGTCCAGCAGAACGGCCGGCGACACCAGCTGCATTTCACGATTGTCCATGCGCACGGCGACTTGCACGGAACTGGCCCGCGTCAGGCGCGTGCCGCTGTCGGCGTCGGTAATGAGGTAATGGATTTTCAAGCGATTCTCCCACTCCACCAGTTCGGCGCGCACGATCACGCGCTGGCCGAATATGGCGGGGTTCATATAGCGCAATTGCAGGTCGATGACGGGCCAGGCATAGCCCGAGGCAAACATGGCCGCATACCCGTAGCCGAGGGCGTTCAGCAGTTCGCAGCGCGCCAGTTCCAGGTATTTGACGTAGTGGCCATGCCACACCACGTTCATCGAGTCCACATCGAAAAAGGGTACCGTCACGGCCGTTTCCACGGCGAATACACCGCGCTTACGCATGACGGCTCCAGAAGGAATAGAAATTGAACCACTGCTGCGGCGCGTCGCGGCATTCGCGCGCGAGGCGATCGGCGTATCGCTGCGCCCATTGGCGCACGCCTTGTTCGCGCCGGCCACGCGGCAGCTCGACGCGATCGGCCAGGCGCTCCATCGTGATGCGGTAGCGGCCGTCGATCTTGGTGCAGAACAGCAGGTTCGCCGGACATTTGAGCAGCGCCGCCAGCAGCCAGGGGCCTTGCGGAAAGGCCGCGGGCGCGCCGAGGAAATCGGCGTGGACGACGCGGCTGCCCCGTACCGGCACGCGGTCGCCCGCAATGGCCAGCCACTCGCCGCGCTCGATGCGTTCGTTCAGTTGCAGCATGATCGCGGCATCCAGTTCGCTCACCTGGATCAGGCGCAGGCGGCTGGCGCCGGCCTGCGCCAGGATGCGGTTGAAGGCCTCGGCGTGGCGGGTATGCACCAGCACGTTCAGCGTCAATTGGCCGCCGCGCTCCACCAGCGCGCGGCACACTTCCAGGTTGCCCAGGTGCGAGCCGACAAGGATCTGTCCGCGCCCCGCGCGCATCTGCGCATGCAGGTCGTGAGGATCCAGAACGACGACGTCGGCGGCCGTCAGGCGGCCCTGCCACACGTCCAGCTTGTCCAGGATGGCGTCGGCGAAGGCCTGGAACTGGCCGTACACCGGCCGGCGCGCGGGCAGCGCCTGCGCCGCGCCAGACTGGCGCAGGCGCTGCTGGTATTCGGCGACGCTGCGGCGCGCGGACGGGCTGAAGCAGTAGAAATAAAGGACGATCGTCGCCACCAGCGGACGCATGGCGCGCCGGCCGAAGGCGCGCGCCGCCCATGCCGTCAGGCGCATCAGGAAGGGCGCGCCGCGTTCGCGTTCGGCGGCCCAGTGGCGGGCGGGCGGAGGACTCGTCATGCCTGAAATTTTTGATTTTTGAACTTGCGGGCGATCAAGCCCGGCGCACGTGGCAGCATGCCAAAAAACAGGCGCGCGTGCATGGCGCTGATACGTGCATTGTCGCGCAGGCCCTGGAAGTGCGACACGCCGCCGGCCGGATAGACGACCCGCGTGGGGCGCCACACCATCGGCACGCCGCGCCAATACAGCAGCACCAGCACGGCGATATCGAAGTCCATGCGGTGTCCCGGGTCGCGGCGTTTCAGCAGCGCGATCGTCGGCGCGAGCGGGTACACGCGAAAACCGCACATCGCGTCCGGTATGTCCGTGGACAGCGTGTTGATCCATACCCACAGGCGCGTCAGCCAGCGCCCGTACAGCCGGCTGCGCGGCGCGTCGTCGCCGTAGGCCGGCGCGCCGCCCACCAGCGCGGCGGGATGGGCGCGGGATGCCCGCGCCATCTCGGGAATATCGTCCAGCGCGTGCTGGCCGTCGGCATCGATCTGCAAGGCATGCGTATAGCCCTGGCTGGCGGCGTGGCGCAGGCCGTCCTGCACGGCGCGGCCCTTGCCGCCGTTGTGCGCGCGGCGTACCAGCGTCGCCTTGCCGGCGGCCGCCAGCGCGTCCAGCCGGGCGGCGCAGGCGGGCGCCGATCCGTCATCGACCAGGATGCAGGGGATGCCGTGCGCCCGCACGCGGTCGACCACGCCGCCGACCGTATCGCCGTGGTTGTAGACCGGGATGACGGCGCACAGCCGGTGCGCGGTCATGATGGCATCGCCGCCGTGCCCACAGCGGTGAGGATGCGGCCGGAGGAACAGGGCTCATCAGAGGACCGGTACGCGAAATACAGTTTCGCGCGCGCGGGATGCCAGGTCAGCGTCAGGTCCAGCGGATCGCCCGGCCGGGCCAGGCGCTGGAACTTGAGGGCTTCCATGCCCTGGAAGCCCAGGTCCGCGCCCAGATGGCGGCGCGCCAGGTCCATGGCCCATTCGATTTGCGCGACGCCCGGCACGACCGGCATGTCGGCGAAGTGGCCGTTGAAATGCACCAGGTCCAGCGGGACTTCCATGCGCAGCTGGATTTCGTGGATGCCGTCCGCGGATACGCTGGTGGACCGCAGTTGCGCGGCGGGGGCGCGTGGACGCACCGCGGCCGCGGCGAAGCTGTCCTGCGTCAGCTTGCCTTGCGCGTTCCAGGGCAGATCGCGCATCAGGCGCCAATGGCGCGGCACGCCCAGCGGCTCGACCGCGCCCGCCATATGCGCGCGCAGGCCGTCGACCACGGCCTTGCGGCCCTGGTTGCGCAGCGCATGTATCCCGGCTGGCGTCAGCGCAACCAGGGCCGTCAGCCTGGGCGAGCCGGCGACGCCCAGGCGCGCTTCACGGACATGGGGGTGTTGCGTCAGGCAGGCTTCCAGCGCCGGCAGCGCGATGCGCTTTTCCTCCAGCTTGACGATGCGGTCCAGCCGGCCTTGCAGGCGGAAGCCCGCGCCATCCAGCGTGGCGGCGTCCATCGTCAGGAAGCGCTCGCCGCTGTCCAGCCACGCGGATCTCACCCATAGCGCGCCGTCCTCGATACCGGTGTTCACGCCGGGCAGCGGTTGCCACGCATCGCCACCGCGGCGCCACGCGACGGCGCCGGTTTCCGAGCTGCCATAGATTTCCGTGGGGCGGCAGCCCAGCCGCTGGTCCAGCATATCGGAGACCGTGTCCGGCAGTGGGCCGCCGGCGGAAAATATCTGCGTCATTCCCGCGGCCAGGTCCGGCCATTCCAGTTGCGTGCCCAGGCGCTTGAGCAGCGCGGGGCTGGCGATCCACACGAAGGAGGCGCCCGCGCCGCGCCCGTGGGGCGGTTCGCCCGCCCCGGTGGTGGCCGCGTCGCCTTGAGGCGGCCCGGCGGCGAAGCGGGCCGCGTGCGCCAGGCTGGCCTGCTGCAAGGCTTCCGGAAAGACAAGCTGCGCCCGGCCGATAAGACGGCCCGAGGCCAGCGGCCACAGCACGCGGAAAGGCAGCCCGTACATATGCTGGGCGCTGACGCTGCCCAGCACGCAGGCCGGCGTGGCCGACCACGACCATACTCGTTCGAGGGCGGTGATCTCGGCGATGAGTTGCGCCCATTGCTTGCGTATCTGCTTGGGACGCCCGCTGGAGCCGGAGGTGCACAGCACCACGCCCCCCTGGCGCGGGTCCAGCACGCAGGGCGTGAGCGGCGGCGCGCTGCCCTCCAGGCCGGCCAGCGTATGGCGGCGGCCGGCCGGCACGGGCAGCGCGGGCTGGTCCGTCAGCCATAGGTCCACCTGGCCGTCCACTTCAGCGCATGACGCCGGCCGCGCATCCGCGGCCAGCACGGCCACGACCCCGGCGCGCCAGCATGCGAACAGCGCTATCGCCAGCAGCGCGGCGTCCTCGAACCACAGGCCGGCATGGCTGGCGCCGCGAGCGTTCAAGGCCCCGGCCGCGCACAGGGCGCCACGCACGAATTCATCATGGGAAAGCGTGGGTTCGTGCGCGTAGCGCACATCCGGACGTTCGGCCGCCAGCAATCCAGCAAGGTCCATCCAGGCCATGGTGCGCCCTTTCAACCGCCGTCCCGCGCAGTCGCGCGTTCGCCGATGCCGGATGCGGGGCGCGGCATATGCCCGGCGGCCGTGCCCATCGCGGGTCGCAGGGCCGCGGGCGTTTTTCCCGGCGCCGGGCGTACCAGCCATTCACCCGCCATCAGCAGGCCGATCAGGACGTAGCTGATCACGCCGTTGTACAGCGTCCACCAATGCCAGGGCGCCCACAGCGACAGCGTCGCGGACACCAGCCCGTTGAACGCGAAAAAGCCGGCCCACACCTGCGTGACGCGGCGGGTATACGCGACGGCATGCGGCGGCAGGTCCGGATGGCGCAGGCGCGCGAAGCGTTCCACCACAGGCATGCCGCGCCACAGGCTGGACGCGAAAACGGCCAGCATGGCGACGTTGACCAGGACCGGATAGCCGCGCAGCCAGCGCCCGTCATCGGACCACGCGATCAGCGCGCAGAACGCCACCACGATCGCCGGGAGCAGCCAGCCGCCCGCGGCCCGCTGCCTGTCCACCAGCGCGCGCGCCAGCCACAATGCCGCCAGCGGCAGCAGGATCCATCGCGCCGTGCCGTTTTCCAGGCTGGCATGCGCGACGAAGGGGTAGGCCACGCCGGCCAGGGCCAGGGCGATCGCCAGGACGGCCCGCGTCATGCGGCCGGTTCCCGCTGCTGCAGCTGTTTCTGTTGTTCCCACACGGCGTCGACCACGTCCTGCACCGTGCGCACGGTACGGAAGTTCTCGGCCGCGAGTTTGTAGCCGGTTTCACGCTTGATGTGATCAAGCAGGTCGATGGCGTCGATGCTGTCGATTTCCAGGTCGGTGTACAGATGCGCCGATGGCACGACGCGATCGGCCGGGATTTCGAACAATTCCACCAGGGCTTCGCGCAGGACGCTGAAGATGTCTTCCCGGGTTTGCATAACACTAGCTCCAGTTGCTCAGGCGCCCCGCTGGGCGGACACGAATTTGCTCAGGTTGGCCACCGTGGCGAAGTGGTCGCGCATATTACGCGTTTCCGGATCGATGGCGATGCCGTAGCGCTTCTGCAAGGCAAGCCCCAATTCCAGCGCATCGACCGAATCCAGGCCCAGGCCGTCGCCGAACAGGTCCGCATCGCTGTCGATGTCCGCGGGCGCGATGTCTTCCAGGCCCAACGCATCGATGATGAGTTGCTTGATTTCACTTTCCAGCTGTTCCATCCAGGCCTAGCTCCGTTTTGAAATAGTGATGTAGATGATCGTTCATGCGCCGGCCCGCGATGGGGGCGGGATGCTGTTCGGTCCATAGGCGGGGATCGATGTCCGCCCCGACCTCGAAGACGTAATGCATGCGGCGGTGGGGGATGCGGTACCAGGGTTCGCCCTTGGTCAGGCTGCGCGTGTTCATGGTGATGACCACCGGCGTGACGACCCGCGCGCCGCGGATGGCGATGGCGCAGGCGCCCCGGTGGAATCGCGGTGGCGCATCCACCGGCGTGCGCGTGCCTTCCGGAAAGACGATCAGCGTTTCGCCGTCGCGCAATACCTGCGCGGCGCGTTCCAGCATGTCCAGGCTCTCGTCATTGCTGATGTAGCCGGCGTTGCGTATCGGCCCCGCGGTGAACGGGTTCTTCACCAGGCTGTGCTTGACCACGCAATTCGCGTGGGGCACGTGCGCGATCAGGAAAACGACGTCCAGCAGCGAAGGGTGGTTGGCCACGATCATCTGGTGCGGCCGGCCCAGGCGCTCGATGCCGCGGAATTCGTAGGTCAGGACGCCCATGCGCACCAACAGCCGCACGAAGCGGTGGAAGGTCAAGGTGATGACGGCGCGCGATCGCCGATGGCGCCGTGCCGGCTGCATGATCAGCAGCCGCTGCGCCGGGAAGATCACCAGGCGCAGGAACAGGCCGCCCAGGCCGAACAGGGCGAACGCCACCGCCGTGGCGATCAGGCGCAGCAGCCAGGCGTCCTGGCGCGCCGTGCTGGCGGGCAAGGCGCTCATGATGCGCGCCGCCATTGCCAGTACGCCGCGCGCCCGGGATGCCGCCATTGCGGCGTGCCCAGGATCAGGTGGCGCAGCAGGTTGAGCGGATGCGGCCAGCAGGGCGACGTATGGGCGTCGCCGGGGCCGCCAGCCGCGCGGCTGCCGTCGTCGCGATCGGTACCCTTGTCGACATGGGCCTGCGCGCAAAGGCCGGCATCGCTGCCGGCTTGCGCCTGCGTGCTCAGCCGCAGCTGGAAAGCATCGCCCTTGCCGATCCGCAGGGCCAGCGCATAGGAGAAAGGCACATCGTCGATCCAGGGCCGGTAGCCGGCCGGCGGCGTTTCTTCCGCCAGGATCACCAGCACCTCTTCGTGGCCGGCATCCAGCAACAGGCAGGCTTCGGCAATGGCGCTTTCCAGTCCATCGCCGGCCGCGGACAGCGCAACCGATTCGACGGTTTCCTTGCGCAGGATGGACCACAGCCCAGCAGTGGCGTTGTGTACGGACAGGCTGAAGGACGTCGGCGATAGCGCTTCGTCGCGCGCCAGGCATTGCAGCAGGTCGAAGCTGCGCGTGGTTTCGCCGTGGTGCGAGGCATAGACCAGCGGCATCGCCGGGCGCCCGTCCGCCAGCGGCCAGGCGCAGGCGACCGCCATCCGCGCCAGCGGGCTGAGCCGGCGGCGCTGCAGCGGAGGCAGGAATCCCAGGGTAGGGGGAGTGGCGGCGACGGTAGGGCAGTACGGCGTGCGTGCCCATGTTTCCCAGGCGGGAAGATCCTCCATGCCCGGCGCCCAGGCGTGCCATGCGGATATTGCAAAGTCGAACATGCGCGAAAGTGTACCGGTCCACCGGAATCGATAGGGGCTTTGTTGTTATTGTTCAAACCATGTTCATGCCGCTTATTCGCGCAATTCCAACGTTTTTTCAGCGAATTGTCAGCTCACCCGCTGGGATTTCCCAATGACGGCCACCTTGACGCTGTGGTGGGGAGATCCCGGCCTGGCGGGGCAGTATCGCGCCGATCTGTTGCAGGCTGCCGACAGGCAGCGTGCCGGCCATGCGCGCGCGCCGCGGGCCGAGCTGGACTGGCGCGTCAGCCGGGCATTGTTGCAGCAGGTGCGCGCGGCCTGGCCGGCCGGCGCGTCGCCCGCGCTGTCGCTCAGCCATGCCCGCGGCCACGCGCTGGTCGCCGCGGCACCGGCCGGCTGGCGCGTCGGCGTGGACCTGGAAGCCTTGCGCGCCCGCGACACGGCCGCGCTGGCGCAGTGGTGCTGCACCGGCGACGAACGGGCCGCCTTGGCCGCTTGCGACGGCGAAGCGCGCCGCCGGGCGTTCTACCAGCTGTGGACCCTGAAGGAGTCCTTCATCAAGGCGGCCGGCCTGGATTTTCCGGCGGACATGCGGTCCGTGGGCCTGGCGCCCGGCCCACGGGCGCCGTCGGGGCCGGGGCCAGGGTCGGAAGGCGCGCCATGGCGGGGCTGGCGGCTGCGCGCGCCGGGGTCTGGCTGGCATGCCTGGTCGGCGGTGCTGGACCAGGCATGGGCGGCGTCGATTGTCTGGTGCCAACCGGACATCGCGGACAGCCGCGCGCCGGATAACGCCGCCGCCGATGGTCCGTGCGGTCCCGATGGCGTCCATGGTGCCAATGTCGCGGGCGCCACCGATGACGCCCGCGCCCCCCATTGCCTCGCGCCGGCCTGGCGCACGGCAGAGGGCGTCATCGCGCCGCGCATCCTGCCGGCGGGGCGGTGGCGCTGATCAGGGCGACAGCGCCTGCGCGACTTCCGCGCATGCCAGCCGCAGGCAATTCACGAAGCCATGATGCAGCGCCGACATGGGATCGTCCGCGTGCACCAGGGCGCCGATCTGGAAATGCACCGGCGGGTCCAGCCGGCGGATGGACAGGCCGGGGCGCGAGATCCCGTGCGCGCTGTAGGCATCGACGATGGCGTCGCCGCAGCCTGCTTCCACCATGGCGCAGGCCATGTAGTGCGTCTGCACTTGCAAGGCCGTGCTCATGCTGACGCCGTGTTCCGCCAGCGCCGCCTGCAGCAGGCTGCCGAGGGGGTCGCGCGGATCCATGGCGATCAGCTTGTCGGGCCGTACGCTGGCCAGCGGCACCGCCTGGCCGCCGGGTTCCCGGCTGACATAGACCATTTCCGAGCGGTCCAGATCGATCCGCGCGATGCCCGGATGGGCAGGCGGCTCGTAGGTCACCGCCATGTCGATTTCCCGTGCCAGCAGCCCGGCAATCAGCTCGCCGGTATGGTGGGTTTGCAGGCTGAAGGTGATGTCCGGCTGTCGGCTGCGGCTGATGCCGGCCGCGCGGGGCACCACGCCCAGTCCCAGGCTGGGCGCGCAGCCGATGCGCAGGTGCCCGCGAGGATGGTGGCGCAGATTGGCGGCCAGCTTGCGCACGCTTTCGAGGTCGCGCGACAGGCGCGCGATGTCCGGGGCCAGGATGTCGGCCTCGCGCGTGGCGCGCAGCCTGCCCTTGACCCGCTCGAACAGCCGGAAGCCCACCTGGGCCTCGGCGTGCGCCAGCATTTTGCTGGCGGCGGGCTGCGAAATATGCAACGCCTGGGCCGCGCGACTCAGAGAGCCGGTGGCCCGGATGGCTTCGAAGAGTTCGATATGGCGCAGACGCATGGCGGCTCGGCGGGAACAGTAAGATCGAATAGCAAAAGGTTATATCGAATCGGCCCCCGGCGCACGATGTAACCCATTTGTCCTCGTTCGGTACAGGGGTCATCCAAGACCCCTGGCCTTCTTGTGTTACCGAAGTAAGCCGGCCGGTCCCTCAGCCATAGCCGAAGGTTATGCATTGTGGTGGCTTTGGCATTTGCCCCCGGTCGGGCGGGTGCCCAGAATTCGCCCTATGAACGACTTCAAGGCAGTGCCATGCGCGTATGCGTGATCGGTGCGGGCGTGGTGGGCGTGACCTCCGCCTATTTCCTGGCTCGACAGGGCTATGAGGTAACGCTGGTGGACGGGCAGCGCGGTCCCGGCGAGGAGACCAGCTACGCCAATGGCGGCCAGCTCAGCTACAGCTATGTCGCGCCGCTGGCGGGGCCGGGGGTGCTGTCCAGCGTACCCGCGTGGTTGCTGCGCGACGATTCCCCGCTGCGCTTCCGGCCGCGGCTGGACCCGCATCAGTGGAAATGGTGCCTGCAATTCGCGTTGGCGTGCCGTGCCTCGGTGTCGCGCCGCGTCACGGCCGAGATGCTGACCTTGTCCTACCTCAGCCGTGATGTCCTGCATGCGCTGCTCGAACAGGAGCCTTTGTCCTTCAGCCACCTGCGCAACGGCAAGCTGATCGTGTATCGCAGCCACGCGCTGCTCGAAAAAGCGCGGGCCCTCGTGGAATACCAGGCCAGCCACGGCGCCGAGCAGCAGGTGCTGAACGCCGCGCAAACCCTGGATATGGAGCCCGCGTTGGCCGGCATGCGCGCGCATCTGGCCGGTGCCGTGTACACCCCCGGGGAAGAGGTCGGCGATTGCCTGCGCTTCACGGAGGGGCTGTTCGAACGCCTGTCGCGCCAGCACAACGTCCGCACCTTGATGGGCACGCCGGTATCCGGCCTGCGCCGCAGCGGCGCCCGCATCGTGGCCGCGCGCACGCCGGCGGGCGACATCGAGGCCGACGCCTACGTGGTGGCGGCCGGCATGGGCAGCCGGGGCTTGTTGCGTCCCCTGGGGCAGGACCTGCCCATCTATGGACTGAAGGGATACAGCCTGAGCGTGCCGGTGAACAACGACGAGGCGGCCGGCCCGGCGATCAGCGTGACCGACTACGAGCGGCGCATCGTCTACGCGCCCATAGGCCAGGTGCTGCGCATGGCCGCCATGGTGGATATCGGCGGCGGTCCTGGCATCGACGAGGCCCGCATCGCGCTGCTCAAGCGCCAGGTTGGCGACACCTTCCCGGCCCTGCCCCTCGAGGCCGCGCAGCCGTGGGCGGGCCTGCGCCCCGCGACGCCCTCCGGCAAGCCGTGGATCGGCCCCAGCCGCGCGGCGTGCAATCTGTGGATGAACGTGGGACACGGCGCACTCGGCTTCACGCTGGCTTGCGGCAGCGCGGCGCTGCTGACCGCCCAGATGGCCGGCATCCAGGCGCCCATCGAACCGCGCCCATTCCTGCCGGGCTGAGGCGCGGCGCCACGGGCCGTTACGGTTCGGTCCGCAGGCGGCCGCCGCCGCGACGGGATTGCACGGCCAAGCCCGCAGCCAGGGGATGGGTAGAGCGAAAGGAGATGAGTCCGACCGAGCTAGCATGCCCGGCCGGACCCCGTTCGCGAACGTATCAGAGAGGCGGGAAGGTGCGCCGCAAAGGGGCCCTTCCGCTATGCGGACGGATTAGCGCTTCTGGTCGGACCCCGACCCGTGGCTAGGGTGCTGCTGCCCCTGCTGCTGGCCGGAGCGGTTCTGTTGCTGTTGCTGCTGCGAGCGTTGTGGGTTCTGGTTCTGTTGTTGGCCCTGCTGGCCTTGCTGCGACTGCTGGCGCTGGCCCTGTTGGTTTTGCTGGTTCTGCTGGTTCGATTGCTGCTTCATTGCTGGCTCCTTTGCATGATGGCTCCCGCCGGACGTGGATAGCGGGAAAATGCGGAACGGATCCGCACCGAGAGGGCAGCAAATGCTGTGCCTCCATGCCTTAGTCCGGCCGGTGGAGGGCAGCGGGCGGGTGTGCGCGCATCCCGGCACCGCGGGCATGGTCGGGCTTTTAATGAAAATTCCGGCTGCTGACCGATAAATCGCCCAATAGCGGGGTCAGGTCGACCAGGCGGTGCGCGATCAGATGGCGCACCTTGTTCACGTTCTGCCAGACGCCGTACACCCCCAGCAGCGTGGAGGCCAACAGCGCCTGGCGCTGGCGTTCGATCAACTCGGGCCGCACCACCACGTTGACCGCGCCGGTTTCATCCTCGATGGAAACGAAGATCGTGCCGTTGGCGGTGCCGGGCCGCTGCCGCACCGTCACCAGGCCGCAGGCGCGCGCCAGGCGCTTGTCGGGATAGCCGTTCAGGGTCTCGGCGGTTTCGAAGCGACGCGCCCGCAGCTTGTCACGCAGCAGGGCCAGCGGATGGCGATGCAGCGTGAAGCGCAGCGAGCGGTAATCGTCGGCGATGGTCTGCCCTTCGGTGGGCGCGGGCAGTTCGGGCGCCTGGGTTTCCAGGATGGCGGCATCGCGCAGCAGCCCTTTGGCCGGCGGTCCCGCCGCCGCTTCCCAACGGGCCTGGCGACGATGGCCGGCCAGGTTGAGCAGGGCGTCGCCGGCCGCCAGTGCATCCAGGTCGTGGCGGCCAAGGTCGGCGCGCCGCGCCAGGTCCCCGGTATCCGCAAAAGGCCGCTGCGCCCGCGCGGCGGCGATGCGTCGGCCGGCCGCTTCGGACATGCCCTTGACCAGGCTCAGGCCCAGGCGTACCGCGGGCCGATCGTCATGCGCGGCGCCGGCGGCGTGGCCGAAGTCCAGTTGGCTGTCCCAATCGCTGGCACGGACATCCACCGGCAGCACCCGCACGCCGTGGCGGCGCGCGTCCTGGATCAACTGCGCCGGCGCGTAAAACCCCATGGGTTGCGAATTCAGCAGCGCCGCCAGGAAGGCTTCCGGTTCGTGGCGTTTGATCCACGAGCTGGCATAGGCCAGCAGGGCGAAGCTGGCGGCATGGCTTTCCGGAAAACCGTATTCGCCGAAGCCCTCGACCTGCCGGAAGATGGCTTCGGCGAATTCCTTCGTATAGCCATGCGCCAGCATGCCGCCGACCAGCTTGGCGTGGAATTTGTCCACGCCGCCCTTGCGCCGCCAGGCCGCCATCGAGCGGCGCAGTTCATCGGCTTCCCCGCCCGTGAAACCGGCCGCCACCATGGCGATCTGCATGACCTGCTCCTGGAAAATAGGCACGCCCAGGGTGCGTTCCAGCACCGTGCGCACCTTATCGCTGGGATAGGTGACAGGCTCCAGTTTCTGGCGCCGCCGCAGGTAGGGATGCACCATGCCGCCCTGGATGGGACCCGGCCGCACGATGGCCACCTCCACCACCAGATCGTAGAACTCGCGCGGCCGCAGGCGCGGCAGCATGGTCATCTGGGCGCGCGATTCGATCTGGAACACCCCTATCGTGTCGGCCTCGCAAATCATGTCGTAGGTGGGCTCGTCCTTCTGCGGAATATCCTGCATGGCGAAGGGCTGGCCGCGCCGCAGCGACACCAGGTCCAGCGCGCGGCGGATCACCGACAGCATGCCCAGGGCCAGCACGTCCACCTTGAGCAGGCGCATTGCGTCCAGATCGTCCTTGTCCCACTGCACCACGCTGCGGCCTTCCATCGCGGCGTTCTCGATAGGCACCAGCCGCGACAATTTCCCGCGCGACATGACAAACCCCCCCGGATGCTGGGACAAATGCCGGGGAAAGCCCATCAACAGCGTGGCCAGCGCCGCCCACTGCCTGGCCACGACGGATTCCGGATCCAGTCCGCAGCCCTGGAAACCGCGCAGCAAGCCTTCGCGGTCGTCCCACCATTGATGCGCCTTGGCGACCGCATCCACGATGGCCGGATCCACGCCCAATGCCTTGCCGGTGTCTCGCAGCACGCTGCGTGGCCGGTAGGTGATCACCACGGCCGTCAGCGCGGCGCGCGCGCGGCCGTATTTTTCGTAGATGTACTGGATGACTTCCTCGCGCCGCTGGTGCTCGAAGTCGACGTCGATATCGGGTGGCTCGTTGCGCTCCTTGCTGATGAAGCGTTCGAACAGCGAGTTGCCGCGCGCGGGATCGACTTCCGTGATGCCCAGGCAGTAGCACACCGCGGAGTTGGCGGCCGAGCCCCGTCCCTGGCACAGGATGTCTTTGGAACGCGCGAACTTGACGATGTCGTAGACCGTCAGGAAATAGGCTTCGTAGTGCAGGTCCTGGATCAGCGCCAATTCTTTTTCGATCTGTTCGACGACAAGGTCCGGCGTGTGTGCGCCGAAGCGGCGGCGTGCGCCCGCATAGGTTTCGGCGCGCAGGTATGAGGCCGGCGTGGCGCCGGGCGGCACGATTTCGTCAGGATATTCGTAGCGCAGTTCGTCCAGGTTGAAGGTGCAGCGGCGCGCGATTTCCAGCGTCTGGCGCAGCGCATCGGCGGAATAGAGCTGTGCCAGCTGCAGGCGCGAGCGCAGATGGCGTTCGGCGTTGGCGGCCAGCGCATAGCCGCATTCGCTGACCGGCTTGCCCAGGCGGATGGCCGTCAGCGTGTCGTGCAGGGGCTTGCGCGAGCGCACATGCATTTCGGCCAGGCCCAGCGCGGCGATCGGCAATGCGCAGGCCTGTGCGATGTCTTCCACGATGCCGCGATGCAGGTCGTCGCGGGATTGATGCCTGAGCGCCAGGCCTATCCATGCGCGACCGGGAAACACCCGCGCCAGCCAGCGTGCCTGGGCCGCCAGCCGATCGGCGGCGATGCCATGCGCGGGCGCCAGAATGGCCAGGCATTCCGGCAGGCCGGCCAGATGCGCGTAATTCGCCGGCGGCTGTTCCAGTTGGGATGCGGATAGGGTGTAGGAACCTTTTTTTGCCGAGCCGGTGCGCGCCAGCGTAATCAGTTCGCACAGATTGCCGTAGCCCTCGCGTGTTTGCGCCAGCAGGATCAGCCTTATCGGTTCAGGCTGTTCGGCCAGTTCGAAATAGCTGCCGATGATCAAGGGCAGCTTGTGCGCCTTGGCTTCGGTATGCGCGCGCACCACCCCCGCCACCGAGCATTCGTCGGTGATGGCCAGGGCGGCATAGCCCAGTTCGGCGGCGCGGCTGACCATTTCTTCCGCGTGCGATGCACCGCGCAGGAAGGTGAAGTTGGTCATGCAACCCAGTTCGGCGTAGGCGGGAAGCGCATGCATGGCGGTTCAGGCGTACAGCCCGTGCAGATACCAGCGCGCATCGGTCATGCCGCGTTCCCGGTAGACCCAATAGCGGGCGGCGTGCGCGTCTTCCGCCACGAAATAATCGCGCACGGCGGCGGCTTCGTCCCACCAGCCGCTTTCGATGCGTTCGGGACCGCGCAGGAGAGTCAGCGGCGTGCCGTGCACGGGACGGTTGCGCCGCACTTGCAGCGGCTGCGGCGGATCGAGCAGCCAGAAGGGGCGGTCCAGCATCGGCGCGGCCGTGTCCGCGGCGCTGGCGTCATGCACGGGTGTCCAGCGGTTGGCGACCTCGGGCCGATGATCCGCGGCGGGGCAGGGCCGCAGCACGCGATCGGCGCCCAGGCGCGCCGTCAACATGTCCAGCAGGCGCGCGCGTTCGCTCGCCACCTGGGCCGGTTCGGGGAACAGCGTGGTATTGGCCGCGGGCTGCGGCACGGTTCGCGCGGCGTCCAGCACGACGGCGATCACCGGCGCCTGCAGCGTCATGCGGCCCAGGCGTTCACGCAGCAGTCCCAGCAGATGGCCCGGCTGCCAGGCCGGTTCGGCCAGCGTCAATTCCAGCAGGCTGGGCGGCCGTGCATGGCGGCCGCGTTCGTGTTCCAGCGCCAGCGTCAATCCGGGCACGGCGCGCTGGCGCGCCGTGAGCCAGCCGCTCATCTGTTCCACAAGGATGCGCGCCACCGCCAGCACGGCATCGGTATGCTCGATACGCTCGATCAATTCGTAGCGGCGCTTGAACGCAGCCGGCGGAGATATCCAGGCATGGGCTTGCGGTGCGTCGCCGTAAGCGGCATCCAGGGCTTTCAACAGCGCCGTTCCGCAGCGGCGCTGCAAGCCGGCGCGGGGCAGGCGGCGCAGGAAGCCGAAATGGCGGCACCCGATGCCATGCAGCCATTCCAGATGGGGCAGGGCTTGCGGCAGCAGGCCGCAGGGCAGGGCGTCCAGGCGCCGCGCCAACCGTTCCATGGCCAGTGCATGGCGCGGGCCGCGATCGCCGCGGCGTGCCAGCAGCCAGGCGCCGCCGGCCGTGGGCGCCATGCCCAGGCGAGCCTGCAGGCCCAGGGTGCGCAAGGTCCCGGCGACGCGGCGCGCCAGGGCGCGCGGTCCGCCGAACACGCGCAGGCTGGCGCCCACGTTCAGCAGCAGGCTGTCCTGATCGCCCAGCGCGACGTCGGGCGTATATTGCAGCAGCGCCAGCGCGGCGCCTTCCAGCGCGGCGCTTTCGGCCGCGGGGGCGCGATCCAGCAGGATGGCGTGCGGCGCCAGTGTGTTGGCGCCCGCCCGGCGCATGCCCAGGCGGATGCCGTGGGCAGCCGCGGCCGGCGTCAGCGCCATGACGCATTCGTGCTCGATCACCGCGCATGCCGTGGCGTCAAGCGGCCACGGCGGATGCAGGGCGTCCAGCGCCAGCCTCGGCAGGTGTATCGCGATCCAGAGTTGCATGGGTATTCAAAACAAGGTCGTGCGCGAGAGGCTGCGTATCGATCGGCGCGGAGGGGGCGGCTTCTTGCGATGCGGCGTGCGATGTTTCCGGCGCTTCGGCAGGCAGCGTTTCCTGCGACAGGGAGCGGGATCGTTCCAGCGCGATGAACAGGGGATGGCTGCATACCGGCCCGCGGCGCTTGACGATATCCACTCGCAAGGCATCTCCCGCGGGTGCCAGCGACAGCCGCAAGGGCGCCGGCGAGGCCTGCGCCAGCGCGCGCGCCGGCCGCAGGCAGAAGAACAAGGTGGCGCCCGCCTGCGCCGCCAGGTGCAGCCGCCGCAGGGCTTCCGGCCTGGCCTGCGGCAGCCAGCAAAGCAGGGCGGCACAGCCACCGTTTTTCAACACCTGTTCCGCCGCCCACAGGGCATCCGCCGGCCGGGCGGGATTTACCCACAGCAGCCGCGCGGGATCCAGCCCCCAGCTGGTCCATGCCGCGATATGCGGCACGCAGGGGGGCTGCACCAGTACGATGCTGCCTTCCGGGGCCAGTGCCCGCAGCGCCGGTTGCAGCAACCGCATTTCCCCGATGCCGGGCCGCGGCAGCAGCAGTTCATTCAAGGCCCCCGGCGGCCAGCCGCCCCCGGGTAATTCCTGCCCCAGCACCGGATAACCCGTCGGCACCGCGGCGCGCGCCGCCCGCGCAAGCTGCGTCCCCCGCCACAGGGCGGGATGGATGTGTTCAGGAGGCGGCGAGGAAAGCCTGGACATGACGACGGAGCAAGGCGGAAACGCCCGGCGGGTTCAGCGCCGGGCGTGGATTTTCACTGTACAAATATACAGTAAAAACGTGGGGAGCCACCGCCACATTTCTGCGCGCCGCTACGGCAGAGGAGGGCGAAGCAAGCCCCGCTCCGGCCGGTCGAGGGGGCCAGGCGGAGCCGCTATCGACCCCGCCAACCCGCCTGGGATGCGACCTTGCGCCCCCGTCAAACCCCGTTGGCGATGCCGTTCGCCGCCATGGCCACCGCCCATCCCATCAGCGCGACGCCCAGGGGGGCGCTGATGCGGCGGCCCCAGGGCAGGTTTTTTTCGATCGCCATCGCGGTGGCCAATACCAGCATCCAGCCCAGGCTGCCCATGCCGACGGCGAACATCACCAGCATCAGCGCCCAGCAGCAGCCCACGCAGTACAGGCCATGATGCGCGCCCAGCACGAAGGCGTGCCGCGCCGGCGATCCGCCGCGCCAGTGCCGCATGATGAAACCCAGCGGCGCGCGGCATTTATCCAGGCATCGGTATTTGAGCGGGCTGAATTGGAATGCGCCCGCCAGGGCGACGCAGGCGACGCCGATCAGCCAGCCATTCCAGGCAAGCGCAGGGGTGCTGGCCAGGAGCGACAGCAAACCCGCGTGCAGACCCTGCGACAGCGCGCCGAATGCGGCCCACGCGGCCATGTAGCCCACGCCCAGCAATATCAGCAGGCGGCCGTGGTCCCGCCGTCCGGCCGTCAGCCTGTCGAAGAGGGCAAGCAGGGGCAGGATGGTCGGCAGCATCATCGCCGCGATCATGAGCACCCAGGCGGCGGCGTAGAGGACGATCGGGACCAGCACCTCGCCGCCGGGAATGGTGCGACACAGGAAGGCCGCGGATCCCGTTGTCGTCCAGTCATCGTGTTCCAGGTAGCGCCCATACGGACTGCGCGCCCAGGCCCACAGGGTTGCCCACGATAATGCGGCCAGCGCCAGCAGGACCGGCAGGAAGACACGGCGGTGGGGCCGGCTGCCGGGCGGCGCCGGGTACGGTAGCCAGCGCCCGCGGCCGGGCTTATCCGTCGAACACAAAGATGCTTTGCAGGGCATTATGGTTCTTGATGTCGACGTCGATGCCCAGCGCCTTGTTCCTGGACCGGTACGTGGGCGCCTTGCCGACGAAGACCGGCGCGCCGGGCACCGTCGAGAATATCGTGTCCGTCAGCGTCGTCTGGCCGCCGGTGGCGCCCAGGTAGGGCTCCAATGCGGCGTAGTAGTCCGCGCCGATCTCCAGTTCGCCTTTGCCTTCGTTCACCGTGAAGCGGATGGGCGCGCGCTCCACCGAGACGACCTCGCCGATCAATTGCACCAGGTCCGCGACAGGGCCGCCGAGCTGGCCCGTATAGACATCCAGCAGGGCCGCTTCCTGTTCGGGCGAAGCACGCTCATCCACATAGATGGCGGCTGTCCAGTTCCCCCGCAGGATGTTGCCCGGCACATGGGCCACGGCCGCGATGGTGTTGCCGCCGACGTCCACGCCGTTGACGGTGCCATGGTCTATGCGCCACGCGACGATGGTGTCGCAGGTGCCGTTGTCGGGATCCTCGCCTATCCAGCAGGGGCAGAGGACCTTGCAGTTGCAGACCTCCAGCAGACGGCCTTCCAGGTGATAGCTCATTGGACTACCCTCCCGTCGCATTGCGACGCCTCCCACGGCATGGGAGTGCGGCTTCATTCTCGTTTCCGCGGTGAATCAGCGTCAAGCCCATCGCGGGGCGCAAGCCGGGGGTCGATCTTCTGGCGCTATCGCTACGGGTTACACCAGCCTTTTTAATGCGCCGAGGTTTGGCCTGATCGGCCATTCGCGGGTGACGGCGATCAGGATGCCGTCATGGAACGGCGAACGGGGCGCCTCCGGACGACTGTGAGGAAAAAAACCATCGCCCGGATTGAACTTCCCTTGTCCCATCCCCATCTCATGGGTATTAACGGGAGGGTTCGTCATGTCCTCGATAAATTCAAAATCATTCGCCGGTTCGATGCTGTTGGCCGCCTGCCTGCTGATCGGCGGCAACGCCATGGCGGCGGACGCGACGCCGGATCAGGTTTACCAGGCTGCGCAGGCGGGCCACTATCGCGAGGCACAGGCGATGATGGACCAGATCCTGCGCGATCACCCGAACAGCGCCAAGGCGCACTTCGTGGAAGCCGAATTACTGGGCAAGCAGGGCAAGCTTCAACAGGCGCAGCAGGAGTTGAATACCGCCTTGCGCCTGGACCCCAGCCAGAATTTCGCCCGTCCCGGCGCGGTGGATGAGCTTCGTACGCTGATCGCCTCGGGCAATTCGGGCAGCGCATCGCAGGCGCAGGGCACGTTCGGCGGTATCCCGTGGGGCCTGGTGCTGGGCATCGCCGGCTTGCTGATCGTCGTGTCGCTGGTCATGCGCGCGCGTCGGCGCGCCGCTTATTCGCAAGGGCCTGGCGGCCCCTACGGCTATGGCGCTACCCGCACGGGACCGCCCTACGGGGTTCCACCGGCTGGCCCGCAGGGCGGATATGGCTATCCCGGCGGCGCGGCTCCCGGCCAGGGAACGGGCGGCATGGGTTCCGGCATCATGGGCGGCCTGGCCACGGGCGCGGCCGTCGGCGCCGGCGTGGTCGCGGGCGAGGCCCTCATGAACCGCGTGCTGCATGGCGGATCGGCGGCGTCGGGCAATACCGGCAATGTCGTCGATCCCGCGGCATCGCAGGATGCCGGCGCGGCGAACGCGCAGGAGGCCGGCTACGACATGGGCGGCAAGGACTTCGGCGTGCGCGATGCCAACTCGTGGGACGGTGACGACGACACCCGCAAGGTCAGCAGCAATGACGGCGACGGGAGTTCCTGGAATGTCGGCAACCCGTGGGATGACAATGGATCCTCCGGCGATGGCGGGGGTTCCTGGGACGACGGCGGTGGCGGTGGTGGCGGCTCCGACGACTGGACCTGAAGAGCGCCGCATATCGCGATGAGACGGCGCTGCATGAGAGGCGTCCGCATGCGGTCTCAGACGAACCAATGATGAAGAAGCCGGCGCAACGCCGGCTTCTTTCCATGTACGTAGGTATACTGCGGTATACAAAATAGAACAGCGATGTTCCCCGGGGAAAACGTTCACAAGGCATCGACGCTTCCTCGTCGCCTCCGCCAGAACGCGGTCCCTGGCGCATCGCGATAACACTCGGAGACAAACCCTATGGTCGACATTCCCATGTCGGGCCGGCGCTCGCCGTTCGCCCGTGTCCTGGCCGCTTCCATACTCGCTGCATGCTGCGCGCTGGCAGCCGCACCAGCGGCGGCAAAATATCCCGAGAACCCTGTGCGACTGATCGTCCCCTTCGCTCCGGGCGGGGCCGTGGACGGCGTGGGGCGCCTTACCGCCGAAAACCTATCCAGGCAGCTCGGCCAGCAAGTCGTCGTGGAAAACCGCCCCGGCGCGGGCGGGGTGATCGGCATCGGCACGGTGGCGCGCGCCGATCCGGACGGCTACACGGTGCTGATGGGCAATATCGCCCTGACCTCCGCGCCCGCCCTGTACAAGAAACTGACCTTCGATCCCGACAAGGATTTCAAGGGTGTCATCGTGGTGGGCAGCGCGCCCTACGTGCTGGCGGTCGCGCCCGACTTTCCCGCGCAGTCCGTCAAGGAATTGATCGAACTGGCCAAGACCCATCCCGGCAAGTACGACTTCTCGTCGGCGGGGACCGGTTCCGCCATACACCTGGCGGGGGAGATGTTCAAAAGCATGGCGCACATCGACATCGTCCACGTGCCGTTCAAGGGCGCCGGTCCGGCCGCCGCCGCGCTGCTCGGCGGCCAGGTGCAGATGATGTTCGGCTCGCTGGGTGAGATGATGCCCCTGATCGAGTCCGGCAAGGTGCGCGCGCTCGGCGTGACGTCGGCAAGGCGCGACTCCTATGTGCCCGGCATTCCCACCATACAGGAGGCAGGCGTGCCGGGATTCGAGGTCATCGGCTGGTATGGCTTGTTCGTGCCTGCCAAGACACCGGCCGGCGTCATCGCGACCTTGCACGATGCCGCCATCAAAGCCCTGAAGACGCCGGAAATGCAGCAACAGTTGAAGAACTACAAGCTGCACGCGGTAGGCGGCAGTCCCGCGGATGCGGACAAGCAATTGAAAGCGGAAACCGCCGAATGGGCGCGCGTCGTCAAGGACGCGCACATCCAGGCCAATTGAGTCCGCGGGGCCTATCGATCCACGTCGATCCAACGGTATGCATATCGCCGTCGAATCGAATGAACGCCGACACAAGCACTTGAACACGAGATGAACACCGACAAGCAACTTCCCGAAGATGAACAGGTCACGCGCCTGCTGGCGCGGCACATCGCCAATGCGCGATTCTCCGACCTGCCGCCGGCCGCCGTGGCGGCCGCCCGGCGCGGTGTGCTGGACTGGCTCGGCTGCGCCCTGGCGGGCAGCCGCCATGCCACGCTGGATATCCTTGCCTCCGTGATGCAGGAACTGAACGGCCAGCCCCAGGCGACGGTGCTTGGCCGCGACAGCAAGGCCGGCCTGTTGGAAGCCGCGCTGATCAACGGCCAGATGGGCCACGTGCTGGACTACGACGACACGCACATGGGCGGCGTCGTGCTGCATGCCAGCTCACCGGTGCTGGCGGCATTGCTGGCCCTGTCGGAAACGACGAAGGCCAGCGGCGCCGACCTGATCGTGGCCTATGCCTGCGGGTTCGAAGCGGGCGTGCGTATCGGCCAGGCCAGTCCGGAACATCACCGCGGCGGTTGGCACTTGACGGGCACGCTGGGCACTTTCGCGGCCAGCGCGGCCGCGGCGCGGCTTCTGGGACTGGACGAACAACGGACGGTGCACGCATTGGGCATCGGCGGCACCCAGGCCGGCGGCATGCAGCAGAACCGCGGCACGATGTGCAAATCCTTTCATGCCGGCAAGGCCGCGTCCAACGGCCTGCTGGCGGCCAAGCTGGCGCAGAAAGGCTTCGACAGCTCGATGCAGATCGTCGAAGGCAATCGCGGCTTCTGCCGCATCTACAGCAGCGTTGCCGCGCCGCAGGCCCTGGTCGACGGATTGGGCACGCGCTGGGAAATCACCCGCAATGGCCACAAGCCCTATGCCTGCGGCGTGGTGCTGCATCCGGCCATCGACGCCCTGATCCAGCTGCGCAAGACCTACGCGATCGAGCCGGCCAAGGTCAGCAGCATTTCGCTGCGCGTGCATCCGCTGGTGCTCGCGATCACGGCGGTGGTGGAACCACGCACGGGCCTGAAGTCGAAGTTCAGCATCTCGCATTGCGCGGCGGTCGCCTTGCATGACGGCGCGGCCGGAACCGCGCAATACACCGATGCCAGGGCGCTGGACCCGGCCATCACCGCGCTGCGCTTGAAGACCAGCGCGGTCGCCGACGAAACCCTGCGCAACGACGAGGCGCATGCCACGGTCGTGGCCGATGGCAAGACCTACGAGATCCACGTCGACCATGCGACCGGCACGGTAGGCAACCCGATGGACGACGACGCCATTCGCCAGAAATTCCTGGCCAATGCCGTGCCGGTCATCGGCAAGGACCGCGCCGATAAGGTCTGCGAGTGGGTCGCGTCCCTGGAAAAACAATCCGACGTCAGCCAATTGCCGGTGCTGTGCGCCTGACCGTGCTCACTACGCCATCCCCCAGCAAGGAGTTTTCGTCATGATGACGCCCGAAATGGCCGCGCGGCCATCGCCCATGCCCGCGCTGGCCGCGCATATCGCCGGTGCGCTGCGGCAGGCGCTGCCCGAAGCAGTCCTTGAGAAAGCCAAGTTCCAGTTCCTGGATACCTTGGCCGCGATGATCTCTGGGGCACGCCTGCCGCCCGGCGAAAAAGCCATCGCGTATGCGCGCACGCAAGGGGAGAGTTCGCAGGCCTGCGTGATCGGTTCATCGTTGCTGACCACGGCCGTCAACGCGGCGCTGGCCAATGGCATGCTGGCGCATGCGGACGAGACCGACGATTCCCACGCGGCGTCGCTCACGCACCCCGGCTGTGGCATTGTTCCCGCCGCCCTCGCGGTTGCAGAGATGCATCGGCGCGGCGGCCTGGACCTGCTCAAGGCCATCGTGCTGGGCTATGACGTGGGCTGCCGCCTCACGATGTGCCTGCATCCCTATCAATTCCGCGCCGCCGGGCATTCGTCACATACCTTCGGGCCCAACTTCGGCGCCGCCGCGGCGGCCGGCGTGCTGGCGGGCGTGGATGATGAAACGCGCGCCCGCTACCTGATGTCGTATGCCGCGCAGCAGGCCTCCGGCGTGTCGTGCTGGATGCGCGACAAGGACCATATCGAAAAAGCGTTCGACTTCGGCGGCATGCCGGCGCGCAACGGCGTGACGTCCGCGCTGATGGTGGCTAATGGTTTTACCGGCGTGGACGACGTGTTTTCCGGCGAGCGCTGCTTCTTCGATGCCTACGGCGACAAGGCCGACCGCGACGTGCTGGCGCAGGGCCTGGGCACCCGCTTCGAAATCCTGGAGACCAGCATCAAGCGCTGGACGGTGGGCTCGCCGATCCAGGCGCCGCTGGACGCCTTGTATGCGTTGTTGGCGGAACAGGAGGTTCCCGCCGACGCGGTGACGGCCGTCACGGTACGCATTCCCCACGAATCACTGACCATCGTCAACAACCGCGACATGCCGGAAATCTGCATGCAGCATCTGATCGCCACCATGCTGCTGGACGGCAAGCTCACCTTCGTGTCCGCGCACGATCGTGCTCGCATGGCCGACCCCGCTGTGCTTGCGTTGCGCAAGCGCATCAGCCTGTTCGGCGACGACGAATTGTCCAAGGCGATGCCGACCCGCCAGGGCACGGTGGAAATCACGCTGCGCGACGGGCGCCGGCTGTCCCGCCACACCCCGGCGGTGCGCGGCACGCCCGCCAATCCCATGACCCGCAAGGAAGTCCACGAAAAGTGCCACGACCTGATCGCGCCGGTCACCGGCGCCCAGCGCGCCCAGGCGCTGTGCGAGCGCGTGTGGGCGCTGGAGAGCATGACCGATGCGCGCGAATTGCGACCGTTGCTGAGCGCCTGAGCGCCTGAGCGATGTGCATGAACTGAGTCACTTGCCGAGCGCTTGGCGGCGCCGCATCGCGGCCATCCCGATGCGCGCCGCCGCCGTACAGGAGACCCATGACGAAGAGGATGCCGCTGCCTGTGGAAAAGAGCCGGCACGCATGGGAGCGCGCCGCATGAACGCCTATCCCAGCTTCAGGTTCGTCGCCCTGATGATCTTGCCCCACTTGTCCTGTTCCGACAGGATGAAGCGCTGGAATTCCTGCGGCGTATCGCCGACCATATCGACGCCGGTGGCCTTGAATTTCGCGATGACCGCCGGATCGGCAAGCACCTGCCGCACCGCGGCGTTCAGCTTGTTCACGACGTCCGGCGGCGTATGCGCCGGCGCGACCAGGCCGAACCATGCGTCCGATTCGAACCCCGGCACGGTCTCGGCGATGGCCGGGATGTCCTGCATGCTGGGCAGGCGATGGCTGGATGCCACGCCCAGCGCACGCATGGTGCCCGCCTTGACCTGCGGATAAGCCGTCGGCGAATTGTCGAACATCACCTGGATCTGGCCGCCGATCAGGTCGGTGGTGGCGGGGGCGCTGCCGCGGTAGGGGATATGCTGCAGGTCTATGCCCGCGTCCAGCTTCAGCAATTCCATGGTCAAGTGGCTGGTGGTGCCGCTGCCCTGCGAACCATAGGCGACGCTGCCGGGATGCGCCTTGGCGTAGGCGATCAGTTCCGGCACGGTCTTGAACGGCACGTTCATGTTCGAGACCAGCATGATGGGCACCGAGGCCAGCATCGATATGGGCGCGAAGTCCTTGATGGGATCGTAGCCGGGACTGGCATACAGCTGCTGGTTGATGCTCAGGGGCCCGGCGCTGGACACCAGCAGCGTATAGCCGTCCGGCTTGGCGCGCGCGACATAGGCCGCGCCGACATTGCCGCCCGCGCCCTGGCGGTTTTCCACGATCACCGACTGCTTCAGGATCGGGCCGAGCTTTTCGGCCAGCACACGCGCCACCACGTCGGTCGTGCCGCCAGGCGGAAAGGGCACGACGATGCTGACGGTTTGCGCGGGCCAGGCGTCAGCCGCCAGGGCGGTTGACGCGGGCAGGGCGCACGCGATCACAGCGGCCATCACTGCGCGTCGCAACTGCTTCAACATGGTTTGTCTCCCTCTTTATCGATGTTGTTGCCGGTGTCGCTGCTACTGCTTCTACTGCTGCTGTCACCAGTGCCGCTACGGCTACTGCCGCCGCCGCTAGGCTCAGAATCCGTAAAGCGCCGCGGGGTTGTCGACCAGCATCTTGTGCTGCACCGCCGGGTCCGCGATCCAAAGCGGAATCAGGTCCACCAGATCCCCGTCATTGGGCATCGGCACGTCGCAGATGGGATGTGGCCAGTTGCTGCCCCAGATCAAGCGGTCCGGCCAGCGCCGCGCGGCTTCATGGATCATCGGCAGCATGTCCGCGTGCGGATAGGGTTCATTGGACAGGCGGTACAGGCTGGCCAGCTTGATCCATACGCGACCGGTATCCATCAGTCCCGACAGGGCGCGGAAGGCCGGCCCGTCGACGCCCTCGTCGCCGCGGATGCGGGCCAGGTGGTCCAGCACCACGTCCACCCGCTGCGCGCGCAAGCGCGGCGCCAGATCCACCAGCTCGCTCGATTTCTTGAAATGCAATACCAGGTGCCAGCCCATTTCGCGCGCTTCCGCGGCCAGCGTATCGAAGGCATCGAAGCCCACGCCGCCGCCCACCACGGTCGACATGCGATAGCCGCGCATGCCCAGCTTGTGCATCGCCTCCCGTTCGGCCAAGGGACGGCCAGGCGGTATGACGGCGACACCGCGGGCCCGCGGCCCCATGCGCCGCAATGCATCCAGCGTGGCCGCATTGTCGGTGCCGTGCGCGCCGCCGTGCACGATCACGGCGCGATCGATCCCCAATGTCGCGAGCAGCTTTTCATAGTCTTCCACCGTGCAGTCTTCCGGTGTGTAGCTGCGCTGCGGCGAATAGGGGAAGCGCTCGGCCGGCCCGAAGATGTGGGCATGGCAATCGCAGGCATGGGCCGGCATGCGGAAGCGCGGCGTGCGGGTATTGCGGTCGGGGCCGGGGCAGGCGTGCATGGCGCCCACCTTATTCCGCCGCTGCCTGCGCTTCGCGCTCCGCGATGCGCGCCAGTATTTCCGCGCCGCGATTCGCGGCGGAGACCCCGCGGAAAATGTAGGCCATGCTGACCACCGCCTGCATTTCCTCCCAGGTGGCGCCGGCGCGCCGCGCCGCGATACCATGGATGACGGACGCATCGCTCAATTCCACGATCAGCATGCCGAAGATCATCAGCTGCGTGGTCTTGGTATCGAAGCAGGGCGGATTCATGGCATGGGCGCGCACTTCTTCCTGCAGGCGGACCAGCTTGGGATCCAGGGCACCCGTGACCAGCAGGCGAGATTCCACGCGCGGCGGCAGGTAGCCCAACAGGGCGCGATACGAGTCGCCCAAGTGCGCCATGCTTTCGTGCGGCTTTCCCATGGCTTTGCTGGCGATGTCTTTGTCTATGCGGGCTGCGGACATGATGGCTTCCTCGATCGGCGGCGGCATGCGCCGGAAGCGGCTATCTTTGTCCGAGAAATAATCGAAGTCAACAGTAAAATCGATTTTGTATCAGTTCATCGATTCAAGTGACGAACGCGGTAGAATCCCCGCCATGCCTCGCGATACCACCGCATGAACACCTTCCTGGAAACGTTGGCGGCCGACAATGCCGCCGAAACCGGATCTTCCTTGACGGCCTCCGTCGCCATCCAGGTGCGGGCGGCCATCCTTCAGGGAAGCTATGCGCCGGGCACCAAGCTGCGCCTGGACGACCTGCGCCGCGAATACGGCGTCAGCCTCAGTCCGCTGCGCGAGGCCTTGACCCGCCTGGCGGCCGAAGGCCTGGTGCAGATTACCGACCAGCGCGGCTATCGCGTTGCGCCGGTCTCGGCGGAGAACCTGGTGGAAGTGACCAAGCTGCGCACGCAGCTGGAAATCATGGCACTGACCGAATCGCTGGCGCGTGGCGACGACCGCTGGGAAGACAGCCTGGTCGCGGCCTATCACCGCCTAAGCCGCCTGGAACGCGAGGGCACGCGCGGCGAGGCATGGGAAAAAGCACATCGCGCCTTTCACCTGACACTGTTCGCCGCTTGCGGCATGCCTTTGCTGCTGCGCTTCTGCGGCACCCTGCATGACTTGAGCGACCGATACCGGCGCCTGTTCCTGGTACGGCATGCGCCGGACGCCAACGTGCCGCGCGAACACCAGGCGATTTTCGAGGCCGCGATGGCGCGCGACGCCCAGCGCGCGGCCGACATCCTGAGCAGGCACCTGGAGCGCACCGGCCGCAATGTGATGGCGATACTTAACGAGGCGGCAGCCGCGGACACCGAAGCCGCGGCGGATTGATTTGCCGGTGCGCCGCGGCTCAAGCTGACGGGGATCGCCCCCAAACAAAAGCCCGCGGAACGTTGCGTTCACGCGGGCTCGGTCTGCGGGATCCATGCGGACCCGGGGTGGAGGCGTCCTCCGTACGGGAAAGGCCGGCTCTCTGTACGGATTCCCTTATTCGGCGTGCAGATTGGCCCGGCGCACCACTTCGCCCCAGCGCTTTTCTTCCGCCACGATGAAGGCCTGGAAGGCTGCCGGGCCGGCGCCGGAAATCTCGCTGGAATCCTGCGCCAGCCGCTGGCGCACCGACTCGGCCGCCAGCGCGGCATGTCCGGCCTTATTCAGCCGCGCGATCACCGGCGCCGGCGTGCCGGCGGGCGCCAGCAGCCCGAACCATTGCGAACTCTCGAAGCCGGGGTAGCCCGATTCCGCGACCGTCGGCACCTTTGGAATCGCGTCCAGCCGATGTGCGGAACCCACGGCGATCAGCTTCACCCGGCCGCTCTGCGCCTGCGGCAGCAATCCCGGCAATCCCGCCGAGGCCGCATCGATATTGCCGGCCAGCAGGTCCTGCAACTGCGCCCCCGTGCCTTTGTAGGGCACGTGGACCACGTCGATGCCGGTGGCGGTCTTGAGCATTTCGAAGGCCAGGTGTCCCGCGCTGCCGTTGCCGGCAGAGCCGTAGTTCAGCGTGCCGGGCTTTGCCTTGGCCAAGGCCACGAAGGAGGGCAAGTCGTTGGCCGGCACCCGTGCATTCAGCGCGAAGACCATGGGCAGCTTGGCCAGCAGGATGATGGGCGCGAAGTCCTTCGTCGGGTTGTAGGGCAGGTTGGGCATCATCGCGGGATTCACGGCCAGCGTGCCGACGTGGCCCAGGATCAGGGTATAGCCGTCGGGCTTCGCACGCGCCGCTTCCATCGTCGCGATGCTGCCCTGGCCACCACCCTTGTTCTCCACCACGACTTGCTGGCCCAGGTCGCGCGACATTTCCATGGCCACCGCCCGGGCGATCACATCCGAACTGCCGCCCGGTCCATAGGGCACCAGCAGGCGAATGGGCCGGGTAGGTGTCCAGTCGTCGGCCGCTGCGGGACGCATGCCAAGCACCATCAGCATCGTGGCGGCGAGAGCGAGCAGGCGGGCGCCATGCCTGCCGCCGAAAAGGGCGGTACGCAACATAGGTCTGTCTCCTTGTGGACGTCTTTTTCTGGGTTTGGGCATCGCCGCCCTGAGGGCGGCAGCGCGCATCATGTCCAACAAGTCGTGGCGACGTAAAGCGCAAATAGTCGGCCGATTATTGCGTTACATGCATGAATTTCCGTTCTGCTACCGCCTAGCCTATGCCGACAGCCAGTGGCAGGGCATGGTTCAGGGGGAATTTGTACACCGGCGGCTTACAGCGCCCGGTGGTGCTGGGGCGTCCTGTTCTGAGCCGAACGGGGAACGAAGGTTTTCCCATTTTTCAAACCACGAAGCCCACGGTTTCCTAGAATGCTCGTGAACAAAGGCCGCGGACCCGATCCTGCGGCCGGAGCATTTCCCAGGAGACAAATATGCCGGCTTTGCGCTGGAAGTTCGTGTTCGCCGCCGCGGTGATGTCCGCGGCGCAATTGCTTGAGCCCTCGTTCGCGCAAGGGGCGGATACCTATCCCTCCCGTCCCATCCATCTGGTCGTGCCATTCACGCCGGGCGGCGGCACCGATACCCTGGCGCGCGTGCTGGCTCAGCAGATGGGTGAGTACCTGCATGCGACCGTCATCACCGAGAACCGGCCCGGCGCCGGCACCGTGGTCGGTTCCGACTACGTCGCGCGCAGCAGCCCCGATGGCTATACGGTGCTTCTGACCACCTCGGCGCACGCCATCAACCAGACGCTGGTTCCCAAGCTTCCCTATTCGGTCGAGAAAAACTTCGCGTCCATCGCGCTGGTCGGGCAGGCGCCCAATATCCTGGTCGTGCGGCCGGACAGCCAGTTCAAACGCGTGCAGGACATCGTGGCCTACGCCAAGGCGCATCCCGGCAAACTGACCTATGGTTCTTCCGGTACGGGGACCGCCGTGCACCTGGCCGCGGAACTGTTCAAGAGCACGGCACATATCGACCTGACACACGTGCCGTACAAGGGCGCCAATCCCGCCATGACGGACCTGTTGGGCGGCCAGATCGATATGTTCTTCGGTACATCGGGCGCCGTGTCGCCCTTGGTCAAGGCGGGGAAGCTGCGCGCCATCGCGGTGACCAGCGCCCAGCCTTCGCCGGCGTGGCCCGGCATCCCCACCATCGCGGAATCGGGCTATCCCGATTATGTCGCCGATGTGTGGTACGGCTTGTTCGCCGCGGCGGGCACGCCGGCGCCCATCATCCAGAAGCTGAACCAGGCCGTCAACGCGGCGGTTCGATCGCAGCTTTACAGTCAGCGCATGGCCAGCGAAGGCCTGGACAGCCCGCCCAGTACACCGGCGGAACTGGACGCCTATGTGCAGGCGGAAGTCCGGCGTTGGCGTAAGGTGATCGAGGACGGGCACATCACCGCGGGCTGATTGCGGGCACACGAAGGATAGGGGAAGCGGGATAGCCGGAAGGCGGATAGCCCGAAGCGGGATAGCCGAAGCGGGATAGCCGAGGCGGTCCGCGTACCTTCATGAAAACAAGGAAGCATCCAATATGACGAGCAAGGATACGGGCAAAAGCACCATGGACAGGAAGAAGCGCCTGGAGGGCAAGGTTTGCATCATCGTGGGCGGCGGCCAGCAACCCGGCGGCACGATAGGCAATGGACGCGCCACCGCCGAGCGGTTCGCCGAAGAAGGCGCCACGCTGCTGGTGGTGGACATCAACCCCGAATGGGCGCAGGACACGCTGGACGCCGTGCGCAAGCTGGGCGGCGAGGCTTCCATCCTGCAGGCCGACATCACGCAGGAAGACCAGTGCCAGGCCATCGCGCGTACCTGCATGGACCGCTACGGCCGGATCGACGTCCTGCACAACAACGTCGGGCGGTCCACCGGCGATCGCCGGACGACAGACCTGGAAGTGGAGGCATGGGACGCCATCATGGCCATGAACCTGAAGGGCATGTTCATGACCTGCAAGCATGCGCTGCCCTTCATGATCGCGCGCAAGTCGGGCTGCATCATCAATATCTCGTCCACGTCCTCGCTGGCCGCGCGCCCCACGCTGACCTACAAGACCAGCAAGGGCGCGGTCAACACCATGACGCAGCACCTGGCGATGGAGAACGCGCCCCATGGCATCCGCGCCAACGCCATCCTGCCGGGCTTGATCGATACCCCCATGGCCATCGAACGGCGCGCGCGCGAACGCGGGGTTCCCCGGGAACAGGTCCGCGCGGAACGCGATGCGCTGGTGCCGCTGGGGCATATGGGAACGGCGTGGGACGTGGCCAACGCCGCGGTGTTCCTGGCGTCCGATGAAGCAAGCTATATCACCGGTGTGTTGCTGCCGGTGGATGGCGGCTTGCTGGTGAAGCGGGGCTAAGCCGCCAGGCAAGGCAGTACGGCCGTTGCGGCCAGGCTGGCTTATCGATCAAGACCGGCTGCGGGAAGCCCGCGTGGCGCCGGGGCGCGACGGCGAGGAAGCCGGCCCTGATGCGGCTAAAGCCGTGGCGCCGGGGCGCTGCCGGCCTGGTTGCGATATGGGGTCCCGTACGGGCATGCGCGCCTTGCGCGCGTCGCGGGACGTTTGTTCGGCGCACTGGGCCAGATGGGCGAACAGGTGGCGCGCGCCAGCCTCCATCGTATTCAGATCCCGCACGCACATATACATATCGCGGCTGGCCCACGCATCCGACAAGGGCAGCCAGCTCACGCTCAGTTGCTTCACGTAGCTGCGCGCGATGATCTCCGGCACGATCGCCAGCCCCAGCCCTTCCGCCACCATCCGGCAACGCGCCTCGTAGCTGGAAACCTGGCTGCGCACCATGGGCGGGCGCGACAACGTGCTGCCGGCCAGCTCCAGGAAGCGCTCCAGCGCGTGGCGCGGGAAATAGCCCAGGAACTGGTAATCCAGGGCTTCCTCCAGGACCAGGGTTTTCTTCCTTTCCAGCGGATGGCCGCGCGGCACCACCAGCCCCACGCGGTCGCTGCGGTACTTGACCGAGTGCAGCCCGGGAGAGGGCGCTTCGGCGTGATAGATACCGACCTCCGCCTCGCCATTGGAGACCATCCGAGGGATGTCCGGGCTGTAGGCCTCGATCAGGTCGACATGGGAGTCGGGATGGCGGCGCAGGAAGGCGCTGATATCGCCGGGCAGGAATTGCACCGTGGTCGAGGGGTTGGCGGCCAGCCGGATCTTGGGTACGCCATGCCTGGAATAGGCGGCCAGCGCGTCGTGCGCCTGAGCCACGCCGCGCAGGATGGCTTTCGCCCGTTGATACAGCATCGCCCCAGCGGACGTCGGCTCGACACCGCGGCCGTGCCGGCGCAGCAGCACGGTGCCCGTCTGGCGCTCCAGTTCGCTGATACGCTTGCTGACGGCCGAGATCACCAGGTTCCGGCTTTCGGCGGCCCGCGACAGGCTGCCGGCCTCTACCGCGGCGACGAACATTTCGAGCAGGGGGATGTCCACGACGTGTTTTCAGTGCGGAAGGAGGAAAGGTTGAGGGCCATGCGCGTATACGACTGCACTTCGGGTGTCGGCGCATTGGCCGGCACGGCAAGTGCGCCGCACCAGGCCCCGTCCCGGGCATTGTAAAGAGGCAGCGTGCTTGCGTGCGGGAGCGTCAGGACGCAACGGCGCCGGGCATCGGCTGCGCCGGATCCATGCCCGGCGTTCTCTGGGGCCCGGAGTGGGCCATAATTGGCAACGACTACGCGGCTTCGCCATCAGGCAAGACAAGCGCGAAGAACGCCGCGTACAGCCGGAGGTACATCGTCATGTTCCAGGACTTCGATCCACACCGTCCCGAGCCCAGCCGGGAAGCCGTCGACGCCTTGAAAGGGCCCGCCGTTTTGGAATTCGGCGCCAACTGGTGTCCGATCTGCCAGGGCGCGCAGCCGCTGATCAAGGATGCGTTGGCCAGCTACCCCGAGGTCGACCACATCAAGGTCGAAGACGGCAAAGGCAAGCCGCTCGGGCGCTCCTACAAGGTGAAGTTGTGGCCGACCCTGATCTTCCTGCAAGATGGCCAAGAGATTGCACGCCTGGTGCGGCCCGATGATCGCGATTCGATCGCGAAGGCGTTGGCGGGATTACGGGCAGGCGGCTGAGCCGATGCACATGGCTCGCCGACGGTCTTTGGCTGCACGCCATCCGTCGTAAGATCGCGATAGGTCAAGATCGCGAAGGGGATCCGATGGCAAGCTCGAAGCGATGGCTGCAACGTGCCGCCATGCTGCGTCTGGGCAGCATGGCAACCTTGCTCTTCGTGCTGGTCCTGAGCGTCTTCGTCGCGCCAGCGGTCATTCCCCCCGAATCCGGCATCGGCCAGGTGGTCGAGGACGTACTGATTTCCCTGATCCTGATCAGCGGCGCGATCGCGGTATCCGACCGGCGTTTCGCCTTCATTCCACTGGCCATGGTGGCGGTCGTCGTCATGGCCGTGCGCTGGACGGGGCGCTTCGTGCAGTCGGAAATGACGCCCGAGATACGCGCCGCGGCCTTGCTGTTCGCACTGGTGATGTTGGGGCTGGTGATCGGGTTCAAGGTGTTCGGTACGGGCACCAAGGTTCGCGACCGCCTGTGGGGCGCCGTGGCGCTGTACATGCTGCTGGGCGTGATCTGGGCGGTGGCCTATGAACTGGTGAACTTGCGCGTGCCGGGCGCTTATACCGGCATAAAGGGGACCAGCACCGGCCCGGCCTATCAATGGATATGGGTCTATTTCAGTTTCTCCACCCTCACCACCGTGGGGTACGGCGACATCACGCCCGTTGCCCGCCTTGCCAGATCGTTATCGAATATGGAAGCGTTGATCGGCCAGCTTTATCCGGCGATCGTGCTGGCGCGACTGGTTTCCCTGCCCGCGGAGGACAGGCGGGATGACGAAGACGATTAGCGCCCCGCGCAGGGCGATTTGCCCCGCCTTGCGCACGTGTGATAGCCTCCCCTCAGTATTCCATCCAGCAGCAGCCAGGCTGTAATGGACAGCGACTCGGGGACACCGGGCAATGCTGCGTGCGAGTGGGCGCCCGGTTCGCTCTTTCGTCGCATCACCCCATACTCGTTCTCACGCCGCCGGAGATTGCCGCCTCGCCCAACATCGAGAGGAACGAGCGATCACGGACAGCAACATATCGCAAAGCATTGGACAGCTTGCGCATCGTAAAGATCAACCGCACCTGCCCTCGCTCACGCCCCTGCGCGGCATCGCCGCCATCTGGGTGGTTCTCTATCACTACGGCGTCCTGTATTTCCCCAACGTTCAGCCGAGCCGTTATACGGCGCTATTGAACAAGGGCTACCTGGCGGTAGACCTGTTCTTCATGCTGAGCGGCTTCGTGATGACGCATGTCTATCGCGAGGTGTTTGCCTCACGTGTCTGCTGGCGCAGCTATTGGACCTTCCTGTCGGCGCGCATCGCGCGGCTGTATCCGCTGCATCTGGCGGTGCTGGGCCTGTTCCTGGCCGCCGGGCTTGCGGTGAGCACGGCGGAGTATGCCGCGGGTGGTCCGGTAACGGGCATCCCGATGTGGGGCGTGCGATCGGTGGTCGCGCTGATCGCCAATCTGTTCATGCTGCAGGGCTTGCATGCCAGTACATTGAGCTGGAATTATGCGGCCTGGTCCATCAGCCTGGAGTTCATGGCGTACCTGGTGTTTCCCTTCGTGCTGATGCGCGTATGGCGGGCCGGGTCGCGCACACAGGGCTTATTGGCGTTGATATTGTTCGCGGTGTTGGCCTGGCTGGCCTGGCTGACGCGTGACGACTTCAACCAGTGGGATGGGCCCACCACGTTGCTGCGTTGCCTGCCTGAATTCCTGCTGGGCACCTTGTTGTACCGGGCCTACCTGTCGCCGGCGCGCGCCGCTTTGCTGTCGGGCGATGCGGTCACGCTGGCCTTGCTCGCCGCGGTACTGTTGGCCCTGCACGCCAAGGGACCGGACCTGCTGGTGATCGTCCTGTTCGCCGCGTTGCTGATGGCCGTGGTATCGAACCGCAGCCGGGTGGGGGCGTGGCTGAACAGCAGCCCGCTCGTCTGGCTGGGGGAAATCTCGTATGCCTTGTATCTGGTCCATGGCTTCGTGGAGCACACGGCCAGCGAAGTGCTGTCGCTGGGTCTGCACATCGCCGATCGTCATCAGCTTTCCAGCGGCTTGTCGCTCGGGGTGCTGGCCGTCATGCTAGCGGCCAGCCTGCTGCTGGCGGCGGCCTGCTACCGCTGGATCGAGAAGCCCGCCCAACGCTACGTGCGCGGGGCGCTGGCCGTGCAGGGCGACGGCGGCGACGCCACCCTGCCGGGCGCGGGCTCGGCGACGGTGGCCATCGCGGCCCCGTCCCATCGTCACGGCGTAGGCGGGAACACGCCTTTTGACTCGTGAAGAACAGGGGACAAAGAAGGCCGACCTCGGATATAGCAACCTGAGTTGTCTTGTTCCCGTCATTCCTGTGTTGCTGGTGTGTCGCAGGCGCAATGGCCAAACCCCCGGATTTATTGCCGTGTGACCATGGACGTAGGTTCGTTGCAAGAGCTGGATGCCCCGCGTTGGTCAGAAACCTTTCTATCATTGCTCGGGCTCGTCCGAAGGTTATTAGGACTCTGCGGCCCAACTGCTTTGCAGCCTGATGGTGTTTGTCCGCGACGGTTGGCGCGGGTACGGCCCCCTGTATGTGTTTACTTCCGGGTTTACCCTAGATGTATATATATATATCCGCGAGTATCATGGCATCACACCAGATGACACCATCTGGGTTGCTTGAACCTGAAGCTGTCGCACGTCGTTTTACATAGGAAAGCCTGGGTTTTTCTTTTTAGAAAAACGTTCTGTTCATTCAGAACTTGACCGGCAGGTTGTTGATGCATCGCCCATGCGCCCCGTAATGGTCGCGGCGGCGACGGAGCAGCCCGCTTAGAGTCGATTGTTGAGCTAAAAAATGAATACCTGAGCCGGTAGCAAGTTTTTATTTCCTATGTCTCCTTAGGAGTGTTGAGCCCCTGCGTCGGATTGGCCGAGGCAGGGAAAACTTTCCACAAGGAGAAAAAATGGCGAAATCGTCGAAAAAACGTGCGAAACAGTGCAACCTTCGCGTTGCTAAAGGTTCGGATGTGAAATTGCGAGGGCAAGTTCGCGGACAGAGCAACGCTGGCTACTGGCTCGGTGACTTGATGGTCCTGTTGAAGGTCATCATGACACTAGAATCTTTATGGATGCATGTGCGCCCTTGGGTTTGCCATGTGATGTAAAGTAGGTATTTATTTTTCCCCTTAAAATGCGCGCGCAATATTCGAAAGGTCCCATAGGTTCTTTAGAAGCCCTGTCGCGGACTCTTGGCATGGATCTCGGTATCCTGAGAAATACCATCAGGACGATTGATAAACACTACCACCCGCACTCTATTCCAAAAAAAAATGGCGGAAGTAGGATTATTCATATCCCCACCACGCATCTTAAGACAATCCAAAAGAGAATAAACAGGCAGATTTTCGACAACGTCATATATCCCTCCTATCTCTTTGGCGGTGTTAGGGAAAAAGACTATGTCAGAAACACTTCCGAACATGGCGGGTGTAATGCCCTCGTAGCGCTAGATGTGAAGGACTTTTATCCTTCCATTACCGTAGCCGCTGTTAAAAAGATATTTCAATACTTCTGCAAGTTTCCGGCGGAGGTCGCAGAAACTTTGGCGGGCTTATGTTGCCTCAACGGAAGAGTGCCGCAGGGCGCGTGCACCAGCTCGCACCTCGCAAATTTGGTACTACATGACGAAGAATACCATCTTGCCCAGTACTGTAAGAACAAGGGGTGGACCTATACGAGGTTGCTGGACGATATCAGTGTGTCGTCAAAGGCCGAATTCGATGTCAAAGAAATCGACGCGATCATAAGGAAGGTCAAATACATGCTCGGCAAGTCCGCGCTCAAGTTGAATAATAGAAAGACTCGGGTGCTTACGAAGGCGAATCCGGTCAACTTGATGGAGGTCACCGGCCTTTGGCTTAATAGAGGGGTACCTCGGGCACATCGCGCCGACCGCAATACTATCCGGGGTGAAGTCCATCAATGTGAAGTCGCTGCGCGGGACAGTCGTACGGAGAAGCAATACCACGAATTGCACAACCGAGTATCGGGGCGAGTAGCGAAATTATCATACTTGAAACACGCTAACTCGCGGGAGTATCGGGAAAGGCTTCGTTCTGTCCTGCCTCTTTACGACGAACATCAAGCTACAAACTTATTGAAGCAAGCCCGGTATATGGCGAAGACAAAGACAAATATAAGAAAGACGCCCGCATACTGCAAAAAATATTTTATTCTCCAACATCGACTCAACATTCTAATGCGAACGGATCGGGGCGCTGCGGGAAAAATCAGGGCTATCCTGACTACGTGTCGCCCGGCTATTGCGTCAGCTTCCGCCTATATTGAGTGAGGTCCGAATGGACAATCGATACGAAGTAGGGACTGTGAAGTGTTTTTTCTCCTTGAAGGGGTTTGGCTTTATAACAAGGGAGCGAGGCAAAGACGTATTTTTTTTCTATAAGGATGTAGTGGCGGAGGAGGATATGCTTGAGGGCGCGAAGGTGAAGTTCACAGTAGACCAAAATCCGAACGGAAAGGGCCCAGTAGCGCGCGACGTTCATAGGGTTGGCTAGAGCTGGGCGTTATCGTAAACGGAGGGGTACGGAGCCTTTTCCTCTCCCACGTGGTAACCAGGATGGAAATCTGGTCTGCCTGGACGACCACATTGAGATGCTCTCCTCATTTCCGACGCGGAATGAAACGTGTGGTCGCGCGCGCCAGCGGCTGAAGCAGATCAGTCGCCCGACGCTATGTGCTGTAGCCATTCCTTGAGCGCAACGACCGGCGGAGCGTTTTCGCTTTCCTTCCGATGAAGAAGGTAGTAGGCCAGCTCGCAGCTTTGCGTTTCGTCGAACGGCCGTACTAAACGTCCTTCAGCCAGGTCCCTTTCGATAAGTGTGGTCCTTCCCAGCACCACGCCGTCGCCCGAAATGGCAGCCTGGATTGCCATCGCGGAATTGTTCAGCTGGAGGCCGCGATCGCAGTAGCCAGTCTTCCCATATCCCGCCTTTTGCAGCCTTGATGGCCACTTCGGAAATACGCCGAAGCCCACCATGCATATGTCGTGGATGCTGGTGATGCCGTAAGTCCGCGGACGCCTTCAGTGCATGCTCGCCTCTGAGCAGCGCCGGGTCGCAAAGGGGGAAGAAGTCCGAAAATTCAGAGCGAATTGCTCGTCTATTTGTTCCTGCGTGGCAGGAATCCTGCAGCGCGGCCTTGCCGGCGCGGGCATTCGCGAATACGACGTCGATGTGCCCGTGGGTTTCAACGATTTCCGCGATTGCCTTGTCGATCTGTCCCGGGGCACGAAGATCGACTTGCAGGGCGATTCCGTCGTTTCCCAGCACGCGTTCGGCACCTTTCGGGCGGCGGTTTGGAGCCGATGATGGCGACCTGGCCTTCGGCGCGGAACAGCTTTGCGGCTTCAGCCCGATGCCGGAGGTCCCGCCGGTGATCACGCTTACTTTGTTTGCCAGTTTGAGATTCATAGTCCTTCAAGTCCGGTGTGGCGGAATGCCACGTCCGGGTGGCTGAACTATCGCGGCCGGCAAACCGCGCGACAAATGAGAAGATCTGGCGCGCCGGGAAATAAAATAAAAACGATCTTGGCATGGATGCGGCTTTATTGGCGCCGGGCCACGGGGCCGCACGTCGTCGCAAGACGGAGTCACCATCTGCCTACGACGTGGCGTCATAGCCTGTTCTATATCCGGCCTTACGAGCCGGCGCCCGTGGTGCCGGTCGCATTGAAGTTCCTGACGGTGCCCTTCGCGTTGAAGAAAATGTTCAGATCGCGGCTGGTCTTCCGCTGTTGCGACTGGGCGGCCGCGTTGCCAAGCGAGCCGGCCATCCCCGAAAAATATTTCGAGGCTTCTCCGAGATAGTCCTTACCGTTGATCTGGTCTTCGTTGTAAGACCAGTAATCCGCGCCGTCCGGCTGTTCGCTCTTGTAGCGGGGCTCGCCAAACATCTGCACCACCTCGGCCTTGGTAGTCTGGTTCGCGACCAAATGCTGCTTGAGATAAGCCATGCTCATTTTGTCCTCGCCGCTGCCGCCATTCATATTGGCGCAAGCTGTAAGCGTGGAAAGCAACAGAACAACCATCAATCCGCGGAAAGACATAGATACTCCTGAGTAGGATTTTTCTGAATCGGACGCGGGGAGCACCTTACTTAAATGATTGTTACATCGCAAGTAACTATCGATAACGAAAAATTATTCAAAATTCGAGTCAACACGTATGCGCTTAGATCGCCAGACGGGTTTGCCATCCGCTTACCGAGCGGCGAGACTTTATCAAGATGATTCCGGCTGCATCCGGCTTGCCCTGCGCACATGGCGGATCGCCTGCGGCGCTTGTCCCAGCGTTCGGAGAAACGCACGTCGCATCCGGTCCCTGTCCACGAAGCCGACTTCGCGCGCGATGATGTCCATCGAATGGCGGCCCTGTTCGAGCATCAGCCTTGCCGCCTCCACGCGCAGGCGCTCTACGGCCTTCGCAGGCGATTGGCCGGTTTCCGCGCTGAAAGCCCGGCTGAACTGCCTGGGGCTGAGGCTGGCCACGTCGGCCAGTTCCTCGACGGACAGGGTATTGCGCAGGTGCGTGCTCGCGTAGTCGATGGCCTTTTGGATGCGGTCGGATTTCGGTTCCAGGTCCAGCAAAGCGGAGAATTGCGATTGCCCGCCGGCGCGGCGGTGATAGACCACCAGTTTCCGCGCCACCGTGCGTGACACTTCCGAGCCGTGATCGCTTTCGACCATGGCGAGCGCCAGGTCGATGGTGGCCGACATGCCCGCCGACGTCCACACCGATCCGTCCATGATGAAGATCTGGTCTTCCTCGACGACCACGTTGGGAAAGCGGCGCCGCAGTTCCGGGGCGAAACGCCAGTGCGTGGTCGCGCGACGGCCTTCCAGGACGCCGGCTTCCGCCAGGACGAAAGCGCCCGTGCAGGGGGCGGCGATGCGCCGGGATATCTTCAGCGAGCTCCGGACGAAGTCCATCAGACCGGGTGAAGAGAAGTCCGTTTCGACGCCCGAGCCGAACATGACCGTATCGAAGACCGTGTCACTGAAGGGCTGGGTTTCGACCCTGAACCCGGCCGAGGACGGCACCAGCCCGCCGGTTTCGGAGAGCAGCGTCACCTCGTAGGCGGGCTCGCCCAGCGTCAGGTTGGCCGTCTCGAATACGGTGACGGCGGCGAAACCCATGACGTTGAAGTTCGGGAAGACGACGAAACCGACCTTGTGCATATGTCCCCCTTGGGCATGTCCTAAATCACCATTATTTATGACATTTGAGACGTCAACAAGAGGACATATCCTGGGGGCTCTTCTCCCGCCATGTCGCGCGCCATGCGTGGCATGGGGATTGGAAAGCCATTTACGAAGGGGCCGGTCAAATGAGTCGCCGATTACTGATGCTAGCGCTGGGCATGTTCGCCATAGGCACCGATAACTTTGTCGTCGCCGGGATACTCCCCGGCATTGCGCAATCGCTGCATACCTCCGTCAGCCTGGCTGGGCAGATGGTGACGGTTTACGCGCTTTCCTACGCCATCATGTCGCCCGTGATGGCGGCCCTGGCCGCCGGCTGGCCACGCAAGCTGCTGCTGGTCTCGGCGCTGGGGATCTTCGTGATCGGCAACATCATCAGCGCGATGGCAGCGGACCTGAACACCGTGCTGCTCAGCCGTGCATTGGCGGGACTGGGTGCCGCCATGTTCGCGCCGACGGCACTGGGTGTCGCCGCGGCGCTTGCCGATCCGGCAAGAAAAGGCCGGGCCCTGGCGCTGGTGACCGCCGGCCTGGCCGCGGCGACCGCGCTGGGGGCGCCGATCGGCACCTTCATCGGCGGACTGGGGGATTGGCGGACCACCTTGTGGTTCGTGGCGGGCCTGGGCCTGGTCTCCATGATCGGCGTTTGGGCAGTCCTGGCCGCGGTTCCGCAGCCACCGCGCATTACCCTGCGCGAGCGGTTCACGCCGGTGCGCGACGTCCGGATCGCGCTGACCTTGCTGACCTCCCTGTTCGCCTTCGGTGGATTCCTGATGGTCTATACCTACGCGGGACCGGTGCTGCATCGCGCGACCGGCGGCGACGCGCGAGCGCTGGCGGGATTGCTTCTGGTCTGGGGTATCGCGGCGACCGTGGGAAACATGATGGCAGGCCATCTGGTCGATCGCTTCGGCAGCCGCAAGATCATTAATGTGGGACTGTTCGTCGCCATCCTGAACTTCTGCGTGTTCCCGTGGACCTCTGCCCATATCGCGACCGCCTTGGTGTCGCTGATCATCTGGGGCTTGATAGGCTGGGGGCTGATCGTGCCGCAGCAGCACCGGCTGGTGAAAATCGCGCCGCACGTGGCGCCGCTGCTGCTGGCGCTGAACAATACCGCCACCTACACCGGGCTTGCGAGTTCAGGCTTGCTGGGCGGGGTGGTGCTGTTGTTCGTGGATCCGCGATATCTCAGCCTGGTCGGGGCCGGACTGATCGGAATCTCGCTCTTGCTGGCCGCCTTGGTTCCCGAAGGCGCGCGGTCGCCGGCGGTCAATGCCGGCGCGCATCAGAACGCCTGACGCCTCTTGTGCAGCAGCGACTTTCGGCGGCGCTATCTCAGCAAAAAAAATGGCCTGTTCCAATAGCAGCACGCTGACGCCTGTCACTCCGGGCCGATGACGCTGCTGTGACGCGAAATCAAAAAAAATCTGCATGCGATGAAAGGCGTCCGGTGGCAGATGCCATTACCTTGGTAGCGTCCAGCGGAAGAAATTCTCCGAACGGTAGTCCCCATGCGCTGGAGCGTCCTCTAAATTGGAGTGCTTACATGTCTGGATCCACGACTAGCCTCAAGGCGAATAACGGTTATTACTGGAGGGTCGATCCCATCGGCAAAATGGTGTCGCCAAATGGTACTGTGACAGACGATCCCTATTGCCGTTTCACTATCGCAGGGTCAAGTATTTTTTCGGTAGGCGCCAGCTTTTACGTCGGACCTGGACAGGGCAACCAATCTGCGTACTTGTACGCTACGTACCAGAATGCATATGCGATGGGAAATATGAGCGGCACTGTCGACAACGAGGCCAACTGGATCACGATCCAGTTCCAATTGCCAAACTATCAGTTCGTGGTGTGCGATGGAAATGCAATTAAAATCGAAGATGACATGAACATGGACCCACGTACCGTCTTCCAATGTGATCCGCCTTTCCCTTCCTGATATCCGTGAAGGCGCCAAAGTGATGGCATGACGCGGAGCGGGCTTTCATTTCCTGGAAGTTTATTTTGAAATCCAGTTCTTCCGTTCTGAAGAAATGAAGGGCGACTGCATTTGCGAACTGCCGGCTGACATGAAAAAGTCCGTCGGCCCGAATAACGAACGTTTGCAGCTGCAGCCAACCAGGCGTTGGTGGAAAACACTGCGAGATGGGACGCGGGGCGGCTGATGCCTTCCAGGACCCGCCGAGGCGCATCCGCCTTTCGCGGCGCTCGCGGCCCATGGAGCCGTCAAGCCGGGTTGGTGTCTACGGCCACGTCGACATGGCGGATTTCCCCTTTCTCCACCACGTACTTCCGGTCCGCCACCATGTCCGCGAAGCGGGCGTTCTGCTCCGATAGCAGCACGCTGGCGCCTTGCTGCTTCAGGGCGATGATGGCCTGCGCCATCTGCTCCACGATGATGGGCGCGACGCCTTCGGAGGGTTCGTCCAGCAGCACCAGGTAGGGGTTGCCCATGAGCGTGCGCGCGACGGTCAGCATCTGCTGTTCGCCGCCGCTCATGTGGCCGCCCGGGCGGCTCTGCATGGCCCGCAGGTTGGGGAACAGGGTATAGAGCTGGTCGGTGCTCCAGCGCGGCGCGGGCCGGCCGTCCGGCCAGGATCGCGGCGGCTGCTGGCCGACTTGCAGGTTCTCCCGCACCGTCAGGTCCGCGAAGATCCGCCTGTCCTCGGGGACGAAGCCCAACCCTGCCTTGGCGATCTGGTCTGGCCGCTGATGGGAGATGTCCTGGCCCATGAACGTCACCTGGCCGCTGCGCTTTGCCAGCATGCCCATGATGGCTTTCAGGGTGGTGGATTTGCCCGCGCCGTTGCGGCCCATCAGCGCGACGACTTCGCCACGGCGGACTTCCAGATCGATGTCGAACAGGATGTGCGCGGCGCCATACCAGGCGTTCAGCTTCCGGACGCGCAACAGCACGTCCGCCTCGGGCGGCGTGGCGGCGATCCGGTGACCGGGAACGCCGGGCGGGCCGTCATGGGGCGCAGGTGGCCCGGGCTGCGCTTGCCTTGACGTCGACAAAGCCGACGCCTCGAAGGTGGACCCTGAACCGAAGTACACCGCCTGCACCTTCGGGTCCGCGCGCACATCGCGCGCGCTGCCTTCGGCGATCAGCTTGCCGCGGGCCAGCACGATGACGCGGTCGGCATGCGCAAAGACGACATCCATGCTGTGCTCGGTGAACAGCACGGCCATTCGGCGTTCGACGACCAGCCGTTTGGTCAGGGACATCAATGCATTGCGCTCGCTCGTCGCCATGCCGGCCGTGGGTTCGTCCATTAGCAGCAGCTTGGGGTCGTTGGCCAGGGCCATGGCCAGCTCGAGGCGCTTGACGTCGCCGTAGGCCAGTTCGCTGCAAGGGCGATGCGCCTGGTCCGCCATGCCGACCTGCTCCAGCAGGCCCAGCGCCTGCGTGCGGTATTGCGCCGCGGCTGGCCTGCCCATCGAGAAGACGCGTCGATGGTGGGACAACAGGGTCATCTGCACGTTCTCGACTACCGAGAGCGACGCGAAGGTTTCGGTGATCTGGAAGGTGCGGCCGACGCCCAGCCGCCAGATATCGCGCGGATGCAGCCTCGTCAGGCTTTTGCCGTCCAGGGTAATGGAGCCGGTGGTGGGCTCGATCTGCCCGCCCACCATGTTGAAGGTGGTGGATTTGCCGGCGCCGTTGGGGCCGATGAGCGCCAGCAGTTCACCGGGCGCGACATCGAAATCGATACCGTCGACCGCTGCCACGCCGCCGAAGCGCTTGCCGAGATTACGGACCTGCAGCAGGCTCATGGCGTGCCTCCCCACGAGCCCCTGCCGGAAGGCGGTTGCACATCGCCGCCGCCAGCATGCCAGCGTTCCGCCACTTGCCGCACAAAGCCGGCAATCCCTTGGGGGAAGGCCAGCACCAGCAGCAGGATCACGCCGCCCAGCATGGCGCGCCAGTACTCCGTGGCGCGCATGACGTTGTCCTGCAGCCAGGTGAACGTAGTGGCGCCCACGATGGGGCCGGCCAGCGTCTGGATGCCGCCCAGCAGCACCATGACCAGGCCATCGACCGACTTGCCGACGGCCATGACGTCCGGCGCGATGCTGCCCTTGGAGAAGGCATACAGGGAACCGGCCAGGCCGGCGAACAGGCCGGCGATCACGAACGCCGCCCATTGCACCCGCCTGACATCGATGCCGATGGCATCGCTGCGCAATGCCGAATCCCGTCCCGCGCGCATGGCATAGCCGAACGGCGCGAACAGCACGCGCCGCAACAGCAGCACCCCTGCGACCGCCAGCGCCAGCGCCAGGTAGTAGTAGGCGTAGCCCGTCGACAGCCAGGCCGACGGCCACAGGCCCGTGATGCCGTTGGAGCCGCCCGTCAATCCATCCCACTGGAACACCACGGACCAGACGATCTGCGAGAAGGCGAGCGTCAGCATGGCCAGGTAGACGCCGGACAGGCGCACGCAGAACCAGCCGAAAACCAGCGCGCCGAGCGCCGCGACCAGCGGCCCCAGCATCAAGGCCGCTTCCATCGGCAGCGCCAGGCTTTTCAGCAGCAATGCGGCGCCATACGCGCCCAGGCCGAAATACGCCGCATGGCCGAAGGAGTGCATGCCCGCCGGGCCCATGATGAAGTGCAGGCTGGCCGCGAAGAGGGTGGCGGTGAGGATGTCGGTGAGCAGGACGGTCGCATACGGAAAGCGATCGCCGATCAACGGCAACAGGATGAGAAGGGCGAGTAGGGTGCCGGCGAGGACGCGCAGGCCACGCGACGACGGCCGCAGGGGCGCTTCGATGGGCGCCGAGCCGCGCACCATGACGCTGGGACGGCCCAGCAGGCCCCATGGTCGTATCGCCAGCACGACGGCCATCACCAGGAATTCCGCGACCAGGGTCAGGGACGATAGCGAGATTTGAAACCCGGCGACGCTGACGGTGCCGATGGCGATGCACAAGGCCTTGATCTCCGCGATCAGCAGGGCCGCGATATAAGCGCCCGGTATGGATCCCATGCCGCCCACCACCACGACCACGAAGGCGTCGCCGATGGTGCGCAGGTCCAGGCCCAGGCTGGCCGGTTCGCGCGGCAGCTGCACCGCGCCGCCGAGTCCTGCCAGGGCGGCGCCCAAGGCGAAAACGCCGGTGAACAGCCAGGCCTGGTTGACGCCGAGTGCGCCCAGCATTTCCCTGTCCTGCGTGGCGGCGCGCACCAGTGTGCCCCAGCGGGTGCGGGTCAGCAGCAGCCACAGCAGGAACAGCACGGCCGGCCCGATGGCGATCAGCACCAGGCTGTAGGCGGGAAACTGCCTGCCAAGTATCGCCACGGCGCCGCCCAGGCCGGGGGCGCGGCGTCCCAATAGATCCTCCGGGCCCCAGATGGCCAGCGCCGCATCGTTGATGACCAGCACCAGCGCGAAGGTCGCCAGCAGCTGGAACAGTTCGGGCGCGCGGTAGATGCGCCGCAGCAGCGCCATTTCGACCAGCGCGCCGAATGCGCCGACGGCCAGGGCCGTGGACAGTACGCTGGCCCAGTACCCCAGGCCCGTCGCGCCGATACGCTCGGTCAGGCTATAGGCGACATACAGCCCGGCCATATACAACGAGCCATGCGCGAAATTGACGATGCGGGTCACGCCAAATATCAGCGACAGGCCCGAGGCCACCAGGAAAAGGGTGGATGCCTCGGCCAGGCCGTTCAGCAGCTGGACCAGTAATGCGTTGAGGTTCATGCAGGAAGATCCGGGGAAGCCGGCGCCAGGCAGGATGGGCGTACGCCGGCATCCTGGCGCGTACGCGCATGCCTGCCGCCGCTCCGGGGCGCCGCGATCAGTGCGCGGGGCGCAGCTTCCTGACTTCCTCGTCGGAAGGCAGGAAGTCCGCGCCGTTCATGTAGCGGTAGTCGACCATGATGCCCTTGCCGTCCTTCTGCGCGAGCTTGCCGACGAAGGCGCCCATGGTGGATTGATGGTCGATGGCGCGGTAGGTGATAGTGCCGAAGGGCGTGTCCGCTTTCAGGCCTTCGAAGGCCGCGATCAGTTTTTCCGTATCGGCGCCGCCGGCTTTCTTCATGCCGGCCGCCATGGACATGACCGAGCTGTAGCCGATGATGGAGCCCAGGCGGGGGTAGTCCTTGTAGCGGTCCTGGTAGGCCTTCAGGAAGGCTGCGTGCTCCGGCGTCTGGATGGAATACCAGGGATAGCCGGTAACGATCCATCCCGCGGGCGTTTCCTCCTTGAGGGGATCCAGGTATTCCGGTTCGCCGCTCAGCAGGCTGACGACGGGCGTCTTGGGAAACAGCCCGCGTGTCGTGCCCTCGCGAACGAGTTTCGCGACATCCGCGGCGAACAGCACGTTGAAGATCGCGTCCGGCTTGGCGTCGGCCAGGGCCTGCACGACGCTGCCCGCGTCGATCTTGCCCAGCGGGGTAGCCTGTTCGTTGACGAACTCGACGTCGGGCTGGGCCTTCTTCATCAAGGCCTTGAAGGTGGCGGCCGCGGACTGGCCGTACTCGTAGTTGGGGTAGACGATGGCCCAGCGCTTCTTGTTCAGCTTGGCCGCCTCCGGCACCAGCATGGCGGTCTGCATGTAGGTGGAGACGCGCAGCCGGAAGGTATAGCGGTTGCCGTCCTGCCAGACGATCTTGTCGGTCAGCGGTTCGCTGGCCAGGAAGAACACTTTTTTCTGACGCGCGAAGTCGGTCAGCGCCAGGCCGATGTTGGACAGGAAGGAGCCCATCAGCACGTCCACGCGCTCGCGCGACAGCAGTTCTTCGGCCGCCCGCACGGCGTCGCCCGGGTTGGCGTTGTCGTCGCGGGTGATCAATTCCAGCTTCCTGCCGTCGATGCCGCCAGCCGCATTGACCTGTTCGACCGCCAGTTCCATGCCTTTGCGGTAGGGCTCCAGGAAGGCGGGCTGGGATTTATAGCTGTTGATTTCGCCGATCTTGATCGCACCGCCTTGCGCGGCGGCGCTTGGGGGGAAGGCCAGGCCCAGCAAAGCGAGCGCGAAACTGACGCTGGTGAGCGCGGCTGCGCGAACCAGGCGACCGGCGGCTGGTTTCCGCGCGGTTTTTTTGATGTCCATGACTTCCCCTCGTGGCAATACTGAGCGATGACTCGCAATATTAAGGGCTTTGCACGCCGTCGCGGCCGGCCCAAGGCCGTGGATCCGTGGAAGCGGATGTGGCCGGCCGGAATCCAAGGCGCATTATCGGCGAAGGCGTAATTCTCACCAATTCTCAGGGGATATGAGAAGTATCAAATCCGTTGAGAATTGCTGATACTTGGTGGCGCGACGCGCGATGGCATTCCGCGGACCGCGCTCCAGGATCCGGAGCCGGCCCAGCGCAGCTACGTCGAAGTCGCCACCCGGCACATTGGCTTGGCGCATGAACCAGGCCAGCTGGCGACCCTACCGGCCCTCAAAGGTCCTCGGCTTCCAGGCTTTGCGCTTCTCCGGCGATCAGGACGCGCAGCAGCTTCTCTCGCTCGGGGCCTTCCAGCGTGTGGTCGTAGTGCGGCTTTCTGGCGATCCAGGTGGCGATGGGCAGGCCGTCGCGGAACAGGATGCGGTTGCCGGCCAGGGCGGGGACTTTGTCGCGGGGCAGCAGGGTGCCGCACAGGTTCAGCGGATCGACCGCCGAGATGCGGACCAGGGTGCCGTCCACGGGGCGGCGGCGCACCTCGCGCAGCAAGGGGATGGCTTCGGGCAGGGCGAACTGTTCTCCCGCCAGGCCGTCCACGAAGCGGCCGCCGCGGATTTCCCCGCGCGCCTCCATGCGGTGCAGGACGGGCAGCCATTCGCGCCAAGGCGGCAGCCAGCCCGGTTCACGGTCCAGCAGTCGCCAGAACACAACGCCGTAGCGGCGCAGCAGGACGCGCGCGATGTGTTCCAGGGTTTCCGGCGCGATGGCGGGACGGCGCGGCGGCTTCGGCGCGGCGCCGGCGCCGGATGCCGTGGCGATGGCGGCGGACATCGTGGCCAGCGCGGACTCCCGCGGGCGCCGTACCGGCGCCCAGCGGCCGGCGGCCTCCAAGGGATCCGGCATGGCGCCGCGGCGCCGGCGCGCGGCGTGCGCGGTGCGCCTGGAGGCCGGCACGAGCAGCGCACGCAAGCCCGCGAAGCTGTCGGCGGCGATCAGTCCCGCCGCCACCAGTTCGCCCAGCACTTCTTCCAGCTGGCCGGGCAGCAGGCGAGTTTCCGCGGCCAGTTCGTCGAAGAACATCGCGCCGCCATCCAGCAGCGCCGTCAGCACCAGTTGCGCGCGGGCGGAGACTTCCACCGGGTCTTCCAGATGCGGCAGGGCCTGCCAGACGCGCAAATGGCGTCGTGGCAGGATGGACATGGGCGTGGCGCGCACCGGTCCCGCGCCGGGACGGCTGCCGGCGCCGCGCGCGGGGTTGGACAAGCGCGTCCAGGCGATCTTGCCGGCGCGCGACAGTTCGTCCAGCCAGTCCGGCGCGTAGTCGGCGATGCGTGCGGCCAGCAACTCGCTTTCCCAGGCCCCCGCCGGCGCTTCGTAGCCTTCCAACTGGTCCAGGATGGTGGGCAGGGCGTGCGGACCGCGCAGGCGCGCGTCCGCCGACAGATGCTGCCAGTCGAACAGAAAGCGCATGAAGTCCTGCCGCGAGACGGGCTCGACCTCGCTGCGCAGGCGCTTGATGGTGTAGCGATGGATGCGGGCCAGCAGGTGGCGTTCGCACCATTCCTCGTCGCGCGCGCCAGGACTGAAGCGGCCGCGCATGACGCTGCCTTCGGCTTCGAGTTGGGCCAGCGCGATGGCGATGGCGGACGCCGGCCAGTGCAGCAGGCGGGCCAGCGCGCCGGTCGTAATGGGGCCGGACGCGCCCAGCCGGGCGCGGAGGATGTCGACGCGCGCGTTGTCCGTTTCCCATGCCGTGTCGTCGTCCAGCGGACGCAGCGCGGGGTCGGGGCGGGCGTCGGGGTAGGCGGCCAGCACGGCGCCCAGGCGCTCCAGCGCGACCCACAGGATTGATGCCGACGCCGATGCCGTGTCAGCCGCACCCGCACCCGCACCCGCTGGCGCGCCTGTTGCGGCGGGCGCGCGCACCTGCAAGCGGCAGGCGCGCCCGGCCTGTGCCAGCGCGCGCAGCCAGGTATTCCAGTTTTCGCGCGCATCGGCTTCGGCCACCGTGATGAATGCCAGCTCGTTCAATGCTTCATGCATTTCATCGGCATCGCGTGGCTCGGGCCAGGCCTCGTCGCGCACGCGCTGGATGGCATCGGCGTCCAGCGCGCCCAGGTCGTCGGCGCTGGCCGGGTCGGTCCAGCGACGCGCCATGACGGCGTGGGTGCGGCGTTCCTCCAGCGGCGCGTCGTCCAGGAAGGCATAGGGCTTGGCGCTGAGAATTTCCATCGCCAGCGGCGAGGGCGCGGGCAGGTCGCGGGCCATCAGGCGGCATTGCCCCTGCTCGATGCGTCGCAGGACGGCCAGCCATGTGTCGCTGTCCATGGCTTCATGCAGGCAGTCCTCCAGCGCCTGGCTGACCAAGGGATGATCCGGAATGTCGCGTTCGCCCTGGATGTTTTCCAGGCAGGCGGCCTGGTCGGGGAAAACCGCCGCCAGCAAGTCGTCGCTGCGCATGCGCTGGATGGGCGGCGGCACCTTCCGGCCGCCCGAGAACCGCGGCAGCGCCAGCGCGCAGCCCGCCGTCCAGCGCCATCGCACATTGAACAGCGGCGCATCCAGCACGGCCTGGACCAGCACATGTTCGGCTGTCGCCGCGCGCAGATAGCTCCAGACTTCCTCCAGCGGAAAGCTGTGCGCGTCCGACAGCGAGATAACGATGGCGTCCTCGGTCGCGGCGGCCTGCAACTCGAAATTGAAGCGGCGGCAGAAACGCTTGCGCAGCGCCAGCCCCCAGGCGCGGTTTACCCGGCTGCCGAAGGGCGCGTGCAGCACCAGCTGCATGCCGCCGGATTCGTCGAAGAAACGTTCCAGGATCAGGGTGTCCTGGGTCGGCAGCTCGCCCAATGCGGCACGGCCGCGGGCCAGGTAGTCGACAATCTGGCTGGCCGACGACATATCGATGCCGATGTCGTCGGCCAGCGCTTGCGACGCGCGGTCCAACACCGGTTGCCGATCACCGGCGGTCGCGGCGGCGGACGCCCGCTCCAGGTCGTCCGGCGTATCGCCCCGCAGATCGGCGAGGGCGCCGATGGGGGCGGCCCTGGCCACGGCGGTCGCCGCGCGGGCGCCATCGGCCGTCGAGGACCTGGCATCCGCCACCGCGATTTCTCCGCCAAGCAGCGCATTCACCCGTTCCCGCAGGCGCGCGACGCCGGCGGACAGCTCGTCGCTGCGGCCAGGCGCTTCTCCCATCCAGAACGGGATGCTGGGCGCCATGCCGTGCGCGTCCTCGACCCGCACGCGTCCGGTCTCCACGCGCAGGATGCGGTACGACGTATTGCCCAGCTGGAACACGTCGCCGGCCAGGCTTTCGACGGCGAAGTCCTCGTTCACGGTGCCGATGTTCAGGCCCTGCGGCTCGAGCACCACCGCGTAGTCGGCGTTGTCCGGGATGGTGCCGCCGGAGGTCATCGCGGTAAGCTGGCTGCCGCGCTTGCCGCGCACCGTGCGGGCCACGGCATCGCGGTGCACGTAGACGCCGCGTTGGCCATTGCGGCCCACATAGCCCGTCGCCAGCATGCGCAGCACCGCATCGAAGCGCTCGCGCGGCAAGTCCGCATAGGGTTCGGCCTGGCGTACCATCTCGTAGAGGGCGTCCTCGCCCCACTCGCGGCACGACACGTCGGCCACGATCTGCTGCGCCAGCACGTCCAGCGGGGCACGGGGAATCCGCAGCAGGTCCAGTTCCCCGCGCCGTACACAGTCCAGCAGGGCCGCGCATTCGATCAGGTCGTCGCGCGACGTGGGAAACAAGCGCCCCTTCGGCACGCCGCCCACATGGTGGCCCGCGCGCCCCACGCGCTGCAGCAGCGCCGATATCCCGCGCGGGGACCCCACCTGGCATACCAGGTCCACGTCGCCGATGTCGATGCCCAGTTCCAGCGAGGCCGTCGCCACCAGGACCTGCAGATCGCCGCGCTTCAGGCGCTGTTCCGCATGCAGGCGGTGTTCCTTGGACAGGCTGCCATGGTGGGCGGCCACGGCATCTTCGCCCAGGCGTTGCGCCAGGTGCCGCGCGGCACGTTCGGCCATGCGGCGCGTATTCACGAACACCAATGTCGTGCGGTGCTGCGCCGCCAGCACCGCCATGCGGTCGTATAGCAGGTCCCATACGTCGTTGGCCATCACCGCTTCCAGCGGTACCGGCGGCAGCTCGATCGCCAGATCGCGCTGGCGGGTATGGCCGACGTCCACGATCGCGCAGTCGCCTGCCCGCGCGGTCCCGGCCAGGAAACGCGCTACCGCATCGAGCGGCTTCTGCGTGGCGGACAGGCCGATGCGCGCCGGCGGCTGCGCGCACAGTGCATCCAGCCGTGCCAGGCTCAGCGCGAGATGGCTGCCGCGCTTCGTGCCGGCCACCGCATGGATCTCGTCGACGATCACCGTGCGCGTCGTCGCCAGCATCGCGCGGCCGCTGGTGGAGGTCAGCAGCACATACAGCGATTCCGGCGTGGTCACGACGATATGCGGCGGCCGCTTGCGCATCGCCGCGCGGTCCTGTTGCGTCGTATCGCCCGTGCGTACCGCCGTCCGGATGCCGTGAGGGGGCAGGCCGCGGCGGCCCAGTTCTTCCGCGATACCGGCCAGCGGGACTTCCAGGTTGACACGGATGTCGTTGGACAGCGCCTTCAGCGGCGATACGTAGACGACCGTGGTCTGGTCGGGCAAGGTCCCGCCCGCCGCGATACTGTCGCGCACGAGCGCGTCGATCGCGGCCAGGAACGCCGTGAGCGTTTTACCGGAACCGGTCGGCGCCGCGATCAGCACAGGGCGGCGTTCGCCGATCAGCGGCCATGCCGCTTCCTGGGCCGGGGTCGGCGACGGAAAAGCGTGACGGAACCAGGCGGCGACGGCGGGGTGGAAGGCGTCCAGCGCCGCGGCGCCGGTACGGGCGGGAGTCATGCCTTCTTATATCGGGGCGCCGCGGCCGAAGTCAACCATCGCCCTTGCCGACGCTCGCGTCGAAGCGGCCCATGCCTGGCCAGGGCAACAGACCTGATCTGCGGCTAACATTCGCACCCATGAAGACGACCCTGGACGAAATGCAGACCTTCATCGCCGTGGTGGACACCGGCTCCATCACGGCGGCATCCGCCCAGCTGGGCCAGACGGTGTCGGCTATCAGCCGCGCGCTGGCCCGGCTGGAACGCAAGCTCGACACGACCCTCCTGCAGCGCACCACCCGGCGACTGGCGCTGACCGAAGAAGGCAAGCTCTTCCTGGCCGACGCCCGGCGCATCGTCGACTCCGTGGACGCCATGGAAGAGCAACTGGCCGTCCGGCGTCACGTCCCGGCGGGCCTGCTGCGCGTCAACGCCGCATCGCCCTTCATGCTGCACGTCGTCGTCCCGCTGGTCGGGGGCTTTCGCGAGCAATACCCGGAAATCGCGCTGGAATTGCATACCAGCGACCAGATCATCGACCTTCTGGAGCAGCGCACCGATATCGCCATCCGTATCGGGCCCTTGCGGGACTCCACGCTGCACGCGCGGCCGCTGGGCAGCCACGCGCTGCGCATCCTGGCCAGCCCGGCGTACCTGGCCGAACGCGGCAAGCCCCGCACGCCTGCCGACCTGGAGCACCACAGCCTGCTGGGCTTCACCCAGCCGGAAACCCTGAACCACTGGCCGCTGCGGCATGCCGGCGGCGCAAGCCTGGCCATCCAGCCGACCCTGTCGGCCTCCAGCGGCGAAACCTTGCGCCAGCTGGCCCTGGCGGGGCAGGGGCTGGTGTGCCTGGCGGACTTCATGACGCGGGAGGACCGCCGCCGCGGAGACCTGGTACAGGTGCTGGCGCGCGATACCGTGGAGGTGCGCCAGCCCGTGCACGCGGTGTACTACCGCAATACCCAGCTGGCCTCGCGCATCGCGTGCTTCCTGGACTATGTCGCCCAGCGGATGCGCGAACTGCGCGATTGAGGGGGCGGGACCTCGTCGAGGGCCGCGAGCTGCGACGGTATCCCAAGAAGCTGCTGCGGGATTGATACGGCTGCGAGCGGCGGGCTGTAGTCAGCCGACGTCGCGCAGCGACGGATCCAGCCGATCGCGGATCCAGTCGCCAACGATGGATATGGACATCGTCGTCAGGAAGATGACGGCCCCGGGCAGGATCGCGATCCACCATGCCGTCATCAGGAAGGCACGGCCGGATCCCAGCATCTGGCCCAGGCTGGTCAAGGGCGGGCGTATGCCCAGCCCGAGAAAGCTCAGCGAAGTTTCCAGCAGGATGACCTGCGGAAAATTCAGCGTGAATTGCACGATCAGCACGCTCAGGATATTCGGCAGGATGTGCTTCGCGTATATGTGCCAGGGCGACGCGCCCAGGGCCTTCACCGCCATGGCATAACCCTGGTTGTTGGCCGAGATGACCACGCCGCGCGTCAGGCGCGCGAATACTTCCCAGCCGTAGAAACCCATGATGACGACGAATAGCGTGAAGCTGCCGCCGAATACGGCGATCAGTGCCAGCGCGATCAGGATGAAGGGCAGGGATGCCTGGACGTCCGTCAGCATCATGATGGCCTCTTCCACCACGCCGCGGAAATGCGCCGCCAGGAAGCCCAGCACCGTGCCGACCACCGCGCCGATGGCCGTGCCGCCCAGCGCCACCAGGACGCTGAAACGGATGGCATAGAGCAGCCGGCTGAGTATGTCGCGGCCCAGTTCGTCGGTGCCCAGCCAGTGCGCGCCGGTCCCGCCCAGGAAGAAGGGGGGCGCCAGGCGCAGCCGTAGCGTTTGCGCGCGGTAATCATAGGGTGCCAGCACGTCGGCCAGGCAGGCAACGCCCAACAGCAGCACGATGAAGACCATGGCCATTATCACCAGCGCGGGATAGCGCTTCTCGGCACGGACGTTCGCCGCTCCATTGCGACGCCAGGGTAGGGCGGATAGCATATTTTCAGCCCTCCTTGCGCGATGCGCGCATGCGGGGATCCAGCAGCGTGTAGATGAAATCCACCGCCAGGTTGGCAAGCACCATGGTCACGGCGGTCAGGATGAGGATGGCTTGCACCACCGCGAAGTCGCGCGACGTGACCGAGCCGACGAGCAGGCGGCCGATGCCGGGCCAGCCGAACACGGTCTCCACGATGATGGAGCCGGCCACCAGGTCGCCCAGTTTCAAGCCGGCGATGGTGACGATCGGTATGGCGGCATTGGGCAGTGCGTGCCACGCCACGCGGCGCAGGCGCGGCACCCCCCTGGCGCGCGCCGCCACCATGTACTGGCGGTTCAGCACTTCCAGCATGGCGGATCGCGTGAACCGCGCGAAGACGCCGGCGAAGTGGGTGCCCAGCGTGACGGCCGGCAGGACCAGGTGCCACGCGCTGTCGGCGCCCGCGCTGGGCAGCAGCCGCAGGCGCAGCGAGAACAACAGTATCAGCAGTATGCCCAGGAAGAAGTTGGGCAGGCTGAAGCCCAGCACCGCGAAGCTCATTACGAAGCGGTCCACCGCGCGGTTGCGATTCAGCGCCGCGACTATGCCCAGGACCAACCCCAGCGCGAGGCCGAAGCCGAATGCCGTGAGACCCAGTCGCAGGGTATAGGGCAAGGCGGCGGCGATCAGTGCCGTGGCGGGCTTCTGGTCGGACAGCGACAAGCCGAAGTCGCCACGGAGCATGTTGCCCAGATACGAAACGTATTGCTCCCACAGCGGCTTGTCCAGGCCGAATTTCTGCCGGTACTGCTGCACGACCTCGGGCGAGGCTTGGTCGCCCACCAGCGCTTCGATGGGGTCGCCCGACAGGTTCAGCGCCACGAAGGTAAAAGTGACGACGATCCACACCGTCAGGAAGCCGCGAAGCAACTTGCGCGTCAGCAGGCCGGCGTTCATGGCGTCTCCGAGGGCCGCGGCGAAGCGGCCGTGCCAGTCATCAAGGGGGGATCGTTCAACAGCACGCCGCGCGGGCGCAATGCCAGGATGCGCGCCAGGCGCTCGGGCGTGGTGTCACCCACCTCGCATGGGGTGTTCTTGCCGCCCATGGTGATCCAGGTCGGTTTCGCGCGCACGACGCGGGCCGCGTCCGGATCGTCGACGTGTCCTTCCCACACCCGGAACGCCTGCGCGCCGGCGCGTTCGAATTCCTCGGCCCGGGAATAGTCAGGCAGGAAGGCCAGCAGGCGGACGCCTGGCAGCAGCGCGTGGGCCAATACCATCTGCGACAGGTCGCGCACGCCCATCCAGACCCGGGCGAGCGCATCGCAGGCGCGTATGTCGCGGACGATGGCTTCGATGATGTCCAGGTCCGGCGTCTTCACATCCATCAGGACCGGTCGCGACGGGGCAATATCGATAAGGGTGCGCGGCAAGGGCGACAGGCGCGCGCCGCCGGCTAGCGCGACCTCGCACAACTGAGCGGCCGTCATATCGGCGACTTCGCGCGGGTCTCCCGCGATGCGCGCCAGCGTGGCGTCGTGGCAGGCGAAGACGGCGCCGTCCTTAGACAGCCGTGCGTCGCTTTCGACGATATCCGCGCCGATGTCGATGGCGCCGCGGTATGCCGACTGGGTGTTCTCGGGATAACGCGTGGAGTAGCCGCGGTGGGCGATGATCAAGGGCTTATTCATGCTGGCTGCTTATCTGTTCCGCGAAATGGCACCGCACCGTGTGCGTGTCCCCCACGGGACGGAGAACCGGCATCTCTTGCGCGCAGCGGTCCTGCGCGTAAGGGCAGCGGGTATGAAAGCGACAGCCGCTGGGCGGCTGCGCGGGGCTGGGCGGATCGCCTTGCAGGACGATGCGCCCGGCCCCTTCGCGTCGCGGCGTGGCCGAGACATCGGGAATGGCCGACAGCAGCGCCCGGGTATAGGGATGCAGGGGGCGTTCGTAGAGGTCGTCGGTAAGCGCTTCTTCCACGATCTGGCCCAGGTACATCACCGCGACGCGATGGCATAGCCGCCGCACCACGCGCAGGTCATGCGAGATGAACAGATAGGCGATGCCGTGGTCATGCTGCAGCTTTTGCAGCAAGGCGACGACGGTGGCCTGCACCGATACGTCCAGGGCGGACACCGGCTCGTCGCAGACGATCAGGCTGGGCTTGAGCGCCAGGGCGCGCGCGATGACCACCCGCTGGGCCTGGCCGCCGCTGATCTGGTGCGGGAAACGATCGCGCAGCGCATGGGGCAGCGTTACCGCGTGCATGAGGGCGTCCACCGTGGCATCGCGTTCCGAAGCCGGACCGATGCCGTGCAGGTCCAGCGGCTCCCGGATCTGTTTGGCGATGGACAAGCGTGGATCCAGGGCCGATAAAGGGTTCTGGAAAATGATCTGCACCTCGCGCCGCTTGGCGCGCCATTGCGCGTCGGTCAGGGGCGCCAGGTCCTGGCCCTTGAAACGGATCGCGCCGCGCGTCGGCCGTTCCAGCCCGACGATCATGCGGCCGGTGGTCGACTTGCCGCAGCCGCTTTCACCGACCAGGCCCAGCGTTATTTCGCCGGTACGCACGTGAAAGGAGACGTCCTCCACGGCACGTATGCCGTGGCCTTGGTGCCCCAACAGCGAACGCGAGGGGCCGAAATAGCGGCGCAGTTCGCTGACCTCCAGCAGGGGAGTGCGCGCCGTCATGCCCATTCCTCGCGCCACTGGTAGACGGGCGCGCGGGTATCCAGGCGCGGCATGGCCGCCAGCAATTCGCGCGTGTAGCTCTCGCGGGGCGCACTGAACAGGCGCGCGGCGGGCGCGGTTTCGATCACGCGGCCATGGCGCATGACGACGACATCGTCCGCCATCTCGGCGACCACGCCCAGATCGTGGGTGATGAACAGGATAGCCATGCCCAGCTCCGCTTTCAGGCGGTTCAGCAGTTCCAGTATCTGCGCCTGGATGGTGACGTCCAGCGCCGTGGTCGGCTCGTCGGCGATCAACAGGCGCGGACCGCAAGCCAGCGCCATCGCGATCATCACGCGCTGCGCCATGCCGCCGGAGAACTGGTGCGCGTACGAAGCGAGCCGCTGTTGCGGCTCCGGAATGCCGACCATCCGCAGCAGCTCGATGGCGCGCGCGGCTCGCCGGACGCGGTCCAGGGGCGTATGCAGGGCCAGCGTTTCGTCCAGCAGCCGGCCGACGGTATGTACCGGGTTGAGCGAGCCCAGCGGGTCCTGGAATACCATGCCTATGCCGGCGCCGCGCACACGCCGCAGTTCGCGTTCCGGCAGTTCCGCCAGGTCGCGGCCCTGATAAAGGATGCGGCCGGCGGTGCGGCGGCCGTTGCGCGCCAGCAGCCCCAATATGGTCTGGCACGTGATGCTCTTGCCGCTACCGCTTTCGCCGACGATGCACAGCGTGCGTCCCTGGCCCACGTCGAAGCCGACGTCATGCAGGACGTCGGCGTAGCCCGCCGCCGTGCGGAACCCCACGCGCAAGCCCTGTACGGAAAGGACGGTGTCCACCTATTTGGACCCGAAGGACAGGTTGTCGGGGCGGAAGTCCATGAAGTATTGGGAGTAGGGCTGCCACTGCACGTTTTTCTTCATGGCGTAGCCGGTGGCCGGGTTGTACAGCATGGTCATCGGCATATCGTCCTCGAAAATGTCGAGGACCTTGCGGTAGGTCGCGCGGCGCTGGGCCGGGTCGCCCACGGTGTACAGCGTCTGCGACAGCGTATTGAATGCCGGGGTGGGCGTATAGACCTTCGAGGATTTCTGCACTTCCGAGTTGGCGCCCCACAGGATCAGCAGCGAACCGGTCGGATCGGGAATGCGGTAGGTGTTCGACCACGCGTACATCTGGATGCCCGGCTTGCGCACGTCCTTGAAGCTGTCGACGAAATCGATGCGCACATTGATGCCGACAGCGCGCCACATTTCCTGCAGGATCTGCGCGGCCTCGACGTTGTACAGGTAGTAGTTGGGGATCAGGCGATAGGAGATTTCCTGGCCCTTGTAGCGGCTTTGCTTCAGCAGCTTCTTCGCCTGCTCGGGATCGTACGCATAGCCGACGCGATCCTTGTCGTACAGATTGCCGAAGCTGGGCAGCTGGTAGCCGTTGGGCGCGTAGGTCTTGCCTTTCCAGAGGGCGTCGATCAGGGCCTTGCGATCGATGGCCAGGCTAAGCGCGTGGCGCAGGTTCTTGTCTGAAAGGACCGGGTCATTGGTATTGAAGACGACGACATGGCTGTTCTCCTGCGGTACGGTCTTCAAGGTCAGATCCTTGTACGCGCCCAGGCCCTCCCATTGGTCGGGCGGGATTTCGGCGGCGATGTCGTACTCGCCGGATACGAGCCCGGCGATGCGCGCGGCGACTTCCGGCACGGACTTGAAGGTGACGGTCTTGGCGGCCGGCTTGCCTCCGTAGTACTTGTCGAAGGCCTGCAGCGTAATGTGGTCGTTCTTCTGGTAGCTACCGAACTTGTAGGGGCCGGTGCCTACCGGGTTGAAGCGCAGCGCCTTGGCGGCTTCGTCCATCCAGACCTTGGCCGGCACGCCGTCCTTGCGGTACTTGTTCCAGGCCTCGTCGCAGATGACGAATGACATATAGCTGGACAGCCGCTGCTCCAGCGAGGCGTCATGTTCGGCGGTGGTGAAGCGCACCGTCATGTCGTCCAGCTTTTCAACCTTCTTGAACGTGCCGAAGTAGGCGGGGCCCTCGGCGTAATAGGCGTCGGGGCCCCACAGGCGTTCGGCCGAAAACGTGGCCAGCACGTCATCGGCATTGAAGGGGCTGCCGTCGTGGCACAGCACGCCCGAACGCAGCTTGACCTCGAACGTGGTGGGCGTGCTCCAGCGCCAGCTGGTCGCGAGGGACGGCTCCAGCTTGGCGCCCCCGTTGGCCTCGGGATGATCGAAGTCCCGCCGTATAAGGGTATCGAAGATGGAGTAGTAGCCACGGACGTCGACGGTGCCGTTGCCGGCGGCGGGGTCCAGCGTGCGCGCCAGCTCGTTGACAGCGATGGTCAGGGTGGGCCGCGCGTCCGAGCCGGCCTGGGCCTGCGCGGCGCCGGCTGGCGCCATGGCCGCGGCTATCGGCATGCATAGCAGTACGCCCTTGGCGGCATACCGGTTTAGCTTGAACATGTGTGTCTCCCGCGCGCTTAGGTACAAGAATGGTGTGGGACCGCATGCAGCGCCGCATCAACGGCGGCGTGCGGTGCCGCCTGTTTTTTCGAATCCGACCCGCAGGTCTTCCAGCTTGGCCAGTGCTCCCATGGAGCGGCCGCGGTCGACCCGTGACAGTTCCAGGATGAGGGTGTTGCAGATGGCCATGGGCACCGTCAGGGATTGGAACTCGCCAGGTTCGCCGCGCCTGGCGGTGATGGTCAACCTGGCCTCGACGGGCAAGGTCAGGTCGGTCAGCAGGATGCTGGCCGCCCCCGCCTCGCGGGCGAGCCGCAGCGCGCGTGTCACGCCGGGACTGTCATGACGGAAGATCATGCCGAAGACCAGGTCCCTGTCGGTCAGGCTGATGAGTTCGTCGGCGGCTTGCCAGTCGGCATGCGCCAGGCCGAGCGCGTGGTAGCCCGAACGCTTCAGCCGGCGCGCGAACAGTTCCGACAGGCTGCCGGCATGGCTTTCGCCGATGACGATGATGTGGCGGGCCCGGCGCAGCGCTTCGGTGGCGGCGGCGATGTCCTTCTGCGTCACCTGTTCCATCAGGCGGCCGAGCGCGGCGATCTCGCCGGCGATGACGGATTCCAGCAGGGTGTTTCCCGTGGCATTGTCGATGCGCTTGCGCACGCGCGCCGATGCATCCAGCTCGAACACCATCGCTTCGCGCATGGCGCGGTAGGAATCGAAACCCAGTTTGCGGGCGAGCCTGCCCGCCGTGGACGGATGCACCCCCGCGCGTTCGGCGATCTTGTGCGCGGGCATGAAGCTGCCCACGGTCGTATCGGAAAGCAGCACGTCCACCAGCTTGCGGTCCGAGCCGGTAAGGGTGTCGTTCTTGTCGGCGACGAGGTCTTCGAAGCGCATCCTGGCGTCCAGGCGAATGCTCGGGGTCGAGCGATGAGCAGTGATCTTAATGCAAAATATATTGCAGAAGTTTGACACGTGCAATATTAGTTGCAGACTTGCCGCGCCGGGATGCGCGCGCCAGGGCCGGTTCGGCAAGTTGTCAGGGGCGGTGGCGTAGTCTTTCGGCGTCTGGCCGTATGGGCCGGCGCCTCGCCCTGGCGCGATATGCACGCGCCGGCGTTGATTCCAATTATTAGAACGAACGAGACGAAACCATGACGAGATCCATTTCCTTCGTGCTGCGGGCCTGTGCGCTGGCGCTCTTCACGGCCAATGCGGCCGTTGCCGCGTCCATGGGCGGCCCTTTGCGGATCGCCGATATGGGCAGCTTCTTCGTGGGCGGCCGCATCATCGACACACAGTACCCGGGCTCGTTCCCGGCCGGCCGGGTGCCCAATGGCAAGATCGCGGTCGACCAGATGTACGTCAGCTACGTCATCCCCGAGCATGCGAAGAAGACGCCCATCGTGCTGGTCCCCGGTGGCGGGCTGACCGGCGCCGAATACGAGACCACGCCGGACGGCAGGGAAGGCTGGGCGACCTATTTTGCGCGCAAGGGCTACCCGGTCTATGTGGTCGATACGCCGGGGCGCGGCCGCGCCGGCTTTGACGCGACGTCCATCGTCGAAGCCAAGGAAAAGAAGGATGCCGGCGTCCTGCCCTCAGGGCTGTTTACCGCGACGGGCGAGTTCGCCTGGACCAATTTCCGCTTCGGACCGCAGTTTGGCACCCCGTTTCCGGATACGCAGTTTCCTGTCGCGGCGATCGACGCTTTCGCCGCGCAGGGCGTACCGAACTCCGAAGCTACCCTGACTGGGGGCGGGCCGAAGACGGCGCCCATCGCGCTGGCCGCCTTGCTGGACAGGATCGGCCCGTCCATCGTCCTCGTGCATTCCTTGTCCGGTCCCTACGCCGATGCGCTGGTCGGGCTGCGGCCCAAGCGGGTGCGGGCCGTGGTCAATATCGAGGGCGCGCAGTACATCGTCCCCACCGATGCGCAGATTGCCGCCTACAAAGGCATCCCGGATCTTGAGCTGTTCGGCGATCACCTGGACGCCCAGGCGATCACGGGCGCCGTCAGGATGCGCGGCCGCCAGGCCGTCGTGGACAAGATCAACCAGCAGCCGGGCGGCAAGGCCAGGCTCGTGACGCTGCCCAGCGTCGGCATCCACGGCAACTCGCACATGATGATGCAGGACAGGAACAACCTGGTCGTGGCCGACTACATTCTGAAGTGGCTGGCGGTGCAGGCCAAGTAGGCAGGGCGGGCGCCCGCACCCCGTGGCGGGCAGGCGAACAGGCGGGCAGGCGAACAGGCGAACAGGCGTATACGAAGAGCCGGACATCTTTCAGTTCTGGCCCAGCTGCGTCGCGCGCCATTGCGTCAGCGCGACCTGGCATGCCAGTTCCATATCGCCCGCGCCCGAGCCGCCGAGCATGGCGGCGCCTTGGCGCCTGCATTCCTTGTGCATGAAGCTGTTGAAGCTGTCCTGCGAATGCTTCAAGGCGCGCAGCGCATCCGGTGTGGCGGCGGAATCGATCTTCTTCAGGCCGGACTCCACTTGCGCATAAGCCGCGCGCATGGCGTCATGCGCCTTCTTCAGCTGCGTCTTCAGGCAGCCCTGCATGGCGGTGCGTGGTTGATTGCCGATGGCCAACGCGCAGCGATCGAGGACGCTGGTTGCCGGGGACGCCTGCGTGGTGCTTGCGTTGCTGGCCGCGCATAGCAGCGCGCCGGCGGCCGCGGCGTAGATCAGATGCATGTACGGGCGGGTCCGTTTCATTGCCGACTCCTGGTTCGAACGCAGTGCAAAGCGATGCAGCCGATTGTAGGCATCGCACGCACCGCTGCCACGCGGAGGTGTGGAATAGGCATGAAATCGCCGATATCGTGCATGCTTGCAAAACAAATGGTGCATGCACGCAACGGTCGCGCGCGTGCGGCCTGGATATGCCGGTGTATGCAAGCAACGGTTCCGCAGGCGTCGCTTGCATATGCCGGTGCGCGTGTGCCGGCGCGGACGGTGGCGCGGTGGCCAAACGCGGCGGGGTTCAGGCGGCGTCGTGGAAGATCACGCCCAGCACGTGGCGCTGCCCCGTGCGCAAACGGCTGACGCCGTGGCGCAGCTTGACGCGATACACGCCGCGAGTTCCTTGTACCGGGCGCTCGTTGACCGCGAACACCACCGCGTCGCCCTTGTTCAAGGGCACCACCTCCACGCGGGACTGCATGCGCGGACGCTGCTCGGTCAGCACGAATTCACCGCCCGTGTAGTCGCTGTCCGGCCGGGAAAGCAGTACCGCGATCTGCAGCGGAAATACGTGTTCGCCATACAGGTCCTGATGCAGGCAGTTGTAGTCGCCGGGGCCATAGCGCAATAGCAATGGGGTAGGGCGTGCCTGGCCGGCCTGGTGGCAGCGCCGCAGGAAGCCGGCGTGCGTGGGCGGATAGCGCACGGGATTGCCCATCGCCGCATTCCAGCGGTTGGCGATGGGAACGAGATGGGGATAGGCCTGCTCGCGCAAGCCCTGGATCAGGCCGGGTAGCGGATAGGCGAAGTATTGGTATTCGCCGCGTCCGAACCCGTGGCGGCTCATGACGACGCGGCTGCGAAAGCGCCCGGCATCGTCATAACTGCCCGCCAGTGCATCGCATTGCGCGTCGGACAGCAGCCCGGGCAGCAGGCCGCACCCTTGGCTGTCCAGCGCTTGCGCCAGGGCGGCCCAATCCTGTCCGTGCAATCCGGCGGGAGTCCGATCCAGCTCGGACTCATGCGGTTGCGCGGGGCCGTGCGCCTGGCGCCGGGAAGGTTCGAGAAGAAGCGGGTTCTGATGTTCGGGAAGGGGCATGATCGGCTTGCCGTCGGCGATGCGATAGCCGGCGGCGACTCGTATCCCAAGGGCGCCGGCCGGGGACACATCCAGTCTAGGCCCGCTCGCGTCGGGACGCGCTCCGGAAGTTGCGCAGCCGCAGGCGGCTGGCGACCGAACGCGGGCCTGCACCGCCGGCCCTCTTATCGGTTGTCATATGAGTGCGGCCGGGCGTGTCCTGCGTTCAGCTTGGAGAAAGCCCTACCGCCCGCCGAGTCTAGGGATTTGTACCATGTACGTTGTCGTACATCGATGATATAGTCCCCGCCAGCGTATGCCGGTGTCCCCACCGCCGACCGGCACCGCGGCGTTCAAAAAAAGGGGCTGGCCAAAAGCACGGCTTCCCATAAAGAAAGAGACTTAGCGCGCGATGAGCTTTTCCCTGGATTTCAGTAGTCTGTGGCCCTACTGGCCGGTGTTCCTCAAGGGCGCGTGGCTGACCCTGAAAATGACCGCCGTGGCGATTTTCTTCGGCGTCATCCTGGGCACGCTGGTGGCTTTCGCCAAACGCAGCCGCTACCGCCTGCTGGCCCGCGCCTGCGCCGTGTATATCGAGGCGGTGCGCAACACACCCTTCCTGGTTCAGATCTTCCTGCTGTTCTTCGGCCTGGCCAGCGCGGGCATCCATCTGCCCACCTTTACCGCGGCGGTATTGGCGATGATCGTCAATATCGGCGCCTATGCCGCGGAGATCATCCGCGCTGGGCTGGAGGCCGTGCCGCGCGGGCAGATCGAGGCCGCGGAATGCCTGGGGCTGTCGCGCTGGCGCATCGGCTGGCATGTCATGCTGCAACCCGCCATCGAAAAGGTGTACCCGTCGCTGACCGGCCAGTTCCTGTTGATGATGCAGGCATCCGCGGTGGCATCGCAGATCTCCGCCGAAGAACTCACCGCCGTGGCCAACACGGTGCAGTCCGATACATTCCGCTCGCTGGAAACATACATTGTCGTCGCGGCGCTGTACCTGGTCTTGTCGCTGCTGATCAAGCTGCTGGCCTGGGTGGTGGGCGAATATGCCTTCAAGCGCCGCCGCGCGATCCGGCGCGCCGCGGCGCAAGCCGGCAAGCCGCCGCCCAAGCGCGCCAGCGTATCGGCGGCCATCAAGCGGGGGGCGGCGTAATGCACGGCTTTTCGATGGCGCACTTCTGGTACCTGGTGCAGTCGATAGGCTGGACCTTGGTCCTGTCCGCGCTGGCCTTCGTCCTGGGCAGCATCGGCGGGTTCGGCGTGATGTTGGCGCGGATTTCGCCGCGCCGTTGGCTGCGCGTGGCGGCGCTGGTCTATATCGAAATCATCCAGGGCATCCCGCTGCTGATCCTGCTGTTCATCGTCTATTTCGGCCTGTCGGTCTATGGCTACGAAGTACCGTCGCTGGTGGCGGCGGGGCTGGCCTTGATGGTCTACACCAGCGCCTATCTGGGCGATATCTGGCGCGGCTGCGTGGAAGCGATGCCCAAGCCGCAGTGGGAAGCTTCCGAATGCCTGGCGATGACCCGCTGGCAGACCTTGCGGCTGGTCATCATTCCGCAGGCCGTGCGTTTGGCGCTGCCTTCGACGGTCGGCTTCATGGTGCAGTTGATCAAGATGACCTCGCTGGCGTCGGTGATCGGCTTCATCGAGCTGACGCGCGCCGGACAGATCATCAACAACTCCATTTTCGAGCCCTTCCTCGTGTTCGGCCTGGTGGCCGCTTTCTATTTCGTGCTGTGCTACCCGCTGTCGCGCTGGAGCCAATCGATGGAGAACAAGCTCAATGTCGGCAATCGTTAAGCTGGACGACGTCTATAAGCGCTTCGGCTCGAACCAGGTCCTGCAGGGCGTTTCCTTCGAGGTGGCGAAGGGCGAGATGATCGCGGTGATCGGCGCCAGCGGCTCGGGCAAGAGCACGGCACTGCGCTGCATCGACCGGCTGGAAACCATAGACCAGGGCAGCATCGAAGTCTGCGGCATCCGCGTGGATCGCCCGGAAACCGACCTGCGCCAGTTGAGGCTGGAAGTGGGCATCGTGTTCCAGAGCTACAACCTGTTCGCCCACCTGACTGTGGAAGAGAACATCATGCTGGCGCTGCGGCACGTCAAGAAAATGCGCCGTGAGCAGGCGCGCGGCATCGCGATGTCGGTGCTGGAGCAGGTCGGCCTGGCGCAGAAGGCGGCCGCCTACCCGGAGCAGCTGTCCGGCGGCCAGCAACAGCGCGTGGCCATCGCACGTTCGCTGGCGATGTCGCCCAAGGTCATGCTGTTCGACGAGGTGACGTCCGCGCTCGACCCGCAACTGACCGGCGAAGTGCTGCGCGTCATGGAAGACCTGGCAGCCGGCGGCATGACCATGATCCTGGTCACCCACGAGATGGCCTTTGCCAAGCGCGTGGCCGATCGCATCATCTACATGCACCAGGGCAAGGTCTGGGAGGTCGGCGACGGCGGCATGCTGGACGCGCCGCGGACGCCGGAGCTGCGGGCCTTTCTGAGCAACGGGCTCTGAAGGCAAGCTCGGGCCTGTCGCCGCACGGTTTGCGCTTTTCATTCCCCCGGCACCACGTTTTCATTCCAGCGGCCTCACCGCTGCCTTCCAACGCAGTTCCAACACCGCATATCAACGAGGAGACACACTTGAAAATCAACCAACTGTTCCTGCGCGGCTGCACCGCCGCGCTGCTGCTGGCCGGCGTCGCGCATGCAGCGGTCGCCGACGAGCTGGCCGACATCAAGAAGGCAGGCAAGATCCGCGTGGCCATCGCCATGGGCACGCCGCTGTACAGCTACGTGGACGAAAACCTCAAGCCCACCGGTTCGGACGTGGATACTGCGGCCCTGCTGGCCAAGGACCTGGGCGTGAAGCTGGAGATCGTGCAGGTCACCAACGCTGCCCGCGTGCCGACGCTGCAGGCCAAGCGCGCCGACCTAGTCGTGGCCGACCTGTCGATCACCCCCGAGCGCGCGAAGGTCGTCGACTTCTCCGTGCCGTATGCCGTGATCTCGTTGATCGTGGGGGCGCCCAAGGACATCAAGATCGCCGGTTATCCGGACCTGAACGGCAAGACCATCGGGCTGACTCGCGCGACGGTCAACGACAGCATCACCACGGAACTGGCCAAGGGCGCGGACATCAAGCGCTATGAGGATGACGCCACGCTCATCACTTCCATGGTGACCGGCCAGATCGATATCTTCTCCAGCACGCCGTCCAACCTGGCCGAAATCCAGAAGCGCGCGCCGCAGCGCAACGTCGAAATGAAGTTCGCCCAGAAGGAGTTCGACCTGGGCATCGCCCTGCAGCAGGGCCAGCCCGCGCTGAAGGACTGGGTCAACAACTGGGTGCGCGAAAACCTGAAGAACGGCAAGCTGAACGCCATCTACAAGAAATATCACGGCCGCGATCTGCCCGCGCGTATCACGCAAGCGCAGGGCTGATGCGAGTTTGAGCGCGTCGGGCCCTTCGTGACGCGACCGCGTCATCGGGCCTGGCGGCGATCGATGCAACCGGCGTCCCGCGCGCAGGCATGGCCTGGGCGCCGGTGCCGGTTTTTCGTTATGCTGGGCGGCTTTGATGCAGCGGCTATGACAGGAGCGCGGGTGCCTTGCGGCGATGCTGGGCACGCGGTCGCGCCGAACGAGGACCATGCAGCGATGGAGCACGGGGTGATGCAGTGTCTACGATGACGGGATCCCATGCGGGCGCGGCCAGCGCGGCCCGCGCGACAAGCATAGGCGTGATCGCCATCCTGCTGTGGGCGGCGCTGGCCCTGCTGACGGTGCGGGCCGGCGGCCTGCCGCCGTTCCAGCTGCTGGCCCTGAGTTTCGGCGTGGCTTTCGTGGGCGGCGTCTGCGCGCTGCTGCCGCGCGGACGCGCCGCGCTGGCCGAGATGCGCCAGCCCCTGCGCCCCTGGCTGCTGAGCGTCGGCGGCATCTTTTGCTATCACGCGCTGTATTTCTTCGCGCTCTCGCACGCGCCGGCCGCGCAGGCCAGCTTGATCGCCTATTTGTGGCCCTTGTTCATCGTGCTGTTTTCCGCGCTGGCGCCGGGCGGCCATTTGCATCCCCGCCATGTCGTGGGCGCGGTGCTGGGGCTGGCGGGCACGGCGCTGATCGCACTCGATCGCAGCGGCGCGGCCGACGCGGCATGGCCGGTCGCGGGCATCGCCGCCGCCTTCGGCTGTGCGCTGATCTGGTCGGGATACTCGGTGCTGAACCGGCGTTACGCCAGTGCGCCCAGCAGCATGATGGTGGGCGTATGTGGACTGGTTGCGCTGGCAGGCGCCGCCTGCCACGCCCTGCTGGAAACCACCGTGCCCGTCAGCGGCGCCCAGTGGGGCGCGATCCTGCTGCTGGGGCTGGGGCCGACGGGGCTTGCCTTCCTGGCCTGGGACTACGCCACCAAGCATGGGCATCTGGCCTTGCTGGGCCCCTTGTCCTATCTGGCGCCCTTGCTGTCGACGCTGCTGCTTGTCCTGACCGGCGAAACGCCCGCGACCCTGTCACTGCTGATGGCGGCCTTGCTGATCATCGGCGGTTCGGTGGTGGCCACCTTCGCGCGCCGCTAGCGTCGTCCGTCACGGCGGGCGGCTGCGGGGCCGGGCGCCTTCCTTGACAGGCCCTAGATCATCTCCAGCGGCCGTTTCCGCCCGGGCGGCGGGAAGGCCTGGTCCAGTTCGGCCAGGTCCTGGTCCGTCAGCGTAACCCCCAGGCAAGCCAGGTTCTGCTTCAGGTGTTCGCGCGATGCCGTCTTTGGGATCGCGATCACGCCGGGCTCGCGCAACACCCACGCCAGGGCGGCCGCCGCCGCGCTGATGCCATGGCGTTCGCCCACCCGCTTCAGCGTGGGATCGTGCAGCAGGCGCCCCTGCTCGATGGGGGAGTAGGCCATGACCGGCATCCCACGCGAGCGGCACCACGGCAGCAGATCGAACTCGATGCCGCGACGGCCAAGGTTGTACAGCACCTGGTCGGTCTGCGCCCGCTCGCCGCCGGGCAGGGCGGTCAATTCCTTCATCTCCTCGCCGTCCAGGTTGCTGACGCCCCAGCGGGCGATCTTGCCCTGGCTGACCAGCTCCTCGAAGGCCGCCACGGTGTCGGCCAGGGGGTGCGGCCCACGCCAGTGCAGCAGGTACAGGTCGATGCGGTCCACGCCCAGGCGCCGCAGGCTCGCCTCGCAGGCACGCGCGACGCCATGCCGGGAGGCATTGCCGGGCAGGACCTTGCTGACCAGGAATATGCGGTCGCGCCGTCCCTGGATGGCGCGGCCGACGATTTCCTCCGCGCCGCCATTGGCATACATTTCCGCGGTGTCGATCAGCGTCAGGCCGGCGTCGATGCCGGCCTGCAGCGAACGGATTTCAACTTGGGCGCGCGCCGAGGATTCGCCCATGGACCAGGTCCCCTGGCCCAGGGCCGGGACGGTCTGCCCATCGGGGAAAGCGATGCTGGGGGGCTTGCGGGTCATGGCGGGCTCCTCCGTTGGCCGCCGCGGATCCCGGGCCGCGGCGGATGGTCAGCCGCAGCGCAGGGCAGTCAGCGCGCCCTGTTGGTCCAGGATCAGGTTGATACGCTGCGGGTCGTATTCCATGGTCATGACTTCGCCAGGCTTCAGCACACGGGTCTTGCTGGAGGAAGACGCCTGCTTGATCTGGCTTTCCACCGAGCTGGTCAGCTTGGTGCCGATCATGTTCTGCACGGGCTGGGCATCGCAGCCGCGGCTGGCCGCATAGGACGGGGTGTAGCCGCCGCCGCCATACCCCCCGCCGTAGCTTCCACCTGCGCTGTCGCCGGAGGCCCCGTAGCTTTCCGTGCTGCTCGAGCTGTCCGTGGTACCGGCCGAAGGCGTGGAGGATGTCGTGCCGTCCGTGCCGGTCGATGATGCCTGCCGGCCGGTGTTGGCGCAGGCAGCGAGACTGGCGACGAGAACGAGCGGGATGAGCTTGCGGATCATGCGTACCCCTATAACAGCGTTGATATTGCGTACAAGCGTCCTTGCGGGAAGGACCGGTACATCATAGTTCAGTGCGAACGGCTTGGGTTCGCGGCGCGGGCGCGTCCTCCACCCCCAGCGGCGTGGCGATCTCTTCCAGCGGCTTGCGTTCCGCGTCCACGCCGTGGCGCAGGGCCAGCAGGCCGGCCGCGATGACCAGCAGCGCGGCGAACGCGTAGCCGTAACCGACGGCGTTGCGGTTGCCGCTTTCGATCAGCGTGCCGAACAGCACGGGTCCGACAAAGCCGCCGGCGCCCGTACCGATGGCATAAAAGACGGAAATCGCCAGGGCGCGGGTTTCCAGCGGAAAGACTTCGCTGACCGTCAGGTACGCCGAGCTGGCCGCGGCCGACGCCAGGAAGAACACCGCCGACCAGCACAGCGCCAGTGTGCCCGCCCCCAGGTGGCCCGCCATGAAGGCCCATCCCGTCAGCGCCAGCGCGACCCCGGCCGAGACATAGGTCAACGCGATCATGCGGCGGCGGCCCACGTGGTCGAACAGCGGGCCCAGCAGCAGCGGCCCCAGCACATTGCCCGCGGCGAACGGAAAAATATACAGGGCCACGCGGTCTGCCGGTACGTGCATGAAGCGCGTCAGCACAAGCGAATAGGTAAAGAAGATTGCGTTGTAGAAGAACGCCTGCGAGATCATCATCGACAGCGCCACCACGCTGCGCTTGCGATAGCGCCGCGTCAGTACGTGCGCTACCTCGCGCAGGGTGGGCGCGGCCCGGCGGCCGAACGTCACGCTGGCGGCCACCGGCGCCAGGCCGCCCTCCCGCGCGATGACCTCGGCTTCGATCGCTTCGATGATGCGCAGGGCTTGCGCCTCGCGCCCGTGAGACAGCAGCCAGCGCGGGCTTTCCGGCACATCGCGCCGCACCAGCAGGATGGCCAGGGCCAGCACCGCGCCCAGGGCGAAGCCCGCCCGCCAGCCGTATTCCGGACCGAGCACGCGCGCGTCGAGCAGGAACAGGCTGACCGCCGCACCCAGTGCCGCACCGACCCAGAAGCTGCCATTGATGGCCAGGCTGACGCGGCCACGCACCCGCGCCGGAATCAATTCATCGATGGCCGAGTTGATGGCGGCGTATTCGCCGCCGATGCCCAGCCCCGTGGCGAAGCGGCAGATCGCAAAGAACACGAAATTCGTGGAGAAGGCCGTCAGCAGCGTGGCAGCCATGTACAGCGCCAGCGTCATCAAGAACAGCCTCTTGCGGCCGAGGCGGTCGGCCAGGCGACCGAAGACCAGGGCACCCACCACCGCCCCGGCGATATACAGCGAACCGGACCAGCCCACCTGGACGGCGTCCAGCCCTAGGGTATCCGGACGTTCCAGCACGCTGCCCAGCGAGCCGACCAGCGTGACTTCCAGCCCGTCCAGCACCCAGGCGACGCCCAGCGCCACGACGACGCGCGTATGCCAGCGGGACCAGGGCAGGCGGTCCAGCCGGGCGGGAATGTCGCTGCGGATGACGCTCATGAAGGAGGACGGCAGGAAGAATGATTTTCCCGAGTGTGATGGCGGGCGACCTTGCGCGGGCGTGTCAAAATCCTTGTGACGGATACCAATGGAGACACGCCGCGGCGCCGCGGCGCAGACACCCGATGCTAGACCTGAATGAGTTTCTGACCTTTTCGGTGATCGCGGAGGAGAAAAGCTTTTCCCGCGCGGCGGAAAAGCTGGGTATCTCCAAGGCGCTGGCCAGCAAGCACGTGGCCGACCTGGAACATGCGCTGGGGGTCAAGTTGCTGCATCGGACCACCCGCAAGATCGGACTGACCACGGCCGGCGCGCTGTTCTACGAGCGCTGCCGCCAGCTGGTGGCGCACGCGGAAGACGCGCGTCACGAGATCGAACAATTCCGCAGTTCCCCCGGCGGCCTCATACGCGTCAGTTCGGCCATGGCCTTCGGGCGGCGCCATCTGGTACCGGCCATCACCCGTTTCCTGGAGCAGTATCCCGATATTTCCGTCGACCTGGACCTGAGCCAGCAGTTTCCCGACCTGATCACCGCCGGCGCCGACGTGGTGATACGCCAGGCCGATGAGCCCTTGCTGGTGTCCCTGGTGGCGCGTCGGCTGGCGCCGGTGCGCTGGGTGGCTTGCGCCAGTCCCGCGTATCTGGCGCGGCGTGGTGCACCGCGCACGCCGGCCGACCTGGTCGAACACAACTGCCTGGTGTATTTCGTCAACAGCAAGGGGGAATGGTCGTTCACGGATGAGGCGGGCGTGCAGGCGGTGCGTCCCAAGGGCAACTTCAAGGCCAATAGCGCCGACGCGGTGCTGCATGCCGCGCTGGGCAATCTGGGGATCGGGGTCGTGCCCACCTTTGCGGCCGGCGACGCGCTGCGCAGCGGCCAGCTGGTGCGCGTGTTGCCGGAATACCGGCTGCCGGAACGCGCGCTGTACGCCGCCTATCTGCCCAACCCCACCATGGCCCAGAGTACACGGCTGTTCGTCGGTTTCCTGGGTGATTACTTCGGCGACCAACCCTACTGGGACCGCGACCTGGCGCCGTGACAGCGGCGCGCCCGCCCGTGGTGGTGCCGCGACAGCGACACTTTTCATAACAAATAACGGCGCGGGCGAAGCGCGCCGTGATGGCGGATGCGCGGTTCAGGCCGCGCTGGTTCCGAGCGGTTCAGGCGCGCTGGTTCCGGATAGCGGTTCGGGCCGCTTTAGCCGGATCAGCGGTTCAAGCCGCTTTCGCCCGCGATGTCGTGAAAAAGCTCGCGCTGCTCGAATCGCCACCGGCCATCGAGCCGTACGACACGGTCGCGATAGGTTCCGGCCACGGCGATGGCCGGCCCACCCGGCGCATCGCGCACGACCAGGAAATTGGACCGCACGCCGGCGCTGTCGCCGTCCACGTCGATGATGATGTTGGTGGTGAAGTGCTTGCGCCGCGTCCCCGGCCCCGGCGCGGGCACCAGTTGGCGCATGAAGGAAGCGATGCCGTCCGGGCCCTGCGCCCGGCCGTTGCGCGATATCCACTGGCCCGTCGGCGTGAACAGCCGGCCCAGCTCGGCAAGCTCGTATCCATCCAGCCGGAAGCAGTAGTCCGCCAGGAGCTCCCGGATCGCGTCCTTGGCGTGCAGGATGTCGTTCATGGGCGCATCTCCTCCAGGATGGGCCGCCCGCGCGGCATGTCTTCCGGCGCGATCGGCGCGCGCGTCATCGTCAGTACCACGGTGGCCCCTACCAGCAACAGGACGCCCGCCACCACGAAGGCGGCGTCGTAGCTGCCCGTGCCGGCTATCACGTAGGCGGTCGCGATCGGCGCGATCACGCCGAACAGGTTGCCGCCCGTGACCAGGAAGCCATGTGCCTTGCCGGTATTGGCGGCATTGCGCAACAGGTCGTTGGTCAGCGTGATGTTCAGGCCCACGGCGCTGCCGATGCAGCTGAGCGAGATGGAAAGCAGCGCGATGATGGTCGCGGTGTCGTGAACCCAGCGGATCGTCACCATGACGGCCGAGCACAACATCATGACCGCCACCTGGTTGCGGCGCGCGCCGGACTGCACCGGCTTGCCGCGCATGAGGCGGTCGCTGAGCCAGCCGATGAAGATCGTGCCGGGTACCGCGAAAGCATAGGGTACCGCCGTGAACATGCCGGTTTTCAGGACGCTCAGGCCGCGCGTCGTCTGCAGATACGAGGGCAGCCAGGTGAGGAAAAAGTACACGGTATAGACCGCGCAGCCCTGGGTAATCGCCACGCCCCTCAGGCTGCGGCACCGCAGCAGCGCGGACAGGGGCGCGCCGTGCCGGGCGTCGCGGCGCCGCCGCGCTCGGCCAGAATTTTGGCGCGCTCGGCTTCGCCGATGAAACGGGCCTGCTCGGGCTGGCGAAACCAGATCAGCCACGCCAGCAGCCAGACGAAGCCCACGGCGCCGGCCACATAGAATCCGCCGCGCCAGCCCAGTTCGCTGACGACATAGCCCATGGTGACCAGGCCCAGGGCCGGGCCCGCGTAGCCGCCGCAATTGAAGACCACCGTGGCCAGCCCGCGTTCGCCCGCGGGCATCCATTCGCGTATGGTGCGGCCGCCGGCCGGGTAGGTGGCGCCTTCGCCGAAGCCCATGGCCAGGCGCGACGCGAACAGCGATGCAAAGCTCCAACTCGCACCGGTTGCCAGCGTGGCGAGCGACCATATCGCCATGCCGGCCGCCGTCGAACGCCGGGTACCGTATTTGTCGACCCACATGCCCCAGGGCAGGACGGCCACCAGGTAGGTCCACAGGAAGGCCGAGAACAGATAGCCCAGCTGGACGGTCGACAAGTGGAAGGCGGCGGCCACCGGCTGCGCGGCGACGGACAATACGATGCGGTCGATGTAGTTGATCGAGCAGCCCGTGAAAAGCAGCAGGTAGATCCAGATCCGGCCGCGCGTCATGCCTTGTTGTTGCATTGCTCGTCTCCCCATGAAAGCGTGGCGCCGTGTGCCGCGATCGCCTGGGCGAGCGCGGTGGGCGCCTGCACGGCCATCAGGTGGCCGCTGTCGATTTCCGTGTACCGCGCCCCCGGGATGGCGTCCGCGATACGGCGCGCGTAGGCGGGCGGGCGCAGCACGTCGTGGCGGCCCGCGACGACCAGGACCGGGCAGCGCAGATCGGCCAGCCGCCCATCCAGCTCGGCATGGGCCAGCGCCTGGTTGGCGTGCGCGTAGCCAACGGGATCGCAGCCGAGGAAACGCGCGCGATACGCATCGAAGGCAGCCGCATCGCGCCGGATGCCAGGCGGATAGGAGTTGGCGAGCGATGCATCCGCCACGGCGCGCATGCCCTGATCGACGGCCATGCGCGAACGTTCGTCCAGGTAGGCACGCCGTTGCGGATCCGCGCCCAGCGCGGGCGGGCAAAGCACCAGTCCCGCCACGCGGTCGGGGTGCCGCAAGGCATAGGAAACGACGATGGCCGCGCCGGCCGCCGCGCCCACCAGCAGGCAGGGCAGCGGCACGCCGGCCGCGGCGAGCACCGCTCCAAGGTCGCGCGCCTGGTCATCCAGCGTGCAGGGCGTGCGGGGTTTTTCGGCCAGGCCGTGACCACGCTGGTCGTAGCGCAGGACGCGCCACTGCGATTCCAGCGGGTTCGCCACCTTGTCCCAGCTGTCCAGGCTGCCGCCCAGCTCGTGCACGAGCACGATGGCGCGCCCGCCATGGCCGCTGTCGCGCCGGCAAAGCATGACGCCCGAGGCGTCGTCCCATGCCATGTCGCGATGGTTGGTCTCCTTCATGCTGTCTCGCTTTCGCCGGGCGCCTGGCCCGTTCTTGTTGTCGATCTCGATATCTGGCGCACCTTAGCAGCCGGCGGGGACCGTTGACAAAGACCGAGTCGCGATGGAAAGCTATGCCGTCCCGGCATGGGTGCGTGCCGGTCCATCCACCTGACGGGAGACAGTCATCGACCTGCGCGAATTGCGCTACTTCGCCCATGTCGCGCGCGCCGGGAGTTTCAGCCGCGCCGCCCAGGAGCTCTATATCGCCCAACCCGCGCTCAGCCGCCAGATACGCAAGCTGGAGGAAGAGCTGGGCGTCGCGCTGCTGGCGCGGCACGGGCGCGGCGTGCGGCTGACGGGCGCCGGCGCCCGCCTGCTGGAACGCGCTGAGATGATTGCCGACTTCGTGCGGCAGACGGAGGATCACGTACGCCAGGAAGGGGATGCGCTATCCGGGCACGTCGCGCTGGGGCTGCCGACCGGCGTGGCCATGATGGTCGGCCGCCGTGTCATCGAGGCATTCCGCGCGCGCTGGCCGCAGGTGTCCTTGCATGTGCGAGAAGGCCTGAGCACTTCGCTGCAGGAATGGGTGTTGAACGGGCGGGTGGACCTGGCCGTGCTACACAATCCGCCCCCGCTGGACCGCCTGGACGTCGAACCGGTCATCGCGGAGCCCATGGTGCTGGTCGCGCCGCCGGACGCGGGATTGCCCGGGGCGCCCGGCCGTGCCCGCCGGCTGGCCGATGTGCAGGCGCTGCCCTTGATCCTGCCCGGCTTGCCGCACGCGAACCGCCGGCTGATCGAACAGAGCGCCGTGCAAAGCGGCCTGCGCCTGCGCGTCATCATGGAAATCGACAGCCTGGCCTTGACGCGGGACCTGGTGGCGGGCGGGCTCGGCTATTCCATCCTGACCTATGCGGCGGTGCAGGACGACGCCGCGGCGGGCAGGGTGGCCGCGTATCCGATCGAGCGGCCCGCCATCCCGTCCATCGTGGCCATCGCCGCATTGCGCGAGAGCCGCGCGGTGCGTGCCACCCAAGCCATGCGCTCGGTGCTGCGCGCGGCCTTGCGCGATCACGTGACCTCGGGGGCGTGGCGCGGCAATGCCGCATGGCTGGGCGACGGCTGAGCGGTGAACAATGCCGCGCGCGATTCGTGAACAATCTTTTCACGGATCGCTGTTGAATCGGGCGGGCCACGCGTTCACCATGTTTTCCTCTGTACGTGACTTTTTAATAGGAAGACAGCATGGCTCAAGCAGCAACCTCCCAGGACCCGTCGCTGAAAGGAACGGGCGCCGTGACCTGGCAGGGAGGCCAGGAACACTGGACGCAGCGCGACGGCGACGTCAAGCTTTTCCTCTGGCACAAGCCGGCCGCCGCGGGCGTGCCGCATGCCGGCACGGTACTCTTCGTGCATGGCTCGTCGATGGCATCGCAGCCCACCTTCGACCTGAGCGTGCCGGGCCGGCCCGATTCCTCCGTCATGGACTGGTTCGCAGCGCGCGGCTTCGATACCTGGTGCATGGACAACGAAGGCTATGGCCGTTCCAGCAAGCACCGGCCGATCAACTTCGACATCCCCAACGGCGCGCAGGACCTGGCCGCCGGCAGCGAATACATCCTGCAGCGCGCCAAGGATGAGAAGCTGATGGTCTACGGTATTTCATCCGGCGCCCTGAAGGCGGCGCTGTTCGCCCAGCAGCATCCGGAGCGCGTCGCCCGCGTGGCGCTGGACGCGTTCGTGTGGACAGGCGAAGGCAGCCCCACGCTGGCGCAACGCAAGCTGAAGCTGGCGGAATTCCTGGCCAAGAACCGTCGCCCCATTGACCGCGCTTTCGTCGAAAGCATTTTCTCCCGCGACCATCCCGGCTGCGCCGACGCGGCAACGGTTTCCGCCTTCGCCGACGCCATCCTGTCGCTGGACAGCTCCATGCCCACCGGCACCTATGTCGACATGTGCAGCAAGCTGCCCCTGGTGGATCCGGAAAAGCTGCAGGTCCCGGCCATCGTCATGCGGGGCGAATACGACGGCATCGCGTCCTTCGACGACCTGGCCGAATTCTTCAAGCGCCTGCCCAATACCTTCAAGCAGTTCACCGTGATGCAGGGCATATCGCACGCGAGCTTCCAGCAGAAAAACTACAAGATGGTCTATCACATCCTGCACGCCTTCTTCACGCAGCCGGACCCCGTGTATCGCTGACAGCGTAGCGCCCAGGCGGCGCGATGCGCGAGCCCGGCTCACCGGGCCGCGTCTTCCGTGAATAAAAGGGAGGAGACTACGATGCGACATCGATTTGCAGGCATCATGGCGGCGCTCGCCTTGTGCGCGACGGCGATGACCGGCGCATGGGCCCAAGGCGACGCGGCCAACTACCCCAGCGCCCCGATCAAGCTGGTGGTGCCCTTCGCGCCCGGCGGTTTCACGGACGTCGTGGCGCGCATGCTGGCGGAAAAGCTCAGCCCCGAGCTGGGGCAGCCGGTCGTGGTGGAAAACCGCATGGGCGCGGGCTCGACCATCGGCACGGATTTCGTCGCGAAGTCGGCGCCGGACGGCTATACCCTGGTGCTTATTTCCACCACGCACGTCATTGGCCCGTGGCTGTACAAGAAGCTGCCCTATGACGCGATCAAAAGCTTCGCGCCCATCACCAAGCTGGTGGACAGTCCCTATGTGCTGGTGGTCAATCCCAAGGTGCCGGTCAAGACAGTCGGAGAGCTGATCGCGCTGGCCAAGGCCAAGCCCGGGCGCCTGGACTACGCGTCGTCGGGCAATGGCAGCAGCCAGCATCTCGCGGCCGCGCTGTTCGCCACCATGGCCGATATCAAGATCAACCACGTCCCGTACCGCGGCAGCGGCCAGGCGCTGACCGACATCATCGGCGGCCAGGTCTCGATGGGTTTCCTGGGCGTGACGGCGGCCTTGCCCCAGATCACCGCGGGACGCCTGCGAGCGCTGGCGGTGACGACGCGCCAGCGCTCGGCCGACCTGCCCGATGTGCCGACGCTGGACGAGGCTGGCGTGAAAGGCTACGAGGCCAATATCTGGCTGGGGCTGTTGGCGCCGGCCGGCACGCCCAAGCCTATCCTGGACAAGCTGCACGACGCCACGGCCAAGGTGATGCAGGGACCGGAAGCCGCCAAGGCGCTGGCGACGGCCGGACTGACGCTGAGCCTCAGCAGCGAAAGCGAATTCGAATCGTTGCTGAAGTCGGAGTCGGCCAAGTGGGGCAAGGTCGTGCAGGATACGGGGGCGACGGTCAACTGATACGCGCTTGTCCCCGCTGCCATGCAGGGCAGCCGCGATGGTGACTGCGTGGTGTCCCGCGAGTCGCGCTAGGGCAGGATCCCGGGATAGCCATCCAGCGCCAGGCTGATCTGCTGGCGGATGTCCCATTCCTGCAAGCGGGCCTGCACCGGGCCATAGAAGGCCCCATCGCGGACCACGAACATCGTGGGCAGGAAGAAAACCTCGTAGCGTTGCACCAGCCCGCCGTTCTCCCCGGCATCCACCCAGCACACGCGCTGCACCGGCAAATCCATGCCGGGCAGTTGTTCGCGCGCCAGCCGGCAGTCGGCGCAGGTGCGGCTGTGAAACACCACCAGCGACAGGCCGGCCGCATCCAGCAGGAAGCGGTCGGCCGTGCCGTCGTTCAGTTCGATCTGTTCCATTGCAATCCCATGGCCGGGCAAGCGAATAGCGGGCATCTTAGCGCGGCCCGGCGCCGCGCCTGCCGCAAAACCACGACGCCCGCGGTGCCGGCGATGCCGGCGGGGCCCCGCCATCGTGCCGGCCGGACTGGTTAAGATACGCCGAACCGGCATCCTTCAGAGGCGATATGCAATCGAAAGGCTTCTTTGAATCCCTGGGCAATATCCTGGGCGAAATCATCCGATCCATCGTCGGCGTCCTGCGCTACGTGCTGGGCGGCATCGGCCGGGCGATCAGCCAGTTTTCCGAAGGCTTGGCCCATGCCATGGGCATGAGCCCCAACCTGTTCAATTTCGCCGTGCTTATCCTGGGCGTGCTCCTGCTGATCGCGGCGATACGCGCGCTGCTGCGGCGGTCGATACTGGGATTCCTGTTCTGGGCCATACTGGCCGTGCTGGTATTGGGCGCCTTGATCGGCTAGGGTGGGGAATGCGCCGCCCCACCGGGCGGCGGCCACAAGGGCTTCGCCGCCCACCGGGACGGCTGTCCAGGCAGACATCGACATCGGGAGCAAGCACATGGCGGAAGGTCGTATACGCACGGGGATAGGCGGCTGGACATACGAGCCGTGGCGCAAGACCTTCTATCCCGAGGATTTGCCGCACAGCCGCGAACTGGAATACGCCAGCCGGCAGGTCACGGCCATCGAGGTGAACGGCACCTACTACAGCACCCAGAAGCCGGCGTCCTTCGCGCGCTGGCGCGACGAGACGCCCGACGATTTCATGTTCGCGCTGAAAGCGACGCGCTACGCCACCAACCGCCGGGTACTGGCCGAAGCGGGGGAATCCGTGCAGCGCTTCATCGGCAGCGGGATCAGCGAGCTGGGCGACAAGCTGGGCCCCATCCTGTGGCAGTTCGCGCCGACCAAGGCTTTCGACGCGGCGGATTTCGAGGCCTTCCTGGCGCTGCTGCCGGACCGCGTCGATGGCCGAAGCCTGCGCCACGTGATGGACGTGCGGCACGACAGCTTCATGGATGCCGCGTATCTGAAGCTGGCGCGCAAATACAAGGTGGCCACCGTCTACACCGACTCGGAGAAGTACCCATCCTTCGCCGACCTGACCGGCGATTTCGCCTATGCGCGGCTGATGCGGTCCAGTCCGGACCATCGTACCGGCTACGCGCCCAAGGCCTTGCAGGCGTGGGCCGAGCGCGCCCATGCCTGGGCGGCCGGCGGGCAGCCCGACGACCTTCCCCGCGTCGACGCCGCGACGGCCAAGGCGCGCGCCAAGGGCAGGGACGTCTTCATTTTCTTCATCAACGGGCACAAGGAGAATGCGCCCGCCGCGGCGCAGGCGCTGCTGGAAAAATTGGCGAAGTAACTCAAAAGGCCCCGGTAAAACCGGCCCGAAGCTCGACATCCGAACCATCATGACCCGCACCAACGAATACGGACAACCCATCGGCGACGCATTGCCCGGATGGACCGCGCGCCAGCGTCCTCCCGCCACGCCCATGCAGGGGCGCTTTTGCCGCATCGAGCCCCTGGATCCCGCCCGCCATGCCGCGGACCTTTTCCACGCCTACAGCCAGGCGCCGGACGGGCGGTTGTGGACCTATCTTTCCACCGAACCCTTTACCGATGCCGCGGCGTTCGATGCCTACATGGCCAAGGCCGCGGCCGGCACCGATCCGATGCACCACGTCATCGTCGATCTGGCTTCGGGCAAGGCCATCGGGACGGCCGCGCTGATGCGCATCGATCCCGCCAACGGCGTGATCGAAGTCGGGCATGTCAGTTATTCGCCCCTGTTGCAGCAGACCGCCCACGCCACCGAGGCGCAGTACCTCTTCATGAAGCGCGTCTTCGACGAACTGGGTTATCGCCGTTTCGAGTGGAAGTGCGACAGCCTGAACGAACCCTCACGCAAGGCGGCGATCCGCTACGGCTTCACCTTCGAAGGGATATTCCGCCAGGCCATCGTCTACAAGGGGCGCACCCGCGACACCGCGTGGTACGCCATGATCGACGGCGAATGGCCCGCCTTGCGCGACGGCTACGAAGCATGGCTGGCGCCAGGGAATTTCGATGCGCAAGGCCGCCAGCGGCGCACCTTGGCCTCGTGCATGGGCCGGCGCTGACATGGACGCCGATCGCATGGAAGCGGCGCGCCTGATCGACCGACTGGCCCTGCGGCCGCACCCCGAAGGCGGGTATTACCGCGAGACCTATCGCGCGGAAGAAGTCGTGCATCGTCCGGCGCGGGCGGTCGACCGGTCCGCATGCACGGCGATCTATTACCTGCTCAGCGGCGATGCCTTTTCCGCCTGGCACCGCATTCGTTCGGATGAAATCTGGCACTTCTATGCCGGCGGGCCATTGCTGGTGCATGTGCTGGATGGGCAGGGCGGCTTGATGACGCATCGGCTGGGCAATGCCGTCCAGGACGCGGATTGCGTGTTCCAGGCCGTCGTGCCGGCCGGCTGCTGGTTCGCTGCCGAGCGCGTCCGCGCGGACCGCTACACGCTGGCCGGCTGCACGGTCGCGCCGGGTTTCGAATTCAGCGAATTCGAACTCGCCGATGCGCAGCGGCTGGCCGCGGCATATCCCGCGCACAAGGCCCTGGTGGAGAAGCTGGCGCCACGCGCGCCTTGATCGGTGGGGCGGTCTTCCGCGCGTTCATGGCGCCGTCATTCGTGGCGAAGCGCATGGATGCCGGTGGGCCGTCCTTCGGCGCCAGGGCCGCCATGATGGCACGCGTTACCATACCCGGGTCTTCCGCATTCCCTCCGTGCCGATATCGATATGCCCACGCATCGCTCGACCCGTTCGTCCTCCAGGTTCCGTTTCCCTCTTTCGTCCCGCCGGGCGCCGCGCTGGCTGCCGGTGGCCATACTCGTCGGCGCCGGCATCGCGGGGTGTGCGCGGCCCGGGACCAGCGCGTCCGCGCAGGACATGACGCCCGGCGTCGCCGCCCCGCAGCCGCAGACGGCCCCGGCCGGCGCCGCGGCGCCGGCGTATGTGCCCATGGCACGCCCGATGTCGTCCACCGCCGGCACGCCGGACGAGCAGGACCGCGACCCCGCCCAGTGCTTGGCGACCTTGCGCGCATCCGCTCCGGCCAACGGCATCAGCGTGGCGGACTTCGACCGCTACACCCAGGACACGCGACTGCTGGCCGTCACCGTGGCGGCGGCCAAGGCACAGCCCGAAGGCCAGGAGACCTGGTGGGACTACATCGCCAAGACCGTGGACGACCAGCGCGTGGCCGATGGCAGGACCGTCCTGGCCAAATCGCACGATGCGCTGGCCGCGATCGATGATCGCTACCAGATCGACAGCGAGCCCTTGGTGGCGATCTTCGGCATCGAGACGAACTACGGTTCGCAGCTGGGCAAGGTGGACGTGCTCAATGCGTGGCTGACCCGCGCCTGCACCGAGCAAAAGCCCTTGTGGGTGAAGAACGTGTATGCGTCGGTGCGGCTGCTGCGCGACGGCACCGTCACGCGCGACCGCTTCATCGGCTCGTGGAGCGGGGCGTTCGGCATGACGCAATTCATCCCGACGTCCTTCTACGAATTGGCCGCCGACGGCGACGGCGACGGCCGGATCGACTTGTATGGTTCGCTGCCCGATGCGCTGGCGTCCACGGCGAATCACCTGCTCAAGCGCAAGGCGACCTGGACGCGCGGCATGCCGGCCGTCATCGAGGTGCGCCTGCCCGCGTCGATGGCCGCGACGCTGCCCCCGTCGCCCGATAACGAAATCATGAACCGCGACGACCGCCGTCCACTGTCGCTATGGAGCGATGCGGGCGTGACACGCGCGGACGGAACGCCGCTGTCCGCCGTTCCGATGTCGCTGCCCTGGGAGTCCGTGCAGGCCTATCTGTTCGCGCCCACGGGGTCGCAAGGGCCGGCCTTTCTTGCGACGCGCAATTTCGATGCGATCCTGCACTACAACCAATCGCACAAGTATGCGCTGGCGGTCAGCCTGCTGACCAACCGGCTGAAGGGCGGCCCCGGACTCATCGCGGCCTGGCCGACGGACGACCCGGGGTTGTCGCGCGCGCAGATCAAGGAACTACAGGGCCTGCTGGCCGCGCGCGGCCATGACATCGGCACGCCGGACGGCATCCCCGGCAGCAAGACGCGCCAGGCCGTGGCCGAGGAACAGCAGCGCTTGGGCCTGCCCCAGGACGGCCGCGTAGGCTACAAGGTCTACAGCGCGCTGCAAAACAGCCGATAAGCGGGTACGCGATGGCGGCGCGGGTCGCAAGCACTGCCGCGCTGAAGCGCGCAGCGCCGCACCGCACCGCACGGCACCGCATCGCACGGCGTCGCGGCGCGCCAGGCTATAGCGCCGGCAGCACCAGGTCCGTGGTGCCCGGACGCACCCAGCGCACGCATTCGCGCGTGGTGTCGATGCAGCCGCCATCGATATACACGCCGCGCGGCTCGCGCAGCCGCACCATCTGCGTGAGGATGCGATCGATTTCCGCGGGGTCCGCCATCGACGCCCGCACGCGCGGCTCCACCCGCGTTTCATCCACCCGCAGCACTCCCTCGGCGTCGGTGTACACGCCGTCGCGCCAGTGGTAGATCTCCACGCACTTGGCGGTCAGGCTGAAGGGGCGTTGGTGGTTCCAGAAATTATTGAACATGCCGCCCCCCAGGTAGAAAATCCAGGAGCCTTCGAAGCCTTCGACGTTGGAGGAACGCTCGTCCGGATTGCGAAACCACAGGCGGTCGCCGGGCACGTAGAAGCGAGGCGGCAGCGGGTCTTCCATCGAACCGTATTCGCGCAGGAACACGTCGTGGAACAGGCCCGACATGATGGCGCGCTGTTCCCAGTGATGCTGCAGTTGCGCCAGCAGGGCGGGATTGCTGACGACAAGCTCCTGCGCGATGCCCAGCAGCGTGACGTATTCCGTCGCGCGATAGCACGAAAAGGAATACCGCTTGCCGGAGGCTTCCGGCTGCGTCGCCTTGATCAGCCCCTCGATCAACGATTTGCCGGGCAGGATCGTAAAGCCGCGGCTTTCGTCGTAGGTCCAGTAATCCTCGGGGCGTTCCGCATGCTCGGTATCGAAAGCCAGTTCGGTTCGGCTGGCGGCATGCACGATGTTCAGCTTGATGCGCACGGCCGAGACGAACTCGTCCAGGCTGGGATAGCGAAAGGACACCGGCGCGGCCAGCATGGCCAGCACGATCTCGCGCTCCAGGTTGCGCGCGGCATCCGGGAAGCGCGCGGCCAGCGCGTCGGCCAGGCGGGTGGTGTCGTGATCGGGCGTCCAGGCCTCGGCCGCAGCGTCCGCCAGGCGAAAGCCCGACACCGGCCCGTCGTCATCGTGCCACGCCTCGGTGGCGACGAGCTCGACCAGCCCGAGCTCGGATAGATAAGCGGTCATGCGGCGGGCGGCGTCGCCATGATCCACGGCGTTGCCGAATACTTGCACGCCGATCGCGCGGGGATGCGTGGAAAACGGAATAACTCGATTCAACAAGGGCCTCCCTCGGCCGTCGCGCCAATGCGCGGTGCTGACGAATGACTGAATGAATATGCCGTGAAAAGCCCGGGTTGCAGGGCCTGCTTCCGGCGGATTTCGCGATCATAGGCGATCGGCCTATGATTGCCGGCGTCCGGGCGCGCGAGGCGCCGCGCGCGTCGCGGCCGCTCCGCCCATAGAGAGGGGAAATGAAGGAAAGTTCGTCACACCGGGGCATGTTGTGGGTGGTCGCCGCGGGGTTCTTCATGCAATCGCTGGATGCCACGATCGTCAATACCGCCTTGCCGGCCATGGCGGACAGCCTGCATGAACTGCCGCTGGCGATGCGGCCGGTGATCGTGGCGTATTCGCTGTCGATGGCGATGCTGACGCCGGCATCCGGCTGGCTGGCCGACCGCTTCGGCACCCGCCGCGTCTACTTCACGTCCATCCTGATCTTCGTGCTGGGTTCGCTGTTCTGCGCCATGGCCGCGAACCTGCCGCAGTTGGTAATCGCCCGCGTCGTACAGGGCGTGGGCGGATCGATGCTGCTACCCATAGGGCGCCTGTCCGTTCTGCGCAGCGTGCGGGGCGAGGCCTACATCGCGGCGCTCGCGCTGATTTCCATCGCGGGACAAGTCGGCCCCATGATCGGCCCCATGACGGGCGGCTGGCTGGTGCAGGTGTTCAGCTGGCATTGGATCTTCCTGATCAACATCCCCATCGGCATCGTCGGCCTGATCGCCGTGCGCCGATACCTGCCACCCGAACCCGTTGCCTCGACGCCGTCCTTCGATTTCATCGGCTTCACGCTGCTGTCGACATGCATGGTGGCGTTCTCCCTGGGCATGGAGGGCACGGACGGTTCCGGCCGCGCGGTGTACACCGCCGGCCTCATGGCGCTGAGCGTGCTCACGGTGACGGCCTATATCGCCCATGCGCGGCGGCGGCCGCGTCCGCTGTTCAGGCTGGGACTGTTTCGCGACGAGACCTTCAGCACCGGGCTGGTGGGCAACCTGGTGTCGCGCATCGGCAGCAGCGGCGTCGCCTTCCTGCTGCCCTTGCTGCTGCAATTGCAGCTGGGCTACGAACCCCTTTACGCGGGAATGATGATTTTCCCCACCGCGCTGGCGGCGCTGATCACCAAGCGCTGGGTGGCCCCGCTGGTACGGCGCCATGGCTATGAAACCTTTCTCTCGGTGAATACCGTGGTGGTGGGCGTGTCCATCATGTCGTTCGCCCTGATCGCGCCCGGATGGCCGCTGGCGCTGCAGATCGCGCAATTGGCGATTTTCGGCGGGGCGAATTCCATGCAGTTCGCGGCAATGAACAGCGTCACGCTCAAGGGCCTGAGCGTGGAGGACGCCGCCAGCGGCAACAGCCTGTTCTCCATGGTGCAGATGCTGGCGCTGAGCCTGGGCGTGAGCCTGAGCGGCGGCCTGGTGGGCTTGTTCTCCCAGGGCGCCCACGCGGACGCCTGGGGATTCCGCTGGACCTTCATCTGCGTGGGCGGCGTCACGCTGCTGTCGACCCTGATTTTCAGGCGCCTGGACGTCGACACGGTGCGCGGCCGTGCGTGAGCGTTTATGCTCATCCGTGGGCACGGCGCTTGCTGGACCATAGCTTTGACGAACGCGCCGCCCCAGGGCGGCCATCGACTGGGAGGTCAAGCATGACGCATCGAATGAAATTGTCGGCAATCGGATTGGCATTCTGCGCCGCGGGCGTAATGGGCGCCGCGGCGCCGGCATGGTCTGCGTCCGGCACGGACGCGCAGTACCGCGAAGACGTGGCGCGCTGCAAGAGCGGCGCCAGCGGGCAGGACCAGGCGGCTTGCCTGCGCGAAGCGGGCGCCTCGTTGGTCGAGCGCCGCCGCAATGGCCTTACCGCGCCTGCCGATGCCCAAAGCAACGCCATGGCGCGCTGCAACGCCCTGCCGGCGGACCAGCGCCAGGACTGCATGGCCCAGATGTCCGGGCAGGGCAGTACCTCGGTGCAGGGCAGTGTGACCGGCGGCGGCGTGCTGCGCGAAACGGTCATCCCCGTGCCCGCGGGTACGCCGGGGAGCACGCCGGCCGGGACCGGGCAGCCGGGTTATACCCAGCCCGGCTACACGCAACCGGGCTACTCGCAGCCCGCCACGCCGGTGGCCCCGCCGCCCGCCATGCCGCCTGGCGGCTACGGCACGCCGGCACCTTATGGTGGCCAGATGCCGCGCCAGTAAACAGGCGAGTACGCGGCATGGCAAAACGGCCCGCTTGAACGCGGGCCGTTTTGCATACCGGCCGCATCGGCGCTATTTCGGACGTGGGTTCTTCAATTTTTCGTCCGGCGGTACCAGGCGCCCCTCGCGTTGCTGCCGCACCGCGGCGGCGACGGCGCGCGCCACGTTTCGCACTTCTTCCTGCACGGCGCTGTCCCCGTCCAGTTCATCGTGGCTGGTGGCATAGGGTTGGTAGTAGCCGATATAACGGTCCAGCCGCGCCTTGGCGCCTGCATCGATCAGCCCCATCCAGTCCAGCCAGTCGCTCAACGCGCGCCGCACGCCCTCGATGCCTGCGACGTCGCCATGGACGACAAGGCCATAGACGCGTCCGGCCAGGTGCTTGGGATAAGGCCAGCCCGCGAGCTCCAGGGCCTTGGCCTTGGCGGCGTCCTTGCCGGAAGTGGAGGACGGATCGGGATTGCCGCCGTCCGCGCACACCAGCCGGTCGATCATCAGCTTCAAGGGGCTGGGCGACTGATACCAGTACGTGGGGGCCAGCAGGATCACCGCGTGGGCGCGAACCCACTGTTCATAGACGTCATTCATGCAATCGTTGACTTGTCCCAGCGCGTGGTTGGGATAGCAGCTGCAGGGCCAGTGGCACAGCGGCATGGCGGTCGACACGCAACCCTTGCAGGGATAGATCATGCGTTCGTATTCCGAGGTCAGGCGGCTCAGGTCCAATATGTCGGTTTCCATGCCCGCGCCGTCCAGTTCGGTCTTGGCGATGTTCGTCAACCGCCAGGTCTTGGACATCTCGCCAGGACAACTGCCGTCGTTGCGCGATGCGCCGGCAATCAGCAGCACCCGGGACGGCGTGCCTGGGTCGGCCTGTACGCGCGCCGCTTCGCGCAGGCGATGCGCCGCGGCTTTCCATTCCACCGACAGGTCGTAGCCCGGATCGGCCGCGCCGGGGCCCGCTTTCTCCGTGATGGGTGCCTTGCGGCCGTCGCGATAGGCATCCCATGCGATCGCCTCCAGGCGGTCTATCGCTGCCTGTTCGGGCCGGAAGGCCGGATCATGAAAGCGGCGCATGAAACGCTGCCGGAATTGCTCCCGGGACAGCTTGTCGGGCGCTTGGCCCTTGCGTACCTGGACGGGAAAAGAGCGCATGGCGAGCCTCGGTGACGGATGACGCCGGGCGGTTGCAAGTGCTGTACCAGACGGCCGCGATGAGCAGGGCAAAACGGGGCCCAGGATGCCGGCGCCCGGGCCGTGAGGCCGTGGCTCCCCGGCGGGTTGCTGCAATGCAGCATAAAGGGTTTAATGCAAGGCATAGTGATCCCCGCAGGCATATCGCGATGCGTAGCAAGTTGTCCACGCTGTTCTTTTCCACCGCGCGCAAGGTGGCACGCCTGCAACGGACGGCGTGGCGGCTGGGCATGCCCGGGCTGTTCGATGAAAGGGCGCCGCAGCGCGCGCGCCGCCCTCCCGCCAAGTCCCCCGCGACGCGCAAGCCCGCGGCTGCCGACGCGGCGCCGGAGTTCGATGCCGCCGATTTCGCCGGCGTCTGGAAGTCGCGCGTCTACCGCACCCCTGCCGTGCCGGGCGCCTGGCCGGTGCGCCTTTCCTACTTCGTCTATGTTCCCCCGAAGCTGCGCAAGGGGTGCCCCATGCTGGTCATGCTGCATGGCTGTGAACAGAGCGCCATGGATTTCGCCGTGGGCACGCGCATGCATCGCCTGGCCGATCGCGAAGGCCTGTTGCTGGTTTATCCGCAGCAGTCGCTGCGCGGCCAGCGGCATCGCTGCTGGCACTGGTACCAGCCCGATGCGGCACATGGCTATGCCGAGGCGGATGCGATCGCGGGCATCGCCAGCGCCGCGGCGCTGGACTATCGCGCCGATCCCACCCGCGTCTACATCGCGGGCCTGTCCGCGGGGGCCAGCATGGCCGCGTTGGCGGCGCTGCGCCATCCCCATATCTTCGCCGCCCTGGCGATGCATTCCGGCGCGGTGCTGGGCAGCGCGCGCAGCGCCGCCGACGGCCTGCGCACCATGCGGCACGGCGCCTCTCTGCCACCGGACGCGGCCCTGGCGCCGCTGCTGGGGGACCGCGCCGGCTTTCCGGGCATGCCGGCCATCATCCTGCAGGGCGGCCGCGATGCGGTCGTGGACCGGCGCAACGGCGTCCACCTTCTGGCGCAACTCGCGTGGGCCAACGGCCTGGACGCGGACGCCGCCGGTCCCCAGCAGGAAGAGGGCGAGGGCACGGTGCGCCACTATCGGCGCACCGACGTACCCGCGGGGCGCGGCACCGTGGTGAGCTTGTGCGAAGTGCCGGAGCTGGGACATGCCTGGAGCGGCGGCGATGGCCGGGTGCGCTTTCACGCCCGCCAGGGGCCGGATGCTTCGCGCTTGATATGGCGGTTCCTCAAGACGCGCCGTCGCGTGGCGCAAGCCGAGACCCGCTGACGAGACCGCACGATCCGAGGCGGCGCCTGGGCACGCGTGGCGTGTCTACCTTTGCCTGCCTTCCCGCTTTGGCGGGCCCGTGGCCCCGTGCTCGCACGCGATGCCCGGCGCCCGTTGAAAACCACGGCCCCGCCGCAAGCTGCGGCCGCCAGGTGAAATCAGGCAAAATGGCGGCTATTCCCCGGCCGCGCTTTTTCCATGTCCGACGTCATTGCCCTGATCTTCGATTTCGACGATACGCTAGCGCCCGACAGCACGTCGGGCTTCCTGGCGAGCATCGGCGTGGACACGGCCAGCTTCTGGAAAGAACAGGTGGATCCGCTGCTGTTTCAGCAGGACTGGGATCCGGTGCCCGCTTACCTGTATCGCATGATCCAGCTCTCGCGCGACGGTTCGCATGGCCTGGTCACGCGCGAGCGCCTGCAGGACTGGGGCAGGCGGCTGCCTCTGCATGACGGCGTGACGACGGTATTCCAGCGGCTGCGCGACGCCGTGCGCGAGGCCCAGCCGCAGGTATCCCTGGAGTTCTACCTGATTTCCAGCGGCATCGGCGACGTCGTGCGCGCCACGCCCATCGCCCGCGAATTCACGGAAATATGGGCCTCGGAATTCATCTACGGCCAGGACGGCGGCATCGAGTTCCCGCGCCGGCTGGTCAGCTTCACCGACAAGACGCGCTATCTCTTTCATATCCAGAAGGGCATCGTGGGCAGGGAGTTCCGCAACAAGCCCTTCGAGGTCAATCGCAAGGTGCCCGAAGACCGCTTGCGCGTGCCTTTCGACCAGATGGTGTTCGTGGGCGACGGCTATACCGATATCCCGTGCTTTTCGCTGATCCGCGGCGCGGGCGGCATCGCCTTCGGCGTATGGGATCCGCGGCATCGCGACAAGCGCAGCCGCGCCTGGGGGTTCATCGAGGAAGGCCGCGTGTCCAACCTGAACCACGCCCGCTACGACGAAAACGCCGAGCTCTATCAATTGCTGGAAGAGGCGGTCACCAGCCTGGCCCATCGCATCGCCTTGAAGTCCCGGGTGTACCGTGGTTGAAACGGCCTCGGCCATGCCGGCCGCCGAACAGGCGGCGTTCGACACGGCCATGATGCAGCTGGCGCTGGACCAGGCCCGGCAAGCCTGGCGTGTGGGCGAGGTGCCGGTGGGCGCGGTGGTCGTGGACGCGCAGGGCCAGGTGCTGGGTGCCGGCTACAACCGCACGATCATCGATGCCGACCCCACGGCGCATGCCGAAATCGTCGCCTTGCGGGCGGCTGCCCGGCGCCTGTCCAACTATCGCCTGCCGGGCCTGACGCTCTACGTCACGCTGGAACCGTGCGTCATGTGCATGGGCGCGATGCTGCATGCCCGGCTGGCCCGCGTATGTTACGGCGCCAGCGACCCCAAGACCGGTGCCTGCGGCAGCGTGCTGGATGTCGGCGCCGTGGCGCAACTCAATCACCATACGTCGTTTCATGGCGGCGTCCTGGCGGAACCCTGCGGCGAGGTGCTGCGACAGTTCTTCCGGGCACGCCGCACCAAGGAAAATCCTCAATGAGCAAGCAAGGCATCTATCTGTTTTCACCGTCGTCCGCCGTGCAGGACCCCGCGACCCTGGAGCGCGCGCGCCAGCGGCTGGAGGCCGAAGGCTTCAAGACGGCGATCGACCGCGCCGCGGCCTCGGTGCACCAGCGCTTTGCCGGCACGGACGCCCAGCGCCTGAAGGCCCTCTCGCGCGCACTGAAGCAGAAGCAGCCCATCGTGATGGCCACGCGCGGCGGGTATGGCCTGGGCCGCTTGCTGCCCATGATCGACTGGAAGGCGGTGGCCGACAGCGGCAAGCGCTTCGTCGGCCACAGCGATTTCACCGCCTTCAACCTGGCCCTGCTGGCGCAGACGGGGGAAGTGAGCTACAGCGGCGCGACGGCCGTCGCCGATTTCGGCGGCGCACAGGTGGACGAGCTGACGGCGGCCCTGTTCGGCGAACTGATGCGCGGCGAACTCGAGATCCTCAGCTTCGAAACCCCGGATGCGGATCCCGTGGACTGCCGCGGCATCTTGTGGGGCGGCACGCTGGCCATGGTGGCATCGCTGGTGGGCACGCCCTACATGCCGAAGATCAAGGGCGGCATCCTGTTCCTGGAAGACGTCGGCGAACATCCCTACCGCGTCGAGCGCATGCTGACGCAGCTGTGGCAGGCGGGCATCCTGCAAAGGCAGAAAGCCATCCTGCTGGGCCACTTCAGCAACTACCGCCTGGCGGCGCATGATGCCGGCTTCGATATGCCGGCCGTGCTCGCCTGGCTGCGCAAGACCGTGAAGGTACCGGTGCTGACGGGCCTGCCCTATGGCCATATCGCGTCCAAGGCCACGCTGCCGGTCGGCAAGAAAGTGGGCGTGGCCACGGAGCCCGGAATGGTGCACCTGGTGCTGGACGAACACGATCACCTGCATGACCACGCCCCCCTCTGAGGGCGTGATATCCTCGCCGGGTCGACTGCGTTCAGCAATTGTTCAGAATGGCGCCGCGCGGCGCCGTCACCCGATTCCCTGGAGCCTGCATGCCTCATTCCACACCGCTTATTACGACGATCGTGGGCGGTCTGGTATTGGCGTTCATTCTTGCCTCCATCGCGGTTCGGCTGAAGCTGCCGCCGCTCGTCGGCTACCTATGCGCGGGAATCGTGTGCGGGCCTTATACGCCGGGCTTCACCGCCGACAGCGGCCTGGCCCATGAGCTGGCCGAACTCGGCGTCATCCTGTTGATGTTCGGCGTGGGCCTGCATTTCTCGCTGCGGGACCTGCTGTCGGTCAAGCACATCGCCGTGCCGGGGGCGATCGTCCAGATCGCCGTCGCCACCGCGATGGGACTGGGCCTGTCCTCCATGATGGGGTGGAACATGGGGGCGGGGCTGCTGTTCGGCCTGGCCTTGTCCGTGGCCAGTACCGTCGTCCTGATCAAGGCCATGGAGGACCGCAATCTGGTCGATACCAGCGAAGGCCGCATCGCCGTCGGGTGGCTGATCGTCGAAGACCTGGCCATGGTCGCCGCGCTGGTGCTGATCCCGGCGCTGTCGGGCGCGCTGGGCGGCCGCGCAGCCGAAAGCGGCGGTGCATCGCTGTGGGCCATCCTGGGCTTGACCGGCGTCAAGGTGGCCGCCTTCGTCGCCGTCATGCTGGTGATCGGACGGCGCATCATTCCGTGGCTGCTGGAGCGCGTCGTCCATACCGGTAACCGCGAACTGTTCCGGCTAGCGGTCCTGGCCTGCGCGCTGGGCATCGCCTACGGGGCCACCGCGCTGTTCGGCGTGTCGTTCGCGCTGGGCGCCTTCTTCGCCGGCATGGTGATGGCCGAATCGGAATTCAGCCAGCGCGCCGCTGACGAATCGCTGCCCATGCGGGATGCGTTTTCGGTGCTGTTCTTCGTGTCGGTGGGGATGCTGTTCGATCCGCTGGTGCTCCTGCGCGACCCGTGGGGCGTGCTGGGCACCTTCCTGATCATCCTGGTCGGCAAGTCGATCGCTGCCTATCTGATCGTCCGCGCCTTCCGCCATCCCCAGCTGACGGCCCTGACCATCTCCGCCAGCCTGGCGCAGATCGGCGAGTTCTCCTTCATCCTGGCGGGCCTTGGGGTTACGCAGGAAATCCTGCCCAAGGCAGGGCAGGACCTGATCCTCGCCGGGGCCATCCTGTCCATCCTGGTCAATCCGCTGTTGTTCAATGCGCTGGACCGCTACCGCGTCAATCTGGAGCGGGGCCGCCTACGGCCGGAAGAGCCGGATCCGGGCGTGTAGGCAGGACAGGGCCGCTTCAGGCCCCCAGCATGCCCGTCATCCAGGGCGGATTGCGCCCCAGGCTGCCGTCGCTATCCGGGCCCGCATCGTTTCTGGATGCCAGGGTGCCGTAGCCCGCGATGTCATTACCGTCGCGATGCGCCCCCGGCCGTTTTGGCGCGTCATGGACCAGCGTCTTGGTGGCGGCAACCGCGTCGGGAGCCGTCAGCATGAAGGTATCGACCAGCGCGGCGATGCGCATGTCCAGTGAATCCGGTTCGGACAAGCCATGCACGAAGCCGATGCGCCAGGCTTCGGCGGCGCTGAAGGTCTCCCCGGTCAGGAACCAGCGCGTGGCGTCCCGGGGGCTCATCGCGCGCAGGACGTACGGCGCGATGATGGACGGAATCAGGCCCAGCCGCGTTTCGGGCAGCGCGAACGTCGCCTGCGACGATGCAATCGCGATATCGCAGGCCGCCGCCAGCCCCATGCCCAGTCCCATGCAGGCACCGTGCAGGCGGACGATAGTGGGCTTGGGACAGCGGTAGATGGTCTCCAGCATGGCCGCGCAGGCCATGCCGTCGGCGCGGATCGACGCCTCGCCGGCCTGCGCGCTGCGGCGCAGCCATGCTTCGTCCGCGCCGGTGCAAAAGGCGATGCCCCGCGCCGCCAGGACGATCGCCCGGACCTGGCTGTCGTCGGCCAGGGATGCATATGCGTCGGTTAATTCCCGCACCATTTCCGCGTCCATGGCGTTGCGCACATCGGACCGGGACAGCCAGACCAGCGCGGCTTGGGGCTTGTGTTCGATTTCCAGCGTCTGCAGCATGATGTCTTCCTTTCGATGCCTGCCAGCCCCGCGCCGGCGGCCCGGCACATGGCCGGACGAGGCGCTTGATTGGCGTTGCCGCGCACCGTTCCGGTGTGCGGCAGCCAGACGGTATGCGTGCATCGCTCCGTCGCGCTCTCGCTCGCATTACATCCTCGTTGCGGAAGCTTGACAATCAGCGGACCGGGCTTAAGCCAAACGTCGCAGTCCGCTTTGCGGCGGTGCTGGCAGGGCCTCATCGCGGGCGCGGGACCGCGCGGCGGCTTGCCGGCGGCGTGTCGCGGGCCGCCATCGCCATGTCACCGCCGCGCGCCAGGGCGGGGCTGAACGACTCTTCCATGCCGTAACGGGTACACTGATGGGTTTTCGCCTCGCCTTTTTCGACTCAACGTGATATCCACCGCCAATCTCACCATCCAGTTCGGCCCCAAGCCGCTTTTCGAGAACGTCAGCGTCAAGTTCGGGGACGGCAACCGGTATGGACTGATCGGGGCCAACGGATCCGGCAAGTCCACCTTCATGAAGATCATCGGCGGCGACCTCGAGCCCTCCGCGGGCAGCGTGTCGCTGGAACCGGGCGTGCGGCTGGGCAAGCTGCGCCAGGACCAGTTCGCCTTCGAGGACCAGCGCGTGCTGGACGTCGTCATGATGGGCCACACCGACATGTGGGCCGCGATGTCCGAACGCGACGCCATCTACGCGAACGCCGATGCCTCCGAAGAGGACTACATGCGCGCGGCCGACCTGGAAGCCAAGTTCGCCGAGTACGACGGCTATACGGCCGAGGCGCGCGCGGGCGAACTGCTGCTGGGATTGGGCATCGCGGTCGAACAGCACAACCAGCCCATGCGCGAGATCGCGCCCGGCTGGAAGCTGCGCGTGCTGCTGGCGCAGGCGCTGTTCTCCAATCCGGACGTGCTGCTGCTGGACGAGCCGACCAACAACCTGGACATCAATACGATCCGCTGGCTGGAAGACGTGTTGAACGGCTACCAGAGCACGATGATCATCATCAGCCACGACCGTCACTTCCTGAACCAGGTCTGCACGCACATGGCCGACCTGGACTATCGCGAGATCCGCATCTATCCGGGCAACTACGACGACTACATGCTGGCGTCGACCCAGGCCCGCGAACGCCTGTCGGCCACCAACGCCAAGGCCAAGGAGCGCATCGCGGAATTGCAGGACTTCGTGCGCCGCTTCTCCGCCAACAAATCCAAGGCGCGCCAGGCCACCTCGCGCATGAAGCAGATCGACCGCATCAAGGCGGACCAGGTCGAGGTCAAGCCCTCTTCGCGCCAGAACCCGTACATACGCTTCGAGCAGAACAAGGTCATGCACCGCCTGGCGGTGACCGTGGACAACATATCCAAGTCCTATGACGCGCCGGTCATCCGCGGCTATTCCGCGATGGTCGACGCGGGCGAAAAGATCGCCATCGTCGGGGCGAACGGCGCCGGCAAGACGACGCTGCTGCGCATGCTGGCGGGCGACCTGGCACCGGATTCCGGTTCGATCAAGTGGTCGGAGAACGCCGATGCCGGCTACATGGCGCAGGACGTGTCCGATCAATTCCAGCAGACTGACATCAACCTGTTCGATTGGATGGCCGAGTACCGCCAGCCGGGCGACGACGACCAGTCGGTGCGCTCGGCGCTGGGCCGGTTGCTGTTCTCGGCGGACGATCTGCCGAAGGCGCCGAAGGTGCTCTCGGGCGGAGAAAAGAACCGCATGACCTTCGGCCGCCTGATGCTGGGCCGGCACAATGTGCTGCTGCTGGACGAACCGACGAATCACCTGGATATGGAATCCATCGAATCGCTGCAGTTCGCCCTCGAAAAGTACGAGGGCACGCTGTTCTTCGTTTCCCACGACCGGGAATTCGTGTCGGGCCTGGCCACGCGCATCATCGAAATCCTGCCTGGCGGCGAAATCGTCGATTATCGCGGCGGCTACGAGGACTACCTGGCGTCGCGCGGCGTCGAAGTCTGACGCCGGCGGCTGCGGTACACTAGGGAAAACCCTAGCTATTCGTCTCATGCCGCCCCGCACCGCTACGCGTATCCCGCAGCCTCGCGCTTCCGCCGTGACGCTGCAAGTCGTTTCCATCGTTTTTTTCACCTTCCTGTGCTACCTGGTCATCGGCTTGCCGATGGCCGTGCTGCCCGGCTACGTTCATGGCCAGCTGGGCTATGACTCGGTACTGGCCGGGCTGGTCATCAGCGTCCAGTACCTGGCCACGCTGCTCAGCCGGTCCCACGCCGGCCGCATGGCCGATACGGTCGGGCCCAAGCAGACCGTCATGATCGGCCTGGCCGCCTGCGCGGCCAGCGGCGTGTTCCTGTTGCTGGCGAACGCCTTGTCGAGCGCGCCGGCCCTGAGCCTGGCAGCCCTGATGGTGGGACGGCTGGTGCTGGGCTTCGGCGAAAGCTGGGTAGGCACGGGCTGCATCACCTGGGGCATCGGCCGCGTCGGTGCCACGCACACGGCCAAGGTCATCTCCTGGAACGGCATCAGCACCTACGGCGCGCTGGCGATCGGCGCGCCGCTGGGCGTGCAGCTGCAGGCGCATTGGGGGTTCGGCGCGGTAGGCGGTGCGGTGCTGGTGGCCGGGCTGCTGGGGCTGGCGCTGGCGGCGCCGCGGGCGCGGGTAGCCGTGGTAGGCGGCGCGCGCATGGCGTTTTCGCAGGTGGTGGCGCGCGTGCTGCCGCACGGCATGGCCCTGGGCCTGGCATCGGTGGGCTTCGGTTCCATCGCCGCCTTCGTCACGCTGTACTACGCGTTTCACCATTGGGACGGGGCCGCCGTCTCGCTCAGCGTATTCGGCTGCTTCTTCATCGGTGCGCGCCTGCTGCTGGGCGGCACCATCGCCCGCTTCGGCGGCTTCCGGGTGGCGCTCCTGTCCGTCAGCGTGGAGATCCTGGGCCTGTTGCTGCTGTGGCTGGCGGCGTCGCCCGGGATGGCGCTGGCGGGCGCGGCCCTGGCCGGCTTCGGCTTTTCGCTGGTGTTCCCTTCGCTGGGCGTCGAAGCCGTGAACCGGGTGCCGGCGGGCAACCGTGGCGCGGCCCTGGGGGCCTATTCGGCCTTCCTGGACCTGTCGCTGGGCATTACCGGCCCGGTGGCCGGCTTGATCGTGACGGGTTTCGGCTATCCGGCGATCTTCCTGTTCGCCGCGCTGTCGGCGGCGATCGCCATGGCCATCGCGCTGGGCCTGCAGCGCGATGCCCGCCGTGGCGCCATGGCGCCGCGGCCGGACGCCGGGGAGACGGGACGGGACAGCGGCGCGGCCGTGTCCGGCGATGCCATCGGCTCGCGGCTCCCGCCGGTCCATGCGGCCGCGGCCGTCCCCGCGGGCGGCGACTGACGTGGCGGTTACGCTGGCCGCGACCCACGTCTACCGGGAAACCATCAAGAAAAGCGTTTTCCTGGCGCAGGCCGGACCGGCGGCGGACGTGGACGCGGCCATGGCCTTCATCGCGGGCCATTCGGATCCCGGCGCCACGCACAACTGCTGGGCTTACCGTATTGGCGCCGCATACCGGTTCAGCGACGACGGCGAACCGGGCGGCACCGCGGGCCGCCCCATGTTGCAGGCCATAGACGGGCAGGACTGCGACCGTGTCGCCGTGGTGGTGACGCGCTGGTATGGCGGGATCAACCTGGGGACCGGCGGCCTGGCGCGTGCCTACGGCGGTACGGCGGCGAACTGCCTGCGGCTGGCCCAGCGCATCGAAATCATCGATACCGTCAGTGCCACCTGCGCCTGTTCCTATGCTGAACTACAGCCCCTGAAGTCGCGGCTGGCACAGGCCGGCGCTACCATCACGCGCGAGGCCTTCGGCGCTGGCGGCGTCGTGCTCGCCGTGTCGGTGCCACGCCATGCGCTGGATGGGCTGAACGCCTGGCTGGTGAACTTCAGCCGCGGGCAGTCAGCGCTGCGCCTGGACGACGGCCCGCACGGCGCCTGAGCATCAGGCCTGGCCGCCTTCGGCGTCCTGCTTCGCTTGCGCGTCGGCGATGTCCTGGTGCACCTTTTCCATGTCAAGTTCCTTGACCTTGGCCAGCAGTTCGTTCAGCTGCCCGGCGGACAAGGCGCCCGGCTGCGAGAACAACAGCACCTGTTCGCGAAACACCATCAAGGTGGGGATGGAGCGGATGCCCAGCGCGCCGGCCAGCTCCTGCTCAACGTCGGTGTTCACCTTGGCGAAGGTCACGTCGGGGTTTTCGGCAGCGGCCTTTTCGAAGACCGGCGCGAAGCCCCGGCAGGGGCCACACCAGGGCGCCCAGAAATCCACGATAAGCGTGCCTTCCGGCTTGATGGCTTCCTGGAAGGAATCCTTGTTCAGTTCGACGATGCTCATTCGATACATCCTTGCCGTGCCTTGCGCGGCGCTTGCGAGTCCCGTGGGCCTCTGGTTGCATACGGCCGCCCCGGATGGCGCCGTAGTGGGTTCATGGTAACTGTCCTGCCTGCGCGGCCTGCGTCATTGCGCAACGGCCGTACCGGCCTGCCGGTCGCTCGGCGTTTCCGCGTGCTTGAGCGATGCCACGATCTCGTAGGATCGCAGGCGGTCCGCCGGATCGTAGAAGTCCGAGACGATCATGACCTCGTCGGCCTCGGTGCGGGCAACCAGCGATTCCAGTTCGCGCCTGACCGTTTCCGGCCCGCCGACGATGGCCGCGCCCAGGCGCTGCTGTACCGCGGCCCTTTCCCATTCGTTCCACACCGTGGACATATCGTCGACCGGCGGTTGCAGCTGCAGCCGGTTGCCGCGCACCAAGGACAGGAATTTCTGCTGCTGGGTAGTGGCCTGGCGGCGTGCTTCCTGGTCGGTATCCGCGGCAATGATGGGTACGCCGATCATGGAATAGGGCTTGTCCAGCACGTCGGAAGGCTGGAACAGGTCCCGGTACAAGCGCATGGCGGCCATGCCTTCGGGCGAGAAGTGGCCGGCGAAAGAGAAGGGCAGGCCCAGCTGGGCCGCCAGCCGCGCACTGAAATCGCTCGACCCCAGCAGCCAGATCGGAATGCTCAGCCCTTCGCCCGGGATGGCGCGTACCGCCTGCGTGGAATGCGCCGGCCGGAAATAGCCGCGGAGTTCTTCCAGCTGCGCCGGAAAGTTCAGTCCGCTGCGCGGGTCGCGGCCCAAGGCACGCTGGGTCAGTCCATCGCTGCCGGGCGCGCGGCCCAGGCCCAGATCGATACGGCCGGGGAACAGCGTTTCCAGCGTGCCGAACTGTTCGGCGATGATCAGCGAAGCATGATTGGGCAGCATGACACCGCCGGATCCCACGCGGATGGTGCGGGTATTCGCCGCCACGTGGCCGATTAGCACGGCGGTGGCACTGCTGGCGATGCCGTTGATGTTGTGATGCTCAGCCAGCCAGAACCGGTTGTAGCCCAGGGCCTCGACATGGCGGGCCAGCTGGACGGTGTTGTGGAAGGCGTCCGCCGCGGTGCGGCCTTGCGCGATGGGCGCGAGATCCAGGACCGAAAACGGAATTGCTGACAAGGGCTTCATGGTTTTCCTCACGCCATATACATGGGGCAGTGTATCGGCGATTTCAAGCACGAGCCCGAGCAACCTTGCCGGCGGACGGGTTGTCCCGCGCGCCGGCAGCGTTCGTCGTCGCGAAACGCGTAGACTCGCGGTCATGATTCCCATCTCACATGACCTATTCCTGGACGAGCGCGAAGTCGAGTTCAGCATGATCCGCGCGCAGGGTGCGGGCGGGCAAAACGTCAACAAGGTGTCCAGCGCGGTGCACTTGCGTTTCGACATCCGCGCATCGTCGCTACCCGATGCGATCAAGCAGACATTGCTTGCCGGCGGGGATCGCCGCATCACCAAGGAAGGCGTGGCCATCATCAAGGCACAGACGCATCGCAGCCAGGACAAGAACCGCGCCGAAGCCATCGACCGCCTGGCCGCGATGATCGCGTCCGCCGCGCGTCCCGTGACGCCGCGCAAGGCCACGCGGCCCACCCGCGCCTCGCAGCAGCGCCGCGTGCAGCGCAAGGTGCGTCACGGCCAGATCAAGCAAATGCGTGGCAAGGTGGCGCGAGATCCCGGCTGACCGGCCGCGGCGTGCAGGCTCCTTCCCGCGTTGACAGGCCTGGACGCAGGTCGCCGCCGCGCGATCGCCGCCTAGGCCTCGTGGGGCTTGCCGGGAAGCCGCACGTTCATTGCCATTCGAACACAGCGCGCGAATGCGATCCCTTGGAGACCGTGGCTTGGTGCACCATTTCCTTGCCGTTGTAGGTCGAGGAAATCTTGTACGAACCCGGGGGAAGCTGGACCAGCAGGTAAGGGCCCTTGGTCGTCGTCTGCAATACCGTCGCGCCCTTGCTATCGGTGATGGTGACCGGAACGTCGGCGGTATAGACGCTCTCGGTCCCCTGGCGCTGCGCGAACAGCAGGGTGAGCGAATAGTCTTTTTCGGCGGCCTTCATGGAATCGGATTCATCCTGCCCGACCCCGCCGCTGACGAAGGTGACGGGACCCTGGTGCTGCACGGGCGGCATATCGGCGTAGGCGACGGAGAGCCCGGCGCCGAACATCAGCATCGCGGCCAGCGAGCGGCGAAAACGGATTGTTTTCATCATTCTGCTCCTATGAACAAATCAAAAAGGACTGCCCTAAGCCAGGCAGCAGGCGCGCAGCACGGACGGACAGCAAGCCCGGTACCCGATGCGCACTCATTTTGAGCGTGCCGCAGGCGTTAAAGTTCTGCGGCCTTGCGTATACGGATGTGTATGCGCCGGCCGGCGGGTCAATGCGATTCCAGGTCCCAGTTGGAACGCCCCGCGGGCGTGCCGTCCGGCGCGAAGCGCCGTTCGTACAGGGCGCAATGCTCCTGGCCCACCAGCATGACGGTCGACGATCGCGTGCCGTAGGTCAGGCCGACGATGAAGGCGCTGCTGAGAAACCGTTCGCGTTCCAATCCTATGCCCGTATCGGGCAGCTCGGCATCCAGGGCGGTGGAGCGGTCCCCCAAGGCATCGAACAAGGCCTCCACGTCCGGCGTCGGACCGGCGCGCAGGATCTGCGTGAAGGCTGCCTTGGTGCGGGCCAGCTTGGGCCATGGCGTGTCCAGCAGATGGTTGGACAGGGCATAGATCCCCGCCGCTAGCGCCTGCGGCGACCCGCCGCGATTGCTGTAGTACCAGGTGCTGTCCCGATCGCCCACGATGAGATTGAAGCCGTTGTAGTCCGCGCCCTTTTCGGCGACCTGGGCCGCGTAGTCGGCAGGCGCCGCGGCGCCGCGCAGGAAGTCTTCCACCAGTTTGCCGCGCGAAGGCGCATGTGCCCGGATGCTCATGGGATCGCGGTAGTTGGTGACCAGCGCGTAGCGCCCGTCGCGGGTCATTCCCATCCACGAACCGCCGGACTGCAGATCGCGGCCCGCGATGATGTTCGGGTCGTCCTTCCACGGGGCCGCCGCGGCGGTGGGGCGCGCATGGTATTCGTCGCGATTGGCGGCGATCACCACCGGCAGCTCGGGCAATACGCGGATCGCGAGGACGGCCAGGCACATGGCGGTGGTGGCCTCAGCTCGGGGGCGCGGCGCCTTCGGGCGCCTCGCCGAGATCGCGTGTGAAGGCGGCGGTCCGGGGCCGCACCAGCGCCAGGTAATCGGCCGCGCGCATGAGGATGGACGCGTCCAGCCTGCCGGCGTTGAAGACGATCTCTTCATGGCGTGTCCCCAGCGTTTCGTCGACCAGCAGCGACAGCGCATCGTTGAAGACGAACGGTGGAATCGCGCCGATCTCGCAGCCCGTGAGTTCGCGCGCCAGATCGCGTGAGGCCAGCGATGCCTTCTTGCCGCCGGCGGTGCGCGCGATGGCCTCCAGGTCGGCCTGGCGGTCGGCCGGAAACACGGCCAGCACGTGGGCGCGCTGCGTGGACGAGAGCTTGACGCGGCAGACCAGGGCCTTGGCGCCCTGGCCGACCGCCGTGCCACGGATCGCCGCGACGGCTTCGGAGCGGCCTTCGGCGGCGTGGCGCAGCAGGCGATAGGGGACGCCCGCCGCGTCCAGCAGCGCGGTCAGCTGGTCGTACACGGACATCTCCGCGGTGCCCGCGGGCGCCGGGCCTTCGCGCAGCGCCGCGTCAGCGGACGGCATCGCCGAACCGGTATTCATGCGTCAGCGCATCCAGCCTGGACTTCAGTTCGGGCGTCAACGTGTAGTCGATCGCGGCCAGCGTGTCGTCCAGCTGTTCCGGCTTGCTCGCGCCGAGCAGCGGCGCGGTGATCACCGGATTGGCCAGCACCCATGCCATGGCCAGCGTCGTGAGCGATACGCCCGCTTCCTGGGCGATGCCGCGCAGCGCTTCCACCGTTTCGAAGGAACGTTCGTTCCAATAGCGGTCCTGGTAGCGGCCCCCCGCGGTACCCAGCGTGAAGCGCGTGCCTTGCGCGGGCTCGCTGTTCGGCTTGTGCTTGCCCGTCAGCAGCCCGCCGGCCAGGGGGTTGTACGGGATCACCGCCAGGCCCTCGGCCGCGCACAGCGGCAGCAGCTCGCGTTCGATCTCGCGGAACAGCAGGCTGTAGCGCGGCTGCACCGACGTGATGCGGGTCAGGTGGCGCACGTCCGACCGGCCCAGCGCCGTGGCCAGGCGCCAGGCGAGAAAATTCGAAACGCCGATGTAGCGCGCGCGCCCGGACCTCACGATGACGTCCAGGGCTTCCAGCGTTTCGTCCAGCGGCGTGGCGTCGTCGTCGGAATGCAGCTGGTACAGGTCGACGTAATCCGTTTGCAGCCGCTTGAGCGAGGCATCGATGGCGTCGAGCAGATGCTTGCGCGATGCCCCGCGCTCCCAGTCCTGCGGTCCCATCACGCCAACGGCCTTGGTTGCCAGGATGTAGCGCGAGCGTTTGCCGGTGAGCCAGCGGCCGACGATTTCCTCGGTGCGCCCGACGGTGTCCGGCGTCCCGCCCAGCGGATACACGTTCGCGGTATCCAGGAAATTGATGCCGGCGTCGCAGGCCTTGTCCAGGATGCGGCCGGCGACGGTTTCGTCCGTCTGCAGTCCGAAGGTCATCGTGCCGAGCGCCAGGCGGGATACCTTCAGGCCGGTGCGGCCGAACTGGATCTTGGGGATGGACATCGCGTGTTCTCCGAAATGGCGCGCCGCGTGGACGCGTTCAGCATCATGCAAGCAAGCGGCGCCTCGCGGGCGCCGGTGAATGGGGTGAACCGCGACGATTCTACGCCCGATATTCCGCCATGTCGCCGGCCGTCCGGCGGATGGAATGGCCCTAGGCGGTCAACTGGTATTGGCGCGCCGTGTGTGCGAAGTCCGCCACGGTGCGGCGCTGCCACGCGGCATCGTGACCCAGTTCCTCGGCGAGGATGCGTGCCACGTCCGGCGCCGCCCGCAGCGCGGCGGCGCTGTCCAGGAAGAGGGCGCGATTGCGGCGCGCGAGCACGTCCTCGGCGCTGCGCGCCAGTTCGAAGCGGGCGGCAAAGCGCACGTGGGCTTCGCTCAGGCCGCTGGCCGGCACCAGCATCAGGTCGGCGCCCGGCAGCGCACGCAACTGCGGAAGATCGCTGCCGTAGTAGGCGTCCGGGGTGCCCGGCCGGGCCAGGCCGGCGGGTGCGCCGGCGGCCCCGTGCAAGGGCAGGTTTTCGGTGCGGCACGGGGCGAAGGGCAGGATGTGCTCGCGCGCGGCCAGGTCCATGACGTCCTGCGCCATGCGCCGATAGGTGGTCCATTTGCCGCCGGTGACGGTGATCAGGCCGGTCGGGGATACCAGCAGGGTATGCTCGCGCGACAGCGTCTTGGTCGCCCCCACGCCGCTGGCCTTCACCAGCGGACGCAAGCCGCTCCACACGCTGGTCACGTCCGCGCGGGTGGGCTTGCGGCTCAGGTAGCGGCCCGCCGTGGACAGGATGAAGTCCACGTCCTCGCGGCTGGCCGCAGGCTCCAGGGGCAGGTCCGCGCGCGGCGCATCGGTGGTGCCGACGATGGTGTGGCCGTTCCAGGGCACGACGAACAGCACGCGGCCGTCGTCGGTCTTGGGAATCAGGACGGCCTTGTCGCCGGGCAGGAAATCACGCGGCAGCGTCAGGTGCACGCCCTGGCTGGGTGCCACGATGCCCATGGCGGAGCGGTCTTCCATGCGGCGGATCTCGTCCACCCATACGCCGGTGGCGTTGATCACGCATTTGGCATGCAGGACGAAGGCCGTGCCGCTCAGGACGTCGCGCGCCGTCACGCCGTCCACGCGTCCGTTGCTCTGGTTCAGTCCCGTGACCGCCATGTAGTTGACGGCCACGCCGCCCAGGTCGAACAGGGTGCGCATCAGGGTCGTGGCCAGCCGCGCATCGTCGAACTGGCCATCGTAATAGAGCACGCCCCCGCGCAGCCGATGGCCGCCGACGTCGGGCGCCAACGTGGGGGCATCGGCCAGCATCTGCGACCGCGACAGCAGGCGGCTGGGTTTCAGATTCAACCGGCCGGCCAGCACGTCGTACATCTTCAATCCGATACCGTAGAACGGTTGGTCCAGCAGGTTGTACGCGGGGACCAGGAAGCCCAGCGGCCACACCACGTGCGGCGCATTGCGGCCCAGCAGGCCGCGTTCATGCAGGGCTTCGCGCACCAGGCCGATATTGCCTTGGGCCAGGTAGCGCACGCCGCCGTGCACCAGCTTGGTGGCGCGGCTGGATGTGCCCTTGGCGAAATCCGCGGCTTCGACCAGCAGGGTGCGGTAGCCGCGCGCGGCGGCGTCCACCGCGGTCCCCAGCCCCGTGGCGCCACCGCCGATGACGATGACATCCCAGGGCTGGGCGGAATCGAGCTGTGTCAACAGGCGATCGCGGGAGGGGGGCGCAACGGCGCGGGAGGTAGTCATGACGGGGACGGGCGAGAGGGTGTAGGGACGGTGATTTCGCAGCGCACGCCGGCTTCGCGCAGCACGGCCGCGATGGCTTCCGGAATGGGCTGGTCGGTGAACAGGCGGTGGATGCGCGATACGTGGGCGACTTCGACCATGGCCTGGCGTTCGAACTTGCTGCGGTCGGCGGCCAGCCAGACTTCGCGCGATTGCGCGATGATGGCCCGCGACACGCTGACTTCGCGCAGGTCGTAGTCGCGCAGCGTGCCGTCGGCTTCGATGCCGGATATGCCGATCAAGCCGATATCGACCTTGAAACGGCGGATGAAATCGATGGCGGCGTCGCCCACGATGGCCCGATCGCTGGCGCGCATCAGGCCGCCGGCCACGATGACTTCGCAATCGGGATTCGCGGCCAGGATGTCGGCCACGTGCAGGTTGTTGGTGATCACGCGCAGCCCGCGATGGTTCAGCAGCGCGCGGGCGATCGCTTCGGTGGTGGTGCCGATGTTCAGGATCAGCGAACAGCCCTCGGGCACCTGCGCGGCCACGGCTTCGGCGATGCGGCGCTTGCCCTCGGCATTGACGGCCTGGCGCTGCTGGTAGGCGATGTTTTCCGTGGTGGACGAAGCCGCCACCCGGACGCCGCCGTGAAAGCGGGCCAGCAGGCCTTCGCCGGCCAGGAGGGTTACGTCGCGGCGCACGGTCTGCAGTGTGACGCCGAAGCGTTGCGCCAGCGCTTCTATCGAGGCCATGCCCTGCTGGCGGACGGCCTCGACGAGCGCGAGTTGGCGGGGATTCAGGTCCATGAAGGGATCATAAACGAACAAAATCGAAAACTAAAGAACGAACTCGCGCATAAGCGCCTCGCGCGTCCCTTGCGCACGAGAGAGGCCGCAGCTTTTGCTTACGTGCGGCCTCGGGCCGCCGGCAGTGCCACCGCAGGTAACCTCCCGGCGCCCGATTCCCTCCGCTCACGCGGCGCGCGCCGGCGACGCTTGTGACGGATCGGCTCAATTTGACACGTCCGGCGACGAACGCGGGCACGCCACCGCGCGTATGCTGCCCGGCGGCTACCTTCCACCATGTGGTTGGGTTGACTGGGCCATCCCCCCGGCGGGTATGATCGCTGGATAAACGAGCGCAGGCATGCGCGGTCTTCATGACGCGCCGATGACCGCGCCCCCGGCTCGCGACAGAGCTTATCGGTGCCACCGCGCCGCGACAGATTGACGCTTCATCAATAAATCAGGAGATTGCGAATGAACCGACCCCTCGATGGACTCGTAGCCGCGCTCGATGTGCCGGCCTATGTGCGGCACCGTAAACTCGTCGACTGGGTCGGCGAATTCGTGGCGCTGGCCAAGCCCGATCGCGTGGTCTGGTGTGATGGCTCGCAAGAGGAGTATGACCGTCTGTGCGAGCAGATGGTCCAGGCCGGCACGCTGCGTCGCCTGAATCCGGAAAAACGCCCGAATTCCTATTTGGCCTTGTCCGACCCCGGTGATGTTGCCCGCGTCGAGGACCGCACCTTCATCTGCACCGAGGACAAGGCCGATGCCGGTCCGAACAACAACTGGGCGGCGCCTGCCGAAATGCGCGCGACGCTGAACAAGCTCTTCGACGGTGCCATGCGCGGCCGCACGCTGTATGTGGTGCCGTTTTCCATGGGGCCGCTGGGTTCGCCGATCTCGCACATCGGCGTCGAGCTGACCGACAGCCCCTATGTGGTCGTCAGCATGCGCATCATGACCCGCATGGGCAGCAAGGTGTACGACGTCCTGGGCGACGACGGCGAGTTCGTGCCCTGCGTCCATACCGTGGGCGCGCCGCTGGCCAAGGGCCAGGCCGATGTGTCCTGGCCGTGCAATCCCACCAAGTACATCGTCCATTACCCCGCCACGCGCGAGATCTGGAGCTACGGTTCCGGCTATGGCGGCAACGCCCTGCTGGGCAAGAAGTGCTTCGCGCTGCGTATCGCTTCGACGATGGGGCACGACGAAGGCTGGCTGGCCGAACATATGCTGATCCTGGGCGTGACCTCGCCGGAGGGCAAGAAGCATCACGTCGCCGCCGCCTTCCCGTCCGCCTGCGGCAAGACCAATTTCGCCATGCTGATTCCGCCGGAAGGCCTGAACGGCTGGAAGGTGACCACCATCGGCGACGATATTGCCTGGATCAAGCCCAGCAAGGATGGCAAGCTGCACGCCATCAATCCCGAAGCCGGCTACTTCGGCGTGGCGCCGGGCACGGGCGAGAAGACCAACCCGAACGCCATGGCGACCCTGCGGGCCAACTGCATCTTCACCAACGTGGCGCTGACCGACGATGGCGACGTCTGGTGGGAGGGCATGACCGAACAAGCGCCCGCGCACCTGATCGACTGGCAGGGCAATGACTGGACCCCGCAGATCGCCAAGGAAACCGGCCGCAAGGCGGCGCATCCGAACGCGCGCTTCACGGCGCCCGCTTCGCAATGTCCGTCCATCGATCCGGAATGGGAGAACCCGCAGGGCGTGGTCATCGACGCGTTCATCTTCGGCGGCCGCCGTTCCACCACCGTGCCGCTGGTGACCGAGGCCCGCAATTGGGAAGAGGGCGTCTACATGGCCGCGACCATGGGCTCCGAAACCACCGCCGCCGCGGCGGGCCAGCAAGGTGTGGTGCGCCGCGATCCCTTCGCCATGCTGCCGTTCTGCGGCTACAACATGAGCGACTATTTCCAGCACTGGCTGAACCTGGGTGAAAAGCTCGCCAAGGCAGGCGCCACGCTGCCGCGCTTCTATACCGTGAATTGGTTCCGCAAAGGACCGGACGGCAAGTTCGTGTGGCCGGGCTTCGGCGAGAACATGCGTGTGCTGAAGTGGATGCTCGAACGCATCGAAGGCAAGGCGCAGGGCCAGGAGCATGTCTTCGGCGTGTCGCCGCGCTATGAAGACATCGATTGGACGGGCCTGGATTTCAGCGCGGAGAAGTACAAGCTGGTGTCGTCCACCGACGGCGCGTCATGGCGCGATGAACTCGGCTTGCACGAGGAGCTGTTCACGCAGCTGTCGGAACGCCTGCCCAAGGCGCTGCCGGACACCAAGCAGCGCATCGAGGACCGCCTGGCCGCCTGACCCGACCCCACCACGGAAAGCCGCGGGGCCTCGCATCGTCGTGATGCGAGGCCCCGCTTGCATATCAGTTCCACCGTGCATCGCATCGCAAAGCCCACGTCGCAAGAAACAGGTGCCGCTCGATCGGGGACGCCGCGGATCCGGCTTCGCCGGTCCGCCAGCGTCGCCCCCCTTGAGGGGGGAAGCGCGCAGCGCTTCGGGGGGAGGGCCTCTCGTCTACAGCAGCGTTTTTTCCATGAACACGCTCAGCGGGTCGGGCAGATAGTCGCCGAAGGGCGCGATGTCCCGATAGCCGCTGGTCCGGTACAGGCCCAGGGCCTCGGGCTGGTAGATCCCCGTTTCCAATCGCAAGGTGGCGATGCCGCGCCGGCGCGCGTGGTCTTCCAGGCATTCCAGCAGGCGGCGGCCCAGCTTGATGCCGCGCACTTGCGGGGCGACGAACATGCGCTTGATTTCCGCGCTGCCGTCCAGGGCCGGAACTAGGGCGCAGCATCCCAGGGCGGCTCCGTCACGGCGGGCAACGAAGAAATCGATGCCCGGCTGTTCCAGCGCGCCGGCGTCCAGGATGTGGTTGCTTTCCGGTGGATACAGCCCGTGCAGATAGGCATCGGCCTGCGCGAGCAGCGCCAGCACGTCGTGCTGGCGCGGCGATTCCAACGCGATCGCGGCGTGCTCAGTCGTCCAGGTCGAGGTCATCTTCCTCGTCTTCCTCGTCCTGTTCCAATGCGTCGTAGCCCTTCCAGGTGATGCGCCACATGGCGTCCTGCCCCGTGGTGCTTTCGGTCAGCTTCTTGGCCAGGCCCGCATCGGCCAGCAGCTCGAGGTGATGGTTCACGGCCTCGGGCGTGGCGTCGTCGATATCGAGCTCCTGCACGGCGGCCGTCACGTCGCGGCCGCTCAACACCGACGCTTCGGCATCGCGGAATGCGCCCAGGATGGTTACGACCAGATCGAAATTGCGTTGCATGGCGACACCTCGTATGTTGGCGCGCCGTAACGGCGCACCCTAAACGTTAACAGATGCGCCGTTATCGGAATGTCACGGGTATGGTGCGCCGCAGGCCCAGGCAACCGCGCCGGTATAGTCCGCGGGCAGGGGCAGCAGTCGCAAGTGCAGGGACCGCAGCAGATCACGGTCCGCCATGCCGGCGTCGTCGCAGTGGATGAAGCGCGCATCGCCGGCAGCGGCATCGGCGCGCACTTCGATGCGCCGCAGCGCATCCGCGATGCCGTGGCCCGTGGCCTTCAAGGCCGCTTCCTTGCATACCCAGTAGCGGTAGAACGCGTCGCGCCGTGCGGTGATCGGTGCCTGTTCCAGCAGGCGTTGTTCGGGCGGGGCAAGGACCGCCGCCGCGAGTGCCCCGATGTCCAGCTCCGTGCGCAGTTCCACGTCGATGCCGACGGGGCGGCAATCCGAGATGGCGATCAACGCCAGCGCGCCGGAGTGCGCCACGTTGAAATGCAGCGCGGAACCCGGCCAGACGGGGCGCCCCGTGTCCGTATACGCCAATCGGACGGCGGCGGCGTTCATCGCCGGGCCGGCCAGCAGGCGCTTGAGCATCGCCCGCGTCACGCCAAAGCGCACTTTGTCCGCGTGACGCTGGAAGCCTTCCAGCCGCGCGCGTTCGCCGGCGTCCAGTAGTGCGGCGTCCGGCTCCGGTATCGGCGCTTCCAGGTCCAGTGCCAGCCGCCATATCCGCAGGTCCCCCGGCGACCCGGCCAGGGCCAGGGGCAGCACCCTGGCGTGGCCATCCCCGAACGGGGGCGAGCGTTCCGTGGTTCCCATCTGGCGCTTACCGCATCGGCTTTCCTTGGCCGTCGTCTACCAGCCGCGAAAGCGCGGCCAATGCGCCGCGACGCGGCCGGAGTCGTCCCGGATGACGTGATACGCCTCGTGCTGCGCGCCGGTGGCGCAGGCATGGTTGGGCAATATCCGCACCATCGTTCCCAAGGGCAGGTCGGGCAGGCTGGCCGTGCTACCGGGGCGCAGGGCCAGGATGCCCTGTTCCTGGTTGGTCTCGCGCATGACCAGGTCGAGGTAGGGCTTGCCATCGATGTCGCACACCACGCCGTAGTACTGGTCGACCTTCTGCTTGGCCGTGCCGCGGTCGCGCGACATGGCCATCCAGCCGGCATCGACCAGGATCCAGCCCTTGTCTTCCTGGTGGCCGATGACGGTGGTCAGCACGCTCAGCGCGATGTCGTCCTGGCCGCACACGCCCAGGCCCGCCATGAACAGGTCGAAGAACACGAAGACGCCGGCGCGCAGCTCCGTGACACCGGTCAGGTCGCGGCTGAACAGGGCGGTAGGCGTGGAGCCCACGCTGACCACGGGGCAGGGCAGGCCGGCGGCGCGCAGCGCCTGCGCGCACGAGACCGCCGCATGGCGTTCGCGTTCGGCCATGGCCTCGATGGCCTGGGTGGTCTCGCAGTTATAGGATTCGCCGGCGTGCGTCATCACGCCGCGCAGTTCCGCGCCATGGTCGTGCAGGGCGCGGCCGATGGCCAGCAGGCGATCGGTCTGGCCGGGCGCCACGCCGGCGCGGTGCCCGTCGGAATCGATTTCAATCAGGCAGGGAATGCGCATGCCGCTGGCGCGCGATTTTTCCGCGACCGCTTGCGCGCCGTCGACGCTGTCCACCACGATGGTCAGGTCCACGCCCTGGCCCCGCAGCGCGACCACGCGGTCCAGCTTGTTGGGTGCGATGCCGACGGCGTACAGGATGTCCCGCACGCCCGCCTGGGCGAACTGCTCCGCCTCCTGCAGCGTCGAGACGGTGGCGGGGCCTTGCGGGGTGTCCATGACGCGGCGCGCGACGTCGATGGACTTCGGGGTTTTCAGGTGCGGGCGCAGTTGTACGCCGAGCGCGTGGGCACGTTCGCGCATGCGCGCGATATTGGCCGTCATGCGCCGTTCGTCCAGCACGAGGCTGGGGGTTTCCTGGTCGCGCAGCAAAGGCGCGGCGCCGGAGGCGTGGGTCGGCGTGGTCATGCGGTCTCACTCCATGAAAGCAGGACGCATCCGTACGGTCGGCGTCCATTCGGTATCGGGATCCAGCGGCACGACTGGGCGCGGCAGGCGGCGGAAGTCGAAGCGCGACAGGATGGGCGAGGTCAAGCCCGGCGCGTCCACGCTATGGATACGCTCGGGTGGAAAGAACTCGTCGAAAGCGGCGCGGAAGTGCCCGCGGGATTTGACCACAACGGTGCGCGCGGCGGCGATGTCCAGGCCGAACATCTCGAAGAAAGTGGGCTCGTGGCATTGATGGCGGTGGGTGATGACGACGATGTGGATACCGTCCACCGCGATCAGGGCCGAGGCGCCCAGGTCAAAGCTGCATCCCGCCAGCTGGCCGCGCCGGCCCACGCCCTTGCCGTCACGCAGCGCCACCACGGTGGCGTCGGCCTCGAAGGGCTCGGAATAGCGCGTGGTCTCGCTGCGATTGAAGCGCGCGCGCAGGGGCTTGCCCACGCCGGCCGCATGCGCGTCCGCGGCCAGTTCGGGATCCGTGACGACGCCGGCGATGACGCCGCGCGCGCCGGCCTTCAGCAGTGCCTGCAACAGATACGGCGTGTTGCCGCGCGCGCCGCCGCCCGGATTGTCCGCAACGTCGGCCAGCAGCACCGGCGGCCGCGCGGGGTCGCTGCCGGTCGCCACGGCCAGGGCCACCGCCTCGTCCAGCGGCATCAGGCGCGGGAAGAAGGCCGCGCGGTCGCGCCACGCCGGCGTGACCAGGTCCAGCGCCGTGCGCGCGGCCAGTTCGGCATCGCCGCGTGTCGTGACCAGTACCGTCAGGCCGTTCTTGGGTGTATCGCCGTAGGCGAAGCCGCCCACCGCCGATACGTTGACGATGCGCGGATCGTTCAGCGCCTCGGCCTTCTGGATCATGTCCGCGTAGGGCCCCGTGCCCGGCGCGGTCAATAGCTGCGTGGGTGGCGCGCAGACGGGCATGCGCACATGGGCGACCGCCACACGCAGACCGGCCAGCAGTTCACGCAGCACGTCGGCGGCTTCCGCGCCGCGCTCGGCCATGTCGACGTGCGGGTTGCGCCGATAGGAAATCAGCGTGTCGACCTGGTCCACCATGCGGTCGGACACGTTGGCGTGCAGGTCCACCGTGGCGACGATGGGTATCGAAGGCCCGACGATGCGGCGCACGGTTTCGAACACGAGGCCGTCGGGGTCGTCTTCTTCCGTGGTGATGGCCGCGCCGTGCTCGCAGATATAGACCGCATCCACCGGCAGCGCGGCGCGCAGCCGCGTTTCGAACTGCTCCAGCGTGTCGGCGAAAAAGGCGTGCTCCACCGGCCCACCCGATTCCGCATTGGCGAACAGGATGGGCACCGGAGTCCAGTCGGCGGTGGCGTCCATGCGTCGCACGAAGGCCGGAATCTCCGGCGTCATGCGCGGCGCGGGGCTGCGCGCGTCGCGCAACAGGTCCTCTCCGGCCAGGTAGGCGCGCGATACGAAATCCTCTCGCGTCGATACGGGCGCGTAGCGGTTCGACTCGATGGCGAAGCCCAGCAGGGCGATACGTAGCGACATGGCGGCTCAATCCTGTTTTTCGATATGGGCGGCGGTGATCAGGTCGCCCCACTTGCGCTGCTCGGCGGCGATGAAGCGCGCGAAGTCGTCAGGCGTGCCCGGGGTGCCGGGCGACGCGCTGGCATTGGCCAGGTCCTTGGCCAGCGATTCGCTGACCAGGACCTTGCGCAGCGATTGCGACAGGCGGTCCACGATGGGCTGCGGCGTGCCGGCCGGGAACACCAGCCCGCCCCAGGACACATTTTCGTAGCCCTTCAGGCCCAGTTCGTCCAGGGTCGGCATATCCGGGAACAGCGCCACGCGCTGCTTGCTGGTGATGGCCAGTGCGCGCAGCTTGCCGCTCTTGACCAGCGGATAGGCCACCGACGCATTGGTGAAGGTGTAGTCCAGCCGGCCGCCGGCCAGGTCGGACAGCGAGGCGGGATCGCCGTTGTAGGGGATGAACATGACATCGATGCCCGCCATCTGCTTGAAGAGTTCGCCGGCCATCTGGCCGCTGCTGCCAATGCCGGCGGCGCCATACGACAGCTTGCCGGGTTCGCGTTTGGCCTGGGCGATCAGGTCGTCGACGGTGCGGATGGGCGAATCGCCGCGCACCACCAGCAGGTTGTAGACGGCGAACATCTGGCCCACCGGCGCGAAATCCTTGGCCGGATCGTAAGGCAGCTTGTTGAAGAGGGCGGGATTCACGGCCAGCGTATTGATGTTGCCGTAGCCGAGGGTGTAGCCGTCCGGCGCCGCGCGCTTGACCTGGCTCATGCCGATATTGCCGGCCGCGCCCGGGCGGTTCTCCACCACGAAGTTCGCGCCGGTGTCCTCGGCCACGTGCTTCAGTACGATGCGGCTGAGCACGTCGGCCGATCCGCCCGCGGCGGAAGCGATGATGACGGTGACGGGACGCTGGGGCCAGCTTGCGTCGGCCGCCTGGGCGGGAGAACCCGCCAGTGCGAGCGCGCCGGCGGCGAGCAGGATGGTCCAGGCATGGGCAAGGGTACGTCGCATACAACCTCCGGATGGAAACGGGCCGCGACGGCCGTCACGGTTCGGACCCTGGACGCGCGCACCGGATGGGGCGATGTCCACGGACGGACGGCCGCGCTCGGCGGCAATAAGGTAAAGCACGAATCCCCCGAGTATGGACAGAAGGCTAAAGTCTCGGGTTAAACGGCATTGAATCCTTCATTAAGCCGGGACTTAAGGGAGCAAGGGGTGCTGTCGAGCGAAGATCTGCGCTTTTTCCTGACGGTGGTGGCTGCCCGCTCGCTGGCGGACGCTGCCCGCACGCTGGACGTGACGCCCCCCGCCGTCACCCAGCGGCTGGCGGGCCTGGAGAAGCGCCTGGGCATACGGCTGGTCGAGCGCACGGGCCGGCGCATCGCGCTGACCGACGAAGGCGAGCTGATGGCCGCGCGGGGCCGGCGCATCTGCGACGAACTGGGTCTCCTGGCCGATGCGCTGGGCAGCCGCCGGCGCGTCATCGCGGGGCATTTGCGGGTGCTGGCGCCGTTGGGCTTCGGCCACCGCTACGTGGCGCCGGCCGTCGCCCGCGTGCGGCGCGAGCACCCGGAGGTCACCGCCACGCTTACGCTGTCGGATCGGCCGGGCCGCGTCGCGGAGGACGGCTGGGATGTCATGGTGCACATCGGCGAACTGCGCGATTCGGCGCTGGTGATGCAGCGCATCGCCTCCAACCGGCGCATCCTGTGCGCCGCGCCCGCCTACCTGCGGCGGCGCGGCATGCCGGCGCGTCCCGAGGATCTGCGCACGCACGAATGCATCGCCCTGCGGGAAAACGACGAGGACGTCACGCTGTGGCGGTTTACCGGCGCCCACGGGGAAACGGCCAGCGTGCGTGTCGATCCGGTGCTGGCCAGCACGGAGGGCTCGGTGGTGCACGACTGGGCGGTCGCCGGCATGGGCATCATGGTGCGGTCGGAATGGGATGTGGCGGGAGACCTGCGGGACGGGCGGCTGGTGGCGCTGCTGCCGGCCTGGCGCCTGCCGGATGCCGATGTGATCGCGCTGCTGCCTTCGCGCGAGGTGCGCTCGGCGCGGACCTCGCGGTTCCTGGCCTGCCTGCGGGCGGAGGTCGATGCGCATCCGTGGGCGATCCCGGGATGACGCGGCACATTGCCGCGGGCGCGCCGAACCTCTGTACACGCAGGTATACAATCCTGCTCCAAGTGCTCGCGGGACGCGGCGGCCTTCAATAAGCGCGGCAACAGCCGCCCCCCGGGCCGTTTTCGCCACGATTCCCAAACCTGGACCACAGGAGAAAAACATGAAACTCGGCATATCCCTGCTCGGGAAATTGCTGGCAGGCACCGTTCTCTGCGCCAGCACCTTGGCCGCCCACGCCGCCGGCTGGCCCGAACGGCCGATCACGCTGGTCATCCCGTTCCCGCCCGGTGGCACCACCGACATGGTGGGCCGTCCCCTGGCCGAAGCGCTGGCCAAGAAGCTGGGCAAGCCCGTCATCGTGGACAACCGCGCCGGCGCGGGCGGCACGATCGGCGCGGCCTATGTGGCGCGCTCCAATCCGGACGGCTACACCATCTTCCTGTCGACCATCGCGCATACCATCGCGCCCTCGACCTACGACAAGCTGACCTACGACTTCGAGAAGGACTTCGCGCCGATCACCATCGTGGCGTCGTCGCCCAACTTGCTCATCGTCAACAACAAACTGCCGGTCAAGACCATTCCGGAACTGATCGACTATGCCAAGAAGAACCCCGGCAAGCTGAATTTCGGCTCGGCCGGCATCGGCAGCACCGAACACCTGGCGGGCGAACTGTTCAAGAAGATGGCCAACATCGATATCGCGCACGTGCCCTACAAGGGCGGCGCGCCCATGATGGCGGACCTGATCTCCGGCCAGATCCAGATGGCGATCGAAACCAGCGGCTCGGCGATCTCGCAGATCCGCGCGGGCACGGTGCGCGCGCTGGGCGTCAGCAGCGAAAAACCCAGCGCCTACTTCCCGGGCATCCCCGCCATCGACCAGGCCGGCCTGCCGGGCTACACGTTCTCGACCTGGTACGGCCTGGTGGTTCCCGCCAAGGTGCCCAAGGATGTGCAGGCCAAGCTGTACGAAGCCACGCTGGATGCGTTCAAGGATCCGCAGATGGCCAAGGCCCTGGAAACCATCGGCGCGGAGCCTGGCGGCCAGAAGCCGGAGGAGTTCGGCAAGTTCATCGCCGACCAGACCAGCAAGTGGCACGACATCCTGAAGGGCGGCAAGTAAGGCCCGTCGCAAGGGCGTCCGGAAGGGCGGCGAGCAAGCCTCGTCGCGAGGGCGTCCTAAAGGGCGGCAAGTAAGCCGGCGGACGCGGTCCGGGGCTTCCCGCCCTGGCGCGCAAGCGCCGCCGATATGGCCGCCGGTGCATCCGGCGGCCGTTTTCCTTGGAGCCTGGACCATGCATTTCCTACTTGCCTACGAACTCGCGCCCGATTACCTGGCCCGTCGCGGCCAGTTCCGCGATGCGCACCTGGACCTGGCTTGGCAGGCGTCGCACCGCGGCGAGATCGTGCTGGCCGGGGCGGCGGGCGACCCGGTCGACAGCGCGCTGCTGTTGTTCGAAGCGGATTCCCCCGCGGTGGCGGAAGCCTTCGCCCGCAACGATCCCTACGTGATCAACGGCCTGGTCAAGCGCTGGACGGTCAAGCCGTGGCACACCGTGGTCGGCGATCACGCGGCCACGCCGGTCATGCCGGGCGGCGCGAGCTGACCCGGCCTTAATCAGCCGCGAAGGGCGCCTATCCGGAACACGAATTCCCAAGGCGCACGGAATCTCCTACAGTCGTGCTGTCGCCCGTGGGCGGAGATCGGCCACCCCGATCGCCGGACCGCGCGGCGGCAGCGGCCGTCCCGGCACCCCGGGGCCGCATGGCAAACCGTAGGAGACTCGCAAATTGATCGACCACCTGGATCACCTGGTTCTGACCACCACGGATGAAGCGGCCTGCGTGCGCTTCTACGTCGATATCCTGGGCATGCGCCTGGAAACCTTCGGCGAAGGGCGCAAGGCCTTCGTCTTCGGCAACCAGAAAATCAATCTGCACCTCAAGGGCCGCGAGTTCGAACCGAAGGCGCACCTGCCCGTACCGGGTGCGCTGGATCTGTGCTTCATCGCGGCCGTGCCCCTGGACCAGGTCATCGCGCGCTTGCGCGAACACCAGGTAGCGATCGAGCAAGGTCCCGTCATGCGCACCGGCGCCACCTCGCGGATCCGTTCCGTCTATGTGCGCGACCCGGATCTGAACCTGATCGAGATCTCGGAGCTGGTGGTATGAGCGCGCCCGCCGCCGACGCGCATGCCGACCGGGAGGAAGGCATACCGCCTTCGCCCACCGACCAGCCGTTGACCGACGACATCCGCCTGCTGGGCCGGCTGCTGGGCGAAGTGATTCGCGAACAGGAGGGCGACGACGCCTATACCCTGGTCGAACAGGTCCGCCAGCTTGCCGTGGCCTTTCGCCGCGACGACGACGCGCAGGCCGACCAGACGCTCAAGCACCTGCTGCAATCGCTGCCCGGCATCATGCTGGTCTGCGTGGTGCGCGCCTTCACCTATTTCAGCCTGCTGGCCAATCTGGCCGAAGACCGCCACTACATCCGCCGGCGCGTCGCGCATGAGCGCGGTGGCGATGTGCGGGAGGGCAGCATCGAAGCCATGATGGCGCGCCTGCGCGCGGCCGGCGTCGGCGCCGCGCGCATCTCCCGTACGCTGGCCGAAAGCCATGTATCGCCGGTGTTGACCGCCCATCCCACCGAGGTGCAGCGCAAGAGCATCCTGGACGCACAGCGCGCCATCGCGCAATTGCTGGCCGAGCGCGACGACATCCGCGGCCGCGGCCTGGCGGGCGGCGCCGCCGATGCCCTGCTGGCGCGCGAGCTCGAGTCCAACGCTGCCCAGCTGCGCGGCCGCGTCATCCAGCTGTGGACCACGCGCCTGCTGCGCATGTCCCGCCTGACCGTCGCAGACGAGATCGAAAACGCGCTCAGCTACTACCAGACTACTTTCCTGCGCGAAATCCCGCGCCTGTACGCCACCCTGGAACGCGAGATGCCGGACCAGCCCGTCGCCAGTTTCCTGCGCATGGGCCAGTGGATAGGGGGCGACCGCGACGGCAATCCGAATGTATCGGCCGACACGCTGGCTTATGCCCTGAAGCGCCAGTCGGAAATCGCCCTGCGCCACTACCTGGCGGAGGTGCACCAGCTGGGTGGCGAGCTGTCCATGTCGAACTATCTGGTCGATGTCGCTCCCGAGCTGCAGGCGCTGGCCGACCGCTCGCCGGACGACAGCGCGCATCGCCGCGATGAGCCGTATCGCAAGGCGCTGTCCGGTGCCTACGCCAGGCTGGCCGCCACCCTGCATGCGCTGACGGGCGCGCAGGCCGCGCCGCACCCCGTCGCGCCGCAGCCGCCGTATGCGCGCCCGGAAGACTTCCTGGAAGACCTGGCGGTCGTCGAGCGCTCGCTGGACAGCCATCATGCCGGCGCCCTGGCCGCGCAGCGCCTGCGGCCCCTGATACGGGCAGCCAGCGTGTTCGGCTTTCACCTGGCGACGGTCGACCTGCGGCAAAGCTCGGACAAGCACGAGGCCGTGGTAGCCGAACTGCTCGCGGCGGCCCGACTGCATGCCGGCTATGCCGGGCTGGACGAACAGGCGAAGGTGGATCTGCTGTTGAAGCAGCTGAACGATCCACGCCCGCTGCGCGTACCAGGCGCCGGATACTCCGAGCTGGCGCGCGGCGAGCTGGCCATCTTCGAAACGGCCCGCGTCATGCGGGAACGCTATGGCCGGTCCGCCATCCGCCACTACATCATCAGCCATACCGAAACGGTCAGCGATCTGCTGGAAGTCCTGCTGCTGCAGAAAGAGTCCGGGCTGATGCGCGGCCTGCTGAGCGAAGACGCGCAAGCCGAGCTGATCGTCGTGCCGCTGTTCGAGACCATCGAGGACTTGCGCAATGCCACCGCCATCATGCGTGGCTTCTATGCCTTGCCGGGTGTGTTCGAGCTGGTGCGGCGCAGCGGCGCCGAGCAGGACATCATGCTGGGTTATTCCGACAGCAACAAGGACGGCGGCATCTTCACCAGCAATTGGGAGCTGTATCGCGCCGAGATCGCGCTGGCCGCGCTGTTCGATGAGCTGGCGACCCGCGCGCCGATCAAGCTGCGCATGTTCCATGGGCGCGGCGGCACGGTGGGGCGCGGGGGCGGTCCCAGTTACCAGGCCATCCTGGCGCAGCCGCCCGGCACCGTGCGCGGGCAGTTGCGGCTGACCGAGCAGGGCGAGGTGATCGCATCCAAATATACGAATCCGGACATCGGCCGCCGCAACCTTGAAACCCTGGTCGCCGCCACGCTGGAATCGACGCTGCTGCAGACCCAGCAGCGCGCGCCGGACGCCTTCCTGGATGCTGCGGCGTCCCTGTCGGACGCCAGCATGCGGGCGTACCGCGCACTGGTCTATGAAACTCCGGGTTTCCACGACTATTTCTTCGGCTCCACGCCCATCCGCGAGATCGCCGAATTGAACATCGGCTCACGCCCGGCATCGCGCAGCGGCGGCCAGCGCATCGAGGACCTGCGGGCCATTCCATGGGGATTCAGCTGGAGCCAGTGCCGGCTGACGCTGCCCGGCTGGTACGGGTTCGGCTCGGCGGTGCAGGCCTACGTCGAAGGCGCGGGGGGCGGCGCCGACGCCGCCTGGACCTTGCTGCGGGACATGTATCGCGACTGGCCTTTTTTCCGTACGCTGCTGTCGAACGTGGACATGGTACTGGCCAAGTCCGATCTGGCGCTGGCCTCCCGCTATGCCGAACTGGTCGAGGACACCGCGCTGCGCGATCGCATCTTCCCGGTCATCGAGGCCGAATGGCACCGCACCGCGCAAGCGCTGTCCCGCATCACCGGCCAGGATGCCCGGCTGGCGGGCAATCCAGTGCTGGCGCGCTCGATCAGCCATCGCTTTCCCTATCTGGATCCGCTGCACCACGTGCAGGTGGAACTGATGCAGCGCTATCGCGAAGGACGGGGCGACGCCGTCGTCAAGACCGGCATCCATATCTCCATCAACGGGATCGCGGCGGGACTTCGCAATAGCGGTTGACCGATGCCGCACCGCGCGACATGTCGGCCTGCACGCCCTTCACGCAGGCCGACAGATGCTTGCCGAGCAGGGCGCGGCGCGCCGGATCCATGCGCGGGGAAATGGTGGTGATGAACACCGCGGCGGTCGGCATGCCGCCTGGCTGGCGGATATGCATGCCGATCGCGCTGACGCCGTTGGCCGCCACGCCATCGTCCAGCGCATAACCGGTTTCGCGGGTACGGCGGATGGAGGCGCGCAGCGAGGCGACGCTGAAATTCGGATACCGGGCCAGCTTGTGCTCGATGGCGTCCAGCGCGATATCGACTTCCTGGTCGCTCATCGCCGCCAGGATGGCCAGGCCGCCCACCCCGATCCCCAGCGGATGGCGGTCGCCCACGCCGGAGGTCAAGGTCTGGATGGGGAAGTTGCCGGCGATGCGGTCCAGGCATACGGTTTCAAAACCGCTGCGCGCGACCAGGAATGCCATGTCGCCGGTCTGCTCGGCCAGCCGCCGCAGATGCGGATGGCAGGTTTCCCGCAGATTGTTCTCGGGCAGGGCGCACAGGCCCAGCTCGTAGATCAGCGGTCCGAGCCGGTAGCCGCGCTGACCGGGGATGCGCACCAGCATGCGTTCGCTGACCAGCCGCTGCAGCAGGCGATGCGCGGTGGATTTTTCCATGTCGGCACGCCGCGCCAGATCGATCAGGCGCAGATGCTGCGACGGGCTGCTGGCGATCAGGCGCAGCAGGTCGACGGCGCGGCCCACGGTACTGGCCGGCGTAGCTCGGTTTTGCATGGTTCGTATAAACCGCCCGGGGCGGTCTTCCAGGACGTCATACAAATTTCCAGATACTGGGAATGCATCGGCGCGGTCATGCCGCCGGGATCTTTCCGGCGGCGGGTGCCTCTTTTCAAAATATCATGCGCCGCGCGCGCGACAAACCTCTTTTTTTCGTCGCGCCGCACCATCGGCCTTCGCGCCGCCGCGGTTTTACTAAATGGGAAAAAGCGGCCGAAAGGTTGACGCGCATTTTGGCCGGTTCCAATATCGCCCTGACAACGCGCACGGCCACGCATGAGCCGGCGCATCCATGGGGAACGAAGGCGCCGCGGCGTGGGCGGACCGCCTTCCACAGAGGGTCGTCGCAATGGACAGGATCTTCGTCTGGGCCGCCGGGTTCATGCTTTCCCTGGCGCTTGCCACCGGTGCAACCGTAGCCCGCGCCGCGGGTTATCCCGATCATCCGATACGCATCATCGTTCCGTATCCCCCCGGCGACCTGGCCGATGTGATCACGCGCCTGTTGGGCAACGATATGTCGCAGTCGCTGGGGCAGTCCATCGTGGTGGAAAACCATCCGGGCGCCTCGGGCCTCATCGGCTTGCAGGCGGCCGCGCGGGCCGAGCCCGACGGCTACACCCTGGTCATGGGACAGATGGGCGCGGTCGTCGTCGCGCCGTTGACCAACGACTGGCCCATCGACGTGCGCAAGGCGCTGGAACCGGTGGCGCTGGCCTATACCAACTACATGATGCTGGTGGCCAAGCCGGACTTTCCCGCAAAAACGCTGCCGGAGCTGATCGCGTACTCCAGGCAGCATCCGGGCCGCGTGCGAGTCGGCACCAATGGCGAGGGCGGCTTTCCGCACTTGTCCATGGAGCTCCTGAAGGAAAAGGCGGGGTTCGACTTCACGAATATCCCGTACAAGGGCAGCACCCAGATCATGTCGGACCTGATGTCGGGGCGCGTGGAGCTGACCGTGTTCGGGTACTCGGGCCTGTATCCCTACGTGCAGGACGGCCGCCTGATCGCGCTGGGCGTGACCGGCCGCAACCGCGCGCCCAACGCGCCCAATATTCCGACCTTCGGCGAAACCGTGCCGGGCTACGAGGCGCTGGGATGGTTCGGCCTGTTCGCCCCGGCGGGCACCCCGCCCGACGTGGTGGCAAAGGTGAACAAGGCGCTGAACAAGGCCGTCGCCGATCCGCAGGTGCAAGTCCAGGCGCAGCGCCTGGGGCTGGATGCGGCCACCGGCACGCCGGCCCAGTTCGCGAAGGTCTGGTCGGATGACTACGCCAAATGGGGCGGCACGATACGCAAGCTGGGCCTGGAAAAGAAGAAGTAAAACGGAATCAAGGAGAAGCGCAGCATGACTGCCAAGGAACACCCCGCGCCCAAGTACGAGCCGTTCGGCTGGCATCACTGGCCAGACGATTTCTGGATGTCATACCAGTTCCGGCGCGGCCTGGGCGAAACGCAGGAGGGCGGCGGCGCGGTCAGCGAGGTCTTCCAGGCCGCCACGCATATCGTCGCCGGCGATTTCGAGACCTGGTACAGCGCGTGGCGCCACATCGCGGATCGCAACGCACGGCGCGGCGATGCGGCCTTGCAGGAAGGCCATGTCCGTACGGCCATGAATTGCTGGCTGCGCGCGGCGAACTACTACCGCGAGGCCGAGTTCTGGCTCAAGGCCGACGACCCGCGCCGCCTGGACGCCTTCACGCAAGCCGAGCGCGCGTCGGCCCAGGCGTTCACGCGCATGGACCCGCCGGCCGAAATCGTGGAAATTCCCTACGAAAACGGCAAGACGCTGCCGGCGTACTACGTACGTTCCGCCAATGGCGGCGCGCGCCAGCCGGTGTTGATTTCCGTGGGTGGCCTGGATTCGTACAAGGATGAGCTGTGGTTCATGACGGGGCGCGGCGCGGTCCAGCGCGGCATCTCGGTGCTGATGGTGGACGGGCCGGGGCAGGGCGGCGCGCTGCGGCGGCACGGCCTGACCACGCGCCATGACTACGAAGTTCCCATCGGCCGCTGCATCGATTGGCTATCGGCGCGTCCGGACGTCGACGCCAGCCGCATCGCCGTCAGCGGCTCCAGCCTGGGTGGCTACTATTCCGCCCGTGCGGCCTCCATGGATGCGCGCCTGGCGGCCTGCATTTCACACGGCGCCATCTGGGATATCCACGAGCGCTGGAAGGCGCGTGACGAAAACCACGGATTGGCCAGCCACATCAAGTGGGTGTTCGGCGCCAGTAGCATGGCCGAAGCCACGGAGATCGCGCGCCCCTTCACGCTCGCGGGCGTGCTGGAGCACATGAAATGCCCCTATCTGATCATCCACGGCGGCCACGACGTGCTGGGCGTGGAAGAGGTCAGGAAAGTCCATGACTATGCGATCGCGCATGGCATCAAGGCCACGCTGAAGCTCACCAGCGCGGAAGAGACCGGCGCCGAGCACTGCCAGCACGACAACCCTACCCTGGGCCAGGAACTGATGCTGGATTGGCTGGCGGATGTCTTCGGCATCGACCAGGCCCGGCTGTCGTTCTTTCCGGGATAGGAGAAACAGATGAGTCATTGGTTCGAGTATTTTCCCAGCAACCACATGTGGTCGCAGGGCATGATGTTCGGCATCGAAATGGCGGGCTGGGGCGCGGCGTCGATCAGCGAAATCGACCAGATCGGGCAAAAGCTGCGTGGCCATGAAGGCGACAACGAGCGCTGGTGGAAGGAATGGGTCGAGATGGCCCGGCGCATCGAAGGGTTCGGCGATGAAGAAGAGGCGCGCGGGCACCGGCTGACGTCGGGCGCGTACTACCTGCGCGCCGCGGTCTATTACTTCTGCGGCGAACGCTTCATCGCGCCTTCGGACCGCAAGTCGCAGACCTACCGCGATTGCCTGCGCTGCTTCGCCAAGGGCCTGGAGCGGCGCTTCCCGCAGATCACGCGTGCCGACGTGCCTTATGAAGGCACGACGCTGCCGGCCTGGTGGCTGCGCGCCGACGTCGACGGCCCGGCGCCGACGGTGGTGATGTTCGACGGCCTGGACAACGCCAAGGAAATGAGCGTGCTGTTCGGCGGGATCGAGATCGCCAAGCGCGGCATCCACGTACTGGCCATCGACGGACCGGGGCAGGGCGAGGCCCTGCGCCTGCAGGGCATACCGAGCCGCTACGACTACGAAGTGCCGGCCGGTGCGGCCTACGACTGGGTTGCCGCGCGGCCGGAGGTGGATCCCAAACGCGTGGCCGTCATGGGCTTTTCCATGGGCGGCTACTACGCGCCGCGCGCGGCCGCCCGCGACCACCGCTTCGCGGCCTGCGTGGCCTGGGGCGGCCATTTCGATTACCACGAAGCCTGGACGCGTCGCCGGCGCATCATGGAGTCGGGCGGCACGAAGATATCCGCGCCGAACTTCCAGCTGCCCTGGGTACTGGGCAAGCCCGACATGGACGCCTGCATGAAGAAGCTGGAGGACTACCGGCTCAAGGATGTCGCCCCGGACCTGCTGTGCCCGTTCTTCTGCCTGCACGGCGAGAACGACACCATCGTCCCGGTCGAATTCGCCCAACGCCTGTATGACGCCGTCGGCGCCAAGAACAAGACGCTGCGCGTGCTGACCGCCCATGAAGGCGGCAGCGAGCACTGCCAGGAGGACAACCGCCAGGTCGGCGCCAACATCGTCGCCGATTGGCTCGCGGACAATCTCTGACCCGACGTCTGCCTGCAGGCGATCGCTCGCGCCCCGCCACGATTTTCAGGCCAACACGACGTCCACGCCCGTGCGGCGCCAGCGGCGCAGCTCTTTCTCGAAGTCGGCATCCGCGTGCGCGTTCGTGACGATGCGGCCGATTTCCTTTGGGCTGGCGTAGCGCACGCGGCTCACTACGCCGACCTTGCTGTGGTCGGCCAGCAGGATCCGTTCGCTGGCTTGCGCGGCCATCGCCTGGGCCACCGCCGCTTCGTGATGGGCGTAGCTGGTGGCCCCATGCGTGGCGCTCAGTCCCACGGGCGATAGCAGGGCCAGGTCCGCATGGTAGCGGGTGATCTCGTTGATGGTGCTGCCGCCATAGGTGGCGGGCACGTCGCCGTGCGGCGATCCCCCCAGCAGGATGACTTCATGGCGCGGGGATTCTCCCGCACCGGTGCGCCGCGCCAGCGTCATGGCGATTCCGAGCGAGTTCGTGATGACGGTCAATCCGGCCATACCGCACAGCGCTTCGGCCAGGTAGCCGGTGGTGGTCCCGGCATCCATCAGGATGACTTGTCCTGGCGCCAGCATCGGCAGCACGGCGCGGGCGATGGCCCGCTTCTCGCGCGCGCGCAGGTGCTGCCGTTGGGTGAACGGAGGTTCGGCATGGGCGGCCGTCGTCACCACCCCGCCATGCACGCGCCGCAGCGCGCCCTGTGCTTCCAGTTCCACGATGTCCCGGCGCACCGTCTCGCGCGAAACCGACAGTTCCCGCGCCAGCCGTTCGGTACTCATGCGCGCGTAGGCGCCGAGCAAGGCCTGGATGCGGGCGATGCGTTCTTCCTGCAGCATATCGGTCAAGTCGTGATCGGTTGCGCCTGCAAGGCGCCGCGCCACGAAGCACCGTGGCGCGGCGTCCTTGCCGTCAAAGGTCTTCCATGCCCATCGCGGGATCGCTCAGGCCGTCCTTGCCCGTTTCGACGCGGCCCGCGAAGCGGCGGGACCAGCCGGGCTGTTCGGCGCAGGTGACGGCGAAATCGTACCACCGCGCGCTGTCCTTCAAGTCCCAGTGGACGTCCTGGCTGGCGCCGGCGGCCACCGTCAGGTTCCATGGCCCGTCGTTGCGATAGGCCTTTGCCCGCACGGTCAGGTGCACGTCCTTGCCCCCGGTATTGAGGGCGGTCAGATAGACGTTGCCGTTCGCCACGTCGTAGCAGACGCGGATCTCCGGCACGCCGGCACCGGTGGCGGCTTGCGCCGACAAGTCCCCCGTGTAGCCCCGATGGTAGCCGTTCGCTCCCAGCACCCACAGGTCGTACCGGCCCTCATCCAGCGACTTGGCGTCCCAGCTGTCGTCCAGCTGCTTGCCCGCTTCGACCACATAGCGACGCGGGACACGGTCCAGGTGCAGGCGGTCGTACACATGGAAGACGGCGGCGGCGGAGCCCGTATTGGCGAAGATCAGGCTTACCTTGCCGCTGGCCGCATCGGTGCGGGCGCTGGTGTGCAGTTCATACGGCAGGGCGCGCGACGGCCGCGTCCCGGTGCCCTGGCGCGGCAGGTTCTGCGGCGTGGGCAGGGCAACCTGCCCGAGCGCGTCCTGGGAAATGCGCAGCGTGTCGGCATCGTTGCGGGTGCGGCGGCCGTCAAGCGCGGGCAGCGGATCCTCGTTGGGCGTGGCGAAGTTGAAGGCCGTGGTCAGGTCGCCGAAGACGGCGCGGCGATACGGGCTGATCTGCGTCTCCGCCACGCCGAAGCGGGCTTCGAGGAAACGCAATACGGACGTGTGGTCGAACTGCTGGGAATTCACCCAACCGCCGCGGCTCCAGGGCGAAATCACATACATGGGAACGCGCGGACCGGGGCCATAGCAATCGCCGTCGGGCGGGGGCATCGACGTGTTCGGCACCGCGGGATGCGTGTAGTACTCGTAGGACATGTCGCCGGCGCTCAGGGTCGACTTGCCGAAGGTCGTGCCCGATGTCGTGTCGAGCGAAGGCGCGCATGGCGGCGGCACGTGGTCGAAAAAGCCGTCATTTTCGTCGAAGTTGATCAGCAGCACGGTCTTGGACCAGACTTCCCGATCGGCGGTGAGCGCGTCCAGCACTTCCTGCACGTACCAGGCACCCTGTACCGGACTGGAAGGGCCGGGGTGTTCCGAATAGGCTTCCGGCGCGATGATCCAGGAGACCTGCGCCAGCTTGCCGGCCAGGATGTCCTGTTTGAACGTTCCCAGGAAGCCGCCGTCCGGCATGGTGTTGGCGATGCCCTTGTAGAGCGGGTTGTTGGCATCGTCCGTGGCCGGATTGTAGGGCGGGTTCACCGGTACGTCGTGGTACACCGGCTTGCCCGAGCGCAGGTTGGCGTCGCGATACTGCTTGAAGCCGATGAGCGAGTTGTCCGTGAAGTTATCGGGCATGTTCTGGTAGACCATCCACGACACGCCGGCCTGCGTCAGCCGCTCCGGGTAGGTCGTCCAGTTGAAGCCCGTGGTGGCCAGGTTGGTGGTGGTATCCAGGCCATCCCAGACGTTGTTCACCACCACGTGGGCCGCCGGCGTGGTGGCGCCATTGGTGCCGGTCCAGAAGAACAGGCGGTTGGTGTTGGTACCGCCGTGCAGCGAGCTGAAATACCCGTCGCACAGCGTGAAGGCATTGGCCAGCGCGAACTGGAAAGGCACTTCCTGCTCGGTGAAGTAGCCCATGGACTGTTGTTTCTTGAAGCGCGGCCACTGGTACATACGGCCCTTGTCCCAGGCATCGCGCGCGTCCGTCCAGCCGTGCGGCGTGCCGCTCACGCGTTGCGCGTTGCCGCGCGTCTGGTCCAGGTGGTAGGGCAGGATGGGCTTGCCGTTGGCATCGAGTTGCTGCCATACGTTCAGCGCATTGGGCACCGGGATGGTGAAGCGGTCGCCGAAGCCGCGCACGCCGGCCAGGGTGCCGAAGTAGTTGTCGAAGGAGCGGTTTTCCTGCATCAGGATGACGACGTGCTCGACGTCCTTGATGGTGCCCGAGCGATTGTTCGCCGGGATGGCCAGCGCGCGGCGGATGCTGGGCGGGAACATGCTCAGGGCGGTCAGGGACGCGGTGGCGCCCAGGCTGTTGCGCAGGAACTTGCGTTTGGCGTTGTTGATCATTGTCGGGTCGCGAATCGGTTGTGGCGCAAAGGCCTTCATGGCGGACGCGGTGCCGCCAGGCTCACTATCGAAAGGGGGAGGGTGCGGACGCTACGGCGCGCAGTGCAGCACCGGCGCGGGCGGCTGGTCCGGCGCCGGTTGTGCGGGGGTATCTGGAGTCGTGGGTGTGTCGTCGTCATGGTCGCCGCCGCACGCGGAGAGCGAGCAGGCAACGGCGACGGCGGCCAGCAGCAGGGGCCAGCGCGAGGCGGGACGGGCGCGAGAAGGTCGGGTAGAGGTCGGTTTCATGCGGCGAGGGAGGCGGGTTGCGGAAACGGCCATCGGGACGATGGCCGCGCTCGGCGTGGTGGCGCGTCGAAACGCACTCAAACGCACAAGTCCAAAAAAGTGCAACCGCATGATCGGCCAGTGAGGTGACATGGCCGTGACAGGAGCGCGCGAGAGATTCAGCCGGCGCGTGCCCCGGACGCCTTCACGACGCGGCCCCAGCGATCCACCTCGGTAACGAGGAACTGGCGAAAGCCGTCGGGCGTGCTGCCCGTCGCGATCAATCCTTCATCCATCAGGCGGCTGCGGTTCGACGCGTCCGCGAGTATGTGTCCGGTGGCTTCGGACAGGCGGTCCGCCAGGCCGCGGTCCATGCCCGCCGGGCCCAACAGCCCATACCAGGCATTGAAATCGTAGCCGGGCAGGGTGTCCGCGATGGGCGGAATGTCCGGCAGGGTTTCCATGCGCTTGGCGCTGCTTACGCCCAGCGCTTTGAGCGTCTTGCCTTGCAACTGCGGCCCGGCCAGCGCCGCGCCGGCGAACATCAGCTGCACTTGCCCGCCCAGTACGTCGGTCATCGCCGGCGCCGTTCCTTTGTAGGGCACCAGCACCAGGTCTACCTTGGTCTGCTGCTTCAGGACTTCCGCACAGAGATGGCCGGCCGAACCGATGCCGGGCAGGGCGATGTTCAAGGTACCTGGCCGCGATTTCGCCAGCGCGATCAACTCGGGCACATTGTTCGCCTGGACCGATGGGTGGGCCACCAGGATGGACGGCGCGCTCGCGACGTAGGCGATGGGTTGGAAACTCTTGACGGGATCGAAAGGCAGATTGCCGTACAGCGTGGCGTTGATCGCATGGCTGGTGTAGCAGACGAGCAGGGTGCGGCCGTCCGGGTCGGCGTGGGCCACGGCCTGCGCCGCGATGTTGCCGCCCGCGCCGGGCCGGTTCTCCACCACGTAGGTGCCGGGCACGTATTTGCCCAGCTGCGCCGCGAGCATGCGCGCGACCGTATCGGTGCCGCCGCCCGGCGTGGCGCCGACGATGATGCGCGTGGGGCCGCCCTGCGCACGCGCGAGTCCCGACGCCGCCGCCATGCCGGCGCCCAGCGCGCCCATGAAAGACCTTCTGTCCATGTTGTCTCCTGCCTGCGCGTGTGCCGCGCTGGTATGTTTTTTATTTATCCGGGGCGGGCCGTCAGGCCGTTGCCGACTCGCGCGGGTACGCGGCCACGATGCGTTCCATGTCTTCCTTGAGCAGCTGCGGCTTCCAGGTATCGAAGCGCATGTTCATCGCCTTGGCCTGGCGGCGCTCGTATTCCAGGAATTCCTGGGTGATCGCGCTGCCACGCACGCCGCCGCGCACGGCACCCGCCCGCACGTCGCCGTAGTATTCCTTCCAGTCATCCGCCAGGGGCTGCGAGCCGGGCACCGACAGCCACAGGCGGAACAGGTGGCGCTTGCGGTCCGGCTCGTCGTAGTCCTCGAACGGCGTGCGCGAGTGCAGGATCACAAAGTTGTTCAGGAGCTGCATATCGCCTTGTTCCAGCGTCATCGTGTAGCACAACGCGTCGCTGGGCAGCAGTTCGTCCAGCAGGTCCAGGGCTTGCGTCTGCGCCGCGGTCAGGCGCGGGACTTCGGGAAAGTCGCGCTGCGCCGCGATGGTGTTCTTGCGGTTGGTGCGGGCACTGAAGTATTCGGGATGGCTGCCGAAGATGGGGCAACGGTAATAGGGCGGCTGGCTGGGGTCCTGGGTGCCCTGGTAGCTGTGGAAGAAGGGCGCCTTCAGCACGGGAATGAGATCGGGGCGCCGGCGTTCGACTTCCTGGTACAGGGCGATCGAGCTGACCACCTTGCTGGTGCCGCCCGACTTGGCCGTGCGGCGGCACAGCAGGCCTACGACGTCGCAGGAGTCCTGGTGAAAATCCAGGCCCGCATTGGTGTTGTAGCCGCGGCCTCCCTTGACCTTGTATTCGCCCCCCTCGTTGCGCACGTCGTTCATGAACTGGCTGGCGCGGTTTTGCGTGCGTCCCACCCCCATGTACAGGCTCATGCCCCAATAGGCCAGGCGCGCGTCGTCCTCGCTCCAGACGTCCACCGGAAAGCCTTTCAGCAGGCACATGCCCCAGCGGCCCTGCGTGGTGGCGATGGCCTGCTCGAGTATCCCGCGCGAGGCCGCGGTAAGTGGGAAGTCGGCCTGCTCCATGGCCAGCAGCGGCTTGTTCGACTTGCGCGCATGCGCCAGCGCATCATGGAAACCCTGGACCTGCTCTTCGGTCAGGCGCAGTACCCACGAGCCATCCTCCGCCGCCTGCCGTGCCGTCCAGGCCTGCGGCCGTTGATTCGTTTCCGTGACCTTCATGCGCGCGCTTCTCCTCTCGTTCGATGCGGCGGCGATCCTGCCGCCCGGCCGCGATCCCGGCCGCCAGCGTTGACAGGCCCTAGTCTAGCCACGGAGGCATCATTAGAATAGTGAACTTGTTTGAGGAGCTTCATAAGGAATTTTGATGATGATCAGCGGTTGCCGCCACGCTGCCGCGGGGCGCACAGCATGCGCCAGGCGCGCGCGGCCAGGGGCAGGACGATGAAGCTGGAAACCTTCCGCACGCTGGAAGCGGTGCTGCATAGCGGCACTTTCGCGGGCGCCGCCAAACAAGCCAACGTGACGCCCAGCGCGGTCAGCATGCAGATGAAGCAGCTGGAGCTCTACATGGGCAAGCCGCTGTTCGATCGTTCGGGACTGCAGGCCAGGCCCAATCGCCTCGCGCACGAAGTGGCGGACACGCTGCGCCAGGCCTTGCATGACCTGGAAGCCTTGCGCGCGGGTCATAGCGTGGCCGTGCAGGGCGTGGTGCGGCTGGGCGTTATCGAATCGCTGCAGGCGACGGTGCTTCCCGGCATGATCCGCTTCCTGCGAGAACGCCATCCACGGCTGGAGCTGCGGCTGGCGCGTGGCCGCAGCGCCAGCCTGACGGCGGCGGTCCAGGCGGGGGACGTCGACGCGGCGCTGGTGGCGCAACCGCCCAAGGGGGGCTCGGCCCGCCTGCGCTGGACACCCATGCTGCGCCGCGAACTGGTACTGCTGGCCCCGCCCGCGGCCAAGGAAAACAGCGTGGCCGCGCTGTTCCGCCAATACGACTGGATACGCTATGACCGCCAGACCGTCACGGGGACGCTGGCGAACCAGTACGTGGGCACGCACATCCGCCAAATACGCGGCACGCTGGAATTCGACAGCGCGCCTGCCATCGCCGCGCTGATCAGCGCAGGACTGGGCATTTCGGTGCTGCAAACGCCCGATGCCGCCATGCTGCAAACCTATCCCATGCGGGTGGTCAAGCTGGGCCGCGCCGCGCCGGTGCTGACGCTGTCCCTGGCCACCCGCAAGGTCGACGACGACAACCGCCTGGTGGACGCGGTGCGACACGCCATGCAAGCGGCGCTGGCGTCGTACCAGCGCCAGTTCGCGGTAAGCGGCTGAGCCAGCCCGGTGCCGCCGCCCTGCGGGGCAAGGTGCTCGCTGCTGCCGCGCGTTGGCCGGCATCGAAACGGCAGGGTCGCGACCGGGCGTAATGCCCATCTCGTGCAAGAGTCACATTGAGATCCCGTGCAATTGCCCGTAAGGTGCTTGCTCGACAAGGACTCGAATGACGCTGCGCCGCATGCCCATGGTTGCCTTCCTGATGTGTGCCGCCGTGGCTGCCGCGACGGGCGACACCCAGGCCATGCCCGCGGCCGACGCCGCGCTGCCGCCGAACGAAACAGCGGGCGTGCCCATCCACGCGGGACAGATCGACGCCGCGGTAGGCCAGCTGGACACGCTGGCGCAGGCCATGATGCAGCGCACCGGCCTTCCCGGCATGTCGGTCGCGGTGGTCCACGACGGCCGCGAGGTCTTCGCCAAGGGCTATGGCGTGCGCAATACGGACCAGGCTGGCGAGGTGGATGCCGATACCGTTTTCCAGCTGGCATCGCTGTCGAAGTCCGTCGGTGCCACGGTGGTGGCGCACGAGGTCGGCAAGCAAGGCGTGGCGTGGAACGATCCCGTCGTCAAATACCTGCCGGGGTTCCAGCTGGCCGATCCGTGGGTGACCGCGCACGTGACGCTGGCCGACTTCTACTCGCATCGTTCCGGGCTGCCCGATCACGCCGGCGATGATCTCGAGGACCTGGGCTATGACCGCGGGCAGGTGCTGGAACGACTGCGTCATCTGCCTTTGCAGGCCTTCCGGTCGACCTGCGCATACACCAATTTCGGCGTGACGGTCGCGGCCGAGGCCGTTGCGCGCGCTGCCGGCAGGGACTGGGCAAGCCTGTCGGAGGGGGTCCTCTATAGACCCTTGCATATGGACCGCACGAGTTCGCGCTTCGCCGATTTCGCGGCCGACAGCAACCACGCTCATGGTCACGTCAAGAGCGGCGGCGTCTACCAGCCCAAGTACCAGCGCGAGCCCGATGCGCAATCGCCCGCCGGCGGCGTCAGTTCCAGCGCCAACGACATGGCCAAATGGCTGGCGATGCTGCTGGACGATGGGCATGATGCGCAAGGGCAGCCGCTTATCCCGGCCGCGGCGCTGCTGCCGGCGATCACACCGCAGGTCATTTCGCGGGCGTCCTCGTCACCCACCGTCCGGGCGGACATGTATGGCTACGGTTTCAATGTGAACGTGCAGTCCTCCGGCCGCACCGGCATCAGCCATTCGGGCGCGTTCGCACTGGGCGCGGGCACGGCCTTCTCGATCATTCCGTCGGCCAAGGTGGGCATCGTCGTGCTGACCAACGCCGCGCCGATCGGGGCCGCCGAAGCGCTGAGCGCCGAATTCATGGAACTGGCGCAGTTCGGCCGGATCACGCGAGACTGGTATGCCGGCTATCACGCCTTGTTCGCGGCCTATGCCGAGCCGGCGGGCAGCCTGGCCGGCAAACAGCCGCCGGACGACCCGGCGCCCGCCCGCCAGCCGGGCGCTTATGCGGGCGATTACGGCAATGCGTATTTCGGCACCGCCCACGTCGTGGCGGACGATGCCGGCCTGGCGTTGGTGCTGGGTCCCAGGAATACGCGTTTTCCCATGCGCCACTGGGATGGCGATCGCTTCGTCATCGCGATGCACGACGAGAACCACGAAGAAGGATCGGTGTCCGCCGTGGATTTCAGCGGCGCCGGATCGGACGGCATGGCGTCGATGAGGGTCGAATTGCTGGATACGAACCACCTGGGCACGTTCCAGCGCCATTGACCGGGCGTCGGCCCCCGCTTATTTCCCGGTGGCCCAGTGCGAGTCGCGCATCAGCCGGCTGAAGTCCCTGCGGACGAAATGCGGGTCCTTGTACGCCAGGACGTCCGCCAGGCCGGTGCCTTGGGTGGTTTCCGGACGGTGCTTCAGGCTGTCGTAGAGGGCCTGCATGAAGTCTTCGGCGAATCCCGGCGGATGCGGATGAGCGGCCTCGACGGCGTTGCGTTCCGCCGTGGTGAAGTCGCCATAGCCGGCGCCCACCAGGTCCATGTTGGCCCCTTCGGCAACCAGCGTGGCCAGGGGCGACAGATGCGCGGAAATTCCATTCGTGGTGTGCAGCGCGATGGCGAGCCAGACACCCTGGGCGTCGGCTTCCGCGACGCCGTGGCTGCGCAGGAAATCACGGGCGGCGTTCGCGCCGTCCACCTCGTAGCGCAAATGGCTTTGCCCATAAGCGGCCGTCAAGCCGTAATCATGGAACATGGCGGCGACATACAAAAGTTCCGGGTCGAAGTTCAGCGCCCTGCGCTTTCCGGCCAAGGCGCCCCAGTAATACACGCGCGTGGAGTGCTGGAACAGGAAATCGCCTTCCGCATCGCGGACCAGGCGCGCCGCATCGCGCGCCATCTGGCTGTCGGGAATCGTTATGCCAGGGACCTGATCGCCCGCGCCGGGCGTTGCCTGGCCCGATGGGGGCGTGGGTGCCTGCGCCTGACTGTCTGGCACCGCCAGGACAAACCCGAAGGTGGTGAATGCCAGGGCGGCGCAAGCCGCGCGGGTGGAGCTACCGAGCTTCATGGCGTGGCCTCCCGTGCCGGATGATCACGCGCCATTGTACGGCGGACGATGCTAGATAGCGCGCTTGCGCAGCACCCCATCGAAGGCCGTTTGCACCATGCGCTGCAGCAAAGGCTGGATACGGCCCGCCGTTTCGGGAAGGTAGTCGAAGGGCAGCGCCTCCTGCATGTAGGTGCACTGCGTCATTTCCAGCTGGATGGCATGGATGCCCTGTTCAGGCTGTCCGTAGTGGCGGGTGATGTAGCCCCCCGTGAAGCGGCCGTTCAGCACGCTGGTGTAGCCCTGCGCTTCGCCTTCGCGGGCGACGGCGTGGACGGCTTCCGCGATGTCCTGCGCGCAGGCGATGCCCTTGCCCGTGCCCAGGTTCAGGTCGGTCAGCTTGCCTTCGAAGAAACGCGGCAGCACCGAACGGATCGAATGCGCGTCCCAGAGCAGCACGACGCCATGTCGGTCGCGCAGGCGGGCCAGCTCTTCGGCGAGTTTGTCATGGTAGGGCTGCCAGACCTGCGCGCGGCGCTGGGCGACCTCCGCTTCGTCCGGCACGTCCTTGGGATCGCGATACAGCGGGGTGTCGTCGAAGGTATCGACGGGACAGAGCCCGGTGACGCTCTGGCCCGGGTACAGGCTGCTGCCGTCGGGCGGACGGTTCAGGTCGGCGACGTAGCGCGAATGCGTGGCGACCAGCACCGACGCGCCCATGCCGACCACGAAGTCGTACAGGCGTTCCAGGTGCCAGTCCGTATCGGGCACGTGGCGCGCCTCGTCGGTCAGGCGGTCCGCGATCGCGGGCGGCACGTAGGTGCCGACGTGCGGCATGGAAACGAGCAGCGGTGCCGTGCCCTGGCGGAAGGTGAAGACGGGACGGTCGGTCAAGAGTTTGGACATGGATGTTCCTCCGGATGATGAATCAGCTTGCCGCCACGAGCGTACGGCGGACGTCGACGAATGCCGCGGCCGCGGCGTCGCGCAGCGCATGGCGGCCTTCCCGCACGCGGGATCGTCCGCCTACCCATACGTTGCGTATGGCCGATGTGCGGTGGCTGCCGAACACATGGGCCGACAGCATGTCGCGCGCCGGCAGCCCGGCCAGGGCCACATGGCCGGGCTCCAGTTCCAGGAAATCGGCCTGTTGGCCCGGCGCGAGCCCGGCAACCGGCCGCCCGCTGGCCTGCGCGCCGCCCGCGACGGCGGCCAGGGTCATCGCGGTGGCGACGTGCGGCTGCCCGGCCTCGGCCATGACGTTGCGCTGCCGCGTGGTCAGGCGCAGCCCGTACTCCAGCCACTGCAGCTCTTCGGCGGCATTCACGGTGGAATGGCTGTCAGAGCCTATCCCCCATCGTCCTGCGCCTTCGCGCCAGTGGGCCATGTCGAACAGGCCGTCGCCCAGGTTGGCTTCGGTCGTGGGACACAGGCCGGCGACCGCGCCGGTGCGGGCGGCGTCCGTCGCTTCGTCGGCCGTCATGTGCGTGGCGTGGACCAGGCACCAGCGCGGCCCCACGGGCGCATGCTCCAGCAGCCAGCGCACGGGCGGCAGGCCGCTCCATGCGATGCAGTCTTCCACTTCCTTCACCTGCTCGGCGATGTGGATATGGATGGGCGCGGTGGGATCGATGGCATCGAGCCCGTCCAGGGCCTCGGTCAAGGACGCGGGTGGCACGGCACGCAGCGAATGCGGCGCCAGGCCCAGCCGCGCGCCTTGCGCATCGCAGGCAGGCTTCAGGGTATCCAGCAGCCGCAGCATGGCGGCCGTGTCGTGCAGGAAGCGGCGCTGGCCGGCATGCGCCGGCGCCCCGCCGAAACCGCTCGTCTGGTACAGCACGGGAAGCAGCGTCATGCCCATGCCGGTCCGTTCGGCCGCGCGCAGGATGGCGTGCGCCATCTCCGGCCCCTGCGGATAGGGTTCGCCTTGCGGATCATGGTGCAGGTAGTGGAATTCGCAGACGCTGGCGTAGCCGGCTTCCAGCATCTCCACGTACAGCCACGTGGCGATCGCCTCCACCTGGGCCGGGTCGATGCGGCCCGCGCACCGGTACATCAGTTCGCGCCAGCTCCAGAAGCTGTCCGCGGTTTGGCCGCGGTATTCGGTCAGCCCGCAGAAGCCACGCTGGAAGGCGTGCGAATGCAGGTTGGGCATGCCAGGAATCAGCGGACCGGTGGCGCGAGGCTGTTCCGGCTCGGCGGCGGTATCGCTGCGCACCTCGGTCAAGCGGCCCTGGGCATCCCAGGCCAGGCTGACGTTGCGCGCCCAGCCTTCCGGCAACAGGGCATCGGCGGCCCATAGACGGTTGGCGTGTTTCATGTGGCCTCCTGTCCACGCGTGACTTCGCGTGCTTGGTCGTTCGGCGCCTGTGGCGCGATGGCCACGGCGATCAATCCCGTTCCGGGCGCAAGGCCCGTCGTCCCCGCGGGCCGCACGCGCCAGCCATGGTCCGATGCGGCCCACCACAGGCCCGTGTCCGGCGCCAATTCGTATTCCGCGCCGTGCCCGGCCTGGACCTGCCAGCGGCTTCCCACGGCCATCAGCAGGCCGTGCGGCGTGCGGGGCAAATCGCCGCCGTGCTGGATGACGGACACGCGCGCCTGCACACGGCCGCGCCGGCTCATCACATTGAAGTCTTCGGACGTGCCGCCCTGCAGTGTGCATTGGACATCGACGTCGCCCGAGAAGGCGAAGGGCGCGAGGGGCCGGGTCAAGGCGTGTTCGCCCGCCGCGAAGCCGCCGCGCAGCACCACGCCGGGGCCGCTCAGCAGCGTAATGACGCGGTCCACGCCCGCGAAGCGCGAGAACGGGCCGCCGGCGTCGATACGCGCCACGCTGATGCGCCACACGAAGTCGTCCAGCCCCGCCCCCGGCGGCCAGCAGGCGACTTCCCGCGTCAATCCGCCGCCGTTTTTCCAAGGCTGGGCAGGCAGGTCGGCCAGCCGGAAGCGCGTCGGCCCGGCCGGCGCGCCCGCTACGTCATGCCGGCCATCTCCGGCCGCCATCGATTCGAATGTGTCAGCCACGCTTGAGCACCGCCTGCAGGAACTCGCGTGTGCGAGCTTGGTTGGGAACGGTGAAGATCTGCGACGGCGGGCCGGCTTCGATGATGCAGCCGTCGTCCATCACCACCACGCTGTCCGCGACTTCCTGCGCGAACGACATTTCATGGGTGACCACCATCATGGTCATGCCCTCCGCGGCCAGGATCTTCATGACTTTCAGCACTTCGCCGACCAGTTCCGGGTCCAGTGCGGACGTCGGCTCGTCGAAGAGCATCACGCGGGGCCGCATCGCCAGGGCCCGGGCAATGGCGACACGCTGCTTCTGGCCGCCCGACAGGCTGGCCGGCATCGCGTCCGCCTTGTGCGCCAATCCCACTTTGTCCAGCAGCGCGCGCGCTTCCTCTTCCGCCTGCCGGCGCGGTATGCGGCGCAGCTTGCGCGGTCCGAGCGTGATGTTGTGCAGTACGTTCAGATGCGCGAACAGGTTGAAGGACTGGAACACCATGCCCACTTCCTCGCGCAGCTTGTTGAGCTTGCCGTCGGGCAGCGTGCGGCCCCCCGACAGCAGCGGCCGGCCGCAGATCTCGATGTCGCCTCCCTGCGCCAGCTCCAGGCCGTTGCAGCAGCGCAGCAGGGTGCTCTTGCCCGATCCGCTCGGGCCGATCACCACGACCACCTGCGAAGGCAGGACGTCCAGGTCGATGCCGCGCAGCACGACGTTATCGCCATAGGCCTTGGTCAACCGGCGGATGCGAACCATGGGGAGCTGATCGGCCATGTTCATTGCACCATTCCTCCCGCGCGCAGGCGCAGCTCGACACGCCGCAGCAGGAACGTCGTGGCGCCGGTCAATATGAAATAGATCACCGCGATGGCCAGGTACACCTCCAGCGAGCGGTACGACACGGAGATGATCTTCTGCCCCTCGTGCATCACGTCGTGGATGGTCAGCAGCGAAACCAGGGCGGAATTCTTGATCAAGGCGATAAATTCGTTGCCCAGCGGCGGAATCATGCGCACGAAGGCCTGCGGCAGCACGACGTTGGCCATGGCCATGCGGGCCGGCATGCCCAGCGAGCGCGCGGCCTCGACCTGCCCGCGGTCGATGGACTGGATGGCGCCGCGCACGATTTCCGACACGTAGGCCCCGCTGTAGACCGACAGGCCGATGGTGCCGCAGACGAACGCGGGCAGCATGATGCCGAACTGCGGCAGGCCGAAGAACAGGATGAACAGCTGCACCAGCAGGGGCGTGCCGCGGATCGCGGCCACGTAGGCCGAGCACACGCCGTAGACCAGGCGGCGGCGGGGGTCCAGTCGTCCCATGCCGACCAGCAGGCCGATCACGCAGCCGCACAGCAGCGACACGGACACGATTTCCACCGTGACCGCGGCGCCGCGGATCAGGTCGGGCCAGTTGGCCCAGACCGGGGAAAAATCCAGATCCATTCAGGGCCTCAGTTGCTGAACCACTTCTTGACGATGGCGTCGTACGTGCCGTCGGCCTTCAGCTGGGCCAGCGCCTTGTTCAGGCTGGTGGTCAACTCGGGCTCGTCCTTGCGCACCGCCATGCCATAGGCTTCGGTGGTGAGCTGCTCGGGCAGGACTTTCAGTCCGCCGCGGGTGCGCACGTACTGGTAGGCGGCGGGCAGGCCGGTTACGGCGGCGTCGGCGCGGCCGATGGCCACCAGGTTGAACATCTGGTCGTTCTTCTCCACCTCCACCAGCTTCACGCCAGGGTAGTGTTCCTTCAGGTAGCCCACGGATTTCGTGCCGACCTGCACGGTGACCTGCTTGCCCTCCAGGTCCTTCGGCGTCTTGATGGCGTTGTTGTCGGCCTTGACCATCGCGACGAGGCCGCCGGCGTAGTAGGAATCGCCGAAGTCGACGACCTTGCGGCGTTCGTCGGTGATGTAGATGGCCGATACGGCCATGTCATAGCGCTTGGATACCAGGCCGGGGATCAGGCCCTTGAAGTCGATCTGCGTCCATTCGACCTTCTTGCCCATGGCCTTGGCCAGCGCCTCGACGAGTTCGATGTCGAAGCCGGTGAGCTTGCCGTTGTCGACGTACTCCATGGGGGGAAAGGTGGCGTCGGTGACGACGCGGATCACGTCATCGGCGCGGGCGGGCGCCGGCACGGCGGCCCACAGCAGGGGACACAGGGCAATCGCGGCCATCAGGGCACGGCGGCTTGGGGCTTTCATGACAGGCTCCTTGGGGTTCGGGACGCGAAGGTCCGGTAAACAGCGGTCAACTCAGGTTCAACAGACGGGACACGCGCGCGGCGGCCACCACGACCATCTCGATCAATTCGCCTTCGCGGGACAAGGCACGCGCGATCGGCGCCATCAGTGTCATGCAGCCCGCCAGCCGCTGGCCGGGGCCCAGGAGCGGGGCGCTAGCTCCCCATACGCCTTCGTCGATTTCGTTCTGGCTGCATGCATAGCCCGCCTTGCGGATCGCCGCCAGCGATGCACGGTCGGGCAATTGCGGATCCGGCGCTTCGTCATGCCAGCCGTCCAGCACCGCATCGCGCCGTGCCGCGGGCAAATGGGCGAGCAGGCACTTGGCCGTGGCGCCCTTGCGCAGGGGCACGCTGCGGCCTTTCTCGAAGGAGCAGCGCAGCGCCTGCGGGCTTTCCAGCATGTCCAGGCAGATGGCGCGATCGTTCACCGCCACGATCAGCCCCACGCTTTCGTTGGACTGCTTCACCAGGCGCTGCATGTCCATGCGCGCCATGTGCACCAGGTTGGAGCTGGCATCGAAGCCTTGCGCCAATTGCAGGCCCAGCGGTCCGGGCGCATAGCTGCCTTCTTCTTCCTGGACGAAACCCCAATGCTTCAGGCGCGCCAATTGGCGATACAGCGAACTGCGCGGCAACCCGGTGGCGTCGGCAAGCTGCTGCGCCGTCGCCGGGCCGTTCCATTGGGCCAAGGTCGCCAGGACCAGCAGGACGCGGTCTTGGGACGCGGGGGATTGCGCGGGCGTGGACATGATGCCGCCAGTATCGGCCAGCCGGGGGCGTTCGGCAAAGCCAAAATTCCCAACGCATGGGAATGCAGGCGGCTTTTGGCGGCTGTCGCGACGGGTGCGGGTTTCTCCTAAGTGACTGATTTCCCTGTGCGTCCGGGAAAATTGGGGAAAACCCTCGTCAGTGGCGGATTGGTATTGGTCCCAAGGCGTGGGACGATCGAGCATGGCCTTATGGGCGCGCCTGGACCTGGAGCCGACCCAGCCGGCGATATCGGGAACCGTGAAGCAAGCAATCGTCCCCGCGATCCTCGCGCCCCGCGTCACTTTTCGCCTACGACGAAAAGTGATTCATTATTTTTCATTAGAGTAAATCAATGGCCGCTCCTATGATCCCTACGATAGTCAGCCAGACAGGGAGATGCACGTGGCAGGGTGGGCGATCGGGATAGATATCGGCGGGACCTTCACCGATATCGTGGCGCTGGATTACGGGGCTTCATGCCTGCACAGCCTGAAAGTGTTGACGACGCACGGCGATCCCGCCGAAGGCGTGGCCGACGGCGTGGGCCGCATGATCGCGTCGCACCGCATCGATCCGTCCAGGGTCACGCGCATCGTGCATGCGACCACGCTGTTCACCAACGCGCTCATCGAGCGCCGCGGCTGCAGGACGGGCTTGCTGGTCACCCACGGATTCAGGGACGTGATCGAGATCGGCCACGAACGCAAATACGACCTGTACGACCTGCAGATCGAGGCGGCACCGCCGCTGGTGGAACGGCGCCTGCGCGCGGAAATCGGTGCCCGCATGGATGCACGCGGCCAGGAAATCGAACCGGTGAATCCCGGCGAGGTACTCGATGCCGTCGGCCCGCTGGTGCGCGAAGGCATCGAGTCGCTGGCGGTCTGCCTGCTGCACGCCTATGCGGACGACCGGCATGAGCGGCAGGTCAGGGACATCCTGCAAGCGGCTTTTCCCGGCCTTGCCATCACGCTGTCCAGCGAGGTCGCGCCGGTCGTCCGCGAATTCGAGCGTATGTCGACGACGTCGGCCAATGCCTATATCAAGCCGCTGGCCAGCCGCTACCTGGACAATCTCCAGCGCCGGCTGCGCGAGCTGGACTTGCGTGCCGACATCCTGATGATGCTTTCCAACGGCGGGCTGTCCCATCTGGGCGAGGCCAGGCGCGTGCCCATCGAACTGCTGGAGTCCGGTCCCGCGGCCGGGGCGATATCGGCGGCCTGCTACAGCGAACGCGACGGGCAGGCCAATCTGCTGGCCTTCGATATGGGCGGCACGACCGCCAAACTGTGCCTGGTGGAGCACGGCCAGCCGTCGATCTCCTTCGGCTTCGAGGCGGCGCGCCGCAAGCGCTTCGCCGAAGGCAGCGGCTTGCCGATACGCATCACCACCATCGACTTGATCGAGATCGGCGCCGGTGGCGGCAGCATCGCCAACCAGGATGCCCTGGGCCTGTTGAAGGTGGGCCCGCACAGCGCGGGCTCCGAGCCTGGTCCGGTCTGCTATGGCCGCGGCGGCGACCAGCCCACCGTGACGGATGCCAATCTGCTGCTGGGCTACCTGAACCCCGACTATTTCGCCGGCGGCACGATGTCCATCGATCGCGAGCTGTCGGGCACCGCCATCGCGGCAATGGGGCGAGACCTGGGCCACGACACCATCGACGTCGCGTGGGGCATCCACGACATCGTCGCGGAGAACATGGCGGGAGCCGCGCGCGTGCACGTCGCGGAACGGGGCCGCGATCCGCGCGACTTCGTGCTGCTGTGCACGGGGGGTGGGGGGCCGCTGCATTCCTACTACGTTGCCCAGAAGATAGGCGTGCGCACCATCATCTGCCCACCGGCGGCCGGCGTGGCGTCGGCCTACGGCCTGCTGGTCGCGCCCGCTCGCGCGGACCGATCGCGCACGGTCCATGTGCGGCCGGCCGTGGACAGCCTGGAGGACCTGGAGCGCGCCTATGCGGAGCTGGAGCACAACGCGGTCGAATCGCTGCGGCCGCTGGATGCGGCGTTTGGGCCCTGCGCGACCCGGCGCAGCGCCGATGGCCGCTTCGCGGGGCAGGGTTTCAGCCTGACGGTATCGCTGCCGCCCGGCCCCTACGCGGGTCCCGGCGCCGCCGACGGCGACACGGTACGCCAGGCGCTGCTGCACGCCTTCGAAGCCGGCTATCGCGAGAAATTCGGACGCACGCCGCCCGATGTTCCGATCGAACTGCTGAACCTGCGCGTCAGCGCGACGGCGCCGCCGCGCGAGCAGCTTGCACACGTGGCCATGGCGCCCGCTGGCGACATCCCGCCCGCCGGCCGGCGAGATGTGTATTTCCGCGAAGCGGCAGGCTTTGTCGATACGCCGGTCTACAAGCGCGAGACATTGCGCCCGGGCTTCGATCGCGCCGGCCCGATGCTGGTCGAGGACGAGGGGTCCACCCTGGTTGTCGGCCCGCGCGGGCACGTACGCCAGCTTCCCAGCGGCAATCTGATCGTCACCATTCAGGAGCAGCAGGCATGACGAATCCCCACGGCCGCACCGGCGCCCAGGCCGCCGATCCCATCTTCCTGGAAGTCTTCTGGACGCGCATCCGCTCCGTGGTCAACGAAGCCGCCAAGCTGATCGTGCGCACATCGTTTTCGACGCTTTCTACCGAGGCCAATGACTTCGCCGTGGTGCTGACCGATTCCGGCGGCCGGTCCCTGGCGGAAAACAGCGGCAGCATTCCCTCCTTCATCGGCACCCTGCCGCGCACGGTGCAGGCGGCGATCGCCCGTTTCGGACGGGACGATATCCGCGACGGCGACGTGTTCATCACCAACAATCCCTGGATCGGCACCGGCCATCTGAACGATGTGAGCCTGGTCAAGCCGATTTTCCATGAGGGCCGGCTGGTGGGCTTCGCGGCCACCGCGGCGCACGTGCCCGACATCGGCGGCAAGATCCGCTCCGTGGACGCGCGCGAACTCTTCGAAGAGGGTTTCCATATCCCCTTGATGCGCCTGTTGCGCGACGGCCAGCCCGACGAGACCTTGCTGTCGCTGATCCGCACCAATGTGCGCACGCCGCAGCAGACAGTGGGCGACATCTGGTCGCAGGTGGGCGCGGTGGAGCTGATCGCCAATCGCCTGGCTGCCATCCTGCATGAATACCGCCTGGACGGTATCGACGAACTGGCGCGCGCCCTGTTCGACCGCAGCGAAGTCGCCATGCGCCGCGCCATACGCGAGCTGCCGAACGGCGAGTACCGCTACGCCATGCAGACCGACGGTTTCGAGAACCGTTTCGAATATCACGTCTGCGTGCGCATCAACGATGAAGACATCGAATGCGATTTCACCGGCACCTCGCCCCAGCAGCCCCGCGGCATCAATTGCGTGCTGGCCTATACCAGCGCGATGACGGTGTACGCGATCAAAAGCCTGTTGCTGCCTGACCTGTCCAATAACGACGGCTTGTTCCGGCCCATCCGGATCAGCGCGCCGGAAGGCAGCATCCTGAATCCGCGCATGCCCGCACCGGTGGGCGGGCGGGCGTGCACCGGCCACTATGTGCCCACGGTGATCTTCGGCGCCTTGTACGGCATCCTCCCGCACAAGGTCATGGCCGGTGTCGGCTCGCCGCTGTGGATCGCCAACCTGAGCGGCACGCGTGAAGACGGCCGGCCTTTCGCGACCGTGCTTTTCTATAACGGCGGCATGGGTGGCACCTTGGGGAAGGACGGCGCCTCCGTGATGTCGTGGCCCAGCAATATTTCGGCGACGCCCATCGAGGTGGCGGAACGGGAAGCGCCGCTCTTCTTCAAGTACAAACGCCTGCGCCCCGATTCGGGCGGGCAGGGCGCCTATCGCGGCGGCCTGGGCCAGGAGGTCTGTTTCGTCAGCCGGCACCACGCGCCGCTGTCGGTGGTATTCCTGACCGAGCGCCTGCGCGTCGCCGCCCCGGGGCTGGGCGGGGGCGGCGACGGCGCGCTGGGCGAGGTCACGATCAACGGCGTAGCCATCGACAGCCGGCGCCCGCACGTGCTGAACCCGGGCGACGAGGTGGTATTGCGCACGCCCGGCGGCGGCGGCTACGGCGATCCGGCGCAGCGGGACGCCGGGGCAAGGACACGGGATATCGCGCAAGGCTATGTCTCGGCGGACTGAGCCCGGCGGCGGCCACGCGCGCCGCCGGGCTCGGTAAATCAACCAGGCCGCTGCAGCGGCTGATTCAAGGGAAAGCATATGAAGATAACGTTGAAGTGTGGTCTGGCCGCCTTGTCGTTATTGGCCTGCCTGGTATCCGCGGGCGCGTCCGCGGCTCCGGCCTACCCGAACAAGCCGATACGGCTGGTAGTCCCTTATCCGGCCGGCGGATCGACCGACGTGCTGGCCCGCATGCTGGGCCAGAAGGTCGGCGAAACCCTGGGCCAGACCGTGATCGTGGAGAACCGTCCCGGCGCCAGCGGCAATATCGGCGCGACCTTCGTGGCGAAGTCCGAGCCGGACGGCTACACCTTGTTCCTGGGGACGTCCACCGCGCTGTCGGTGAACCAGAGCCTGTACAAGACGCTGCCCTACGATCCGCAGAAGGACTTCACGCCCATCGTGCTGGCCACCATGCTGCCCAGCCTGGTGGTGGTGAACGACAAGGTCCCGGTGAAAACGATGCAGGCGTTGACCGACTGGCTGAAAGGCCCCGGCCGCACGGCGAGCTACGCGTCCTCGGGCGCCGGCACACCCGCGCACCTGGGCGGCGAGCTGTACAAGTGGCTGACCGGCACGCACGCGACGCACGTTCCCTACAAGGGCGGCGCGCCGGCCCTGACCGACCTGGTCGGCGGCCAGACCGCCTATATGTTCGCCATCCTGCCCGAGGCCATGCCGCTGGTGAAAACCGGCCAGCTGCGCGCCCTGGCGGTGACCACGGCCCAGCGCCTGCCCGCGTATCCGGACATTCCGACCGTCGCGGAATCCGGCGTGCCGGGCTATGAGCTGATCGGCTGGTACGGCTTCCTGGCGCCGGCCGGTACGCCGCCCGCCATCATCGACACCTTGAACAAGGCGTTCAACAAGGGCCTGCAGGATCCCGAGACGCGCCGGAAACTGCAGGATCTGGGCTTCGAAGTGGCGGGCGGCCCGCCCCAGGCTCTGAGCGAGCTGATGCGCAGTGAATCGGTCAAGTGGAAGCAGGTCATCGACAAGGCCGGCATCAAGCTGGAGTAGAGGTAAGGCCGGCGCTGCTCACGCATGCGGGGCGCGGCCCTTCAACGTTGCGTGGCGCGAGTCTTTTCCGCCACGCGCTTGCCTTCCCGTGTCTTTTCGCCGGGCGCCTTGCCGGCCGTTACCTTGCTGCCCGTTTGCCCGCCGGCTGGCGCCTTGCTGGCTGGGGCCTTGCCCCCAGTGCCTTGACGCCCGGCGGCAAGGGACGTTCGTCGATCGCGCGGCGCATGAACGCCAGCAAATGCGCCGAACTGGGCGAGAGCGCCCGCAGCTTGCGGCTGATCAGGCAGATCTCGCGTGACAGCCTGGGGCCGGTCACTTCGCGGAACACGAAGGGTGCGAACTGTCCCATGCCCGCGGCCAGCGCTGGAATGATGGCGTAGCTCGCGCCCAGGCGCAGCACCGCATGCAGCGACGTCGTGCTGGATATTTCGTCGCGCAGGCCCGAAAACATGTCCGCGCGCCCGGCGTTCTGCCGCAGGAAGGCGCCTATGCCTGTATCGGGCGAGAAACTGACGTAATCAGCGGGATCCAGCTCCGCCCAGCGCAGCGGCTTGCGGCTCGCGCCGTAGCGATGCCGGGGATCGCACACGACGCCGTAGCGATCTTCCAGCAGCGGCGTGTACACCAGGTCGTCGTGTCCCCGATGCCGGCTCGTCACGGCGAAGTCCAGGTCGCCGCCCGCCACCATGGTCTCGACGAGTTCAGCCCCCGCGTCGCGCAGCGAGATCGTGGTGTCGGGATATTCCGTCTTGAAGGCATGGGCCGCGCTGGCCAGGAAGTGCTCGATCACCGAAGCCGCCGCCGCGATGCGGATGTGGCCCTGGCGGCCTTGCGAGAACGCTTGAAGGTCGCTCAGCGCGCCGTCGAAATGGCTGAGTATCTTGTCCGCCTCGACCTTGAAGCGCACCGCTTCGTTCGTCATCGCGACGCGGCGCGTGCTGCGGTCGAACAGCTTGACGCCCACGGTTTCCTCGAACTGCTGGATGGTGGCGGTCAGCGACGATTGGGTCAGGTACAGGCGCGACGCCGCTACCGTGAACGACCCCGCCTCGGCCACCGCCACAAAACATCGCAGGTGGCGCAGGGAAATATTGCGCAGCATCGGTGCCTCCGTCGTCGCCATGCCCGCTTGATCATATATTGGCGAAAACGAATAAACAATCAAAATTCATTGTTTGTGATGAACAAAGCGGCTTCCTAGAATTCTTCCGGCCGTCCCCTTCCGGGACATGCAGAACGGCGCCATCGCCACGAACCGCAAAGGACATAGACATGGGCTTACTCGCAGACCGGGTCAATCGCATCAAGCCTTCACCGAGCTCGATGGCGGGGCAGCGCGCGCGCGAATTGCGCGCCAGCGGCCGAGACATTCTGGGGCTGACCGCGGGCGAGCCGGACTTCGATACCCCGCAGAACGTCATCGAGGCCGCCACGCGCGCCATGGCGCAATCGCGCACCAAGTACACCGACGTGGGCGGCACGCCGGAATTGAAAGCCGCCATCGCCGAGAAATTCAGGCGGGAGAACGGCCTGGAATACAGCAAGGAAGAAATCATCGCCGGCACCGGCGGCAAGCAGGTGATCTTCAACGCGCTGATGTGCACGGTGGGCAAGGGCGACGAGGTCATCGTGCCGGCGCCGTACTGGGTGTCCTATCCCGACATCGCGATGCTGGCCGGCGCCACGCCCGTGTTCGCGCCCACGCGGGTGGAAGAGGGCTTCAAGCTGCGCCCCGACGCGCTGGAGCGCGCGATCACCCCGCGCACGCGCTGGCTGATCTTGAACGCCCCGAACAATCCCAGCGGCGCCACCTATTCCGCGCAGGAACTCAAGGCGCTGGCGCAGGTGCTCCTGCGCCATCCGCACGTGTGGATCCTCACGGACGACATGTACGAACACATCCTCTACGACGGCCGGCGCTTCAGCACCATGGCGCAGGTCGAACCGGAATTGAAGGCGCGCACCTTGACGGTCAACGGCGTGTCCAAGGCCTACGCAATGACGGGCTGGCGCATAGGCTACGCCGGCGGGCCCGCGGAATTGATCAAGGCCATGACCAAGCTGCAGTCGCAAAGTACGTCCAACCCTTCCTCCATCAGCCAGGCCGCGGCGCGCGAAGCGCTGGTGGGGCCACAGGATTTCATCGCGCAGCGCACGGCGATATTCCAGCAGCGCCGGGATTTCCTGGTGAGTGCCTTGAACAGCATTCCAGGCATCCGCTGCCATGTGCCGGAAGGCGCCTTCTATGCCTTTCCGTCCTGCGCGCAATTGATGGGGCGCCGCACGCCGCGCGGAAGCACCCTGCGCAGCGACGAAGACTTCATCATGTACCTGCTGGAAGAAGTCGATTTCGCCGTCCTGCAAGGCGCGGCCTATGGCGTGTCGCCGTATTTCCGCCTGTCGTTCGCGGCATCCATGAATGCCATAGAGGAAGGCTGCGACCGCCTGCGCCGCGCTTGCGGGAAACTGGCCTGAGTTGTTGGGCTGGGCCGGTTCCGTCGGATAGCGGCAAGATATTCGTTCTTGGAGGGCAGGGACGGGATACGCGCATCCGTCTTGGCGGCATACCGCTAGCACGGTAGCCCAGTGGGGTGCGACGCTACCGAAAAACCGCCAAATCAAAAAAAACGACCGATTTTAAAAGGCGCCGCTGGGCGCAGTCAGCCATACTCGTTGAACATACCTTATTGCATCTTCTGTGCGTTTCGGATAATGAACAACGGAGAGTTTTATAGGCTTTATTCTGGACGTTTGGGGCGAGGGAAGAATTATAGCCGGTAATCAGATTACTGGTTTTGTGGAGGCGGACAATCTCAATCATGTGAATCAGAGGATTTCCAATGGTTCTTATTCGGGACAGCCGATTCCGAGGTTAATCCCGGTTGATAACTACTACTATCCACAATTTCCGATAAGTGATAATTCATACACGTACTTGACGTTGATCGGCTCCCCCATAGCGCCGGCTGTTGTGGCTGAGATGTTAAGAGTATTCGATAAAAGCGCTGGAGGTCGTATTTATCTATATGATCCGCAGGATGAAGACCTCGATACGTTCGAAAAAGCGATATTTTCATCGAAACTTATAATGGACGGAACCTATAATCCGAGAGGTCTTCCCTCGCCATTTAGTCAGATTTATTTGCCTGTTGCGGAGCAAACTAAAGCAGAGTATGTAATGACATACAAGTGGTACGACAAAGAACTATAGTAAGTTGAACGCTGGTACACGCATGTGCGGGGTATCGCGGCGTCCTACGCGCGCCCCGCGAGCCTGGCGACGTCTCGCCGCCGTGGCGCGCCAGATGGCGGCGATGATTGCGTCGTGCATTCCGGTAGATGCCGTTTAGCGCGGTCACGAAGATCCGACAAGCGGCCAGCGGCTCGACCAGGGAGGTAATCCCAATATCGGGCCCGTGTGCGCAAGCAACGGGGAGACGCTCTCGTGGTTCGGATCGGCGAAGTGCTGGATGCCAGGGTGGCGGAAGGCTTTGCAGGGCTGGGTGCCGGCTGATGTGACGTAACCCTCTGACCTGCACCTCTGCCGTAAACCGCTGATCTGAAATGCAAAAACCGACCTGAGGGTCGGTTTTTGTCTGGAATTTTTGGTGGAGCGGAGGAGGATCGAACTCCCGACCTTCGCATTGCGAACGCGACGCTCTCCCAGCTGAGCTACCGCCCCACATCAAGCAAGTCCGCAACTATACCAGAAAATTTCCACGTGGCGTGCCCGCATGCCGGTCCGTCCAGAGCGTGAGGGCGCAGCCTCTTTTCGCTCATCAATCCGCGAAAATGTATGTATCTGGACATGTTGTTACATTACCACAATGTGGCATCGTGCCAACGGCTGATAGGCCGTTTTTGCTTTCGCCGTGCGACGTTACATTCGCGCCGAGCTGCACCGAATAGAGGATAGGAGGGGTTTGCCCGAAGTTGGACGCAATAGACCCCACTTTTAACGGAAGAGCAGGCTACGTCCGTGCCCCCATTACAAATGTGTCCACGCCTTGAAAGGTTTCACTACCATAATATTTACATTCTCCTGATAGCTTGTGACATAAATCGCGTTTTTCTGGAGTTGATCGAGCGTTGAACGACACAGACAATGCCGGCCGCAGTTTCATCTTAGCTGTTTCGTCGACCGTTCCTCTTGTAAAAACGACCTGTATGCGGAGCGGCACGTGCTGAGCGCGAAGTATTACAGCCGGGAAATCAGCTGTTACTCCACCACGACCACGCATCACGGGAAAGTCATGCATTTGTTTCGTCTGAAGCATCTTGTTGCCGCAATTGCAACCGCAGCGACGGCCGCCGCCGTCGCCCAACCCAGCCAGTCCAACGCCCAGCTTGCCAAGCCGCCCGTGGTTCCGGCCGCCGGGGCACCGGTTGCACAAGCCACCGACGTCAAGGGTGCCGCGACCCTGTACCAGGTCGTTGAGCAGACGCTCCTCACCAATCCGGAAATCCAGGCTCGCTACAACGACTTCCGTTCTTCCCTGGAAGGGCAGAACGTCGCCCGCGGCGGCTTCCTGCCGCAAGTCAACGCGCAGGGCTGGCTCGGCCATGAATGGCAAAGCAATCTGCCCGGCCAAGGCTCGGCCAGCTGGAATCGCCCCGGTTATACGCTGGAGCTGCGCCAACTGCTGTTTGACGGCTTCAAGACCACCAGCGACGTGAAGCAGGCCGGTTTCGAAAAGCTGTCGCGCTTCTACGACCTGCTCGCCACCAGCGATGAGATGGCCTTCAATGCGACGCAATCTTTCCTGGACGTCGAGCGCTATCGCGACCTGGAGTTGCTGGCGCGCCAGAACTACAGCCTGCACGAAGAAACGATGAAGCAGATCCGCGAGCGCGCGGATTCCGGCGTGGGCCGCCGCGTGGACCTGGAACAGGCGGGCGGCCGCCTGGCCCTGGCGCAGACCAACCTGATGACGGAAAGCGCCAACCTGAACGACGTGACGCAGCGTTTCCGCCGCGTCACCGGCCTGGATGTGCCGAACACGCTGGCGCCGACTCCGCGCGTGGACGACAAGCTGCCCAAGGATCCGAAGAACTTCAACGACTCGCTGCGCAGCAACCCGTCCTTTCTGTCGAAGCAGGCGCTGCTGCAGGCCGCCGATGCCGGCGTGCAGTCGTCCAAGGGCGCGTTCTCGCCCAAGTTCGAATTCGTGGCCTCCAGCGGCACCGACTCGTCGCAGCCCGGCCCCGACTACAAGAACACGCGCAGCAACAACGTGCAGGTCGTCATGTCGTACAACCTGTACCGCGGCGGTGCCGATTCCGCGCGTGTGCGCCAGACCTCGGCGCAGAGCTATGCCGCGCGCGACGTCCGCAACTTCACCTGCCGCAATATCCAGCAGGACGTGGCGATCGCATGGAACAACGTGGTGCACCTGCGCCAGGCGCTGCCCTTCCTGCGCGACCACGAAGTGGCGACGACCAAGGTCCGCGACGCCTATCGCCAACAGTTCCAGATCGGCCAGCGCACGCTGCTGGACTTGCTGGATACCGAAAACGAATTGTTCGAATCGCGCCGCGCGCTGACCAACGCGCTGTATGACCTGCAGGTGGCCCAGTACCGCTGGCTGACGCTGTCGCACAAGCTGCTGCCCACGCTGGGCCTGCGCCCAGCCAACGACGAGACGCCGGAAGAAAACGGCAAGCTCGAAGTCAGCGACGAAGTCATCAAGCTGTGCAATTCGACGGTGCCGGACGCCTCGCGCCTCCAGCCCGTGAAGGTGAATTACAACAGCGACATGAGCCCGCCGGATCTGGTACCCGCCGGCAAGGCTTCCCAACCCAGCCCGGCCAAGCCGGGTTCCACCCCGAAGTGGTGATCTGCCATGGCGACTCAAGGCGACAAGGAACGAGACGGCGAGTTTTCCAAGCTCGACCTGGATTTTGTCCGCGTACTCGAAGACCTGATAGACGCCTTGATCGCCAACGGCACGCTGCGGCTGACCGATCTGCCGCCGCAGGCGCAGCGCAAGCTCAACGAGCGCAAGCAGCACCGGGCCAGGTTATCCGAACATCTGGATTTGTTGGACGATGAAGACGGACAAGTCATTTGACCGCTCGGTGGACTCGTGGCGCGTAGACCCGCGCTCGACCCATGACGATCCCCTGTTGGAATGCCTGGTCGAGCTGACCCGCGTGCATGGCGTGCCGGCCACGGCGCAGGCCCTGTCGGCGGGGCTGCCGCTGGTGGACCAGCGCCTGACGCCCGCGCTGTTGCCGCGTGCCGCGGCGCGGGCCCGCCTGTCGGCGCGCCTGGTCAAGCGTACGGTGGCGGAAATCCCGACCGATATCCTGCCGGCCATCCTGTTGCTGCACGGCGAACGCGCCTGCCTGCTGCTGGAAGCGCGCGAAGGCACATACCTCATCAGCCATCCCGAACTGGGCGCGGGCGCGGTGGAAATCACTGCGGAGGAACTGGCGCAGGATTACACGGGCATGGCGTGCTTCGTACGCCCGCAGTTCCGCTTCGACGCGCGCTCGCCGGAGATCGGCAAGGTGCGCGGCCGGCACTGGTTCTGGTCGGCGATATTCGAGAACCGGCGGCTGTACCGCGACGCCATCCTGGCGGCGCTGCTGATCAACGTCTTCGCCATGGCGATGCCGCTGTTCACGATGAACGTGTACGACCGTGTCGTCCCCAACAACGCGCTCGAGACCCTTTGGGTGCTGGTGGTGGGGATCGCCATCGTGGTGATCTTCAATACCATCCTTACCACGGCCCGGTCCCACGTGATCGACAGCGCGAGCAAGCGCGTGGATGTGCGCTTGTCGGCACTGATCATGGAGCGCGTCCTGGACCTGCGCATGGAAGCTCGGCCCGCGTCGGTGGGCTCGTTCGCCGCCAACCTGCGTTCCTTCGAGTCCATACGCGACTTCATCGCCTCGGCCAGCATTACCACGCTGGTCGACCTGCCGTTCGTTGTCCTGTTCTTGCTGGTGCTGGCGTGGATTTCGCCGTGGATGCTGATTCCACCGGTGGTTGCCATCGTGCTGATCGTGCTGGTCTCCCTGGCGGCGCAGTTCCGCATGGAGACCTTGACCATGGCGTCCTACCAAGCCTCGTCTCAGCGCAATGCCACCCTGGTGGAGGCCCTGACGGGCTTCGAAACGGTCAAGACCTTGAACGCCCAGGGCGCCATGCAGCGCAACTGGGAGCGATCCACCGAGTACATCGCCAACATCAGCAGCAAGCTGAAGCTGATGTCCAGCACGACGGTGGGCTTCGTCGCGGCCATGCAGCAGCTGGTGTCGGTGGCGGTGGTGACGATAGGCGTGTACCTGGCGCACGATTCGGCCGTGTCCATGGGCGGCATTATCGCGGCGTCGATGATTTCCGGCCGCTGCCTGGTGCCGCTGGGCCAGATCGCCGGGCTGCTGATGCAATACCAGAACGCACGGACGTCGCTGGGCTCCATCGACAACTACATGCAACTGCCGGTCGAACGCCCGGAAACCGCGGAGTTCCTGCATCGACCGGTCTTCCACGGATCGGTCGAGTTCCGCGACGTGACCTTTTCCTATCCCGGCGCCGCGCAGCCCGTGCTGCAGAACGTGTCCTTCAAGCTGAATCCCGGTGACAAGGTCGGCATCATCGGCCGCATCGGCTCGGGCAAGACCACGCTCGAAAAGCTGATCATGGGCCTGTACCAGCCATCCGAAGGCACGGTGCTGCTGGATGGCGTGGACGTCCGCCAGATCGACCCGGCCGACCTGCGCCGCGCGATCGGCTACGTGCCCCAGGACCCGGTGCTGTTCTACGGCAGCTTGAAGCACAACATCTCCATGGGCGCGCCCTACGCGGACGACGCCAGCATTCTGGCGGCGGCCGAGGTCGCGGGCGTGAGCGAGTTCGCGAACGTGCATCCGGACGGCTTCGACATGCTGATCGGCGAACGCGGCGAATCCTTGTCCGGGGGCCAGCGGCAGTCGGTGGCGATCTCGCGTGCCTTGATCAACGATCCGCCGGTGCTGCTGCTGGATGAGCCCAGCAGCAATATGGATCACCAGAGCGAAGCGCGCTTGCGCAAGCAGCTGAGCGCCGCGGGCGCCAACAAGACGATGTTCCTCATCACCCACCGCACGGCGCTGCTGGAACTGGTGACGCGCCTGATCGTGATCGATGGCGGCCGTATCGTGGCCGATGGTCCCAAGGACCAGGTCGTCGAAGCGTTGCGCACGGGCCGGGTGGGACGAGGGAGCTGATCATGGACACGCATGTCGCGAACGGAAACGGTTCCTTCCTGGGGGCGCTCGTGCGTCTGCCGCGGACGGTGTTCGTCAAGCTGTTCGACATCCTGTTGGATGGCGAGGAGCGAGGCAAGCCCAAGGTGACGACCGGCTATACCGGCAATGCCGAGTGGGCGATCTATCACTCCGATGCGCGAGGCGCGCGCGTGCTGCTATGGACCTCGGTGGTCGTGGTGGCGGGCTTGCTGACCTGGGCTGCCTATGGCCCCATCGACGAAGTGGTGCGCGGCGAGGGCAAGGTCGTGCCGTCGCGCCAGGTCCAGGTGGTGCAGAGCCTGGACGGCGGTATCGTCAAGGAAATCATGGTGCGGCCTGGCCAGACCGTCGAGCCAGGCCAGATCCTGCTGAAGATCGACCCGACGCGCTTCAATTCCTCCCTGGGCGAGAACCAGGCCGAATACCTGTCGCTGCAAGCCAAGGCCTCGCGCCTGCGCGCCCTGGCGACCGGCGAGCCCTTCGAGGTGCCGCCGGAAGTGCAGGAAAAGCTGCCTGTCGCGGCGGAGGCCGAGCGCAATGCATGGATCCAGCGCACCAACGAATTGAATGCGACGATCAACGTCGCCAAGGAACAGGTCAAGCAACGCCAGGAAGAACTGCGGGAAACCCAGGCCAAGCGCGACCAGGCGTCCACCACTTGCTCGTTGACGTCGCGGGAACTGGCGGTGACGCGGCCGCTCCTGAGCAGTGGCGCGGTTTCCGAAGTGGATCTGCTGCGCCTGCAGCGCGATGTCGCCAAGAGCTGCGGCGACCAGAAGGCAGCCGAAGCCCAGATTGACCGCATCCAGGCGTCCATCCAGGAGGCCCTGAGCAAGACCAAGGAAGCGGAACTGACTATCCGCAACCAGGCGCGCAGCGACCTGTCGGATACCACGACCAAGCTGCGTACGCTGGGCGAAGGCAAGCTGGCGCTGGCCGACAAGGTCAAGCTGGCGGAGATCCGCTCCCCGGTGCGTGGCACGGTCAAGACCTTGCTGGCGAACACGGTTGGCGGCGTGGTGCAGCCCGGCAAGGACATCATCGAGATTGTCCCGACCGACGACACGCTGCTGCTGGAAGTGCGTATCCAGCCGCGCGACATCGGCTTCCTGCACGCGCAGCAGAAGGCGGAGGTGAAGTTCACGGCCTATGACTTCTCCATCTACGGCGGTTTGCCGGGCGTCGTGGAGCAGATCAACGCCGACACGACCACCGACGAGCGCGGCAATTCGTTCTACATCGTGCGGGTACGCACCGATCGCGCCACCGTTGGCGACACGCATCTGCCGATTATCCCGGGCATGATCGCCGAAGTGCATATCCTTACCGGCAAACGGACGGTGCTGCAGTACCTGCTCAAGCCCATCCTGCGCGCCAAAGAAAACGCATTCACCGAACGCTAGGCGGGCAGGGGCCGGCCGACAGCCCCGCTCGCTCGTTCGGATTCGCATCCGCATACCCCGCGCGCGGCGCGTCACGTCGCGCCGCAGCGGGCTACTGGAAGAGGTATTGATGCACGTGGCACCGGTTCTGTTCGTCACCCATGACGATCTGCTATGGAAACACTGGTCGGGCCTGGACGCGCGACGCTGGCTGCCTGCGCGCGGGCGCACGCTGCCGGATGTCTCGCGCTGGCGCGAACAGGGCAGGTCGCTGGTGGTGGTGGATGCGGACCTGCCCAGGCTTCCGGCTTGGAATTCCGAGCAGTGGACCGGCGCGATCAAGGGCTTGCGCGCCATCGTGGCCAGCGCGCGTCCGCATGACGAACAGGGCACCAAGGTGCTGGCCTCCGGTGCCGTGGGCTATTGCCATACCTATGCACCGCCGGCCTTGCTGAACCAGGTCCTGGAAGTGGTGGACGCCGGCGAGATCTGGATGGGGCGCTCCCTGGTGACGCGTCTGCTGCGACTGGTGGAAAGCCGCGCGGGCGGCAAGGAAGAATGGCACGCCAATGCGCTGACCGAGCGCGAGGACATGGTCGCGCGCCGTGCCGCGGTGGGCGAGGCCAACGGCGAAATCGCCGCCGCACTGGGCATCACCGAGCGCACGGTCAAGGCGCACCTCTCGTCGGTCTTCGAAAAACTGGGGGTAAGCGACCGCCTCCAGCTGGCGCTGCGGGTACACGGCATCAGCCGTTGAGCGGCTGCGCGGCGCGACGGCCGTGCCGTACCCTGCGCCCGCCGGGCGATGGCCGGATGCCTGGCCCCGAACGGACGGCACCCATTCCCGCCGCGGCCCAGCCCGGACAACCGGGTATACAACCGCAGGCGCATCCTTGTTTACTACGCCCAGCCGTACGCCTCGTAGGTTCGGTGGGCCTGTTCAGCGGCCTCCCCTCCCTTCACCTGACTACAAAACCTGTCCTCCAGGACAATATCCGCCATACGGCCCGGTCTATAGGATTACGCCATCTAAAACCGGAGCTAAAAAATGGCCTTCTCCACTCCCGCCGTAGTCACGCAAGTCGTCGGTCGCGCCTGGATACGCAACAGCGACGGCTCGCTGACCGAACTGCATGCCGGCAGCCGGATTCCGCCCGATACCGAAATCGTGACCGCGTCAGGCGCCACCGTCGCCCTGCAGACGGAAGGCGGGATGCCGTTGACCATCGGCGAGAACCGCGACGTGGCCTTCAATGCCGACATGGCGGGCCAGCCGGTCGACCGTTCCGAAGCCGCCGTGGCCGCGCCCACCGGTACCGATTCCGACCGCCTGCTGGCGGCCCTGCAGAATGGCCAAGACCCGTTCGACAACCTGGACCCCACCGCGGCCCTGGTGGCTGGCGGTGGCGATGCCGGCGGCAGCAGCTTCGTGCGCCTGGCCCGTGTCGTCGAGTCGACCTCCCCGCTGGACCTGGCCTACCCGGGTGCCGGCACGCCGTCCATCAATCTGCTGACGCCGGCCGGCCTTGCCACCAATACCAACGCACCGGCCAATGACGCGCCCGTCGCCGGCAACGACACGAACACGACGACCGAAAAGTCCTTCGTGACCGGCAACATCCTGACCAACGACGCCGATCCCAATGGCGACGCGGTCTTCATCCAATCCGTGGCCGGCAACCCCATGGCCACCGGCGGAGTCACCGTGGCCGGTTCCACCGGCGGCACCTTCACCGTCTTCCCCAACGGCACGTACATCTTCAATCCGGGTGAGGCGTACCACAACCTGGGCGCGGGCCAGTCGACGACCAGCAGCATCACCTACACGGTGTCCGATCCCTTCGGCAATACGTCCACGGCCACGGTGACCGTGACCGTGAACGGCTTGAACGATGCACCCACCGCCACCACGGTCGACAACATCAACGGCACCGACGCGCAGCAGAACGTCAATGTGAGCGTGGCCGGCCACTTCGCCGACGTGGACAACGGCGACAAGCTGACCTATACGGCCAACGGCCTGCCCCCCGGCCTGACGATCGACCCGAACACCGGCGTGATCACCGGCAACATCGACCACTCCGCGTCGCAAGGCGGCAACAACGGCGTGTACCAGGTCACCATTACGGCGACCGATACCAGCGGCGCCACGGTCACCGAAACCTTCAACTGGAACGTCACCAATCCCGCTCCCGTTGCCGTCAATGATGCCGGCACGACAAGCGAGGACACCGCGGTGTCGGGCAACGTGCTGACCGGCAACGCCCAGGGCGTGGGCCGCGACAGCGACCCGGATGGCGATACGCTGACGGTCGTGCATGCTGGCGATCGCGACGTCACGGCACAGGGCGTGGAGGTGGCCGGATCCGCCGGCGGGACCTTCACCATCCGTGCGGATGGCTCGTATTCGTTCAATCCGGGCGAGGACTTCCAGAGCCTGGCGGCCGGCGAGACCAAGACGACGACCGTTACATACACGATTTCCGACGGCGAAGGCGGCACGTCCACGGCGACGTTGACGCTCACGGTCACCGGCACCAACGATGTGCCCGTCATCACCCCGGGCGAAGGCGGCCCCGACGCCAACCACGTCAAGGAAGACCAGGTCCTGACGGCCGAAGGCAAGCTGGACATCGTCGATGCCGACCACGACCAGTCCTTCTTCCAGGCACAGAACGGTACGGCCGGCCAGCATGGCACCTTCTCCATCGATGCCGATGGCCACTGGACGTACAACCTGACGAACGACGATCCGCAGGTGCAGCAGCTGGCCGTGGGCGAGCACTTGACCGAAACATTCACGGTGAAGGCGGCCGACGGCACCGAGACGGCCGTGACGATCACCATCGACGGCACGAACGACGTCCCGACCATCAGCGGTCCCGGCACGGCTGCCGCCACCGAAGATGTGGAACAGACGGTTTCCGGCCAATTGACGGTGGCCGACGTCGATACCAGCGATACGCACGCGTGGTCGGTGTCCGGCGAGCCCAAGGGCCAATACGGCACCATCAGCGTGGACCAGACCGGCAAGTGGACGTACACCATCGACCAGCAGGCCACGCAGGCGCTGGCCAAGGACCAGCAGGTCCAGGAAACGTTCCACATCCTGGTCGATGACGGCCATGGCGGCACGGCCGTCCAGGACGTCACGATCACGATCACCGGCACGAACGACGTTCCGGAAGTCAGCAGCGGCGCCAACGCCGTGACGGAAGACCAGAACGTCAGCGACGACGGCCAACTGGTTGCGAGCGGCCAGCTGACGATCGCCGATGCGGACGCCGGTGAAAGCAATTTCCGTCCGGGCGCCACGTTCGACCACAGCACGGGCAACGGCAACGCGGCCCTGGGCACGCTGGAATTCAATGCCGACGGTTCGTACACCTACAAGGTGGACAACAGCAACGCGGTGGTGCAGGGCCTGCGCAGCGGCGAAAGCATCGTCGAGACCTACACGGTGACCAGCCAGGACGGCACGGCCACCAGCACGATCACGATCACGATCAACGGTACCGACGACGTACCGGTGATCACCCCGCATTCGCCGGACAGCGACAAGGGCGAGGTGAAGGAAGACACGACGCTGGCGACCAGCGGCAAGCTGGACATCGTCGACGCCGACCATGACCAGTCGTTCTTCCAGGCGCAGGACAATACGGTTACCCAGCACGGCACGTTCAGCATCGATGCGAATGGCAACTGGACGTACAACCTGAACAACAGCGATCCGAAGGTCCAGGAACTGGGCGTGGGCGAGAGCCTGACGGAGACGATCACGGTGGTGACGGCCGACGGCACGACGACCGAAGTGGTCGTGACGATCGACGGAACGAACGATGTGCCGCAGATCAGCGGCGAAGCCACGGGCGCGATCAAGGAAGACGTGGCGCCGTCTGTGTCGGGCCAGCTGGCCGTGTCGGACGTGGACGTGAACGACGCGCATACCTGGTCGGTACAGGGCAACCCGAAGGGCCAGTACGGCACGCTGACGGTGGATCAAACCGGCAAGTGGACGTACACCGTGGACGGCAAGGCCGTTCAGGCGCTGGCCGAAGGCCAGGAGAAGGTCGAGACTTTCCAAGTCCTGGTCAACGACGGTCATGGCGGCACGGACGTGCAGACCGTGACGGTGACCGTGACGGGCACCAACGATGCGCCGGTGGTTACCGGCTCGGCCCACGGCACGGTGTATGAAGACTTCCTGCCGGTGACCGGCGGTGACCTGGATATCAAGGACGCCGACGCGGGTCAGGCGCACTTCCAGTCGGAGAAGGTGACCGGCGAGCACGGCACTTTCGCGATTGCTTCCAACGGTACGTGGGGCTACCTGCTGAACAACAGCGACCCGGCGGTCCAGGCCCTGGGCGTGGGCGAGAAGCTGACTGAGACCTTCACGGTGAAGACGGCGGACGGCACGCCGACGACGGTGACGGTCACCATCGTGGGCACCAACGATTTCCCGCACATCAGCGGCCAGAGCACGGGCGCGATCAAGGAAGACGCGGCGACGACGGTCAGCGGCCAGCTGAACGTCAGCGACGTGGATGCGCACGATACCCACAGCTGGTCCATCGTCGGCAGCAACAAGGGCGATTACGGCACGCTCGCCATCGACCAGACCGGAAAGTGGACGTTCACCGCCAACCAGAACGTGCAGTCGCTGGGTGAAGGCGATACGGTGCAGCAGAAGTTCCTGGTGCAGGTCAACGACGGCCACGGCGGCTTCGACCTGCGGACCGTGACGGTGACGCTGACGGGCACCAACGACGTGCCGGTCATCACGCCGCATGACCCGGGCAACCCGCAAGACCCGGCCAGCGCCAGCGATCATGGCACGGTGGTGGAGGATGCCACCCCCGATACGACCGGCGGCAAGCTCGACATCAAGGACCCGGATGCCGGCGAAAGCAAGTTCACGCCGCAGAACAACCATGCGGGCGAGCACGGCACGTTCTCCATCGACCAGAACGGCAACTGGACCTATCACCTGAACAACGGCGATAACGCTGTCCAGCAGTTGGGTGCCGGCCAGACCCTGACCGAGCAGTTCACGGTGACGTCGGCCGATGGCTCGGCCTCGCACCAAGTGACGGTGACGATCATCGGCACCAACGACGTGCCAGTTCTTAGCAGCGGCGCGAATGCCGTGACGGAAGACCAGAACATCAGCAACGACGGCCAACTGGTTGCCAGTGGCCAGCTGACGATTGCCGATGTGGATACGGGCGAAAGCAATTTCCGCCCGGGCGCCACGTTCGACCACAGCACGGGCAACGGCAACGCGGCCCTGGGTACGCTGGAGTTCAATGCCGACGGCTCGTACACCTACAAGGTGGACAACAGCAACGCGGTGGTGCAGAGCCTGCGCAGCGGCGAGAGCATCGTCGAGACCTACACGGTGACCAGCCAGGACGGCACGGCCACCAGCACGATCACGATCACGATCAACGGTACCGACGACGTACCGGTGATCACCCCGCATTCGCCGGACAGCGACAAGGGCGAGGTGAAGGAAGACACGACGCTGGCGACCAGCGGCAAGCTGGACATCGTCGACGCCGACCATGATCAGTCGTTCTTCCAGGCGCAGGACAATACGGTTACCCAGCACGGCACGTTCAGCATCGATGCGAACGGCAACTGGACGTACAACCTGAACAACAGCGATCCGAAGGTCCAGGAACTTGGCGTGGGCGAGAGCCTGACGGAGACGGTCACTGTCGTGGCGGCCGACGGTACGACGACCGAAGTGGTCATCACGATCGACGGCACCAACGACGTGCCGCAGATTAGCGGCGAAGCCACGGGCGCGATCAAGGAAGACGTGGCGCCGTCTGTGTCGGGCCAGCTGGCCGTGTCGGACGTGGACGCGAACGACGCGCATACCTGGTCGGTGCAGGGCAACCCGAAGGGCCAGTACGGCACGCTGACGGTGGACCAGACCGGCAAGTGGACATACACCGTGGACGGCAAGGCCGTGCAGGCGCTTGCCGAAGGCCAGGAAAAGACCGAGACCTTCGCCGTCCTGGTGGACGACGGCCATGGCGGCCAGGCCGTGCAGACCGTGACGGTGACCGTGACGGGCACCAACGACATCCCCGTGGTCACGGGCGACGATGCCGGAACGGTCAAGGAGGATTCGTTCTTCCTGGTGACCGGTGGCGACCTGAGCATCAAGGATGCGGATGCGGGCCAGTCGTACTTCCAGCCCAACGTCATCGCGACGCCGCACGGCACTTTCATCGTTGGCTCCAATGGCGGCTGGCTCTACACGCTGAATAACAGCAACCCCGAGGTCCAGGCGCTGGGCGCCGGCGAAAAGCTGGTCGAAAGCTTTACCGTGAAGACGGCGGACGGCACGCCTGAAACGGTGACGATCACCATCCTGGGCACCAACGATGCGCCGCATATCAACGGCGAGAGCACCGGCGCGATCAAGGAAGATGTATCGACGACCGTGAGCGGTCAGTTGAACGTCACTGACGTCGACGCGCACGACACCCACAGTTGGTCCATCTCGGGCAGCAACAAGGGCGATTACGGCACGCTCAGTATCGACCAGACCGGCAAGTGGACCTTCACGGCGAACCAGAACGTACAGGGGCTGGCCGAAGGCGTGACGGTACAGGACAAGTTCTTCGTCCAGGTCAGCGACGGCCATGGCGGCTTCGACCTGCAGCAGGTGGTCGTGAACATTACCGGCACCAACGATGCGGCGGTGATCACCCCGCATCACCCCGGCGACGACCGCGGTACGGTGCAGGAAGACCGCGTGCAGACGGTCTCGGGCAACCTGGATGTCAAGGACGCGGACGCGGGCCAGAGCACGTTCCAGACCCAGAGCAAGACGCCGGGCGAATACGGCAACTTCTCCGTCAATTCGCAGGGCACCTGGACCTACCAGCTCAACAACAGTAACTCCCACGTGCAGGAGCTGGGCCAGGGCGAACACCTGACCGAAACGTTCACGGTCAAGAGCGCCGATGGCACTTCCGCAACCGTAACGATCACGATCGACGGCACCAACGACAATCCGGTGATCGGCGGCGTGCACAACGGTGCGGTGACCGAGGGCGGCGCGCCCGCCGTGGTGGGCCAGCTCACCGTGTCGGACGTGGATGTAAACGACACCCATACCTGGACGGTGGTCAACGGTTCCAAGGGTGACTACGGCACGATCAGCGTGGACGGCACCGGCAAGTGGACCTACACGGTCGACCAGCAGGCCGTACAGGCCCTGAAGGAAGGGCAGAAGCAGACCGACACGTTCACCATCAAGGTGGACGACGGCCACGGTGGTACGGACACGCAAACCATCACGGTTACCCTTACCGGTACCAACGACGTGCCGGTGATCAGCACCGGTGCAAGTTCGGTGACGGAAGACCAGAACGTCAACCATGACGGCAACCTGGTGACGACGGGTCAACTGACGATCACCGACGCGGATACGGGCGAGAGCCACTTCCAGTCGGGCGCACACTTTGACGGCAGCACGGGCAACGGCAACGCGCCGCTGGGCCAGCTGGTGTTCAACGCCGACGGTTCGTACACCTACACGGTGGCCAACGACAACGCGGTGGTGCAGGGCCTGAAGACGGGCGAGAGCATCGTCGAAACGTACACGGTGACCAGCCAGGACGGTTCGCAGACCAGCACGATCACGATCACCATCAACGGTACCGACGACGGCGCGACGATCACGCCGCACGATCCGGGCATGCCGGGCCAGCCGGAGACGGCCAGCGACCACGGCACGGTGGTGGAAGACGCGACGCCGAACACGACCGGTGGCAAACTGGACATCCAGGATGCCGACGCGGGCCAGAACAAGTTCGTGGTGCAGACCAACCACAACGGCGACCACGGCACGTTCTCGATCGACGAGAACGGCAACTGGACGTACAAGCTGAACAACGCCGACCCGGCGGTGCAGGAACTGGGTGCCGGCCAGACGATGACCGAGACGTTCACGGTGTCCTCGGCCGACGGCAGTGCCACGCACGAAGTGACGGTGACCATCGTCGGCACGAACGACGTGCCGGTAGTGAGCAGCGGCACGGGCGCGGTGACCGAAGACCAGAACGTGGGCAACGACGGCCAGTTGAGCACCAGCGGCCAACTGACCATCACCGACACGGATACGGGCGAGAGCCACTTCCAGTCGGGCGCGCACTTTGACGGCAGCACGGGCAACGGCAACGCGCCGCTGGGCCAGCTGGTGTTCAACGCCGACGGTTCGTACACCTACACGGTGGCCAACGACAACGCGGTGGTGCAAGGCCTGAAGACGGGCGAGAGCATTGTCGAAACGTACACGGTGACCAGCCAGGACGGTTCGCAGACCAGCACGATCACGATCACCATCAACGGCACGGACGATGGCGCGACGATCACGCCGCACGATCCGGGCATGCCGGGCCAGCCGGAGACGGCCAGCGATCACGGCACGGTGGTGGAAGACGCGACGCCGGACACGACCGGCGGCAAGCTGGACATCCAGGATGCCGACGCGGGCCAGAACAAGTTCGTGGTGCAGACCAACCACAACGGCGACCACGGCACGTTCTCGATCGACGAGAACGGCAACTGGACGTACAAGCTGAACAACGCCGACCCGGCGGTGCAGGAACTGGGTGCCGGCCAGACGATGACCGAGAAGTTCACGGTGTCCTCGGCCGACGGCAGTGCCACGCACGAAGTGACGGTGACCATCGTCGGCACGAACGACGTGCCGGTAGTGAGCAGCGGCACGGGCGCGGTGACCGAAGACCAGAACGTGGGCAACGACGGCCAGTTGAGCACCAGCGGCCAACTGACCATCACCGACACGGATACGGGCGAAAGCCACTTCCAGTCGGGCGCACACTTTGACGGCAGCACGGGCAACGGCAACGCGCCGCTGGGCCAGCTGGTGTTCAATGCCGATGGCTCCTACACCTACACGGTCGCCAACGACAACGCGGTGGTGCAAGGCCTGAAGACGGACGAGAGCATCGTCGAAACGTACACGGTGACCAGCCAGGACGGTTCGCAGACCAGCACGATCACGATCACCATCAACGGCACGGACGATGGCGCGACGATCACGCCGCACGATCCGGGTATGCCGGGCCAGCCGGAGACGGCCAGCGACCACGGCACGGTGGTGGAAGACGCGACGCCGGACACGACCGGCGGCAAGCTGGACATCCAGGATGCCGACGCGGGCCAGAACAAGTTCGTGGCGCAGACCAACCACAACGGCGACCACGGCACGTTCTCGATCGACGAGAACGGCAACTGGACGTACAAGCTGAACAACGGTGATCCCGCGGTGCAGGCCCTGGGCGCCGGCCAGACGATGACCGAGCAGTTCACGGTGTCCTCGGCCGACGGCAGCGCCACGCACCAGGTGACGGTGACCATCGTCGGCACGAACGACGTGCCGGTAGTGAGCAGCGGCACGGGCGCGGTGACCGAAGACCAGAACGTGGGCAACGACGGCCAGTTGAGCACCAGCGGCCAACTGACCATCACCGACACGGATACGGGCGAGAGCCACTTCCAGTCGGGCGCGCACTTTGACGGCAGCACGGGCAACGGCAACGCGCCGCTGGGCCAGCTGGTGTTCAACGCCGACGGTTCGTACACCTACACGGTGGCCAACGACAACGCGGTGGTGCAAGGCCTGAAGACGGGCGAGAGCATTGTCGAAACGTACACGGTGACCAGCCAGGACGGTTCGCAGACCAGCACGATCACGATCACCATCAACGGCACGGACGATGGCGCGACGATCACGCCGCACGATCCGGGCATGCCGGGCCAGCCGGAGACGGCCAGCGATCACGGCACGGTGGTGGAAGACGCGACGCCGGACACGACCGGCGGCAAGCTGGACATCCAGGATGCCGACGCGGGCCAGAACAAGTTCGTGGTGCAGACCAACCACAACGGCGACCACGGCACGTTCTCGATCGACGAGAACGGCAACTGGACGTACAAGCTGAACAACGGTGATCCCGCGGTGCAGGCCCTGGGCGCTGGCCAGACGATGACCGAGCAGTTCACGGTGTCCTCGGCCGACGGCAGCGCCACGCACCAGGTGACGGTGACCATCGTCGGCACGAACGACGTGCCGGTGGTGAGCAGCGGCACGGGCGCGGTGACCGAAGACCAGAACGTCGGCAACGACGGCAACCTGGTGACTTCGGGTCAGCTGACCATCGCCGATGTGGATGCGGACCAAAGCCACTTCCAGGCCGGCGCCCACTTCGATGGCAGCACGGGTAACGGCAACGCGCCGCTGGGCCAGCTGGTGTTCAACGCCGACGGTTCGTACACCTACACGGTGGCCAACAGCAACGCCGTGGTGCAGGGGCTCAACGCCGGCGAAAGCATCGTCGAGACGTACACGGTGACCAGCCAGGACGGTTCGAAGACCAGCACGATCACGATCACCATCAACGGTACGGATGACAGCGCGACGATCACGCCGCATAGCCCGGGCAGCGATGCGGGTACGGTGTTCGAAGACGCCGTCCCCAACACCATCGGCGGCAAGCTGGACGTGGTGGACCCGAATCCGGGCGAATCGCAGTTCCACGTGCAGCTGGGCACGCCTGGCACGCACGGTGCCTTCTCCATCGACGCCAATGGCAACTGGACATACGCCCTGAACAACAGCGATGCCGCTGTGCAAGGGCTGAGCCAGGGTGAGACCATGACCGAGCAGTTCAAGGTCAAGTCGCTGGATGGCAGCGGCGAGCACACCGTGACGGTCACGATCGTCGGTACGAACGATGTTCCGGTCATCAGCGGCACGGCAACGGGTGCGGTGAAGGAAGACGTGGACACCTCGGTCTCCGGCCAATTGACGGTCGCGGACAAGGACTACCACGACGGCCACACCTGGACCATCGATACGCCCGCCAAGGGCGCCTACGGCACCCTGACCCTGGACAACACCGGCAAGTGGACCTACACGGTCGACCAGCAGGCGACGCAGGCCCTGGCCAAGGATGAGCAGAAGACCGACACCTTCACGGTGAAGGTGGACGATGGCCACGGCGGCATCGATACGCACACGGTCGTCATCACGGTCACCGGCACCAACGACGTCCCGGTCATCACGGTGGGCCAGGGCAATTCCGACCACGGCACGGTCTACGAAGACGGCGCCGCCTTGACCGGATCCCTGTCCATTAAGGACGCCGACGCCGGGGAAAGCAGCTTCCAGGCCAACACGATCCACGATCAGTACGGCACCTTCACGGTCGACGCCAGCGGCAACTGGACCTACACGCTGGACAACACCAATCCGGCGGTGCAGGCCCTGTCCAGCAGCGACAGCCTGGGTACCCGCACTTTCACCGTGGTTTCGGCCGACGGGACCGCGACGCACAATGTGCAGGTCACCATCACTGGCACGAACGACGCGCCGGTCGCGGCGGACAACTCCGCCACGGTGGGCGTGGGCGGCAGCCACGTCTTCACGACCAGCGAGTTCAACTTCGCGGACAGCCATGGCGAGCACAACACGCTGCAGGACGTCATCATCACCCGCACTCCGGACAGCGGCACGCTGAGCTTCAACGGCGTGGCGGTGACGGCCGGCCAGGTGATCTCCGCCAGCGACATCGCCGCCGGCAAGCTGGTCTACACCCCGGGTGCCGACGGCAAGGACACGTCCTTCGGCTTCAAGGTGCAGGACAACGGCGGCACGGCGCACGGCGGTCAGGACACGTCGACGGAGCACAACTTCGGCCTGGTGACCAACAACCTGATCGAAGGCGACAACACCAGCACGGGCGACACCAACAACCACGGCGGCACGACCCCGCCGCTGAACGGCGGTTCGGGCGACGACATCATCCTGGGCGATACGGGCGGCACGGTCACCACGACCACGCCGGGCCAGAACTACAACATCGCGCTGATCGTCGACCACTCGGGCAGTATGGACACCGACCTGGGCACGGAAACGCGCATGGAGCTGGTCAAGGACGCCCTGACGCAGTTCGTCAAGCAGCTGGCCGGCCACGACGGCATCGTCAACGTTACGCTGATCGGGTTCGGCAGCACCGCCGATAACCCCATCACCGTGCAGAACCTGAACCTGAGCGATGTCGACCAGGCGACGGATACGTTGATGAAGGCCATCAACAACCTGTCCGCGTCCGGTTCGACCAACTACGAGGATGCCTTCGATTCCGCGGTGGACTGGTTCAACGCCCAGGCGGGGTCCGGCAAGGGAACGGCGAACGGTTACGACAACCTGAGCTTCTTCCTGACCGACGGTGACCCGACCGTGTACAACGGCGGCGGTGGCAGTTCGGCCACCAGCGCGACGGTGATGCAGCACTCCATCGACGCCTTCGCGGCCCTGTCCGCGATGAGCACGGTGCACGGCATCGGTATCGGCGACGGTGTGAACGAGAACTACCTGAAGTTCTTCGACAACACCGACACCACGGGAACGGGCCAGATCGACTTCGGCAACGGTTCGACCAACCTTAGCTCATCGCGATCCTACGACCTGGACAACGATGCCAACTGGACGCGCGACCAGAACGGCGGCGGCACCATCCAGGAAGGCACCGGCACGTCGATGCTGATTTCCGATGTATACGGTACGAAGGCCGGCACCGCACAGTCGACCAAGTATGCGACGGACAGCACGATCAGCGTGTCCAGCGGCCACACCGCCCACTTCGAGTTCGACCTGGCCACCACGTCGGGCTTCAAGTCCGGCGACACGGTGACGTGGCACCTGCAGCAGTTGGTCAGCGGCAATTGGACCGACGTGCAATCCGGTACCAGCACGGGCCATGTCACCACCCATGATTTCGGCGCCGGCCAATATCGCCTGGACATCGAGGTCAAGGACAACACCAGTGGCACCGGTGATGCGACCGTCAGCGTGGACAACATCACGCTAGTCGACCACCAGTACGTCAGTGGCCCGACCGGCGAAGTGGACATCGTGCTGCAGCCCGGCGACCTGAGCACGGCCTTGACCGGCGGCGGATCGCATTCCGATCCCAACCCGGTGGGTGCCGATACGATCAACGGCGGTGATGGCAACGACATCATCTTCGGCGATACGATCGACACCGATGCGCTGAACTCGACGCAGCATCCGGCCGGTACGCACAACGGCCAGGGTCTGCAGGGCCTGCTGGACAACCTGACCGATACGCTGGGCCACGCGCCTACGTCGAGCGACGTCTACAACTACGTCAGCCAGCATAGCGATACGCTGAACGTGGGCGGCGACACGCGCGGCGGGAACGATACGATCCACGGCGGCAACGGCAACGACATCATCTACGGCCAGGGCGGCAACGACACCCTGTACGGCGATGCGGGCAACGATACCCTGGTGGGCGGCGCGGGCAACGACACGTTGTACGGCGGCGACGGCAGCGACACCTTCAAGTGGTCGCTGCACGACGGCGGCACGACGGCCAGCCCCGCGGTGGATACCATCATGGATTTCGACAACCGTGCCGCCTCGGCCGGCGGTGATGTCCTGGACCTGCATGAGTTGCTGAACAACCCGGCCGACGGCGACCTGTCCAAGTACCTGCACTTCTCCAAGAGCGGTACCGACACGGTCATCAACGTCAGCACCACGGGCGGCGCCGCGCAACAGGCCTTCGACCAGAAGATCGTGTTGCACGGCGTGGATCTGACCAACGGTGGCAACCTGCAGAACGACCAGGCCATCATCAACGATCTGATCCAGAAGGGTAAGCTGCATGGCCATAGCTAATCCCTAGCCTGCCGTCGCCGGACCGCCCTCGAAAGCGGGCGGTCCGGGTTGGCTTTACAATATGTTTCATGGTTAACCCGACCGCATCACGCGCCGTCCTGGCCTTGGCCAGGGCGGCTTTCTTCTGCCTGCTTTTCGGCTGGGGAATCAGCGGTGCGTTGGAACTGGACTCCGCACGGCTGGAGCAGGTCGCCGCCAGCCGCTACGGCGGCAAGGGCGCGCATGCGGTCGCCGCGTGGCTGCAATTGCTGCAGGACGATGCCGCGCTAGCCGAGGCCGACAAGCTGTCCAGCGTGAACAACTTCTGGAACCGGCGCCTGATGCAGGCGGAAGACCAGACGATATGGGGTCAGGCCGACTACTGGGCCACGCCGCTGGAAGCCCTGGGCAAGGGTGCCGGGGATTGCGAAGACTTCGTCATCGGCAAGTATTTTTCCTTGATCAAGCTGGGGGTGCCGACCAGCAAGCTGCGCTTCGTGTATGTCCGGGCGCGCATCGGCGGTCCGGAAAGCAGCGAACAGATCGCGCATATGGTGTTGGCCTACTATTCGACGGCCGATGCCGTCCCGCTGGTCCTGGATAGCCTGATATCCGATATCCTGCCCGCCAGCCAGCGTCGGGATCTGACCCCCGTATTCAGTTTCAATGCCGACGGCGTGTACGTCGACGGCAAACATGCCGCACCGGTCGATCGAATCGGCCGCTGGCGCGACCTGCTTCAGCGCATGGCGCGCGAAGGCATCCGGCAATAGGCATTGCAGGAAACCACTATGTCCATACTTCGACAACTACTGCTCAGTATCACTATCGCCATCGCGATCATCCTGCTCGGTACCCTGGCGCTGAGCGTGACGGCGGCGCGGGACTACCTGGCGGGCCAGCTGCAGGTGCAAAGCAGCGACGCCGCCGTATCGCTGGCGCTGTCGCTGTCCCAGCCGGCGAACAGTTCGCGCGTGACGCAGGAGTTGCTGGTGTCGGCCTTGTACGACGGCGGGCATTTTTCGCTGGTGCGGCTGACCGACCCGCAGGGCAAGACCATCATCGAACGTAGCGGCCAGAGCGCGTCGACCGCGGTACCGAACTGGTTCCAGCGCCTGGTACCTTTGTCGGCCAAGTCGGCCAGCCATGTGGTTACCGACGGCTGGCGCCAGATCGGCGAGGTAACGCTGACCGCCAACGACACCTATGCCTGGGAAACGCTCTGGGCCAGCAGCGTGCAGATGATCCTGGTGATCGTCGCGGCCGGCGTGGTCTGGGCCCTGTTTGCCTTCGCCCTGGTGCGCTGGATCGAAAAACGCTTGCTGGCCGAGGTCGGCGAACACATGCTGGCGATCGGCCGCGGCCAGTTCGGCGGGGCGCTGACGGCACGGGTGCCGGAATTGTCGGGTATCACCGAAGCCCTGAACCAGACCCGTGAACAGCTGCGCGCCACCACGGAGGAACAGACGGCGCGCATCGAGTCCCTGGAGATCGAGGTCAACCAGGATCCGGTTACCGGCCTGGCCAATCGCAAGTACTTCATCAATGAATTCCTGCGCGCGGTGGACAAGGGCGCTGGCAAGCCCAAGGATGGCCAGGCACTGCCGGAAACGGGCCATGTGCTTGTGTCCCGCCAACGCGATCTGGCGGCGATCAACCGCCATATGCCGCGTGAGTTCGTGGACCAGTGGCTGGCGGGCCTGGGCAGCCGCGTGGCGGCCTTGCTGGACCAGTTCCAGTTGAACGATACGCTGGTCGCGCGGCTGAACGGTTCGGACTTCGCGCTGCTGATGCCCGGCTGCGCCGCGCCGACCGCCATGCTGGTGGCCGAGCGCTTGCGCAACGAACTGCGCGAGGCGCGCATCCCGGTGGGCGAGGGCGGGCTGTGCCGCTGGGCGCTGGGCATGACCGATTACCAGCGCGGCGCCAAGGTCGGCGATCTGTTGGGACGCCTGGATTTCGCCTTGATGCGCGGCGAAAGCGCGGGCGACGACCACGTGCAGCTGGCGACCGACGAAGCGCAGGCCTTGTCCGCGCACGGCGAGTCGGCATGGCGCCAGGCCATTACCGACGGCATCGAGCGGCAGCGCTTCACGCTGGCGCTGGAACCTCTGTTGGCGCTGGACGGGTCGGTCATCCGCCAGGAATCCACTTTGATGCTGCACAGCCAGGGTTCGCCGGAACCCATCCCGGCCAAGTTGTTCATTCCGGCGGCGACGCGCCTGGACCTGACGGCGGAATGCGATATCCAGGCGGTGCGCCTGGCGGTCAGCTGGCTGATGATGAACGAAGGCGACGTGACGGTGCGCATCGCGATGCCTTCGCTCTCGCATCCCAATTTCCTGCTGCAGGTCGAACGCATGCTGGCCGAGCGCAAGCAGCTCGCCGCGCGGCTGTACCTGGAAGTCGACGCCCACGCGGTCGCGGAGCGGCGCGACGCCGTGGCGGAGCTGTGCCGCATCGCGCACGATTGCGGCGCCCACGTGGGTGTGCGGCGGCTGGCGCAGCAGCTCAGCGCGGTCAGCCTGCTGCACAGCCTGTCGCTGGCCTATGTGAAGCTGGGCGGCGGCTTCGTCACCGGCATGGCGCGCAGCCTGGGCAGCCAGCAACTGGCGGTGTCGGTGTTGGAAACCGCGCGCTCGCTGGGCATCCAGGTGTATGCGGAGGACGTGCCGGACGAGGCGACGCGCGGCATCCTGGCGAAGCTGGGCGTGAACGTGATGCGCGGACCGGGCATCGCGGCGGCTCCGGGCGCGGAGTGAATCGAATCGGGCATGCGCCGCCGCTGACCACAATTGTTCGGTAGGAAGTCAAAATCTGAAGATTCCGTCGTTACACCGGTCAGGCCAATCGTGTTATCGCGATGCGCGCGGCTTCGGCGATCAGGCTTTCGTCCGCCTTGGCATGCGTGTCCCGGCTACCCGTGTATATCGCCAGCACGATAGGCGGACGGCCCGGCGGCCAGACGATACCGAAGTCGTTCGCGCTGCCGTAGTCTCCCGTGCCGGTTTTGTCGGCCACCTGCCAGCCGGCCGGCACGGCCGCGCGGATGCGGTGGTCGCCCGTCTTGTTGCCCAGCAGCCATGTCTTGAGCCGCGTGCGCGCCTCGGCGGGCAAGGCGTTGCCCAGAACCAGCGCTTCCAGCATCCTGCCCATGTCCGCCGGCGTGGATGTGTCGCGCTCGTCGCCGGGGATGGCGGTGTTCAGTGCGGTCTCGTAGCGGTCCAGGCGAAAGCTCTTGTTGCCCACATCGCGCGCATAGGCGGTCAGCGCGCGGGGCCCGCCCAGGCGATGCAGCAGCAGATTGGCGGCGGTGTTGTCGCTGTACTGCACCGCCGCCGCGCACAGTTCGGCCACCGTCATGCCGCCGCCCAGGCGTTCCTTCGTGACGGGGGAATAGGAAGCCAGATCGTGTTGCGTATAGATGATGCGTCGTTCCAGCAGCCCCGGCTGGGCGGCATCCTGCGCCAGCGTGGCCGCGGCGAGCACGGCCTTGAAGGTGCTGCAGAAGGCGAAGCGCTCGTTCGCCCGGTAGGCGATTTCCCGGCCGGTGCCGGTTTCCAGGGCATAGAGCCCCAGTCGGCGCTGATGGGACCGTTCAAGCCGCGCAAATTCCGCATCGATCGCGGTGCCGACGGCGGCATCATCGCCGTCGCGGGCGGGCAAGTGGCCGCCGGCCAGTGCGGGGCGGATCCATAGCAGGGGCGTCGCGGCTGCCCATAGGAGGGCTTGCCGCCGAGTCAAGCTGGCGGAGGCATGTTCGGTGTGTCGCGGCATGGCGTGTCTCTCTTCGATGAAAAAAGCAGGGTGTGAATATCGGTTCGTGACGATCGCCGCATCCGGTTCCTCCAGCAAACGAGGATAAATCGCGCGGCATGTCGCCCGGCATGCGGGCCTTCCATGACTGGCCATCGCGCAGGCGCGTTGGTGGTTCGTTTATTTGCCATTGAATGCCGGAATATGGCATTACGGAACGCTCGCGCTGGCGGGCGTAAGCGCGCGGATAATCCCGGATACCAGAGATTACGCGTGGGCCCACGGCCTTTCGCGTTATCAATCTAGTCCATTCATACCGACACGGATCCGGAGCCACCATCATATCCACAGCGCGCATCGGCGACCTCGAAATGCACTATGAAATGCAGGGCGCCGGAGATCCTATTGTGCTGGTCGCCGGCTATACCTGCGATCGAACATTCTGGAATGCGGTCGTGCCGTCGCTCGCTGCCCGCCATACCGTGGGCACGCTCGATAACCGCGCCGTCGGACGTTCCCGGGACGAGGGCAAGGCGTTCACCATCGACACCATGGCCGGCGACACGGCGGACCTGATCCGCCATCTGGGCTTGACCCGCCCCGGACTGGTGGGGCAGTCCATGGGCGGTGCCATCGTGCAAACCATGCTGGCGCGGTTCCCGGATGTCTGCGGGCCTTGCGCCATTGTCAACTCGACCCGTTCATTCAGCAGGACCACGCTGCTGGCCTTGAGAACCTTGCTGGCGCTGCGCCAGGCCGATGCGGACCTGGACCTGCAGGTGAACACGGCGCTGCCCTGGCTGGCCGGCAAGGCATGGCTCGCGTCCGCCGAAAACATCGCGGCATTCAAGACCGCGCTGCTGAATCATCCCGCCCCGCAATCGCTCGCGGACCAGGACCGGCAACTGCACGCGCTGGAGTCTTTCCAGGCGGACAAGGACGGTACGCCGTGGACCTATCCTTCGCTCGTCGTATCGGCGACAGAGGACGTGATCACCACGCCGGCGGAGGGCAAGGCGCTGGCCGCGATCCTGGGCGCGGCCTACACCGAGTTGCCGGGCGGCCATCAAACGCCCATCGAAGAGCCTGCCCGCCTCGCCGACGTGCTGGGTGATTTCTTCGCCGCCAGCCCTAGGTAAAACCCGCAGCCACGCGCTTTCCCGTTGACGCCCCCGGTGGGGGCGCCCTACCATGATGTGCATACGTAGTCACATCGGGGCCGATTCCGGTCGCCGGCAGGGGAAGTGGACATGAGCGCAAAAACGCAGCCGGTGCCGCCGCAGGCCGCCGGCATGGTCGACGGCGAATGGGAAATCCGCTGCGACATGGCGGCCATCTTCCGGGCCATGAACCGCCTGGGCATGAACGAACAGATCGCCAACCACTGCAGCATGATGCTGCCCGGCACCGACAACCTGTTCCTGATCAACGCGCGCGGCTATCACTACAGCGAGATCACGGCCAGTAGCCTGATCGTCTGCGATTTGCAGGGCAACGTCCTGCGCGGGGACGGCGAACTGCGCAAGGTCGCCTTCCACATTCACGCACGCCTGCATCTGAAGCACCCGCAGGCCCGCTGCATCCTGCACGTGCACCCGCAATATCTGACCGCGCTGTCCATGCTGGAAGAGGGCAGGCTGGAGTTGGTGCACCAGAACAGCGCCATGCTCTATGACCGTGTGGCCTATGACGAGGTCCACAACGGCGTCGTGCTGTGGGACGAGGAAGGCGACCGCATCGCCGAGGTGCTGGGCGAACGCACCATCCTGATCATGAAAAACCATGGCGTCACGGTGGTCGGCCCCAGCGTGGCGGAGGCCTTCGACGAACTCTATATCGCCGAACGCACCTGCATGTACCAGATGACCGCCATGGGCACCGGTATGAAGCTGGCAAGCATCGGCGACAACTTGCGCGACCGCTACAACGGCCCATGGGGAGAGCGCTTCGACGCGCGCCTGCACCTGGACGCCTGGCGTCGCATGCTGGACAAGCAGGAACCGGACTACGCGACCTGATCCGGCGCACCTAAGACTACTCAAGGGGAAGTGAATATGAAGCGATTCTTTCCGAGCGCCGGCTTGCTGGCCGCGACGTGCATGGCCGCTTTGGTGCTGGCGGCCGCCCCGGCGCATGCCCAGAAGCGCGGCGGCGACGTGGTGGTGGCGCAGCAGGCACAGCCGCCCAGCCTGGACGCGCAGATCACCTTCGCCCAGGCCGCCCGCAATATCAATCTGCACATCTATGAAGCGCTGTTCGCGCGCAACGACAAAGGCGAGACCATCCCGGAACTGGCGGAAAGCCATACCGCGGCGCCGGACAGCCTGTCGTACGAGATCAAGCTGCGCAAGGGTGTCCTGTTCCACAACATGAAGGAAATGAAGGCCCCCGACGTGAAGGCGTCGCTGGAGCGCTACGCCCGCTACGGCGGCAGCGCGCAGAACATGTCGCTCGTCGACCATATCGACATCGTGGACGACTACACGATCAAGATCTTCATGAAGAAGCCCTTCCAGGGGTTCATCGAATTCCTGGGCTCGCCGCGCGCGCCCGTGGCCATCTATCCGGCCGAGGAGGCCGCCAAGGGCCCGAACCAGATCAATGTGATCGGCACCGGCCCCTTCCAGTTGGTGGAATACAAGCCGGACAGCTACGTCAAACTCAAGCGCTTCGATTCGTATTCCGCCAATCCCAACTACAAGGGCCGCGACGGCCTGGGTGGGCGCAAGACGGCGTATTTCGATACGGTGACCTTCCGCTTCATGCCCGAGGCCGGCGCGCGCGAGTCGGCGCTGCAGACCAACGAGGTGCAGGTGCTGGAAGCCATTTCGCCCACCGCGGCCAAGCGACTGAAGAACGACAGCAACATCAAGATCTACGAGATGATGCCGTGGGCCTTCCAGACCATCATCCTGAACGCCGGGGCACCGCCCACCGATAACCTGAAGGTGCGGCAGGCGATTCAGGCTGCTCTGGACGATGAGGAAATCATGGCGATTTCGACGGATGGCCTGTACCGCATGACGCATGGCTGGCAGCATCCCGGCACGCCTTACTACGCCGGCGACGTCGGCAAGAGCCTGTACAACCAGCACAACCTGGATCTGGCCAAGAAGCTGCTGAAGGAGTCCGGCTACAAGGGCGAGGAAATCACCTTCATCGCCGACAACGGTTTCAAGAACCACAACGATACGGCCGTCATCGCCACGCAGCAGTTGCAGGCTATCGGGATGAATGTCAAGCTGCGCATCGCCGACTGGCCCACCACGCTGGCCGCCCGCGACAAGCCCGCGGGATGGAACCTGTTTCCCATCATGGTGGGCATCGAGCCGTACGAAGGACCGAACGGCGTGGCCGTGCTGTTCTCCGGCGAGCAGAACTGGCAGCATCACAAGGATGCCGGACTGGAAGCCGCCGTGGCAAAGCTGAACAGCGCTCCCGACCTGGCCGACCGCAAGGCCGCCTTCGCCACCATCCAGCAAATCGTCTACGAACAGGTGTACGCGATCAAGGTGGGCGATATCGGCGTACTCGAGGCCGCGCGGTCCAACCTGAAGAACTTCGTGCCGCATCGCGTTCCCCGCATGTGGGACGTCTGGTACGACTAAGCGAGGATCGCGGGCAAGCCGCGGCGGGTTAGACGCGCCGCGATCCCGCGCCAGGGAGTTCGCATGCTGATGTATCTGGTGCGCCGATTGCTGAGCGCCATTCCGGTCTTGGTGCTGGTGTCCCTGCTGACGCTCAGCCTGATCTGGCTCGTTCCCGGCGACGCGGCAGCGGAGCTCGCGGGGCCTGGGGCCAGCGCGCACGAGCTGGCGCGCCTGCGCACGGAACTGGGCCTGGATCAACCCGCCTATGTCCAGGCTTGGCGCTGGTACGTCAACGTGCTGCACGGCGACCTGGGGAGGTCGCTGCTGTTGAACCGCGGCGTGACCGAGGCCATCCTGGAACGCCTGCCGGTGACAGCGTCGCTGACTTTGCTGGCCCTGCTGATGACCGTGGCGGTGGGCATGAGCACAGGCATCCTGGCCGCCGTGCGGCGCAATACCTGGGTGGATCAACTGGCCATGTCGCTTGCCATGCTGGGCCTGTCGCTCCCGGATTTCTGGCTGGGGTTGGTCGGCATCTATCTTTTTTCCGTAAAGCTGGGCTGGTTTCCGACGGGCGGATACGTTCCGTTCGGGCAAAGTCCGCTGGGCTGGCTGCACAGTCTGTTCTTGCCGGCGGCCGCGCTGGCGGCGACGCAGCTGGGATTGCTGGCGCGCATGACGCGCTCCAGCATGCTGGAAGTGCTGGGCCAGGACTACATCCGCACCGCGCGCGCCAAGGGTGTGCCGCCGCGTACCGTGGTGGGCCGGCATGCGCTGGTCAATATCGCCGTGCCGACGCTGACCGTGATCGGCGTGAACGTGGGCATTCTGATCGGCGGGGCGGTAATCATCGAATCGGTTTTTTCCGTTCCCGGCGTGGGGCGGCTGGTCATCGGCGCAATCCAGCGGCGCGATCTGCCGGTGATACAGGGTGGCCTGCTGATGATCGCGTGCGCCATGGTGATCGTCAATCTGCTCGTCGACCTGCTTTACGCCGTTTTCGATCCGAGGGTGCGCCATGGCCGTTGAACTGACCGCAGGGGGAGCGGGGACCGCGCCCGGATGGTGGCGGCGCGTGGCCGCTTCGCGCATGGTGGTCCGGTTGCGCGGGCACCGGCTGTTCATGACGGGACTGGTACTGCTGACCGTCATCCTGTTGATGTCCTTGCTGGCTGGGTGGTTGGCGCCTTATTCGCCGGTGGTCAACGATTACCGGTATCGGCTGGGGGCGCCGAATGCCACGCACTGGATGGGAACAGACAGTTTCGGTCGGGACGTGTTCAGCCGCATGCTGTATGGCAGCCGGGTGTCGCTGCGCATCGGCTTTTTCGTGACGTTATTCACGGGGTTGTTGGGGACGGCGATCGGCCTGTGCGCCGGCTATTTTCGCCGGCTGGAGAACCCCCTCATGCGGGTGATGGACGCGCTGATGGCCTTTCCCGGGATCCTGCTGGCCATTGCGCTGTCTTCGGTGCTGGGGCCGTCGGAGATGAATGTGGTGATTGCGCTGGTGATCACCTATACGCCCCGTACGGCGCGCATCATGCGGGCGGCGGCGCTGGTGCTGGTCCAGATGGAATTCGTGCAGGCGGCGAAGGTGGCCGGAGCGGGGCATTTCCGCATCCTGGTGCGCCACATTGCCATGAATAGCCTGGCGCCGTTGATCGTTCAGATGACCTTTATCTTCGCGATATCGATACTTGCGGAGGCCGTGCTCAGTTTCATCGGAGTGGGGCCTCCGCCGCCTACGCCTACCTGGGGCAACATTATCGCGGACGGGCGCGATTTCATTCCGGATGCGCCTTGGATTTGCTTGTTCCCGGGTGGGGTTTTGGCGATGACGGTGCTGGGGCTCAACTTGATCGGCGACGGGTTGCGGGATGTGCTGGATCCGCGGGTGCGGGTTGAGGGGCGGTAGGTCGTCGGCGTTGCGGCTTGTGGTGGGTGTATTGCTAATGCCGTCCGTCGGGGGTGAGGCCTGTCGGGGCCGGCCCGATCGGGCGGTCCGGCCCGCGGGGGCCGGACACCGCTGCGCTCACCTCGTCCGCCGGGCGTTTGGTGTTGGGGTTTTTCTTGATGGGGTCAGCGCCTCGGCTCCCTTCGGTATCCGCTTGCTCGCCCTCAACGGGCCGGCCCCGACAGGCCTCACCCCCGACGGACTCCGTTGTGCCTTAATCACTATCCGCTGACACGATCTGTGTTCTTGCGCTTCGTGGGTGCTGGCTTTCGCTGGTGGAAGACCTTGTCACGCCCGTCGTTCGCGGCCGCCCAGCGCGGCCACGAAGCGACCTACGCCGTTGTGGCATGCCGGGGTTGCCGGCATGTGGACGTTGCTGAAATGAAGTGGAAATCGCTGCCTGCAAAATCCGCTGCCTGCAAAGTTTCTGCGCATTGCACGCACCCTATGCATGCAAAAACCGCCAGCGTATTCGCGACCGTCGCCGTCTAGCAACCGTTGCATGCCTAAACCGCGTAGGCGGTGGGAGTGTCATAAATTTTGTGTTTGAGGCCTAACATAGCTGCTCCAGAGGAGCACATTATGGCTACCAAGCAAAAGGCACCTCCGAGGGAATTGCCATCGATTCCTGCAAATCTGATGGATGAGTTCGTCAAAGGTCCGATGACGCCGGAGTCGGTGCAGGACCTTTCGATGGCGTTCAAGAAGGCCCTGATCGAACGGGCGCTGGGCGCGGAAATGGGCCAGCACCTGGGCTATGGCGCCGGCACGGACCCGCCCGAAGGCAGCACTAACCATCGCAACGGCACCAGTGGCAAGACGGTGATAACCGACGATGGGCCGCTACGCGTGGACATTCCCCGGGACCGGCAAGGCAGTTTTGCGCCGATCCTGATTCCCAAGCACAAGCGTCGATTTACGGGATTTGATGACAAGATCATCGCCATGTACGCCCGGGGGATGACGGTGCGCGAGATCCAAGGTTTTCTGCTTGAGCAGTACGGCACGGAAGTCTCGCCCGAGTTCATCAGTTCGGTGACCGACGCGGTTATGGAAGAGGTGATCGCCTGGCAGAACCGCCCTTTGGAGACCATGTATCCGGTGGTGTTCTTCGACGCGTTGCGGGTGAAGATCCGCGAAGATGGCGTGGTACGCAACAAGGCGGTGTACCTGGCGCTGGCGATCCTGCCGGACGGCACTCGTGACATCCTGGGCCTGTGGATCGAGCAGACCGAGGGATCGAAGTTCTGGATGAAGGTGTTCAACGAACTCAAGACTCGGGGCACGCTGGATATCCTGATCGCGGTCACCGACGGCTTAAAGGGAATGGAGCAGGCGCTGAACGCGGTATTTCCAAGCACCACACTGCAAACGTGCATCGTGCATCTGATGCGCAGTAGCGTCGAATATGCGAGCTGGAAGGAGCGCCGGATAGTGGCTGCGGCTCTCAGGCCGATCTATACCGCACCGACCGTGGAGGCTGCGCAAGCGGCGCTGGCAGTGTTCGAGCAAGGCAGTTGGGGCCAAAGATATCCGACCATCGCCCAGACCTGGCATCGCGCCTGGGACCGCGTGATCCCGTTCTTTACGTTTCCCCCGGCGATCCGAAAGATCATCTACACCACCAATGCCATCGAGAGCTTGAATGCGCAATTGCGCCGATCGGTAAAGACCCGTGGACACTTCCCCAGTGACGACGCCGCAACCAAGTTATTGTGGTTAGTCCTGCGCAATATCACGGGCACCTGGGGCTGCGCCACGCACGACTGGAGGTTGGCCATGAACCAGTTTGCCATCATCTATGCAGAACGCTTCACCGACCCATATCACTGAAGTAGCATGAACCTGGAGAGTCAGAAACACGACGACGTTCAAATGCCTCAAACACAAAAATCCTGACAGTCCCTAGGCGGTTCGTGGCCGCGCTGGGCGGCTGCGAAGCGACGGGCAAGACCAGACCTTCCATCGGCAGAACGCAAGCCCCCACGAAGCCCAAGAACACAGACCGTGCCAGCGGACGTGATGGATAGACACCGGAGTCCGTCGGGGGTGAGGCCTGTTGGGGCCGGCCCGTTGAGGGCGAGCAAGCGGATACCGAAGGGAGCCGAGGCGCTGACGCCGTCAAGAAAAACCCCAACACCGAACGCCCGGCGGACGAGGTGAGCGCAGCGGTGTCCGGCCCCCGCGGGCCGGACCGCCCGATCGGGCCGGCCCCAACAGGCCTCACCCCCGACGGACGGCATTAGCAATACACCCACCAGCAGCAACCCTGAAACACCCAACCTAAAACGACCCCCGCCGCACCAACTCCCCCTGCAGCACCTCCCGAACCGGCGTCAAATCCGCCGGCTGCTCCAGCAGGTCCAAGGCAACATCGATCATCCGGTCCAGCGGATTGCTGTACGTGGTAAGCATGTAAGGCGGCCAGCTGGCATTCGGAATATCGTCGAACCCAACGATGGAAGGCGCTGACCCCAATCCCCCCGGCATCCCGCGATATCCATCCAGCATCCCGATCGCCACCATATCGTCGCCGCAGAACACCGCATCCACCGGTACGTCCCGCTCGCGCAAGATGCCTGCGGCTTCATAGCCCCAGGCGTGCGAGAAAGCCCCTTCCAGCACCACCTCCGGCGTCACGCCCTGTTCACGCAGCGCCTGCAGGAACGCATCCCGCCGCACCACGTTCGTCGGTGAATCCGGCAGGCCGCCGATATATGCGATACGCCGCTTGCCCGCCGCAATGAAATCGTACGCCACCAGCCGGCTGCCATGCACGTTGTCGCAGGATACCCCGTGCACCGCTTTCTCTTCGACATACCGGTTCACCATCACGATAGGCGTCCCGCTTTGCCGCACCTGCCGCGCGATGCGGGCGCCGATGCTGACGTTGGCGATCAGGATGCCCTTGACGCGGTAGCGCAGCGCCAGCGGCAACTGGCGGTCGATATCCTGGCCGGGCGGCGAATTCAGCAGCAGCACTTCCTGCCCCCGCCGCTGGATCGCCAGCGTCATCTTTTCCAGCATCTGGGGCACGAACGGGTGCGTGATATTGCTGGTGACCACCGCCACGATATTCGAGCGCCCCTTGACCAGCGAGCGCGCCGCCATGTCCGGCAGATAACCCAGCTTGCGCGCCGCTTTTTCGATCTGCTGGCGAACCTCCGCGGCCACGTACCCGCGTCCCGCGAACACGCGCGACACCGCGCTTTGCGACACGCCGGCTTCCCGCGCCACGTCCTTTTGCGTGTTTCCGTTCTTCTGGGCCCGCGGCGCGCGGGACTTCGGCAGGGCAGGGGTCGTTCGCTGCGTCGACAAGAGGGCATTCCGTTGATGGCGGGCCGTGGGGCAGTATAGCGAGCTACGTAGCGGCCCGATAGGGCAATCCGCCGCCCGCTTCGTCCCAGTGCGGATTGCTGGCGATCAGGTCCGTCAGGAAGTCGACGAACGCGCGCACCTTCGGCGAGAGATTCTTGCCTGGAAGATAGACGGCGGACACTTGCGGGCCCAGCGCGACATAGTCGGTCAGGATGGCCTGCAGCCGTCCGTCGCGCAGCGCATCGGCGGCGATGAAGTTGCTGATCATCGCCACGCCCAGGCCAGCCGTCGCGGCTTCCAGCAGCGATTCCGCGTTGTTGATGTTCAGCCGTCCCGACACCGTCCTGCCAAAGGTGCGACCGTCCTTGATGAATTGCCATTCGCGGTAGCGGCCCGTATGCATCAGCACATAGGCCAGGCAATGGTGATCGTCCAGGTCATCGGGCGTGGCGGGCTCGCCATGGCGCGCCAGGTATTCCGGCGCGGCGCAAGCCACGAAGCGCAGGTTGCACAAGCGCCGTCCGATCAGGCGCGCATCGGCAAGTTCGCCGATCTGCACCGCGACATCGATGCCTTCGTAGGCCAGGTCCACCATGCGGTCGCTCAGCTCCGCGTCCAGCACCAGGTCGGGATAGCGTTCGATGAAGCCGCTCAGGTGCGGCACGATGACGCGGCGGCCAAATCCCACCGGCATGTGCACACGCAGGCGTCCGTGCGGGGCCGCGCGCGAACGGTTCAGCGAGTTCTCGGCGTCCTCGACATCCGCGAGTATCTGTTGGCAGCGTTCGAAAAAACTCGCGCCGTCGTTGGTCAGGCCCACCGAACGCGTCGTCCGGTGCAGCAGGCGCAGGCCCAGTTCCTGTTCCAACCGCGTGATGGCCTTGCTGACCGCGGAAGAGGTCAGGCCCAGATGCTTGGCGGCGTCGGTGAAGCTGCGCGTCTCGGCGACCTTGGCGAACACGCGCAAGGCGTTCAGGTTTTCCATATTGATTCATGAACCTGGTTCATCAGTGTTTGTAATTCTAGCCAATTGATCGGTCTGGCAGCTGAAATTAGACTGCTCTGCATCACAACAGCACGCCTCTGCGGCGCGGGCGCCCGCCCAAGCCGAAAGAGCGCGTCCCGCACGGAGACCGATGTTCCATGCCGCAGCCGCATCCCGCCACAGGCGCCTTCGCGTCCCCGGACGCTCGTGCAGCCGAAGATGCTGCCGGCCTGCCCGCCTACGACGTGTTCGCCGTGAAGTACGCGACGCGCCCGGCGCAGCGCGTCGCCAACTTCCTGGGTGGTGATCCGCACGATGCGCCGATGCCGATGGATTACTACGTGTGGCTCATCCGCGATGCGCAGCGCATCGTCCTGGTGGATACAGGCTTTGCTCAGGACATGGCCGACAAGCGGCACCGCACCCTGTTGTGCCATCCGGCGCAGGCGCTGGAACGATTGGGCGTGCAGGCCGGCGACGTCGGCGACATCGTCATCACGCACTTGCACAACGACCACGCGGGCACGCTCGCGGACTATCCGAACGCACGATTCCATCTGCAGGATAGCGAGATGGCCTTCGCCACGGGTAGACATATGTGCTGCGGCATGCTGAATCGCGCCTACGAGCCCGACCACGTATGCGGCATGGTGCGCCTGGTCTATGGCGACCGGGTGGTCTTTCACGATGGCGACGCGGCAATCGCGCCAGGCATCAGCGTGCACCGCATCGGCGGCCATACCGATGGGCTGCAGGCCGTGCGGGTGCATACGACGCGGGGCTGGGTGGTGCTGGCTTCGGACGCCAGCCATTACTACGAGCACTTCGAGCAGGATCGCGTATTTCCGCTGGTCTACAGCGTGGGCGACGTGCTGCAGGGTTATCGGCGCCTGAAGGCCCTGGCGGCGTCGCCGGACCACGTCGTGCCCGGGCACGACCCGCTGGTGATGGAGCGCTACCCCAGCGCGGGGCCGGGCCTGGACGGCATCGCCGTGCGCCTGGACGTCGCACCGCGCCGCTGAGGCGATTCATTCGAAGTCGACAAGGAGACAAGCCGAATGCTGCTGCAACAGCCCGGGCTGATAGGCGGATTGCGCCTGAAGAATCGCGTGGTGATGGCGCCCATGGGCACCAACTACAGCACCACGGACGGCCTTTCCACCGAACGCGACAAACAGTACTACGAAGAGCGGGCACGCGGCGGCGTGGGCATGATCATGACCGAAGCGATGGTCGTGACCGAGCAGGCGCGCCCGCACAACAATTCGCTGTGCTGCTATCACGACCGCTTCATTCCCGGCCTGGCCAGCATCGTGGAGGCGATCAAGCGCCACGATTGCGCGGTATTCGGCCAGCTGAACCACCGAGGCGCGCTGCTGCGCCGCTCGGTGCTGAACATGGAGCCGGTCGGGCCGTCGCCATGGGCCAATCCCAATACCGGCGATACGGTGCGGCCGCTGTCCATTGCCGAGATCGCGGAGATCCAGACGCTGTTCGTGGCGGCGGCGCGGCGCCTGTGGCTGGCCGGCTATGACGGCGTGGAGATCCATGCCGCCAACGGCTATCTCTTCCAGCAGTTCTTCAGTCCGCGCATCAACCGGCGCGACGACGCCTACGGCGGCTCGATCGAGAACCGCATGCGTTTCCTGCTGGAGACCATCGGCCGCATGCGCGACGCCTTGCCGGACCTGCGCCTGGGGATACGCCTGAGCGCCAGCGAGTTCGCCGACGGCGGCTACGGGGAGGACGAGATCATCGCGCTGGCGCGGGCCGTGGAGCACGCGGGTGCCGACGCGATCGATCTGTCCGGCGGCAGCAATGAAAGCCCGCAGCTGTCCAAGTTCTGCATCCAGCCGCCGTCGTTTCCGCGCGGCTGCCTGGCCGACACGGCGCGGCCCATCAAGCAGGCCGTGGGCATCCCGGTGTTCGTGGCCGGTCGCATGGTCCAGCCGGAGGATGCGGAACAGGTACTGGCCAGCGGCGCCGCGGATTTCGTATCCATTGGCCGCGCCCTGTATGCCGACCCGCATTGGACGGCAAAGGCCTTCGGCCGTATCGACGCGCCCATCCGCGCCTGTATCGCCTGCAATGTCTGCTTCGAGCGGCTGACGCTGGAAAAGGACGTGGCCTGTGTGCAGAACCCGATGATGGGCACGGAATTCGAACGCCTGGAATACGCGGAGCCGCAGCTGTTCGCGCCACCGGCCGGGCCGCGTGCCCGGGTGCTGGTGCTGGGTGCCGGCGTCGCCGGCATCGAGGCGGCGCGCGTGCTGAAGGGCCGCGGCCACGTGGTGGAGGTCTGGGAAAGCGGGGACCGGCCCGGTGGGCAGATGCCGCTGGCCACGGCCTCACCCGACAAGCAGGAAGTCGAACCCGTGTGGAGCTATCGCTGGGGGACCGTGCAGCGCATGGGCATTCCTGTTCGACTGGGCGTGGCCGCGGACGAGGGCGCCATCCGCGACTTCGCGCCGGACTACATCGTCGTGGCGACGGGTTCGCGTCCCGCCGCGCCCCCATTGGATGTCGGCGCGCTGGCGTCCACGGTGCGCGTGCGGCATGCCTGGGAGGTGCTGGCCGATCTGGACGCGCTGCCGAAGGGCACTCGCGTGACCATCGTGGGCGGCGGCATGGTCGGGGCGGAAACCGCGGATGCGCTGCGCGTGCGTGGCGCGCGGGTCACCGTGCTGGAAATCCAGGCGGGCATTGCCAACGGCATGGCGCGCAACAACAAATTCGAACTGGTGGAGCGCCTGGCCGCCGACGGCGTGACGCTGCTCACCCGCTGCCGCATCCTGAAGGCGGAGGGCGAGACGCTGGAGATCCAGGTACAGGACGAGGCGCCGCGGCGCATCGCGGCCGGCGACATGCTGGTGTTCGCCACGGGGCCGCGGCCGAACCTGGCTGTGTTGCCGGCGGTGGAGGCCACCGGCATCCCGCACGCCCGCATCGGCGATTGCAATGTCCCAGGCGACTTCCTGGCCGCGCTGCGCGATGCCTGGATGGTGGCGCTTAGCGTGGATGAGCGCATCCATCGGCGGCAGGCGGACGAGAGCAGTCGGAAGGAATTGCAGGCGTGAACACCAACGGCCATGGAGCTGAGACATGAACGATAAGGACAAGGGGACGGCGGACAAGGGGACGCGGATCTGGGCGCCGCTGGCTTTCGCGGCCGCCGCGGCATTGCTGGCCGGCCCCGTGTGCGCCGCGGCCGGCGCGGACGCAGCCGCGAATTTTCCAGACCGGCCGGTGAAGCTGATCGTACCGTTTCCGCCCGGCGGCGGTACGGACATCCTCGCACGCCCGATGGCGCAGAAGCTTGGCGAAAAATGGAAGCAGCCCGTCGTCATTGAAAACCGCGCCGGCGCCGGCGGCAATATCGGCACGGAGGCCGCCGCGCGGGCGCCCGCGGACGGCTACACCATCGTTCTGGGCACGGTCGGCACCCATGCCATCAACCAGAGCCTGTACCGCAATCTGCCGTATGACGCGACGCGCGATTTCACCGCCATCACGATGGTGGCGAACACGCCCAATGTCCTGGTGCTGAACCCCGGCGTGCGGGCGCGCTCGGTGCAGGAACTCATCGCCATGGCCAAGGCCAAGCCGGGCACGCTCAATTACGCTTCTCCGGGCAACGGCACGCCGCCGCACCTGGCCGCGGAAATCTTCAAAAGCATGGCCGGGGTTTCCATCACGCATGTGCCCTACAAGGGCAGCGGCCCCGCCATGACGGACCTGTTGGGCGGACAGGTGCAGATGATGATCGCCAACGCGCCGGTAGTGCTGCCGTACATCAAGTCGGGCAAGCTGATCGGCCTGGCAACGACCAGCGCGACGCGGCCGGCCATGCTGCGCGATATCCCCACGCTGTCGGAAAGCGGCCTGAAGGGCTACGAGGCGGATACCTGGTATGGGCTGTTCGCGCCGGCGGGAACGCCGCCGGCCGTTATCGCGAAGCTCAACGCCGACGTGGTCGCGGTGCTGAAGTCGCCGGACATCCAGGCATTCTTCGCGGAGCAGGGCGCCGAGGTCATCGGCGACAGCGCGGCCGACGCCAACGCCAAGGTGCGTGCCGAGGTGGACAAATGGCACGCGGTCATCCAGTCCATTGGCCTGAAGATGGACTAGCGCTAACAGGCCCCGGGAACGCATGATGAGCCACCAAGGCACCGATACCCTTGCCGTCGAACTCGGCCGCTTCATCGCGCGCTCGCGCTACGATGGCCTGCCGGCGGATGTCGCCGATGCCGTGAAACTGCGCGTGCTGGATGTGCTGGCGGCCGCGTGCAGCGGCGTGCTGGCGGGCAACCACGAAGGTCCGCTGCGCCTGCTGCCGGAGCCCGGCGCTTGCGGCATCTGGGGCACGCCGCAGCGGCGTTGCCTGCGCGACGCGGTCATTATCAACAGCGCCCTGTCGCATTCGACGTATTTCGAGGATGGCTCGCGCTATACCGGCGGACATCCGTCTTCGGCCCTGATCCCGGCCGCGCTGACGCTGGCCGCCGCGCGCGGCGCCACGGGCCGCATGCTGGTGGCGGCCATCGCCAATGGCTACGAGGTCTTCCTGCGGCTGGGCCGCGCCATCTATCCGGCCACGGTGCGGCGCGGCTTCCAGAGCACCGCGATCCTGGCGGCGCCCGCGACGGCGGCCGCGGCGGCGACCTTGCTGGACCTGCCCGCGGAGCGCGCCGCTCACGCGGTGGCCATCGCATGCAGCCACGGCGCGGGGCTGAAGGCCGCGCTCAAGAGCGCGGACAGCCAGCCGCTGCAGGTCGGCCGCAGCAGCGAGGGCGGCCTGCTGGCAGCCTTGTATGCGGCGCAGGGCGCGACCGGCGCACCGGACATCTTCGAAACCGGATTCCTGCCGGCCTTCGCCGGACCGGCGGACGCGGTGGCGGAGGCCCGGCAGGCCGCCCGGGACCTGGGCGCGCGCTGGAGTATTGACGAAACCTATCTGAAGGCGCACGGAGGCTGCCGCGGCAATCATGCGCCTGTCGACGCCGCCGCCGCCGCGATGCAGGGCATGGACCCCGCGGCGGTCGCGCATATCGACGTCAACGTCGATACCGTCACACGCGCCGCCGCGATCGAACCGCCGCGCAACGCCGACCAGGCGCAGTTCTCCATCGCGTTCTCGATCGCCGCCATGCTGGTGGCGGGCGACGCGGCGCCGGCCCGCTATACGGACGCCATGCTGGCCGACGAACGTATACGCGGGCTCATGGCAAGGACGTCGGTCAATGCCGATCCCGCGCTGGATGCCGGTTACCCCGACCGCCGCCCCGCGCTGGTGACGGTGACGCTGGCGGACGGCCGCGTGCTGCGCCACGCGCTGGACCATGCGCGGGGCGAGCCGGAGAACCCCATGTCGCGCCAGGACATCGCGCGCAAGTTCGACCAGGTCGCCACACCCATCTACGGCGCGGACCGCGCGCGCATTCTGGATGTCGTGCTGGCGCTGGACGGAGCGCGTCCGGAGGGCACGTTGCCGTCCGGTGCGGTTTCCTCCGGCACCTCGCTGGCCGGCGCAGCTTCCTCCGGCACGTCGCCGTCCGCCGCGGCTCGGGCCGGCGCTTCGCCGGCGGGCATTGCGCCAGCCGGTGGTGTCGCGCCGCAGGACGTACCGTCGCCAGCCGCGCTCGCCACGCTGCTATCTGCCGCCGCCATGCCTGTTTCCTCCACGCTCAACGCCGCACATCCATGACCACCACCCACCCCGAGTCTTCCGCCGCCTTGCCGCAATACGAGGTCTACGCCATCCGCTACGCCACGCGTGAAGGCCGACGCCAGAACCACTTCGTCGGCGGCGACCCGCACGACGCTCCCATGCCCATGGACTATTACGTGTGGCTGGTGCGCGGCGACGGCCGCGAGTTCGTGGTCGATACCGGCTTCGGCGCGGAAGTCGCGCGCAAGCGCGGACGCACGCTGCTGCGCACCCCCGGGGAAGGCCTGGCGCTGCTGGGCGTGGACGCGGCCCAGGTGCGCGACGTGATCATCACCCATCTGCACTACGACCACGTCGGCACCTTCGACACCTTCGCCGCCGCACGGTTTCACCTGCAGGATGCGGAGATGGCCTACGCCACGGGCCGGCACATGCGCCATCGGCAGTTCAACCACGGCTACGAGGTGGACGAGGTCACCGGCATGGTGCGCCTGGTCTACAAGGATCGCGTGGTGTTCCACGCCGGCGACGCCGAGCTCGCGCCCGGCTTGAGCGTGCATCACATCGGCGGCCACACGCATGGCCTGCAATGCGTGCGCGTGCATACGCGGCGCGGCTGGGTGGTGCTGGCGTCCGACACCAGCCACTTCTACGAGCACTTCGAAAAGCGCCGCGTATTCACCACGGTGTTCCACGTCGGCCAGGCCGTCGAGGGCTATGACGCGCTGGCGCGCCTGGCCGACACGCCCGCGCACATCGTGCCGGGACACGATCCCCTGGTCATGCACCGCTATCCCGCCGTGTCGCCCGAGCTGCGCGATATCGCGGTGCGGCTGGACGTTGCGCCGTCCGAATAGGGGATGGCGCGCAGGCGCCATCCGTTCCATAACAAAGAAGGAGACAGGAATGACACCGACAAGATCGCTGGTGGCCGGCGCGCTGCTGGCCTGCGCCATGACCCAGGCTGCCCACGCCGATACCTATCCCTCGCGCCCCATCCGCACGCTGGTGGCCTTTCCCGCCGGCGGCAGCGCCGATATCGTCGCCCGCATGGTGACGCAGAAGGTCGGCGAAATGTCGGGCTACACCTTCGTCGTGGAGAACCGGCCCGGGGCGGGCGGCAACCTGGCTTTCGACGCCACGGCCTCGGCACCGCCCGACGGCTATACGGTGCTGTTCAGTACGCCCGGAATCGCCATCAATCCCAGCCTTTACCGCAAGGTGGAATACAAACTGAGCGACTTCAAGCCCATCGCCCTGGTTGGCGAGGCGCCGCTGATGCTGATGGTGCGGCCGGATCTTCCCATCCACGACATCAAGGAACTGGTGGCGGCCGGCAAGGAGAAGCCCGATGCCATCCGCTTCGCCAGCTCGGGCAACGGCAGTTCCTCGCACCTGGCCATGGAAGTGCTGAAGTCCATGGCGGGACTGCAATACCTGCACGTGCCCTACAAGGGCGGCGGCGCGGCCATGGCCGACATGCTGGGCAAGCGCGTGGACGTCACCATGCTGCCGATCTCCGAAAGCATGCCCTATATCCGCGACAACCGGCTGCGCGCGCTGGGCCAGACGGGCGGCAAGCGCTCGCCCATCGCGCCGGACGTTCCCACGCTGGCGGAAGAGGGCGTCGAGGGCTATTCGGTGACCACCTGGTACATGCTGCTCGGTCCGGCCAAACTGCCCGATTCCATCGTGAAGACGCTGGCGGAGAAATTCGACCAGGCCCTGAAATCCCCCGACCTGCAGCAGAAGCTGCGCAACGCCGGCGTCAGCATCATCAATGAGGGCCCGCAGCCGACCCAGGTCTTCCTGGACCAGCAGGCGGCCAGTTGGGCCAAGGCCATCGCCGCATCGGGCACGCATATCGACTAATGAACAGGAGATTTCTTCCATGAGCAGTTCCAAACCGCCGTTGCTCGATCATGCCACTCGTGACCTCGCCGCCTTCGCCGCATCAGTCCGCTACGAAGACCTGCCGGCCGAAGTGATCCAGCGCATCAAGACCAGCACGCTCGACAGCATCGCCTGCTGCCTGTACGGCGCCACCTTGCCATGGACGCGTAAAGTGGCCGACATGGTCGAGGAGGAGCGCGCCGCTCCCGTCGCCGCCGTCATGGGCACGGGCCGCCGCACGTCGGTGGCCAACGCGGTACTCGTCAATGCCACGGCGGGCCACGCCTTCGAGCTGGACGACATCCACAAGGAATCCATCCTGCATCCGGGCTCCATCGCCTTGCCGATTGCCCTGGCCTACGCCGAGCGCGACGGCGGCTGGAGCGGCCGCGACGTCATCACGGCGATGGCAACGGGCTACGAAGTCGGCATCCGCGTCGGCAATGCCGCGACCATGGGCTTGTTCTTTCGCGGCTTTCATCCGCAGGGCTCGTCCGGCGTGTTCGTCGGCGCCGCCTGCGCGGGCAAGAGCCTGGGACTGGACGCCGGCCGCATGCAGCATGCGCTGGGCATCGTGGGCTCGCAGGCCGGCGGCCTGATGGCCGCGCAGGAAGGCGCGATGGTCAAGCGCTTGCATGCCGGCCGGGCGGCGCAGAGCGGCGTGTATTCGGCGCAGCTGGCGGCGCGGGATTTCACCGGCATCACCGACGTGCTGGAAGCCAGCTACGGCGGCTACCTGGTGGCGTATTCGGATTCGCCCAATGCCGCGCGGCTGACCGAGGGTCTGGGCAGCGACTGGGAGACGGCCAAGGTGGGCTACAAGCCGCATGCCAGCGTGACCAGCATCCATTCGGCGCTGGACGCGCTGGCGCAGATCATGCGGGAAAACCGGCTGGCGCCGGACGACATCGAATCCGTGGACGTCGGCGTCAGCGAGATGACCTTCGTGCACTGCGCCTGGGACTACAAGGCGCAGGGCGTGACAGCGGCGCAGATGAACCTGTACTACGGGCTGGCGGTCATCGCGCACGACGGCGTGGCCTTCGTCAGCCAGTACCGGCAGGATAGACTGGCCGATCCACGGCTACTGGACTTCATCAAGCGCATCCATGCGCGGTCGGACGCGGAGATCAACGCCATGGGGCCCGCCTTCCGCCATGCCGCCATCGTCGCCGTGCGCACGCGCGACGGCCGCGCTTTCACCCAGCAGATCCTGAACCGCCGCGGCAGTCCGGAAAACCCCTTGCAGCCGCGCGACGTGGAATACAAATTCCGCAACGTAGTGGAGTCCTGCCTGGCGCCCGCCGACATCGAGCAGCTTGTGCGCCTGTGCGACACGCTGGAAACCATGGACGACGTGCGTCCCCTCATAGACCTGCTGGCCAAGCCGGGCGCGACGGGATGACAAGCCCGTCGGCGCACCGCGCCGGGGCCCGCCACCGCCGGCCCGTGCCACAAATCCCTTTCTTCAACACAGACCCATTCATCAACGTCTCGACAGGAACATCATGCCCAAGACGCTTTCCGAACAACTTGCCGATCATTTTTCCGCCTTCGGCGACAAGCCCTTGCCCGACGCCAACCGCAAGGCGGTGAAGCGGCTGCTGCTGGACTACCTGGGCGTGGCCGTGGCGGGCAGCCAGACCGGCAGCGGCGAGGTCGCGCGCCGTTTCGCCCAATCCAGTGGCGGCCATCCCGAAGCCACGCTGATCGGCGAAGGCACGCGAGTGCCCGCCATGCAGGCGGCCCTGGCCAACGCCATTTCATCGCACAGCGTCGAGCTGGACGATATCGACGTGCTGGCGCTGTTCCACTTCAGTCCGCCCGTCTATTCCGCCGCCCTGGCCACCGCCGAACGGCAGAAGGCCGACGGCAAGGCCCTGCTGGCGGCACTGGCCGCCGGCTGCGAAATGATGGAGCGCGTCAGCAAGGCGGCCAACAATTCCTTGCGCAACCGGGGCTATCACACCACGCCCACCTGCGGCATCTTCGGCGCCACGATCGCCTCGGCCTGCCTGCTGGGACTGCCGCCCGAACAGATCGTGTCGGCGCTGGGGCTGGCCGGCGCGCAGTCCGGTGGCCTGATGGAGATGTACGGGCCCTCGATGCAGAAGCGATTCAATCCCGGCCCGGCCTCGCGCAGCGGCGTGACGGCATCGCTGATGGCGCAGCTGGGGTTCACCGGCGCGGCAACCATCTTCGAAGGCGAACGCGGCTTCCTGAAGGCCTTCACCGACAGCAACGACCCGGGCCAGCTGGTGAAGGACCTGGACCAGCCCTATCTGCTGGACATCGAGTTCAAACCCTATTCCTGCGCGCGTCCCATCCACAACGCCATCGATTGCGCCCTGGAGATCCGCCGCAAGCACGCGCCCGACCTGAGCCGCGTCAAGCGCATCCGCATGGGCCGGCATCCGGACTGGGCGCTGTATCACCAGAACGCCCATCCCTCCACGTACCACGAGGCGCAGGTCAGCCTGCCGTATTCGGTGGCGGTGGCGCTGACCGACGGGCAGGCGCTGTTTCCGCAGTACAACAACGCGCGGTTGAAGGAACCCATGCTGCGGAAGCTGTCGGAGATGGTGGAGATCAGCGTGGACGCCAGTCTGCCGCGCGGCGTCTCCTGCGCGATGACGATGGAGATGGATGACGGCGCCACTTACCGGTCCCAGGTGGATTACCCCAAGGGATCGATCCAGAATCCGATGTCCGATGAGGAATTGCGTGCCAAGTTCGACAGCCTGGCAACGCCGGTGCTGGGTGCGGCCCGCGCGGCGCAGGTGGCCGAACAGGTGGCGAATATCGAGGCCTGCCGCGATGTCGGCGCGCTCATGCGCCTGCTGGCACCCGCGGGCTGATCGCGTACCCGCACGTCGCGCACGAAAACAAGAAGAATGTCCACGCGGCGCCGGGTCGACCGGCGCCGTCGATGGAAGCGAAGCGTACCTCAAGGAGACTCACATGCTGCGTTTGTTCAAGCCCCTGGCTACCCTCATCACCGCCACGGCGCTCGCCGCCGCCTTGCCCGCCACGGCCACGGCCGCCGGCCAAGACGACTTCCCGTCGCGGCCCATTCATCTGGTGGTCGGCTTTCCACCCGGCGGATCCAACGACATCGTCGCCCGCATTCTCGCCCCCAAGTTCAGCGAGTTCATCGGCGCCAGCGTGGTGGTCGAGAACCGCCCGGGCGCCAACGCCATCATCGGCACCGACTACGTGGCACGCTCCGCGCCGGACGGCTACACCATCACGCTGGGCAGCGCCAGCCCGCTGGCCATCAGCCCGCACACGTACAGCAATATGCCGTTCGATCCGCTCAAGGACCTGGTCGGCATCACCACGGTGGCGCAGACACCCGAATTGATCGCCGTCAATCCCAAGGTGCCCGCGGAGACCCTGCCCGAACTGGTTGCCCTCTCCAAGACCCGGGACGTGACGTTCTCTTCGTCGGGCAACGGAGGCCTGCCGCACCTGGCGATCGAACTGCTGAAGATCGCCTCGAAGGGCCGCATCGTGCACGTGCCGTACAAGGGCGCCGGGCCGGCCATTACCGACGCCGTGGGCGGCCACGTGGACGGCATCATCGTCGACCTGCCCGCGCTGTACACGATGGTCAGCGAAGGCAAGCTGCGGGCCATCGCCGTGACCAATACCCACCGTGCGGATGTCATGAAGGACGTGCCCACGTCGGCGGAGGGCGGCCTGCCCACGGTGCTGGCCTTCAACTGGTTCGCCGTCATGGCGCCCGCCAAGACGCCCAAGCCGGTTGTCGACAAGCTGTACAAGGCGCTGGTCCAGACGGTGCAGTCCCCTGATGTCAAGGCCAGCCTGGCCAAGCTGGGCATCGAGCCCTTCACGCAGCCCTCGCCGGAGGCCTTCGGCCAGTTCATGAAGACGGAGCTGGTGCGCTGGGGCGAAGTGGCCCGCGCGTCCGGCGCGAAGGCCGACTAGGGGCGATCCCGACTGGAGGAAATCCCATGGACGATCTGCAATCATGGAAAGCGTTGTCGCACGAGCATCGCGGCATCACGATGGCGCTGGCCGAGTTCATCGCCGGCCTGACGCCGGCCGCCATCCCGGGGCGGACGCGTGACGTACTGCGCAAGGCGCTGGTGGATGGGCTGGGCTGCGGCCTGTATGGCCTGGCGACGCCCTGGGGCCGCATCATGCGCGAGTACGCGCGGGATCGCCAGGGCCCCCCGGAGGCCGCGCTGTGGGGCGGCCAGGCGCGCGTGGCGGTGGACAACAGCGTGCTGGCGGCGGGCACCGCCATCCACGGCTTCGACTTCGACGACCATAGCCGGGCCAAGATCCACCCGGGCGCTGTCGTGCTGCCCGTGGTGCTGGCGCTGGGCGAGCGCGAAGGCGTGGACGGCGCCACGCTGCTGACCGCCATGGCGGCGGGCTACGAGACGATGAACCGCGTCAGCCAGGCCGCGAATCCCGGCCGTACGCGCATGCGCGGCTGGCATCTGACCGGCACGACAGGCACCTTCGCCGCCGCCGCGGCGGCCAGCGTGATCCTGGGCCTGGATGCTTCCACAACGGCCAGCGCGCTCGGCCTGGCGGGCACGCAATCGGCCGGGCTGTGGGCGTTCACGGCCGACGGCGGCATGAGCAAGCGCATGCATCCCGGACGTTCCGCGCAGGCCGGGGTGGCAGCCGCGCTGCTGGCCGCACGCGGCTTCGCCGGGCCGCGCTTCATCCTGGAAGCGGAGGACGGCAGCTTCCTGTTCGGCATGTCCGACAGTCCGCGCCCCGGCATGATCACGCAGGGACTGGGCTCCACATGGCATACCGACGCGACCTGCTTCAAGCCGCATGCGTGCTGCGGCAGCAACCACGCCTGCGTGGATGCGGCCCTGGACCTGATGCGCGAACATCGCATCGCGATCGACGATATCGAGCGCATCGTCGCCGGCATTCCTTCCGTGGTGAACACCCAGACCGGCTTCGACTATCGCGCCGATTCGGTCCTGAACGCCCAGATGAGCCTGCGCTACAACATTGCCGTGGCGCTGATGGACGGCCAGGCCTATCTGGAGCAGTTCACGCCCGCGCGCATCGTCGAGCCGCGTGTCGTCGCGCTGTCGCGGCGCGTCGACATCGAGATCGATGCCGATATCGACCGTGCCTATCCGGAGATCTACGGCGGGCGCGTCACCCTGATCGTGCGCGGTGGCCGCAGCTATGCACGCCGGGTGGATTATTCCTTGGGCATGCCGGAGAACCCCATGCCGCACGCGGAGATCGAACGCAAATACCTGTCGCTGGCGGGCGCATCGGTGGGCGCGGAATCCGCGGCGCGGATACTGGAGCTGGCGAACGGTCTGTTCGACGGGGAGGGCGCCGCGCCGCTGGGCGGCGCGCTGGCGCAAGCCGAACCCGTCATGCAACCGTAGCGCTGGATTCCGCGCCGTCCGCCAGCACGGGCTGCCGGCCGACGACCAGGGCATCCGGGATGCTGCCGCCGATGTAGAAGATTTCTTCCTCCTGGTTTTCCAGGCTGCGCATGATGGCGGCGCGCAGGGTCCCGCTCGGTATCTTGCCTTGCTGCACCAGGCGTGGGCCGTCGTTGAGCAGGATGTCCTCGATGGTGCGGAATCGGCCCGGCGCGGCCGATGTATCGATGGTGAGGATGTGCGGGTGCGGTGGGGCCCCGTCCGTATGCACGGACACGGGCCGGTTGGCGCTCAGCGACAGGACGTGGGCCGGGCTGCCGCCGGCGCAGGCCTTGTGGCGGATGGTTGCGGCCAGGATGTCGTCCACGGAAGCATCCGGACTGATCGGGGTACGCAGCATATCGCGGTCCGGGCCGCCGCTCGGGCCGCGGTATACGCGCATGGGCACCGGGCGGCGGGCCGCTTTTTCCAGGCTCTGGCGGATGGTCGTCGCGGTCAGATTCCGATGCGCCGGGCCGGTGCGCGCCAGCACTTCGTAGATGCCGTCCAGCAGCAGCCGGGCATCGGCCGCGCGCAGCGCGGCACCGGCGCTGCGTGTGGCGGCCTTCAAGGCCTGCGTGGCCAGCGGCGTGACGTGGGCGGCGCTCTTTAGCAGCTTTCCCACTGAAAATACGGGCAGCACGAAATCCGCGAGCTCGCGCGCGCCGCCCAGCATCAGGGCCCTGATGTGAAACTGCTGCACCACCGTCCGCATGCCTGCCTTCACCATCGCCTTGATGCCCTGCGCCGCCACGGTGCGCATGGATGCATGCGCCGCCACGACGCCGGCGCTGCCGCCGCCGGCGGTGAGGGCGATGCCCGCCACGGTGATGGCCAGCGCCGCCGCGTCCCAGGCGATGTCACCGGCCTGCAGGCGATAGCCGGGGTCCCATTTCACGTTGTGATACAGGCTATAGAACGGAAGGACCAGGCGCAGCACGGTTTCCGTGCGCGAGGGAAGATAGTTGTCGGTTTTCCATTGCGCGATGGCGCCGTGGACGGCGCTGCGCCGCAGTGCGACGATATGGCCGCGCAGCGGTACCGGTTCGTAGGGTTTGCAGGCCACCATATGTTCGGTGTCGGAGTCTCCGTCGCCGTTGACGGCTTCGGTCGCGGGATCCGCTCTCAGTCCCAGGCCGCACAGCAGCGGCAATAGCTTCAGCTGTCCCGCGGGATCGGCCAATCCGGGCGGCAGCTTCGCCATCTTCCCGGACGCATCGATGTGCAGGAACTGGCCGTCCGGCATTTCGGCCACATAGGATTCGCCCAGGGGACGGCCGAGCGCGCTCAGCATGCCGCCGGAGGGCAATCGGTGCGCGCCGGCGGGAAAGGCCAACAGGCTTTCGATGTGCCACATGCGCGTGGGACGTTCTTCCAGCCGCAACCGCGGAATGCCCGCGGCGACCGCATCGCCGATCGCGCCGAGCTTGCTGAAATGGTCCAGGTGCGTGTCCACGTAGTCCGCGAACTGGCGGTAATAGCGGATGCGCACCTCTGGCATTTCCATGTAGTGATCGAGCAGGGTGTCCACCGGCACGGGATCGATCGTGGGCCTGTCCGCGATCGCGATCGGCTGGCCGGCCTGGGCGAGTTCCAGCACATATTCCCGTGCGATGTCGCGCCGGGTCTGGAACACCGGGGGCACCGGCGGATCCAGCGCCAGTGACCACAGGTCCAGGTAGGCTTGCAGCCGTGCGGCTTCGTCCACGGACGGCGGCGCGTCGTTGGCCGCCGCCCAGGCAGCGGCCTCGGCGCGCCATAGGGAGAGCGAGGCCTCTTGCGCATCGGCGTCGTCGGGGCTCGCCACGGCTTTCTGGTGGACCTCATTGGCGGCCATCAGCAGCACGTCGTCGTCATCGCCCGCGGCATCCTGGAGGATGGCGCGCGCGCCGGCGATACGGGCGGCCAGCAGCGAGCCGGGATCGGGCCTGTCCGCCGCGGCGGCGTCCGGGCAGGGCGCGGGCTCGGCGGGAACCGTCGGACGGATGTCGCCAGGCGCCGGTATGGGGAGGGTCGGGCGTGCCACGGCGGGCTCGGCCGCACGCGGCGACATGGCGTCGCGCCGATGCCGCGTATCGTGCCAGTGGCCGATGGAAACGGTATCGGCATAGGCGGCGAATGACGCGGCAGCTGCGATGTGAGGCGGTGGTATTCCGGGAACGCGCGGGAGGAGGGCAGGCGTTGCGGTGTCGGGCGTGGTGCGGTGTATGGCCGGGGCCGCCGGGGAAAAGAGTGTCATCGTACCCAGGGAAGCGCCGCGATACGGTCCCTGTGGGCGCGGCGTGCGTAGCTTATCGTGTTGGGGAGCGAGTGAGTAACGACTCGCTCTCATTCGTCCCTTTCGGACGGTTTCCCCCATCGCCCGCCGTTTTTCCCACGCGGCCACGGGCGCCACGCGGCGCCCGTCCCGCCTTCAGCAAGCGCAGGCCGTTGGCCACGACAAGCAGGCTGGTGCCCACGTCGGCGAAGACCGCCATCCAGAGTGTCGCCATGCCCGCCACCGCCAGCACCAGGAAGACAGCCTTGATGCCCAGGGCCAGCGCGATGTTCTGCACCAGCACGCGGTGGGTGTCGCGCGACAGGGCGACGAATTCGGCGACCTTGCGCGGGTCGTCGTCCATCAGCGCGACGTCCGCCGTCTCGATCGCCGTGCCGGTACCGGCGGCGCCCATGGCGAAGCCGATGTCCGCGCGCGCCAGGGCCGGCGCATCGTTGATGCCGTCACCCGCCATGCCCACCAGGCCGTCGCGCATGCGGGATTCCAGAGCCGCGAGCTTGTCTTCGGGCAGTTGGTCGCCGCGCGCGTCGCCGATGCCCAGCTCGCCGGCGATGGCCCGCACCGCGGCCGTGTTGTCGCCGCTCAGCATCAGCGTGCGGACCCCTAGCGCGTGCAGCATGTCGATTGCCTCGCGGCTGTCGGGCCGCACGGTATCGGCCACCGCGGCCACGGCGATGGCGCCATCGTCGCCACACAGCGCCACGGCCGTCTTGCCCTGGGCTTCCAGCGCGTCCAGGGCTTGCGCCAGGGCGGGCGTATCCCAGCCTCGTTCGCTTACTAGGCGCCGATTGCCCAGGTGATACTGGGCGCCTTCGATGCGGCCGCGTACGCCGCGGCCCGGCAAGGCGGCGAAGTCCTCGACGTCGTACAGGGCGTCATCGCCATGGCCGCGCGCGATCGCCCGTGACACGGGGTGATCGGAGCGGGCGGCCAGGCTGGCCGCCAGGCGCGCGGGGTCCCGCGATAGTGTCGTACCGTGCGCCGCCGCGCCCGCCGCGGCCCGCGCGGCGGGCGCGGCGGGCTGGGCGCCGCGATCGTCGCGATGGATTTTCACCAGGTCGGTCAGCGCGGGCTTGCCGTGCGTGAGCGTGCCGGTCTTATCGAAAGCCACCCAGCGCAGCTTGCGGCCGTTTTCCAGGTAGACGCCGCCCTTGACCAGGATGCCGCGCCGCGACGCCGCCGTGAGGGCGCTCACGATGCTGACCGGGGTGGAAATCACCAGCGCGCAGGGACAGGCGATGATCAGCAGCGCCAGCGCGCGATAGACCGCTTCGGTCCAGGGCTGCGCCCACAACAGCGGGGGCACGCAGGCCGCCAGCAGGGCAAGGACTACGACGGCTGGGGTATAGACGCGCGAAAAGCGGTCGATGAAGCGCTGCATCGGCGCGCGCGAGGCGGCCGCCTGTTCGACCGCGTGGATGATGCGCGCGAGCGTGGTGTCCCGCGCCGCCGCGGTGACGCGGTATTCGAACGAGCCTTCCGCATTGACGGTGGCCGCGTAGACGGTATCGCCGACGGTCTTGTCGGCAGGGAGGCTTTCGCCGGTGATGGCCGACTGGTCGACGGCGGACTGGCCCGCCACGACGGCGCCGTCGGCGGCGATGCGCTCACCGGGACGCACGCGCACGATATCGCCGACGGCCAGTTCGGCTGCCGGGACCTCGCGCCATGTGCCGTCGTCCTGCCGCCGCGTGGCCGTGGGGGGCGCCAGATCGAGCAGCCCGCGCACGGCGTTGCGCGCGCGGTCCAGCGACCGCGCTTCGATCTGTTCGGCAACGTTGAACAGGAACATCACCATGGCGGCCTCGGGCCATTGCCCGATGATCGCCGCCCCGGTTACCGCGATACTCATGAGCGCGTTGATGTTCAGGTTGCGATTGCGTACGGCAATCCAGCCCTTGCGATAGGTGTTCAGGCCGCAGGCCAGCACGGAGGCCGCGGCAAGCACCGCCGTCGCCGCGTCGGGCATGCCGGCGAAGTGCGCGGCCTCGGCCAGCGCCGCCAGGATGCCGGCCGCGGCCAGCAGCTTCCAGCGGGGGCGTTCGGGAGCGGGTGCCGTCGCCGGCGCCTGGCCGGCCAGCACTTCGGGGGTCATGCCGACGGCGCGGACGCCGGCCAGCACCTGCTCTTGCGCGCCTTCCTGGTGCACGACCGACAGCACGCGCCGCATCAGGTCGAAGTGCAGGTCGCGCACGCAGGCCATGCCGCCCAGCTTCTTGCGCAGCAGCGCTTCTTCGGTGGGGCAGTCCATCTGGCCGATGCGTATCCGCGTCAGGACCATGCCGGCTTCGACCCGCAGGGACGGTTGCGCGGCGGTGTCCGCCGGCTGATCGCCGTGGCAGCAAGCCGCGCCGTGATCATGGGCAGGGTGATGTGCCTGCGCGTGATCGTGGGCGGGGCCATGGCCGTGATCGCCGGCATGATCGTGGCCATGATGGCGCGCATGATCGTGATCATGGCCGTGTGCGTGGTCATGTTCCTGGCCGTGTCCATGATCATGGCCGTGCGCGTGATCATGGCTGTGGGCGTGATCATGGCCGTGGACGTGATCATGGCCGTGGCAGCAATCTCCGCCGGGATGCGCGTCGCGTGCCTGGATGGCGATGGTTTTCTTGCTCATGACGCGTATTGCACACCCTGGGGTTACTATAGGGTCAAGCCCACGAACAGGAGAGCCTCCATGAAGATTGGAGAACTGGCCAAGGCCGCCGGGACCACCGTGGAGACGGTGCGCTACTACGAGAAGGAAGGCCTGCTGCCGGCGCCGGAGCGCGGCGCCAATAATTACCGCAGCTATGGCCCGCTGCATGCCGAACGGCTGCGCCTGATCCGCAACTGCCGGGCGCTCGATATGACGCAGGATGAGATCCGCGCCATCCTGACCCTGGCCGACAGCCAGGCGGCGGACTGCGGCCCCATTAACGAGATTTTCGAAGACCACATCCGGCACGTCGATGAGCGCATCGCCGAGCTCACGCACCTGAAAGGGCAATTGTCGGTGCTGCGCCAGCGCTGCCTGTCGGCGCGGCCGCACGCGGAGGACTGTGGGATCCTTCACGGCCTGGCGGAAATGCAGGTCGAGGAACGTCCCGAGCGCCACACCCATCTGGGCTGAGCCGCGCGCCACGGCGCGGGGACTCCAGCCGCGCCCCCTCAATTCTTATCGATATCCATGACTTCCGCACCCATACACGCCCTGCATACCCGACGTTCGATGAAATTCCTGCGCGCGCCCGCCCCGCGCCCGGAAGAGCTGGACCAAATGCTGCAAGCCGCCATGTCGGCGCCCGACCACGGCGCCCTGCGCCCATGGCGTTTCAAGCTGATCCGCGGCGAGGCCATCGGCCGCCTGGCCGATATGGCCTTGGATGCCGTCAAGCGCAGCGGCGACAAGCGCATGACCCCTGAAAAGGAAAAGTCGGTCCGCGAATGGCTGGCCGGCGTACCCGTGATCGTCGCGCTGGCGCAGAAGATCGATCACGATAACGTCAAGATCCCGGAGCAGGAGCAGCTGCTGGCGACCGGGGCATCCGTGATGAACATCCTGAACGCCGCCCACATGCTGGGCTATGGCGCTTTCTGGAGCACGGGCCTGGGCACCTACCTGGAGCCGGTCCAGGAAGCCCTGGGCTTCGATCCGCTGGACTATCGCTTCCTGGGGTACCTGGCGATCGGTACGCCCGCCTGCGCCGTGCCGCCGGCCAACCGCCCGGACTTCCACGATTTCGTGTCCGAGTGGACGGGCTTGCCGGGCTGAGACAGGCCGCGCTTCAGCCGCCGGCCAACTCGTCCATGATGGGGCAGTCCGGCCGGTTGTCGCCATGGCAATGGTCCGCCAGGTGATGCAGGGTGTCGGCCATCTGCTGCAGTTCGCGCGCCTTGCGTTCCAGTTCGGCGACGTGCTGCATGGCGATCCGCTTCACGTCGCCGCTGGCGCGGCTGCGGTCGCGCCACAGCGCCAGCAGGTCGCGCATCTGTTCGACGGAAAAGCCCAGGTCGCGCGCCCGGCGTATGAAGCGTAGCGTGTGCACGTCATTGTCGCCGTAGATGCGATAGCCCGCTTCGGTTCGTTCGGGCGCGCGCGTCAGGCCGATGTGCTCGTAATAGCGGATCATCTTGGCCGTGATGCCGGATGCCGCCGCTGCCTGGCCGATATTCATGGTGTCCTGGCTCCGGATGAAAGGGCGGGCGCGTGGCCGCCGCCTTGCGTTCCGGCGGTGGCCGGGCGCCGCGTGTTGCCCGGCGCGCGAAAGGCGCGCAGCCGCAGCGCATTGCCCACCACGAACAGGCTGGACAGGGCCATCGCCGCGGCCGCGAAGACGGGCGACAGCGACGGGCCGTGGAACAGCGCCGGCACGCCCGCGGCCAGGGGGATGAGGGCCACGTTATAGAAGAAGGCCCAGAACAGGTTCTGGCGGATGTTGGCCAGCGTCGCCCGGCTGATCGCCATGGCGCGCGGCACCCCCGCCGGATCGCCCGCCATCAGCACCACGGAGGCGGCGTCGATGGCGACGTCGGTGCCCGTCCCAATGGCGATGCCCACGTCGGCCGCGGCCAGCGCGGGCGCATCGTTGATGCCGTCGCCGACGAAGGCCAGCAGCGGGCGACCGGCCGGCGGCGCGCCAGCTTCTTCGCGCAGCGCCCGTACCGCTTGCACCTTGCCCTCCGGCAGCACTTCCGCGCGCACCTCGTCGATGCCCAGGGCTTGCGCCACGGCGTGGGCGGTGTGGCGATTGTCGCCCGTGATCATCACGGTGCGCACACCGGCCGCGTGCAAGGCGGCAATCGCGGCCGCGGACGTCTCGCGGATCGGGTCCTCCACCGCCATGACGGCGGCGGCCGCACCGTCCACGGCAACGTAGACGGCCGTCTTTCCGGCGCGCGCCCACGCATCCGCCGTCGCGGCCAGCGTATTCGTGTCGATGCCCTGTTCACGCATCAGCCGTTCTCCACCCACGATCAGTTGGCGGCCCTGTACGTCGCCGCGTACACCCGCGCCCGAAATGGCGAGGAAGCCGCCGACCGGCGCCATCGGCAAGCCGGCCTCGCGCGCCGCCGCCACGATGGCCGACGCGATCGGGTGTTCCGAAGCGGCCTGCACCGATGCGGTCCAGGCCAGGACGTCCTCGCGCCGGAAAGGCGGCGTCACGGCGACGTTCGTCAGCGCCGGCTTGCCCAGCGTCAGCGTGCCCGTCTTGTCGAAGGCGACAGTCTTGACGTCGCGCAAGCGCTGCAGCGCATCGCCTTGCCGGAACAGCACGCCCATGTCCGCCGCGCGGCCGGTCCCCACCATGATGGACATGGGTGTCGCCAAGCCCATGGCGCAAGGGCAGGCCACGATGAGCACCGCCACCGCATGCACCAGGGCCTGCGGCAGCGCGGGTTGCGGGCCCAGCGCGAGCCACGCGAAGAAGGCAAGGGCGGCGATCGCCATGATGGCGGGTACGAAGCGGTAGGTGATCCGGTCCACCAGGCTCTGGATGGGCAGCTTGGCGCCCTGCGCGTCCTGCACCATGCGCGCGATGCGCGCCAGCGCCGTGTCGGCGCCGGTATGCGTAACCTGCACGGTCAATGCGCCCTGGGTATTGAGGGTGCCGCCGGTCACCGCGTCGCCCGCCGCCTTTTCCACCGGTATGGGTTCGCCGGTGATCATGGATTCGTCGACGAACGATGCGCCGTCCAGCACCGTGCCATCGACAGGGATTTTTTCGCCGGGACGGATGCGTACCACGTCGCCGGCGCGCACCGCTTCGATGGGCAGGTCCACCGTATCCGGGCCGCGCAGGACCCGCGCCTGGCGCGGCTGCAGCGACGCCAGCCGCGCGATCGCGGCGCCGGTGCGGCCCTTGGCGCGCGCTTCCAGCAGGCGTCCCAGCAGGATCAGCGTAACGATCACCGCGGCGGCCTCGAAATACACGTGGCGTGCATCTTCCGGCAGCCAGCCTGGCGCGAAGGTGGCGACCGACGAATACAACCAGGCGCTGCCCGCGCCCACGGCGACCAGCGAATTCATGTCGGGCCCGCGGCGCGCCAGGGCGGCGGCGCCTTTCAGGAAGAAGTCCCGGCCGGGCCCGGCCAGCACCAGCGTGGTCAACGCCCACTGCAGCAGCCAGAGATGAGTCGTGCCGACGTGCGCGGCCAGCGCGTGATGCAGGGCCGGGAAGAGATGCCCGCCCATGTCGAGCAGGAAGACGGGCAGCGTCAGCAGCAGGGCAAGGGCGAAGCGGCGGCCCAGGCGGCGGGCTTGCGCGTCGCGCGCCGCGGCCTGGCGCGCGGTTTCGTCCTGGGCGGGCGCGATAGGGCGCGCGCTGTAGCCCGCCTTGGCCACCGCGGCGATGAGGGCATGGTCGGCAACCGCCGCGGCTGGGTCCCTATCCACGTGGGCCCGCTCCGTGGCCAGGTTGACGCTTGCCGCCCGCACACCGGGCACGGCGGCCAAGGCATTCTCGACGCGCTTGACGCAGGAGGCGCAGCTCATGCCTTCTATGGAGAGATCAAGACCGTCGCTGGCGGAACGGTAGGAGTTCATATCGACTTCCAGGTGAAGAGGGGTGATGCGTAGTTTCATCCTTCCCATCATGGTAAGGTCAAGCACAGGCCTCCGCCAGCGCGGTGTTCGTTTGCGCAGAGGCGGTGCCGGTACGCTCGCCGCGAGGCCGGGGTTGCCTTCGGGGCGGCCCGGCTTCGGCCCGGGCGGCGATCGCCACGCCCGTCTTGGGCTCGTCTTGCCGGCCCGGCGCCGAGCTGGGGAGGACGGCCGTTGACCTTGCCATCGTGGGAAGGTGTACGCTGCGTAACATCAGGGGGTAGCCCGCCCGTCCCGGGCCGGCTTCGCGCCCCACACCCTGCTTGAAGGAGTCATGATGGTCCTGCAATATCAAGTTCCCGACATGTCCTGCGATCACTGTGTCCGGGTGATTACCCAGGCGGTGACGCAGGCCGTACCCGGCGCGGCGGTGCAGGTGGACCTGGCCAACCATCGCGTAACCGTCACCGGTACGGAAGATAATCCGACGGTCGAAGGCGCGATCCGAGGCGCGGGCTATACACCTACCCGCGGCTAGGGAGCGCCGGCGGGGAAGCCATTGACGCGAGCTATCAATTAATAAGAATAATTAAATTTGATATCTCAATAGTAGATATTTATTATTCGTCCATGGCGTTCTCGCCTCCACCCGAACAGGAGATTTACCCATGCTGCAAGCCCGCGAAGGACAACGCGTTCCGAACGTGAGTTTCCCCGTCCGCGAGGACAACACCTGGAAGCAGGTCACCAGCGACGACATCTTCAAGAACAAGACGGTCGTCGTGTTCTCGCTGCCTGGCGCCTTTACGCCCACTTGCTCCTCCACCCACTTGCCGCGCTACAACGAACTGGCGCCGGCCTTCTTCGCCAACGGCGTCGACAGCATCGTTTGCGTGTCCGTGAACGACACCTTCGTCATGAACGAGTGGGCCAAGGACCAGGAATCGTCGAACATCACCCTGCTGCCGGACGGCAATGGCGATTTCACCGACGGCATGGGCATGCTGGTCGACAAGCGCAACCTGGGATTCGGCAAGCGCAGCTGGCGCTATTCCATGCTGGTGCGCGACGGCGTGGTTGAAAAGATGTTCATCGAACCGGAAAAGGACGGCGACCCCTTCGAGGTTTCCGACGCCGACACCATGTTGAACTACATTGCCCCGGCCGCCCGCAAGCCGGATCAGGTGGTGGTGTTCTCCAAGCCCGGCTGCCCCTTCTGCATCGAAGCCAAGGCGCTGCTGGAAAGCAAGGGTTACGCCCCGATCGACATCCCGCTGGAGAACAAGGTGCGCGGCCGCGTGATCGGCGCCGTGTCCGGCAAGGCCACCGCTCCGCAGGTGTTCATCAATGGCGCACTGGTCGGCGGCCTGGAAGAACTGAAGGCGCATTTCGCCTGAGTCCCTGGCCACGCGTGTACATGACCTCGCAATAACATCATCCGAGCATCATAAGGATTACGCATGAAAACCTTGCATACCGATGTGGCTGTTATCGGCGCCGGCACTGCGGGCTTGGGCGCCTATCGCGCGGCCGTGGCCGCCGGCCAACGCGCGGTGATCGTCGAAGGCGGGCAGTACGGGACGACGTGCGCCCGGGTAGGGTGCATGCCCTCCAAGCTGATGATCGCGGCGGCGGAAGCGGCGCACGCCGCTGCGCATGGCGCGCCGTTCGGCGTGCACCTGGACGGCAAGGTCCGTGTGGATGGACGCGAGGTCATGGACCGCGTGAAGCGCGAGCGCGACCGCTTCGTGGGCTTCGTGCTGGAAGGCGTGGAGAACATCCCCGCCCAGGACAAGCTGCGCGGCTATGCGCGTTTCGTTTCCGACACGGTGCTGCGCGTGGACGACCATACCGAGATCCACGCGCGCAGCGTGGTGATCGCCACCGGTTCCACGCCCGCCGTGCCGCCGCCTTTCCAGGCGCTGGGTGACCGGCTGGTCGTCAACGACGACGTCTTTTATTGGGACGACCTGCCGGGCAGCGTCGCGGTGTTCGGCCCTGGCGTGATCGGGCTGGAGCTGGGCCAGGCGCTGGCGCGGCTGGGCGTGCGCGTGCGCGTCTTCGGTGTCAGCGGCAGCCTGGGCGGCATCACGGACCCGACGGTGCGCCAAAGCGCGAAGAAAGCCTTCCAGGAGGAGTTCTACCTGGACCCGGATGCGCGCGTGCTGGAAACCACGCGAGACGGCGACCGTGTGCGCGTGCGCTACGTGGCGCTGGACAATACCGAGCGCGTCGAGCACTTCGACTACGCGCTGGTGGCCACGGGCCGGCGTCCCAATCTGGGCGGACTGGCCCTGCAGAACACCAGCCTGAAGCTGAATGCGGCGGGGGTGCCGGAATACGACCGCTACACGATGCAGGCGGGCAAGTCGCCCATTTTCATCGCGGGCGACGCGAACAGCGATCTGCCCTTGCTGCATGAGGCCGCGGACGAGGGCCGCATCGCCGGCGAAAACGCCGCGCATTTTCCCAACGTCAAGGCAGGCCGGCGCCGCGCGCAGATGGCGGTGGTGTTTACCGACCCGCAGATCGCGGTGGTCGGCACGCCGTACAACCGCTTGCCCGAAGGGACGTATGTCACCGGCGAGGTGGACTTCGGCAACCAGGGACGTTCGCGCGTCATGCTGAAGAACAAGGGCCGGCTGCATGTGTACGCGGACCGCGCCACTGGCCGCTTCCTGGGCGCCGAGATGGCGGGCCCCAGCGTCGAACACCTGGCCCATCTGTTGGCCTGGTCGCTGCAGCAGGAGCTGACCGTGGCGCGCATGCTGGAGATGCCCTTCTATCACCCCGTGGTGGAAGAAGGGCTGCGCACCGCGCTGCGCGACGCCGATGCGCAGGTTCGCCAACACAAGCCCGCCCTGGCAACCGCGGCCTGAGTCCGCTTCGCGGGGTGCGGCTGCGCCCGCGTCCGCGCAACGCGGGCGTTGCCCGCATCGCGGTGCGGGCCTGCAGGGGCCGTCGGTGTCGCAAGAGGATCAGGCTGCCTGATTTTCGAGCGCGGCCTCCAGGGCGCGCAGCGCCGGCGTCAGGCTTATCGTCTCGAGGCGCGGGTGCGACATGTTTCGATAGGTCATCCTGATCTTGTCCTCGATCCACACATGAGCCTGCAGCGTCTTGAGTCGTGCGAGCGCCTCGTGGATATGCCGGGGTGGCAGGCCAAGGCGCTTCAGGACCGCTTCGCACAGGATGCGGGCGTCGGGCAGTTCGCGGGCATGCTGGTTCAGGCAGGCGGACAGGGCTACGAAGGCCTCCACGAACTCGGGGTTGTCGCGACCGCCGCGGAGCGCTGCGACCGCATTGCCAACGGCCTGCATCGTGTGACGTATCGCCGGTTCATTTGCCAGCGCCGCATCCAGGGCCAGAAGATGCAGCCTACGGGCGCGTGGAATGCCGCCGCGCCTGTCCAGGACGTCCGCCTTCAGGGATTCGTTGCTGTCCACCAGATCGCGCAAGGCGGCACATTGGGCTGGCGTCAGCGTGCTTACGCATGCTTGCACGACATCGCCATACCGTGCGGGCGACCGTTGCAAATCAATCAAGTCCTGGATGGCCGCTTCCATGATTTTCCATTGCGCCCTCGTCGGCGAGGTGGAGACGGCTTGTTGCTTGATGATCTGGCCGACCCGGCGTTGCGCGCGTTCCAGCCGCGTGGAGGGACGAATACGGCGCCAGAAAGCTTGCGCGATTTCGCGCAGTGTGCGGCGCCGAGGCGCGGGCATGGCCAGGAGCGCGGCACGCGCGGTCCCCGCAGCGGCATCGGCGGCGTGCTTGCTGGGCGGTTCCTTGCCGCTCAAGATGGCCGCGGCGGCGAACAGGTCCGTCATGAACTGCCGCTGGTCGGACTGCAGGCGTTCGGAAACCTTGCCGGGCAGCAGGGCCTCCGATTGCATCACGTCGCGGTAACTGCGCAGTGCCGGCGCTGTCGCGCGGTCTCCGGTGTCCGCTTGTGCCGCCGCGAATGTGCGAATGAAATCTTCCTGGACCGGGCGCGGCAGGCTCCCGACGAGCGCCAGGCAGCGCTCCACGCCGGACTGATGAGGCAAGGCAAAGGACCGATCCAGGGCGTATAGGCTGACGAAGGCGCGATGCAGGGCGTCGGGATTGCCAACGCTGGCCGCCAGCAGCTTTTCGATTTCATCCTGGTATACGCGCCGCCTGAAGGACTCATTGGCCATTTCGGCCACCAGGTCGATGATAAGCCGGGCGACGCAGCGCGTTTGCGGGCTGGCCGCCGGCCCCAGGGCGCGATCCACGGCCACATCCAACTTACGCCGGTTCGCGCCGTCCAGGTCACGTAGCTGGCGGAGGCGATTGAGGATATCGGAGCGCGCCAGAATGGGTGAAGGCAGGAGCTCCTTGTCGCTGGATGCGCGGCAAGGTCCATTCCGGGTGGCGTAGTCATCGATGGCGGATGCCAGCGCCATCTGGACGAAATTGGATTCGATCGTTATTTCCGCCGTGCCGCTGGTCAACCGCGCCGCCGCCGCGGCGAGTTCGGCGGCGGCCCGCTCGTGCCAGGCGAGGGTCTCGTCGACCATGGCTTGCTGTACGCGGCAGCCGAGCAGGTAGAGTTCAGACCCTTCAGAGCGCGGCGCGGCGGACTCCGCCAGTGCGGCGCCGGCCCTGTTGCCGCCCTCGGGCCCCGTGCAGTCGGCCAGCAGTGCATTCACCGCGATGCGTACCAGCGGCGCTCGGACCAGGGCAGGAGCGGGTTCGACTGGCCTTACCTTGGTTAGGGTAATGAAGGGGCTATCGGTAATGGTTGCCTTCACCTCGCTTATCACGGGGGGAGTTGCCGGGATATCGGGTCCGGCGTGTTCAAGCCCATGGCCGCCAATCACGATGCCGGCTTCACTGGTTTGCCAGCGGGCCATGGCGTGCCGGTTCGCGTCGTACAGGCTGTCCCTGCTCGAAGGAATGGACGTCGAGATGCTGCCGTTGCTGTGATAGCCGCTACTGGCCGGAATGGACGCGGGGATGCTGTCCTTGCTGGAATAGCCGCTACTGGCCGGGCTATGGCTGCGCGGCGTGGAATGTGCGAGGTTTTCCATGGACGCGTGCCGCTGCCGCCCCGACGCATGGCGGGGGACGGCCTGCGATTTTCCGGGGGTGGCGAGCCAGAAGGCTGGTCCGTCCGCGCTGGACGACCATGACGCCCTGCGGGCAGGTACGCGGCTGCACGATGCCCGGGATGGGTGTCCGCATGATGGGGCGAAGGTGAAGGACGGTGCGTCGTGTGCCGGTGTATCGACGTACGGCAGCGGAGAGGACGGCGGCGTAACGGGCAGGAAAGCGGTGTCGGGCATCGGGGGGTACCTGGGAATGGTAGCGGTCGCTTGCCGGAACGGGCGACTAGCGAAGCGGCAGCGATTCGTGCACGGCCGTGGAAGACCATGCCGCGGCGGCTATGCCGTATCGGTGTGATTCGCCGTGGTTTGATTCCCTTGGCTCGGGCCCGGCATCGCCTGCTTTTTCACGTCCGCGGGAACCTGGGGGCCTGCATGCCATGCCCGGAAGGAAAAAGGCCGCGTTGCGATGCCGCGCGGCCTTTCCAAGCGCAGGCTGGCGGGCCTGCGGGCGTGTTCACAACTTGGCGGCCGCCGCGCCAAGCGGCGTCGCCGCTCAGGCCGCCTGCGCTTCGAGCGCCGCGGCCAGGACCCGTAGCGAGGGCATCAGGCTGGACGTTTCGGCGACCGCGTTGGGGGTGCGCCGGTAGGTCTCGAAGGTCGCGGTGATATCGTCCTTCAGCCGCGCTTGCGCCGCCAGCGTACGGAGCCGCGCCAGCGCGGCGTCGAGGTCGCCCGGTGGCAGCGCCAGCCGCTTCAGCGTCGCTGCGCACAGCGTACGGGCGGCGGGCAGGTCGCCGGCGTGCTTGTCCAGGCAGGCCGACAGCGCTTCGAGCGCGCCCAGGAGGTCCCGCCCGCGGCTACCCCTGGCGAGCGCACGGATCGCCTTGTCGACGGCCGGCATGGCGGGCCGTACGTCCACTTCTTTTGTCAACGCCGCGTCCAGCGCCGCCAGATGCTGCTTCCGTTCCGCGGAGAGGGAGCGATGCAACGCCGGGTCGTCTTCCTTCAGATGTTCGTAGCTGTCGACGATGTGGTGCAGGGCGACGCATTGCTCCGGCGTCAGCGTGCGTACGCACGCTTGCACGACGTCGGCATAGCTTGCCGGCGGCTGCTGCAGGGCCAGGACGTCCCGAATGGCTGCGTCCATGGACGTCCATTGCGCGCGAATGGGGCGGATGGGCAACACGGCCTGCTGCTTGATCGCCTGGAAGAGCCGGCGTTCGGCACGTTCCAACGGGGTTGCGGGGCCCAAGCGGCGCCAGATATTCCGTACCATGGCCGCCAGCGTGGGGCGCTGCGGTGCCGGCATATCGAACAGGTCGGTGGTCGTGCGTTTCCGACCGGCATCGGCCGCGGGCGCGATAGCAGCTTCCTCGCCGCGCAGATGCGCTGCGGCCGCCAACAGGTCGGCCATCATACGCTGCAGGTCGACCCGTAGCCGATCGGAGACCTGGCTCCCCAGTACCACGCCTGCCTGGACCGGACGCAGGTAGGCCTGAAGGCCCTGTGCCGGCACGTCGTCGGCCGGGTGTTCCGATCGCGGTAAGAATGTGCGCATGAAGTCCGCCTGGACCGGCGCGGGCAGGCTTTTTACCAGCCTGATGCATCGGTCTACTCCCGATTGATGGGGAGACGCGAAGGCCCGATCCATGTGGTACAGGCGGATGAAGGCTTCATGCATGGCGTCGTGGTCGTCGCGATCGCTGGCGGCGACCAGTTTTTCGATTTCGTCGCGATATACGCGGCGGTGGAACACTTCGTGCGCCATTGCCGCCACCACATCGACGACGCGCCCAGCGACGCGGCGGGCCGTGGTGTTGGTCCAGGGCACGAGCGCGGTATCCACGGCGGCTTCCAGTTTCCGGCGATCCACGTTGTCGACATCGCGCAGCCGTGCGACGCGGTCGAGTATGTCCAGATCCGCGGCGGTTACGGTACGCGGACCGCCCGTGTCGCCCGTGGCCGGCTCACGGGCGCCATCGGCCTCCGACTGGAGACTGATGTGAAGTGCAAGCGCCAGCTGGGTGAAGTCGACCGCGATGGCTTGTTGCGCGATGCCGCTCGTCATCGCCGCCGCCGCCGTGGCGATCCGGGAGGCCGCGCGTTCGTGCCACCCCGATGCTTGATCGAACAACTCGCCGCGGATGTGGCAGCCCAGAAGGTAGAGTGAGGTCTCCTGCGGTGACGGCTCCTGCGCGGGCGATGGAAAAACGCCCGGGGGGCGGATCGACGGCATCGTGGGTCCCGGCAAACAATCCGCCAGCAACGCGTCGACGGCCGCGCATACCGCGGGTGCCCGGGGCAGGCAAGGACGGGGGTCGGTTGATTCCATCAGCCATGTGGTCTCGGCGGCGTGGTCGGTGATGGCCAATGTCACTTCGCTGACGGCCGGAGATGGCGTCCGTCGATCCGGCATCACCGCTTCAGGCGTGCTGTCCCCGATCATGATGCTGGCCTGACTGGAGTGCCAATTCTGATGGGCCGGAAGTGGACGGGATAGGGGCGTGCCCTCGCCCTGGTGGGCCCCCGGCCGCAGCGGCGCGTGGCGCAACACGGTGCCGTTGCGTGCGTCGGCAAGCCGCAGGATGCGTGTCCGCATGTCAGGTGTTGGGCGGCGGCCTGTTGCGGCGTGGTCGAAGGATGCCCTGGCCGGACGTTTGAATGTTTCCGTCTTGAATGCCGCAAGGGGAATGTCCTGCGCATCGGAGGAGGGGTTGATCGAATAAGACCGCAGGGATGTCTGGGTAGGAAGAGGGAGGTAGTCGGGCATCGGATGTTTCCATGGAGGTCGGCGATTGCATGGACAGCCTGGCGGCCATGTGGGTGGCGCGGCAGGCAGCTGACTTGCGGCGATATGGCGGCAGGCTCACGGCATAGGCCGGTTGCGGCCGAGGCGCCGCCGCTGACGGGTTTCCCGTCAGCGCGTGCCCCCGCGCTGGCCTTCTAGCGGTCGGTCTTCAGTCTGGCCGCGTCTTGTTCGAGCGCGCTGGCGTGAGCCATTTCCGCTGCCATGTCAACCCGGGCGCCGGGCAATCGGCGGGCTGGGTGAGGACATGCTCGGAGACGATCACCCGCGGTGTGTCGTCGGTGATCGTTATCGTGGCTTCACTGACCTGGCGATGCCGCGCGCCACCAAGGCCGGAGTCGACCGAGCCGGCGCACGACAAGCCGCTCTCGCGGCTGGACACCGAAGCCGGGCGATGGTCGACGTCGACCCCGCGGATGCTGCCGATACCGCTCTCGCCGGCGATGCTGCCGATACTGCTCTGGCTAGCGATGCTGAGAGCGCTGCCGATACTGCTCAGGCTGGCGATGCTGCGCATGCTGCCGATACTGCTGTGGCCGGCCATGCCGCGGCTGGCGGTGCTATGCATGCTACCGATACTGCTTACGCTGGCGATGCTGTCGCGGCGCAGCGTGGCGACACTGCCGGCGCGTGCCGCGCGCGTCGATGCAGGCGTGATGCCATGATGCAATGACGTGGGCATCGAGACCAGCGCGTCATCATGCCGGGACGGCCGCGGCCGCATGTATGCCGGCGCGTCCACGATATGCCCGCGCACCGGCCGCAGCGGCGCATGTCGCAGGACGGTGCGCGTGTTGTTCGCATGCGTAAGCCGGGCGCCCGGCGCCGCGGAGGATGGTCGAGGAGGGCCGGCGGTGTGAGCGCGGGCGCGCGATGCGCGGGCCGGGGAAGTGGCGGTGGACGTGAAGGCCAGGGAGGAATCCGCATCATGCGGAGCGAGCGTGGCCGGGATGGTATAGGACGCGGTGATAGGGATATTGCAAAGCGTGCTGACGGACATCGGGTGCTTCCATGGAGATCGGCGGATGCGTGCATTGCCATCGAGGACCATGCAGCAGTGCCAATGCCGCATGCGTGTGATTCCCTGCCAGTTGATTCCTTCGTCCCGCGACGGGACTCGCCCGCTTTTTTCCGCTCGGCGGCCGCCGCTCATGCCGCGGACCATGCAGGGAGCGGTGGCGTATTGACGGCCGGATAGCGTTCTGGCGCGGCCCGCAAGGGAGCAAGCGCGTCGATGCGCCCGCCGCAGCGCGCGGTCCGCAAGCGTTGATCAAATGTAGAAAGCCGCGCTGCAATGCGGCGCGGCTTTCTGGCATGGGGGACCCGGCGCGGGCCGGGGACGGCGCTTAGGCGCCGCGGCGACGCGTGAACAATCCCACCACGAACAGCACGATGATCGCGCCGATGACCGAGGCGATCCATCCGGCCGGCTCGCCCGGCGCATACCAGCCCAGCGTTCGGCCCAGGAACCCGGCCACGACGGCGCCGACGATGCCCAGGATGCTCGTCAGGATAATGCCCATGGATTGCTCGCCGGGCATGAGCGCGCGCGCGATCAGACCGACGATGAAACCCACGATGATCATGATGATGATGTCCATACGTGCTCCTTCCGTTTTGATACGCGTCTAAGGGAACCGCAACACGGGCATCATAGCGGCGGCCTGTCGGGCCGGTCGCCGGTCGCATGTAACAACAAATTGCCTTGTTGTTTTATCGCTGCACGCTGCCGACCAATTTCCGCAGCGCATCAACGATCTCGTCCGTTGAGCTGCTGTCGGAAAGCAGCAGGCGAGCGTCGCCGTGGCTGTCGAATACATAGACGCCGCGGCTGTGCGTCACGTTGTAGACCTTGGGATCGGCGCCGGGCTTGGGCTTGTCGATCTGGTAAGAGACGCGATACCGCCGCGCCACGTCCGCGATCTGGCGCTCCGTGCCCGTCAGGCCGATGGCGTTGGGGTTGAATGCGTTCACATACGCTTGCAATCCGTCGGGCGTGTCGCGGTGCGGGTCGACGCTGACGAACAGGATGCGCACATCGGCGCCTTCCTTGCCCAACCGGTTCATGACGTCCGCAAGCTGGGCCATGGTGGTCGGACAGACGTCCGGGCAGCTGGCATAGCCAAAGAACAGCAATACCGTTTTGCCCTTGACCTCGTCCTGGGTGACCGTGCGCCCCTGCGCGCCGGATAGCGTGAACTTCAGCTCGGGCAGGTGGCCGCGGATATCGTAGACGGCCGGCTGCGGCGCGGCCTGCGCGGCCGCCGTCATCATGAGCAGGGCAACGACGGCCGCCGCCAACCGGTACAGGATGGCCCTGGCCAGCGCCGGGATGGCGAGGCCGGCGTGGACGGCGCCCGCTCCGAAGGCGGCGAGATGGGGCGCGGCCGAACCGGCCGCGGCCGCAAGGCGCCTGGCGGGAACAGGCATGGCGCAAGCTGCCAGGATGCGACGCGATGCGAGAGGCGGGCGCATGGCGTCAGTCCTGCAGGGCGGTCATGCCGCTGTGGCGCAGCAGCGCGTCGATGCGCGGTTCGCGGCCGCGAAAGGCCTTGAAGGAATCCGCCGCGGGACGCGCACCGCCCACCGCCAGGATCTCGCGCCGGAAGCGCGCCCCGGTGGCCGCGTCCAGCGTGCCGTGCTGGCCGCCGCGCGCCGCTTCCTCGAAGGCTTCGTAGGCGTCGGCGGACAGGACTTCCGCCCATTTGTAGCTGTAGTAGCCGGCGCCATAGCCGCCGGCGAACAGGTGCGAAAAACTGTGCGGCATCCGGTGCCAGTCCGGCGGCGTCAGTACGGCGACCTCGCGGCGGACTTCGCCGAGCAGGTCCAGCACGGACCGGATGCTCGCGCCCTCGGGCCGCTCGTGCAGCAGCATGTCGAACAGCGCGAACTCGATCTGCCGCACGGTCTGCATGCCGCTCTGGAAGTTGCGCGCCGCCTGCAGTTTCTCGAACAGCGCGCGCGGCAGCGGCTCGCCCGTGTCCACGTGCGCCGACAGGCGCTGCACCACCGGCCATTCCCAGCAGAAGTTTTCCATGAACTGCGACGGCAACTCGATGGCATCCCACTCCACGCTGGCGAAGGCGGCCGCGCCGGGTTCATCCACTTCGGACAGCAGGGCGTGCAGGGCATGCCCGGTTTCGTGGAACAGGGTGATGACGTCGTCGTGCGTCAACAGCGCCGCCTTGCCGCCGTTGGGACGCGAGAAATTGCATGTCAGGTAGGCCACCGGCGTGTGCAGCGTCCCGCCCGCCAGGCGCCGGCTGCGCTCGCTGTCCACCCAGGCGCCGCCTTGCTTGCCGGCGCGCGCATACAAGTCCAGGTACAGATAGCCCACCAGTTCGCCGTCGGGCCGTTCGACACGCACGCCGCGTACGTCGGGATGCCAGGCCGATACCGGAAATTCACGCAGGCGTACGGTGAACAGCGTTTCGATGACTTCGAAGAGGCCGGCCAGCACGCGGGGTTCGGTGAAGTACTGCTTGATGTCGTCCTCGGAATAGGCATAGCGCGCTTCGCGCAGCCGTTCGGAGGCATACGGAACATCCCAGGGCTGCAAGTCGTCCATGCCCAATTCCTGCCGGGCATAGTCGCGCAGCTGCGCCAGGTCGCGTTCGGCATAGGGGCGGGCGCGGCCGGCCAGGTCGCGCAGGAAGGCAACGACCTGGTCGGCGCTGCGGGCCATGCGGGTCTGCAGGCGCAGTTCGGCAAAATTGCGGAAACCCAGCAGGCGCGATTCTTCCGCGCGCAGCGAGAGCAGTTCCTCGATCAGCGGCGAGTTGTCGAACTTGCCCTCGCCCTGTTCGGAGGCCACGGTGCCGTAGGCGCGATACAGCGTTTCGCGCAAGGCACGATCGCGGGCGTATTGCATGACCGGCAGGTAGCAGGGCATTTTCAGCGTCAGCTTCCAGCCCGGCTTGCCGTCGGCTTCGGCCGCCTGCCGCGCGGCCTGTTTCACATCGTCCGGCACGCCGTCCAGGCGCGCTTCGTCCTCGATCAGCAAGGACCAGGCATCGATGGCGTCCAGCACGTTTTCGGAGAACTTCTGCGAGGTCTGGGCCTCGCGATCGGAAATCTCTGCATAGCGGTCGCGGTCGGCCCCCTGCAGTTCCACGCCGCTGAGGCGGAAATCGCGCAGCGCCAGGTCGATGACACGCTGGCGCACCGGGCTCCACGACGCGAAGCCGGGCGCGGCGTGCAGCCGCTGGTACTGCTTGTACAGGCCCTCGTGCAGCCCTACCCAGGTCGAAAAATCGGTCACCTTGGGCAGCGCGGCGTTATAGGCCTCGCGCAGTTCCGGCGTGTTGACCACGGCGTTCAGGTGGCCGGCCACCGACCACGCGCGCCACAGGCGTTCGGACGTCGAATCGAGGGGCTCGATCACGGCTTCCCAGGTGGCGGGCAGCGCGGGATCGGCGGCGCGGTCCACCGCCTGGCGCGCGGTGTCCAGCAGGCTATCCATGGCCGGCACGATGTGCTCGGGCTTGATGGCGGCATAGTCCACCAGGTCTTCGACGGGGGCGAGTAGCGGGTTGGCGCTCATGTTCGGCTCGATGGGAACGACAGTGCAGTTTAGATGGAGACGGGCCGCATAGGTTGCAAGGGCCGCGCCGCGGACGATGCCCGCGCCCGCGCGGCATCAAGGCCGCCGGCCGGAGGGCAGGGCCCAACGCTCCAGCGCCGCCCTGCCAAGATGAAACGGTGTACCCAGATCGGTGACGCCGCGGATCCGGCTCCGCCGGTCCGCCAGCGTCGCCCCCTTGAGGGGGAGGCGCGAAGCGCTTCGGGGGTGGGTCTTTCCCCCGGTCCGCCGGCGTCGTCCCCTTGAGGGGGAAGCGCGTAGCGCTTCGGGGGTGGGCCTCGACCCTACCTTAGCCGTTCGGCGGCTTCGACCGTATTGACGAGCAGCATGGCGATCGTCATGGGGCCGACGCCGCCCGGCACGGGCGTGATCGCGCCGGCGACCTGCACGGCGCTGTCGAAGTCCACGTCGCCGCGCAGCTTGCCGTCCTCGCCGCGGTTGATGCCCACGTCGATCACCACGGCGCCGGGCTTGATCATGTCGCCCCGGACGATGCCGGGCTTGCCGGTGGCCACCACCAGCACGTCGGCGCGGCGCGTATGCGCGCCCAGGTCGCGCGTCTTGGAATTGCACAGCGTCACCGTGGCGCCGGCCGCCAGCAGCAGCATGGCCATCGGCTTGCCGACGATATTGCTGGCGCCCACGATGACCGCTTCGGCGCCGCGCAGCGCCACCCCTTCGGATTCCAGCATCTTCATCACGCCGTAGGGCGTGCAGGGGCGGAACAGGGGCTGGCCGGTCATGAGCAGGCCGGCGTTGCTGATATGAAAGCCGTCGACGTCCTTTTCCGGCGCGATGGCCTCGATCACCTTGTGGGCGTCCATGTGCGGCGGCAGCGGCAACTGCACCAGGATGCCGTGGATGGTGGGATCGCCGTTCAGCACGGCGATGCGCTGCAGCAGCTCCGCCTCGCTCATGGTGGCGGGGTACTGCTCCTTGACCGAATGCAGGCCGGCCCTCTCGCAGGCCAGCACCTTGTTGCGCACATACACCTGCGAGGCCGGATTGTCGCCCACCAGGACGACGGCCAGGCCAGGCCGCACCCCTTGCTTCGCCAGTTCGGCCACGCGATGCGCGACGTCGTCGCGGATGCGCTGGGACAGCGCCGAACCATCGATGATGCGTGCCGTCATGCGTGTGCCTCGGGTTTGGCCAGGGCCACCTTCATCAGGTCGGCCACGGTGGTGACTTCCAGTTTTTCCATAATGTTGGCGCGATGCGCTTCCACGGTCTTGATGCTGATGCCCAGGTCGTCGGCGATCTGCTTGTTCAGGCGGCCCGCCACGATGCGCTCCAGCACCTGCTGTTCGCGCGCGGTCAGGCGGGCCAGCATGGCTTCGTGGTCGCGTTGGGCCTGGAACTTGGACACCCGCTGGGTGGCCTGTTCCAGCATGCGGGCCACGATCTCGCGCAGGTCCGATTCGTTGAAGGGTTTTTCCAGGAAGTCGATCGCGCCCTTCTTCATGGTGGTCACCGCCATCGGCACGTCGCCGTGGCCGGTGATGAACACGATGGGCAGCGGCGCCTTGCGGGCGATCAACTGTTCCTGCAGTTCGAGGCCGCTCATGCCCGGCATGCGGACATCCGCGATGAGCACGCCGACCTGGTTGGGATCGTAGTCTTCCAGAAAGCTTTCCGCGCTGGCATAGGCGCGCACGCGATAACCGTTGGCTTCCAGCAGCCAGCGCAGCGAATCGCGTACCGCTTCGTCGTCGTCGACGATGAATACCGTGCTGGACGGATTGGGGGTGTTCATGCGTGAAGCTCCTCGGACTGGTCATTCTGCGACTGCGCTTGTGGCGCGGCGCAGGGCAGGGTGAAGCGGAAGATCGTGCCGCCCGCGGGATTCGGGTCCGCCCAGAGGCGGCCGTGGTGCGACTCGATAATGGTACGGCAGATATTCAATCCCATGCCCAGACCCTGGGCCTTGGTGCTGAAAAACGGTTCGAACAGCCGTTCCGGGTCGGCCAGGCCGTGGCCGCGGTCGACCACCGCCACTTCGATGTGCTGTTCGTGCAGGATGACGGCCACCTTCAGTTCGTCGGAATCGCTGTTCTCCATGGCCTCCAGGCCGTTCTTCAGGAGGTTGAGCAGAACCTGTTCGATCAGGATGGGGTCGGCCAGCACGTCCGGGGCGTTCGACGGCACGAAGCGTTCGATGCGGATGCGGCGCTTGCGCGCGTCGATCTCGGCGAAGCCGATGGCATTGTCGACGATCCCGGCGATGGAGACGCGCTGGCGGCGCGGCTCGCTGCGCTTCACGAATTCGCGGATGCGGCTGATGATCTTGCCGGCGCGTTCGGCCTGCGCGGCGGCTTTTTCCAGGGCCGGCAGCAGCATGCGGGGATTGGTGTGGCCCGCCTTGACCAGGGCCACCGCGCCCATGCTGTAGTTGCTGATGGCGGTGAGCGGCTGGTTCAATTCGTGCGCCAGCGACGATGCCATCTCGCCCATGGTCGTCAGGCGGCTGGTGAGCTGGATCTTTTCCTGCTGCACGCGCGACGCCTCTTCGTGCTGGCGGCGCTCGGTGATGTCGCGCGCGACTTGCAGGCGTACGCGGCGCCCGTCGGTCCAGGCCAGCATGCGGTGGTGGACTTCGAACCAGCGCTGCACCGACGGGGCGAAGACCTCGACCGATTCGTCGGTGAAGCGGCCGCGGCGCCCGGCCAGCAGTTCGTCATGGCCGCCGGTCTGCGCGCCGAAGACCCGGCGGTAGGTGCGGTTGGCGAACAGCAGTTCGAGTCCGTCGTGCGTATCGGCGGTGACGGAGATCGCATCGTCCAGCCCTTCCAGCACCGTCATGAAACGTTCGTGCGCTGCGGTCAGGGCCTCGCGGATGCGCTTGGGCTCGGTGATGTCGGTCATCGACGTCATCCAGCCGATCTGGTTGCCGTTCGGGTCCAGCAGCGGCGATACATACATGCGCGCGGTGAAGCGCGAACCGTCGCGCCGCTGGGCTTCCACTTCCAGGCCGCTGCTGGGCGTCTTGCCCGACAGCAGGATGTCCAGGGTGTGCTGGTGCTGGTCGTGGCGGCCCGGCACCCAGTAGGGGAAGGGCGGGCTGCGGCCGAGTAGATCGGCTTCGTTCCAGCCGATCATGCGGCAGAACGCGGGATTGACGTAGGCGATGCGGCCTTCCATGTCCAGCACGCGCATGCCGGTGGACATGGAGTTTTCCATGGCACGCCGAAACCCCGTTTCCGCGATCAGCGCGGCCTCTGCGTGCGAGCGAAAGCGCGTGTAGCGCCACAGCATGAGCAGGCTGATCACGATCACGCAGGACAGCGCCAGGACCACCCACAACAGCCGCTGCTGCCGCATCTCCTGGTCTATGGTCACGAACATGACGCTGTCGTCATGGATGCGCTGCAGCCAGAAGAACACGCCCATGACACATATATAGAGTATGAGTACGACCACGGGCGTGAGCCAATACACTCCCCGCCTGCGCAAGCGGGCATGATCGTGGAACGGCGTGGGAATATTCGACTTAGGAGCGCTGGCCATGGCTATGTCGGGGGAACTTGGCGCATTTTAGTCGTTTGTTTCTATTCGCGATGATTTCGCATTATGAAATGCCGTACCGCAACATGAAATTTATCTTGCGCCGGGTTAAATTTGTTTCCTAGAATGCGCCGCATAAGTTGCCCTGGCCAGCCCCCCGCCGCGAAACCGCGCGGCGGGCACGGTATTGCGCGGGCGTTTTTCCATGCCCTTCGCGCCAGCACAGGCGCACGGCTACAACCCTCTCTGCTGGAGACACACGATGTCCTCTAACGCCCTGGCTGGCGCCCAAACGGCTGCCAATGACGAAGACACCCTGGAAACCCAGGAGTGGCTCGAAGCGCTGGCGGCGGTGCTGGACCGCGAAGGCCCGGAACGCGCGCACTATCTGCTCGAACGCCTCATCGACGAGGCCCGCCGCTCCGGCGCTCACATTCCGTATTCGCCCAACACCGCTTATGTAAACACGATTCCGCCCGGGCTCGAACCGGCACACCCGGGCAACCTGGAACTGGAAGCGCGCATCCGCTCCTATGTACGCTGGAACGCCATGGCCATGGTCGTGCGGGCCAACCGGCATTCGCCTCCGGACGGCGGCGACCTGGGCGGCCATATCGCCTCCTTCGCCTCGCTGGCCACCATGATCAGCACCGGCCAGAATCACTTCTGGCACGGCGAGAGCGAAGGCCATGGCGGCGACCTGGTGTACTTCCAGGGCCATTCATCGCCCGGCGTCTACGCCCGCGCCTTCCTGGAAGGCCGGCTGACCGAAGAACAAATGGACCACTTCCGGCAGGAAGTGGATGGCAAGGGCCTGTCGTCGTATCCGCATCCGAAGCTGATGCCGGAATTCTGGCAGTTCCCCACCGTGTCGATGGGCCTGGGCCCCATCACCGCCATCTATCAGGCGCGCTTCCTGAAGTACCTGCATGCGCGCGGCCTGGCCAATACGGCCAATCGCAAGGTCTGGGTCTTCTGCGGTGACGGCGAAATGGACGAGCCGGAATCGCTGGGCGCGATCGCCCTGGCGGCCCGTGAAAAGCTGGACAACCTGATCTTCGTCATCAACTGCAACCTGCAGCGCCTGGACGGCCCGGTGCGCGGCAACGGCAAGATCATCCAGGAGCTGGAAGGCGATTTCCGCGGCAGCGGCTGGAACGTCATCAAGCTGATCTGGGGCGGCTATTGGGATCCGCTGCTGGCGCATGACAAGGAAGGCATCCTGCGCCGCGTGATGGAAGAAACCGTCGACGGCGAATACCAGGCCTACAAGGCGAACGACGGCAAGTTCGTGCGCGAAAAGTTCTTCGGCAAGCACCCCAAGCTGCTGGAAATGGTCGCCCGCATGAGCGACGAGGATGTCTGGCGCCTGAATCGCGGCGGCCACGATCCGCACAAGGTCTACGCGGCCTTCGAGGCGGCGTCCAGCCACAAGGGCCAGCCCACCGTCATCCTGGCCAAGACCATCAAGGGCTACGGCATGGGCCACGTCGGCCAGGCCAAGAACCCCACGCACCAGCAGAAGAAGCTGGACGTGGCGGCGGTGCGCGAATTCCGCGACCGCTTCGGCATCCCCATCCCGGACGACAAGCTGGAAGAACTGCCGTTCTTCAAGCCGGCCGAGGATTCGCCGGAAATGAAATACCTGCACGAACGCCGCAAGGCGCTGGGCGGCTATCTGCCCAAGCGCCGCACCAAGGCCGACGAGCAGCTGAAGGCCCCCGCGCTGGAAGCCTTCAAGCCGGTGCTGGAAGCCACGGCCGAAGGCCGCGAGATCTCCACCACGCAGGCCTTCGTGCGTTCGCTGAACCAGATCCTGCGCGACAAGGAACTGGCGCCGCGCGTCGTGCCCATCCTGGCCGACGAATCGCGTACCTTCGGCATGGAAGGCCTGTTCCGCCAGATTGGCATCTATGCGCCCGAAGGGCAGAAGTACACCCCGGTCGATAAGGACCAGGTGATGTACTACAAGGAAGCGGCCGACGGCCAGCTGCTGCAGGAAGGCATCAACGAGGCGGGCGCGATGAGTTCGTGGATCGCGGCGGCGACGTCGTATTCCACGAACAACCGCATCATGGTGCCGTTCTATGTGTATTACTCGATGTTCGGCTTCCAGCGCATCGGCGACCTGGCCTGGCTGGCGGGCGATATGCAGGCGCGCGGCTTCCTGATCGGCGGCACGGCGGGCCGCACCACGCTGAACGGCGAAGGCCTGCAGCACGAGGACGGCCACAGCCACCTGATGGCGGCGACCATCCCGAATTGCCTGCCCTACGATCCGACCTACGCGCACGAAGTGGCGGTCATCATCCAGGACGGCCTGCGGCGCATGGTGCAGAACCAGGAGAACGTCTACTACTACCTGACCGTGATGAACGAGAACTACCCGCACCCGGGCTTGAAGCCGGGCGACGAGGAAGGCATCGTGCGCGGCATGTACAAGCTGAAGACCGTGGGCAAGGGCAAGCAGCGCGTGCAGCTGATGGGCTCGGGCACCATCCTGCGCGAAGTCGAGGCCGCCGCGGCGCTGCTGGACACCGACTGGGGCGTCGCATCCGATATCTGGAGCGTGACCAGCTTCACGCTGCTGCGCCGCGAAGGCCAGGATATCGATCGCCACAATCTGCTGCATCCGACGGAAAAGAAGCCGCAGGCGCCGTACGTGACGCAGCAGCTGGAGAAGACCGAGGGTCCGATCATCGCGTCGACCGACTACATGAAGCTTTACGCCGACCAGATCCGTCCATTCATTCCCAAGGGCCGCGAGTATCGCGTGCTGGGCACGGATGGTTTCGGCCGGTCCGATTTCCGCTACAAGCTGCGCGAGCATTTCGAGATCGACCGTCACTTCGTGGCCGTCGCTGCCCTGAAGGCGCTGGCGGACGAAGGCGCCATTCCGGCTTCCAAGGTGGCCGAGGCCATCAAGAAATACGGAATCAACCCCGAGAAAGCCAACCCGCAATACGCCTGAGGCCCGAACGACATGAGCAATACGGTGGAAATCAAGGTACCTGACATCGGCGACTTCAAGGAAGTCGAAGTCATCGAAGTGCTGGTGGCTCCCGGCGACACGATCAAGCCCGAACAGAGCCTGATCACGGTGGAGTCGGACAAGGCGTCCATGGAAATCCCGTCGTCCGAAGGCGGGGTGGTCAAGTCGGTGAAGGTCAAGGTTGGCGACAAGGTGTCCATGGGCACGGTCGTCCTGGAACTGGAAGCGGGCGGCGCGGCCGAAGCGCCCGCCGCCGCGCCGGCGAAGCAGGAAGAAAAGCCCGCGGCCCAGCCCCAGAGCCAGCCTGCCCAGGCGGCCGCGCAGCCCCAGGCGGCGGCGCCCGCGCCCGCGCCCGCGGGCGGCGGCGAAGCCGTCATCGAGGTGCCGGACATCGGGGACTTCAAGGAAGTCGAGGTCATCGAAGTGATGGTCGCTGTCGGCGACACGATCAAGACCGAGCAAAGCCTGATCACGGTGGAGTCGGACAAGGCCTCGATGGAAATCCCCGCGTCGCAGGGCGGCGTGGTGAAGGAAGTGCGCGTCAAGGTGGGTGACAAGGTGTCCAAGGGCACGCCGCTGGTCGTGGTGGAAGGCGGCGCCCCGGCTGCCGCGCCGTCCGGCCAGGCCGCCGCGCCCGCTCCGGCCGCCGCCCCGGCGCAGGCCGCACCGGCAAGCGCGGCTGCCGCGGCGCCCGCGCCCGCGGCTGCCGCACGGCCGGCGCCCCCCGCTGCCGCGTTGCCCGCCGCCGATCTCAAGCCCGGCCAGCTGCCGCACGCGTCACCGTCGGTGCGCAAGTTCGCGCGCGAACTGGGCGTGGACCTGGCGCGCGTGGCGGGCAGCGGCCCGAAGGGCCGTATCACGCAGGAAGACGTGCGCGGCTTCGTCAAGCAGGCCTTGGCCGGCGGCGCGCCCGCCGCGGCCGGCGCGGCGGCAGGCGGCAATGTCGGCGGCCTGAACGTGCTGGCCTGGCCGCAGATCGACTTCAGCAAGTTCGGTCCCGTCGAAGCCAAGCCGCTGTCGCGCATCAAGAAGATTTCCGGCGCGAACCTGCACCGCAACTGGGTCATGATCCCGCACGTCACCAATAACGACGAAGCGGACATCACCGACCTGGAAGCGCTGCGCGTGACCTTGAACAAGGAAAACGAGAAGGCCGGGATCAAGGTCACCATGCTCGCCTTCCTGATCAAGGCGATCGTGGCGGCGCTGAAGAAGTTCCCCGAGTTCAACGCATCGCTGGATGGCGACAACCTGGTGCTCAAGCAGTACTACCACATCGGCTTCGCGGCCGACACGCCCAATGGGCTGGTGGTGCCCGTGCTGCGCGATGCGGACAAGAAAGGCATCCTGGACCTGGCGCGCGAAACCTCCGAAATGGCCAGGAAGGCGCGCGACGGCAAGCTGTCGCCGTCCGAAATGCAGGGCGGCTGCTTCTCGATATCCTCGCTGGGCGGGATCGGCGGCACGCATTTCACGCCCATCATCAATGCGCCCGAAGTGGCCATCCTGGGCGTGTCGCGCTCCGAGTTCAAACCGGTATGGGACGGCAAGCAGTTCGTGCCGCGCCTGAAGCTGCCGCTGTCGCTGTCCTATGACCACCGTGTCATCGACGGCGCGGCCGCCGCCCGCTTCAATGCCTATCTGGGTGCGCTGCTGGCCGACTTCCGCCGCATCGCGCTGTAATCGGGGATCGATATGAGCAATACGGTGGAAATCAAGGTTCCCGATATCGGCGACTTCAAGGAAGTCGAGGTCATCGAAGTGCTGGTGGCCGCCGGCGATAGCATCAAGGCGGAACAAAGCCTGATCACGGTGGAATCGGACAAGGCGTCGATGGAAATCCCGTCTTCGCAGGGCGGGGTGGTCAAGGCGGTGAAGGTCAAGGTCGGCGACAAGGTGTCCATGGGCACCGCCATCCTGGACCTGGAACCGGCCGAAGCCGGGGCGGCGCAGGCCGCGCCGGTCCAGGCGGCAGCGGCGCCGGCGCCCGACGCGTCCGCGCCCGCTCCCGCGGCCGAGAAATCCGCGCCGCCGCCCGCGGCGGGCGCCGCGGCCGCCGTCGCGCCGGCCGCCGCCACGTATTCGGGCGGCGTGGACATCGAATGCGACATGCTGGTCCTGGGCGCGGGCCCCGGCGGCTATTCCGCCGCCTTCCGCGCCGCGGACCTGGGCCTGAAGACCGTGCTGGTGGAGCGCTATTCCTCGCTGGGCGGCGTCTGCCTGAACGTGGGCTGCATTCCCTCCAAGGCCTTGCTGCACGTGGCCGCCGTGATGGAAGAAGCCAAGGCGCTGGCCGATCACGGCATCAGTTTCGGCGAGCCCAAGATCGACCTGGACAAGCTGCGCAGCTTCAAGGACAGCGTGGTCGGCAAGCTGACCGGCGGCCTGGGTGGCATGGCCAAGATGCGCAAGGTGACGGTGGTGACCGGGGTGGGCGAATTCGCCGATCCCCATCACATGACCGTCAAGGGCGCGGACGGCAAGACGCAGACGGTGCGCTTCAAGCAGGCCATCATCGCCGCGGGCAGCCAGGCGGTGCGGCTGCCCTTCATGCCCGACGACGAGCGCGTGGTCGATTCCACCGGCGCGTTGCTGCTGCGCGGCATCCCCAAGAAAATGCTGATCGTGGGCGGCGGCATCATCGGCCTGGAAATGGGCACGGTGTACTCCGCGCTGGGCGCGCGCCTGGACGTGGTCGAGATGCTGGACGGCCTGATGCAGGGCGCGGACCGCGACATGGTCAAGGTGTGGCAGAAGATGAACACGCCGCGCTTCGACAACATCATGCTCAAGACGAAGACCGTGGCCGCCGAAGCCCGCAAGGACGGCATCTACGTGAGCTTCGAAGGCGAGGGCGCCCCCAAGGAGCCGCAGCGCTACGACCTGGTGTTGCAGGCCGTGGGACGTTCCCCCAACGGCAAGAAGATCGGCGCCGACAAGGCCGGCATCGCGGTGACCGACCGGGGCTTCATTCCGGTCGACCAACAGATGCGCACCAACGTGCCGCACATCTACGCCATCGGCGACATCGTCGGCAACCCGATGCTGGCGCACAAGGCCGTGCATGAAGGCCACGTGGCGGCGGAAGCGGCGTCGGGCGAGAAGTCTTTCTTCGATGCGCGCGTGATCCCTTCCGTGGCCTATACGGACCCCGAAGTGGCATGGGTGGGCCTGACCGAGGACGACGCGAAGAAGCAGGGCATCAAGATCGAGAAGGGCGTGTTCCCGTGGGCGGCGTCCGGCCGCGCCATCGCCAACGGCCGCGACGAAGGCTTCACCAAGCTGATCTTCGACGCGGACAACCACCGCATCCTGGGCGGCGGCATCGTCGGCACGCATGCCGGCGACCTGATCAGCGAACTGGCGCTGGCCGTGGAGATGGGCGCGGATGTCGTGGACATCGCCAGGACGATCCACCCGCATCCCACGCTGGGCGAATCGGTGGGCATGGCCGCGGAAGTCGCCGAAGGCGTCTGCACGGATCTGCCGCCGGTGAAGAAGAAGTAGCCAGCCGCAGCCTGTTGGAAAAAGAGCGGCCCGCGTCGGACCGCTCCCGAAGCTGGACGCAAATCCAGCCTTCGGGGGTCGGTTCAATGCGGGCCGTTTTTCTTGCCGCGGGGCGGTGCGGCGGCAAGAAAATCCTGCCGCGCCATTGCCCGCGCCGGCTGCCTCAGGAAGTCCTCTTCAGATAGCCGTCGGGCGCGACCGAAATCAACACCTTGTTTTCGATATCCCGGTCGATCTCGAAGGACGGATGGCGCCGCACGTAGTCCCACACTGCCGTCTTGGGATTGTCGCCGGGGCCCCAGGGGCGGTCGTTGGACAGGGACGCGGGCAGATCCTCCACCACGGTATCGAACACGACACAGTAGCTGCCCACGCTGGTCAGCGGCGCGTATGCCTCCAGTTCCGCCAACACGTGCGCATGCGTATGGTTGCTGTCCAGGCATACCAGCACCGTCTGGTGCCCGGCCGCCAAGGCCCGGACCTGGTCCACCACTTCCGGGGCAATGCTGGAGCCCTGGATCATCTGGATGCGCGAGGACATGGCGTGGGCCGCGATGGCCTCGCGGTTGTGCGGGCGGATATCGATGTCTATGCCGACCACCTTGCGCCGCGATTGCCGCGGATCGATGGTCGTACCCGCCGCGATGGCTTCTTCCATGTCCAGCAGGGCCAGCATCGAGGCGCTGAGGATGAGCGATCCGCCGTGCGCGATGCCGGTTTCGATGATCAGGTCCGGCTTGACCGTCCAGATCAGTTCCTGCATCGCCACCATGTCCTGCGGATACTGGATGATGGGGCGGCCCAGCCAATTGAAGTTGTAGGAATACTTGGGCGCGATGGAAGCCAGCAGGAATCCGCGTGCCGCCTGCTTCAACGCATCATCGTGCGCATTGGCGTCGATGCGGGCGGCGACTTCTTTCTGGAACGAGTCATTCATCGTCGACTCCGATGTAGGTATAGGCATTGCCAGTCATGTCCTTGATTTCCGGCAGGTAGTTGGAATTCATCACATAGATGGGCGCACCGGCCGGCAGGCCGCCCAGCGCGGCTTCGGGCGTGCTGACCTGGAGTCCCGTCGCGGCGATGTACTTGCCCTGTTTTGCCGGGTTGATGTCAATGATGGTGTCGATTGCGCGGCCCCGCCGTTCCATCAGCAAGGCGAAGATCACGCCCTTGGAGGCGCCACCCCAGACCACCCCGGCCCCGGTGCGAGACGCGCCCAGCCGCTCGATGGACGACAGGAAGCCGTCCGGCAGCCCAACGGGTTGCGCCGGTGGAAGCGCCTGGCGCAGGCTGCCCAGGTCCGCCACGACGTACAGGTACTGGCCGCCGAAGATCCGGCCCGACTCGATCACCCGATCGAAGATGCGGTGGAAGTCATCGAGGCGGAAGTAGTTGACATGCTCGTAGAAGAAGTCGAACCACGCCTTGTGGGCCAGGATCCAGTCCAGGCAGGGCACCTCGATATAGATGCGGCCGGCATGGCCGTTGGCCTGGGCCAGCTGCCGCAGGAAGGGCAGCGGGTCCTGTATGTGCTCCAGGACGTGGCGCAGGATCAATCCCGCGCCGCGCCCGACCAGCGAAGGCGCGAAAAGCTCGCGCCGGATACGCGGGTTCTCGCCTTCGTAGGCAGGGTCGAAGCCGGCGATATCGCAGCCGCGGTCGGCCAATGTTTCCAGGAAATAGCCTTTGCCGCAGCCCACTTCCACCAGGCTCTGCCGTCCCAGCAGGCGTTCCACGATGTCGCCCACGTCCGCCAGGTGGCGTTGGAAGGAGGGACTATTGCCTTGCTCGTTCTGGTAGTGCTCGTCGTACACCATCAGCTCGGGCCGGAAGGCCAGGTTGGCGACGATCCCTGTGTTGGGATCCTGGGCCAGGCGGATGTCGCCCTTGGGGCACTGGCGTGCCGCCGCGCGCGTCGCGTACATGCGGTTCTGGAAAACCGGGAAGTCCCGTTGTTCGTAGAGAATCTCGCTCATCATTCAGTCCTTCACGCCTACGATGACGGGCGGATCGATGTCGTTGTCGGGACGGGCGCCGAAACGCAGCAGGTCGCGGTGGCCGGACGCGTCGGCGAGTGCCTCGACCAGGGCCCGCACCGTCACGGCACGCCCTGAACACACGTTGATCGCACCTTGGCGTTCGCCCATCAGGTGCTGCGCGAGATCGCGGGCGGCATCCTCGACCGGCATGTAGTCCCTGACCTGGTTCGCGTGCGTCAATTCCACCGGCAGCCGCTGGGCCAGGCGCTGCCTGACATAGGCGATCAGGCGGCGCGGGTCTTCCCCTTCGCCGTGCAGGTAGAACAGGCGGCACCAGGCAAAGGAAATGCCCGCTTCGCGGAGAAAGCCGTCCAGCGCCAGGTAGGCGGCGGCCTTGGCCGCGGCATAGGGAGACATGGGTCGCAGGGGCGTATCGACCGACAGGTGCCCGGCGCTGGTGTCGTATTCGAAGCAGGTGCCGACGCCCACGAAGCGCGATACGCCGGCGCGCGCGCATCCCCGCGCCATGGCCAGCGTGCCGGCCAGGCAGTCCAGGTTGCGCGGCGATCGCAGGTAGAGCCCTGGCTCCACGTACCAGGCCAGATGCAATACCCGGCTGCATCCGGCCGCGACATCCGCCCACCACGCGGCGGGCTCGGCGAACAGGTCCCCGGTCTCGATGATCTCGGCGCCGGGCGGCCAGTCCGCGCCCCTGTCGCGCCGGGGGCGGGCAATCACACGCAGCGGCACGCCGGCGGCATGCAGGCGGGCCAGCACATGCCTGCCGACGAAGCCGGAGGCGCCGGTAAGCAGCACTTTCTGCTTCATTGGACGACCAGGCCGGGTACGGCCGTGACGAACCGCACGCCGCGTTCGGCCAGGGATGCGTTCTGCCGCCTGACCTCCGGTGCGATGTTCCACGGCAGGATAAGCACGAAATCGGGCCGGCTTTCGGCCAGCGCATCCGGCGCCAGGATGGGGATATGGCTGCCCGGCATGAACTTGCCCTGCTTGGCCGCGGCCGCGTCGCAGACCAGCGGTAGGAGGTCCGGCTTGATACCCGCGTAGTTCAGCAGTGTGTTGCCCTTGGCCGCGGCGCCATAGGCCACGACTTTCCGGCCCGCCTTTTTCTGCTCCAGGAGAAAGGCCAGCAGGTCGTCCTTCACGCGATCGGCGCGTTGCTGGAAGCCGAGGTAGGTGTCCAGGTCGCGCAAGCCCGCGGCCGCCTCCTGCGCAAGCACATGCTCGACCGCATCGGTGGACGGCCGGCCGTCTGTCTCATGGCAACCGAACACCCGCAAGCTCCCGCCATGCGTATCGAGCGTCTGCACGTCGAATATCCGCAGCCCGGCGGCGCCAAAGATGCGCTGCACCGTATAAAGCGACAGATACGAGAAATGCTCGTGATAGACGGTATCGAACTGCACCTGCCGGATCAGCTGCATCACGTGGGGAAATTCCAGCGTGATGGTGCCCGCCGGCTTGAGGGCCGCTTGCAGGCCCTGGGTGAAGTCGTTGATATCCGGCACGTGGGCGTACACGTTGTTGCCCGCGATCAGGTCGGCCTGCCGGCCTTCGCGCGCCAGCCGCTCGCCCAGGGCGCGCCCGAAGAATTCGCGCAATACCGGAATGCCCAGCCGCTCCGCCGCCTCGGCCGTACTGTCCGTGGGTTCGATGCCCAGGCAGGGCACGCCCATCTCGATGAAGTTGCGCAGCAGGTATCCGTCATTGGACGCCACTTCGATGACCAGGCTTTCCGCGTTCAGTGCCAGTCGGCGCGACATATCCTGCGCATAGCGCCGCGCGTGGGCCAGCCATCCGGTGGACGTGCTGGAGAAGTACGCGTATTCGGCATTGAACAGTTCGTCGGCCTGGGCATAGTCTTCCGTCTGGACCAGCCAGCACGCCTCGCATACGCGCACGCGCAGGGGGAAATGTTTCTCCGGCCGGCTCAGGTCCTCGCGCGTCAGATAGGCGTTGGAAGGCGGCGCGTAGCCCAGGTCCAGGAATACGTGTTGCAGGGGGTGGGCGCAATGGCGACAGTTCATGGCAGAAGAATGCCTTCGAAGTTGTCCGCGAGCGGGGCGAACGCGCGATCGCGCTCCGACATGGACGCGATCGGCAAGGGCCATGCGATGCGCGCGCGCGGGTCCGTGGCGCTGATGCCGCGCTCGCTCGCGGCGGCATAAGGCGCCGAGTGCAGGTAAAGCATTTCGACGTCATCCGTCAGCGTCTGGAATCCATGGGCGCAGCCTTCGGGAATCAGGAGCGCGGTCAGATTGGCGGCGGACAGCCGTTCGGCATGCCAGCGCAGGAAGGTCGGGGAGCCGCGCCGCAGGTCCAGCACCACATCCCAGACCTCGCCGCGCACGCAGCGCACCAGCTTCATCTCCGCGTCCGGGGGTTCCTGGTAATGGAGGCCGCGCACGGTACCGCGCGCATGGGTCAGCGTCATGTTGGCCTGGGCAACCGGGCCGGTCCAGCCTGCGTCGGCCAGCTCGTCGCGGCAGAACACCCGTGCCAGATGGCCGCGGGCATCGCCAAGGCGCGCCGACACGACGCGGCGCACTCCGGGGATGGGGGTATCGTGGCTATCCAGGCGTTTCATTCGTCGCGCGTCCATGCCTCGATATCGCGCTCGCACAGCGTGGCGGCCGGTACGCCCTTGGCGTGATCCGCATACCAGGCCAGCGTGCGCCGCACGGCTTCGGCCAGCCCGAAGCGCTGCCCGATGCGCAGCGTGGAGCGGGCACGCGACGTGTCCAGGGCCAGCAGGCCGGCCTCGTGCGGCCCCTGCGGTGCCTCGCCGTAGCGCACCCGCGCGCCGGGCAGGAAGGTCCGGGCCAGTTCGATCACATCCCGCACCGATGCCGCCTCATGCGGTGGCGGGCCGAAGTTGTAGGCACGCGGCAAGCCGGGCTGGCGCCAGAGCGCCTCGGCCAGCGCCAGGTAGCCCGCCAGCGGTTCGATGACGTGTTGCCAGGGCCGTACGGCATCGGGGCGACGGACGTCCAGCTCCTGGCCAGCCTGCCAGGCGCGCACGGCGTCGGGGATCAAGCGGTCCTCGGACCAGTCGCCACCGCCGATGACGTTGCCCGCGCGGGCGCTGGCAACGGCAACGCCCTGGGCGTCCAGATAAGACGCGCGCCAGCTGTCGATGGCTGCTTCGCAGGCGGCCTTGCTGGCGCTGTAGGGGTCGTGGCCACCCAGGGCATCGTCTTCCCTGTACGGCCATATCCATTCACGGTTGCGATAGACCTTGTCGGTGGTGACCATCACCGCGACGCGCGCGGACGGGGCGTCCCGCAAGGCATCCAGCACCTGGGCCGTGCCCATCACGTTGGTGGCAAAGGTGTCCAGCGGCGCCCGATAGCCCGCGCGTACCAGCGGCTGCGCCGCCAGGTGCAGCACCACTTCCGGCTGGGCCGCGGAAACCGCCTCGCGCACCGATGCCGGATCGCGGATATCGCCGATGCGGCTCTCGCATAGCGTTTGCAGGCCGATGGCTTCGAAAAGATTGGGCGCGGTGGCCGGGGCCAGGGACAGGCCGGTGACGCGCGCGCCCAGGCGGTGCAGCCAGAAGGCCAGCCAACCGCCCTTGAAGCCGGTATGTCCCGTCAACAGTACCCGCCGCCCTTGCCAGAACCCCGCATCGGGAAGGTAGCGGGAAGTCAGTCCCATCGCTTCCATGGCGCCGTGCCCGTGCTCCAGAGTTCTTCCAGGTAATTCTTGTCGCGCAGGGTATCCATCGGCTGCCAAAACCCGTCATGCTCGTAAGCGCGAAGCTCGTCCTGGCGCACCAGCTGCGCCAGCGGTTCGCCTTCCCAGCTGCTGCCGTCGTGTTCGATAAGGTCCAGGACCGATGGCGCAAGCACGAAGAAGCCGCCGTTGATCAGGCCGCCGTCCCCGGGGGGCTTCTCCTGGAAGCCGGTCACGCGGGTGCGGTCCAGCATCAGCGCGCCGTAACGCCCGGGCGGCCGCACCGCCGTCACCGTGCCGGCCCGCCCGTGTTCGCGGTGGAAGGCGATCAGCGACGAGATGTCGATGTCCGCCACGCCATCGCCATAGGTGAAGCAGAAGGCCTCTTCGTCCTTGACGTACTGCGCGACACGCTTGAGACGGCCGCCGGTCATGGAGTGTTCGCCGGTGTCCACCAGCGTGACGCGCCAGGGTTCGGCCTTGCGCTCATGCACGACCATCTTGTTGTTCGCCATGTCGAACGTAATGTCCGACATGTGCAGGAAGTAATTGGCGAAGTATTCCTTGATCATGTAGCCCTTGTATCCGCAGCAGATCACGAAATCATTCACGCCGTGCGCCGAATAGATCTTCATGATGTGCCACAGGATGGGCTTGCCGCCGATTTCCACCATGGGCTTGGGGCGGGTGATCGTCTCTTCGGAGATGCGCGTGCCCAGCCCCCCCGCGAGAATAATCGCTTTCACTCGGGCACCTTTTCGAAGCGCTTTTTCAGGACGTCGCGTATCGCCTTGGCGTGCTTCTTTACCTCGCTGGCCGACAGGGCCGTGGTGGCCAGCCGGGAGAAATCCTCGACGTAGTAATCGTAGAAATCCTTGCGCGGGAATTGACGCGCCTTGCCGGCGGAGAGCCTTTCCTCGCGCCCCTCGGCGCGCGTGGGGAAGTAGCGGCGGTAGTACTGCGCCTTATCGTCAAAGGCCAGTTTGCCGCCCCAAAGCAGGCGGCTGATCACGACGTGGTCCCAGGAGATGGTTTCGCGGATATCGAAGCCCTCCAGCTGTTCACGGCGAAAGAGGGAATGCAGGATGGTGCAATTCGCCAGCAGCGCGACCGAGCTCATGTAGCGATGCAGGGCCGAAGGGTCGGAAAAATCGTATACGGCCGACGGGACGGCCGCGACCGTCGTACCGATGATCGAGTGCGGCATCCCGCAGACCATGGAGACGTCGTCTGCCTGCTCGATGCGGGTCAGGACGGAGGCCAGATAGCCGTCGGACAGGCAGTCATGCGCACCCAGCCACATGAAATATTTCGAGGACGAATGCGCCAGGGCCCAGCGGAAATTGCCTATCGCCCCGATGTTGCTTTCCTGCCGGACGATGCTGAAGCGTTCGTCGTTTCCGACCACGTCCCGGATGATGTCCAGCGTCCCGTCGGTGGACCCGTTGTCGCTGATAAGGAAGCGCACGTCCTCCACCTGCTGCGCCTGCAGGCTCCTGATGGTGGCTTCGATGTGCCGGGCCTCGTTGTACACCGGGACACCGACGCAGACCTTTGCGTAAGGCGCGGGGCGGGCAAGGTATTCCGCCGCGGACAGCACGGTTGCCGCGCGGCGGGCATCGCCGGCGCTTCGCGTCTCCTGGGACGCGGTGTCTGCGGTTTTCAGCCAGCCGCAGTTGGCGAGGAAGCGTTCCCCTACCTGCGGGTCGATATGGCAGAGCACCCGGTAGGCGGCGTCGGTCGCGCCGTAGGCCGAATGCAGGATGAAGGCGAGCTTCCACAGCGCGTTGGCCGGCAAGCTGCGCAGCTTCTGGTCGCCGGGAATGAACACGCCTTGCGCCACCGTGAGCTGCGAGCCGGTGTGGGGCCGGGTGCGGTCGGCTGGCAAGGCACTGGCGTACCGCGCGTCGTCGAAGCGCAGCAGCACCAGGCCGGCGGCGTTCAGCCGCGCGGAGAGGGATGACAGGTCCGGCTGGTCGCGGTAGGCCGCGACGAAATTGACGGCCACCTGCACCACCAGCGCGGACTGCAGCAGGCGCTGGCCGCCATCCAGGATCGCCACGCTGTCGTAGGCGCCCCCGAGCACCAGCCAGTCGATGTAGTCCAGGCCTTCGATGCTATCCAGCGCGACCGTGGCGATGGGCAATCGGGTCAGGACGGTCAAGCCGGGCCGCAGGATCGCCGGTTCGCGATCCGAGGGCAGCGGTTCCAGCGTGCCGGATGCCGACGCATTCAGGCAGGCGTAGAGGGTCGCCGGCTTACCGTCGCCCAGCGCGACGTGCGCATGGTAGTCATGCAGCAGGCCCCGCTGCTTCAGCGATTCCCCATCGGCGGCCTGGCTGGCAGGGTCGATCTGCACCAGCTGCAATCCGCGCAGGCCCGCCAGCGAAGTGAACGCGCTGGAGCGCAGCAGGTTTGCGCCGTGATCCAGCGTGACGACCTTGCCCTGGAAGGAGAACTCGAAGGACTGGGCGTCGGGGTCCGCCGGTGGCTGGCTGACGACGGTGGGAGATGCGTCGCCCTGGAACCAGGGTTGTCCTTCCGGCGTGAAGCTCAAGGCCGCGGGCGGCTTGTCTTCGCAATAGCGCTGCCAGATGGCGCGCAGGGCCTGGGCCAGGTTGCCGGCGAACCGGCGCCCATCGCAGACCGGCGAGCGCAGCAAGGTGTCGCGCAGATGGCGGCGGATCGTGGACAGGCTTTGCAGGTCGCCCGCCAGTTCCAGCACGCGGGCGTGGTACTGCTCCCAGTCGGCGACGACCAGTTCCGGCATGCCGGCGTTGATCAGGTGCGTCGCGGAGTGGCGGCCGGCGAACGTGGGGCCGGGCAGGGTGACGACCGGCACGCCCATCATCATGGCTTCGCAGGTGGTCAAGCCGCCGGAGTAGGGCCAGGGGTCCAGCGCGATGTCCACCTCGTTGTAGCAGGCCATGTGCGCCGCATGGACGGACTGGCCCTCCAGGCGCACCCGGTCCGCGTCGATGCCGTGCGCCGCCAGGATGCCCAGGATACGCTGCTGCATCTCCACGCTGCCGTAGGCGCCGCCCTTCAGGTAAAGACGCGATGTGGGCACGGCGTTCAGCAGGCCAGCCCACTTGGCGAGGACAACCTCGTTGACCTTGGCAGGGTTGTTGAAGCAGCCGAAGGTGATGTAGCCGTTCCTCAGCGCCGGCAGCGGGGCGACGTCCGGTGCGTCGCTGGGCGGCACATAGCAGATATAGTCGTCCGGCATGCGCACCAGCTTTTCGGTATAGAAGCTGTCGCTGCCGGGCGGCGATTCGATGTTGTCGGTCAACAGGTAGTCGATGGCCTCGACGCCCGTCGTGTTGATCAGGCCGCCGACCCATTTCATCAGGATGGGCGCGGGCTGCAGCGTCATCGTCCGTATCCGGTTGCCGGAATTATGGCCCGCCAGGTCCACCAGGACATCGATGCCGTCTTCGCGGACACGGCGTGCCAGCTCTTCGTCGCGTACATTGGCGATGGACGCCCATCGCGTGGCGATCGCCATGACCCGCTGCGTGATCTCGTCCACGCGGCTATTGGTCGTGTAGATGTACAGCTCGAATCCCAGCTTGACTAGGTGTTCGAGCGCCGACGTGGTCATCGCGCCGACCGGATGCTGCCTGAATCCATCGGAGAACATCCCTATCCGCAACTTGCGGTCCGGCGAGCGATCGGCGGGCACCGGCCGTGGCAGCGGAACGGTCGGGGCGAACTTGCGCGCCCACTCCTTGCACGCTTGCAGGATATCGAGCGGGCTGCGATCCGGCATGTAGTGCAGCAAGGTCAGCCAGTTGGAGAGCGGGGCAGGGTCGGTATCCGTCAGCGACGCGGCCTTGCGGTAGGCGATTTCGCCTTGCTCGAGCTGGCCCATGGCGCGATGGATATTGCCCAGGTCGTTCCAGTGCGTCGCTTTCTTCTCGCGATCCGATTCCGTTTCGATCAACTTGCTGCACAGCGCCGAGGCCTCTTCCATGCGGAAGAGGCGCGTCAGGATCTGCACCTTGCAGATCAGGGCGATCGGGTGGTCCGGCCGCTTTTCCAGCGTGCGGTCGATATAGCGCAGGCCCGATTCATTCTCATAGCTCAGGTAGAAGATCGTCGCCATGCCCTGGTTCGCGTCGGCGTCCTCGGGCTCCAGCGCCAACGCCTGTTCGAAATGCCCGCGGGCGGCGGCGTGCTCGCCCTGTGCCATGTCGATATAGCCGAGCATCATCCATGGTTGCGGGTCCGTCGGGGCGAGCTCGGCGGCGGCACGCAGGGCCGCCCGCGCGTCGTCGAACTTGCCTTCGTCGCGCAGGCGCTGCGCCAGCTGCTTCAGTCCCCTGGGGGTCTTGGGCAGCGGTCTTTTCCTGGCGCGCCCTGGTTCCGCGGCAGCGTCTTTCGTATTTGCGGAATCCGGCGTCGGCCGGGCGGATTTCAGAACGGAGGATTTCGCCATGTCGCGGAGCAGCGGAGATGAATGATCCGGGCTAGCTTACCCGCGGGCCGTCCCGGGCAATCGGCCGTTGAACGAGCGAAATTCCCGCCAGTTCCGGCCTAAATGAAAAACCCCCGGCCAGGGGCCGGGGGTTTGAAGCTGGACACGCCTTGCGGCGTGTCCAGCGTACCGACTTGATCGATCCGCCGCGATTAACGCAGCAGCGACAGCACGGTTTGCGGAACCTGGTTGGCTTGCGCCAGGACCGAGGTACCAGCCTGCTGCAGGATCTGAGCACGGGTCATGTTCGACACTTCGGTCGCGTAGTCGGCGTCTTGAATACGCGAACGGGCGTCGGACAGGTTGTTGACCGTGTTGTTCAGGTTGGCGATGGTCGACTCGAAGCGGTTCTGGATCGCGCCCAGGCCGCTGCGCAGCGTATCGACGTCCTGCAGAGCCGAGTCCAGGGCGGCCAGCGGGTTGCTGGTCAGCTTGCCGGCGCTGGTCGTCTTGGTCGTGAGGTGACCGGCGGAATCCAGATTGACGGTGTCGCCGACCTTCTCCTCGTACTTCGTGCCAGCCACGGCGGCGTCCGTCGCCTTGACGGTGACCGTGCCGGTGTCCGGATCGACGCTGTAGGTCGTGTCGTACGTGTTGATGGTGGTGAAGCCGCCATCGTTATCGACGTACGTGTCGGTCGACTTGCCGGAGGTAAACGTCGCCGTAGCGGAGAGCAGGCCGCTCTGGTACTTGATCGTCGAGTTTGCGTTCGCGTCGGTCTTCAGATCCGTCAGGACGGTGTCTTTGGTGGCGGTGGCGGTGTACGTCACGGCGCCGGTGCCGTCGCCCTTGTAGGTCGTGCCGCCGATCGTCAGCTTCGAACCCGAAATAGCGCCCAGGCCGGACGCGAACAGGTCGTCCAGCGTGGCTTGCGTCGCGCTGCCGCTCGTGTCGTTGGTGGTCAGCTCGCCGGCGGCCGTCAGGAACGCCTTCTGGCCACCGATGGTGACGTTGCCGGTGGAGTCCACCTGGAAGGTCGCCACGGCGCCGTTGGTGGCGTCGTAGGTGCCGGTGACCGTGCCGGTGGTCGGCAGGTAGTCGCTGGTAACGGCGGTAACGGCCGCGGCGCTGGTGGTATCCAGCGTGGCGTCGTACGTGAAGCTGCCGCTCGCGGCGCTGTACGTGTAGGTAACGTCGGGGGTGGTGGCCGTGCCGTCGCCCTTGACCATCACCTGATCGCCGTCGTTCAGCTTGCTGAACGCCTGGTCTGCCGTCACGGCGTCGAACGTCGTCGTCACGGTGTACGTGTTGGCGCCCGCGGTCGCGCCGCCGGCGGCGACCAGGTCGCTGACCGTGGCGGTGCGGTTCTGCGTCGTGCCCGTGCCGTTGACGTTGAAGCCGTCCAGGCCCAGGGACTTGGAGGTGATGCCCTTCAGGCTGATGTTGATCGTCTGGCCGTCGTTGGCGCCGACCTGGATGGTCAGGCTTTGGTCCTTGGCCAGCACGTTCACGCCGTTGAACTGGGTCTGGGCCGACACGCGGTCGATTTCGCCCAGGCGCTGCTGAATTTCAGCCTGGATCGAATCCAGGTCGGACTGCGAGTTCGTGCCGTTCTGGGCCTGAACCGTCAGTTCGCGAACGCGCTGCAGGTTGTTGTTGATTTCATTCAGGGCGCCTTCCGTCGTTTGCGCGATGGAGATGCCGTCGTTCGCGTTGCGAGCAGCCTGGGTCAGGCCGTTCACGTTGGCGGTGAAGCGGTTTGCAATCGCTTGACCAGCGGCGTCGTCCTTGGCGCTGTTGATGCGCAGGCCGGAGGACAGGCGCTCAATCGCAGAGCCCAGGGCCGACTGCGAGTTGTTCAGGTTGTTTTGGGCAACCAGAGAGAGGTAGTTGGTGTTGATCACTGCAGCCATGAATAGCTCCCAAGAGAGAAAGGCTTCTTCAAACCGGGCAGCCAGGCCGCCCTGCGGGCGCGGAATCGTCCACCAGGGTGATGGCCGCATGCCGCGCCGCTGTCTGGGTAACGGCAAGCTTCAGTAAACCTTTAGGGGGATAGGCAGCGAAAAATTTCCGACTGTCGCACCCTCGCCTGGGGGGAACAGGCGGGGTCGGCTGTTATCTTTTGAAAGATATATGCAAAGGATGAGGAGCGGGCGTCACGCGACGTAGGCGATGCGCACGTCTTCCGGCAATTGCTGCCAGGCGCCTTCCTTCAGTTTGGCGCGCAGGCGCGACATTGCCTGCGAACGCAACTGGCAGACGCGCGCCTCGGTCACGCCCATGACCGCGCCGACTTCTTTCAGGTTCAGGCCCTGCTCGTAGCACAGCGACAGCAGCAGCTTTTCCCGGTCGGGCAGGGCGGCGATGGCTTCCACCAGGGCGTTGCGAAAGTCGGTGGCCAGCAGGCTGTCCAGGGGATTGCCGCAAGGGCCGCTTTCGGCCGCGCCGGCGACCCAGTCGCCGTCCCGGGCATCGGCGCCGTTTTCCGTGCCGAAGTCCTCGTAATGGACGACCTGCGCCCCCTGGGCGTCATAGAGCAACTGATGGTATTCGGGCAGGGACAGGTCCAGGTGGCCGGCGATTTCGGCCTCCGTGGGCGGGCGCATCAATTGTTGCGTCAACTGCGCGACCGCCTGGTCGATGCGCTTGGCCTTGCTGCGCACGCTGCGGGGCAGCCAGTCCTGGTTGCGCAGTTCGTCCAGCATGGCGCCGCGTATGCGCGCGGTGGCATAGGTCTCGAACTGGGCGTCCACCACCTCCTGGTAGCGCCGCGCCGCGTCCAGCAAACCGATCATCCCCGCCTGGATCAGGTCGTCCAGTTCCACGCTGGCGGGCAGGCGTGCCAGCAGTTGTAGGGCCAGCTTGCGCACCAGGGGCGCGTATTCAGCCAGGCGATCTTCGGAAAGGGGCATCGCGGTCGGGTAGAAGGTTGGCGCGTCTCTTCACCGGTCTTTGCTTTGTTGCCTGCGCGCGACATTGTCAGTTGTTACGAATGCGGCGCCTACACCACGGTGACTGGACGTTTCACCCTGCATTGTGCGCAGTTCCTACGGCTTCATTGGCACAAAGACACAAGCTTTCTAATGCTTGTTTACGGAATTGCCTTACACTCACCAAAGTCTTTGTTGCTATATATGTCTCAGAGGTGCGATATTTGACTCAGAACAAAGAATCGTCACGTCTGTCATACAAAATGACATCGCACATGGTAAATTGCATGACTTCTGGGAACAAAAGAAATATTTCGAGATTTGTTGCACAGGCAAAGTAACCAGTTGGCACGCCGGCCGACTGGTCCAGGGACAGAACTGAAGAGTGAAGAAGGGATATCCGATGAAACAGCATGAGAACACTTTGCTCGCCGATATTCGAGAAGTGAACCTGTCCTACCTGCTCCTCGCCCAGCGCATGCTCCGCGACGACTATGCGGCGTCCATGTTCCGGCTCGGCTTCAGCGAACAGGTCGCCGACATCCTGATGCGGCTATCGCCCGCGCAGCTGGTCAAGCTGGCGAGCTCGAGCTCGCTGCTGTGCCGGTTCCGCTTCGACGACTACAGCCTGTTGTCCGCGCTGACGCACGATGTGCTGGGCGGCGCCCTGCAGCAGGCGCACGCCACCATCCTGCTGGCCAAACAGCCCGTCGAACAACTGGCCTGATTTTTCTTATTCTGCGACGGTCATGGCTATCAAAAGCGTTTCCCAAGAAGCCGACGAGATCCTGCTGGCCAGCGCCATGATCAGTCTCGGCGCCCGGCTGCAAGTCCTGGAGTCGGAAACCAGCCTGAGCCACGACCGGCTCGCCCGGCTGTACCGCGAGATCCGCGGCTGCTCGCCCCCCAAGGGCATGCTGCCGTTCTCGGTGGACTGGTTCATGACCTGGCTGCCGAACATCCATTCGTCGCTGTTCTATAACGTCTACAAGTTCCTGAACGAGCACACCGGCAGCAAAGGCGTGCGGGCGATCATCGACGCCTACCGCCTGTACCTCGAACATGCCGGGGTGACCGATGTGGAGCAGGGCGAGCCCGTATTGAGCTTCACCCGGGCCTGGATGCTGGTGAGGTTCTTCGACGGCAAGATGCTGCAGCTGTCCGAATGCCGGCAATGCAGCGGGCATTTCATCGCCCATGCGCATGATCCGCGCTCCGATTTCGTCTGCGCGATCTGCCGCCCGCCCCCGCGTGCGGGCAAGACGCGCGCGGCCGCGAAGGAACGCGCTGGCCGCCGCGCCGCCCCAGTCGCCGACGTCGTCGGGTCGTGAACACCCCGGGGGCTGGGCATGCGCGCCCGTCCCCGAAGGGCCCGGAAGGCCGGGGCGGCCCGGCGGTTCATGCCGCCTGCCGTGCTCAATAACCCCAAATGCCCCTGAAAATTCCCCGTAAACCACGCTTTCGCGGCGACGGTCTCGGGGGATCATGGGCGCTCGTGTAATACATCTACGCTTGGCAGGGGCCTGATGTGCTGATTGTTATTGGTTATCTCGTGGTGATCGCGTCCGTCGTCGGCAGCTTCGTTGCCCTGGGCGGCCATCTGGGCGCGCTGTACCAGCCTTTCGAATTCACCCTGATCGCCGGCGCGGCGACGGGCGCCTTCCTGGCGGGCAGCAGCCGCAAGTCGCTGAAGCTGGTCAAGACCGCGGTCCCCAATGCCTTGCGCGGCGCGCAATACGGCAAGGACGTGTACATGGAGCTCATGTCGCTCATGTACGTGATCCTGAACAAGGCGCGGCGCGAGGGCCTGATGGCCATCGAGTCCCACATCGAGGACCCGGCCTCCAGCCCCATCTTCACTGAATGCCCGCGCATCATGAAGGACCAGAAGCTGATGGAGTTCATCACCGACTACCTGCGCATCATGATCAGCGGCAACATGAGCTCGTTCGAAATCGAAACGCTGATGGACGAGGAAATCGAGACGTTCCGGCATGAGCGCCACGTTCCGGTCCAGGCGCTGCAGGGCGTGGCCGACGCCATGCCCGCCTTCGGTATCGTGGCCGCGGTGCTGGGCGTGATCAAGGCGCTGGCCGCGGTGGACCAGCCGCCGGCGGTGCTGGGCGACCTGATCTCCAAGGCGATGGTCGGGACCTTCCTGGGCATCCTGCTGGCCTACGGCTTCGTTTCACCGCTGGCCTCGCGCGTGGATCGCCAGACCAGCGAGGCGGTCAAGATCCTGGAATGCATCAAGACCACGCTGCTGGCCAGCATGAACGGCTATCCGCCGCAGCTGGCGGTGGAATTCGGCCGCAAGGTCCTGTTCTCCGGCGTGCGTCCGTCGTTCGCCGAGCTGGAAGAGCACGTGCGCCAGGCCAAGACCTCCACCTCCAAGGCTTGATCGGGAAGCGTCCGCATGGCTCCCGTCAACAACCACCGCGTGGTGATCCGCCGCAAGAAAGGCGCGCATGGCGGACACCATGGCGGCAGCTGGAAGATCGCCTACGCCGACTTCATCACCGCGATGATGGCGTTCTTCCTGGTCATGTGGCTGATCAGCGTCGTGCCGCGCGAAGAGCTGAAAGGCATCGCGGAGTATTTCCGCATGCCGCTCGCGGTGGCCCTGACGCGCGGCCCGAATAACTCGGCCAACTCCAGCGCCATTCCGGGCGGTGGCGCGGACCCGCTGCGCAGCGATGGGGATGTGCGCCGCGCCGACGGCAATCGCGTCCAGGCTCAGGTCCAGGGCGACGAAGCGCAGCGCCGTGACCAGCGCCGCCTGGAAGACCTGCAGAAGCGCCTGAACAACCTGATCGAGAGCAGTCCGATCCTGAAGAATTTCCGGCCGCAGCTGCTGATCGACATGACGACCGAAGGGCTGCGCATCCAGATCATCGACAACAAGAACCGGCCGATGTTCGCCACCGGTTCGGCCGAGGTCCAGCCCTATATGCGCGACATCCTGCGCGAACTGGGGCCCGTCCTGAACGAGATTCCCAACAAGATCAGCATCTCCGGCCATACCGACGCCACGCAGTATGCGCGCGGCGAACGCGCCTACAGCAACTGGGAGCTGTCGGCCGACCGGGCCAATGCCTCGCGGCAGGAACTGGTCGCCGGCGGCATGACCGAGACCAAGGTGGCCCGCGTGATGGGCCTGTCGTCCAGTGTCAGCCTGGTTAAAGATGACGCCTATGCTGCCGTTAATAGACGTATCAGTCTGGTGGTATTGAACAAGGCGACGCAGGAGCGGCTGGAGCGCGAGAACGCGGCAGCGGCGGATGTCTCGGCCGGAGACGCGAAGCAGGTGGGTTCGAACCTGACGCGGGCATTGTCCAGCCCGCCCGCCGCTCCGCCCGCCGCCCCGCCGGCCGCCCCGCCGGCCCGTCGCAGCGGCGTGATCGAGGACGTTCCCGGGACGGGGCAGCCTGCCTCCGCCACGGGAGTGAGTTACACCACCACGACGGGACAGGGGCCGGCACAGGCGCCCGCGGCGTATGGCCCGGCGGCCACGGGGACGGGCGCCAGGACGACCGTAATCGTGCCGGCGCGCCCCGCACAATAGGAGCAGTTCGACCATGACGGCGACGATACTGGTCGCGGACGATTCCGCGACGATGCGCATGATAGTCCAGGCCACCCTGACGGGGGCCGGCTGGAAAGTCCTGGCCGCCGGCAATGGCAAGGATGCGCTGGCGTTGGCGATGGAACAGGGCCAGCCTGTGGATCTCGTGGTGAGCGACTGGAATATGCCGGTGATGGGCGGCCTGGAGTTGATACGCGGGCTGCGCCAGGTGGAGCGCTACCAGGAAGTGCCCGTCCTGGTGCTGACGACCGAAGAGGACATCGAAAGCAAGACCGCCGCGCGCGACCTGGGCGTATGCGGCTGGCTGCAGAAGCCGGTCGACCCGGACGTGTTGGTGGAAATGGCGTCGGAGCTCCTGGGTCTGCCCGGCGAGCCCTCGCATTGAGAAGAGAAAGGCGTCATGAGTGGTCTTGACCTGAGCCAGTTTTACGAGACGTTCTTCGATGAGGCGGACGAACTGCTTGCCCAGATGGAGCAGCTGCTGCTCGAACTGGACGCGGGCCAGCCCGACATCGAGCAGTTGAACGCGATCTTCCGGGCGGCACACTCGATCAAGGGCGGCGCCGCGACCTTCGGCTGCTTCACGCAGCTGGCCGAAACCACCCACCTGTTGGAAAACCTGCTCGATGCCATCCGCCGCGGCGAAATGGCCTTGCGCACGGACATGATCGACATTTTTCTGGAAACCAAGGACGTGCTGAAAAGCCAATTGGACGCCTATCGCGCCTCCGAGGAGCCCGACGCCGCCGCCTACGAGCGCATATGCGACGTCCTGCGCCAGCTGGCGCTGGAACAACAGGGCGGGCAGGGCGCCACGTCCGCGCCCGCGCCTGTCGCGCCCGTGGCCGCCGCGCCCGTCCCGCAAGCACCGGCGCCGGCCGCGGACAACCTGCCGCTGCGCGTCCGTATCAACAAGGTTTCGGCGAAGGACGCCCAGTCCTTGTTGGAAGAAATGAACAACCTGGGCCGCGTGCTGGCCAGCGATCAGCTGGGCGGCGGCCTGACCGTATGGCTGGAAAGCACCTGCTCGGCCGACGATATCGAGGCCGTCTGTTGCTTCATCGTCGACGCGGACCAGATCGCCATCGGCCGCGAAGCGGTACCGGCTGCGGACCATGCCGTGGACGATTTCGCCCAGGCCGCGGCGGATTTTGCCGCGCAAGCCCAGGCCCAGCCAGCCGCGGTGGCCGCGCCGGCCGCCCCGCCGGTGCCGGCCGCGCCCGCTGCGCCCAAGCCCGCGGTGCCTGAAAGCAGCGCACCGCGTGCGCAGCGCGGGGCCGGCGCCGCGCCCGCGGCGGACAAGGAGTCGACCTCCATCCGCGTCGGCGTCGAGAAGGTGGATCAGATCATCAACCTGGTCGGCGAGCTGGTGATCACCCAGGCCATGCTGGCGCAGACCGCGTCCACGCTGGATCCGGTGCTGCACGACCGCCTGCTCAACGGCATGGAGCAGCTGGAACGCAATGCGCGCGACTTGCAGGAAGCGGTCATGTCCGTGCGCATGATGCCCATGGATTACGTGTTCAGCCGCTTCCCGCGCCTCGTCCGCGACCTGGCGGGCAAGATGGGCAAGCAGATCGAATTGCAGACCTACGGCCGCGCGACCGAGCTGGACAAAAGCCTGATCGAGCGCATCATCGACCCCTTGACCCACCTGGTGCGCAACAGCCTGGACCATGGCATCGAGACGCCGGAAACGCGCATCGCGGCGGGCAAGGATCCGGTGGGCCAACTGGTCCTGTCGGCGCAGCACAGCGGCGGCAACATCGTGATCGAGGTCGGCGACGACGGCGGCGGGCTGAACCGCGAGCGCATCTTGAAGAAAGCCATCCAGCAGGGCATCGCCGTCAGCGAGAACGCCAGCGACGACGAGGTGTGGCAGCTCATTTTCGCGCCAGGGTTCTCCACGGCCGAACAGATTACCGATATTTCGGGCCGTGGCGTCGGCATGGACGTCGTGCGCCGCAATATCCAGGACATGGGCGGCCACGTGCAGCTGTCGTCCGTGCCCGGCAACGGCACGACGACCCGCATCGTGCTTCCGCTGACGCTTGCCATCCTGGACGGCATGTCGGTGCGCGTCGGCGCGGAAACCTTCATCCTGCCGCTGAACCACGTCACGGAATCGCTGCAGCCGACCAACGACCAGATCTATTCGGTGGCGGGCAACGAGCGCGTCATGCACGTGCGCGGGGAATACCTGCCGCTGGTCGAAATGCATCGGGTGTTCTCGGTGGCGGATGCGCAGAGGGATCCGACGCAGGCCATCGCCGTGATCATGCAAGCCGAGGACCGGCGCTTCGCGCTGCTGGTCGACCATCTGGTGGGCCAGCACCAGGTCGTCGTGAAAAATCTGGAATCGAATTACCGCAAGGTACCCGGCGTATCGGCGGCCACCATCCTGGGTGACGGCAGCGTCGCGTTGATCATCGACGTGTTCGCCATGGCCCGCGCGAACCGCGAGAAGTGGGTACCGGCCGAAGCGGTCTTGAACTGAGGAGAAACACATGGCAGCCAAACCGCAATCGCAGGGCGCCCGCGTCGAAGACATCGGCCGCGAGTTCCTGGTCTTCACGCTGGGCGAGGAAGAGTACGGCATCGATATCCTGAAGGTGCAGGAGATCCGCGGCTATGACGCGGCCACCGTCACGCGCATCGCCAATGTGCCGTCCTTCATCAAGGGCGTGACGAACCTGCGCGGCATCATCGTCCCTATCGTCGACCTGCGCATCAAGTTCAACCTGGGCAAGGTCGAATACAACGAGCAGACGGTGGTGATCATCCTGAACCTGGACCGCCGCGTCGTGGGGATCGTCGTCGACGGCGTGTCCGACGTGCTGATGCTGGGCGCAAGCCAGGTGCGGCCGGCCCCGGAATTCGGCGCCACGCTCTCCACGGAATACCTGACCGGCCTGGGTACCGTGGACGACCGCATGCTGATCCTGGTGGATATCGAAAAGCTGATGACCAGCGACGAGATGGCGCTGGTGGAAAAAGCCGCCGTCTGAGCGGCATCCATACGGAGAGGACGGTGCGCGGAGACCAAGCTGTCCGATAGGGGTATGCAGATGCGCAGGTTTTTTGCCAACATGACGATACGCGCGAGCCTGCTCTGGGTGCTGGTCTTTTTCTCGCTGATGCTGGTCCTGGGCGCCGCGCTGGGCGTGCTGTCGCTGCGGGTGGGCGATGCCACCATGCAGGACATGCGCCGCAGCCAGGCCATCGGCAATGCGCTGCAGGACGTGGTGGGCGACTACAAGAGCGCCATGATCGGCCTGGGTCGCGCCGCCGCGCTGCACCTGAACGAAGTCATCAAGCAGGTGGGCCAGCCCGCCGTCCCGGCAGCCGGATTGAGCGACTCGGCCAAGCCCCTGCTGGACTTCGCACGCATCTCCTATGACAAGGCGCAGGCCGACTTCAAGAAATACCAGGCCCTGCCCAGGCCGCCGGGACTGGAACAGGAATTCAAGGAAATCGACGAGGCTTTCATCGCCTTGATGGGTCAGGGGCTGAAGGTGATGTTCGACGACCTGGCCAAGGCCGATATGCCGGCCTACCAGACCCATGCGCAGATGGTGTCCGACGTCATGGAGGACAGGCTGAACCTGGCGATTGGACAGTACCTGGCATGGCACACGCGCACCACGGGCGCGGCCTTCGAGCAGACGCAACAGCGCTACAACCTGGTGTTGGCCGCCGTTGCCGCGGGTGGTGTCATCGCGCTGTTGCTGGTGCTGGCGACCTATATGTTCCTGCGCAGGCGCGTGGTCCAGCCGCTGGCCGATGCCGTGCGGCATTTCGATCGTATCGCCGGCGGCGACCTGACTGAAACGGTGGCAGCCGGTTCAAACAACGAAATCGGTGCCTTGTACGCCGCGATGAAGCGCATGCAGGAAAGCCTGACGCGCACGGTGTCGGCGGTGCGCCGCGGGGTGGACGAAATCAACGTGGGTTCACGCGAGATCTCCGCGGGCAATACCGACTTGTCCAGCCGCACGGAGCAGCAGGCGGCGTCGCTGGAAGAGACGGCGGCGTCGATGGAAGAACTGGCCTCGACGGTGAAGCAGAACGCGGAGAACGCGCGCCAGGCCAACCAGCTGGCGGCCAGCGCCTCGGACGTGGCCGAGCGCGGCGGTTCGGCGGTGGCGGAAGTGGTCAACACGATGCAAGGGATCTCGGGCAGCTCGCGCAAGATCTCGGAGATCGTCAGCGTGATCGACGGGATTGCGTTCCAGACCAACATCCTGGCGCTGAACGCGGCGGTGGAAGCGGCGCGCGCGGGCGAGCAGGGCAAGGGCTTCGCGGTGGTGGCGGGCGAAGTGCGCTCGCTGGCACAGCGCAGCGCGCAGGCGGCCAAGGAAATCAAGGCGCTGATCGAGGACTCGGTGACGAAGGTGGGCGCGGGTTCGCAGCAGGTCGAGCGGGCGGGGGCGACGATGCAGGAGATCGTGGCCTCGGTCAAGCGGGTGACCGACATCATGGGCGAGATCTCGGCGGCGTCCGAAGAGCAGTCCACCGGCATCGACCAGGTGAATCGTGCGGTGTCGCAGATGGACGAGGTGACGCAGCAGAACGCGGCGCTGGTGGAAGAAGCCGCCGCGGCGGCCGGTTCGCTGCAGGAGCAGGCGCAGCGCCTGGCCGAGGCCGTATCGGTGTTCAAGATCAACGAAGGCCACGTCATCGACGTGCCGGCGCGCGAGCTGGGCGCGCCCCACGCTGCACCACGCCTTACGGCGCAGGCCGCATAGGGCAAGAGGATCACGTGGCGACAGCGACGACAGCGGTATCCGGGCAGGTCGAACGGCAGTTCGAGTTCCGCGAGGCGGACTTTTCCCGCGTGCGCCGCATGATTCATGAGCGGGCCGGCATTTCGCTGGGTACGCATAAGCGGGAAATGGTCTACAGCCGCCTGGCCAGGCGGCTGCGAACGCTGGGAGGCGCCGATTTTTCCAGCTACCTGGACCGGCTGGAAGCGTTCCCGGCGAATCCTGAGTGGGAAGAGTTCGTCAATGCGTTGACCACCAACCTGACGGCCTTCTTCCGCGAGGCCCACCATTTCCCCATCCTGGCCAAGTTCGCGGCCGAGCGGCCGCAGCCGGTATCGATCTGGTGCTGCGCGGCATCGACGGGCGAGGAGCCTTATTCCATCGCGATCACGCTGATGGAGGCGCTGGGCGCGCGCGCCGCCTCGGCCAGCGTACTGGCCACCGACATCGATACCAATGTGCTGCAGCGGGCCCGAGGCGCGGTCTATCCGTTCGAGCGCGTGGCCAAGATCGACGAAGCCCGGCTGAAGCGATTTTTCCTGAAAGGCAAGGGCGCGGCGGCAGGCCAGGTGCGGGTGCGGCCGGAAGTCGCCGGCATGGTCAGGTTCGATACCGTGAACCTGCTGGCGCCCGATTGGCCCATCCAGGAGAAGTTCGATGCCATCTTCTGCCGCAATGTGATGATCTACTTCGACAAGCCGACGCAGGCGCGCATCCTGGAGCGTTTCGCACCCTTGTTGAAGCCAGGCGGCTTGTTGTTCGCGGGCCATTCCGAGAACTTCAGCTATATCAGCCGCGATTTCCGCTTGCGCGGACAGACGGTCTACGAGTGCTTGGGGAAAGCGTAACGGCGCCCCGTCGGCGAATCACATGCAGAAAAAAATAACCGTTTTGTGCGTCGATGATTCGGCGCTGGTGCGCGGGCTGATGACGGAGATCATCAACAGCCAGCCCGATATGGAGGTGGTGGCGACCGCGCCCGATCCCCTGGTCGCGCGCGACCTGATCAAGAAGCACAATCCGGACGTGCTGACGCTGGACGTCGAAATGCCGCGCATGGACGGGCTGGACTTCCTGGAAAAGCTGATGCGCCTGCGCCCGATGCCGGTGCTGATGGTGTCGTCCCTGACCGAGCGCGGTTCGGAGATCACGCTGCGGGCCCTGGAACTAGGCGCGGTGGACTTCGTCACCAAGCCCAAGCTGGGCATACGCGACGGCCTGCTCGAATATACCGAGATCATCGCCGATAAACTGCGCGCCGCCGCGCGGGCCCGGCCCAAGGCGCTGCAGGCGGCGCCCGAAGCGCCCAGGCAGATGCTGCGCTCGCCCTTGTCCAGCTCGGAAAAGCTGGTGATCATCGGCGCCTCCACCGGCGGCACCGAGGCGATCCGCCACGTGCTGCAGCCGCTGCCCCCGGACAGCCCGGCAATCCTGATCACCCAGCACATGCCGGCGGGCTTCACGCGCTCGTTCGCGCAGCGGCTGGACGCGCTGTGCAGCCTGACGGTGCGCGAGGCCACTCACGGCGAACGCGTGCTGCCCGGGCACGTCTACCTGGCGCCCGGCGGCGAGCACCACATGCGGCTGGGCCGCAGCGGCGCCAACTACGTCGTGGATCTGGACCCGTCGGAACCGGTGAACCGCCACCGTCCTTCGGTGGACGTGCTTTTCCATTCGGTGGCGGTGGCGGCCGGCCGCAACGCGGTGGGTGTCATCCTGACCGGCATGGGCAAGGACGGCGCCGCGGGCTTGCTGGAGATGAAGCGGGCCGGCGCGCGCACGCTGGCGCAGGACGAGGCCACCTGCGTGGTATTCGGCATGCCGCGCGAGGCCATCGCGCTGGGCGCGGCCGACGAAGTGGTATCCCTGAACACAATGAGTGAACGCATCCTGGCCAATGCCGGCGATCGCGGACACCGCGTATGATGCCGGGCGACAAACGTCCCGGCGTGCAATTGAATTTTTTGGAGTCAATGAGATGGTTGACAAGAATTTGAAGATTTTGGTGGTTGACGATTTCCCGACCATGCGTCGCATCGTCCGCAACCTGCTCAAGGAATTGGGGTTCGAAAACGTGGACGAGGCCGAGGACGGCCAGATGGCCTTGGAGAAGCTGCGCACCGGCGGGTTCCAGTTCGTCGTGTCCGACTGGAACATGCCCAACCTGGACGGCTTGTCCATGCTGCAGCAGATCCGCGCCGATGCGAACCTGGCCAAGTTGCCGGTGCTGATGGTGACGGCCGAAGCCAAGAAGGAAAACATCGTCGCGGCCGCGCAGGCCGGCGCCAATGGGTATGTGGTCAAGCCCTTCACGGCGGCCACGCTGGAAGAAAAACTGACGAAGATCTTCGAGAAACTTGGCGGCTGAGGAAAGTCATGGAGACGACGCAGAGTCCGACGCAAGGCCCCAATGGCGATCCCGGCGAGCTGATCCACCGCATCGCGTCGCTGACGCGGATGCTGCGCGAAAGCATGCGGGAACTGGGCCTGGATCAGGCCATCAAGGACGCGGCGCAAGCCATTCCGGACGCGCGCGACCGCCTGCGTTACGTGGCGCAGATGACCGAACAGGCGGCGCACCGGGTGCTGAACGCCATCGACCAGACGCAGCCCATCCAGGACGATATGGCGAAGAGCGCCCAGGCGCTGGACACGCGCTGGCGTGACTGGTTCGACCAGCCGCTGGAACTGGCCGACGCCCGCGAACTGGTCAAGGACACCCGCGCCTTCCTGCAGCATGTGCCGAAGCAGACGCAGGCCACGCAGTCCAAGCTGCTCGAAATCATGATGGCGCAGGACTTCCAGGACCTGACCGGCCAGGTCATCATGAAAATGATGGACGTGGTCGGCGCGATCGAAAAGGAACTGCTGCAGGTCCTGATCGACAGCGTGCCCACCGAACGCCGCGAAGAAGCCAATACCCTGCTGAACGGCCCCCAGGTCAACCCCACCGGCAAGGCCGACGTGGTGACCAGCCAGGACCAGGTCGACGACCTCCTGGCCAGCCTGGGGTTTTAGACCCACCCCCCGAAGCGCTGCGCGCTTCCCCCCTCAAGGGGGGCGACGCTGGCGGACCGGCGGAGCCGGATCCGCGGCGTCCCGGGTTGGGCGGCACCGGCTTCATGCGACGGGGGGTGGGGGAAAGCCCACCCCCGAAGCGCTGCGCGCTTCCCCCCTCAAGGGGGCGACGCTGGCGGACAGGCGGAGCCGGATCCGCGGCGTCCCGGTCGGACCAGACCCGTTTCATGCGGCGTTTTGTGCGCGTGGCGATAGGGTGGGCTGATGCCTGCGTTGGGGATTTCGGCTGGCCCCAATTTCCTTGGAACGAAAAGCACCGCTTTCCCCGGGTTGATCGCGGATTCGCTTTTCGGCGCTTTTCCTAAAATTTCATCGCCGGCCTGTTTCATCCGCAAGGAGGCTCTCGAGAGAGCGCCCACAGGCCCGGCCGACGTCCGGATAAGCGTTCAGCATGGCCGAAGAAAGCGATCTCGAAAAAACCGAAGCCGCCTCACCACGGCGCCTGGAAAAGGCGCGCGAGGAGGGGCAGGTCCCCCGTTCCCGGGAGCTGAGCACCTTTCTGGTGCTGGCCACCGGCGTGGGTGTACTGTGGGGCGGCGGCGCTTACATCTACGATGCGCTGGACGGCATCATGCGGCACGCGCTGGGCTTCGACCCCAACCTGGCGCGTGACACCAGCATCATGCTGGCGACCGCCGCCGACGGCGGCTGGCATGGGCTGTTGACCGTGCTGCCCATCCTGGGGCTGCTGGCCGTGGCCGGGATATTCGCCGGCCTGTCGCTGGGCGGCCTGGTGTGGTCCGGCAAGCCGCTCGAGTTCAATTTCGGCAAGCTCGATCCCCTGGCCGGATTCGGCCGCCTGTTTTCGTGGCAGACGGTGGTCGAGCTGACCAAGGCCATCAGCAAGGCCCTGGTGGTGGGCAGCGTGGCGGCGGCCGCCATCTGGAGCTACCACGACGACATGATCGGCCTGATGCACGCCGCGCCGGCGGCGGCCCTGGCCACGATGCTGAACATCGCCGGCATGTGCTGCGCCTTCGTGGTCGGTTCGCTGCTGCTGATCGCGGCGATGGATGTGCCATGGCAGATCTTCAGCCATGGCAAGAAGCTGCGCATGAGCAAGGAAGACGTGCGCCAGGAATTCAAGGAAAGCGAAGGCGATCCCATGATCAAGGCGCGCATCCGGCAGATGCAGCGCCAGGCGGCGCGGCGCCGGATGATGGCCGAGGTGCCCAAGGCCGACGTGATCGTCACCAACCCGACGCATTATGCCGTGGCGCTGCGTTACAGCGACGGCGACATGGCGGCGCCCCGGGTGGTCGCCAAGGGCATGGGCGAGATCGCTGCCCGTATCCGTGAAGTGGCCCAGGAAAACCGCGTGCCGATGCTGGAAGCGCCGCCGCTGGCGCGCGCGCTGTATCGCCACGTCGACCTGGGCCAGGAAATCCCGGCCGCGCTGTATACCGCGGTCGCCGAGGTGCTTGCCTGGGTGTTCCAGCTGCGGTCCTGGCGGCCGGGCTGGGCGCAGCCGGTGCCGCCGACGAATCTGCCGGTGCCCGTGGGGATGGACCCGCAGGCGCCGGGCGCGGCCGTCCCGGCCGCTGAAGGAGCTTAAGGAATGGGCGCGTTGATCGCCATGTTCAAGAACAACGGTGGGGCGCAGGCGCGACTGCTCGCGGGCCCGCTGTTGATCGTATTGGTCCTGGGAATGATGATCCTGCCCTTGCCGGCATTCATCCTGGACCTGCTGTTCACGTTCAATATCTCGCTGGCGATCATGATCCTGCTGGTCGCCATGTTCACGCGCAAGCCGCTGGACTTCGCGGCCTTTCCGTCCGTGCTGTTGTTCGCCACGCTGCTGCGCTTGTCGCTGAACGTGGCGTCGACTCGCGTCGTCCTGCTGAACGGCCATACCGGCCCGGATGCGGCCGGCAAGGTGATCGAGGCCTTCGGCCACTTCCTGGTGGGCGGCAACTTCGCCATCGGCATCATCCTGTTCGTGATCCTGACGATCATCAACTTCATCGTCATCACCAAGGGCGCGGGCCGGATCGCCGAAGTGGGCGCGCGATTCACCCTGGACGCCATGCCCGGCAAGCAGATGGCGATCGACGCCGACCTGAACGCGGGCCTGATCCGCGAGGACGAGGCGCGCCGCCGCCGCAGCGAGGTCGCGCAGGAGGCCGATTTCTTCGGCTCCATGGACGGCGCAAGCAAGTTCGTGCGGGGCGACGCCGTCGCCGGCCTGCTGATCATGTCGATCAACGTCATCGGCGGGCTGATCGTCGGCGTGGCGCAGCACAGCCTGTCCATCGGCGATTCCGCGCGCGTGTACACGCTGCTGACCATCGGCGACGGCCTGGTGGCGCAGATCCCCGCGCTGGTCATTTCCACGGCGGCCGGCGTGGTCGTTTCGCGCGTGTCCAACGAGCAGGACATCGGCCAGCAGATGATCGGCCAGCTGTTCTCCAATCCCGCCGTGCTGTTTCTGACGGCGGCCATCATCGGCGTGATGGGGCTGATTCCCAACATGCCGCACGTCGCTTTCCTGGGGCTGGCGGCCCTGTTCGGCGCCGGCGGCTGGGCGCTGCACAAGAAGCAGACGCGCGAGGCCGCCGAAAAAACGCGTGGGCCTTCCCCGGCCCAGGAACAGGCCAAGATCGCGGCGGCCGAGGCCAGCTGGGAAGATGTTTCCATGGTGGACCAGCTGGGGCTGGAGGTGGGTTACCGCCTGATCCCGCTGGTCGATCATTCGCAGAACGGCGAGCTGCTGCATCGCGTGCGCAGCCTGCGCAAGAAGTTCGCGCAGGACGTCGGCTTCCTGCCGCCGGTGGTGCATATCCGGGACAATCTGGAACTGAAGCCCAACGATTACGTCATCCTGTTGTCCGGGGTGGAAGTCGGCCGCGGCGTGGCCATGCCCGGCCAGTGGCTGGCCATCGACCCGGGCGGCGTCACCATCAAACTGAAGGGCACGCCCACCACCGATCCGGCCTTCGGCCTGCCGGCCGTCTGGATCGATGCCTCGCTGCGCGACCAGGCCCAGGTGGCGGGCTATACCGTGGTGGATGCCAGCACCGTGGTCGCGACCCACCTGAACCACCTGATGCATCGCCACGGCTCGCAGCTGCTGGGCCGCCAGGAAGTCCAGCAGTTGCTGGACCGCATCGCCCGCGAAGCGCCCAAGCTGGTCGAGGACTTGGTGCCCAAGACCGTGCCGCTGACCATCCTGCAGAAGGTGCTGCAGGGCCTGCTGGCCGAGGAAGTCCCGATCCGCGACATGCGCTCCATCGTGGACACCATGTCCGAACACGCGCCGCGCCTGTCGGCGATGAATGCCACCGCCGGTGGCCAGCCGGACGTCGGCGAACTGATCGCGCTGGTGCGCCGCGCGCTGGGCCGCGCCATTACGCAGCAATGGTTCCCCGGCGAAGGCGAAGTGCGCGTCATCGGACTGGACGTCAAGCTGGAGCGCGTGCTTTCCCAGGCCATCGGCACCAGCGGCGTGCTGGAGCCAGGCCTGGCCGATACGCTGCTGCGCGAAGCGCGCGCGGCCGTCAGCCGCCAGGAAGCGCTGGGCAACGCGCCCGTCCTGGTGGTATCGCCGGTGTTGCGCCCGGCGCTGTCGCGCTTCCTGCGCCACCACGTTCCGCAACTGGGCGTGCTGGCCAATACCGAAATTCCGGATGAACGCATCGTGCGCGTCACGGCGCTGATCGGGGGTAACGCTTGAAGATCACCCGCTTTTTCGGTGCCACGCACCGCGAGGTCATGCGCGAAGTGCGCATGGCCCTGGGGCCGGACGCCCTGATCATTTCCAGCCGCAGCATCGAGGGCGGCGTCGAGGTCATGGCGACGGATCCGTCGGCCATCGACGATGAAGGCCGCATCGTATTCAAGGAGCCGGAAGCGGCCGTCGCCGGCGTGGCGGCGGCGACGGCAAAATCCTTCGATGCACCGGCCGCGCCGGCGAGGGCGTTCGATGCACCGGCGGCGCCGGCAAGAACCTTCGATGCACCGGCCGCGCCGGCAAGGACCGCCGGCATACCGGCTGCACCGGCAAGAATCGCCGACACGCGGGCATACGAGGCGCGTAGCGCCGGCCATCGCGCGGCGGAACCCGCCGCGGTCGAGGCCCGGGCCACCGCCATCCCGGCGGCCGAGCCCTCGCCGCGAGCCCCCGCCACGCCGGCGTATGTCGCCGATGACAGCACTTTCGCCCTGGTGGACGAGGAAAACGGCCAGTATCAGCCGGCCGGACCGGCCGCCGCCGACGCCAGCCAGATGGCCGAGGCGCTCAACGCCCTGCGCGGCGCGCTGGAAACGCGTATCGACGGCCTGATGTGGGGCAAGGGCCTGAGCCGCGAGCCCGTCGCCACCACGCTGTTCCGCACTCTCATGGAAGCCGGCTTCAGCGCCAACCTAATCCGCGCCATGCTGTCGCGCCTGCCGCCGCGCCTGTCGGTGGCGGCGGCCATGAACTGGGCGCGCAACGAACTGATCGATCATCTGCCAGTCGTCGGCAACGAAGACGAGCTTCTGGGCAACGGCGGCGTCTTCGCGCTGGTCGGCCCGACCGGCGTGGGCAAGACGACCACGCTGGCCAAGCTGGCCGCGCGCTGCGTGGCCCGCGTGGGGCGCGAACAGGTCGCCATGCTGACCACCGACAATTTCCGGATCGGCGCGCATGAACAGCTGCAGATCTACGGCCGCCTGATGGGCGTGCCGACCCGTTCGGTGCGGGACGTCGCGCAGCTGCGCGAAACGCTGGCCGAGCTGGGCTCGCGCAAGATCATCCTGATCGACACTACGGGTATCAGCCAGCGCGACCGGCATGTCGCCGAACAGGCCGCCATGCTGTGCGGCGCGGGCCGCCCGGTGCAGCGCCTGGTGGTCCTGAACGCGGCCAGCCAGGGCGATACGCTGGACGAAGTCGCGCATGCCTATCGCAACGGCGCCGACGAAGACGTGCGCGGCTGCATCATCACCAAGATCGACGAGGCGTCGCGCTATGCCGCGGCGCTGGACACGGCCATTCGCCATCGGCTGCCCATCCACTACGTATCGCGCGGACAGCGCGTGCCCGAGCACATGGACGTGCCGACGGCGGCCGAACTGGTGGATGGTGCGTTCGCCTGCCTGCGCCGGCCGGCGCTGTACACGCCCAGCGAGGCCGACCTGGCGGCGTTGTGGTCGGCGTCGCGCGACGAAGCCGGCGGGCTGCTGGGCATGGATCCCGTGCGCCGCCGCCAGTTGCTGGCCTCGGCCATGCTGCGGCCGCAGGGCACCACCCCGGAAACCGAGCAGGACATGGATGCCGCGCTGGCGTGGATCAACACCGATCCGGCCTGTGTCCAGGCGCGCGAGTTGTGGCGCGGCTTCGGCGGCGAGCGGCCGCTGGCCACCCAATCCCTGGTTCACATGCCGCTGGACATGGTCCGGGCCGAGTTCTCGGCAACCTGCAGCCGGCACCTGCTGGTGCTGCATGGGCAGGTGGCCATGAGCGGGCCCGGCATGCCGGGCGGGACGCTGATGTCCTCGCTGCTGATGAGCGATCGCGGCGCGGCGCTGGCCGCGCCCGTGCAGCAGCTGGCGCTGCAGCACGGCACGGTCTCGAGTATCGCCGCCGGCGGCGCCACCCATGCCAACGTGGCGGACGCCCTGGCGGCGCGTGCCGCGTGGTTGCAGGCGGCGCTCAAGCCGGTGCCGGTGATACACCTGATCGCGGCGGGCACCGCCGCGCTTTGGCAATCGCTTTCCGCGCAGGGCATGGACTGGATGTCCCGTTCCACCGGTGCGCTGCGGGTGGTGCAGGACGAAACGCCGACGACCCTGCAGGCCATCGGCAAGACGCTGGGCTATGTGCCGGTGGGCGAGGCGGGCGACATGGTGGGCCTGACCCACATTGCCGGCGACGCCGCCGTGCCGCTGCGCCTGTGGGCCGCCGGCACGGAAGTCACGCTGGCGGGACGCGGCGCCGACGCGACGCCGGTGAGGCTGGTCTGCGCCAAGCTGATCGATCCGTCCGGCAAGGTGATCCAGCAAGTCTATGGGTTGACCAATGTCGGCGTGGCGCAGGCGGATGCGGCGACGGTCGCGCGCTGGCTGGTCCTGCACGATCACGCCAAGACCACGTTCCGCTATATGTCGCATGCCTGGCAGCCCTTGTCCGGCAGCGCGGTGGGGGACGATTCCACCCTGCGGCAGGTGCTGATGGCGGGCCAGTTGGGCGCCGCATGCTGGCAGCTGGCGCATGCGCCGTCGGCCTCCGTCATGCGGCGGCTGCTGCAAAGCCTGATGGGGCCGGAGCGCAAGCTGCCGGCTCGCCTGGTGCCGCCGGCACTGCTGCGATTCCTGGCGATGGTCGAGATGGCGGGCGAGGGCGGGGCGGCTTAGTACCAACCGGTCCCTCGCTTTCTTCTTGATGGCTCGATAGTCCGGCGGCTTTGAACAGGCCTTGGTGGAGCCGTCCAGATCGTCCCATTCCTGCCTTGGCCTCGGGCAAGAAAAAAAGCTTCTACGCCACGCTTAGACGCCGTCGATGCCGACTTCGACGGCTTGGTCGACCGCCTTCAGTCGCGACAGTACCAGCATCCCAATTGACAGCCCTTGAGGGGCAAGCGCGCAGCGCTTCGGCGGTGGGTTTCATTCAGACGTCAATCCCACGCAAAGCCCGCGTCGTATGAAACAGGTGCCGCCCGACCGGGGACGCAGCGGATCCGGCTCCGCCGGTCCGCCAGCGTCGCCCCCTTGAGGGGGAAGCGCGTAGCGCTTCGGGGGTGGACCTTTCAAGTAGCGATGATGGTTTTGCCCGTGTTTCCCTGGCGCGACCGTCCGTTGGCCTCGTACAGGCTGGAGCGCTTGGTCAGGGACTGCAGCGCATCCAGTGCTTCCTCGGTATAGCGCAGGTGCATGTCGATCAGCGCACCGTTGCGGTCGTTGATGCCGGCCGCGGCCGCGCAACGGTCCAGCAGCTGGCGCCAGATCGCCGCGATATCCGGGTAGCGTTCGGCGGCTTCCGTGGTGCCCGGGTGCCCCGGCCCGAAACCCAGTTCGGCCAGCAGGGCGTCGCGGCGGGCGCTCAGCTCATGCAGGCGTACGGCGATGCCGTTCTTCGACTCCGTGATGGCGTTCAGGGCGTTGAAAGACTGGCGCTCCGTCAGCGCGACGGTTTCGGAGCCCAGCAACTCGGTGAATTCGACGACCAACGCATCTTCTTCCAGCAAACATTCGTGCAGTTTTTCCGTGGCGTTCATGGCGGTCAAGAGAGGGTGTGTCGAAAAAAGGCGGTTACTTCAGCAGTTCCTTGGCGCTGGCGATCAGGCCATCGGCGATCTTGCTGGGGTCGATCTTGAGCTGCCCCGCCGCGATGGCGTCGCGGATAGCCTGTACCTTGGCGGTGTCGATATCTTCGGATCCGCTTTGCAGGTCCACCAGCTTGCGGGACATCGGGCTCAGGTCCACCTGGGCGCTGCTCGACCCACCGCTGGCCACGCCGCCATAGGCTTGGCCGAGCGCGGCGCGCGTATTGCCGGCGTCTACGGTGGTCGGTGATGGCCGGGTGGTCGAGGAATTGATCTTCACGGTCGAAATCCCGCGGAGCGGGCTCCTGGGTGCACAGGCCGAAGCGCCTGCCTATGTCCCTGTAACGGCAGCTTCGTCCGGAACTTTAGGGAAGCCTTGGCCGCGATGGCGAGGCCGGAAACTGGCCGCAAAGCGTCATCACCGGTCAATTGTGTGCATTCGTTCAGCATTTTGTCATCAACGCCGCTGTTACAGCGGCACTTCGACGTTGCCCTGCGGCTGCAGGATCCCGCTGACGATCTGGCCGGACGCGGTCTTCACTTCCACCGTCGACCCCGGGGTGGCGTTCTGCATGACCTGGCCTTCGCTGCTGACCACGAAACCCGCGCCGCGCGCCGTGATGCGCACCATCTGGCCGCGCTGCACCGAGCCGGCGCTGCGCAGATTGGTCGCGCGGATGGGTTGCCCCATCCCGACGCGGTAGCCCACCGTCATGCCGATCACGCTTTGCGGATCGATGATCGCGCCCGGGGGCAGGTTGATCAGGTCGCCGTCGCGCGGCGCCAGGTCTTCCTGCCGCAGCGTTTCGCCGGCATTGATCGGTCGCGCCGCCACGTAGTACTGGCCGGGCAGGCTGACGGTGGCTTGCACGTAGACGTTCCAGGCCTTGGGCGCCGTGCACCGCACCCCCACGCTCATGCGCGCGCGCGGCCGCATGGGGCCGGTGGTGTAGGCGGTCAGCGCATCGCAGGCGGGCAGCCGGTCGGTGCGCACTTCATCGATCTGGATATTGGGCTGGGCCGGCAGGGACGACAGCTGCTGCACCAGGTAATCCTGGGCGACGTGCTGGACGGCGGCCGGATCCTGCGTGCGCTCGCCGGCCTGCGCCTGGGCGAGGGCCGCGCCGGGCAGGGCGCCCTGGGCGGCAAGCGCCAGGGCCAGGAACAGAAGGCGTCGGGTCATTAGGGTATCCCGCGGCGGACCGGAAAACATGATGGAAGGAATTGTAGAAGCGCGGCGGCGGAATCAATACCCGAATTGGCGGACGAATAGTCGGTTATTTGGATGATTGTGGGCGGCTTCCCGCACCTATGATTCCTTCCGTGCCGAAAGGTCTCCCCGCGCAGCGCCGTTCCGGAAAAGGGCGGGCGCTTTTCGCCTTGGGGTGGCCTGGACGCGTGGGCCCGGCATCCGCCGGGACGGATGGCAGCATGGCCGCCGCACGATTAGGGATGCGACCCGGATGATAGACCGCCTCAGCCAGGATCTAGGCTTTTTCCAGCAATCGCTGGATTTGCGCGCACAGCGCCAGGAAGTCCTGTCGGCCAACATCGCCAACGCCGACACGCCGAGCTACAAGGCGCGCGACTTCGATTTTCGTTCCGCCCTGGAAGGCGCGATGGGCGCGGGCCTGAACCTGCCGCCGGTGAACCTGGCGCTGACCTCGTCGCGCCATATTCCCGCGCAGGGGCCCAGCCAGCCCACCGTGGACCTGCTCTACCGCAATCCCTACCAGGCCACCCTGGACGGCAACACGGTCGATATGGACGGCGAGCGCGTGCGTTTTGCCGACAACACGCTGCATTACCAGAGTACCTCCACCGTCCTGACCGCCAAGATCAAGGACATGCTGTTGGCCATTTCCCAATAACACCGACACGGGATAGACCATGGGTTTGTTGAGCATTTTCGATATCGCGGGGTCGGCGCTGACGGCGCAGTCGCAGCGCATGAACGTGGCGGCCAGCAACCTGGCGAACGCGGACAGCGCTGTCGGGCCGGACGGCCAGCCCTATCGGGCGCGCCAGGTGGTGTTCCAGGTGAACCCCTCCCAGGGGCAGACGGCTGGCGCGGAAATCGGTGGCGTGCGCGTGGCCGGCATCGTGCAGGACAACGCGCCCATGAAGCGCCTGTTCGACCCCACCAATCCGCTGGCCGACAAGCAGGGCTACGTGACCATGCCCAATGTCGATCCGGTGGCGGAGACGGTCAACATGATTTCGGCATCGCGCTCGTACCAGGCCAATATCGAAGTGCTGAATACCGCCAAGACCCTGATGCTGAAGACGCTGACGATCGGCGAATAGGCCTCGCACGCGGCGTCCATGGACAAACACCGGAGTTACGCATGACCACCACCAGCACCGTCAACAACAACACCCCCACCGGCGCGGCCGCCGGGGCGGCTTCCTCGGGCAGCGCGTCCAGCGCGCAATCGCTGCAGGACCAGTTCCTGACGCTGCTGGTCGCGCAGATGAACAACCAGGATCCGCTCAATCCGATGGACAACTATCAGTTGACCTCGCAATTGGCGCAGATCTCCACGGTGCAGGGCGTCCAGGACCTGAAGTCGGTCATGCAGACCATCAGCAGCCAGGTTGACCTGGGCCAGTCCATGGACGCGGTGTCCATGATCGGCAAGCACGTGCTGTTCCCCGGCAATTCCCTGAAGGTGGACACCGATGCCGCCACCGGCACGCGTGTCATGACGCCGGTCGGCGTGGACGTGCAGGCCGATGCCCATGACGTGGTCGTCAAGATCAGCGACAGCACGGGCCGCGTGGTGCGCACCATGGACCTGGGCGCGCAGGATGCCGGCATCGTGGCGCCCAACTGGGACGGCAAGGACGACAGCGGCAACACCATGCCGGACGGCAAGTACACCTTCACCGTGGCGGCGACCGACCAGAACGGCAACGCCGTGGCGGCCGACGCGTTGACCTACGGCCAGGTGGGCGGGGTTTCGTATTCGACGCAGGGCGTGCGGCTGGACCTGGGCCTGGCCGGCCAGGTGAGCATGCTCGACGTACGCAAGGTGTTGGGCTCCTGATAGACACGCGGCGGCCTGGCGGCCGCTTAGGGCCGGTCTTCCGGCTTCCATCAACATTCTGAACAAGCGAGAGAACGCATGGGTTTCGGACAAGGACTTAGCGGCTTGGATGCCGCGTCGCAGAATCTGGACGTGATCGGCAACAACATCGCCAACGCGAACACCGTGGGCTTCAAGTCCGCGACGGCCACCTTCGCGGACATCTACGCCACGTCGCGGGTCGGCCTGGGCGTGAAGGTCGCTTCCATCGACCAACGCTTCACCGTGGGCAACGTAACGTCCACCGGCGGGCAGTACGACCTGGCCATCGACGGCTCGAACGGCTTCTTCCGCCTGGTCGACGCCAGCGGCTCGATCTCGTACACGCGCAACGGCCAGTTCGGCATCGACAAGAACAACAACATCGTCAATGCGGCAGGACAACAGCTGACCGGCTATGGCCCCGGCGGCGTGGGTACCGCGCCCGTGCCGCTCACGCTGCCCACGGCGAACATCGCGCCGGCCGCGACGACGCGCTCGGGCTTTACGACCAACCTGAACGCCAACGCCGCCGTGATCCCCGCCACGACCGCCTTCGACCCGGCGAACACAGCGACGTATACGGATTCGCAGCCGATGACGGTGTACGACTCGCTGGGCAATTCGCACCAGTTGACGACGTACTTCGCCAAGCGCGCCGGTACGGGTGGGCCGCCGGCGACCACCAGCGTCTACGACGTGTATTACACACTGGACGGCTCGGCCATGAGCCCCACCACGCCACCTGACCCGGCCGCCGTACCTCCGGTGCCCTGGGGCGGCGCGACGCAGATGACCTTCGATACGTCGGGACGCCTGACCAGTGCGCCGACGGTGAACCTTTCCTTCCCGACCCCTGGCGGTACGGGCTCGCCCGCTGCGCCGCTGGCCATCGCCATGGACTACACCGGCTCTACGCAGTTCGGCGGTGACTTCTCGGCGGACTTCACGCCGGACGGCAACACCACCGGCGAGTTCACCAATATCACCTTCGGCAAGGACGGCAGCATCGTCGCCAACTACACCAACGGCAAGACGCAGACCGTCGGTACCGTGGCCCTGGCCAACTTCAACAACGTGAACGGCCTGCAGCCCATCGGCGACAACAACTGGAGCGAGACGTCCGAATCCGGCCAGGCCGTGCTGGGCCAGCCGGGCACCAATGGCCTGGCGAACCTGCAGGGTCAGGCGGTGGAGGCATCCAACGTCAACCTCAGCACGGAACTGGTCAACATGATCGTGGCGCAGCGTACCTACCAGGCGAACACGAACACGATCAAGACCCAGGACCAGGTGCTGCAATCGCTGCTGGCCATCCAGTAAACGCGACGGTAACCGAAGCCCAGGCAGGATAAGGAACGCATGGACCGAGTCATTTACACCGCCATGAACGGCGCTGTCCGCATCAACGAACAGCAGTCCGTCCTGACCAACAACATGGCGAACGTCAACACGCCGGGTTTCCGGGCGCAGATGTCGATGTACCGCTCGGTCCCCGTCAACGACGGGATCAGCCTGCCGACCCGGGTTTCGACCGTCGCGGCCACCCCGCGCAACGATTTCACGCCCGGCGTGATGGACGCGACCGGCCGCGACCTGGACATCGCCGTGACCGGCGACGGCTGGATCGCGGTGCAGACGCCGCAAGGCGAAGCCTATACCCGCGCGGGCGACCTGCAGGTCGGCGTCAACGGCCTGCTGCAGACCGCCCAGGGCATGCCGGTGCTGTCCAACCAGAACGGCCCCATCGATGTGCCGCCCAACGCGACGCTGACCATCGCCACGGACGGCACCATCACCGCCATCGGTGCCGGCGATCCGCCCAACACCATCCTCAACCTGGGCACGATCAAGCTGGTCAGCCCGCCGTTGGCCTCGCTGGTGCATGGCGATGACGGCGTGTTCCGCCGCGTGGCGGCCAACGGCCAGCCCGCGCCGGCCATGCCCGCCGATCCCACGCTGCGCGTCATGCCCGGCGTGCTGGAGGGCAGCAATGCCAATGCCGCTTCGTCCATGGTCGGCATGATCGAGAATTCGCGCCGCTTCGAAATGCAGATGCAGGTCATCCGCGACGCGCAGACGAACGAAGACAAGGCCAACTCCTTGCTTTCGCTGAGTTGATTTCCCCAGTACGTATTTATCGTGACGCGGCCGCGCCGCGCACCCAGGAGCCTTAAACACCATGCTACGTTCGCTCTGGATCGCCAAGACCGGCCTGGAAGGGCAGCAGACTTCGCTGGACGTGATTTCCAACAACCTGGCCAACGTCAACACCAACGGCTTCAAGCGCGGCCGCGCCGTGTTCCAGGACCTGATGTACCAGACCCTGCGCCAGCCCGGTGCCCAGGTGGGCGACGCCAACCAGCTGCCCTCCGGCCTGCAGCTGGGCACGGGTACGCGCGTGGCGGCCACGGAGCGCCTGCATACGGAAGGGAACCTGACGAACACCAGCGACCCCATGGACATCGCCATCCAGGGGCAGGGCTTCCTGAACGTCCAGCTGCCCGACGGCACCGACGCCTATACGCGCGACGGCGCCCTGCAGGTGGACCAGAACGGCCAGCTGACGACGGCCGGCGGCCTGGTGATCCAGCCGCCCATCAATGTCCCCAACAACGCGCTGTCGCTGACCATCGGCAAGGACGGCACCGTCTCGGTCACTCAGCCGGCCGCGCCGGGCACCAATGTGCAGATCGGCCAATTGCAGCTGGCCAATTTCATCAATCCCAACGGCCTGCAGTCCGTTGGCGATAACCTGTACCTGGAAACGGATGCCTCCGGCGCGCCCAACATCGGGCAGCCGACGGTCGACGGCCTGGGCAGCATCCTGCAGCAGTACGTCGAAACATCGAACGTGAACGTCGCCGAGGAGCTGGTGAACATGATCACCACCCAACGCGCCTACGAAATGAACAGCAAGGCGGTCGAGACATCCGACCAGATGCTCGCCCGCCTGACCCAGCTTTGATGAGGCATTCCATGCGCGGCGCGCGTTTCTTTTGTGGCGTTGTGGTTGTGACGGCCGGACTGGCGGGCTGCTCGCTGGTGCCCCCCGAACCCGTCGTGCTGGGCCCGACCACGGCCATGCCGCCGGCACCGTCTGTACCGGCGCCCGCGCCGGACGGCTCCATCTACCAGCCGACCGTCTACGGAAACTATCCGCTGTTCGAGGATCGCCGGCCGCGCAACGTGGGCGACGTCGTCACCGTCGTGCTGGAAGAAAGAACCGCCGCCGCCAAGAACGTGGCGACCAATACCACCCGGACCTCCGCGACCGACAACTCCATCGCCGCGTCGCCGGGCTTCATGAGCAGCTGGTTCAACGCCAAGCTGGACACCAACACGTCGGGCAGCAACGTGAACAAGGGCGCGGGCGACAGCAGCGCCAACAACACCTTCACGGGCGTGCTGACCACCACGGTGGTCGGTGTGCTGCCCAATGGCAACCTGCAGGTCGCAGGCGAAAAGCAGATCGCCATCAACCGCGGCAGCGAATACATCCGCTTTTCCGGCGTGGTGGACCCGCGTTCCGTGACCGGGCTGAACACCGTGTCCTCCACCCAGGTGGCCGATGCCCGCATCGAATACCGCAGCAAGGGCGTGATGGACGAGGTCCAGACGATGGGTTGGCTGCAGCGCTTCTTCCTGATCGCCAACCCATTCTGATGAGAGTTGAACCCACCCCCGAAGCGCTGCGCGCTTCCCCCTCAAGGGGGCGACGCTGGCGGACCGGCAAAGCCGGATCCGCCGCGTCCCCGATCGGGCCACGCCGGTTTCACGCGGTGCGGAGCCATGCTGATATGACGTACTTCCTTGCCTATCCCATCCGGATCCGCCGCCTGGCGGGCCTGCTGCTGGCGGCCGTGCTGCTGACAGCCGGCGCCGCGCATGCCGAACGCCTGAAGGACCTGGCCACCATCCAGGGCGTGCGCGGCAACCAGCTCATCGGCTATGGCCTGGTCGTGGGCCTGGATGGCACCGGCGACCAGGTGCGCCAGGCGCCGTTCACGCAGCAGAGCGTGACGAATATGCTGTCGCAGCTGGGCGTGACCATGCCCAACAACAGCAATATGCAGTTGAAGAACGTGGCCGCCGTCATGGTCACCATGAACCTGCCGGCCTTCTCGCGGCCCGGGCAGACCTTCGACGTCGTGGTGTCCTCCATGGGCAACGCCAAGAGCCTGCGCGGGGGGACGCTGTTGCTGACGCCCATGAAGGGCGCGGACGGACAGGTCTACGCGCTGGCGCAGGGCAACATCCTGGTGGGGGGCGCGGGCGCCTCGGCCGGCGGTTCCAGCGTGCAGATCAACCAGCTGAACGGCGGGCGGATCAGCAACGGCGCGCTCGTCGAGCGCGGCGTGCCGACCACCTTCGCGCGCAACGGCAATATGTTCCTGGAGCTGAACGAGCTGGATTTCGGCACCGCGCAGAACGTCGCGGCCGCCTTGAACCGGCACTTCGGCGGCAGCGTGGCCCAGGTGGTCGACGGCCGCACGGTGCGTGTGCAGGCGCCAACGGAGCCCGCCGCCCAGGCCGGCTTCATCTCCCAACTGGAGAACCTGCAGGTCACGCGCGCGCCGGCTGCGGCCAAGGTCATCGTGAATGCCCGTACCGGTTCGGTGGTGATGAACCGCACCGTCATGCTGGAAGAGTCCGCCGTGGCCCATGGGAACCTGTCGGTGGTAGTCAACCAGACCAATGCGGTATCGCAGCCCAATACGCCCTTCGGCGGCGGACAGACCGTCGTGGTGCCGAACACCCAGATCGACGTGCGCCAGGAAAACGGATCGCTGCAGCACGTGCGCACCAGCGCCAACCTGGCCGACGTGGTGCGCGCGCTGAACGCCCTGGGCGCCACGCCGCAAGACCTGCTGGCCATCCTGCAGGCCATGCAGACCGCCGGTGCGCTGCGCGCCGAGCTGGAGATTATTTAAGCCATGGCGCTCGGCTCATCCCCGACCCCGGCCGGCCAGCCGTCGATCTTCGATTTCGGCTCGCTGTCCAGCCTGCACCACGACGTGACCAGCGGCCCGGCCTCCGCGCAGAAGCAGGCCGAGGTCGCGCGCCAGTTCGAAGCCGTCTATATCCAGATGCTGCTCAAGCAGATGCGGCAGGCCACCATGAAAAGCGGCCTGTTGGACTCCAACGAGTCGCAAATGGTGCAGTCGATGGCGGACGAGCAGTTGGCGCTGCAGCTGGCCAACCCGGGCATCGGCCTGGCGCAGTCCCTGTTGAAGCAGATGCAGGCCAACCAGCCCGGGGCCGGCGACGCGGCGCAAGACGGCGCCCAGGACGGCACCCAGGCCATGAAGCCCTTGGACCTGGCCTCGCGCACGATCACCTCCGGCACGTCCAATCCCGAGGTCGCGGCGCTCTTGCGGGTGATGCGCCGCGGCGGGGCCTCCGACCGGGCCCTGGCGGCCGCCGAAGGCGCGCCCGACCATGTGGTCGATTTCGTGGCGCAGATGGCGCCGGCGGCCAAGGCCGCGGAACGCCAGAGCGGCGTGCCGGCCCGGCTCATCCTGGGCCAGGCGGCGCTGGAATCCGGCTGGGGCCAGCGCGAGATCCGCTATCCGGACGGCCGCACCAGCTACAACCTGTTCGGCATCAAGGCGGGCGACAGCTGGAAGGGCAAGACCGTCAACGTGCTGACCACCGAATACGAAAACGGCGCGCCACGCAAGGTCATGCAGGCGTTCCGGGCCTACAACTCGTACGAGGAGTCCTTCGCCGACTACGCCCGCCTGCTCGGCGGCAACCCGCGCTACGACGCGGTGGCGGACGCCCGCGACGAAATCGAGGCGGCGCGGCGCATCCAGGCGGCAGGCTATGCCACGGACCCGCGCTACGCCGACAAGCTGATCGGCATCATGGGCCAGTTGCAGGGCGCGGCGAGCCGGGGCAGGGGCCTGGATGGCGCGGCCTTCGACGGCAAGGTGGAGTTATTGGGGTCGGATTTCGAAGGCGCGGGAGATCCCTAGGGCGGGCCTGTGCGCGTGGCAGCCCGAGGATCACCTTGGATTTCATTAAGTTTCGTCCGGCTCTTGCCGTTAAGCCAATATCCAGACGTTTGAACACGGTTAATCGAGAGGCATCCCGACCATGAGTTTGTACAGCCTGGGCCTGAGCGGTCTGAACGCGGCGCAAGCGGGGTTGACCACCACCGGCCACAACATCGACAACTCCACGACCGACGGTTACAACCGCCAGCGCGTGCTGACGTCGACGGCCGGCGCCACGCCGACGGCGAACGGCTTCTACGGCCGGGGCGTGCAGGTCGACACGGTCCAGCGCCAGTACGACAGCTTCCTGTACAAGCAGCTGGTCGGTTCGCAGAGCCACAGTTCCTCGTATTCGACGTACCTGGACCAGGTCTCCCAGATCGACAACATGATGGGCGACGAAACGGTGGGCATCTCGCCGGCACTGGCGGACTTCTTTTCCAGCGTCAACGCCGTGGCCAGCAACCCGGCCGACGCGGCCACCCGGGCGAACCTGGTCGGCAAGGGCCAGGCGCTGGTGTCGCAGATCAATTCCGCCTACCAGGACCTGCAGACCCAGCGCGAAGGCCTGAACCAGCAGATCACCCAAGCCGTCAATTCCGTCAACGGCTACCTGGGCCAGATCAACAAGCTGAACCAGGAAATCGTCATCGCGCGCGGCCAGGGCAACGGCAACGCCCCCAACGACCTGCTGGACCAGCGCGACCAGTTGCTGTCGCAGCTGTCGCAGACCGTGGGCATCCGCTACACGACGCAGGGCGACACGGTCAATATTTCCCTGGAATCGGGCCAGGCGCTGCTGTCGGGCAACACGGTGTATTCGCTGCAGGCCGTTGCCTCGGCCGCCGACCCGTCGCGCACCGTGGTCGCGTACAACCTGCCGTCAGGCCCCAACGGCGCAACGACGCCGGTGGAGCTGAGCGACGCCAAGCTGAGCAATGGCACGCTGGGCGGCCTGCTGCAGTTCCGCACGAATTCACTGGACGTGATCCAGAACCAGCTGGGCCAGATGGCCGCCGGCCTGGCGGTTACCTTCAACACGCTGCACACGCAGGGCGTGGACCTGTACGGCAACCCCGGCGGGGATTTCTTTTCGCTGGCGTCCCCGGCCGCGCTGACGAGCGCCAAGAACACTGGCACCGCCGGCTTGACGGCGGACTACACCGATGCCAGCCAGCTGACGTCCAGCGACTACCAGATCAGCTTCGACGGCACGAACTACACGGTGACCCGCCTGTCGGACAACACGGCCGTGACCGCCACGCCGACGGGCACGCCGCCGACCTCGCTGGATTTCGACGGCCTGACCGTGAACATCGCCGGCACGCCGGCCGCCGGCGACAGCTGGACGCTGCAGCCCACGCGCAACGCGGCCCGCGACCTGGGCATGGCGCTGACGGATCCGGCGACGATCGCCGCATCCAGCACGACCAACCCGGGTTCGGCCAACGGCGAGAACGCCCTGGCACTGGCGAAGCTGCAGACCACGCGCAACCTGGCGGGCAATTCGCTGAGCGTGACGGATATGTTCTCGCAGATCGTCAACAACGTCGGCCAGCAGACGGCCGATGCCAAGGCCAACGACAAGGCGCAAAGCGCGGTGGTTGCCCAGCGCACGCAGAACAATGCGTCCGTCTCCGGCGTGAACCTGAACGAAGAATACGTGAATCTCTCGCAGTACCAGGAGCAGTACCAGGCGGCCGCCAAGATCATCGACGTGGCCAGCACCGTCTTCGATGCCTTGCTGGGCCTGAAGTAAACGGTCATCCGCTTCAAGATAAAAAGCATCCGGAGTAACACAGCATGATCCGCCTGAGCACCTCCACGATCTACCAGAGTGGCCTGAACGGCATTCTGAAGAACGAGTCGGACGTCAACTACCTGCAGCAGCAGCTCAGTTCCGGCCGCAGCGTCGTGACGCCTTCGGACAATCCGCTGGCAGCGGGGCAGGCGATCACCGCCTACCAGAACCTGAACATGACGGAGGCGTACGCCAGCAACCGGGTCGCGGCCAACCGCTCCCTGGGCAACGAGAGCAATGCGCTGTCCTCCGTCGTCTCCACGCTGACCAATGTGCTGACGCGCGTGGTGCAGGCCGGCAACGGCACGCTGGCCGACGCCGACCGCAATACGCTGGCCACGGTGCTGGGACAATCGCGTGACGCCTTGTTCGCGCTGGCCAACACCACGGACGGCAATGGCCAGTACCTGTTCTCGGGCACGGCCGGCGACGCCGCGGCCTATGTGCAGGATCCGACCACCGGTGCCGTCAGCTACAACGGCAATACCGGCCAGCGCCAGGTACAAGTGGAGCAGGCGCGGCAGATGAACGTAGCGGACATCGGTACGGACATCTTCAACCGCGCCACGCCCGGCGCGGTGGGCTACGTGGCGTCCGCCGCCACCTGGAACGCGGGAACGGCCACGTTCTCCACGCCGGCCGTCGCGCCAGGCGGCGGGGCGGGCCTGAACTACCAGGTCGACTTCCAGAAGGATCCGGCCACCAACCAGCTGACCTACACGATTACGACGTCCGATCCGTCCACGGGCATGGGCACCACCAGTACGCCCGTGGCGTACAAGGCGGGCGATAGCATCGACGCCGGCAACGGCGTCACCATGAAGGTCGACGGCGATCCGCAGGTGGGCGATACCTTCTACGTCAAGACCGCGCAGTCGGCCGACGTCGACATGTTCGCGACCCTGGATTCCCTGGTCGCGGCGCTGAAGAGTCCTTCGCAGAACGACGCCCAAGGCCAGGCCGCGCTCCTGAACCTGCTGTCGACGGCGGGCAAGACGCTGTCGATCAACCTGGACAACGTGTCGACGGTGCAGGCGTCCGTGGGCGCCCGCCAGAACGAACTGGATGCCCTGGATACGACCGGCGCGCAGCGCAAGCTTACCGACGGCAAGACGCTGACCGACCTGACGCAGATTGATTACTACGATGTGATTTCCAAGATGAGCATGCGCCAGCTGTCGCTGCAGGCCTCGATGTCGGCGTTCAGTGCCGTCAAGGGCACCTCGCTGTTCAGCATGAATAAGTAATCAACGACCCTGTATCTTCGAAGTAGAAACGACGGCTTGCCGGATAGATAACGATATGTTTACCAATATGAAAGTCCGCACGTCCATCATCGCGTTGCTCGCGCTGTACCTGGGCGCGATGCTGATCTCGAACTCCGTCTCATGGTTGGGGCTGGACTCGAGCAACAGCAATCTGGAGCAGGTCAACAACCTTTACAGCGACCAGGTCACCAACCTGTATGCCTCGTATGCACAGGTGCTGCGCGCGCGCCAGGTCTTGAACAACGCCCATGAGATGATGCAGAACAACCGCGTGGACGAGGGCATGAGCCAGGTCATGCGGGCGAGCACTTTCAAGGCCGACGCCGACAAGCGCATGGCCCTGTTCGGCCAATCGCCGAAGCTGCCCGCGACGGCGGACATGGCCAAGGCGATCATGGCCAACTACAAGACCTACGGGGGCCTGATCGACGATCAGATCAATGCCCTGCGCTCCAGGCAGATGGATACCTATTTGGCCTCGTCCAAGGCATCTTCGTCGTCCAACCAGACGCTCGACAAGTCCGTGCAAGTCATGCTGGAGTACCTGGACAAGGCCACGGACGACATGGTGGCGGCCGGACATCGCGACTTTTCGCTGGCGCGCACCGTGACGGTCGTCATGGTGGCCTTCGCCCTGTTCCTGACCATCGCCTGCTGGCTGGTTCTTAGCCGCATGGTGCTGCGTCCCCTGCGCGAGGCCGGCCAGCACTTCGACCGCATCGCCGCCGGCGACCTGAGCCAGCACATCGAAGTGCGCAGCACCAATGAAATCGGCCTGTTGTACAGCGCGGTCAAGCGCATGCAGGAAAGCCTGACGCGCACGGTGTCGGCGGTGCGCCGCGGCGTGGACGAAATCAATGTGGGCGCGCGCGAGATCTCCGCGGGCAACACGGACCTGTCCAGCCGCACGGAGCAGCAGGCGTCGTCCCTGGAAGAGACGGCGGCGTCGATGGAAGAACTGGCCTCGACGGTGAAGCAGAACGCGGAGAACGCGCGCCAGGCCAACCAGCTGGCGGCCAGCGCCTCGGACGTGGCCGAGCGCGGCGGTTCGGCGGTGGCGGAAGTGGTCAACACGATGCAGGATATCTCGGGCAGCTCGCGCAAGATCTCGGAGATCGTCAGCGTGATCGACGGGATTGCGTTCCAGACCAACATCCTGGCGCTGAACGCGGCGGTGGAAGCGGCGCGCGCGGGCGAGCAGGGCAAGGGTTTTGCGGTGGTGGCGGGCGAAGTGCGCTCGCTGGCACAGCGCAGCGCGCAGGCGGCCAAGGAAATCAAGGCGCTGATCGAGGACTCGGTGACGAAGGTGGGCGCGGGTTCGCAGCAGGTCGAGCGGGCGGGGGCGACGATGCAGGAGATCGTGGCCTCGGTCAAGCGGGTGACCGACATCATGGGCGAGATCTCGGCGGCGTCCGAAGAGCAGTCCAGTGGCATCGACCAGGTGAACCGCGCGGTGTCGCAGATGGACGAGGTGACGCAGCAGAACGCGGCGCTGGTGGAAGAAGCCGCCGCGGCGGCCGGTTCGCTGCAGGAGCAGGCCCAGCGCCTGGCCGAAGCGGTGGCGGTATTCAAGGTCAATCAGGGCCAGGTCATCGACGTGCCGGCGCGCACCATCGCATCGACGGCCGCGCCTCGCGTCGCGGCCGTCGCGCCGCAGCCGGCAGCCCCGGCCGAAGCGCCGCGCCTGAATCATGCGGCGTCCGCCGCGCGCACCGCCAGGACTTCCGCGACCCCGGCGCGTTCCTCCGCGGCGGCAACGGGCAAGCGCCCCCCGGCCGCCAACGATAACGCCGCCGCGCGTCCCGCGCCGGCCGCCGCCAAGTCCCGGGCCGTCGCCGCCGGCGGCGGTGCCGCGGCCCTCAGCGACAACGATTGGGAATCCTTCTAGGACGACCATGATGCGCGCATCCCACCTCATCGTGAAATGGCGGGCCAGCCTTGTGGCCTGCTTGGCCGGCTGCGTACTGCTGGCCGGCTGCGCGACGGGACAGAATTTTTCCGCCGACGCCGTCGCCAGCCTGCAGCCCAGCCGGACCACCATGACCGACGCGATCCAGATCCTGCAGGGCCTGCCCCAGCAGGTGCTGCCGCAATCGGACGGGTCGACCATCGCGCTGTGGTCCTACAAGATGTCCGTCGTCACGGATGCCGTCTATTTCCGCCGGGAAGCGATGCTGCAGTTCGCGCCCGACGGTCGCCTGGCGCGCGTGCTCGACACGACTAATGTTCCGTTGTCCGGGGCGACCCGGCAGAAGCTGCTGGGCGCGGCTTCGATTCCGCAGGATGCCGCTGCATCGCCGGGCGCAACCGTGGAAACGGCCGCGCCGGGCACCGGTACGGCAGCGCCGCCCGGCACGACCGCGATACCCGTGCCGGCGCCGTAGGGCGCATGGCATCCGACGGCCGCGGAGCCGCCTCCACGAGGGGTGGGTCACCGGCTACTTTTTCGAATCCGATTTGCAAGTTTGGAGGGCCTCATGGAAGCCATCGCAGATACGAGCCGTAAGGCCAAGGCCAGCAAGCGCAAGGCGGCGCGTCCGCCCAAGGTCAAGCGCAAGTTCTCGGTGCGCGATACGCGCGTCGGCACCTTGCTGATGATCGTGCTGGGCATTTTCGCCCTGCTAATCGTGGCGGTGGGCGGCATGGCGGCCTACTTCCTGAACCAGAACTACCGCGCGGTGCTCGAGCTCGGTGCGCTGACCGATCGCGCCACGCAGGTGCAGATCATCAACGCCAACATGCTGCGGGCGCGTGTCGCGCTGCTGGTGTCGGCGCGCGACCTGCAGGAAGCGGGCGCCCCCAATGTGTCGCCCGAAGCGGCGGCAACGGCCAAGAAGGACGCCGCCGATTCGCTGAAGGGCGCCAACGATCTGCTGGCCGAAGTGCGCAACAACTTCGCGGACTTCCAGAAGAACATGCTGGAAGACGACACCGGGCGCCAGCTGTCCATGAACCTGGTGCGCCGCTATCGCTCCTATATCGACGACGGCGTCGACACCATGGTGGAGGCCTTGCGCAGCCAGGACTACAGCACGTTCTATATGGTGAACACGGAATATGGCACGCCCCGCAGCGCCGCCTTCGTCGATGCGATCGAGGAATTTTCGAAGTACATCAAGACCGAGCAGACCGATACGGCGGCCCAGGCCAAGCAGAACCTGAACCTGGCGCTGATCGCCGTCGCCGTCGCCGTGGGCCTGGCCGTCATCCTGATGATCGTGGCGCGCATCGTCTTCGGCCGCATGGTGGTGCGTCCCCTGGTCGAAGCCGGCCAGCACTTCGACAAGATCGCCAACGGCGATTTGACCCAGCGCGTGGACATCCGTTCGCATAACGAGATCGGCATGCTGTACGGCGCGCTCAAGCGCATGCAGGAAAGCCTGACGCGCACGGTGTCGACGGTGCGCCGCGGGGTGGACGAAATCAACGTGGGGTCACGCGAGATCTCCGCGGGCAATACCGACCTGTCCAGCCGCACGGAGCAGCAGGCGGCGTCGCTGGAAGAGACGGCGGCGTCGATGGAAGAACTGGCCTCGACCGTGAAGCAGAACGCGGAGAACGCGCGCCAGGCCAATCAGCTCGCGGCCAGCGCCTCGGACGTGGCCGAGCGCGGCGGTTCGGCGGTGGCGGAAGTGGTCAACACGATGCAAGGGATCTCGGGCAGCTCGCGCAAGATCTCGGAGATCGTCAGCGTGATCGACGGGATTGCGTTCCAGACCAACATCCTGGCGCTGAACGCGGCGGTGGAAGCGGCGCGCGCGGGCGAGCAGGGCAAGGGCTTTGCGGTGGTGGCGGGCGAAGTGCGCTCGCTGGCACAGCGCAGCGCGCAGGCGGCCAAGGAAATCAAGGCGCTGATCGAGGACTCGGTGACGAAGGTGGGCGCGGGTTCGCAGCAGGTGGAGCGGGCGGGGGCGACGATGCAGGAGATCGTGGCCTCGGTCAAGCGCGTCACCGACATCATGGGCGAGATCTCGGCGGCGTCCGAAGAGCAGTCCAGCGGCATCGATCAGGTGAACCGCGCGGTGTCGCAGATGGACGAGGTGACGCAGCAGAACGCGGCGCTGGTGGAAGAAGCCGCCGCGGCGGCCGGTTCGCTGCAGGAGCAGGCGCAGCGCCTGGCCGAGGCCGTATCGGTGTTCAAGATCAACGAAGGCCAGGTCATTGACGTGCCGGCGCAGCAGCTGGCGGGCGGCGGCTACGCACAGCCGCTGGTCAGCCACTGAGGCAGTACCGCAAGGCAATGCAAGGGCGGCCACGAGGCCGCCCTTTTTTATGTCCATTGACGATGTTCATTCCCGTTGACAGCGTTCGCGCTCGTTGAAGATGCGTGGAATGTTGGGGCGCTCTTCCGCGGTGGGAATCGAATCTATGCCCTCCCAGCGTTTCCAAAGGAATCCTTTTCCTTTCGATGGCTCGCGGGAATGCATGTTGGCGTGACGGTACGGCCGATTCGTTGGCCCATGCAACGGCATGCCCGGGCCCGCCCCTACCGTGTCCAGTTCTTCCTACCGTCCGGCGCCGGCATCCAGCCGCGCCGTTTCCGCTTCCGTGCCGTCCCTGGCCGCGCGGCTGGTTCCAGAGTGCTTGACCCTGGTCTACGTGGCCTGGGTTTTCCTTGCCATGGACGGCTTCTTCGCCGTCGAACGCTTCCACGCCATCGGCCTGAACGTCCAGGGCCATTTCGGCCCGGCGGAGTACCTGCGCCAGGCCGTCTTCGTGCTGGAATACGCCGTCGCGATCCTGGTCCTGTACAGCGCCACGCGGGTCAGGCGCTGGGCGGGCGCGATACTGCTGGCCGTCCTGTGGTCGTTGACCACGGTGGACCTGACCGCGCACGCGATATATGGGCGGCCCGCCGGCATAGGCAACATCAGTGCATTGAATGCATCGGCAGCGATGCTGGATGCGGCCTTGCGCGAGTATGGGCAAACGATCGCCGTGGCCACGGGCAAGGCCGCGGTGCTGTTCGTGCCGCTCATCGCCAGGGCGCTGTTCTCGCGCAGGACGCGCAGGCCGCTGTGGCTGCCCATGCTGCTGATATGCGCGCTGGCCGGCATGTACGGCATCATCCTGGTGAAACGGGGGCCGCCCGCGCTTATCGGCTTTCCAAAGGGCTACTCGTACGGCTTCGGTTCATTGGCCATCGAGGCAAATAACCTGCTGGAACGGCCCCGCTACGTGCCGGCCCAGGCGGAGATCACGTCCGACGTGCCCGCCACACAGCCGAGCCCGAGCACGGACACGGCGAGCGCCACGGACGCGGCGGGCTTCGGCAACTTCCGCAATGTGATCGTGATCGTCGACGAGTCGATCGAATACCGGCATTTTTACAAGCTCTTCCAGGGCCAGGATACGCGCTACGCCGATTTCGGCCAGGCTTATAGCGGCGCCAACTGTTCGGCGGCGTCCAACTACATACTCAGAAAGGGCTGGTGGCCCAGGCAGGACACCGGGCACGTCGGCATTACCCGCACCGACAGCCTGTTCACGCTGGCCAGGCGCCGCGGCTACACCACCACCTATATCGACAACCAGGGCGTGCTGGACGACCCGACCACGCGAAACTATATCGACGGCAAGGAACTCGCGGATATCGACCACGTGGTCGAGAACCGCGGCCCGCTATACCAGCGCGATGCGGTGGCCCTGCGGCAGATCGCCGAGCGCGCCGCAACAGGCCACAACTTCATTTTCGTCAATAAGGACGGCGCGCACTTTCCGTATCGCGACTATATTGATCCCTCGCTGGCCTCCGGCGATAAGGCGACCGACTACCTGACGGCGATACGCACGAATACCGTGGATTTCCTGCTGGCGCTGCAAGCCAGGCTGCCGGAGGGCACCCTCGTTTTCTATACGTCGGACCACGGCCAGAACCTGACGACGCGGGCGACCCACTGCAATACGGGCGACGAAGCCACGCCGGAAGAATACCGCGTGCCTTTCCTGGCGCTGGCCACGGAGCCCGGCGTCCAGGCGCGCTTGAAGCATGCGGCCGATGTGCAGCGCGGCCGGCTTACCCATCTGGAATTTTCCGAATCGGTGCGCGAAGCCCTGGGCTATCGGGTCCCGGGGGTGAAGTCGCTGTTCGCGCCGCACCCCATCGAGACGCCGTTCTGCGGACTGTATGGTTCTCCGAAAGTATTTTTCGGCGTCGAGCCGTCGTTCAAGGCCTTGCCTACTCACTGACGGAGCTCAGGCACTTCACTAAGTGCCGGCCAGTAGCCCGGCCATTCGCTCCATGGCCTCGATGCCTTCCTGGAACAACGCCGCCAGGAACCCGGTACTTTGCGGTAGCGCAACGGCCAGCAACACCACGCCGGCGATCAAGGTAATGGGGAATCCAACGGCGAACACCGATAGCTGCGGCGCGGCGCGGTTCAGCATGCCCATCGCCAGGTGGATGATCAGCAGGGCGGCGATCAAGGGCAGCGCCAGCAGCAGCCCCGACGAGAACACCTTGCTGCCCAGCTGCGCCACCATGACCCAGCCTTCCGGGTTCAGCGTCTGCGTGCCGATCGGCAGGATGGTGAAGGTCTTCACCAGCATGGCCAGCATCATCAGGTGCCCGTTGACGCTCAGGAAAACCAGCATCGCCAGGATATTGAACAGCCGCGCCAACACTTCCGTATTGGCCTGGGTCGTGGGATCGAAAATCGTCGCCAGCGACAGGCCCATCTGCAGGCCGATGAAATCGCCGGCCGTCTGCACGGCCGCGAAGCACACCCGCATGCAGAAGCCCACGCCGATCCCGATGAAGATCTGCTGCGCCAGCACCCACAGCCCGGCCAGCGACCCGGGGGCCACCGCCGGCATCGGGGGCAGGGAAGGCGATATCGCCACGGCCAGCACCGCGGCCAGGCCCACCTTGGTCATCGGCGGCGCGCTGGTTTCGCCGAACAGCGGCGCCACGCCTATCATCGCCAGCAGGCGCGCGAAGGGCCACAGAAAGGTGTCGATCCAGCCGTACCACTGGTCCAGCGTGAAGGTGATCATGGCGGCGTGGCGCGACCGCGGGTCACGATACCAGGTTGGGGATCTGGTCCATGATCTGGCGGATGTAGTCCGTCATCATGCCGATCAGCCAGGGGCCCAGCAGCACCAGCGTGGCGGCGACGGCCACCAGCTTGGGAATGAAGGACAACGTCATTTCGTTGATCTGCGTCGCCGCCTGGAACACGCTGATCAGCAGGCCGACCAGCAGGGTGACCAGCAGCAGCGGTCCGGCCACGATCAGGATCATGCGCATGGCCTGGTACGTCAGCGTCATTACGGTTTCGGCATCCATGCCTGGCCTCCGGTCACTGGTAGAAGCTGCGGGCCAGCGAACCCAGCAGCATGTGCCAGCCGTCGGCCAGCACGAACAGCATCAGCTTGAACGGCAGCGACACCGAAATCGGCGGCACCATCATCATGCCCAGGCCCATCAGCACGCTGGCCACCACCATATCGATGATCAGAAAGGGAATGAAGATGGTGAAGCCGATCTGGAAAGCCGTTTTCAGCTCGCTGGTGATGAAAGCCGGCACCAGCACCTTCATCGGTACCGCTGCCGGGTTGTCCAGCGGCGGCTGGTTGGTCAGGTTGGCGAACAGCGTCAGATCCGTTTCGCGCGTCTGGTGCATCATGAAGGTGCGCAAGGGCTCGGCACCGCGTTCGATCGCGGTCTCGAAGGAAATCGCGCCGTTGGATAGCGGCTGGTACGCGTCCTTGTAGATCTGGTCGAAGACCGGCGACATCGTGTAGGCGGTCAGGAACAGCGCCAGTCCCACCAGCACCAGATTAGGCGGCGTGGTCTGGGTGCCCAGCGCGTTGCGCATCAGGCTCAGCACGATGATGATGCGCGTGAATCCCGTCATCATCAGCAGCGCCGCCGGGATGAAGGTCAGCGACGTCAGCATCAGCAGGGTCTGCACGCTGAGCGAATACGTTTCGCTGCCGTTCGGGCCCGGCGTCGCGGTCAGCGCCGGCAGGGTGGCCTGCGCGGACGCCACCAGGGGAAGGCAAGCCAGGGCAAGCAGGGCCAGGGCGGCCAGGGCGCGGCGCATGGCGCCTGCTTCGCCGGACCGCGCGCGGGGGAAACGTGTCATGGGAACATCCAACCGCATCAGCCCCGGCGCAGCGCCTGGCCCAGTCTGCTGGCGAAGGAGGCGTCCTCCGGCAGCGTGGACGGCGCCGCGTCGCCTTGCGTCGACGCCGCGCCCGCGCCCTTCGCGCGCCGGCGCGACAGCAACGACGCCGCCAGCGCGCCAGGCGCCTGGGGCACGGCGGCGGTGTCGCCGGCCGGCAGTGTGTGTAGGGAATTCATCTGGCCCGCCGTCACGCCGACCAGCACCCAGGTATCGGCCACTTCCACCAGCACGATGCGCTGGCGCGGCCCCAGGGTGAGGCTGTCGACGACGCGCATGGTGCCGCCCGGCGCGCGTCCGGCCAGGCCCGCGCGGCGCGCGAGCCAGCCGCAAGCCAGGATCGCCGCGATGACGACGACCAGGCCCACGATGACGCGAAAGGAAGCGGCGTCGGCCATGGCGGATCAGCGTCGGCCGTTCAGGCGGTTGATGCGCTCGGCCGGCGTGATGATGTCGGTCAGGCGGATGCCGTACTTGTCGTCGACGACCACCACTTCGCCCTGGGCGATCAGGTAGCCGTTGACGAAAATATCCATGGGTTCGCCGGCCAGGCCGTCCAGTTCGACCACCGAGCCCTGGCCCAGCTGCAGCAGGTTCTTGATGGTCAGGCGCGTGCGCCCCAGTTCCACCGTCAGTTGTACCGGCACGTCCATGATCAGGTCGATGTCGGCGGTGGACTTCTCGCTGGAGCTGGACAGCGGCTTGAAGACGGACGCGGCGGCGGGCTTGGCGGCGGGCGCGGCTGGCGCGGCGGCGGCGGGGGTGGACGCGGCGGTCTGTTCGGCCAGCGCATCGGCCCAGTCGTCGGCCGGCTTCAAACCGTCGGCCTGCGTGGGCGGGGCGGCGCGCGACTGTTCAGCCAGGGCGTCGGCCCAGTCGTCGCTGGCGCCGGCCGCGGGTTTGTCTTGATCGGGCCGCTCGGCGTTCTGGTCAGTCATGGTCGGGGGCCTCGTTCTCGGGATCCACAGGGGTAAGCAGTTTCTGTACGCGCAGCGCGTACTGGTTGTTGAACACGCCGTATCCGCATTCCATGACAGGCACGGCATCGACGTTGGCGATGACGGTTTCCGGCACATCGACCGGCAAGACGTCGCCGACCTTCATTTTCATCAGCTCGCGGATCGACGACGGGATGCGCGCGAATTCGGCGATCAGCTCCACGTCGGCGCTGCGGATCTGGCGCGACAGCTGGCGGGCCCAGCGCTGGTCCACCGCTTCCAGCGTGGTCTCCTGCAGCGGGCGGGTCAGGATGTCCCGCACCGGTTCGATCATGGAATAGGGCAGGCAGATATTCAGGTCGCCGCCGGTGGCGCCGAATTCGATGTGGAAAGGCGTCACCACCACGATTTCGTTGGAGCCGGTGATGCTGGCGAACTTCGTGTGCATTTCCGAACGCACGTATTCGAACTCGATCGGATAGACCGCTTCCCAGGACTTGCCGTAGCTTTCCAGCGTCAGGTTGAGCAGGCGTCGGATGATGCGCTGCTCGGTGGTGGTGAAGTCGCGGCCCTCGACGCGGGTATGGTAGCGGCCGTCGCCGCCGAACAAACTGTCGATGACCAGGAACACCAGGTTGGGGTCGTAGCTGAACAGGGCGGTGCCGCGCAGCGGCTTCATCTGCACCATGTTCAGGTTGCTGGGCACGGGCAGGTTGCGCTCGAAATCCGAGTACTTCAGGATGCGGATCGAACCGACCGTAATGTCGGCGTTGCGGCGCATGAAGTTCAACAGCACGTTGCGCATATGGCGCGCAAAACGTTCGTTGATCAGTTCCAGCGTCTGCATCCGGCGCCGCACGACCCGCTCCGGGGAGCTCAGGTCGTAGGCGCGTACGCCATCCTGGTTTTCCTGACTGGTTTCCTTGCCGTCGCTTTCGCCGGTGACGCCCGCCAGCAGGGCGTCTACTTCGTCCTGCGATAGGAACGCCTCGTAAGCCATGCTTATTGCACCACGAATTCGGTGAACAGGACGTCGGTCACGTACTGTCCGTCGGGCAGGGGGGTGAATGGCCTGTTGACGGCCTTCATCAGCGCGTTCGCCAGGTCGACCTTGCCTTGCGGCGTCTGCACGCTTTCCGGCGTTTGCGCCGACAGCAGCATCAGGACGCGGCTGCGCACTTCCGGCATGTACTTCTCGATGCGCTGGCGCGATTGTTCGTCGGCCACGCGCAGCGTCATGGCGATATGCACGATGCGCTCGCGGTCGGCGCTCTGCAGCGTGACGGTGAACGGCGTGATCGGAATGAAGATGGGCGCGGGCACCGCCTGCGGCGTCTGCGGGGGCGCGACGAAGGTGGTCGGCGTGGCACCCACCGCGGGCTGCTGCGCCTGCCCCACGTTGATTTGCACGGCGGAATTGGCCGCGCCGCGCTGCGACCGGGTGGTAATCATCCACGTCGTGGCGACGCTGGCGGCGGCGACGATCAGGAGAACCAGCAGGCCGATGATCGGACGCAGGAACCGAGACGAGCCGCTGGTGCGCATCGGTAGCGTGCTACGCGACGGCAGGGTGGAGGTTTTGGATGTCGCCATCTTTGATGGTTTTTGATTTGCCAGGGAAACGGATATCGATTATCCGAGTGCATTTTGCCTGACTTGGGCGGTCAGGACGTAGGGGAAAAACAGGGCGAAAACTGGGTATCTCCACCTATTGCTCTCGAGTTCGCCGGGGCCGCCGCGCGGCGCCCGGGACGCGAGGCGGGCGCCCGCGCTCATGCGAAGGTGTCGACCAGGCCGGCATTGGAGCGGCGCGGCGCGGGCACCGCGATCTGCACGGTATCGCCCGCCGTATCGGCCTGCGACTGCGCTGTTTGCCCGGCGCCCTGGCCCGGGCGCTCGCTGCCCTGCTGCATGCCGCCGAAGCCGGCCTGCCCGCCCTGGTCGCTGACGTTGGCCTGGCCCAGCGAAATGCCGGCCTGCGCCAGCGTCTGCTGCAACTGGGGCAGGGCGGACTCGACGGCCTGCCGGACCGCGGCGTGGGCCGACACGAAGGACGCCTCGGCCACGCCGTCGCTCAATTTGATCGTGACGCGCAGGGGGCCCAGGTCCGGCGGGTCCAGGCGCAATTCGGCGGTGTGGGCGTCGTTGCCGCCCCGGTGCGTCATCAGCACCAGTTGGCCGCCCAGTTCCGCGCCCCATTGCTCCTGTCCGACCGGCGTCCGGATGGCCGGCGCATTGACGGCGCTGGCGCCGGCGGGGGCCGCCGGGGCCTGCCAGGCATTGGCCAGCGCCTGCGTCATATCGGCCTGCGGCGCATGGGCCGGGGCGCGCGACGCCGTGGCGGCGGCTTCCGTCATGCCGTCCTTGTCGCCCGTGGCGGTACTGCCTTCGTGCGAGAGGCGGGGCGCATCGTCCCGGGCACCGGCGCGCGCATCGCGGCCGGATGCCTCCGTGGAGGCCGTGGCGGCCGCCTCGACGTTGCGATCGCTCGCCTGCCGGCTTTGTCCGCCGACGGGCGACGCGTGCGCCGGACCCGTGCGGCTCGCCTTGGGCGCGGTGTCGTCCACCGTCTGCGCGGTGGCGCCTGGCGCGGTGCCGGCGGGTAGCGCAGGCAGGCCCGCCTGGCCCGTGACGGCGGTTTCCGTGGCCGCGGCCGGCGCGGTGTTGGCATCCGCCGGTACGGCGGCGCCCGCGGGCAGCGCCTGCGTCGCCGCTGCCGACGTAGCGGGTGCGGTGCCGGCCGCCGTGGCGGCCGTCGCGATACCGGTGGCCTCGGCCGCGCCCGCCGCGGACGCCTGTGCGTTCGTGCCGGCCTGGGTGCCGTTCGCCGGTCCGGCCTGCAATTGCATGGCCATGGCCGCCATGGCCAGGGCCTGCTGCGCCAGCGTCGGCGCGGCGTCCGCGGGCGCCTCGGCGATGGCCTTGTCGTCGTCCTTCGTGTCGTCCGCCGCCGTGGCGCCGTCCTGTGCGGGGGCCGCCGGGCTGCGCGGATCCGCCGCGCCCGCGTCGGCTGCCGTGGCGGGATGTCCATTCGCCGGCGTGGCGGCGTCGGCCTCCTGGCCGGCACGCTGGCGCGCCATGATGTCGGAAAAGCTGGATGCACCGTTGCCGTCGCGCGATCCGCGGCCATCAGGCGCGGACGCGCCCGATGCCGGGCCGGAGGGCGCGGGCGTGGCCACGGCTAGCATGGCGAGCGGGGAAGTCATGGTCGGCATCCTTTTGTTCAATGCAGTCCCCGGGCGCCACGGACCAGGCGCGCGGAATACTCGTCGTTCAGGCGTTGTTCGCGGCGCGCGTCCTCGCGCATCCGCACTTGCTGCTGGCGCTGCGCCAGCGCATCGAAGGAGTTCAGCTTGCGTCGTTCCTCGCGCCAGTGGTCCTTGCCTTGCTCCAGGTGCGTGGCGGCCTGTTCCAGGACCGCCCGCTGCTGGTCGATCGCATCGTCCAGCGTGGCGATGAAGCGCTGGTAATTGTGGCAATCGGCGGCCGACATGCCGGTCATCATGGCGTTCTGCAGGCGCTGCAGATAGTCGGCGCGGTAGTCGCTCAGCATCGTCAATTGCTGTTCGGCGTTGTTGCGCGCGACGTGCAGGCCGCCAAGCCGCTTGGCGGCTTCGTCCGTGTGATCCTTGGCCAGCGAGATCAGCGTATCCAGGGGGAGTTGGCTAGGCATGCGATTCACCTGTCTGGAGCGTAAATTGCAATTGGGCGACGGCGGTGGCGTAGTCCACTTTTTCGCCGACGTTCTGCTGCAGGAAGGCTTCCAGCCGCGGATAGCGCGCGATGGCGTCGTCCAGGGCAAGATCGTGGCCGGGCGCATACGCGCCCACGGCGATCAGGTCGCGGTTGCGCTGGTAGCGGGACACCACCTGCTTGAAGCGCCGCACCACGGCGAATTGCTCCGTCGTGATCAGCGAGGTCATGGCCCGCGAAATCGACGCCTCGATGTCGATCGCGGGGTAGTGGCCGGCTTCCGCCAGATGGCGCGACAGCACGATGTGCCCGTCCAGGATGGCCCGCGCCGAATCGGCGATGGGGTCCTGCTGGTCGTCGCCTTCGGCCAGCACCGTATAAAAGCCGGTGATCGATCCGGCCTTGCCGTGCGGGCCGGGCGAGCCCATGCCGGCGCGTTCGACCAGCGCGGGCAGCCGCGCGAACACGGAGGGCGGATAGCCCTTGGTGGCGGGCGGCTCGCCGATGGCCAGCGCGATTTCCCGCTGCGCCATCGCATAGCGCGTCAGCGAATCCATGATCAGCAGCACGTCCAGCCCCTGGTCGCGGAAATGCTCGGCGATGCGCGTGGCATAGGCCGCGCCCTGCAGGCGCAGCAGCGGCGACACGTCGGCCGGGGCGGCAACCACGACGGAACGGGCCAGTCCCTCCGGCCCCAGGTTGTGCTCGATGAATTCCTTTACTTCGCGGCCGCGTTCGCCGATCAGGCCGACCACGATGACGTCGGCCTTGGTATAGCGCGCCATCATGCCCAGCAGCACGCTCTTGCCCACGCCGGAACCGGCGAACAGGCCCATGCGCTGGCCGCGGCCGACGGTCAACAGGCCGTTGATGGCCCGCACGCCCACGTCCAGCACCGTGTCGATGGGGGCGCGGGACAAAGGGTTGATGGGTATGGCGGACAAGGGCGCCTGATCGGCACCGACCAGCGGGCCCAGATCGTCCAGGGGTCGGCCGCCGCCATCCAGCACGCGGCCCAGCAGGGCGTTGCCCACGGGCAGGTGGCGGCCCAGCGCGGGCTTGGCATTGCCGTTCAGGACCGCCTTGCGGGGCAAGGGGATCTGCCGCTGCAGCGGCGGTTCGCCAGGGACGACGCGTGCGCCGGGCGGTAGGCCGGAGATATCGGACTGCGGCATCAAGTAAAGGGTATGGCCGTCGAAGCCGACCACCTCGGCGTCGGCCCAGTGGTCGTGGCCCGGTGCGATTTCGATGCGGCAGACGGCGCCCACCGGCAGGCGCAGCCCCGTGGCCTGCAATACCAGGCCGGTCGCGCGCGTGACGCGGCCGGTGGCCAGCCAGGGGTCGGTCGAACTGGCGCGGATCGAGCCGATCTGCAGCTGCGTGACCCAACGATCCACCACCGGTACGGCCGGCACGGCCGGTACCGCGCCTGGGGAGGCCGCATTGAGGGACAGCGTCTGCGATTCGCTCACTGAACGGCCCTCCAGTCGCTGCGCGACATCTTCCCAGGGAAGGAAGCGTGGCCGTCGGGCGACCGTGCGGCCACGCTCATTCGGTCGGCTCCAGCGGCATGTCTCGTCCCAGCGACGCCGCCACGCGGCGCCAGCGGGTTTCCAGGGTGGCGTCGATTTCGCCCAGCGAGGTTTCGGCGCGGCAGCCGCCGCGCGTGATGGATTCGTCGGCCAGCACGCGCCACGGGCCGGTCTTGAGTTCTTCGGCCAGATGCAGCCGCACCAGCTCCAGGTCCAGCGGATGCAGCCACAGGCGCAGCGGCGCGCTCGCGGTCGGATTCATGTGCAGCACTTCACGCACAGCGGTCAGCAGGGCCTCCGGCTGCGTCGCCACGGTGGTGCGCACGACCTGGCGAGCGATGTCCAGTGCCAGGGTCAGCAGCGCCTGGCCGGTTTTTTCTTCCAGCTGCGCCAGGGAGGACGCGGTCGCCTCCGCGATGGCGCGCAGCTGTTCGGCTTCCTCGGCGCCTTGCTTGCGCCCCTCGTCCAGGCCTTTGGCATGGCCGGCCTGGCGGCCTTCTTCCAAGCCTTGCTCGTAGCCGCGCGCGCGGCCTTCCGCGACGCCCAGGTCGTAGCCTTCCGCGCGCCCTTCGGCCAGGCCCTGCGCGTGGCCGGCACGGCGGGCTTCCTCGCGCACCAAGCGCGGATCGGGGCCCGGATCCGGCCGCGCTTCCGGCACGCTGACGGCCGAGTCCTGTTCCTCGAACGACGCCAGGCGCCAGCGCTGCCAAGGGGCGCTGGAAGGCGACGCCGGGACGGCGCGGCGGTCAGACATACGCGTCGTCTCCAGCGCCGCCCAGCACGATCTGCCCGCTCTCGGCCAGGCGGCGCGCGACCAGCAGGATCTTCTTCTGTTCGGCTTCGACCTTGGACATGCGGATCGGACCCTGCGCTTCCAGGTCCTCGCGCAGCATTTCGGCCGCGCGGCTGGACATGTTGCGCAGGAACTTGTCGCGCAGCTCCTCGACGGCACCCTTGAGGGCTACCATGAGCGTGTCGTTGTCGATTTCCTTGAGTATGAGCTGGATGCCGCGGTCCTCGACGTCGAGCAGATTCTCGAAGACGAACATTTCGTCGACGATCTTCTGCGCCAGGTCGGCATCGCGCTCGCGCAGGCTGGTCACGACGTTTTCCTCGTCCGAGGAATTCATCATGTTCAGGATCTCGGCCGCGGTGCGCACGCCGCCCATCTTGCTGCGCTTGGCGCCCTGGCCGGCCAGCACGGCGTTCAGCGTTTCCGTCAGTTCCGACAGCGCCGCGGGCTGCACGCCGCCGAAAGTGGCGATGCGCAGCATCACGTCGTTGCGCAGGCGTTCGGTCAGGCGGGTCAGCACGGCGGCGGCGCGGTCGCGTTCCAGGTGGACCAGGATGGTGGCGATGATCTGCGGGTGCTCGTCGCCGATCAGTTCGGCCACGATGTGCGGGTCCAGCCAATTCAGCGCGTCGATGCCGCTGCCGCTGTCGCCGGCTTCCAGGATGTCTTCGATCAGGCCGGCGGCGCGATCGCTGCCCAGTGCCTTGGTCAGCACCGTGCGGATGTAGTCGTCCGATCCCAGCGTGACCGCGATGAACTGATCGGATTCCTGGCGGAATTCCTCCAGCACCTCCGCCACGTCCTCGCGTGTTACCTGCTTCAGTTGCGCCATCGCGGCGCCCACCTGCTGCACCTCGCGCGCGCTCAGGAAGCGGAAGACCTCGGCCGCGGCGTCCTCGCCCAGCGACATCAGCAGCACCGCTGCCCGGGTCATGCCATCGATGGGTTTATCACTTGCCATCTTTGCTCATCCAGGTACGCAGCACCATGGCCACCGCGCGCGGGTCCTTCGTGGCCATATCGCGGGCGCGCTTCATGTTGTCGTCGAAACGGTCCATTTCCTTCGCGCGGGCCTGTTCGTGGGCCTCGCGCAGCGCGTCCTGGCGCTCCAGCTCGGCCAGCTCCGGATCGACCGGCGGGTTCATATAGCGTTCGTAGATGGGGCGCACCAGCGAACGCCACACCCACAGCGCCAGCACCGCCAGGACCAGCCAGCCGAGCACGCTCTTGGCCAGCGCGATATTGGCCGGATCCTTCCACCACGGCGTGGCGGGCTCGGTATCGTTGAACTGGCTGTTGACCACGTTCAGCGAGTCGCCGCGCGCCTCGGAATAACCCATCGCTTCCTTGACCAGCGTGGTCAGCTTGTTCAGCTGGTCGGCCGGCATGGCCTTGGGCTCGCCTTCCTTGTCCGGCAGGTAATTGATCACCACGGCGACCGACAGGCGCTTGACCGCGCCCACGGGCTGCTTGACATGGCTGATGGTGCGATCGACTTCGTAGTTGGTCGTGTTCTCGCGGCGCGTGCTGGCCGGGCCTTGCTGGGCGGCGGTGGCCGTCTGTGCCTGGCCTGCCTGTCCCTGCGCCTGGACGGGCTGCTGGGCGCCCGGCTGGCCAGGACGCTGCGCCTGCGTGGCCGGCGGGTTGGCGATCGGCGCCTGGGCCGCGGCGGGCGGTTCGTTGCTCAAGGCACCCGGCACGCCCTGTGCCGGATTCCCGCCGAGCTGCTGCGAATCGTTGGTCTGCTGGCTGCGGACGGCGCCCTGGCCCGGCTCCTGGTTGGGCCGGTAGACCTCCGAGGTTTCCTCGCGGCGGGAGAAGTCCATATCGGCGCTGGCCTGGGCGTGGACGTTGCCCGGACCGACCAGCGGGTTCAGGATCGCCAGGATCCGCTCCACGGTGCGCTGCTCGTTCTCGCGCACGAAGCGCATCTGGTCGGCGTCCATGCCGCGGCCTTCGCCGCTGGGCGAGGACAGCAGGCGGCCGTTCTGGTCCACGATGGACACGTTGCTGACGGTCAGCTCCGGCACGCTGGAGGCGACCAGCCACGAAATGGCGGATACCTGGGAATCGCCGATGCTGCGGCCCGGATACAGCGTCAGGACGATGGACGCGGTGGGCGGCCGGCGGTCGCGCACGAACAGCGTCTGGCGAGGCAGCGCCAGGTGCACCCGGGCGTGCTGCACGGCATTCATGGATTCGATCGAGCGCGCCAGCTCGCCTTCCAGGCCGCGCTGGTAATTGATCTGTTCGGTGAACTGGCTGGCGCCGAAGCGGGTGTTGTCCAACAGCTCGAAGCCGACCGAGCCGCCGCGCGGCAGCCCCTGGCCGGCCAACTGCAGGCGGGCATCGTAGACTTTTTCGGCGGGCACCAGGATCGCCGTACCGGTTTCGTTGAAACGGTACGGAACGTTCATCTGGTTCAGGGCGGCGACGATGGCGCCGCCGTCCCGGTCGTCCAGATTGCTGAACAGCACCTTATAGTTAGGGTCGCGTCCCCACATCACCGCCGCGACGATCAGCGCGATAACCGCCGCCGCCGCGCCCAGCAATAGCGGTTTCGGGACGGTCCGCAGCTTCTCCAGCGCGGGAAACCGGGACATCAAGGACGAGGTGAGGGTGGCCTGCTGGTTCATCGGCTGCCCCCGCTCGCCAGACGGCGCGAGTTCCGGGGATGTACGTTGGGGTTAGGCAAGTTACACATGCAACGTGCTTCGGATATCGGAGCGTGGATTATGGCCGGGGTGCCAGCCATCCCAAGGGCAGAAAAACCTGGGTTTTTGGCGTCATTTGCCTTTTATGTCTTTCGCGGTACAAGTCCTTGGCCTCAAGCAGGCGAAATATCGGGTTTTTTGACTTCATTTGTGCCATATGAGGACGGCCCCGGGGCGGTAGTCTCTTGCCACCGACAACAAAGGAAAGATTTGCTATGGCAATAGCCGGACTGGCTGGTATCGAAAACATGCTGGAGCAGATGCGTCAGGTCGTGCGCGTCGCGCAGGACGGCGGCACGCCGGACGGCGTGGGCGGCGCCGCGCAGGTCGGCGAGGGATTCGCGGCGGAGCTCCAGCGGTCGCTGAAGCGCGTCTCCGGCGCCCAGAATGCCGCCGTGGCTCAATCCAAGGCGTTCGAACTGGGCGCGCCCAATGTTTCCTTGAACGACGTCATCGTCGATATGCAAAAGGCCAACGTCGGATTCCAAACGGCGGTGCAGGTGCGTAATCGCCTTGTCTCGGCTTACAAGGAAATCTCGTCCCTGTCGGTGTGAGACTTGCCGGTTTTGTGCAAGAATCCTGCCCGTGCGGCACGCTTCGGACTAATTCCGTTATCGCCGTCGACGGTGTGCGATGCTTGACACTCTTACATTGCTTGTCGTAGCCGTAATCCAGTTCGAGATCATCGGCGTCGTGCTGCTGACAACATGGTTCATTTCCCGGCGCGCCCGCGGCGCGCTGGGCGGTGGCGGAGCCATGGCGCTGGTCGCGGCGATGTGCCTATTGCCGGTCTGGTATCTCTGGGATACCGGGATCGCCCATATCGCCGGATTCCACTGGATACTGCTCACGTTGATCGTGGTGGTGCCTTCGGGCCTGCTGCTATTCCTGGCGCTTCATCTCGTGCGTTCGGAGGCCATCCTGCGCGCCGTGCGCATTACGCGCAGCGGCCAGAGCGTGCTTGGCCTGTCCCAGGTCGCCGATTCCGAGGCCCTGGAAGAAGACCTGCGCCAGGCCATGCAGGAAACAGGACAGCTCTATGTCCACTACCAGCCTATCTATAGCGCGGGCACGCGTACGCTCGTGGGATTCGAGGCGCTGCTGCGCTGGAACCACCCGCACCGCGGGCTGGTCGCTCCCATGCAGTTCATCCCGCTCGCCGAACAGACCGAATTGATCGTGCCGCTGGGCGCATGGGTGCTGGAAACCGCCTGTGCCGAAGCCGCCAACTGGCCCGAACCCTGGTATCTGTCGGTCAATCTTTCACCGGTGCAGCTGGAAAAGATCCAGCTGGTGCGCGATGTACGGGCCGTCCTGGAACGCACCGGCCTGGCCGCGGAGCGCCTGGAGCTGGAAATCACCGAAGGCGTGCTGGTGGCCGCCGAGGGCGGGGAGATTTCGCGCCTGGCGGAATTGCGCCGGGCCGGCGTGCGGATCGCCATCGACGACTTCGGTACCGGCTATTCCAGCCTGGGTTATCTGCGTCAATTGCCGTTCGATACCATCAAGATCGACCGTTCCTTCGTACGCAATCTGGAAAGCGATTCCAGCGCCCAGGCCATCGTGGGCACCATCGTCGAACTCTCGCGCCGCCTGAACCGCGAAATCGTCGCCGAAGGCGTGGAAACGGAGGGCCAGTACGCCATCCTCAACGCGCTGCAATGCCACCGCGTACAGGGCTGGCTACTGGGCAAGCCCATGCCGCCGGAAGAGATCGCGGTGCATTATTTCCCGTCGGTGGCCGAGGAAGGCGAGACGCATGAAGTGCCCTGGGTGGACCAGCCGGAAACCTCGTAGGGCCGGTTCACGCGCGGTATCGACGGCCAACCAGGGCGGCGGCCCACCGCGCATCGGCGCGGGCGGTGCGGCGACAGGATGCGGTCTTCGGGCTCAACCCGCGGTGCGGGCCTTTTCCAGCCGCCACACCACCTGTTGCAGCCATGCTTCCTGGCGCCCGGTCAGCGCCGCGAACTCCGCGCCGATGTGCGTCAGGGGATCCTGGCTGATCAGGCTGGGGCGCATGGCCGGCACGGCCGCCATGGCTGGCGCGTCGCCGGCGGCCAGCGCCGGTGCGTCCAGCGCGGATTCCAGCAGCGGCTGGCCGGACAGCGGAATCACCGTGCGCACCTGCAGGTCCGTGGTGATATTGCCGAAGTCGCCGAAGTCCAGATAGACCTCCTCCATGACGACGCCCGCGCCCGGCAGCTCGGTGGCCAGTCTTTCCACGCGCAGCCCGATGCCCTCCACGGAAATGTCGCGGATGGCGAACAGGATGGGCTTGGACTTGGGGTCGGGCCGCCATTGCCCGGCGCAGCGCACCGCCGTGCCGATGATGGAAGCGCGGAACAGCTTGCGGCGCTGGATGCGCGAGACGCGCTCGGGCAAGGGCGATACGAAGGCCGCGCTGCCGTCGTCAAAGCGCACCAGCTCGGGGCGCGGGACCCGGAAGTGGATCTGCACGCCGCCGTAGCCGTTGCCGTGGAACTGCAGCACGGTGCCCACGCGCAGGCCGCGGCTGTCGTTGGTGGCGAAGTCCGAGCCGGCGAAATCGCGCGGACGCCAGAAGAAGTGGTCGGTCTGCTTGTCGATGCCCAGCACCAGGATCGCGGTTTCGCGGTCGGCGGCATCGCGTACCAGGGTCGTGCAGTCCTGGTGCGTCAGTTCGAAAATGGCGGAGCGTATTTCCTCCGGCCGCGTCAGCAGAAAGTCCGGTTCGGGCTCTTTCAACGGCATGGCGATTCCAGCGTAGATATCAAACGATTGTGTTGGGCGGCGGTGGACCGGGCAGCGCTTGGTCGGGCCGTGCCTCCAGCCGGTAAAGCCATGCCAGCAGCTCCGCGACCGCCAGATACAGCTGGGGGGGTATATGCGCGTCCAGATCGACCTGCATCAGCAGGCCTACCAGCTCGGGCGACTGGTGTACGTACATGCCGTGTTCGCGGGCGGTACGTATGATGGTGTCGGCCAGCGTTCCATAGCCCTTGGCGACGACGCGGGGCGCGGCCTCGCCGTCCTGGTAGGACAGGGCGACAGCGGCCGGGCGTGCCGCCTCATTGCCGCCGGCGGAAGTGGGCGGGCTCACGATGCACCTTCCTGTCGCTGCGCGATTGCCTTGCCAGGGGAGGGTGCCCGTTCTTCGGGCGGCCGGGCGAACGGGATCATGGCAGCGCTTCCGGCGCGGGCGCGTGCGTGCTGACCGTCATCTGGGCCAGCTGCAGGCCGGCGCTTTCCAGGCGCTGGCGCAGGTCATTGCCGCCGGCGGCGATCTCGCCCTGGCTTTCGGGGGCGACGATCTGCAGCGCGAGGCGCTGGCCGGACAGGGAAATGTTCGCTTCCACGGTACCCAGGCGCGGCATGGTCAGGACCAGGCGCGTGGCCCAGCCCGCGGGCGCCTCGGCCGGGGCATATGCGTTTTCGTCGCGGGCTTCGCGGCGGATCTCCCACCACATGTCGGTGCCGGGCCAGGCGTTGCCTTCCCAGGCCAGTGTCTGGTTGGCCAGCACTTCCAGCTGCTGGCGCACCAGCAGGGTGGCATCGGGATGAACGCCGGGCGGCGGAGCGGGCGCATGGCCGGGCGTGGACGCCGACCAGGTCGACGCCGTGCCGCCGGCGGGCGACCCGTCCGCCTGGGCCATCGTCGGGGCGGCGTTGGTCGGCAGGTTGAAGCGCGGATTATCGGCCAGGATGGATTGTTTGGGCACCGGCGTCTGGATGGCCGGGGCCTGCCCGGGGTCCAGCGCGGCCTGGGGCTCGGCACGCAAGTGCGCGATGCCGCGCTGCCCATAGGCCACGTCGCCCAGGTGCGACTCGTAGAACAGGCCGCTGGTTTCGATGGCATGCCGCAGCGCTTGCGCCAGGGGGCCGGGCTGCGGGCCGCTGGTGTTCAAGGTTGCCGCGCGCGCGGCATCGGCGCCTTGCGCACCGGATGCGGCGTTGCCGGCGGCGACGGGACGCGCGGCCGTACCGGCGATGTCGTCGACCGTGGCCGTGGCCGCGGTGCTGGCGGCCTGCGGCGCGCCGCCTGTCGTGGCGCCGCGCGCCGTGCCGGCGGATGTATTCGTTCCGGGGTTCTGGCCCGCGGCATCCTGCTGGGCGCCGTCGTCGGCGCCAGGCCCCTGGACCGCGCGCGGCTCACCCTGGACGCCTGGGCGGCCGGCCGTGCCCAGGCTTGTCCCATCCCGGCCCGCATTCGCGTCCGCGTCCGCTTCGGCGGACCAGAGCGGCGCCTTGCCCGACAGGGCAGGGGCGGTTTCCGGATATTGGGCCAGCAGCGTCAGGATGACGCGTGCCGTCTGCCCCAGCGTGGTCGGAGCCGATGGCGTGGTATCGGTGCTGACGAAGCGGCTGCGCAGCGCCGCCGCCAGGTCGGCCTGTTCGGCGGCTTCGCGCAGCGCGGCACGTTCACGTCCGGTCAGGTTGCCCAGCTGGTCCGCGCCGCGGCCCTGCGGGTCGGGGCGCAGCCCATCGGCCCCGCCGGGGGGAATGACCGCATCCCGCAGCGTCGCGGTATTCCCGTGTTGGGCGAGCTGCGTTCCCAGCACGGCATCCAGCCGCTGCACGAGCAGCGAGCTGAGCGCGGTAGGCCCCACGCTCATGGGTATGGCCTCCTGCCGCTACGCGACTCCTCGTGGAGAGCGCCCCCTACGGGCAGCCGCGCGATAAAGCTCATGCCACTGGCGCCTTGAACCCGTAAGCGTTGAGGGCGGTTTGCTGGCGTTTCATGCGGCCCAGGAGGTCGCTCATGCGCGCCAGTTCAGGGATGGCCAGGTCGCGTGTGTTGGCATCGTTTTCCAGGATCTGGACCAGCATGTCGTGCTTCTGGCGCCGTTCCGCGTCACCCAGCGGCTCCGTCACGCCGATGGTGCGCAGGCGTTCGACGATCTCGCAATATGTTTGCCCGGATTGCAGGACGCCGATCCAGTCCTGCCCACGGGCAGAATTCAGCATTGCCGCGGTGACCGCGACGATCTCGCGATAGAGCTCAAGAATGATTTGCGAGGACTGGGACGGCATAAATGGCCTTGTGGCGGCGACGAGTAGTGTAGGAAGGGTCCCGGGCGCGTCAGGTCCTGGCGGCTTCACCGAGACGGTCCACCGATGTCTGCCATGCATCCTGAAGCTGGGCAAGCAGCGTATCGGCTGTTTCCAGCTGGGCGGCGTCCGCCTTCAGGTTGGCATTGATCAGCGTGCGCAGCACGTAGTCGTAAAGATTGTTCAGATTGGCGGCGACTTCGCCGCCAGCTTCCAGGTCGAGCGCCTGCTTCAACCCTTCGTCCACCAGGCGGATCGCCTTGTTGAGGGCCACGGCCCGCGCCGACACATTGCCTTGCTCCATATGGATGCGGGCCTGGCCGATGGCGGCGCGCGCGGCCGTGTACAGCAGCGTGATGAGCCTTTCCGGGCTGGCGCTCATCACCTGCGTTTCAAGACCCACGTCCGCGTACGAGCGCACGGAGTAGGCATTGTCGGGACGGCGGGATGCGTAGGCCATTACTTGTTCTGGTTCGAGAGGGCAGCGAACTGCTGCGTCAGGTACGAACTTGTGCTGTTCATCTTCGCGACGAAGGAATCCAGCTGCACGAACTGCGCGCGAAGATTCGCGACGTCGGCGTCGATGCGGCTGTTGACGCTGTCGAACCGGGTCTGCAGCGTCTTCTGGGTTTCGGTCAGGCCGGCGGTACGCGTGGCCAACAGGCCGTTGGAGCCCAGGATTCCGCCGACGGCCTTGCCGACGCTCGTGCCCAGCGCGGTCAGGATGTCCGCGACATCCTTCGGGTTGGTGGACAGCGAACCGTTCAGCGAATGCAGATGCGTGCTGTCGATGGTGTTCAGGTTCAGGTCAAGGGTGCCGTCGGTCGGGTCCGTGGTGATGCCCAGGTCCTGGATCGTCTTCAGCGTATCGGTGCTCGAAGCCAGCACGCGCAGCGCGCTCGTCACGGTGGACGAGATCGAGCGGGTCGTGCTGTCGCCGGTCAGGACCGAGGACTGGTTCGACGACGGGTCGTACTTCGTCATCGACGCCACCATCTTCTGCAGCGTGTTGTACGCGGTCACGAAGTTCTGCGTGGCCGTCACGACGCCGGAGGAATCGGTCGCCACCTTCACCGTCACCGGCGACGTGGTCACATCGCTCAGCGTGATGGTGACGTTGTCGATGTTCTTGTCCAGGGTATTGGACCCGCTGACGATCTGCACGTCATTGATCGTGACCTTCGCATCGGTCGCGGCCACGGTCTGCGTCATGCCACCTGTCGGCGTGGCCGACGCGTCGTACCCCAGTGCGGTCTGGATCGTGCTGTTGGTCGAGGTGATCTTGGTGACCGCGGCCTGCGTGCCGGTATCCGAGGACGTCAGCTGCAGAAAGCTCTTGCCGCTGCCGTCCGTCAGGATGGTCGCCGTGACGCCAGCCGCGTCGTCCGCGTTGATGGCCTTGGCGATGCCGTTCAGCGAGGTGTCCTTGCTGACGTCGATCGTCTTGTTGGTCCCGTCGGCCAGCGTGACGGTAATGGTGCCACCGGTGCCCAAGGCCTGGGTGCGATCCGCGATGGCGCCGGACTTCAGCTGTGCCGAGGTGGCCAGCTGGTCGACTTGCACCTTGTATGTCGCGGGCGTGGCGCCGGCTGCCGTCTTGACGGTGAACGCGTCACTGCCGCCGACGATGGTCGCCGTCGTGACGTTGTAGGTCTTGGGATCGGCCAGCGCGCTTGCCGCCGTCTGCAGGGTTTCGACGGCCTGTTGCAGCGTACCGTAGGCGGACAGCTGGGTCGTGACCAGCGTCTGTTGATTCTGGATGGGGACCAGTGCCTGCTTTTCGTTGTCCTGCAGGCTTTCCAGGATGCCCTGCAAATCCAAGTTCGAACCGGAGCCCAGGGAGGTGACTGGCGGAAGGGGGGAAGTGGCCATCGTGCTGTTTCCTTGATGCGCTTATTCTGTCAAACACCTCGCCGGCCCGATACGTCGGGCAAGCGGCATAAGGCGGGCTTGTTCGGTGTTTTTCCGTGAATACCGGCGGGTGGTGCTGCGCGTCAGGCGCTGGTTTCCACGCCGCCGCCCTGCATTTTGGTAATCATCTTCGCGATGTTCAGGACCGTTTCGCTGGGGATGGTCTTGATGGTGTCCCCCGTTTTCGAGTCCTTGATGGAAATCACCACGCGGTGCGTGTCCGGGTCGATGTCGAACTGGATCTGCGTCGACCAGGCCTGCATTTGCTCGTTGATCTTCTGCAATGCCCGGTCCAGAGGCAGCTGCGGCTCCGACGGCTGGCCGGACGAACCGCCGCCGCTGGTGGCGCCGCCGGTGTCGGCGCCTTTCTGGGCGTCGCCGCCAGGGGTGACCAGAACGGCGGCATCAGGCAACGGTGCAGGGTGTGCCTCGGCGAGCTGGACCGGAAGGGCCGCGGGGGCGATAGGGCTGACAGCCATAAGGACTCCACTTTCTGCTGTGCGTCGACGACGCGGGTTTCTGGGTAGACAACGTCGTAACGGCAGGGCAGCCGGAAACTTTAGTCCCGCGGCGCCGTTATCTGCATCTCGTTCCGCCGGGCGCCCCGCGACCCCCGCACCGCCTGAAACAGGTGCACCCAGACCGGGGACGCCGCCGGAGCCGGCTTTGCCGGTCCGCCAGCGTCGCCCCCTTGAGGGGGAGGCGCGCAGCGCCTCGGGGGTGGGGCCCTCCCTCCCCCTGTTAAAATTTCGTCTGCTCCAGCTCAGTTTCCCGCCATGTCTCTCACCGCCCCTCCGGATGCCGGCGCCACGCTTACCCAGTGGCTGGCATACCTGGAATCGCTGCACCCCAAAACCATCGACCTTGGCCTGGAACGGGTCCGCCAGGTGGCGCAACGCCTGAAGATCGAGCTGGACTGCGTCAAGATCGTGGTCGGCGGCACCAACGGCAAGGGTTCCACCTGCGCCATGCTGGAAGCCATGCTGCTGGCGGCGGGCTTCAAAACGGGGCTGTATACGTCTCCGCACCTGATCGACTTCAACGAACGGGTGCGCGTGAACGGCGAGCTGGCGTCCGATGCGGACCTTGTCACCCAGTTCCAGGCCGTGGAGGCCGCGCGGGGCGACACCTCGCTGACGTACTTCGAATTCACGACCCTGGCGGCGCTGCGCCTGTTCGCGCTATCCCGCCTGGACGCCGTCGTGCTGGAAGTCGGCCTGGGCGGCCGCCTGGATGCGGTGAATATTGTCGACGCCGATTGCGCCGTCGTGACCAGCGTGGACCTGGACCACATGGACTGGTTGGGGGATACCCGCGAAAAGATCGGCTACGAAAAGGCCCACATCTATCGCCCGGGCAAGCCCGCCATCTGTGCCGACCCCATGCCGCCGCAAAGCCTGGTCGACCATGCCGCGGCCATCGGGGCCGACCTGTGGCAGTTCGGCCAGGACTACAACTACTCGGGCGATCGGCAGCAATGGGCCTACGGCGGCCGGGCGCAGCGCCGTAGCGCGCTGGCCTATCCCGCCCTGCGTGGCGCCAATCAGCTCCTGAACGCCGCGGCCGCCCTGGCCGCGCTGGAAGCGCTGCGCGACCGCCTGCCGGTGCCGCAGCAGGCGGTGCGCCTAGGGCTGCTGCAGGCTACCTTGCCGGGGCGCTTCCAGATACTGCCGGGGCAGCCCACCGTCATCCTGGATGTGGGCCACAATCCGCATGCCGCCGCGGTCCTGGCCCAGAACCTCGACAACATGGGTTTTCATCCCTACACCTATGCGGTGTTCGGCATGCTCACCGACAAGGATGTGGCCGGCGTGGTGGCCAAGCTGGGCGGCCGGATCGACCGCTGGTATTGCGCCGGCCTGCCCGGGCCGCGGGGCGGCAGCGGGCAAGCGCTGGCCGAACAGGTGCGGGCAGCGCTGCCGTCGCCTGGCGCGGGCGACGACGTCCCTTTGATCGCCGCCTATGCGGACCCCGCCCAGGCCTACGCCGCGGCGCGCGCCCAGGCGGGCGAGGGTGATAGAATCGTGGTGTTCGGATCGTTCTTCACGGTCGCCGCCGTGCTCCAATCGCTGGGGCGTAAATCCTGAGTTTTCCACCGCGCGTCGGCGCGCCGGCTGCAAGGAATTCGTGCTTCATGGGTTTGTTCAATCGGAAAGATTCCGCAGCCGACGCGCCGTCCGGCCGGCCGCGTCCGTCCGTATCCAGCGAGGCCCAGGCGGCCGAACTACGCTCGCGGGCGCGCCGCCGTCTGGCCGGCGCGGTCGCCCTGGTGCTGGCGGCCGTCATCATCCTGCCGATGGTGCTGGATTCCGAACCGTCGCGCGTCAGTGACGATATCCCCATCCGTATCCCGGACCGCAATTCGCCTTATCAACCCACGGTGTCGGATCCGCAGGCGCCCGACGCCGGCGCCTCCAGCGGCGCGGGCAATGGCACGCCTGCTACCACCGGCGTAGCGCCTCCCGTCACCGCCGCTCCGCAGGCGCCGGCTACCGGCCAGCAGCCCTCCGCCGCGCAACCGCCGGCCGCCGCGGGCCAGCAAGCCGCGGGCGGCCAGGCCGCCGCGCAGGGCAGGCCAGATACCGCACGCCCCAGCGGCGATCCCGCGCATGCCGATGCCGGCCGCGTCGCGCCGCGTTCCGATACCCGCTCCGAGACGGCCCGCACCGAACCCAAGCCGGAAAGCCGCCCCGAACCCAAACCCACCGCCCGGCAAGAGTCTGCGCCCCGCACCGACGACGGCAGCAAGGCCCTGGCGCTGCTGGAAGGCCGTGGCTCGGGACCGGCACCCGCCAAGCCGGCCCCGGAAGCCCGTTCCGGCACCGACACCAAGGGAAATTTCGTGCTGCAGGTCGCGGCATACACGACCCAGGCCGATGCCCAGGCGCGCCGCGACAAACTGCATGCGGCCGGCGTGACCAACGCGTTCGTCCAGGAAGCCAGCGTCGGCGGCAAACAGCAATATCGGCTGCGCGTGGGGCCGTTCCCCTCGCGCGAAGCGGCCCAGGCGGCCCAGGCAAGGCTGCGTACCCTGGGCTATGACAACGGTTTCATCGCCGCGCAGTGACAGGGTTCGATTTCGTCGTGGTGGCGATCATCGCCATATCGGGCCTCCTGGGCCTAGTGCGTGGCTTGCTGAAGGAAGTGCTGTCCCTGCTGGCATACATCCTGGCCTTCGTGGCGGCAATCTGGTGGGGCCCTGCCGTGTATGGCTGGCTGGCCCCCTGGATCGAAACCACGGTGCTGCGCATGGGCGCCGCCTATGCGGCCGTGTTCCTGGTGGTGCTGCTGGGGGTGGGGCTGGTCAACATGACTTTGTCGGCGCTCATTCGCACCACGGGGCTATCGCCCGCGGATCACGGCCTGGGCGGCCTGTTCGGACTGGTACGCGGCGCGCTGATCGTGCTGGTGCTGGTCACGGCCGCCGGCTACACGCCGCTGCCCCAGGAAGCCTGGTGGCGCGATGCGATGTTTTCCCATACGGCCACAGAAGCCGTCAAACATACCAAAGTGTGGCTTCCGCCGTCGCTGGCGTCGATGCTGCCGTATTGAACGTGGCCGCTTTGCCGCCATATCTCGGATAGAACGCAGTAGGATCAACAGGAAATTGCCATGTGTGGAATCGTAGGGGTCGTGGGGCGCGGGCCGGTCAACCAGCTGCTCTATGACAGTCTGCTGCTGCTGCAGCATCGGGGCCAGGATGCGGCCGGTATCGCCACCGCGCAGGGCAGCCAGTTCAACCTGTACAAGGCGCACGGCCTGGTGCGCGACGTTTTCCGCACTCGCAACATGCGGGCGCTGCCTGGCACCAGCGGCGTCGCGCAGGTGCGCTATCCCACGGCCGGCTCCAGCGCCAGCGAAGAAGAAGCGCAGCCGTTCTACGTCAACGCGCCCTTCGGCATCATGATGGCGCACAACGGCAACCTGACGAACTGGCGCGAACTGCGCGAATCCCTGTTCCGCGTCGATCGCCGCCACATCAACACGAATTCCGATTCGGAAGTCCTGCTCAACGTGCTGGCGCACGAACTGCAGTCGGCGGCCAACGGCATCTCCCTGGACGACGACGCGATCTTCCGCGCCGTCGCGGCGGTGCATCGCCGCGTGCGCGGCGCCTACGCCGTGGTCGCGCAGATCGCCGGTTACGGCCTGCTGGCTTTCCGCGATCCCCACGGCATCCGCCCGCTGTGCATCGGGCGCCAGGAAACGGAACACGGCGTGGAATGGATGGTCGCGTCGGAATCCGTGGCGCTGGAAGGCAGCGGCTTCATCTTCGTGCGCGACGTCGCGCCCGGCGAAGCCGTTTTCGTCGACCTGGACGGCAAGTTCTATAGCCGCCAGTGCGCGGAGAACGCCCAACTGGTGCCCTGCATTTTCGAGTACGTGTATTTCGCGCGTCCGGATTCGCTGATGGACGGCGTCTCCGTCTACGACGCCCGCCTGCGCATGGGCGAATACCTGGCCGACAAGGTGGCGCGCACCTTGCGCCTGGGCGACATCGACGTCGTCATGCCGATTCCCGACTCATCGCGTCCCGCCGCCATGCAGCTGGCCGCGCGCCTGAACCTGGATTATCGCGAGGGCCTGATCAAGAACCGCTACGTCGGGCGCACCTTCATCATGCCGGGCCAGGCCGTGCGCAAGAAATCCGTGCGGCAGAAGCTCAATGCCATCGGCCGCGAATTCCAGGGCAAGAACGTGCTGCTGGTGGATGATTCCATCGTGCGTGGAACGACCAGCCGGGAGATCGTCGACATGGCGCGCGCCGCCGGTGCCCACAAGGTGTTCTTCGCCTCGGCCGCGCCACCCGTGCGTTTTCCCAACGTGTACGGCATCGACATGCCGACGCAGCGCGAACTCATCGCCACCGGCCGCAGCGACGAGGAAATCGCGCGCACCATCGGCGCCGACGCGCTGGTCTACCAGGATCTGGGCGATATGCAACAGGCGGTGCGCGATCTGAACCCCGCGATGTCGCGCTTCGAGGCATCCTGCTTCGACGGCGATTACATCACCGGGGACATCACGCCCGAATACCTGGAACGGCTGGGCCAGAGCCGCGGCGAATCGGACGAGGAGTCCCGCGGCGGCCTGTTGTTCAATATGGGCTACGCCGCCAACGACGCCTGATCCACCGCCGTCCCAATACCCTGCTGTTCAGGCGCGGCGCAGTAGCGCGCGCAGGCTCAGCAGGGCCAGGATCACGAACAAGGCCAGGCTCCACAGGGCGTACTCGACGCCCAGCACCTTCACCGTCGCATCCGCGCAGGTGGCGTAAATGCCGAACACCGACGGCATCGCAGCGTCCAGCCCGCTACCGGCGATGACCTTGTCGGCGAAGGTCTGCGCGCATGACAGCAGCCGCGACGCGACGGTGTACTGGTAATAAGCCGCCCAGATGCCGCACGCCGCCAGTACCAGGCCCAGCAGGGCTCCGAGCCGGCGTAGCGTGGGCCCCAGGAATGCCAGCACCAGGCAGACGACCCCGATAACGACATAGATCAGGCGTTGCAGCACGCACCAGGCGCACGGTTGCAGGCCGAAGGCATATTGGGACACAAGCGCGATGCCGACGGCGCCGAAGGCCAGGACGGCGATCAGGGCCAGGGTGCGTTGCGATGTCGATGGCATGGCGGTTCTATCCTGTGGCGGAAATGGAAGGTAAGGGCAGCCCACGTACACGCCGGGCGCGTACGGTCCAAGGCGCGGGCAGGGCTACTTCACCCCCGCGGCCGACGCATGGTTGACCGCTTCGACCAGCACGCCCAGCAGGAGTTCATGCACGCCATCCCAGACGATCTGTACACCCAGGCACAGCAGCACGAAGGCGGACAGCCGCATGAACACGGCCGTACCGTTATCTCCCAGCCGGTACAGGAACTGGGCCGCGAAGCGCAGGCAGCCGTAAAGGATGATCGCCGTTATCAGGATGCCCGGCAGCGATCCGGCCAGTTTGATCAGGCTGACGAGGCGGTCCGGCTCGCTTAGCGAGGCGCCCACCGTGATGGCGGCCGCGATGGACCCGGGGCCGCAGCTGATAGGGAAGGTCAGGGGGTAGAAGGCCCGCGCCTTGGCCATTTCCGGCGTGAAGGATTCCGCCGCGCGCGCGGCGTTCTGTGCGCCGCCATCAGGCGAATTCACCAGGCGCCACGCGCTGGTGATCACGAGAAGGCCGCCTCCCACGCGCACGATTGCCAGCGACAGGCCGAAGAAGGTCAGAAGCACGTTGCCGGCGACCATCGCGATGGTCAGCATCACGCCCACGTTGATGGCGACGCGCTTGGCCAAGGCCACCCGCGTCGCGCTGGACGCGCCTTCGGTCAATGTCCAGAAGATCGGTGCAACGGCAGGCGGGTTCAGGAAGGGCAGCAGCGTGGCCAGCGCAAAGAGGAAACTGCGGCCAAATACCAGGAGATATTCGTGCACGAGCATGAGAGGGAAGCCTGGCCGATAAAAGGAGCATCGATTGTAAGCGTGCGGCAATATTCCGGGGCATGTCAGCGCGAAGGTAATCCCGCGTCCGATGCGGTAATGTCGCGTCGGATTTCATCCCCATGCTGCCCCGGCATGTGCCGTATCGCGGTTCATGCGGCCGCGCGCTGCGCGCCGTCTCCCGCCAGCGCGTCCAGGATCGCCCGCTCGAATTGCATTTGCGCGCGCGGCCTTTCCAGCGTTTCGCCTTCGATGATGAAAACGTCCTCCACGCGGTCGCCCAGGGTCATTACCTTGGCCATTTGCAGATTCACGCCGTGGCCGACGAAGACCCGCGCCAGCGCATGCAGCAAACCCGGCCTGTCCGTCGCCGTGACGGACAGGCGCCAGGATTTGCTGCGTTCGTCCGGCTGCAGCTCGGCCTGCGGCGGCACGGGAAACACGCGCGACATGCGCGACTGTCGCGATCGGCCATAAGGCGCCGCCACGCCCGCGCCGCCTTGCGAAAACGTCGCGGGGTCCTTCAGTCGGGCGGCTAGTTCGTGTTCCACCAGGGCCGCCTGCGCGCGCAGGTCGCTGGCACCGTCGGGTAGCAGCACGATAAAGCTATCCAGCGCCCAGCCGTGGCGCGTCGTGTGGATGCGCGCATCCTGAATGCTCAGCGATTTGGCGTCGAAATAGCCACAAATGGCGGCGAACAGGTCGGCGGCGTCCCGCGTATAGACCATGACCTGCAAGCCTTCTCCCTGCTCCGTGGGCCGCGCCTTGACCACCGCCTGTTCCGGCGCGGGCCGATAGTACAAATGCCGCGTATGCCAGGCGATATCCGACGCATCGTGGCGAAGGAAGTACGCCACGTCCAGTTCTTTCCAGAAGGCTTCGCGCGCGTCGTCGCGCAGGCCGGCCAGGCGCGTCAGCCGGGCGGCCTCCGCCTTGCGGTGGTTGAGGACGGTATCCGCGTCATGATGGGCGCCGCCCAGGGCGCCCAGCGTCAGGCGGTACAGGTCTTCCAGCAGCTTGCCTTTCCAGGCATTCCAGACCTTGGGGCTGGTGCCACGGATGTCGGCGACCGTCAGCAGATACAGGGCGGTAAGGTGGCGTTCGTCCTTGACCGTGGCGGCGAACGCGCGCACGACTTCGGGATCCGACAGGTCTCGCTTCTGGGCCACCGTGGACATCAGCAGATGCTGGCGGACCAGGAATTCGACCAGCTCCGCGTCCTCGGCTGCCAATCCGTGTTCGTGGGCAAACTTGCGCACTTCACGGGCGCCCAGTTCCGAATGATCGCCGCCGCGGCCCTTGGCGATATCGTGGAACAGCGCGGCGACGTAGAGCAGCCAATGGCGGTCCAGTTCGGAGATCAGCTGGCTGGCGAAGGGATACTCCTGCGCGTGCTCCGGCATGGTGAAGCGGCGCAGGTTGCGGATCACCGTCAGCGTATGCTGGTCCACGGTATAGACGTGGAACAGGTCATGCTGCATCTGGCCCACGATGCGGCGGAACACCGGCAGGTAGCGCGGCAGGATATTCAGCATGGTCATGCGGCGCAGTTCATGCACGATGCCGGCGGGCTGCTGCAGGATTTGCAGGAAAAGCCGCCGATTGACCGGATTGCGGCGAAACTGCGCATCGATGCGGTGGCGCGCGTGCCAGATGGCGCGCAGCGTGCGCGCCGACATGCCTTTCAGGTGCGGATGCTGCTGCATCACCAGGAAGGCGCGCAGCAGCAGGGTGGGATTGCGTTCGAACCCGTCGTCGCGGATGACGTCCAGCCGGTCATGCAGGCTGCGGAAGTCATCGTCGATGTCGCGTGCGTCGGACGCCGGACGGGGAAACAGCCGTTCCTCGATGTTCTGGACCAGGATGGAGTTCAGCTGCGTCACCAGCCGCGCCGCCCAGTAATACCGCTGCATCATCAATTCGCTGGCGCGCCGGGTGGCGGTCGCCTTGATGCCATAGACCTCGGCCAGCGCGGGCTGCAGGTCGAAGAGCACACGGTCTTCGCGGCGCTTGGACATCAGGTGCAGTTCGATGCGCAAGCGCTTGAACGCCTGTTCGGCGCGCCGCAGGCCGCGTGCCTCCGATGCGGTAAGCAGTCCCGCCTTGGAGATTTCGCGCCAGCTCTCGCCGAAGCCCGCGGCGCGCGCCATCCACATGATGACTTGCAGGTCGCGCAGGCCGCCGGGCGATTCCTTGCAATTGGGTTCCAGCGCGTAAGGCGTGTCCTGGTAGCGGGCATGGCGCTGCTGCATCTCGACCCGCTTGGCCCGGAAAAACAACGCCGGATCCAGGCGCGCGCGCATGGCGGTGTCGAAGGTCTTCATCAGGGCGCGATTGCCCGCCAGCCAGCGCGATTCGAGCAGGGCGGTTTCGACGGTGATGTCGGCATCCGCCTCGTGCTGGCAGTCGGCGATGGTGCGCACGCTGTGACCGGGCTCCAGGCCCAGGTCCCAGAGGGCCGCCACCAGCCGTTCGATGGCCGATTCCTCGTCGCGCGACGGGGCATGCGGCAGGAGGATGAGCAAGTCGACGTCGGAGTGCGGATACAGTTCGCCGCGCCCGTAACCGCCCACCGCGGCCAGCACTGCCCCCGCCGGCAGGGGGCACTGCTTGATCAGCTCGCGCAGCGTCTGGTCGGTGATCCGTCGCAGCTCGTGCAGCAGCGGATCGGGCCGTTCGTGTTCGCGGAAGGCCGCGATTGCGGCGTCGCGCCGGGCACGCATGCGGGCGCGCAGCGCCGGCAGGTCGGCGGCGGCCGTGTCGGCGGCGGCCGTGTCGGCCGCTGTCGCGGTGGAAGGTTCGGCTTGCGTACTCATACGGCGGTCCTTCCGGGTTCGGCGGGCGCTAGGCGGCGGGCACGGCGATGCTTTCGGTGACGAAGCTGGGCGGGGCCGGCATCCCCGGCGAGACCGTCAGGACTTCGTAGCCGGATTCGGTGACCAGCACCGTGTGTTCCCACTGGGCCGACAGGCTGTGGTCGCGGGTGACCACGGTCCAGCCGTCCGACAGCTGGCGGATTTCACGCCGTCCGGCATTGATCATCGGTTCGATCGTGAAGATCATGCCCGGGACCAGCTTCACACCCGTGCCCGGCTTGCCGTAGTGCAGCACCTGCGGGTCTTCATGGAAGCGCCGCCCCACGCCATGGCCGCAAAATTCGCGCACCACCGAAAAACCGTTGCCTTCGGCGTGCTTCTGGATGGCGTTGCCGATGTCACCCAGGGTGGCGCCGGCGCGCACCTGGCGGATGCCCAGCCACATGCATTCATAGGTGATGTCGGCCAGGCGGCGCGCCAGGATGGACGGCTCGCCCACATAGAACATGCGGCTGGTGTCGCCGAACCAGCCGTCCTTGATGATGGTGACGTCGATATTCAAAACGTCCCCGTTTTTCAGCACCTTGTCGCCCGGGATGCCGTGGCAGACCTGGTGGTTGACCGAGGTGCAGATGGCGCCCGGGAAGGGGGGGTAGCCCGGCGGCGCGTAGCCGACCGTGGCGGATTTGACCTGCAGCTCCTTGGTCAGGTAGTCCAGCGCCAGGCGGTCCAGTTCGCCCGTGGTGACGCCGGGCTTCACGAAAGGCGCCAGGTAATCCAGTACGCGCGCGGCGTCCTGGCAGGCCAGGCGCATTTTGTCGAGATCGGCGGGGTCGGTGACTATGCCCATGTATCAGCTTGAGGATTGGCTTGGAAAAATAGTAGAATTATAGGCTTCCCTGAAAAAGCAGGGGGAAGTCCCTGGTGCGTGGTGGGTAGTGAAGGTGGATAGTGAAGGTGGATAGTGAAGTGTATGGGTAAGGGTGGAGTGAATAAGCCCCGCCCTGAAAGTTTCCCGAGGTTCACCGACGCCCACCAAGACACACCAAGAGCCAGGTTGTTGAATCTGTTAAGTCTATAGCGACTGCTTTGAATCGCGCGCCACGCCAACGAGGGTGTCGCCGGCAACGCTGGAAACCCGGTCCCAGGACCGATAGCGTGCCGGAGGATGCGGGCCTGGCGCAAGTCCAAACCCTTGGAGATAACTATGTCCCTCATGCGTGAAATGCTGGAAGCCGGCGTCCATTTCGGCCACCAGACCCGTTACTGGAATCCGAAGATGGCTCCCTTCATCTTCGGTCAGCGTAACAAGATCCACATCATCAACCTCGAACAGACGGTCGGCAAGTACGTCGAGGCCACCAAGTTCGTCAAGCAGCTGGCTGCCCGTGGCGGCAACATCCTGTTCGTCGGCACCAAGCGCGCGGCCCGCGAGCTCATCGCCGCCGAAGCCGCCCGTTGCGGCATGCCCTACGTCGATGCCCGCTGGCTGGGCGGCATGCTGACCAACTTTAAGACGGTCAAGACCTCGATCAAGCGCCTGAAGGACATGGAAGCGGTGGTCACCGAAGGCGGCGCCGAGCGCATGATCAAGAAAGAAGGCCTGCTTTTCCAGCGTGAACTGGAAAAGCTGAACAAGTCCATGGGCGGCATCAAGGACATGACCGGCCTGCCGGACGCGATGTTCGTCATCGACGTTGGCTATCACAAGATCGCCATCGCCGAAGCGCGCAAGCTGGGCATTCCGGTCGTGGCGGTGGTCGATACCAACCACTCCCCGGACGGCATCGACTACGTCATCCCGGGCAATGACGACTCCACCAAGGCCATCGCGCTGTATGCCAAGGGCATGGCCGACGCCGTGCTGGAAGGCCGCGAACAAAACCTGAGCGGTCTGGTCGAAGAAGGTGGCGAAGGCCAGGAAGAGTTCGTCGAAGTGCAGGACGGCCAGGCCTGACAGGCCTGATCAGGACAGGGCGCCAGGCGCGTTGCGCCGGCCCGGTCCTGCCGGCGCCCGACGGGCGCGCCCCCGTATCGAAATCACATGCCCCGGCTTGCCGGGGCGTGCTTTAGCAAGAATGGAGCGAACATGGCTGAAATTACCGCCTCGATGGTCAAGGAATTGCGCGAAAAGACCGACGCGCCCATGATGGAATGCAAGAAGGCGCTGACCGAAGCCCAGGGCGATCTGGCTCGCGCCGAGGAAATCCTGCGCGTCAAGCTGGGTAACAAGGCCAGCAAGGCGGCCGCGCGCGTCACCGCCGAAGGGCTGATCGGCCTGTACATCTCGGCCGATGGCAAGCAGGGCGCCGTCATCGAAGTCAATTGCGAAACCGACTTCGTGGCCAAGAACAACGACTTCATCGCCTACGTCAACACCCTGGCCGAAGTGGTCGCGACCAAGAACCCGGCCGACGTCGCCGCGCTGTCCGACCTGCCGCTGGAAGGCGGCACGGTGGAAACCGTCCGTACCGGCCTGATCGGCAAGATCGGCGAAAACATCTCCATCCGCCGCTTCCAGCGCATGGAAACCGCCAACAAGCTGGCCAGCTACGTCCATGGCGGCAAGATCGGTGTGCTGGTCGATTTCAACGGTGCGGACAGCGTCGGCAAGGACCTGGCCATGCATATCGCGGCGACCAAGCCCAAGGCGCTGAATGCCGCCGGCGTGTCGCCCGCGGACATCGCCACGGAGCGCTCCGTCGCCGAGCAGAAGGCCGCCGAATCGGGCAAGCCGGCCGACATCGTCGCCAAGATGGTCGAAGGCTCGGTGCAGAAGTTCCTGAAGGAAGTCACGCTGATGTCGCAGCCCTTCGTCAAGAACGACAAGCAGACCGTTGAGCAGATGTTGAAGGCCGAAGGCGCCGGTATCGCCGGTTTCGCGCTTTTCATCGTCGGCGAGGGCATCGAGAAGAAAACCACCGACTTCGCCGCGGAAGTCGCCGCCGCCGCTGCCGGCCGCGCCTGATAAGCGCCCGTAAGCGCCTTATCCGTTCGCATTGCAGCTTTTTTATTACAGGCCGGCGACTGACCGGCCTATTTCTTGTCTTACACTTCCGTCGGATCGTTTCTAGGGATATCGCTCATGGCCAGCAGATCGTATAAGCGGGTTCTTCTCAAACTGTCCGGCGAAGCGCTGATGGGAGATGATGCATTCGGCATCAACCGCGGCACTATCGCGCGGATGACGGAGGAAATCGCCGAAATCGTCAATCTGGGCGTGGAGCTGGCCATCGTCATCGGCGGCGGGAATATCTTCCGCGGCGTCGCGCCGGGCGCCCAGGGCATGGATCGGGCCACGGCCGACTACATGGGTATGATGGCCACCATCATGAACGCGCTGGCCCTGCAGGATGCCCTGAAACACCGTAGTGTCGATACGCGGGTGCAGTCTGCCCTGAATATCGAACAGGTCGTCGAACCCTATATCCGTCCCAAGGCCCTGCGCTACCTGGAAGAGGGCAAGGTGGTGATCTTCGCCGCGGGCACCGGCAATCCGTTCTTTACGACGGACACCGCGGCGGCGCTGCGTGGCGCCGAAATCGGGGCGGAGATCGTCCTGAAGGCCACCAAGGTGGATGGCATCTACAGCGCGGATCCCAACAAGGATCCCACCGCCACCCGCTATTCCCGCATCAGCTTCGACGAGGCCATCGTGCGCCGGCTCGAAGTGATGGACGCGACTGCGTTCGCGCTATGCCGCGACCAGAAGCTGCCGATCAAGGTCTTTTCCATCAACAAGTCGGGCGCGCTGAAACGCGCGGTGACCGGCGAAGATGAAGGTACCCTGGTACACGTTTGAATTGAAGGAGTCGCAATGAGCGTCGCAGACATCAAAAAATCGGCCGAGTCCCGGATGGCCAAGTCCATCGAAACGCTCAAGGTCAATCTGTCCAAGATCCGTACCGGACGCGCGCACACCGGTATCCTGGATCACGTGCACGTCGAATACTACGGCTCTCCCGTGCCGATCAGCCAGGTGGCCAACGTCAACCTGGTCGACGCGCGCACGATCAGCGTGCAGCCCTACGAAAAGAGCATGGCGGGTCCGGTGGAGAAAGCCATCCGCGAATCCGACCTGGGGCTCAATCCGGTCTCCATGGGCGAAACCATCCGTGTGCCCATGCCCGCGCTGACCGAGGAGCGCCGGCGCGACCTCACCAAGGTCGTGAAGAACGAAGGCGAGGACGCCAAGATCGCGGTGCGCAATCTGCGGCGTGAAGGCAACGAGGCCTTGAAGAAGCTGGTCAAGGACAAGTCCATTTCCGAGGACGAAGAGCGCCGCGCCCAGGACGAAATCCAGAAGCTCACCGATCGCTGCGTGGCAGAGGTCGACAAGCTCATCGCCCAGAAAGAAGCGGAGATCATGACCGTTTGACGCGGATACGCGCGCGGTCTTTCCATCTCATGACTATCAGTTCCACCCAGGCGGTTCCCCAGACGTCGGATATCCCGCAGCATGTCGCCATCATCATGGACGGCAATGGCCGCTGGGCGACGCGGCGGCACCTGCCGCGTACCGCCGGGCATGCCAAGGGCGTACAGGCCGTGCGGCGGGTCGTGGAGGCTTGCGGCCGCCGCGGCGTGCGCTACCTGACCCTGTTCGCCTTCAGTTCGGAAAACTGGCGCCGCCCGGCCGAAGAGGTCTCGCTGCTGATGCGGCTCTTCGTCCAGGCGCTGGAGCGGGAAGTCGACAAGCTGGACGGGCAGGGCGTGCGGCTGCGCGTCGTGGGCGATCTGTCGCCCTTCGAGCCGCGACTGCGCGAACTGATCGAGCAGGCCCAGGCGCGCACCGCGCACAATGATCGCCTGCATCTTTCGGTCTGCGCGAACTACGGCGGGCGCTGGGACATCCTGCAGGCCATGCGCCGCATGATCGTGGAGAACCCGGACCTGGCGCAGGCGCCGGACCAGATCGACGAGGCCACGCTCAGCCGCTATCTTTCCATGGCCTGGGCGCCGGAACCGGACTTGTTCATCCGCACCGGGGGTGAACAGCGCATCTCGAACTATCTTATCTGGCAACTGGCCTATACCGAACTCTTCTTCACGGAGCGCTATTGGCCGGACTTCGGCGGGCCGGAGCTGGAAGAAGCCTTCGAGTGGTATAGAACGCGGGAACGCCGCTTCGGGCGCACCAGCGCCCAGGTCAGCGCGGCCGGAAAGCGCTGACTGGTACCGTTCCGATAAAAAAACGGCAGAATACCCTGTCCCCGCCACGGCGGCGGGCCGCCGCCCCAGACCAGGAGACCCCATGCTGCGCCAGCGTATCGTCACAGCCGTCATCCTTCTTGCCGTCCTGGCCGCCACGATGGCGGCGCCCACGCCGTGGCCCTTCATGGCGTTGCTGGCCCTGGCCACCGCCTGTGCCGGCTGGGAATGGGCGCGCCTGACGCTCCCCGCGCCAGGCGGGGCCGGTGCCGTGGCTGTCGGCGTCCTGCTCGGCATCGCCGCCTTGTGCGTGACGGTGTGGTGGACGGGCGGCGACCGCTACGAATTCGCGGATGAAGCCTCCCGGGCCCTGCTGTTCAATTGGATCGTGCCCCTGTCGGCGCTGCTGTGGGTGGTCGGGGGCACCATCGCGGTGGTGCGCGGGCGCAGCGACGCGCCGCCGGCCAGCCTGTCGCTGACCCTGTTCGCCCTGCTTGCCCTGATGGCGGCCTGGGCCGTGCTGGCCTTGTTCTTCATGGCGCGCGGCGCGGTCTTCCTGCTGTCCCTGCTTGCCCTGGTGTGGGCGGCCGACATCGCGGCGTACTTCGGCGGGCGCGCCCTGGGCCGCCACAAGCTGGCCCCGCGGGTCAGTCCCGGCAAGACCATCGAAGGCGCCGCATGCGGCATCCTGGCCGCCGTCGTATGGGTAGGGGTCAGCAGCTATTGGGACGGCACTTTCGGCCATGCCCTGGTCCAGCGCTGGACCGTATGGGGCGCGCTGCCTATCGCGGCGTTGCTGGCCGTCCTGTCCATCGTCGGCGACCTGTTCGAATCGCTGCTCAAACGGCGCGCCGGGCGCAAGGATTCCAGTAATCTGTTGCCAGGCCACGGCGGCGTCTACGATCGCATCGACGCCATCCTGCCGGTGGCGCCGGTGGCCTTGCTTCTCAGTGGAGTACTGTTTTGACTGCGTTTCAGCGTATCGCCGTGCTGGGATCCACGGGATCGATCGGCGAAAGCACCCTGGACGTGATCGCCCGCCACCCGGAGCGACTGGGCGTCCATGCGCTGTCCGCCCATAGCCGCATGGATAAACTGGCGGAACAGGCACGGGCCAGCGGCGCGCGCGTGGTCGTCGTGCCCGACGCGGCGGCCCAGGCGCGTTTCCAACAGGCGTGGGGCGGCGGTGCGCCGATGCCGGAAATCCGGGTCGGCGCCCAGGCCCTGGCCGATACGGCCGCCGATCCGGATTGCGATACCGTCATGGCGGCCATCGTCGGGGCCGCCGGCCTGCCGTCCGCGCTGGCGGCCGCCCGTGCCGGCAAGCGGGTCCTGCTGGCCAACAAGGAAGCCCTGGTGGCCGCCGGTTCGCTGTTCATGGGCGCGGTGCGCGACCACGGCGCCGAACTACTGCCCATCGACAGCGAGCACAATGCCATCTTCCAGTGCCTGCCGCACGGCGAGCGCGCCTCGGCGCCCACGCGTCCGGCCGCGGGTGTGCGCCGGCTGATCCTGACCGCGTCCGGGGGGCCTTTCCGCCAGCACGACCCGGAACACCTGCACGGCATCACCCCAGCCCAGGCCTGCAAGCATCCCAACTGGAGCATGGGGCGCAAGATCTCCGTCGATTCCGCCACCATGCTCAACAAAGGGCTGGAAGTCATCGAGGCCTACTGGCTGTTCGCCATGCCGCGGGACCGCATCGAGGTGCTGATCCATCCGCAAAGCGTCGTGCACTCCATGGTGGAATACGAGGACGGCTCGGTCCTGGCCCAATTGGGGCAGCCCGACATGCGCACCCCCATCGCCTACGCGCTGGGCTTTCCCGAGCGGCTGGCCAGCGGGGTGGGGCTGCTGGACCTGGCCCGCCTGGGCCGGCTGGACTTCGAAGCCCCGGACCTGCGTCGCTTTCCCTGCCTGGGCCTGGCCTTCGACGCCTTGGCCTCGGGGCAGGGCGCCTGCATCGCGCTGAACGCCGCCAACGAAATCGCCGTGGATGCCTTCCTGCGCGAACGGCTGCCCTATACCCGCATTGCCGCCGTCATCGCCGAGACCCTGGAGTGGCATGCCGGTCGGCCATCTGTTACCCTGAATCACCTCGACGACGTCCTGGCCGAAGATGCCGCGGCGCGCGCCCAGGCGGAGCGTATCCAGGCGCGTTCCGCTTCCGCCGGCCGCTGATCCCGCCGCGTCGCCAGCCGCACCGCGCCGGGATCCCGCGCGGGCGGCGGGTTGGCCTCACCCATTCGGTACACGCCCCATGCTTTTCACCTTGCTGGCCTTCGCCGTCGCGCTGGGCATTCTGATCACTTTCCATGAACTCGGGCACTATTGGGCGGCGCGCCTGTGCGGCGTGCGGGTGCTGCGGTTCTCCATCGGATTCGGCAAGGTTCTCCTGCGCCGGGTAGACCGTCATGGCACCGAGTGGGCGGTATCGGCGATTCCGCTGGGCGGCTACGTCAAGATGCAGGACGATCCGCCACCCGGCGCCACCCCGGAGGAGGCCGCCACGGCTTTCCATCCGCAGCCGGTGGGCAAGCGCATCCTGATCGTCGTGGCGGGCCCGGTCTTCAACCTGATCCTCGCCGTTTTCCTCTATGCCGGCCTGAACCTGGCCGGCGTGGACGAGCCGGCCGCCTACGTGGCACAGCCGGCCGCCGGTACGGCGGCGGCCCGGGCCGGTTTCCAGGCGGGTGACGAGATCGTGTCGATCGACGGCCAGGCCGTGAATTCGTGGAACGATGCCCGCTGGCAACTGATGGATCAGATTTCCACCGGCGGCCGCGTCCAGATCGGCGTGAAGACGGCGCATGGCGTCGCGCAGGAGCGCGATCTGACGCTGGGCGAAAGCCGCCTGGATCCGGCGCAGGGCGATCCGCTCGCGGTGGCCGGCTTGCGCCTGCAGGAACCCAAGCCCGTCGTGCGCGGCGTGATTGCCGGTGGCGCGGGCGAGCAGGCCGGCCTGCGCCCCGGCGATATCATCGTGGATGTCGGCGGCAGGCCCGCCCAGGACGTCGGCACGGTGGTGCGGGATGTGCAGCAGCGCACCGGACAGACCGTCCCGCTGCGCGTGCGGCGCGACGGCGCCGACGTCACCCTGACCGTGACGCCGCGGGCCGAGCGCGCCGAAAACGGCGAACTCGTGGGCCGCATCGGCGTGCAACTGGGCGGCGACGTCCCCATGGTGACGGTGCGCTATGGCCCGCTCGATAGCCTGTGGCAGGGCGCGACCCGCACGGCCGATACGGCGTGGTTCTCGCTGCGCATGATGGGCCGCATGGTGACGGGCGCTGTATCGTGGCGCAATATCAGCGGCCCGGTCACCATCGCCGACTACGCGGGCCAGACCGCGCGCGTGGGCCTGGCGGCGTACATCGCCTACCTGGCCTTGATAAGTATCAGCCTGGGCGTGTTGAACCTGCTGCCCATTCCCATGCTGGATGGTGGACACCTGCTGTACTACCTGATCGAAATCGTGCGCGGCAGCCCGCCGCCCTCGCGTTGGCTGGACATCGGCCAGCGCGCCGGCCTGGGCCTGCTGGCCGGGCTCATGGGCCTGGCGCTTTTCAATGATTTCGCCCGCCTTTTTACCTAGCGGATTTGCGTGCGGCCCGCGCGGGGCCGTCTGCGCCTTTCACTTAGGCGGGTTCTGCCTTAAAATCCTCCGCCATTTGCACCAATAACTCCGCCTTTTGGACCATCAAGGATCCCCCAGGATGTTTTTCCGCTGGATGTTTAAGCCCAACAAGGGTATTTGGGCGGGCATTATCGCCATGCTGCTGCTGTTGCCGGCACTGGCGCACGCCTTCGAACCCTTTGTCGTCAAGGACATTCGCGTGGAGGGCATTCAGCGTATCGATGCCGGCACGGTCTTCGGCTATCTGCCCTTCAAGGTCGGCGATACGTTCACCGAGGACACCGCCACCGAGGCCGTGCGGCGCTTGTACGGCAGCGGCTTCTTCAGCGACGTACGCATCGATACCAATAACAACGTCGTCGTTGTCGTGGTGCAGGAGCGCGCCACCATCGCCTCCATCACCTTCAATGGCATGCGCGAATTCGACAGCAAGGCGATCCTGGAGTCGCTGCGCAACGTCGGCTTCGCGGAAGGGCGCATCTTCGACCGGTCCATGCTCGAACGCGCCGAACTCGAACTCAAGCAGCAGTACATGTCCAAGGGCAAGTACGGCGTGGAGGTCACCTCCACGGTGACCCCGTTGCCGCGCAACCGCGTCGGTATCAGCTTCGACGTCTTCGAAGGCGACGTGGCCAAGATCCGCGAGATCCATTTCGTCGGCAACAAGGCCTTCTCGCAGAGCGAACTGCTGGACCAGATCCAGATGACCACGCCCGGCTGGCTGACCTGGTACACCGACACCGACAAGTATTCGCGCGAAAAGCTGGAGGGCGACGTCGAACGCATCCGCTCCTTCTACCTGGATCGCGGCTATCTGGAAGTGGCCATCGAACCGCCGCAGGTGACGATCTCCCCGGATCGCAAGAACATCTACATTACCTACACGGTGCACGAAGGCGAGCCCTACAAGGTCCGCAGCGTCAAGCTGGCCGGCAATCTGCTGGGCCTGGACAAGCAGATCGACGCGCTGTTGCAGATCAAGCCGGGTGAAACCTTCTCCGCCGCCAAGACCAACGATAGCGCGAAGGCCATCACGGATTACCTGGGCGAACTCGGCTATGCCTTCGCCAACGTCAATCCGAACCCGCAGCTGGACCGCGCCAAGCACGAGGCGGACCTGACGTTCTACGTCGATCCGAGCCGGCGCGTGTATGTGCGCCGCATCCAGATCGGCGGCAATACCCGCACGCGGGACGAAGTCATCCGCCGCGAAATGCGCCAGGAAGAAGCCGCGTGGTACGACGCCGGCGACATCAAGATGTCGCGCGACCGTATCGACCGCCTGGGGTATTTCAACGACGTCAACGTCAAGACCGATCCGGTGCCGGGTTCGCCCGACCAGGTCGACGTCAACGTGGACGTCAAGGAAAAGCCCACCGGCATGGTCAACCTGGGGGTGGGCTACGGCTCCACGGACCGCGCCATCTTCAGCGCCGGCATCAGCGAGGACAACGTATTCGGCAGCGGCACCAACCTGACGCTGCAGCTGAACACCAGCAAGACCAACCGCGCCGCGGTGCTGTCGCATACCGACCCGTATTGGACCAAGGACGGCATCAGCCGGACCACCTCGCTGTACTACCGCCAGACCCGCCCGTTCATCGACAACGACGGCGAGTACCGTGTGGACACGATGGGCCTGGGCATGAACTTCGGTGTGCCCATCTCGGAATACGACCGCATCATCCTGGGCGCGTCCTTCGAGCGTAACCGGGTCCACCTGAACGGCGATTCGCCGCTGGCCTACCAGCAGTATGTTGACCAGTACGGCGACTCGACCAACGCGGTGCTGCTGACGACCGGCTGGAACAAGGACACCCGCGACAGCGCCCTGGCGCCCACCAAGGGCTACTTCACCAAGTTGCAGGCCAACGTGTCCACGCTGGACCTGAAGTACACGATGCTGTCCGCGCAGCAGCAGTACTACCTGCCGCTGGGCCGCAGCTATACCCTCGCGCTGAACGGCATGGTCGACTGGGGCACCGCCTACGGCGGCAAGGATTTCCCGGTCATCAAGGACGTGTACGCCGGGGGTATCGGGTCGGTGCGCGGCTACGAGGGCGCCTCGCTGGGCCCGCGCGATTCCCTGACGGGCGACTACCTGGGCGGCGCGCGCCGTATGGTGGCCAACGCGCAGCTGTACCTGCCGTTCCCCGGGGCAACCAAGGACAAGACGCTGCGCTGGTTCCTGTTCACCGACGCGGGGCGGGTGCAGCCGGGTAACGGCATGACCTGCACGGGCGGCAAGAACAACGAAGTCGAGGATCCCTGCGGATGGCGCTATTCGGCCGGTGTCGGCCTGTCGTGGCAATCGCCCCTTGGCCCGCTGCAACTGTCCTACGGCCATCCGCTCAACGCGAAGCCGGGCGATGACACCCAGACGTTCCAGTTCCAGATCGGCACTGGTTTCTAAACGCAAGTCAAAGGTGGCCGGATGTTTCCGGCCGTCCATGACGGCGCAAGTTTAGTGGCACAATAGCGCTTTGCTTGACCTTATCGGAAGGTGAAATTTTCATGATGTCTATTTTCGTACGCAAATTGTCCCGTTCATCGCGCAAAAGCCCCGTCTCCCTCGCGGCTGTGCTGGCGCTGGCGGGCGCGCTGCTGCTGGGCGCGTCGTACGCGGCGCCCGCTGCTGCGCAAGGGACGAAAATCGGCTTCGTCAATACCGAGCGCATCCTGCGCGAATCGGGTCCGGCCCGTGCCGCCCAGGCGAAGATCGAAGCGGAATTCAAGTCGCGCGACGCGGATCTGCAGCGCATGGCGACCAACCTGCGCACCCAGGCAGAGAAATTCGACAAGGACGCGCCGGTGCTGTCGGAATCCGATCGCGCGAAGCGCCAGCGCGACCTGAGTAATATGGACGGAGACCTGCAACGCCGTCGCCGCGAATTCCAGGAAGATTTCAACCGCCGCCGCAACGAAGAGTTCTCGGCCATCGTGCAGAAGGCCAATGCGGCCATCAAGAACATCGCCGAAAAAGAGAACTATGACTTGATCGTGCAGGACGCGGTAACGGTCAGCCCGCGCGTGGATATCACGGATAAAGTGATCCAGGCCCTTGGCAAGTAAGCGTCGCCCATGCCGGTTCTGCTAGATCCCACTCGCGCGCCGTTACTTGACGAGCTGTTGGCGGATACCGACACCCAAGGCCTCACGTGGCACATCAGCGTCCCGCCCGGCGGGACGCCTCCCCGGATACAAGGGTTGGGCACGCTGGCTTCCTCGGGACCGGCTGAAATCAGTTTTCTTTCCAATCCCCGCTACCAGAGCCAACTGCCCGCGACGCACGCGGGCGCGGTCATCGTCACGCTGGACGTGGAGCAGGCGCTAGCGGCTCAGTCTCCCGCGCCCGGGTTCGCCCGGGTCGTCACCGGCAATCCCTATCTGCTGTATGCCCGCATCGCCCAGTGGTTCGATCGCGCGCGCCAGCCGGCCTTGCCGGCCGGGGTTCACGCGTCGGCCGTGGTCGCGGATGACGCGGTACTCGAAGCCGGCGTGCGCATCGGCCCGCATTGCGTGATCGAAGCGGGCGTGCGCATCGGGCGGGATAGCGTGCTCGGTCCGGGTTGCGTCATCGGCGCCCGCTCGTCCATCGGTGCCGGCGCGCTGCTGCACGCGCGGGTGACCTTGTATGCAGGCGTAACGGTCGGAGCGCGTGCCATCATCCATGCCGGCGCCGTCCTGGGCGCCGACGGCTTCGGTTTCGCCCCCGACCCGGCACGGGGCAGGGGCGCCTGGGGCAAGATTCCGCAGTTCGGCGGGGTGAAGGTGGGCGACGATGTTGAAATCGGCGCCAACACGACCATCGACCGGGGCGCGCTGGAAGACACCGTCATCGGCGACGGCGTCAAGCTGGACAACCAGATCATGGTCGCGCACAACGTGCGGATCGGGGCCCACACCGCGGTTGCCGCCTGCGTCGGCATCGCCGGGTCCACGACGATAGGCGAGCGCTGCACCATCGGCGGCGCATCCATGCTGTCCGGCCATCTTACGCTGGCCGACGACGTGCATATTTCGGGTGGCACCGCCATTACGTCGAATATTTCCAAACCTGGGCGCTACACAGGGGTGTATCCGTATGCGGAACACGGCGACTGGCAGCGCAACGCCGCTGTCATCCAGCAGCTGGGACAGCTGCGGCGCCGCGTGCGGACACTCGAACAGGGATAACACCACGTGCATGGCTGTCGCGGCATGCCGTAAAAGAATTGCAATGCAGGAACATACTCATGGAACTCGACATTAAGGGGATCCTGGATCGCTTGCCGCATCGGTATCCGATGCTGTTGATCGACCGCGTGATCGACATTCAGCCCGGCAAATCCATCGTCGCCTTGAAGAACGTTTCGATCAACGAACCGTTCTTCACCGGACATTTCCCTCATCATCCCGTCATGCCTGGCGTCCTGATACTGGAAGCCATGGCGCAGGCGGCCGCGCTGTTTTCGTTTTCGGATGAATCCGCGCTGAAGAACGACGACGCGTCGGGGGTGTCCACGGTCTATTACTTCGTCGGCATCGACGGCGCGCGCTTTCGCCGTCCCGTCCTTCCGGGCGACCAGCTGCGTATCGAAGTCGATGCCGAGCGGCTGAGCCGCAGCATCTGCAAGTACGCGGGACGCGCCCTGGTAGACGGGCAGTTGGTCGCCGAAGCCAAGCTCATGTGTGCCATCCGCAGCCTGGAAGCATAAATGACCGGTCACATCCATCCCACCGCCGTCGTCGACCCGGCCGCCGAGATCGACACTTCCGTTGTCATCGGCCCTTACAGCGTGATCGGGCCGCAGGTTCGCATTGGTGCAGGGACAGAGATCGGATCGCATTGTGTCATCGACGGCGCCACGACCATCGGGCGGGATAACCGCTTCTACCGGTTCTGCTCCATCGGCGGCATGCCGCAGGACAAGAAATACGACGGCGAGCCCACCCGGCTGGAAATCGGCGACCGCAACATGGTGCGTGAATACACCACGTTCAACACCGGTACGGTCCAGGATGGCGGGGTCACCACCGTGGGCAGCGACAACTGGATCATGGCCTATGTGCACATCGCGCATGATTGCCATGTAGGCAGCAACACCATCCTGGCCAACGGCGTGCAGCTGGGCGGGCATGTGCGGGTGGGCGACTGGGCGATCCTGGGCGGCCTGACCGGCGTGCACCAGTTCAGCACCATCGGCGCACACAGCATGACCGGTGGGAACAGCTCGCTGATGCAGGATACGCCGCCCTATGTGCTGGCGGCGGGCAACCCCTGCCGGCCGGTCGGCGTCAACGTCGAAGGGCTGAAGCGCCGCGGTTTTTCGCCGGCGGTCATATCGGCGCTGCGCGATGCCTACAAGGCCATCTACCGGCGCGGCCTGTCGCTGGAGGAAGCGCGGGCAGAGCTCCGCGCACGCCAGGAAAGCGAACCGGAAACGCGCGAAGTCCTGCAGGTCATGCTGGACTTCCTGGATCAATCGCGCCGCGGCATCATCCGGCCGTGACGGTGCGCATCGGCATGGTCGCCGGCGAACCCTCCGGGGACCTGCTGGCCGGCCGCATCATCGAAGGCCTGCGTGCCCATGATCCCTCGGTGGCCTGCGCGGGCATCGGCGGTCCGCGCATGCAGGCCCGCGGATTCGAAAGCTGGCATCCCATGCATGCGCTGACCGTCTTCGGCTATGTCGACGCGCTCAAGCGCATTCCCAGCCTGCTGGCAATCTACGGCGACGTGAAGCGGCGCATGCTGGCCGAACCGCCCTCGGTATTCGTGGGCATCGACGCGCCGGACTTCAACCTGAAGCTGGAACTGCAGTTGCGGCAGGCGGGTGTTCCGACCGTGCATTTCGTCGGGCCGTCCATCTGGGCATGGCGCTACGATCGCATTCACCGGATCCGCCAGGCCGTTTCCCATATGCTGGTGCTGTTTCCCTTCGAAGTCGACATCTATCGCAAGGAAGGCATCCCGGTCACCTATGTGGGACATCCCCTGGCCGGGACCATTCCCGTGACGCCGGATCGCGGTGCCGCGCGCGCCCGCTTGGGCATTGCGGGTGGCGCCCGCGTCCTGGCCATGCTGCCGGGCAGCCGTTCATCCGAGATCCGCGTGCTGGCCCCGCGTTTCCTGCAGGCGCTGCAACGCCTGCAGGCGCGCGATCCCGCGCTGCAATGCGTGGTGCCTATGGTCAATGCCGCGCGCCGCGCGGAATTCGAGCATTTTCTGCGGCAGCACCCGGTAAAGAACCTGCGCATCGTCACGGCCGAAGACCTCCTCCCGGCGGCCCAGGGCAGTGCTGCGCCCGCCTCGGGCGGCAACGCTTCCGCTGCGGCGGACGCGCGCGAGCCAGCCCCGGCGGCCAACCCTGCCGCGCCGGCGCTGGGCGGCGGCCTTGCCGCCACGCCGGGTGCGGTGTCCGGCCACGACGGCGGCACTTCGGCGCCGCCGGTGGCGTGGACGGTGATGGAGGCCGCGGACGCGGTCCTGGTGGCCAGCGGCACGGCGACGCTGGAAGCCGCGCTGTACAAGCGCCCCATGGTTATCTCTTATGTGCTGTCGCCCTGGATGCGACGTATCATGGCGTGGAAATCCGGGCAGCAGCGTCCCTATCTGCCTTGGGTAGGCCTGCCGAATGTGCTGCTGCGCGACTTCGCGGTCCCGGAGCTCCTGCAGGACGACGCCACGCCCGACAAACTGGCGGAAGCCACCTGGCGGGCGCTTACCGACGAGGCGGCGGCGGCGCGGATCCAGGCACGCTTCACGACCCTGCACGCGGACCTGCTGCGCGACACGCCGGCACTGGCGGCGCAGGCCATAAGCGAGGTAGCGCATGGCGCAACATGACATGTTCGGCGACGAAGGCCTGCGCGACGTCATCATTACGGGGGTCGATGAGGCTGGCCGGGGCCCGCTGGCGGGTGCCGTCTATGCCGCCGCCGTCATTCTGGACCCGGCGCGTCCCATCGACGGGCTGGCGGATTCCAAGGTGCTGACGGCGCCACGCCGCGAAGAACTGGCCCTGGAGATCAAGGAGTACGCCCTGGCCTATTGCGTGGCCAGCGCCAGCGTCAAGGAAATCGACTCGCTGAACATCCTGCGCGCCTCGCTGCTGGCGATGCGGCGGGCGGTGCTGGGCCTGGGCATCAAGCCCGGGCTTGCGCTGGTGGACGGCAACCAGCCGCCGCGCCTGCCGTGCGGGGTCAAGACCGTGATCCAGGGTGACGCCCTGGTGCCGGCGATCTCCGCGGCGTCCATCCTGGCCAAGACCGCGCGCGATGCCGACCTGGTACGGCTGCACGGCGTGTATCCCAATTATGGTTTCGACCAGCACAAGGGCTACGGTACCGCGATGCATCTGGAGCGCCTGCGCGAGCATGGCCCATGTCCGGAACATCGGCGCAGCTTTTCGCCGGTCCGGGATCTGTTGATCGATACATGAAGCACATCGCCTCGCGCGACAACCCGCTGGTCAAGTCCTTGCATCGCATCGCCGCGACGGGCGGACGGCGCGAATCCCAGGTGTTGCTGGATGGCGTGCATCTGTGCCAGGCATGGCTGCGACACCATGGCGCACCGCAGCGCGCGCTGTTCGATGCCGCGCGGCTGGCGCAGCCGGAAATCGCCGAGCTTGTCTCGGCATTGCCCACCGACATCTGCGTCGGCCTGGAAACCCGCCTGCTGAGCGGCCTGGCCAGCGTGGAAAGCGACCAGGGCGTGGCTTTCCTGGTGCAGCCGCCGCAACCGGCGCTGCCGCCCCGGATCGATGAAACCTGTGTCCTGCTGGACCACGTGCAGGATCCCGGCAACGTCGGCACGTTGATACGCACCTGCGCCGCCGCCGGCATACGCCGCATCCTGCTGTCCGAGGGCTGTGCCGCGGCCTGGTCGCCCAAGGTGCTGCGCAGCGCCCAAGGCGCGCATTTCGCGGTCGAGCTGCACGAACGGCTCGACCTGGCGCAGGTATTGCCGCGTCTGGACGTGCCGCTCGTCGCCACCGCGCTGCAGGAATCGATTTCGCTCTACGACGCCAATCTGCCCCCGTGTTGCGCCTGGGTCTTCGGCCACGAAGGGCAGGGCATCGATGCCGCGCTGCTGGGCGCGGCGGATTTGCGGGTGCGCATCCCGCATGACGTTCAAGCCGTCGAATCGCTGAACGTCGCGGTCGCCGCCGCCATCTGCCTGTTCGAGCAGCGGCGCCGCTTTCCGGGCGTACCCGCCGCGGAGTAGCGCGGCAGACCCGGGCCGGCGCGGTTCAGTAGGCGCCGCGGTCCAGTCCCACTTCCTGCAGTACCGTCGTGGAGATCTCCTCGATGGACTTGGTGGTCGTGGACAGCCATTCGATACCTTCGCGGCGCATCAGGCGTTCGGCTTCCGCGACCTCGTAGCGGCACTGCTCGATCGACGCGTACTGACTGTTGGGCCGGCGCTCGTGGCGCACCTCCGCCAGCCGTTCGGGCTGGATCGACAGACCGAAGAGCTTGGCCCGGTGCGGGGCGAGGGTGCTGGGCAGGACCCCGCGTTCGAAATCGTCGGGGATCAGGGGGAAGTTGGCGGCCTTGATCGCGTACTGCATCGCCAGGTACAGGCTGGTGGGCGTTTTGCCGCAGCGTGAGACGCCGACCAGGATGACGTCGGCCTGGCCCAGGTTTGTAACGAATTGACCGTCATCGTGGGACAGGCTGAAATTGATGGCGTCGATGCGGTTCCGATATTTCTCGCTGTTGGCCGCCATGTGCGAGCGGCCGATGGAATGGCTGGACTTCAGGCCCAGTTCCTGTTCGATGTGGCTAACAAACGTTCCAAACAGATCCAGGAAGATACCGTTGGCCTGACGTACCCGCGCCATGATTTCCGGGTGCACGAGCGTACTGAACACGATGGGCTGCATGCCGGTTTCGGCCGCATTGCGGTCGATCCGCAGGGCAGCTTCCTCGGCCTTCTGCAGCGTGTCCACGAAGGGCAGGCGGATTTGCCGGAAATTCACGTTCTCGAACTGGGCCAATACGGAATGGCTGAAGGTCTCGGCCGTGATGCCGGTGCTGTCCGAGACGATGTATACAGTCCGTTCGAGCGGTGTGCTGGTCATATGTAAAAAATTCCGACGAGGCTGGAGGGGAGGCGGATCCTACCGAGTACAATCAGGCCCCGATAAGTCACCCCAATGCGGTCCCAAGGCCAGTTTGGCCAGCGCGCGTTTCGCGCCCTGACCAAACTCGCTTTCTTTCCATTGTAAAAGGTGACTTCAATGTCGTACGTCGTTTCGTTCGAGCAGCTCCGCATGGCGGATGTGGACTCGGTAGGAGGCAAGAACGCATCACTCGGAGAAATGATCAGCCAGCTGGCGGGCGCAGGTGTGCGTGTGCCCGGCGGCTTCGCGACCACGGCCGAGGCCTTCCGCGATTTCCTGAAGTCGTCGGGCCTGGACAAGCGCATCGCCGATCGTCTCGTCTCCCTCAATCCCGAAGATGTGCGTGAACTGGCGACGGCCGGCGCGGAAATCCGCCAGTGGCTTATCGACGCCCCGTTTTCCGCCGAATTCGAACAGCAGATTCGTACCGCCTTCGCCGCGCTGGACGCCGACGGCAAGGGCTCGTTCGCGGTCCGTTCGTCGGCCACCGCCGAGGACCTGCCGGACGCTTCCTTTGCCGGCCAGCAGGAAACCTTCCTGAACGTGGTGGGCATCGAAGACGTGCTCGACAAGATCCGCCACGTCTTTGCCTCGCTGTACAACGATCGCGCCATCTCCTATCGCGTGCACAAGGGCTATGCGCACGCCGACGTGGCCTTGTCCGCGGGTGTGCAGCGCATGGTGCGCTCGGACAAGGGCAGCGCCGGCGTGATGTTCACCATCGACACCGAATCCGGGTTCAAGGATGTGGTGTTCATCACCTCGTCCTACGGCCTGGGCGAGACCGTCGTGCAGGGCGCCGTCAACCCGGACGAGTTCTATGTGTTCAAGCCCACGCTGGAAAAAGGCCTGTACCCCATCGTCGGCCGCCGCATCGGTTCCAAGCTGATCAAGATGGAATTCGATCCGGAGCGTCCGCAGGGTCGTGCCGTGCGCACGGTGGATGTGCCGGTGTCGGAGCGCAACCGCTACTCGCTGACCGATGAAGAGGTCACCGAACTCGCGCGCTATGCGGTGATCATCGAAAAGCACTACGGCCGTCCCATGGATATCGAATGGGGTCGCGACGGCGTGGATGGCAAGCTGTACATCCTGCAGGCACGTCCGGAGACCGTGAAGTCGCAGCAGAACGGCAACGAGGTGCAGCAGCGCTACCGCCTGAAGGCCACCGGCCGCGTGGTGGTGACCGGCCGCGCCATCGGCCAGAAGATCGGAGCGGGGCCGGTGCGCATCGTCGCCGACGTGTCGGAGATGGACAAGGTGCAGCCGGGCGACGTGCTCGTGACCGACATGACCGATCCCAACTGGGAGCCGGTGATGAAGCGTGCCGCCGCCATCGTGACCAACCGCGGCGGCCGCACTTGCCATGCCGCCATCATCGCGCGCGAACTGGGCATTCCGGCGGTGGTGGGATGCGCCACGGCCACCGACGACCTGAAGGAAGGCCAGGCGGTAACCGTCTCGTGCGCGGAAGGCGATGAAGGCCGCATCTACGACGGCCTGATCGAGACCGAGGTCGAGGAAGTGCGCCGCGGCGAAATGCCGGCGATCGACGTGAAGATCATGATGAACGTCGGCAACCCCCAGCTGGCCTTCGACTTCGCGCAGATTCCCAACGAGGGCGTGGGACTGGCGCGCCTGGAGTTCATCATCAACAACAACATCGGCATCCATCCCAAGGCGGTGCTGGACTATCCCAACGTCGATCCCGAGCTGAAGAAAGCCGTGGAATCGGCGGCGCGCGGCTATGCCAGCCCGCGTGCCTTCTTCGTCGAAAAACTGGCCGAAGGCATCGCCACCATCGCTTCGGCGTTCTGGCCCAAGCCCGTCATCGTGCGCCTGTCCGACTTCAAGTCCAACGAATACCGCAAGCTGGTCGGCGGTTCGCGCTACGAGCCGGAAGAGGAAAACCCCATGCTGGGTTTCCGCGGCGCGTCGCGCTACATCGCCGAGGAATTCGGCGAGTGCTTCCGCATGGAATGCGAGGCCCTGAAGCGGGTGCGCGGCGACATGGGGCTGACCAATGTCGAGATCATGGTTCCCTTCGTGCGCACCTTGAACCAGGCCGCGCGCGTGGTGGACTTGCTGGGCAAGAACGGCCTGAAGCGTGGCGAGAATGAGCTGAAGCTCATCATGATGTGCGAAGTCCCGTCCAACGCGATCCTGGCCGATCAGTTCCTGGATTACTTCGACGGCTTCTCCATCGGCTCGAACGACATGACCCAGCTGACGCTGGGCCTGGACCGCGATTCGGGCATGGAACTGCTGGCGGCCGACTTCGACGAACGCGACGAGGCCGTCAAGTTCATGCTGCGTCGTGCCATCCAGGCTTGCCTGGCGAAGGGCAAGTACGTCGGCATTTGCGGGCAGGGCCCCAGCGATCATCCGGATTTCGCTCAGTGGCTGAAGGATGAAGGCATCCTGTCGATGTCCCTGAACCCGGATACGGTGGTCGATACCTGGCAGCGCCTGGCCGGCTGATCGGTCCCTGCGGCGCGGCCTTGTGGCCGCGCCGGCCATGCTTCTCCTGGATGGCAGGCCGCAGCGCGGCGGCCCGTCTATCAATAATGGAGTAATCATGGTCTTGCCTATCGGTACCGCTACCCCCACTACTGTGGCGGTGGATCCTCAATCGAATTGGACAGCTTGGAACAGGTGGGCCCCCCCCATTGGACGCACCACACCCGTTCGCCCTTTCATGGTCCGTGGTGGAGAGCCATACGGTGCTGGGTTCGGCAGACGGGCAGCCTGGGCAAGAAGGCTCCATGGCGACGTTTGGCGTTAGGGATATCGATCGCTCCCCTTGTATCTGGCCCTGACGGACGCCTTTGTCGCCATATTCCGGCCATCGGCCTTGTCTACCAAGGGAAAGCAGCCGCCAGAGGACGTAGTCGGTATTCCCGTGTAATCGTCGCCGGTACATCCAGCGCGGGGATCAAGCTTTGTTGGCCTGGTCCTCCCGCTTGAGCAGTTCGGCCTTGCGCGCGATTCCCCATCGATATCCGGCCGGCAGGCCGTCGGTGCGGACGACGCGGTGGCAAGGAATGGCCAGGGCGATTGCGTTGGTGGCGCAGGCGCGCGCCACCGCGCGCACGGCGGTCGGGGCGCCGATACGCCGCGCGATATCGGCGTAGGATGCCGTGCTGCCCATCGGGATATCGCGCAGGGCTTCCCAGACCCGTTGCTGGAAGGCCGTGCCGCGCACGTCCAGGGGTAAGGAAAGCCCCAGGCCGGGGTTCTCGACGAAGCCCACCACCTGGGCCACCCACTGTTCGAATTCTTCATCGCCGCCCTCCAGGGTGGCGAGTGCGAACCGGTCCTGCAGGTTCTTCACCAGCGCCTGGGGATCGTCGTCCAGGGCAATCTGGCATATGCCCTTGTCCGTGGCGGCCACCAGCAGCGCACCCAGCGAGCATTGCGCGACGGCGAAACGGATGCGCACACCCGCGCCGCGCCGCCGAAATTCCGTCGGCGTCATGCCCAGCATGGCGGGCATGCTTTCGTAGAATCGGCCGCTCGAATTGAAGCCCGCTTCGTAGATGGCGTCGGTCACCGACCGGCCGTGGTCCAACTCCTTACGGGCCCGCGATGCCCGCACGGCCTTGGCGTAAGCCTTGGGCGTGATTCCTGTGACGGCCTTGAAGACGCGATGGAAATGGAAACGGCTCATGCCGGCCTGTTCGGCCAGGGCGGCAAGGTCCATCGCCTCGCCCGATTCCATGGCGCGGCAGGCCTGCTCGACCAGGGCCGCGTGGGGATGCACGGGTGGAGCGGGATGGTTCATGGAACGCGCCGTGGGAGGAGGTGCCATCATCGTACCTCGCATCGCTGTGTCCTTTATTCACCGTCACGGCCACAGGATGACGGATGCGGACGCCGCCCGCACTCCGGTTTTTGCGGTGTCCCGTCCCAGCTCACGGCGCCGCACCGCCCGCACCACAAAAATCCGCCATATCCCGATCCAGGACACCGCGGATCCGGCTCCGCCAGTCCGCGAGCGTCGCCCCCTTGAGGGGGGAAGCGCGCAGCGCTTCGGGGGGTGACTACCTCTACCCGTGCAGTTCCAGGAAGCGGCGCAACAGGGTGGCTGCTTCCGGCGTGGGGCGGACATCCCGCTTCAGCGCGGCGACGTCGAGGTTTTCGGCGGCGTACTTGGCCGTGTTGCGCTCCAGGTTGGCCAGCACGAATTCCGGGGGAAATTCCGGGTGGAACTGGGTGGACACGATGGCGGGGCCCAGGCGCAGCATCTGGTGCGCATCCAAGGCGGAACTGGCCAGCACGATTGCGCCGGGCGGCGGCTGGATGACGGACTGCATGTGCATCGTCTGCGCGGCAAAGGGGCGCGGCAGGTCCGCCAACAGGGGATCTTCGGCCAGGTGCTGGATCATGTGGGTGCCCACCTCGCGGCCGGCGGGGTTGTAGCCCACTTGGCCGCCCAGGGCATGCGCCAGCAGTTGATGGCCGTAGCAGATGCCGAACATGGGCAGGCCCTGGGCGGCCGCCTTGCGCAGCCACAGCGCGGTCTGCTCGCTCCAGGGCGCGCGGTCCGTCACCATGGCGGGAGAGCCGGTAATGAAGGCGGCGCGGTAGCGCGCGGGGTCCTCGGGTTGTTCGCCCAGGTAGACGGGGACGACGCGGACGTCGTCCGGCGCCAGGCCGGCGGCCCGGCGCACGAAACCGGCATAGCTGTCGTGGACGGTTTTGACGGCGTCTTCGGGATCGCCGGTATGGATGATGAGAACGGGCAGGTCGATAGCGGTCATGATGGTGTCGTCGCCACGAAAGGACGGGCGGTGGACGATGATAATGTAGTGCGGACGAGGACCCGTTGAAGCAGCGTTGAGGCGGCTTTTTTGCGGAGTACCCCGCGCCATGCGCCAATATGCTGTTCCATGCTCCCTAATCTCTGCAAAATCGTACAATCGGTCGCTAACTGCAAGAAAGGGCGCGTGCGATGTGGATATGGTTCGGGCTGGCGGTGCTGGCGCTCATCGGGGAAGTCGCCACGGGCACGTTTTATCTGCTGCTTGTCGCCACCGGCCTGGCGGCGGGCGGCGTTGCCGCGGTGGGCGGTCTGGCGCTGGAAGGCCAGTTGATCGTCTGCGGGGCGATCGTGATCGCCGGCCTGCTAGTGCTGCGCGCCAGCGGCGTGTTGACCAGACGCGGGGTCGATGCCCATCGCAATGCCGACGTCAACATGGACATCGGCCAGGTCGTGACGGTGGCCGACTGGGGCGGCGCGCGCACGGCAAGAGTCGCGTATCGCGGCGCCCGCTGGGATGTCGTGCTGGCGCCCGGCTGCGACCCCGTCGCTGGCGAACAGGTTATCACGGAGGTGCGGGGCAGCCGGTTGATCGTCAAGCCGCGACGCCTCCATTCTTCTTCTTCCGTACAAGGCTGAGGCCATGCTAGATTTTTCCACCATCGTCCTGATCATCGTCGTCCTTCTCGCCATCCTCATCGTCGTGAAGTCGATCGCGATCGTGCCCCAGCAGCATGCGTGGGTGGTGGAGCGCCTGGGCAAGTTCGACCGTGTCCTGTCGCCGGGCGCGGGTTTCGTCATCCCCTTCGTCGAACGCGTTGCCTACAAGCATTCGCTGAAGGAAATCCCGCTGGATGTGCCCAGCCAGGTGTGCATCACGCGAGACAATACGCAGCTGCAGGTGGATGGCGTGCTGTATTTCCAGGTCACCGACCCGATGCGCGCCTCGTATGGTTCGTCCAACTATATTTCCGCGATTACGCAGCTGTCGCAGACGACGCTGCGTTCGGTCATCGGCAAGATGGAACTCGATCGTACTTTCGAAGAACGTGAGTTCATCAATACGACCATCGTCGCTTCGCTGGACGAGGCCGCGCTCAACTGGGGCGTGAAGGTGCTGCGCTACGAGATCAAGGACCTGACGCCGCCCAATGAAATCCTGCGCTCCATGCAGGCGCAGATCACGGCGGAGCGCGAAAAGCGCGCGCTGATCGCCGCGTCCGAGGGCCGCCGGCAGGAACAGATCAATATCGCCACCGGCGAGCGCGAAGCCGCAATTGCCCGTTCCGAAGGCGAAAAGCAGGCGCAGATCAACCAGGCCCAGGGCGAGGCCGCCGCGGTGCTGGCGATTGCCGAAGCCACCGCGCGCGCGGTGACCCAGGTGGCCGAAGCCATACGCCAGCCCGGCGGCATGGAGGCGGTCAACCTGCGCGTGGCCGAACGCTATGTCGAGGCCTTCGGCAACGTGGCCCAGAAGGGCAACACGCTGATCCTGCCGGCCAACCTGGCCGACGTGGGCGGGCTGATCGCATCGGCGATGTCCATCGTCAAGTCGACCCAGAAATAGGGCAGCGGCCGGCTTACCCACGCCGATTCCCGCGCGGCGCGCTTGTCCATGTCCCCCTCCGTCGTTCTGCTCATACTTACGGCGCTGACCAACTGCCTGATGCTGGCGGTGCTGGGATCGTTGGCGCGCAGCGGTATCCGGGGCATACGCGAAGCGATACGCGGGGCCTTGCTGGTTTTTGTGTCGCTGGTCGGTTTTGCGGCGCAGGCGGCGCTGCCGCCCATCCTGGGCATCGTGCTGGCCAATTTCCTGATGGCGACCGGCGTCGCGTATTTCTACGCGGCGGTCCTGCTTTTCTTCGGTCGCAAGGTGCCGTATCGGTTGCTGGTGGCCGGGGTGGCCGCCACGACGCTGGGCATCGTCCTGTTCTGGTATGTCTGGCGCGATACCGATGCGCGCATCCTGATCGTATCGATCCTGCACAGCGTACTGATGGGGGCCACGGCCCTTGCCATCCAGCGCGAACGTCCGCGGCATCGTCCCGTCTATCCGTATGGATTCGCGCTGGCGGTGGCGTGGTTCGAGGCGATAGGCCATGCGGTGCGCGGCGTGGTCTACGGCATCCGTTGGGAAGTCATGCCCGAACTGTCCGTCGATACCCCGCTGCACATGGTGTTCCTGTCCATCGGCGTGCTGGTGGTGCCGAGCCTGACGCTGGGCATGGTGATGATGGTGCACGACCGCATGCTGGAAGAACGGGAAAGCGAGGCCAATACGGATTCCCTGACCGGCATGCTGGCGCGCAAGGCCTGGTGGCTGTTGGCGGACAAGACGCTGGTCCGCGCCCAGCGCGCCGACCAGCGTCTATCGCTGCTGATGCTGGACATCGACCATTTCAAGGACGTGAACGATACGCATGGACACGCCCTGGGCGACGCGGTGCTGAAGCAGTTCGGCAAGCTCGCCGTCACGGCGCTGCGGCAGGAAGATATCGTCGGCCGGTTGGGCGGCGAAGAATTCGCGGCGCTGTTTCCCGGCACACGCATCGATGCGGCGGCGTTCGCGACGAATCGCCTGCTGGACGCGGTGCGCGGCGCCCCGTGCACCCATGGCGAAGGGGTGATTCCCTATACCTTCAGCGGCGGCCTGGTGGAGTGGGACGGCGAGGAAACCCTCGAGGCGCTGGTGCAGCGCGCCGATCGCGCGCTCTATGCGGCCAAACTGGACGGCCGCGATCGCGTGGTGGTGGTCCGGTAGGCAAAGCCCGGCGCCGCGTGGTGGTGGGTCAGGCAGGCGGACGGCCGTGACCGTGGGTGGTGGTCCCGTCCATGCAGGCGCTCATGCCCCTGCGACCCCTGTCAGGACTCCGTGCGGCGCGGACCGCGGGTGTCGTGCTTCATTATGCGTTCCTTTTCGCGCGCCCAGTCCTTGTCCCGTGCCGTATCGCGCTTGTCGTGCAGCTTCTTGCCGCGGCCCAGCGCGAAATCGAGTTTGACGCGTCCCGCCTTGTAGTGCAGGTTCAGGGGCACCAGGGTGTAGCCGCGCTGTTCCACTTTGCCGATCAGCTTGCTGATTTCCTCGCCATGCAGCAGCAGCTTGCGGGTGCGTGCCGCGTCCGGGTGGATGTGCGTGGACGCCGTGGGCAGGGGGCTGACGTGCATGCCGATGATGAACAACTCGCCGTCGCGCACGATGACGTAGCTTTCGCTGAGCTGGACGCGTCCCTCGCGTATCGCCTTCACTTCCCAACCCTGCAGGACCAGGCCGGCCTCGTAGCGGTCTTCGATGAAATATTCGTGGGATGCCTTGCGGTTTTCGATAATGCTCATTTGGCTCCGGCGCGGAACGCCGCGGATGGGATCTTGCGGAACGCCGCGGGATAGGGCGTTGTTGCGTGGGGCCTGTGGGGGCCGCGCGGGTAGACGGCTTGCCGCCCCTTGCCGGCTGGTCGCGGCGCCGTCCGCGTATAGCCGGTAAAATCTTGCCATTCTAGCGATTTGCGACCGTCGATGCACAAAGTCCAGCGTTCCGTTCTTGTCCCTTACAGCGATGCCCAGATGTTCGAGCTGGTTGCCGGTGTGGAACACTACCCGGAATTCATGCCGTGGTGCGGGGGAGCCGAAGTCCTGTCCCGCGACGAACACGGCATGCAGGCGTCCATTACCATCAGCTTCGCGGGCATCAAGCAGCGCTTCACGACGCGGAACACGCATGTGTTTCCCGAGCGCATCGATCTTGCGCTGGTGGATGGGCCGTTTTCCATGCTGGAGGGCCATTGGCAGTTCCAGTCGCTGGCGGCGGACGCCTGCAAGGTGTTGTTCACCATGGAATACGAGTTTTCGAACCGCGCGCTGGAAGCGCTGGTCGGCCCTGTGTTCAACCGCATCGCGAGCAGCTTCATCGATTCCTTCACCAAGCGCGCCCAGGCGGTCCATGGGGAATGAGACGCCCGCGATGACGGTGTGGGTGGTTTACGCGCGGCCGCACCAGGCATGGCGCCGCCAGGTCGACCTGCCAGCCGGGGCGACGGTCGCCCAGGCCTTGGCCGCCAGCGGTTTTACCCAGGCATTTCCGGACGTGGACCCATGGCAGGCGGGGGTCGGCGTGTTCGGCCGCCGCGTGCAGCCGGGGCACTCCCTGTCCGGCGGGGATCGCGTGGAAATCTACCGAGCCCTGGTTTTCGATCCCATGGAGTCGCGTCGCCGGCGGGCGGCGCACCGGGCGCGCAAATCCCCCGGCGCGCGGCCGCCGCGCACGCCCAAGGCACCGCGCTAGGGGCTGTCGACGCCAGAAGGAACCGCGCACGGCGATCCCGCCCGACAGGCGGGTCAATTCGGTCTTACAGCGGACAACGGCGCGTGGACCGTCGAGGATCCCCGCATTGCGGGGGGCTCGATGCCACCGGCATTTCTGCGTCGATCGGCGAACCAGGTATTGTCATTGCCTTTCCGTTTACGTTAACGTAAAGAGATCGATAACGTCGGGCCGCACGCGTACCCCGCGGGCCGCGGCCGGCCGCTTGGAGGAGACCGGGATCATGGACATGCAATTGAGCGACGAGCAGCAGGCCTTTGCCCAGGCGGCACGCGAATTCGCCATGGGAGAGCTGGCGCCGCACGCGGCCCGTTGGGACGCCGAAGGCATCTTCCCGAAATCGACCTTCCACCGTGCGGGCGAACTGGGTTTTTGCGGTCTGTACGCGCCGCAGGACATCGGCGGACTTGGACTGCCGCGCCTGGACGCCACGCTGGTGTTCGAGGAAATGGCGGCGGTCGATCCGTCGACGACGGCCTTCCTGACCATCCACAACATGGCGGCCTGGATGGTCGGTACCTGGGGGCAGCCGGCATTGCGCCAGACCTGGGGGCCGCTGCTGTGTTCCGGCAGCCGCCTGGCCTCGTACTGCCTGACGGAACCCGGATCGGGTTCGGACGCGGCGTCGCTGCGCACGCGCGCGGACGAAGACGGTGCCGAGTACGTCCTGAACGGATCGAAGGCATTCATTTCCGGTGGCGGCGATACGGACCTCCTGATTGTCATGGCGCGTACCGGCGGCGGTGGCGCGGGCGGCGTCAGTGCCTTCGCCGTGCCGGCGGACAGCGCCGGCATTGCCTACGGGCGCAAGGAAGAAAAGATGGGGTGGAACAGCCAGTCCACGCGCGCCATCACCTTCGAGAATGTGCGCGTGCCGGCGGACCATATGCTGGGCGAGCCCGGGCAAGGCTTCAAGATCGCCATGCGTGGGCTGGACGGCGGCCGCATCAATATCGCGACGTGTTCGGTGGGCGCGGCCCAGGGGGCGCTGGACGCGGCGCGCCGCTATATGCGCGAGCGCCGGCAGTTCGGCGCGCCGCTGGCTGACTTCCAGGCGCTTCAGTTCAAGCTCGCGGACATGGCGACGCACCTGGTGGCGGCGCGCCAGATGGTGCGCCTGGCGGCCTGCAAGCTGGACAGTGGTTCGCCCGACGCTGGTGCGTATTGCGCGATGGCCAAGCGCTTCGCCACCGACATGGGGTTCCAGGTGTGCCTGGACGCGCAGCAGATACACGGCGGTTACGGTTATCTGAAAGACTATCCATTGGAACGCCTCGTGCGCGATACTCGCGTGCATCAGATCCTGGAGGGCACCAACGAGATCATGCGTGTGATCGTGGCCCGCCAGCTGTTGGAGAAGGGAGCAGACTTGCGATGAACGAGCCGGTGCTTTTCGAGGAACGTCCGACCGAAAACGGGATGCGCATAGGCGTGGCCACGCTGAATGTGCCGCAGACATTGAATGGCCTGTCGCTGGACATGGCCCACATGCTGGACCAGCGCCTGGCGGCCTGGGCGGCGGATCCGCGCGTGGCGGTGGTGGTGCTGCAGGGCGCGGGCGACAAGGCCTTCTGCGCGGGCGGCGATCTGCACGGCCTGTATCGCAGCATGCGCGAAGCACCGCCCAGCGATCCGTGGGCAAACCGCTACGCGCGGGAGTTCTTCGAAGTCGAATACCGGTTGGATTACCGCATCCATGCCTATCCGAAACCGGTCCTGTGCTGGGGTAATGGTTTTGTCATGGGCGGTGGCATCGGCCTCATGATGGGCGCGAGCCATCGCGTGGTCAGCGAGACCGCCAAGCTGGCCATGCCGGAAATCAGCATCGGCCTTTTCCCGGACGTCGGCGGCAGCTGGCTGCTGAATCGCATGCCGGGCAATGCGGGGGTGTTCCTGGCCCTTACCGGCGCGCAGCTGAATCCTGCCGATGCCTTTTTTGCCGGGCTGGCGGATTTCCATGTCCGGCAGGCCGACTGGCCGCATCTGCTGGACCAGCTGCAGACGCTGCCCTGGGCAGGCAGCGCGGGGTCCATCGGCGTCGGCGAGGAAGGGCGGAACTTCGCGCCGCGCTCCATCAACGACGGCCTGCTGCGCCAGGCCTTGCTTGCCCTGGAGCCGGCGGAGGGCCTGGCGCCCGGTCCGCTGAAGCAGCATTCCTTCCAGATCAACCAGCTTTGCGCCGGTACCGATCTGGAGGAAATCTACGAGAACATTGCCTCCCTGGCCGAGCATGACACTCCCTGGCTGTCGAAGGCCGCGCGCACGATGCTGGCCGGGTCGCCGGGCACGGCGCGGCTGGCCTTCACGCTGCTGCTGCGCATGCGGCAGCGATCACTGGAGGACGTGTTCCGCGCCGAATACGTGGCGGCGCTGCAGGCGGCCGCGCACGGTGACTTCGCGGAAGGCATCCGCGCCTTGCTGATCGACAAGGACCGCAAGCCGCGCTGGAACCCGGCGACCATCGAAGCGGCGGACAAGCAATGGGTGCTGAAGTTCTTCGAGGAGCCCTGGCCGGAAGGCCAGCCGCATCCCCTGGCGGACCTGGGCGAGCCATAGGCAGGATGCGCCGGATCGCCGGACAGATGGGATGACGCGCGGCGGCCGGATGCCGATAACCAAGCAAAGGAGACAGCCGTGAGCAAGATCGCATTCATCGGGTTGGGCAACATGGGCGCGCCGATGGCCTTGAACCTGGTCAAGGCGGGCCGCGAACTGGCGGTTCACGACCTGGTTCCGGCCAGCATGGACAGGCTGGCGCAGGCCGGCGCGCAGGCCGCGGCGTCGGCCCGCGACGCGGTGTCGGGCGCCGACATCGTCATCACCATGCTGCCCGCCAGCCAGCACGTCGACAGCCTGTACCTGGGCGACGATCTGCTGGCACACATCGATCCGCAGGCCTTGGTGATCGAGTGCAGCACCATCGCGCCGGAGACTGCGCGCAAGGTGGCGGCCGCCGCGCGGGCACGCGGCATATCGATGCTGGATGCGCCGGTGTCGGGCGGCACCGCCGGGGCGGCCGCGGGCACGCTGACCTTCATCGTGGGCGGCGAGGCGGACGCGCTGGCGCGCGCGCGGCCCGTGCTGGAGCAAATGGGCAAGAACATCTTCCACGCGGGGCCGGCGGGCGCGGGTCAAGTGGCAAAGATATGCAACAACATGCTGCTCGGCGTCCTGATGGCCGGCACCGCCGAAGCGCTGGCACTGGGCGTGGCCAACGGCCTGGACCCCAAAGTGCTTTCAGACATCATCGCCAAGAGCTCGGGCCGCAACTGGGCCACCGAACTGTACAACCCCTGGCCAGGGGTGATGGATCATGCGCCGGCGTCCAAGGGCTATGCCGGAGGATTCGGCAGCGATCTCATGCTGAAGGACCTGGGCCTGGCAGCGGAGGCCGCGCAGGCTACCCGTGCCGCCATTCCGCTGGGTGCGCTGGCCCGGAATCTGTACGCCATGCATGGGTCCGCGGGGCATGGCAAGCTGGATTTTTCCAGCATCCTGAAACTGTACAAGCCGGATTGAGCGGTTCGGCGTAGTATCTCGGCGATTCGTCCGCTTGCCCCTGCCGGGTCACGGCCCCGGGAGGGCAACGCTCGTTTTCGTATCGACAGGTCCGAGGTACCCATGCCGGCTTCGCATTTTCATCGTATCCATCGCAGCGGGTGGCTGCGCGCCGCCGTGCTCGGGGCCAATGACGGCATCGTCTCGACGGCCAGCCTGATCGCCGGCGTGGCCGCCGCCCAGGGCAGCCATGGCGCCATCCTGACGGCCGGCCTGGCCGGTCTCGTCGCCGGCGCGCTGTCCATGGCGGCGGGCGAATACGTTTCCGTCAAGTCACAGTCGGACGTCGAACGCGCCGATCTGCAGCTGGAACAGAGTTCGCTGTTGCGCAATTCGGCGGTGGAACTGCAGGAACTGGCGGATATCTACGTCAACCGCGGGCTGCCGCCCGCCCTGGCGATGCAGGTCGCCCAGGCCTTGACCGCCCATGATGCCCTGGATGCGCATGCGCGCGACGAACTGGGTATTTCCAAAGTCACGCGCGCGCGTCCCGTGCAGGCCGCCGTGGCATCGGCGCTGAGCTTCGCGACGGGCGCGGCGTTGCCCCTCGTCCTGGCCTTGCTGGTGCGGCGGCCTGATTGGCAGTTGCCCGCGGTCGCGCTAGGGTCGGTGGCGTGCCTGGCCTTGCTGGGCGCGGTGGCGGCGTGGGCGGGCGGCGCGCCCAAGACGAGGGCGGTGGCGCGGGTCTCGCTATTGGGCATCGCCGCGATGGGAGTGACCGCTGGGGTGGGGTCGCTTTTCGGGGTGGCCGGCTAGGGCTTGTCGACGCTGGAAGGCCTTAACAGCGCTGGCGCATCGCCAGGCGCCGGCGGCGTCGCAGCGGGATGCCGCGCAGGCTGCAAGGAGCCGTTACCTTCAGCTGTTATGAGTGTGTGCAACTGCTGTATCCTTGCTCCGTCACCGAGCCCATACAGTTTCAGCGATATTGGGGAATACACCCAGTGACAGCCCGTATGGCAGCTTTCAGAATACGCGCCACATCGTGGTTTGCCCAAGAAGCCGGTGATGCACGATAGGCGGCCAGGAACATCCTTCCGGACGGCCGGTACGTGCAGAGTCGCTCAACCCTAGCGGAGATCTCTCGCATGAATAAGCTGCAACGCCTGACCCCGATCGCGCTCACGCTGGGGGCGCTAATGCTCGCCGGCGCCGCGCATGCCGCCGATACCATCAAGATCGGCATTCCCCAACCCATGACGGGTGCCAACACGCAGTACGGCGACCAGATCCAGGCCGGCGCGTTGACCGCCATCGAGACCATCAACGCCAAGGGCGGCGTCAAGGGCAAGAAGCTCGAACCCATCCTCATCGACGACGGCTGCGAGCCCAAGCAGGCCGTGCCGGCCGCCAACCGCGTCGTCAATTCCGGCGCCAAGTTCGCCGTGGCCCATGCCTGTTCGGGCGTGACGGTTCCTGCCGTGAACGTCTACGAACAGGAACATATCGTCGGCATCACCCCGGGCGCCACTTCGCCGCTGGTCACGGACACCATCAAGCCGCATTACTTCTTCCGCACGATCGGCCGCGACGACCAGCAGGGGCCGTTCGCCGCGAACTACATCGCCAAGAACGTCAAGCCGAAGAAGGTTGCGGTGCTGAATGACAAACAGACGTACGGCGCCGGCGTGGCCAAGCAGGTAGAGGAAACGCTGAGGAAAGACGGTGTGAACGTCGTCATGGTCGAGGGCATCAATGTCGGCGACAGCGATTATTCCGCCGTCATCACCAAGCTGAAGTCGGCCGGCGTGGACTTCGTCTATTTCGGCGGTTATCACCCGGAGCTGGGCCTGCTGCTGCGCCAATCGCGTGAACAGGGCCTGAATGTGCAGTTCATGGGACCTGAAGGCACGGCCAACCAGGACCTGGTCGCCATCGCCGGCCCGGCCATCGACGGCCTGCTGGTGACCCTGCCGTCGGACTTCACCAAGCTGCCCGGCAACGAGGGCATCGTGAAGGCCTTCCAGGACAAGAAGCGCGATCCGGACGGCGCCTTCCAGATGCCGGCCTACGCGGCGGTGCAGATCCTGGCGGACAGCATCAACGCCGTGGGCGAGGATCCGAACAAGGTCGCGGACTACATGCATCAACACCCTTTCAACACCGCCATCGGCAAGGTCGAATACGATGCGAAGGGCGACCTGAAAAACTTCGAATTCGCGGTATTCAAATGGGACAAGAACGGTAAGAAAACGCCGTTGTAATGGTGACTGCCCCGTGCCAGGGGCCCTCATTCGAACGCCCAGGTTTCCGGCTCCGGGTCGTATTACCGGGGCCGGTGCTATTTGGAGCCTACATAAGACATGTCTGATCTTCTTCCCCAACTGACGCAACAGTTCTTCAATGGACTGTCGCTGGGCGCCATCTATGCCCTTATTGCCATCGGCTACACGATGGTGTACGGCATCATCGGCATGATCAACTTCGCGCATGGCGAGATCTACATGATCGGCGCCTATGTCGGCCTGGTGACGCTGACCGCCATCGGCACGCAAAGCGGGGCCCCGGTGCCGCTGATCGTGGCGGCGATGCTGATCGCCGCGATGGCCGTCACGGGGATCTACGGGTTCGCGGTCGAACGGGTGGCGTACCGGCCCTTACGCGGCAGCCCGCGCCTGGTGGCGCTGATCTCCGCCATCGGCATGTCGATCTTCCTGCAGAACTGGATGGCGCTGGGGCAGGGCGCGCGCGACATGGCGGTGCCCAATATCATCTTCGGCGCGGTGAATTTCACGATGGGCAGCAAGTTCGACGTGACGGTGCCGTACTCGCGCATCATGATCATCGTGGTGACCATCGTGCTGATGATCGTGCTCTCGCTGTTCATCAAGTATTCGCGCATGGGGCGCGCCTCGCGTGCGTGTTCGCAGGACATGCACATGGCCAACCTGCTGGGCATCGATACCAACCGCGTCATTTCGTTCACCTTCGTGCTGGGCGCGGTGCTGGCGGCCGTGGGCGGCGTGCTGATCGCGCTCACCATCGGCAAGCTCAATCCCTTCATCGGCTTCATCGTCGGCATCAAGGCCTTCACGGCCGCGGTGCTGGGCGGCATCGGCAGCATTCCCGGCGCCATGCTGGGCGGCGCCTTGCTGGGGCTGGTCGAAACGTTCGCCGCGGCCTATATCTCGTCACAGTACAAGGACATCATCGCCTTCTTGCTGCTGGTCCTGATCCTGCTGTTCCGCCCCACCGGCTTGTTGGGCAAACCCGAGGTGGAAAAAGTCTGATGGCGAATCACATCAAGAATGCATTCATCGCGGCCATCCTGACCGCCTTCATCGTCACGCCGGTGTTCGGCCTGCAGCTGGTGCGCCAGGGCGCGCGCACGCTGATGAATCCGCACTGGAGCAACGTGCTGATCGCCATGGCGGTCGTCTTCGTCGGGCAGTTGCTGCGCCCCTGGCTGGCGCTGCCGTTCAAGCGCTTGAAGCGCGAGCTGCCGACCTTGCCCGCCGCGCCGGCGCAGCGGCACAAATGGCTGATGGTGGCCATCGTGGTCGTCGCGATCGTCTGGCCGTTCTTCAGCGATCGCGGCGCGGTGGATATCGCCACGCTGGTGCTGATCTACGTCATGCTGGGCCTGGGCCTGAATATCGTCGTGGGTTTCGCCGGCCTGCTGGACCTGGGATTCGTGGGCTTCTACGCGGTGGGCGCCTATACCTACGCGCTGCTGTATCACTGGGGCGGCTGGAGCTTCTGGGAATCGCTGCCGTTTTCCGGTGCGGTGGCGGCGCTGTTCGGCTTCGTGCTGGGTTTTCCCGTGCTGCGCCTGCGCGGCGACTACCTGGCCATCGTGACGCTGGGCTTCGGCGAGATCATCCGCCTGCTGCTGATCAACCTGAACTGGCTGACCGGCGGCCCGGACGGCATTTCCGGCATCCCGAAGCCCTCGGTATTCGGTTTCGAGATGGCGCGCACGGCCAGCGTGGAAGGGCAGAAGACCTTCCATGAGCTGCTCGGCCTGACTTTCCAGAACCAGCACGTCATCATCTACTTGTACCTGACGGCGCTGATGCTGGCGCTGATCACGCTGTTCGTCGCCACGCGGCTCAAGCGCATGCCCGTGGGCCGCGCGTGGGAAGCCTTGCGGGAGGACGAAATCGCCTGCCGCTCCCTGGGCCTGAATCCGACGCGGATCAAGCTGTCCGCTTTCACCCTGGGCGCCATGTTCGCCGGCTTCGGCGGTGCGTTCTTCGCCGCGCGGCAGGGCCTGGTCAACCCCGAGTCCTTCACCTTCATCGAATCCGCGTTGATCCTGGCCATCGTCGTGCTGGGCGGGATGGGCTCGCAGGTGGGCGTCATCCTGGCGGCCATCCTGCTGACGGTACTGCCGGAACTGGCACGCGAATTCGCCGAATACCGCATGCTGATGTTCGGCCTGGTGATGGTCCTGATGATGATGTGGCGTCCGCAGGGGCTGCTGCCGATGAAGCGTCCTCACGTGGAGCTGGGCAAATGAGCGACGTGCTATTGAAAGTATCCGGCCTGCGCATGCGCTTCGGCGGCCTGCTCGCCGTGGACAACGTCGAATTCGACGTCAAGAGCGACGAAGTATTCGCCATCATCGGCCCGAACGGCGCGGGCAAGACGACGGTGTTCAACTGCGTGGGCGGCTTCTACAAGCCGACCGACGGCGACATCGTCATGGACGGCCAGCGCATCACCGGCCTGTCCAGCCATGTGGTCGCGCGCCATGGCCTGGTGCGCACCTTCCAGAACGTGCGCCTGTTCAAGCAGCTGACGGTGCTGGAAAACCTGCTGGTGGCCCAGCACACCCAGGTCGAAACCCGTCTGTTGCCCGGCCTGCTGAAGCTGAAATCCTATCGGCAGGCGGAAGTCGATGCCCTGTCGCGCGCCGCCCAGTGGCTGGATTTCATGGGGCTGCGGCAATATGCCAACCGCGAAGCGGGCAACCTGGCCTACGGCCACCAGCGCCGGCTGGAAATCGCGCGTTGCATGATCACCAAGCCGCGCCTGCTGATGCTGGACGAGCCGGCCGCCGGCCTGAACCCCCAGGAAAAGCAGGAGCTGCAGCGCCTGATCGACCGGCTGCGCCGGGAATTCGGCGTGGCGGTGCTGCTGATCGAACACGACATGAGCCTGATCATGGGCATTTCGGATCGCATCCTTGTCATGGAGCATGGCAAGCCCATCATGACCGGCACGCCCCAGGCGGTGCGTAGCGACAAGCGCGTCATCAAGGCGTACCTGGGAGAAGAGTAATGCTGAAGCTGGAAAACGTGCACACCTACTACGGCGCGATTCAGGCGCTCAAGGGTGTGTCCGTGACCGTGGAGGAAGGCGAGATCGTCACGCTGATCGGCGCCAACGGCGCGGGCAAGACGACGATGCTGATGACCGTATGCGGCAATCCGCAAGCCAAGTCGGGGGCGATCACCTTCCAGGGACGCGATATCACGCGGATGGAGACGTCGCGCATCATGCGCGGCGGCATCGCGATTTCTCCCGAGGGCAGGCGGGTGTTCAAGGACCTGACCGTGGCGGAAAACCTGATGATGGGCGGGTTCTTTTCCAGTCGGACGGAGATCCAGAAGGGCCTGGAATACGTGTACGACCTGTTCCCGCGCTTGCAGGAGCGGGCCGAGCAGCGCGCCGGCACGATGTCCGGGGGCGAACAGCAGATGCTGGCCATCGGGCGCGCGCTGATGTCGCGGCCGCGCCTGCTGCTGCTGGACGAACCCACGCTGGGCCTGGCGCCCCTGATCATCGCGCAGATCTTCGAGATCGTGCGCACCATCCGCGACCAGGGCGTGACCGTATTCTTGGTGGAGCAGAACGCCAACAAGGCGCTGCAGGTGGCCGATCGCGGCTATGTGCTGGAAAACGGCAAGGTCGTGCTGCACGACACGGGCGCCAACCTGCTGGCCAACGCGGACGTGCGCAAGGCGTATCTGGGCGGGTAAGGCGATGGGCCAGGGATGACGGCGGCCGCCGATCGGCGCGCGCCCGCCGGTGCGGGACACCGGCGGGCGCGCCGTTGCGCGGCTCAGGCCGCCCGCGACTGACCCGTGGCCTGGTCCGCCTGATAGCGCTGGATGACGGCCAGCGCCAGCGCGTCGATGGAATCCGTCATCGGTACATCGAATTCCTGGCGGCGGTCGTGCGGGATCGCCAGGGGCAGCTCGGTGCAGCCCAGGGCGACCGCCACGGCGCCGCGCGATTCCAGGAGGCGTACGCAGGCGGCGGCGGGCTCGTAGGCCTCGGACAGCCGGTTCGCCTTGACCGCCAGAATGGACTTGGTGCAATAGGCGACCTGTTCTTCCTCGGTCGGCACCACGCATTCATAGCCGTGGCGCTCCAGGTGGCGCTGGTACAGGCCCAGGCGCAGCGTGGCCTCGGTGCCCATCAGCCCGATCCGGCCCGCGCGGATGCCGCGCCGGTGCAAATCCTCGACGACGGATTCAATGATATGCAGCACCGGCGCACGCGAGGCCTGCACCATCTGGTCGTACCACAGGTGCGCGGTATTGCAGGGAATGGCGATCAGGCGCGCGCCGCTGTCGTTCAGGAACCGGATGCCGCGCAGCAGATAGGGCAGGGGATCCTCGCCGCCTCGTGTGGCGGCGGTACGGTCGGGCACACGCGGATCGTTCAGCAGCACGGCCGGGATATGGTCCTGGTCGCGGTCGGCGGGGGTAAGGGCGGACAGCCGCAGGGCGAAGGCGGCGCCGGCCATCGGGCCCATGCCGCCCAGGATGCCCAGATAGCAGCCGGGATGCGCGTCGTTCACTGCAATGACTCCGGTTTTCGGGTAGGCGCCAGGACCTTGCCGGGACGTTCAGCGCCCGCGGCGCCGTCGTTCCAGACCCGGCGTCCGTTGACCCAGACGCCCTCGATGCCCTGGCTGACCTGGACAGGCTGTTCGAAGGTGGCGCGGTCGGAGACGCGGTCAGGGTCGAACAGGACCAGATCGGCATAATAGCCCGGTTGCAGCAGGCCGCGCTCGGCCAGCCCATAGTTGCGGGCGGCCTGGCCCGTCATTTTGTGGACGGCTTCTTCCAGGGAAAGCAGGGACTGCTCCCGCACCAGGGTGCGCAGCACATTGGTGAAAGTGCCCCATTGCCGGGGGTGCGGATGCGGATCGAACGGCAGGCCGTCCGAGCCCACCATCGCCAGCGGATGGGTCATGATGCGCTTGACGTCCTTTTCGTCCAGCAGGAAATAGATCGCGCCGGCGGGGGACAGCTTTTTCAGCGTTTCCTCGTCGCTCAGCCCCAGTTCCTGCATGACGTCCGCGAAATCGCGCCCCTTCGCCTCCGGGTAACCCTTGGACCAGGTGATCATCGTGCGACGCGAAATGCGCACGCGATCCAGGCGCAGCATGGTCGACGTGGCGGGATAGGGGTGGCAGTCCAGGCAGACCGGCTGCATGGCGCCCGCGCGCTCCATCAGGGCCAGGGTCTCGGCAGAGCGCCCATGGTTCTTTTCGCCGGCCAGCTTGTGATGCGAAAACACCACCAGGCAGTCCAGCGCCTGGCCGATCGCCAGGGCTTCCTCCATGGCGGGGACGATGTGGTCGGCCTCGTCGCGCAAGTGCGTCGCGTACAGTCCGCCGCGCGCGCGGATGGGCGCGCCCACCTCGATGATCTCGTCCGTGGGCGCGTGCGCGGCCGGCGGATAGAAGGTGCCGGTGGACATGCCGAAGGCGCCGGCCGCCATGGCTTCTTCCATCATCGCGCGCATGGCCGCGATCTCTTCGCCGGTGGCCGCACGCCCGGTATCGCTCATGGCCGCCACGCGCAGCGTGGTGTGGCCGACCAGGGGGATGACGTTGACCGCCGCCGGCGCCGCGCGCAGTGCCTGCAGCCAGTCGGCGAAGCGCTTGAAGCGGAACAGCGACGGCGGTCCCAGCAGGTCCAGCGGCTGGGGAATCTGCTCCGCGACCAGGGGCGCCAGGCTGACGCCGCAGTTGCCCGTGACGACGGTGGTGATGCCCTGCGACACCTTGGGCGTCATGTCCGGATGCGCCAGCAGGTAGCCGTCGTCGTGGGTATGGGAATCGATGAAGCCGGGGGCGAGAACCCGACCCCGCGCGTCCAGCGCCGGAACGTCCGGCGCGTCGAAGCTGCCGATGCCGGCGATGCGCTCGCCGGCGATGGCGACGTCGGCGACATAGCGCGCCTTGCCGCTGCCGTCGATCACGGTGGCGTTGCGCAGGATTAAGTCAGCGTTCATATCAGTACTCCACAGCGCTACGCGCATCGCATGAAAGGGTCTAGCCCGACCGGGGACGCCGCGGAGCCGGCTTTGCCGGTCCGCCGGCGTCGCCCCCTTGAGGGGGAGCGCGTAGCGCTCGGGGTGGGTTTCCCCCCGGTCCGCTGGCGTCGCCCCCTTGAGGGGGAGCGCGTAGCGCTTCGGGAGTGGGTTCCACCCGTTACACCCTCTAGTCCAGTTTCTCGATCTTGGCGGTTTCGATGATTTCGCGCCACTTGGCGGTTTCGCTGTTCATCAGCTTCTTGAAGTCCTCCGGGCTGCCGCCGGCGGGCACGGCGCCCAGGGTGGCCAGGCCTTCGCGGACTTCCGGTGCCTTCAGCGCCTGTTCGATATCGGCGTTGATCTTGGCAACGACGTCCTTGGGCGTGCCGTGGGGCGCGACCACGCCGCCCCAGGCGACGGTCTCGTAGCCCTTCAGGCCGGCCTCGTCCAGCGTGGGCACATCCGGGAACAGGTCCAGGCGCTTCAGGCTGCTGACGCCGAGGGCGCGCACCTTGCCGCTCTTGACCAGGGGGCCGGCTTCGGAGGAGTTGGCGAACAGGTAGTCGATGCGTCCGCCCAGCAGGTCCTGGATGGCCGCGGGGCCGCCGTTGTAGGGAATGAACATGACGTCGATCTTGGCCATGCTCTTGAACAGCTCGCCGCCCATATGGCCGGTGGTGCCGACGCCGGGCGCGCCGTAGGAAAGCTTGCCCGGGTTCTTGCGGGCGAGGGCGATCAGGTCCTGCACGCTGTGGGCGGGCGAGCTCTCCGGCACGATCAATACGTTGTACAGGTCGAACATGTGGATGACCGGCTCCAGGTCCTTGTCCACGTCATAGGGCAGTTTCTTGAACAGCGACAGATTGACGGCCAGCGTGTTGATGTTGCCGTAGCCGATCGTATAGCCGTCCGGCGCCGCGCGCTTGATCAGGTTGATGCCGATGTTGCCGGCCGCGCCGGGACGGTTTTCCACGATGATCGACGCATTGGTCTGCTTGGACAGCTGCGTGGTGATCAGGCGCGACAGGACATCCGGCGATCCACCCGCGGCGGACGGGACGACGAAGGTGACCGTATGATCCGGCCAGTTGGCGCCCGCGGCGGCTGCGCTGCCGGCGACGGTGGCCAGGGCTGCCGCGACGGCCCAGCGGCGGAACTGCGTGAACGTGGACATGGTCCATTCCCCTTGTTTGGTTTGGGTGTGCGTGGTTGGGTGAAACCCGACACCGTACCACCGCCCGCGTGCCGGCCGCATATCAAAAAATATGGAAAACCTATAATCGCGCGTTATCCAACCAAGCCTGGGCGTGGCCCCGCGGCATCGCCGCGGCGGCGCGGCCGTCGAACCGGGACAGGGCATGCACGAAGACGATCCCATGCTGGAAGGCAGCGCGCCGCGCGGCGGCGATGCCGGGACACGTCCGCCGCTGAACCTGCGCCAGATCGAAGTCTTCCGCGCCATCATGTTGTCCGGTTCCATCAGCGGCGCGGGCCGCATGCTGCATGTGTCGCAGCCGGCCATCAGCCGCGTGCTGGCGCTGATGGAAAGCCGGCTGCGCTATCCGCTGTTCGAGCGCTCCCGCAGCCGCCTGACGCCAACGGCCGAAGCGCGCCGCCTGTATGCGGAAGTGGAGCAGGTGTACGGCGGGATCCAGCGCGTCAACGAGCTGGCGACCAGCCTGGGCGAGGCCGGCGCGGGCATGCTGCGGGTGGTGTCCAGCGCCAGCTTCGGCCAGCGCATGATCCCCATCGCCCTGCGCGAGCTGCGTGCGGCCAAGGCCCACGTCCGCGTCGATTACCGCAGCGCCACCTTCGACGAACTGGCGGGGCATTTCCTCGGCGGCCATGCCGACATCGCCGTGTCGATGCGGCCCCCGGATCATCCCAACCTGGTTGCGGTGGAGCTGGGGCGCACGGACGTCGTCTGCATCCTGCCGCCTGGCCATGCGCTCGCCGCGCGGCCCGTGGTGCGGCCGCAGGATTTCTGCTCGGTGGATTGGGTAGGCTATCCCGCCGAAGCGCCGCTGGGCCGGGTGCTGGCGGAATTCTTCGGCGGCACGCCGCCGCACGCGGCAGCGGTGGAAGTGCATTCGCCCGTGATGGCCGCAGCCTTCGTGCAGCAGGGCCTGGGGCCGGCCATGGTGGATGCCTGGTGCGTCGGTCCCGAATTGCGGCGCTCGGTGGCCGTGCGGCCGATCGCGCCCGCGGCCCAGGTAGGCATCTGGGCGACCTATTCCGACCTGCAGCCCTTGCCGCTCATGGCGCGCCGCTTCCTGGCGGTGCTCCGGACGGTCATCGCCGGCGAACCGGCGCCGGTTTTCGGTAATCCGGTTACGTCCTGATGCGCCCGCCGGCGCGGCGGCGGTGTACAGTTTTCTCAGCATTTGCCGCCACGCGGGCCGCGGGGGAATACTCGCAGGGGAGCGCCGCCATGACGCACTACGAATTGATCGGTTCGCGCGGTTGCGGTTCGGCGATCGTCGAGGCCGCGCTGCGGCTGGCCGGGCTGGACAGCCGCATCACCGATGTCCCTTACCTGAAACCCGGCCCGGGGCGCGACCGGCTGCTGCGGCTCAATCCGCTCGGCCAGGTGCCCACGCTCATCCTGCCCGGCGGCGCCGTGATGACGGAAAGCGCGGCCATGATCCTGCACCTGAACGACGCCGCGCCGCATGCCAACCTGGCGCCCGCGGCGGGCAGCCTGCAGCGTGCGCGGTTCTTCGAAATGCTGGTGCGGCTGGCCGCGGCCATTTATCCCACCTTCACCTACGGTGACGATCCCGCGCGCTGGACCGGCGACGGCGAGGCGGCGCGCAAGCTGCGCGCAAATACCGATGCGCGGCGCGAATTGCTCTGGCGCAGCCTGGAGGAGCAAGTCAGCGAACCCCACATCCTGGGTGACCAGCTCAGCGCGCTGGACCTGTACGTGACCGTCATGACCCACTGGCGCCCACGCCGTCCCTGGTTCGACGAGCATTGTCCCCGGCTGGCGGCGGTGGCCGACCAGGCCGCCGGCCACCCGCGCATCCGCGACGTGCTGCATCGGCACTTTTCCGGCGCGGGCGACTGAGGACGCGGCGTTGCGCCGCCCCTCCGGCCTCGCGCCGCGACAGTCGCGCGGCGATGTCCTTCCATGGGCTCGACAACGCCTGGTCTGCCAGCGCGCGATTGGACAACGAGGGCGGATTCGTCCTACTGTAGCGCCTGGCGCCGCGCCGTTTTTTTTTGCCTTGGGGCCGCCCCAGGGCCCAAAAAGCCCCCTTGGGGACAGCAAGCCGAGTTATCGGGGCGGCGCGGGGTTTTTTCGGTCCGGGGAGGTCTTCGGGCCGGTGGGTATGCCGTTTTTTCCTCCTCATGACTTCGCCATCGACCACGCGTAGCGCGCCGCAGGGCGCGGATGCGCCGCCGCGCCACAGGCGCGGCACCCCGGGTTACCGCAACACCAACTGGGCGCTGTTCGCCGCCGGCTTTTCCACCTTTTCGCTGATGTATTGCGTGCAGCCGCTGCTGCCGCTGTTCACCACCCACTTCGGCATCACGCCCACGCAGAGCAGCCTGTCGCTGTCGCTGACGACGGGGTTGCTGGCGGTGGCGATCTTCATCGTGGGCTTCTGGTCCAGCCGCCTGCCGCGCAAGGGGATCATGGCCGCCTCGCTGTTCGCATCGGGCATCCTGACCCTGCTGGTCGCACTGACGCCGACGTGGCACGCGCTGCTGGCGGTGCGGGGCTTGCAGGGCCTGGTGCTGGGCGGCGTGCCGGCGGTCGCCATGGCCTACCTGGCGGAGGAAGTCGCGCCGTCGGACCTGGGGTTCGCCATGGGGCTGTACATCGGCGGCAGCGCCTTCGGCGGCATGGCGGGCCGCGTGATGACCGGCCTGGTGGCCGACTACTTCGATTGGCGCGTCGCGATGATGGTGGTCGGCGCGCTAGGTATCGGTTCAGCCCTCCTGTTCGTCATGAGCCTGCCCGCATCGCGCCATTTCACGCCCCAGCGCGGTGGCGGGTGGCAGGCCGCGCGTACCGGCATCATGACGCACCTGGTCGACGTCAACCTGCTGTCGCTGTTCGCGCTGGCGTTCCTGCTGATGGGCGGCTTCGTCACCATCTACAACTATGCCGGCTTTCGCCTGCTGGCGCCGCCGTACTCGCTCAGCCAGGCCGCGATCAGCGCCATCTTTACCGTCTACGTGGTGGGCATATTCGCCTCGGCGCTGTTCGGCCGCCTGGCCGACCGTCACGGGCGTGGCCTGATGCTGTGCCTGGGCGTGGGCACCATGTTGGTGGGAACGCTGCTGACGCTATCGCCCGCGCTGTTGCTGGTGATTGCCGGCGTGATCCTGGCGACCTTCGGTTTTTTCGCGGCGCATGCCGTCGCCAGCGGCTGGGTCGGCCAGCTGGCGCGCGGCTACAAGGCGCAGGCGGCCTCGCTGTATCTGCTGGCCTATTACCTGGGCTCCAGCGTGTTGGGATCCGTCGGCGGCAAATGCTGGGAAGTTGCCGGCTGGAATGGCGTCGCGGGATTGATCGCGACGCTGCTGGTCCTGGGATTGGGCCTGGCGTGGCGGCTGTATGCGGTTATTGGCGCGCCTTGCGCCTCGGCCGCATCGTCTCGCGCAGGATGATGGACAAGCCGGCGGCCACGATGACGGCCGCGCCGATACAGGTGGTGGCGTCCGGTGTTTCCTGCCAGAACACCCAGCCCAGCAGGGTGGCCCACAGCAGTCCCGTGTAATCGAAGGGCGCCACCACCGAGGCGGGCGCGATCCGGAAGGCCTGGGTGATCAGGGACAGGCCCAGCGTACTGAACAGCGCGACGCCGGCGAAGAAGGGCCAATGGGCGGGATCGGGCCTGTGCCAGAACCACGGCAGGGTCGTCGCGGTACACACCAGCTGCGCCACGACGATATACAGGGCCATTGTCAGGAAACTTTCGCCGGGGCCGATGGCCCGCGCGGTGAGCATCATCGCGGCGTAGAGCACGGCCGTCACCAGGGGCAGGAGGGCCGCGGGCTGGAAGCTCGCCGTGCCGGGACGCACGATCAGCAGCACGCCGACGAAGCCCAGGCCGATGGCGCCCCAGCGCAGGGCGTCGACGCGTTCCTTCAGGACGAAGACGGACAGCAGCGTGACGCACAGCGGCGCCGCATAGGAAATGGCCGTGGCTTCCGCGAAAGGCAGATAGCGCAGGCTGGCGTAGAAGGCGCTGGCGGAGACCACATTGATCGCGCCGCGCAGCAGATGGATGCCGGGGTGGCGCGTGCGCAGCGCCTGCCTGCCACCCAGCGCCAGCACGATGGCCGCGACGAAAGGCAGGGCGATGGCGCAGCGCAGGAACAGGATCTGGGTGGGCGGGTAGCTTGCACCCAGCCACTTGGCGATGGCGTCGCTGATCGTCAGGCACAGCATGCCGCACAGGATGCAGAGGATCCCCGCGCTCGCCGGGCGGCGGGCCGTGGCAGGTGGCGGCATGGCAGTGCTCAGTCAGGGGCGATCGTGCGCCAGGCCTGCCACGCAACCAGGGCCCATGCCGCCAGGAACGCCGCGCCGCCCACTGGCGTGACCGCGCCCAGCCAACGGATGCCGGTGCCCGAAAGCACGTACAGGCTGCCGCTGAAGAGCACGATCCCGGCGAACATCAGCCAGCCGGCGGCGGTCCAGATGCCCGTGCCGTGCCCGTAGCGCGCGCTCAGGGCGCCGATGGCCAGGAGACCCAGCGCGTGGGCGATGTGGTAAGTCACGGCGGTTTGCCAGACGGCCAGCATGTCGGGGGACAGGACGCGGCGCAGACCATGCGCGCCGAAGGCCCCCGCGCCGACAGCCAGGAACATATTCAGGGCGCCGAGGAAAACGAATACGCGATCGGTCATGGCGGGCACTTTGCGGGAAAGGGCGGGAATCGTCCGTCCCCGATTCTACAACGGGCCACGCCGCGCCCGCACGGCGCCGCCAGCCGGGCCGGCGCGGGTCGCCGGCATGGCTGCGTGGCGCTTCAGTGATGCGGCACGTCGTCCAGCGAACGCAGATTGCGCAGCTCCGGATACCACCACATCCACAAGCCGGCCACAGCGATGGTGCCGAAGCCCCCCAGCACCACGGCCGCCACGGCGCCGGTGGCCTCGGCCATGACGCCCGCGCGGAATTCCCCCAACTGGTTGGACGTCCCAATGAACAGCATGTTGATCGCGCTGACGCGCCCAAGCATGTCGTTGGGCGTATTCAACTGCACCAGCGAGGAACGCACCACCACGCTGATGGAGTCGGCCGCGCCCAGCAGCACCAGCGCCGCCACGGAAACCGGGATGGACCTTGAATAGCCGAAGACGACCGTGGCCAAGCCGAACAGGAACAGTGCGCCGAACAGCGTCATGCCGATGTTGCCGCCCAGGCTTTTGCGGCCCAGGACCAGGGCGGTCGCCGCGGCGCCGACGGCGGGCGCGGCGCGCAGCGCGCCCAGTGCCCAGGGCCCGGCCTGCAGGATGTCCTTGGCGAACACGGGCAGCAGCGCGGTGGCGCCACCCAGCAGAACGGCGAACAGGTCCAGCGACAGCGTGCCGAGCAGGATGCGGCGGCTGGCGATGAAGGTGAAGCCGGCGAACAAGGTCTGCCACGTGGTCGGTTCCTTGCGTGCGGGCGCGCCTTCCGTCTTCATGCTTAGCATGGACCAAAGCCCCACCACGTAGCACGCCGCGGCCGCGGCATATACCCACCCCGCGCCCAGCGCATAGCCGACGCCGCCCAGGGCCGGGCCGGCGATCTGCGCAACCTGGTTGGAGGACGTCGACAGCGCGGTGGCGCGCGGAATCAGCCCGCGGGGCACCACAGCCGGGATCAGGGCGGGCAGGGTGGGCGATTCGAAGGCCCGCGCGGCGCTGATCGCGATGATGGCCACATACACGATCTGGTGATTCGCATGGCCCGTCAGGGACACCGCGGCCAGCACGAGGGCCGCCAGCGCCTCCACCGCCATGCAGATCGCGACGATCTTGCGCCGGTCGTAGCGGTCGGCGACGTGGCCCACCACCAGCGTCAGGGCCAGCATGGGGCCGAACTGCGCCAGGCCGATCAGGCCCAGGTCCAGCGCGCTGCCGGTCAGGGCATAGATCTGCCAGCCGACCGCGACGGAAACCATCTGGAAGGCCAGCGAGGCCGCGAAGCGCGCCGCCAGAAAATGGGCGAAGGCCGGCCGCGTGACCAGGCGATCGGTATTGTCAGGCGTGGCCATGCAGTCGGCATCGCTCGTGTAAGAAGAAGCCGACGATCGTAAACGAAAAATCAACGCATCGCCGTGTCGCGGGCCGTTGTACTGCACCCCATAGGCCTGGCGCGTCGCATTCAGAATGGCGTCAAGTTTTCACGGTGGACGCTGTTGCGCCGTCGTGATACCGTGCGCACGCCTTTGCGGGCGCGCATGCCGCGCCTCGGTCCGTCATCCTGTCTTTGCCTGCGGGAGCAGGGATGTACCCGATTTTTGTTTCCAAGCCGGCGGTCCGATCCGCCGACGGCCGCGGTCCCAATCGATGGGACTGGGCTTTGCTGCCCCTGATCCTGGGCGTGCTGGCGGCGCTGGCCTTCGGGGCTTCGCAAATGGCCAAGCCTTATGCGGTCGGTACGCCCCTGCCGATCTCGCTCGATCCTGCCTATCTGCCGTATTACCTGCTGCGGACCACGCTGCGCATGTTCATGGCGCTGGGCGCGTCGCTGGTGTTCAGCTTCGTCTTCGCGGCGGTCGCCTCCAAGTCCCGCACCGCGGAGAAGATCCTGGTGCCCATGGTGGACATCCTGCAGTCCATTCCCATCCTGGGTTTCCTGTCGATCACGGTCACGGGTTTCATCGCCCTGTTTCCGGGCAGCCTGCTGGGGGTGGAGTGCGCCGCCATCTTCGCCATCTTCACGTCCCAGGCCTGGAACATGGCGCTCAGCCTGTACCAGTCCATGCGCACGGTGCCGTCGGAACTGAACGAGGCGGCGCGCGTGTTCCGCCTCAGCGCGTGGCAACGCTTCTGGCGGCTGGAGCTGCCCTACGCCACGCCGGCGCTGCTATGGAACATGATGCTGTCGATGTCCGGCGGCTGGTTCTTCGTGGTGGCGTCCGAAGCGATCACCGTCTCCAACCAGGACATCAAGCTGCCTGGCATCGGTTCGTACATCGCGGTCGCCATCGATGCGCAAAACGTGCATGCGATCGTCTACGCCATCGTCGCCATGGCGATCGGCATCCTGCTGTACGACCAGCTGTTCTTTCGCCCGCTGCTGGCCTGGGCCGACAAATTCCGCTTCGAGGATACGCAGGGCAATACCGCGCAGCAGTCCTGGGTGCTGGATTGGCTGCGGCGCGGCCGGCTGACGCGGGCGTGCAGCGAAGCGCTTGCGCAGCAGGCGCAACGCGTGCTGGGCTGGTTTCGCCGCGAATACGATGGGACGTCGGTACGCGCCCGCGTGCGCACCCGCAGCACGTATGTCGAGCGCGCGGTGGACGCCGTGCTGACGGCGCTTGCGCTGATCGCCGTGTGGCGGCTGGTGTTGTTCGTGCACGCCGAGGTGGGTTGGTCCGAAGTGCTGCGCGTGTTCGGCCTGGGCCTGATCACGCTGCTGCGCGTGCTGGTGTTGATCGCGCTGGCCTCCCTGGTGTGGGTGCCCGTGGGCATCATGATCGGCCTGCGGCCCAACTGGTCCCAGCGTGTGCAGGCGGTGGCGCAGCTGCTGGCGGCTTTCCCGTCCAACCTGCTTTTCCCGCTGGCGGTCATCTTCATCGTCGCCTTCCGGCTGAACCCGGAAATCTGGCTCAGCCCGCTGATCATCTTCGGCACCCAGTGGTATATCTTGTTCAACGTGGTGGCCGGCGCGACCACCATTCCCAGCGAGCTGCGCTATGCCGCCGACAACCTGGGCCTGAAGGGATGGCTGAAGTGGCGGCGCTTCTATCTGCCCGCGGTCTTTCCCAGCTTCGTGACCGGCGCCATCACGGCCAGCGGCGGCTCGTGGAACGCCAGCATCGTCGCCGAGGTCGTGACCTGGGGCAAGACCACGCTGACCGCGACCGGGCTGGGTGGCTATATCGCCGACATGACCTCGCGCGGCGATTTCCCGCGCATCGCGCTGGGCATCGGCGTGATGTGCGTGTTCGTGATGGGCTTGAACCGGTTGCTGTGGCGCCGGTTGTATGTATTGGCGGAAAAGTGGAGCAGATAGCGATGATGGTCCAGAACAATCTGCTGGAGCTGACCGGAGTCAGCAAAATGTTCCGCACGGCCGACGGCGCGACCCGCTCGGTGCTGGAGGGCGTCGATTTTCATTTGCGGGAAGGCGAGATCGTGGCGCTGCTGGGCAAATCGGGCTCTGGCAAGTCGACGCTGCTGCGCATCATGGCCGGCCTGATCCCGGCCGACCACGGCACCATCCGCTATCGCGGGCAGCCGCTGTATGGTCCGGCCGCCGGCATCGCCATGGTGTTCCAGTCCTTCGCGCTGTTTCCCTGGCTGACCGTGCGGCAGAACGTCGCGCTGGGCCTGGAGGCGCAGGGCGTGGCGCCCGCCGAACGCGAACAGCGCGCCGAGGCCGCGCTTGAGCTGATCGGCCTGGCCGGCTTCGGCGGCGCCTTGCCGCGCGAACTGTCCGGCGGGATGCGGCAACGGGTGGGCATCGCCCGCGCGCTGGCCACCAATCCCGACGTGCTGCTCATGGACGAAGCCTTCTCCGCGCTGGACGTGCTGACCGGTGAATCCCTGCGCGACGACATGCTGGAACTGTGGGAAGAACGCCGCATGGGCACGCGCGGCATCCTGGTGGTGTCGCACAACATCGAGGAAGCGGTCATGATGGCCGACCGCATCCTGATCTTTGCCAGCGATCCCGGCCGCGTGCGCGATGAAATCCACGTCACGCTGCCGCGCCCGCGCAACGCCGACTCGCCGGAAGTGCGCGCGCTGGTGGACCAGGTTTATTCGCTGATGACGGCCAAGCCGCTGCCCGCGACGGCCGCCGGGGCGCCGCCCACGCCGGTGCACCAGGCCTATCGCCTGCCCGACGCCAATGTTGGCACCATGGAAGCCGTGCTGGAGCTGCTGGCCGAGCCGCCCTTGAACGGCAGGGCGGACCTGCCGCGCCTGGCAGAGGAAGCCGGCCTGCCCGACGAGGAATTGTTCCCGGCCTACGAGGCGCTGGGCCTGCTGGGCCTGGCGGTCGTCGAACAGGGCGATATCGCGCTCACCGCGGTGGGCCGCCGCTACGCTGGCGCCGAACAGCAGGAGCGCCAGGAAATCTTCGGCCGGCAGTTGCTGGCGCATATCCCCCTGGCCGCCAACATCTGCCATTCGCTGCAGCAGGAACCCACCGGCGAACTGCCGGACAAGCAGTTCCTGGACATGCTGGAGGAATTCCTCAAGGCGGACGAGGCCGAGCGCGTGCTGAAGGTAGCCGTCGAATGGGGTCGCTACGGCGAGGTCTACGCCTACGACTACCACACGGGGCGGCTGCATCTGCCGTCCCCGCCGGCGGAGTGAACTCAGCCGCCGCGCGCCGGCACCAGCCGGATGCGGGTGATTTCCGACGGCGCGCCCACGCGCTTGGGGGGACCCCAATAACCCGTGCCGCGGCTGGTATAGACCCAGAGGCGGCCCATTTTCCGCAGCCCCGCGGTGAAGGGCTGCTGCAAGCGCACGAAGAAATTCCAGGGCAGGAACTGGCCGCCGTGGGTATGCCCGGATATTTGTAGCGTATAGCCGGCCGGTTCGGCGGCGATCGCCGTGCGCGGCTGGTGGGCCAGGAGGATGCGCACGGCCGCGTCGGCCGGCGCGCCCAGCAGGGCGCCGCGCGGGTCGCTGCGCTGCGCGGGATCGAACTGCCCCGCGGTGTAGTCCGTGACGCCGGCCAGCACCAGCCGCGCGCCGTTGTGCGAAATGACCACGTGGCGGTTGGACAGCACCTGCAGGCCCAGGCGCTGGAATTCGGCCACCCATTCGCGCGCGCCGGCGTAGTACTCGTGATTGCCGGTCACCAGATAGGTGCCGTAGCGGCCGGCCAGGCCGGCCAGTGGCGCCGTATGTGGGGACAGTTGGTCCACCGGGCCGTCGACCACGTCGCCGGTGATGGCGACGACGTCCGCGCTCAGCGCGTTGACCGCCGCCACGATGGCTTCGACATAGGGCCGGCGGATCGTCGGGCCGACATGCACGTCGCTGATCTGTGCGATGGTGAAGCCGGCCAGGGCGGGGGGCAGGCCGGCGATGGGCACGTCGACGGTGACCACGCGTGCCAGGCGCCGCGCATTGAACAGGCCCAGCAGGGTGACCAGCAGCGCCAGCACGGGCACCGCGAGGGCGGACGCCGCGCGCACGGACGCATCGCCGTGCGGCACACCGCGCAGGGCCTCGGCGGCCCACACGGCGGCCAGCACCACATCGCGCAGCACCGTCATCACCAGCAGGGAAGAGAAAAACCCCATGGCCGTCAGGCCCGTCCAGGCCGCCTGCCGCGACCAGCGCGGCGCCATCCGGCGGGCGCGCGTGCCAAGAGGGATCAGCACGCAGGACGCCACCAGGTATAGTCCTGCCAGCCAGCGGATGGCGTCGGAAACGGGCGCGTCGGGGATGAGGCGCAACCCGATGTACACGTGCAAGAGGATGCCGATGGCGAGAATGCGGGTAATGAAGGGCGGGCGGCGCATGCAGGGGTCTCCGCCGAATTGAAAAATAGCCAGCGTGCCCTCATTATCCGATATGGCGGCGCTGGGCCGCGCGTTTCCGGTGGCCGGCGCCGGTTTGCAGGTGTTTCGCCGCGAAATTTGAAAGGCAACTGATTTGAAAGATATCGAGACCCTGCTGCTGGAGTACGGGCCGCTGCTGGTTTTCCTGAACGTGCTGCTGGAGCAGGCCGGCCTGCCCATCCCGGCCTATCCCCTGCTGGTCGTGGCGGGGGCGCTGGCGGCGCATGGCCACCTGTTCTGGCCGCTCACGCTGGCGGCCGCGGTGCTCGCTTGCCTGATCGCCGATGCGGGGTGGTATGCCGGCGGCAAGCGCTTCGGCAGCGGCCTGCTCAGCACGGTCTGCCGGGTGTCGATTTCGCGCGATTCCTGCATCCGCCAGACGCAATCCCTGTACTGGCGCACCGGCCCGCGTGTCCTGCTCGTCGCGAAATTCCTGCCTGGGGCCAGCGCGCTGTCCACCGTGATGTCGGGCTTCGCCGGCCTGCCTTTCCGCACCTTCATGACCTACGATGCCGCGGGTTCGCTGATCTGGGCGGGTTCGGCACTGATCGTCGGTATCGCCTTCAACGACATGGTCGGACAGGTCCTGGGCGTGCTGGGCGACTATGGTGGCTATGGCCTGCTGACCATCGCGGTCGTATTGGTGGCCTACCTGGCCTACCGCTGGGCGCGCCGCAAGCGCACCATCCGGCGTTTTGCCCACGTGCGCCGCGTGACGCTGGACGAGCTGGAGGAAATGCAGGCCCAGGGCCGCGTGCCCGTGCTCCTGGACGTGCGGGCCAGCAGCGACGATCCCTTGCCCGGGGCCATTCCGGTCGACCCGCATGCCCGCATCGGCGAGGAACCGTATCAATGGCCGCTGGACGCGCACATCGTCGTGTACTGCGCCTGCCCGGAGGAAATCTCGGCCGCGGTGCTGGCCGATCGCTTGCTGCGCGCGGGCTATCGCAATGCCGGCGCGCTGGCCGGCGGGTACAACGCCTGGGTCGCGCGGCAGCGGGCGGCGGATGCCGCCGTGGCACCCGAATCCGTGCGCATGTCCGGCGGCTGATCCGCGATGCCGAACGCGCCGCGTTCCGCCGCCGCCGAGCCGCCATCGCTGCAAAGCAGGCGCGATATCGATCCCACGGTGGCGGAATTCCTCGATGCGCTGTGGCTGGAGGACGGCCTGTCCCGCAACACGCTGGGCGCCTACCGCAACGATCTGGCGGCCTTCGACGTCTGGCTGCATGCGCATGAAGGCCGGCGCATTTCCGAGGCGCGCGCGGGTGATATCGAAAGCTGGTTCGCGTCCGTCCATGCCGATACGCGGGCGACCACGGCCAACCGGCGACTGTCGGCGCTGCGGCGCTATTTCCAATGGGCGCTGCGCGAGCGGCGGATCGCCCAGGATCCCTGCCTGTCCGTACGTTCCGCCCGCCAGCCGCTGCGCACTCCCAAGATCCTGTCCGAGGCGCAGGTGGAAGCCCTGCTGCGCGCACCGCGCGTGGAAACCGAATTGGGCCTGCGCGACAAGGCCATGCTGGAAACCCTGTATGCCACCGGCCTGCGCGTATCCGAACTGGTCGGGCTGGCCGCGCTGGACGTCAATCTGAACGAAGGCGTCGTTCGGGTGGTAGGCGGCAAGGGCGGCAAGGATCGCCTGGTGCCGCTGGGCGCGGAGGCGGCGCACTGGGTGGATCGCTACGTCCGGCACGCGCGGCCGCTGCTGCTGGCCGGACGCCTCTGCGACGCCATGTTCGTCACGGTGCGTGGCGACGCCATGCACCGCCAGACCTTCTGGCTGATGGTGGGGCGCTACGCGCGCGAAGCCGACATCCGCGCCCCGATTTCCCCGCACGTCCTGCGCCACGCTTTCGCCACGCACCTGGTGAATCACGGCGCGGACCTGCGCGTGGTGCAGATGCTCCTGGGCCATGCGGATATCTCGACCACGCAAATCTATACGCACGTCGCCCGTGAACGCCTGAAGGCGCTGCACGCGCAGCACCACCCGCGCGGCTGAGCAGGCGCGGCTCAACAGGCGCGGGTCAGCGCGTCTTGCGGAAGGTCAGGTTGATGCGGCTGGCCCCGGTGGCGGGATGGATGCCGTCGGCCAGCGGCGCAATCCCGTGAAAGGCCAGGCGCGACGGGCCGCCCCAGACCGCGACGTCGCCGTGCACCAGGGGAAAGCGGCGCGGCCGGTCGGCGCGCTGCAGGCCGCCGAACAGGAAAGTGGCCGGCAGTCCCAGCGATACCGACACGATGGGCGCGTGCAGGTCGAGTTCGTCGCGGTCCTGGTGCAGCGTCAACCGGGCGCCCGGACGGTACAGGTTGATCAGGCAAGCCTCCGGGGCAAAATCCGCATATCCCGCGCGTGCGGCGGCATCGCGCGCCAGCGCCGCCAGCAGCTCCGGCATGGCAGGCCAGGGCTGGTCGCTGAGGGGGTCGCGCGGCCCGTAGCGGTAGCCGCGCCGGTCCGATATCCAGCCTTGGGCGCCGCAGTTGGTCATCGCGACGGACATCCGCTGGCCGCCGGGGGTAAGCAGGTGGCGAAAGGGGGCCGCGGCGGCGATCGCCTTGACGGCCGCCAGGAGTGCAGGCGCCTGGCCACATGCGTAGCGGCGCAGCAGCACGGCCCCCGGCGCGATGGGTTCGTCCCAGGGCGCTTCTTCATCCGGGCTGCCGAACAGGTTGCCCGAGGAGGGCGGGGAAATGGGCGCTGGCATGCGTGCATTGTAGGGCCGGCGCGGCGCCGGGAAGGCCGCCGGACGGGGCGGCCGGAGCGCCAGCTGGCGCTATTGGCGGGGAAATTGGCCGGTGCCAGCGGGTGCCGAAGCGGCCCGCGCTAGTAGAATAGGCCTCGAACTTTCTTGCAGGCGGAGCATCATGGAAGACACTTTCAACTTTCCCCGGCGGCTCACCGACGGCTACCAGGATTTCCTCGCGGGACGCTTTCCGGCCGAGCGCAACCGGTATCGGCAGCTCGCGGAAGGGCAAAACCCGGAAATCATGGTCATCGGCTGTTGCGATTCCCGCGTGGCGCCGGAACTGATCTTCGATGCCGGGCCTGGCGAGATGTTCGTGCTGCGCAATGTGGCCAACCTGGTGCCGCCCTACGAGCCGGATTCGCACTATCACGGCACCAGTTCGGCCATTGAGTTCGCCGTGAACGGATTGAACGTCAAGCACATCGTCGTCATGGGCCATGCCTCCTGCGGCGGTATCCGGTCGTATTACGACGATGCCGAGCCGCTGGCCAAGGGCGACTTCATCGGCAAGTGGATGTCGCAGATCGAGGCCACCGCGCGCAAGGTCGACCTGACCGGCGAACGCCAGACCGACCTGCGCCGGCTCGAACTGCGGGTCGTCGAGCACAGCTTGAAGAACCTGATGACCTTCCCGTATATACGCCAGCGCGTGGAGCGCGGCGAATTGCAGCTGCACGGCGCGTATTTCGGCGTGGCCACGGGCCTGCTGTTCATCCGCAATCCGCAGTCAGGGGAATTCATGCCGTTCGGCGAAGGCCCCGGCGACGACGGCGCTGCCTAGGCGCCGCAGCGATGCCCGCGCCGTCCAACCTGCCGCGCCGCCGTGCGCTGCGCGCCCTCGGGGCCGCGGCGGTCGGCCTGTGCGCGGCCCCTGTCGGCAGGATATGGGCGCAGCCCGCGCCGCTGCGCATCGGCGTCATCGCCAGCGTGGCCAACGAAGCCACGGAAATCGCCATCGCCCAGGCGCGCGACGAGGGCGTCAACGCAAGGCTGGTGGAATTCGCCGATTGGGTGATGCCCAACGTCGCCGTCGCGGATGGCTCCATCGAGGCCAATTTCTTCCAGCACGAGCCCTTCCTGGACCTGTTCAACCGCAGCCGTGGCGTCAACCTGCAGCCCATCGCCTATGGTTATTCGACGACGATGGGCCTGTTTTCCAAGAAGGTGAAACGCGGCGAAGCGCTGCCGCGCGGCGCGTCCATCGGCATTCCTTCCGACCCCGTCAATACGGGGCGGGCGCTGCTGCTGTTGCAGTCCATGGGCCTGATCCGCCTGAAGGCCGGGGCGGCCGAGCGCGCCACGCTGCTGGACGTGGAAAGCAACCCGCTGCACCTGAAGTTCGTGGCCATCGAAGGCGCGCAGGCGGCGCGCGCTTTCGACGATGTGACCGCATCGGCCACCTACACGACGTTCGCCAAGCATGGCGGGCTGGACGAAAGCGATGGCCTGGCCTTCGACAACCACGATCCGGAGAATGTGCGGCGCTACGCCATACGCTGGGTCGCGCTGCCCGAACATGCAGAGGATCAGCGCCTGCTGAAGTTCATCGCGGTGTACCAGCGCTCGCCGGAGGTCAAGGCCACGCTGCGCCGCCTATACGGAAACCTGATCGAGTTCCCCTGGGCTGGATAGGACCACCCCCGAAGCGCTGCGCGCGTCCCGGGTCGAGCGGCATCGGCTTGGTGCGTCGGGGATCAGTCTTCCGCGGGCGCTTCGCCTTCCAGCGCGAACAGGTCCCATACCGCGGTGAACAGCGCGGCGATCAGCGGGCCGATGACGAAGCCGTTCAGCCCGAACAGCGCCATGCCGCCCAGCGTCGAAATCAGGATGACCCAGTCGGGCAGCTTGGTATCCTTGCCGACCAGGATGGGGCGCATGATGTTGTCCACCGTGCCGATCACCAGCACGCAGAAGGCGATCAATCCCACGCCTTGCCACAGGGCGCCCGTGACCAGGAAATACACCGCCACCGGCACCCAGATCAGCGCCGCGCCCACCGCCGGCAGCAGCGACAGAAAGGCCATCAGCACGCCCCACAGCAGGGAGCCCTGGATGCCCAGCACCCAGAAAGCCAGGCCGCCCAGCAGGCCCTGCGTGGCCGCCACCGCCACATTGCCCTTGATGGTGGCGCGGATCACCGTGGTGAACTTGCGCGTCAGGTGCTGCTTGTAGGCTTCGCTGAGCGGGATCGCGCGGCTGATGCTGCGCGACAGCGATGAGCCGTCGCGCAGCAGGAAGAACAGCAGGTACAGCATGACGCCGAAGCTGATGACGAACTGGAAGGTATCCTGGCCGATGCTGAACGCTTGAGTGGCCAGGAATTGGCTGGCCTGCACCGCGGCGGTGCTGAGCTTCTGCTGCACGCTGCGTATGTCGGACACGTCGAAGCGGTCCAGCATGGCATGCACCGAAGGGGGCAGGGCGTTCACCACACGTTCGAAGTACAGGCCGAAGTTCAGGTTGCCCGACTTCATCTGCTGGTAGAGTGCCGTACCTTCCTGGACCAGCGAGCCGGTGATCAGGATCATGGGCAGGATGGCGATCAGCACGCACAGCAACAGGGTGATCAGCGCGGCCAGGTTGCGCCGCTTGCCCAGGCGCGCCAGCACCCGGCGGTGCAGGGGGGAAAATATGATCGCCAGGATGGTGCCCCAGAACACGGCGCCGTAGAATGGCCACAGGATCCAGCCGAAGGCTATCGATACGACGATCAGCAGACACAGGAAGGTCCGGTAGTGCAGATTGGAATTGCTCATTATTTGGGGGTTCCCGCGATAGCGCGCCCGACCCGCTCGGCCGGGCGCCATGCGCATGATGCCATTGTCGCCGGGCCGTATGCGGCATTTATGTCAGGTGGAGGACAGACATGACGGATTCCGTCGATCTTAAGGGTATCGGGCTCAAAGTCACATTTCCGCGCTTGAAGATACTGGATCTCTTTCGCAACAGCGAACAACGACACCTCAGCGCGGAAGACGTATACCGGCATTTGATGAACGAAGGCGTTGAAATGGGCCTGGCCACGGTCTATCGCGTCCTGACGCAGTTCGAACAGGCAGGCCTGCTCAAACGCAGTCAGCTCGGCGGCAACAAGGCGGTTTTCGAGCTGAACGACGGCGAGCGCCATCATGGCCACTTGGTCAGCACGTCCACCGGGATCGTCGAAGAGTTCGTCGATCCCGAAATCGAGCGACGGCTGCGGCAGATCGCCGACGATATGGGCTACAGCCTGACGGAATTCACGATCACGATATTCGCCACCCCGAAATAAGCCCTGCCGGCGCCCAAGGCGCCATGACGCGGCAATTCAACGGCAGGCGGTGGCCGCTTCGAAGAAACGCGCGAGCAGGGGCGTATCGTTGTCCTGGCGATGGGCCAGCAGGATCTGGCTGCCCGCGTCGGGCGTGTCCAGGGGGCGGTAGACCACGCCAGGGATGCCCGTCTTGGCATAGGTTTCCGGCAGGATGGAAACGCCCATGCCGGCCGCCACCAGGCCCACGATCGTGGCGCCTTCCCGGGCTTCCTGGCCGATCTGCAGCGCGAAGCCGGCACGGCTGGCCAGCACGCTGACATGCTCGAACAAGCCGCAACCCAGCCCACGCGGAAACAGAATGAACGATTCACCGGCCAGCGCGGCCATGGGCAGGGGCGTGTCCGTGCACGCCAGCGGGTGTTCCGCGGGCAGGGCGGCCATCAGGCGGTCGCTCCATAGCGTGAGCACACGGATATTCGGCGGCGGGCAGAACAGGATGGAGGGCCGCAGGAAGCCCACGTCGATGCCGCGGTCGGCCAGGGCCTGCAATTGCTGTCCGGTGGACATATGCAGCAGATCGGCCTTTGCGGAGGGGTGCCGGGTGCGGAAGTCCTGCACGATGCGCGGGAAGGCTTCGAACATCGGCACGGACGCGGTGAAGGCAATGCGGATCTCGCCGGCCTCGCCCTGCAATGCCTGGCGCACGACATCGCCGGCGCGCTCCAGGTGTTGCAGGGCGCGCCGCGCCTGGTCCAGGAATAGCGCGCCCGCCTCGGTCAGTTCCACACGCCGCTTGGTACGGTGCAGCAGCGTGGCGCCCAATTCATCCTCCAGGGATTTCACCTGCATGCTCAAGGGCGGCTGGCTGACATGCAGGCGGCGGGCCGCCGCGCTGAAGCTCAGTTCCTCGGCCACCGCAACGAAATAGCGAAGTTGGCGGAAATCCATGGTTATTTGGAAAAGGTATAAATCCTGAATGGAAAAAGTATTGGACGCTATGAATAAGGGTAAACCATTATAGCGATCGAAACAGACGGTATTTTTTTGAAATTCCCAGGAGACTCGAATGCGAGCCAATAGCGCGTTGTCCAAACTCTTTCGCGGCTTGGGGCTGGCCACGACCGTGGCCTTTGCCGCCCTCCCCGCGATGAGCCGCGCAGCCGACTTCCCGTCCAAGCCGATCAAGATCGTCGTGCCCTACGCCCCGGGCGGCGCCGTGGATATCGTCACCCGCCTGGTCGCGCAGAAGATGGGCGAGACGCTCAAGCAGAGCATTATCATCGACAACCGTCCCGGCGGCGCGACCAATATCGGGATGGACATCGTGGCCCGCGCGCCCGGCGACGGGTATACGCTGCTGACCGCCTCCAATTCCCTGGCCAGCAATGCCGCGCTTTTCACGAACCTGAATTTCGATCCCGCCAAGGACCTGATCCCGGTGGGCGCGATCGGCTATGCGCCGCTGGTCGTCGTCGTGCCGTCGTCCTCGCCGTTCAAGACGCTGCAGGACATGATCGCCTACGGCAAGGCCAATCCGGACAAGCTGACCTACGCCTCCGCCGGCAACGGCAGCTCCGGCCACCTGGCCAGCGAATTGTTGAAGGGCGAGGGCAAGTTCGATGCGCTGCACGTGCCCTACAAGGGCGGCGCGCCGGCCATCACCGACATGCTGGGCGGCCGCATCAGCTTCATGTCGATCAACCCGGTCGAGGCGATTCCGCACATCAAGGCGGGCAAGATGACCACGCTGGCCGTGCTGGACAGCAAGCCGTCCGCGCTGCTGCCGGGCGTGCCCAGGGTTGCCTCGCTGGGCCTGCCCAACGCGGCGGCCTCCGTATGGTGGGGCCTGTGCGCGCCCAAGGGCACGCCGGCCGACGTCGTCGCCAAGCTGAACGAAGCCCTGAACAAGGCGCTGGCCGACAACGACGTGCAGACGCGGCTGTCCGAACTGGGCGCCGTCACCACGCCCGGCAGCGCGGCGGATTTCGGCAAGTTCGTGCAGGAAGAAACAGTCAAGTGGTCGCGTGTGATCAAGGCGGCCAATATCAAGGCTGATTAGGGGGGCCCACCCCCCGAAGCGCTGCGCGCTTCCCCCCTCAAGGGGGGCGACGCTGGCGGACCGGCGGAGCCGGATCCGCGGCGTCCCCGACCGAGTGGCACCCGTTTCATGCGGCGGGTGGTGTGAGGAAGGCCACCCTGGCGGAGCCGGATCCGCGGCTCCTGGGCGGCATCTGCTTCTTGCGGTGCATGGTGCGCGGGCGATTGATCTTTATGGAGGACGACTGACATGAGTTTCGCGGTACGGAATATTCAGCGCGCCGATGGCGCAATCATCACGCGGCTGGCGGCGGCCGGTACGGCTACCGTTCATGAAGCGCAGGGCCGCAGCGGCTTGTTGCAGCCCTATATGCGTCCCGTCTACGCGGGGGCAGCCATCGGCGGCAGCGCGGTCACGGTGCTGGCCCACCCGGGCGACAACTGGATGCTGCACGCCGCCATCGAGCTTTGCCAGCCCGGCGACGTCATGGTCGTGGCATGCAGCGCGCCCAATACCGACGGCATGTTCGGCGAATTGCTGGCGACCTCGATGCGCGCGCGCGGGATCGTCGGCCTGGTCATCGATGCCGGCTGCCGCGATGTGCAGGCGTTGAAGGACATGCAGTTTCCGGTCTGGTCCAAGGCGATTTCCGCCAAGGGCACCATCAAGGCCACGCCGGGATCGGTGAACCTGCCGGTCGTGTGCGCGGGGGCCATGGTGTCGGCCGGGGATGTCGTGGTGGCCGACGACGACGGCATCGTCATCGTCCCGCGCCGCCGCGCGGCCGAAGTGGCGCAGGCCTGCGAGGCCCGCCTGCAGAAGGAAGCCCTGAACCGCAAACGCCTGGCCGCGGGGGAACTGGGACTGGATATCTACGGCATGCGCGACAAGCTGCGCGAAGCCGGGCTGGTGTATGTGGACAGCGAGGCCGATCTGCCTTGAGCAGGACGTGGCCGGTGCTCCCGCGAGGGGACCGGCTCCGATGGATCAACGAACCGGCGCATGCGCCGGTTTTTTTCGCCCCAACGGCGCAGGGCCGGCGGCGGGTACGCGCTTACGACCGGCGGCGCGAGGCTGGCCGCTGGTACCCCGTGCAGGGCGGCGCGCGCGTTAACAGGCGCTAAGTACTTTCCCTAGATGCCATCGCACTGATATTCAGTATTATGAGCAAAAAGCTCAGTAGGCTGATTAATTAGTCGACAAATCGGCGCCACGAAGCGCCGGCACACAAGGGGTAAGCAAGCCATGAAGCTGCGCAAATTGATGCTGGGAGCCGCCACGGCGGCCCTGTGCCTGGGGGGCGGGACGGCCGCCGTCGCGGAGGACGCCGCGTCCTTTCCCAGCCGGAACTTCGACATCATCGTGACGTTCCCCCCGGGGGGCGGCACCGATATGCTGGCCCGGCTCGTCGGCAACTACATGGCCGACACGCTGGGCAAAGGCGCGGTCGTCGAGAACCGTCCCGGCGCCAGCGGCAACGTCGGCGCGCGCGTGGTGAAGGAGCGCGCCCCGGACGGCTATTCCTTGTTGATGGTCAACAGCTCCTTCGCCGTGAACCCCGGCGTGTTCAAGACCTTGCCCTTCGACCCGAAGAAGGATTTCGACGCCATCATCAACATCGCCTATGTGCCGTCGGTGCTGGTGGTGCCGCCCAATTCGCCGTACAGGACGCTGGCCGACGTCACGGAGGCCGCGGTGAAGACCAACGACGTGTCGTTCGGCTCCTGCGGCAACGGCACGCCCCAGCACCTGGCGGGCGAACTCTTCAAGCTGCAGGCCAAGGTGAACATGGTGCACGTGCCGTACAAGGGCTGCGGCCCCGCGCTCAACGACGTGGTGGGAGGGCAGATCGGCCTGGCCGTGATCACCGCATCCAGCGCGCTGCCGTTCATCAAGGCGGGCAAGCTGCGCGCGCTGGCGGTGACTTCCAAGGATCGCTCCAAGCTGATGCCCGACGTGCCCACGGTCGCCGAGCAGGGCTACCCCGGCTATGAACTGACGCAGTGGCACGGCCTGCTCGCGCCCGCTGGCACACCCGGCGACATCAAGCAGAAGCTATACGACGGCGTCGCGAAGATCATGCAGCGGCCGGACGTGCAGCAGAAGCTGGCGGACCTCGGCTACGACACCGCATCCGACGGGCCGGTGGCGTTCCAGAAGATGGTGGCCGGCGATATCGACAAGTTCACCGCGCTGGCGCACAAGATCGGCCTGTCCGCGGACTAGGGCCCGCCAAGGCCGCAAGGGCGGGCGGTATTTGCAGATAAATGGCGAAAAAACAAGGAGCATTCAATGAGCAACAAGTTGAGAATCAGTCTGGCCTGCGGCGCGTACGACCGGACGCAGGCATTGTTCGACGGCCGCGCGCCCATCGAGGGATGCGAGGTCGCCGCGGTGCCCGTCGAGCCTGAGGAAGCCTTCCACCGCGCGTTTCGCTACCAGGAGTTCGACGTCACCGAGATCTCCATGAGCAGCCACATGATGACCACCGCGCGCGGCGACAATGAATACGTCGCGGTGCCGGCCTTCATCTCGCGCGTGTTCCGGCAGTCGGGCATCTACATCCGCACGGACCGCGGCATCAAGACGCCGCAGGACCTGCGCGGCAAGGTCATCGGCGTGCCGGAATACCAGATCACCGCGAACGTGTGGATCCGCGGCATTCTGGAAGACGAATACGGCGTCAAGCCCAGCGACATCAAGTGGCGTCGCGGCGGCATCGAGGAGCCGGGCCGCGGCGAACGCGCGCCCATCGAACTCGGCAAGGAAATCGACCTGCGGCAGATTCCGGATGACAAGACCCTGTCCGGCATGCTGGAGGCGGGCGAGATCGACGGCTACATCGGTGCGCGCGCGCCGTCCTGCTTCCTGCGCGGCGCGCCCCATGTGGGCCGTCTGTTCGGTGACTACATCGAAGCCGAAAAGGACTATTACCGCCGTACGGGCATCTTCCCCATCATGCACATGGTGGGCATCCGCAAATCGCTGGTGGAGGAAAACCCCTGGCTGCCGGTCAGCGTCTACAAGGCCTTCCTGAAGGCCAAGGCGCTGGCGATGAAGGAGCTGAACGAAATCTGCCACCTGGCCGTCACGCTGCCGTGGATGGTGCACCATTACAACGAGGCACGCTCCATCATGGGCGAAGACTACTGGCCCTACGGGCTGGAGGCCAACCGCCACACCATCGAGACCTTCGCCCGCTACCACTACGAACAGGGGCTGTCCAAGCGCAAGGTGGCACCGGAAGAGCTGTTCGCCCGATCGGCGCTGGATCTGTCCAAGATCTGATCGACGCGGATGAAAGCCCCAGTCCTTCGTTACCTGGCGCCACGTTCGGTGGACGAGGCGCTCCACATGCTGGGCAACGAGGAAAACGCGCGCATCCTGGCAGGCGGCCAATCGCTGGTCGCCATGCTGAACATGCGCTTCGCCTTTCCCGACTGCCTGGTCGACATCAACCGCATTCCCGAGCTGGCCTATATCCGCGAGGACGAAGCGGGCGGCGCGATCGAGATCGGCGCCATGACGCGGCAGCGGGATGTCGAGTTCTCGCCGCTGGTGGCGGCGCGCCTGCCGCTGTGGCGCGAGGCGGTGCTGCATGTCGGGCACCGGCAGACGCGCAACCGCGGCACCGTGGGCGGCAGCCTGTGCCACCTGGATCCTTCCGCGGAGATCCCGACGGTGGCCATGGCCATGGATGCCACCATCGTGGCACGCAGCCGGCGCGGTACGCGCGAGATCGCCATCGCCGATTTTCCGGCCGCCTATATGACCCCCGCCGTCGCGTCCGACGAGATGGTGACCGCGGTGCGCGTACCGATATGGCCGCGCCGCCATGGGCATGCTTTCGTCGAATTCGCGCGGCGGCACGGGGATTTCGCCATCGTTTCCTGCGCGGCGCTCATTTCCTTGGACGAGCAGGGCCGCATCGCGCGGGCTTCGCTAACCCTGGGCGGCGTGGCCGTCGCGCCGATGCGCATGCGCGATGCCGAGGGCGGCCTGGTGGGCCGCGCGCCGGACGAGGAAACCCTGGCGCGCGCCGCCGCCCTGTGCGGACGGATCGACGCCACGGCGGATAGCTATGTGCCTGCATGGTACCGGCGCCGCCTGGCCGCAGTGCTGGCGCGCCGCGCCCTGGGCCAGGCGATCCAGCGGGCCGGCGCGCACGAGGAGCTCGCATCATCATGAACCAGGACGATAGGGCAGAGGCCCGGCCGATACGGCTGGTCGTCAACGGCGAAAGCCGCTGCGGCACGACGGAGCCGCGAGTGCATCTGGCGGACTTCCTGCGTGGGGAATTGAAGCTGACGGGAACGCACGTGGGTTGCGAGCACGGCGTGTGCGGCGCCTGTACCGTGCTGGTCGACGGCCATTCCGCGCGCGCCTGCCTGATGCTGGCGGTGCAGGCGGAAGACTGCCGGGTCGAGACCATCGAAGGCCTGGCCGGCAAGGACGGCACGCCGCACGCGCTGCAGGCCGCCTTCCACGAATTGCACGCGCTGCAATGCGGCTATTGCACGCCAGGCATCCTGATGTCGCTGGTCGAACTGCTGCGCGATCATCCGGATCCGGACGAGGCCGCCGTGCGCGACGTGCTGTCCGGCCATCTGTGCCGTTGCACGGGTTACCAGAACATCGTCGCCGCGGCCCTGCGGGCGGCGCGGCGGCTGCGCGAAGGACAGGTCGATGGACGTATCGCTTGAACGCAAGGCACCCGAGGGCGCGCCCGATGCCGGGCAGCGCGCCGCGACGGTGTCCAACCCCGGGATCGGCCAGCCCGCGCGCCGCATCGAGGACCAGGCACTGCTGACGGGCACTGCGCGCTTCCTGGACGACATCGCGGTCGATGCGCCGCTGCATGCCTGCTTCGTGCGCAGCCCGCATGCGCATGCGCGCATCCTGTCGATCGACGCCGCGGCTGCGCGCGCCATGCCGGGGGTCGCCGCCGTCTATGCCGCGCGGGACCTGTTCGGCGAATTGACGGAATGGCGCATGCCGCTGGGCTTTCCGCTGGCCAACCTGCCGGCCGACACCACGCCCTTCGTGCTGGCGCCGTCCGAGGTTGCCTTCGTGGGCGAAGCGGTGGCCATCGTCGTCGCCGCCTCGCGCCATGTGGCCGAGGACGCCGCGGCGGCAGTGGCGGTGGACTACGACATCCTGCCGGCTGTGGCGGATTGCCGCGATGCGCTGGATCCCGCCGCGCCGCGCGTGCGCACCGAACTGGCATCCAACGCCTTGCAGGAATACGCCTTGTCATATGGCGACTGCGATGCCGCCTTCGCCGCCGCGCATCGCGTCGTGCAAGAGAAATTCCATGTGCATCGCGGTTGTGCGCACCCCATGGAAGGCCGGGGCGTGCTGGCGCGTCCGGATCCGGCGTCCGGCGAGCTGACCGTCTGGTCCTCCACCCAGATGGCGCACGAGCTGCACTATACGATCGCCTTGATGCTGGGCCACCCGGAAGACCTGCTGCGTGTGGTCACGCCCGAGGTCGGCGGCGGATTCGGCGCCAAGTTCATGATCTATCCCGAGGAGGTTGCGGTGCCCGCGGCGGCGCGCAAGCTGGGCCGCGCCGTCAAGTGGGTGGAGGACCGCCGGGAGAACTTCGTCAGCGCGATCCAGGAGCGCGACCAGTACTGGTCGATGGCCGTGGCGGTCGACGAACGCGGCTGCCTGCTGGGGCTGCGCGGACGCATGGTGCACGATCACGGCGCGTACACGCCACAGGGCACCAACGTGCCGTACAACGCCGCCTCGTCCATGACGGGCCCGTATATCGTGCCGGCCTACCATCTGGATGTAGCGGTGGCCTATACCAACAAGGTCCCGGTCGCCACGGTGCGCGGGGCGGGCTACCCGCAGGCGGCCTTCGTCATGGAGCGGCTGCTGGACCGCGTGAGCATCGAGCTGGGCATCGATCGCGCGGAATGCCGGCGGCGCAACCTGATTCCGGCCGAAAAGATTCCGTACACCAAGCCGCTGAAGTCGCGCGCCGGGGTGCCGCTGACCATAGACAGCGGCGATTTCCCGGCCTTGCAGGCGCGGGCGCTGCAGGCCATCGACTACGACGGCTTCGAGGCGCGTAGGCAGGCCTCGCGCGACCGCGGGCTGTGCCGCGGCATCGCCGTCGCCAACAGCGTCAAGCCGACCGGCCGCGGGCCCTTCGAATCGGCGCGCGTGCGCGTGCAGCCCTCGGGCCAGATCACCGTGTACACCGGCGCCCTGGCCATGGGGCAGGGCATCAAGACCACCCTGGCGCAGATCTGCGCGGGACACCTGGGGGTGGCGCCCGAGGCCGTGCAGGTGATTGCCGGCGATACCGCGTTCATCGGCTACGGCATGGGCGGCTTCGCCAGCCGTCAGGCCATCATGGCCGGTACCGCGGTGGACCAGGCCGCCGCGCGCCTGCGGCGCAAGATCCTGGACGCGGCGGCTGTCCTGCTGCACGCCTTGCCGGATGACCTGACGCTGGCCAACGGCGAGGTCGTGCCGCGCTCCGGCGCGGGTTCGTCCGTCGCGCTGGCGCGGCTTGCCATGCTGTTGAAGGGCGTTCCCGGCTATGCGCTGCCGGTGCCGGGCGATCCCGGCCTGGATGAGACCGTGCATTTCCATTGCGACGCGCAGGCGTACGCGGGCGCCTCGCATGCCTGCGAAGTGGAGGTCGACGCGTTGACCGGCGCGGTCGCCATCGTCCGCTACGTCGCGGTGCAGGATAGCGGACGCATCATCAATCCCATGCTGGCCGAAGGCCAGGTACACGGCGGCGTGGTGCATGGCATCGGCAATGCGCTGTTCGAATGGATGGGGTACGACAGCGGCGGGCAGCCCCTGACGACGACGTTCGCGGAATACCTGCTGCCCACCGCGCCCGAGGTGCCGAACGTGGAAGTGATATTCCAGCCGTCGATCACGCCGCTGAATCCGCTGGGCGTGAAGGGCGTGGGCGAGTGCGCCACCATTCCGGTGGCCGCCGCGGTCATCGGCGCCGTCGAACACGCGCTGGCCGGCCATGGCGTGCGCCTGTCCGAGTTCCCCCTGACACCGGTCCGCCTGCTGGAATGCCTGGACGCGGCAGGCGAGCAGGGCGTGGGCGCGAACGCGCCCGGCCCGGACCAGCGCGAGCTTCCATCCCCCGTGGACCGCCCCTAGTTTCCAACCTTTCAGGAACAGCCATGGAGTTCACCAATACCTTCCACGTGCCGCTGCCGCTGGAGCAGGCGTGGCCGTTGATGCTGGACGTGCCGCGCATCCTGCCTTGCCTGCCCGGCGCGCGTTTGACGGAAGTCCTGGACGGCAACCGGTACAAGGGCGCGGTGTCGGTGCGGCTGGGGCCCATCCGGCTGTCGTTCGATGGCCAGGCGGCCCTGGTGCGCAAGGACGACCAGAATCACGTCGCCTGGCTGGAGGGATCCGGCATCGACCCCAAGGGGCGCGGCTCGGCGCGCTCGGAATTCAGTTTCGCGCTGGCGCCCGCGCCGGATGGCGGCACCCGGGTGACGGTGACGACGCAGCTGGCGCTGTCCGGCTCGGTCGCGCAATACGGGCGCGGCAGCGGCATGATCGCCGAGGTGGCATCGCAGATACTGGGGCAGTTTGAAAGGAACCTGGCGCAGTCTCTGGCGGGCGATGGGAGCGGCGAGGGCTTGCCCGGCGCGCCGGCACAGGCGGTGCCGGGCACGGAGGGCGCCCATATGGGCGATGGGCCGGCACACCGGGGGCCCTATCCGTCGGCGCCGCATTCCACCGCGCCGCAAACCGCCATCCCCACGGGCGGCCAGGGTAGGGCACCGGCCGCATATCCGGCGGCGGCCGGCGCCTTTTCCGCCCAGGGCGTGGACGTCCAGACTGTCCTGCTACAGGCGCAAGCCGTGCTCGGCCAGGCCCAGGCCATCCTCGCGCTGGCCCAATCGCGCATGGTGCAGGGCCGGCATGGCGCGGCGGCGCACGCGGCGCCGGCCGGCGAACTCAACATGCTCAGTATCGGGCTGAAGGCGATGTGGGCGCGGCTGCGCGGTGGCCTTGGCGACCTGTTCGGCCGGCGGCCATAGCGGCGCGCACGGCCCGCCGACACGCACGCCACGCTTCCCGCGTGGCTTTTTTTTTGGTCTGATGTAGCGGACCGCTCATGCATAAGTCTTATATAATATATAAGACGTCCCCGTCGCGGTGGCGCCCGTTTCTTTTCTTCCTACATGGACATGCCGGCATGAACTCCGCCTCGGATTCCACAGTACCCGCGCTCGAGCCCTTGGCGGATCCGCCAACGGTGGCGCAGCTTTTCCTGGGCTTTTTCTGGCTGGGAATGACGGCCTTCGGCGGCGCCTTGCCGCTAGCGCGCCGCATGATGGTGGAAAAGCACCGCTGGATTTCCAGCGAGGAATTCACCACGCTGCTGGGCCTGTGCCAGTTCCTGCCGGGCGGCAACATCATCAACCTGTCCGTGGCGCTGGGCATGCGTTTTCGCGGGGTGCCGGGCGCCGTGGGCGCGATGCTGGGCTTCGTGCTCATGCCCACGGTGGTGGTCATCATGCTGGGCGTGGTCTACGAGCACTACCAGGACGACCCGCACGTGCGCCACTTGTTCGCCGGGCTGGCGGCCGCGGCGGCCGGGCTGCTGATTTCCCTGACGTTGAAGATCGGCGCGCCCTTGCTGAAGAACCGCTGGGGCACGGTCGTCGCGGTACTGTGCTTCATCGCCATCGCGGTGTTGCGGGTGCCCTTGCTGCCGACCATGCTGGTGCTGACGCCGCTCAGCATCCTGGTCAGCTGGAGGATGCGCCGATGACGCAAATATTGATCCAGCTGGCCATCCTGTTTACCCAGCTGTCGCTGCTGGCCTTCGGGGGCGGCAACACCATCCTGCCGGAAATGCAGCGCCAGGTCGTCGACGTGCACCACTGGATGACGGCGGAAAACTTCACGGCGCTGTTCGCGCTGGCGCAGGCCGCGCCTGGTCCGAACCTGATGATCGTGCCCATGGTGGGCTGGCACATCGCGGGCTTGCCCGGCATGCTGGTCAGCAGCTTAGCCAAGTTCGTGCCATCTTCGCTGGTGGTCATCCTGGTCATGCGCCTGTGGGACCGCTTCAAGGACAAGCCGTGGCGCGCCGCGGCGCAGGCGGGCATTTTCCCTGTCACGGTGGGCCTGCTCGCGGCCAGCGCGGCCTTGATCACCGAAGCCTCGGTGGACGGCTGGCTGCTGGGCGCGATCGCCGCCGTGGTGGCCGTGCTGGGATGGCGTACCCGTCTGCACCCCCTGTGGCTGCTGCTGGGCGGCGCGGTCGTGGGATTGGCCGCCATGGGCCTGCCCGGTATCTCGTAAGCGGTGCCTGGCGCGGCGGGCCTCGGGCGCGCCGGCGCGTTGGCGTAAAATCCGCGCGTGGCATGAGCCCCGGCGCGTCGCTTCCGTGATGCGCCGGTTCGCCTTCGGAAAACTCGATGTCTTTCCCGCTGACAACAGCGCAGTTGCAAACCCTGCGGGAGCAGGGTTTCGTGGTTGCCCGTGAATTCGTGCCGGCCGTCCAGCGCGAGGCGCTGCGTGCGCTGGCGCAGGCCCAACTGGACCAGGCGGTCGCGCCGGTCGAATACGAGGCCGACCTGGCCTATCCCGGCGCGCCCGCGTCCCGCAACGCCGAAGGCGGCGGGACGGTGCGGCGCCTGCTCGATGCCTATGGGCGCGATCCGCTGTTCGCCGCCTGGGCGACCGCGCCGGCCGTGGCGTCTTCCCTGCACCGGTATTTCGGCCAGGCGGCGGTCCTGTCCCGCGCCCATCACAACTGCGTGATGACCAAGCATCCACGCTTCGGCAGCCTGACCGGCTGGCACCGGGACATCCGCTACTGGTCCTTCGACCGCGAGGACCTGGTTTCGACATGGCTGGCGCTGGGCCCTGAAACGGCGCACAACGGCGGGCTCTGGCTGGTGCCGGGATCGCACAGGATGACGCTGCCTGCGGATCGCTTCGATGCCGCGCAGTTCCTGCGCGAGGACCTTCCCGAGAACGCCGCCCTGATCGCGACGGCCGTATCGCCCGAACTGGCGCCGGGCGATGTTTTGTTTTTTCACTGCCGCACCCTGCACGCCGCCGGCCGCAACCAGAGCGACCGCGTCAAGCTTTCCGTCGTGCATACGTATCACGCCGTTGAAACGCACCCGTTGCCGAATACGCGATCGGCGAGCAAGCCCGAAGTCCTGCTGGATCCGGCAACCTGACGGGAAGCCGTCAGCCAAAGTGGTTGAAACCTTCTCGATGACGGTATGTCAGAACGACATACCGTCACGAGTCCACAATCATGGTTTCAGATCGCGAAAAGCAGGGCGGCCATTCAAATCCGCAGAATAATCAAGCGCCAGGGCGCGTCGCGGCATCGCCGGACAGCCTGGATAGCGGCGGCAAAATATCCGCGGATTCGCTGGCGGCCATGTTCCCGCCGGGCGGGGGCCGCCGGATTTCAGCCTGGAGCTTGATCAAGCCTTATTGGATTTCCGAGGATCGCCATCGCGCCCGCGCCCTGCTGGCGTTGGTGATTGCGTTGAACCTGGCCATCGTCTATGTCAACCTGCGCGTCAATACCTGGTACGCCACGTTCTATGATGCGTTGGACAAGCGCGACCTTCCCGCATTCACGCACTTGATTTTGGTTTTTACCCTGCTCGCCTTTATTTTCATTGCGCTGAGTACCGTGCAGATCTATTTTCGCCAGATGCTGGAATTTCGCTGGCGCCAATGGTTGACGGACGTCTACCTGCGCCAATGGCTGCTCAGCCGCTCTTATTACCGGATGGAGCGCGACCATATCGTCGATAATCCGGACCAGCGTATCGCCGAAGACCTGCGCAGCATGGCCACCAATACATTGGCGCTGTCGATAGACCTGATATCGACCATCGCCACCTTCTCGGTTTTCGTGTCCCTGTTGTGGATGCTGTCCGGCGCGCTCAGTTTCGCGCTGTTCGGCCATGCGGTGCGAATACCGGGCTACCTGGTATGGGCCGCGGTGGCCTACGGCATATTGGGTTCTTTCCTGGTCCACAAGATTGCCAGGCGCCTGGTGGACGTCGGATATCGCCAGCAGAAAGTCGAGGCCGATTTCCGCGTGCTGCTCGTACGCGTGCGGGAAAACGCCGAGCAGATCGCGTTCTACGATGGCGGTCCGGAAGAGGGCCGCCGCGCCCGCGCCGCATTCGGCGCGGTGCGCAATAACTGGCGCGAAATCATGCGATACACCAAGCGCCTGGTCTTCGCCAGTTCCGTCTACGGGCAGATCGCGATCATCTTTCCGCTGGTGGCGGCCGCGCCTCGCTATTTCGCGGGTGCGTTTACGATCGGCGTCCTGATGCAGCTGAACAACGCGTTCGGGCAGGTCAGCGGCGCCTGTTCCTGGTTCATCAACAGCTACGCCACGCTGGCGGATTGGCGCGCCACCCTGAACCGGTTGCGCGAATTCAGCAAGCGCATGGGCGAGGGCGATCCCGACCGCCTGTCGCGCGAACACGGCAATGAGGTTGCCGCCCGCGGCCTGCACGTCTTCCGTCCCGATGGCCGTCCGCTGGGCGTACCGTCAACCTTCCGCGTGGCGCCCGGCGAGCGCTGGCTGGTGCGCGGCCCCTCGGGCGCGGGCAAGAGCACCTTGCTGCGCACGCTGGCCGGCTTGTGGCCGCACGCGGCCGGCGACCTGGTCATGCCCGCCGGCGGGGGTTCGGGCGGCGGCGGCAAGGGCCATGCCGCCCTGTTCCTGCCGCAATCCACCTATGTGCCCGACGGCACCTTGAAACAGGCGGTCTGCTATCCCGACCCGGTGGATGCCTACAGCGATGCCGAATGCGCCGAGGCGCTGCGCCTGTGCCGGCTGGAGGCCTATGCGGACCAGCTCTACGTCGCCGATGCCTGGGCGCGCCGCTTGTCGCCGGGCGAGAAGCAGCGGCTGTCCTTCGCGCGCGCGCTGCTGCTCAAGCCGGCTTTCCTGTTCATGGACGAGTCCACCTCCTCGCTCGATACCGATACCGAACGGCATCTGTACGAAACCCTGTTGCAACGCCTGCCGCGCGCCGCCGTGATCAGCGTGGCGCATCGCGATACCTTGGCGCGCTTCCATACGCACGAGATGCATGTCGGACCGCAAGCGGACGCGCGGCCGCTGGCGTTGGCGCCGGCCGGGACTTGAATGGCTCAGGATTTCATCATCGCGCCGGGAGTGTTCTGGCGGGAAATCGTCCCCGGCCTCGTGCTGCTGCTGGCCACCGCCATCGGCGTGTCGCTGGGGTATTGGCAACTGCGCCGCGAAGTCATGCGGCGGCGCGCGGTCGAGGCGCAGCTGCAGGCCGCGCGCGACCTGGCCGATAGCGCCACGCTGGCGAAGTCCACCTTTCTCGCGACGATGAGCCACGAGATCCGCACGCCGCTCAGCGGCATCATCGGCATGCTGGACCTGTTGATGCGCGCGGCGATGGGTGCGGAACAGCGGCAGATGCTGCGTGCCGTCAATTCGGCCGCCAATTCGCTGCTGCAGATACTGGACCAGGTCATGGACTTCTCCAAGATGGAAGCGAATCGCATGAGCCTGGAATCCGTGCCGGTGGATCTGCGGGCCATGGTGCAGAGCGTGGTCATGGTCATGGGCGAACCCGCGCGGCGCCGCGGCGTGAAAACCCGCTATGTCGTGGATGAAGCCGTCAGCGCCACGGTGCTGGGCGATCCGCTGCGCATCCGGCAGATCCTGACCAACCTGATCAGCAACGCGGCCAAGTTCACGGCGCAGGGCGAGGTGAGCCTGACCTTGACGGTGGATGCCGCCGACGCGGGACATCAATCCCTGCGCTTCGTGGTGGCGGACACGGGTATCGGCATTCCGCGGGAAAAGCTGGCGCAGGTCATGGCGCCGTTCCGGCAGGCCGATACATCGATCTCCCGCCACTACGGCGGCAGCGGTCTGGGCCTGTCCGTATCCAGCCGGCTGGCCGCCTTGATGGGTGGCAAGCTGGTGCTGGACAGCGATCCAGGCAAGGGGACGCGCGCGACCTTCCTGTGCCGCCTGCCGGTGGGGCCCGCGACCGAAGGGATTTCCGCGGGCGCCATGGCCCGGCAACTGGCCTTGCCGGCCCCCGCGCCGTCGTTGCCGACGCTGGCCTGCCACGATGGCGCCGGCGCATGCGGCCACACGCATGCCTGGGACCCAGACCATGGCATGCCACCCACGTCCGGCGAACCGGCACCGTGCGCCGACAGCATGTCCGACGGGCCGCGCCTGCTGGTCGTGGACGATCACGCGATCAATCGCGACCTGATCCGCAGGCAGCTCGCCACCCTGGGCTATGCCTGCGACGTGCGAGCCGATGGCACGTCCGCGCTGGAGGCCCTGCAATCGGCCGGCTACACGATGCTGCTCACGGATTGCCACATGCCCGCGATGGGCGGCGCCGAACTGGTCGCGGCATGGCGTGAAGAAGAGCGGCGCCGCGGCGGCGCGGCGCGCCTGCCCATCGCCATGGTGACCGCCCGGACGGACGCCGACCCGGCCGATGGTCCGGATGTCGACGCGCGGGTCCGCAAGCCGGTCACGCTGGACCGCCTGCGCGCGGTGCTTCTGGATTGTCTGCCCGCGCACGCGGTGACCGCCACGCTCGCGGACGGATCCGGCCAGGTGGTACGGCCCGTCCCGCAGGCTGGCCTGGCGCTACCGGTGCTGCGCGAACATTTCCGTCAGGATGAGGCGGCCCTGCGCGAGTTCCTGCGGACTTCGCTGGCGGCCTTGCGGGCCGATCTGGTCCAGGCCCTGGCCGACCTGTGCCCGCAGTGCTGCGAACGCTACGCGGACTGGCTGCATCGGGCGCTGGGCGCGCTGAGCATGCTGGGACACTGGCCGGTGGTGGACGAAGGCAATGCCCTGGAGGCAGCGCTGCGCGGTGCGCCCAACCTGGGCTTGCTGCACGAAATGCTGCAGTTCCTGGAGCATTTCGCCCAGACCGTGGACGACATCGAAAGGGAAGTCGGCCTGCTTTGACGCGGCGGGGCGGTTCAGTATCGCGCGTCGTCGGTGGCCGCGCCTGCCAGTCCGGTCATCCTGTCCGGGAGCTGGCTGATCGCCGATCCCGTCATTTCGACGACATGGAAATCGCCGGCCGGACCGAGCATCCGCACTTGCAGCCGGCGCAGCGCGTACGAATCCGCGCCCATATGCAGCCACACCCTCGCGCGGTCCCGGTCGTCGGCGTGCAGGCGAGCCAGCCAGTCGTCCAGCGGCATGGCGGCCTCGGGCAGCGGGATGTCCTCAGGCAGCTGTCCCAGCCAGTACATGCGCTGTTCCGCGCGGCGGTATTCCCACGCCACACGGCCACTGACCTGCAGCGCGGCTTCGAGCTGGCGCGTCAGCGCGGCCGTGCGCATGAGGGCCTGTTCGCGATCCGCGGACAGCGCCGTGGTGACCAGGCTCAGCAGCGCGGCGCAGCCCAGGAAACCCTGCACGGCCAGTAGCGGCTCGCCATCGAAATGCGCGATATTGGCATACGGCCCCATGCCGCTCATGGTGTAGGAGCCGGCGACCAGCGCCAGGCCGGCGACGATCGCCGTGCTGCCGATCGCGCCCCAGGCAAGCGCCACGATCGCCACGAACAGCAGCGGGCCGTAGCTCATGCCGAAGCCGTCGTGCCATACGATTTGCTCTCCGCCCGGTGGATTGTCGAAAACAATGGTGGTGCCGGCCAGCAGGGCGAAGGCGGCGATCACGCCGATCCACAAGTGCAGCACGTTCTGTTCGGCCAGCGCGCGCGCACGGAAGTGCGACCACGCCAGGATCATCGGCGTCGTGATGAGGCAACCCACGAACCCGGCCAGCGTCCACACATACCAGTGCGTCGCGGACGCGGAGGAGTCGACGGCGCGCAGGCCCAGGACGGCCAGCACCCCGCCTGCCACGCTGCCCACGGACAGCAGCACGATGAACCACAGCGTGGCGGGCAGGGTGGCCAGGGTATCCGAGGCGTGGGTGCGCCAGCGCCACAGCGCCGCGACGCCGGCGCAGAACACCAGGTCGGTCAGGGCGAAGACCAGCGCCACGGGCAGCGTGCGCTGCCCGACCAACATGCCCGTGCCGACATGCAGCAAGGCGGCCAGCGCCATCCAGCCGGGCCAGCGCCGCGGCGGCTTCATCATCAGCGTGGCCATGAGCACGCCGGCCGGCGGCCAGAACAGCGTGGAGAGCGTGGCGGCGTCCCGTTCGCGCATGCTGACGATGGCCAGGCAGACATAGCCCAGCGCGAAACCCAGCAGGCACAGCACGCGGCGATGTGTCATGGCGTCAGGACGGAGATGGTTCCGGAACATCGGGCGCATCTTACAATGGCCGCCGGGGAGATCACACGCCAATTGCAAGGGGAAGGAAGATGGATATTCAGCGCTTTCGCCACATTGCCGCATGGGCGGCCGCGGCGCTCCTGTGGGCCGGATTCCTGCCCGATGGACTGGCCGCGTCGCGTCCCGCCGTCGAGGCCACTAACGGCATGGTGGTGACGTCGCAATACCTGGCCTCCGAGGTTGGCGTCGATATTTTGAAAAAAGGCGGCAACGCCATCGATGCGGCGGTCGCGGTGGGCTATGCCCAGGCGGTGGTCAATCCCTGTTGCGGCAATATCGGCGGCGGCGGGTTCATGACGATACACCTGGCCGACGGCCGCGATACCTTCATCAACTTCCGCGAAACGGCGCCGGCCGGCGCATCGCGTGACATGTACCTGGACGCCAAGGGCGACCTGGTCAAGGGCGCCAGCCTGTTCGGCTATCGCGCCGTCGCCACGCCAGGCACCGTGCTTGGCATGGACACCGCGCTGCGCAAATACGGGCGCTTGTCGCGCCAGGCCGTCATGGAGCCGGCCATCAGGCTGGCGCGCGACGGCTTCGACCTGACGCGCGCGGACACCGATATCCTCGACACCAGCACGGCGATGTTTCGCGCCGACCCGGAAGCGGCCAAGGTCTTCCTGCGTCCGGACGGCACACCCTTGCAGCCGGGCGACCGGCTGGTGCAGGCCGAGCTGGCGCGCACCCTGCAGGCGATCGCGGACCAGGGGCCGGATGCTTTCTACAAGGGCCGCATTCCGGCGGCGGTCGAGCAGGCCTCGGCGCGAGGCGGCGGCGTGATCAAGGCGGCGGACTTCGCCGCCTACAGGATCACCGAAACGGCGCCCATCACTTGCAACTACCGGGGTTATGTCTTCGTGTCGGCGCCGCCGCCCAGTTCCGGGGGCACGACCTTGTGCGAGATCCTCAACATCCTGTCCGGCTACGATCTGCGCGCCATGGGCTATGGGTCCGCGCAGTCGGTCCACGTGATGGCCGAGGCCATGCGCCATGCCTACATGGACCGCAACACCTATCTGGGCGATCCCGCCTTCGTGGACAATCCGCTGGGACGGCTGCTCGGCAAATCCTACGCCGCCGCCATACGCGAGAAAATCGCCGGTGACCGTGCCACGCCGTCGGCGCAGGTCCAGCCCGGCATGGCGCCGCATGAAAAAACGGAGACGACGCACTATTCCATCGTCGACAAGGACGGCAATGCCGTGTCCACCACGTATACGGTCAACGGCCGTTTCGGCGCCGGCGTCATCGCGCCGGGCACGGGCTTCTTCCTGAACGACGAGATGGACGACTTCACCACCAAGATCGGCGCGCAGAACCTCTTCGGCCTGGTGCAGGGCGCCACCAATGCCATCGAGCCCGGCAAGCGGCCCTTGTCATCCATGGCGCCCACGCTGGTGACGCGCGACGGCAAGACCTACATGGTGCTGGGATCGCCGGGTGGATCGCGCATCATCACGATCACGCTGGAGACGGCCATCAACATCATCGACCACGGCATGGCGCCACAGGAGGCGGTGGACGCGGCGCGCATCCATCACCAGTGGCTACCGGACGAGGTCTATTACGAAAAATATGGCCTGTCGCCCGATACGCTGAACATCCTGCGCGGCATGGGCTACAAGATGGTGGAACAAACGCCATGGGGTGCGGCTGAACTGGTGCTGGTGGGCCTGCCTGACGAAACGCGCAAGGACGGCACGGCCAGTTCGGGCAACGACGCCTCGGTGTCCGGCTCGGTACGGCCCGGCTATCTGTATGGCGCCAATGACGAACGCCGCCCCGCTGGGTCGGCACTGGGGTATTGATGGACACGGAAGGAACGCAGGATCTGGCGCGGCGCGTCAAGGAACTCGAGATCAAGGCGGGGTTCGCCGAGGATCTCCTGGAGGAGCTGAACCAGACCGTGCACAGGCAGCAGGCGCAGATCGAAAAACTGGCGCAGCAGATCGGCCGGATGCGCCAGCAGATGGCGGACGCGGATGAGGCCAAGGACGCGTTCCGCAGCCCAAGGGAGGAGCTGCCGCCGCATTATTGACGTGCCATCCTTGCGTGGCATCGCTGATGTGGCATCGCTGCCGTGGCAGCGTCGCCGTATCGGCATAGGCGTGCCGCTGCGCGGCCCTGCTTTGATGGACTTTACACGCGCGTGGCAGCTGCTTGCGCGCAGTTGCACGCCGCCCCGTTTCGTTTCCACGGCGCGGCCACGCTTCGCGCGCCAGCGCGGGGAACCGCGTCGCCTCGGACAGTCCTAATAGCGCCGGAATGGGTAGCTCCCATTCCCATCGCTATTCCTGGGACTCATGGCAGAAATCTTCCTTCCTTCGTATTTTCGCGCCGGCCGCGACAGCGCGGACGCCGAAACCGGCACGGCGCGCCTGGCGGTGCTGCTGGCCGTCCATGGCATCGTCTGGACGATTGCGTCAGCCCTGTACCGGTCCAATCTGGATTGGGCAGGCGATATGCTCGAAAACTATACCTGGGGCATCGCCTGGCAAGCGGGCTATCACAAGCATCCCCCGCTGTTCGCCTGGATGACCGCGGCCTGGTTCACCGTCTTTCCGCATACCGACGTCGCGTATTTCGCGCTTTCCGTGGCGAACGCGCTGTTGGGCGTGTGCGGCGTCGTGGCGCTGGCGCACCGTTTCCTGCCGGCGCGCGAAGCCGCGGTGGCCGGCCTGGCCCTGGCCGTATCCCCCATCTACACCACGCTGGCGATCAAGTTCAACGCGAATACCGTGCTGTTGTCCCTATGGCCATGGACCGCGTATTTCTTCGTGCGGTATATCCAGACGGGCACGCGCAAGGCCGCGCTGGCGATGGGTGCCGCGGCGGGCCTCGCGATGCTGGGTAAATATTTCTCCGTCGCGCTGCTCGTCGGCCTGCTGCTGGCGGGCTGGGCCCGGCCGGCCTGGCGCGCGCGGCTGCTGCAGCCGCAGGCGCTGCTGGCGGTCATGGCGGGCGCCATCGTGCTGTGGCCGCACATGCGATGGCTGGTGGATCACGGCATGCCCACCTTCGCCTACGCGCGCGATCGCATGCATGAGATCGCGCGGCCTTTGCCGGCGGTGGCCGCCGATATGGCCGTCTATGGCCTCGTGCAGGTGGCCTACCTGCTTCCCAGCATGGCGTTCGTGCTGCTGCTGGCCGGACATGCGCGCGGCCGCGCGGCCAAACTGATGCTGCATGGCTATGTGCGACGCTCGCTGCAGCGGGACCTGTGGTGGCTGGCCATGGGCACTTTCCTGGCGATATGCGCGCTGGCCATGGTGACGCGGACACATCTGTCTTCGCTGTGGGGCAATACTCAGTGGTTCGCGATCACGGTGTTCTGGCTGGCGGTACTCGCCAACGCGGGCGTCCGGCTCGACATGCGGCGCATTCCGGTCGTGATGGCGGTGTACTGGGCCCTGACGCTGGCCTTGTCCGCCGGCGGCGGCTACCTGAAGGCCGTCCATCACGACAGGCTGGCGATGGAGCCACGCCAGGCGCTGGCGCGGGCGGCGCACGACGCATGGGACCGCGGCACGGCACAGCCCCTGCGTATCGTCGCCGGCAACGACAAAGAGGCAAGGGCGGTGTCGTTCTACGCGCGCGAACGCATACATTACTGGGACGTCCTCGATCCGGCCGCCACGCCGTGGGTCACGGAAGCAGACGTCCGCCGCGAAGGCGTCTTGTTCGTGTGCCGCGACGACGACGCGCATTGCCAGCGTGCCGCGTCGTCCTTCAGCGGCGAGGAGCCCATGACGATAACGGTGCATAAGACGACTTGGGGCATCCGCATGCCTGAGCGCCACTATGTGCTGTTCCTCCTGCCGCCGGGCAAGCCGGCCGGGGCGGATGTGACGACGGCGCGAATGACCGCCCCCGTGGCGCCCTGATGCGCCGCGGTCTCAGCGCCGCTGCACCATCCGTGCCTGCAGCGCATGGAAGCCGGCCAGGAACACCTCCTGGCTGACGAAGCGCTTCAGCTCCGTCTCGCGCTCCGGCGCGGCCGTGAATTCGGCGCTCCATTCGCCGAAGCAGCGGTCGCCGTCCGTGACCGGTGTCAGCTTCAGGGTCGCGACGTAGTCGGATACCCCCATGGGGCTTTCCAGGATGGCGTAGGTAAAGGTGTAGTCGTAGTCGGACAGGGCCAGCAACTGCTCCCGGATCGACCCGCCGTCGCGCGTATGGAAATAGCGCACACAGCCGATGCGGTCCGCCGTCAGGCCGTTTTCGATCAGGGAGTCGGCGATCAGCGGGTGCCATTGCGGCATGCCGTTGAAGTCCCGCACGGCCGCCCAGACATCCGCGGCGGGCGCATCGATGACGCTGGATACGAAAACGGTGGTCATGGCTTTTTCTCTCCGGCGGGCGCGGCCAGGCTGCCCGCGCCCGCCATGCGGTTGATATCGGCGCTGTCCAGCCCGATTTCCTTCAGCAACTGATCCACGATGGGCGCCTGCGCCCGGAAGCGCAGCGCCGAATTGACCACCGCGTCGGAAAAGCTTCCGCCGTGGTCGTGCCCACCGGCGCCGCCGGACAGTCCATCCACGTGCATGATCCGTATGCTGTCGATTTTCTCCATGGGCTTGACCGATTCGCGGATGATTCCTTCGACCTTGTCCAGCAGGCGCATGCGCAGGGCCGAGGCGCGCGCTTCCGGCGTCAGGATGTTGGACGACTCGTTCATCATGCGCAGGCCTTCGGCTTCCACCTCATGGCGGATGCGCGCGGCGGCCAGGCGGATGCGCTCCGCGTCGGCCTGGGCTTCGGCTTCGGCCCGCATCGCATAGCCGCGGTCCTCGCTGGCGGCCCGCTGCGCCTCGGCCGCCACGCGCAGCCCCAGCGCCTCGCGCTCGGCCGTCTGCGCCGCGGCCACCAGTTCGATACGCTTGCGCCGTTCGGCCATTTCCAATTCGCGCGCGGTAAAGATTTTCTCTTCCGCCGCGACGGCCAGCGCCCGCGCTGCATCCGCGGCGGCCTGCGCCTCGGACTGGGACTTCGACTGCATGGCCACGGCAATGGAGCGCTGCTGTTCGGCCAGTTCGATCGTCTTGCGCCGCTCGATTTCGGCCGCCTGCAGTTCGCGGTCCTTGTTGATGCGGTTGGATTCGACGATCTGTTCCGCGCGCAGCCTGGCTTCTTCCACGGCTTGTTGCGCGGCGATCTGGGCACGCTGGCCTTCCTTGTCGCGCTCCGCGCGTTCGCGCGTCAGGGTGGCGCGCTGTTCGGCGCGGGCGATCTCCAACTCCCGCTCCTGGGCCAGGCGCGCGGCTTCCGACTCGCGGTCGATGTCCAGGGAGAGTTTTTCCGCTTCCAGGTTCTTGTTGCGGATCGCGATGAGCGTGTCCTGTTCGATGTCGTTGCGCTGCTTCTTGCGCCGTTCGATCTGTTCGGTCAGGCGGGTCAGGCCTTCGGCATCGAAGGCGTTGCTGGGATTGAAGAACTCCATCGGCGTCTGGTCCAGCTGGGTCAGCGACGCGGCTTCCAGTTCCAGGCCGTTCTTGGTCAGGTTGTCGGCGACGGCCTCGCGCACGCGGCGCACGTAGTCGCCGCGCCGCTCGTGCAGTTCCTCCATCGTCATCTCGGCGGCCACCGTGCGCAGCGCGTCGACGAACTTGCCTTCCAGCAGTTCCTTCAGCTGTTCGGGGGCCATGGTCCGCTGGCCCAGCGTCTGCGCGGCGTCCGAGACTGCCTGGGCGCTGGCCTGCACGCGCACGTAGAACTCCGCGATCACGTCCACGCGCATGCGGTCCTTGGTGATCAGGGCCTTGTCGCGTCCGCGCGCCACCTCCAGCCGGAGCGTGCTCATATTGACGGGGATGACGTCGTGGACGATGGGCAGCACCAGCGCGCCGCCGTCCAGCACCACGCGCTGGCCGCCCAGGCCGGTGCGGACGAAGGCCCGCTCCTTGGATGCGCGCAGGTACAGCCAGTGCAGCAGCCCGACGATGACGGCGGCAACGATCGCGATCGCGAGCACGATCAGCAGAAAGGTGCCGAATTGTGAGCCTGACATGATGAGCCTCTTTTATCGGGTGATTTGCTTGAACTGCCGCGCGGTTTCGGTAAGCGCGGTTTCGGCCGGCAGGCGCTCCATGCTGGAAGCGCCGAAGAACCCATGGCACTGCGGGCATTGCGACAGGATGTAGGCCGCGTCCCCGGGTGCCGAGATAGGGCCGCCGTGGCACAGCACGATGACGTCGTCGCGCGCCCTGCGGGCGGCATCCGCCCAGGCCTGGATGCGGGGCACGCATTCGGCCAGGGTAGCCGCCGTGCGCGCGCCGATATCCCCGCCCGTGGTCAGTCCCAGGTGGCAGACGACCACGTCCGCGCCGGCGCGCGCCATATCGGCGGCGTTCTCCGCGCTGAACACATAGGGCGTGGTCAGCATGTCCATGGCATGCGCGCGCGCGATCATCTCGACCTCCATGCCGTAGCTCATGCCGGTTTCTTCCAGGTTGGCGCGAAACACGCCGTCGATCAGGCCCACGGTCGGGAAATTCTGCACGCCGGAGAAACCGAGCACCTGCAGCCGCCGCAGGAAGGCATCGGCGATCATGAACGGGTCCGTGCCGTTGACGCCGGCCAGCACCGGGGTATGGCGGACCACGGGCAGCACTTCGTGCGCCATCTCCAGCACGACCTCGTTGGCGTTGCCATAGGCCAGCAAGCCGGCCAGCGAACCGCGTCCCGCCATGCGGTAGCGTCCGGAGTTGTAGATCACGATCAGGTCCACGCCCCCGGCCTCTTCGCAGCGCGCGGACAGGCCTGTACCGGCGCCCGCGCCGATGATGGGCTCGCCGCGCGCGATCATGCCGCGCAGGCGTTGGACGATGGTTTCACGCGCGATGCGCGGCATGGCGGCTCTCCTGGCTGGGCGACAAGGGAAGGGGCGGGCCGTCCGCCTGGATCTCGCGGAAGGCCTGGACCAGCGCCTCGGCAAAACGCGGGTCGTTGATGTGATAGGGCAGGCGTCGCAGCTGGCGCGCCGGCGACGGGCGAAATCCCTGTTCGATGGTGGCGTACAGCGCGCGGTCGGCGTCCGGATCCCAGAAAGGCTGGCCCGGCATGTCGATGGCCGAGACCCCGCCTTCGGGCAGCAGGAAGCGCACGGGGCCGCGCATGCGGTTCAGCTTGTCCACGAGGAAGGCGCCGATGCGGCGGTTTTCCTCCGGCGTGGTGCGCATCAGCGTGATGTTGTCGTTGTGCCGGTACAGCTTGCGCGCGCGGAAGCGTTCCGGCACGGTGTCCATGGCCATGAAGTTCACCATGTCCAGCGCGCCGCAGGAGCCCACATAGGGGATGCCGCTCTCGACGATGGCATCCAGGCGGCCCGGCCCGGCGGAGAACACGCCGCCCACGATCTCGTCGGCGATCTCCGTCGTCGACACGTCGATCACGCCTTGCAGCAGCCGCGATTCGACGAGTTTCTCCATGGAGTTGCCGCCGATGCCCGTGGCATGGAACACCATGCAGTCGTAATCGGATCCCAACGCCGCGGTGACCGCCTGCACGCAAGGCGTGGTGACGCCGAACATCGTCAGGCCCACGGCGGGGCGCTGGGCCTGGGGGGGCGGGGCGCGATGCAGCACCATGCCCGCCAGGGCATGGGCCGCGTTGCCCAGGACCTGGCGGCTGATCGGGTGGATGCCGGACACGTCCGTGACGGAATACATCATGCAGATGTCGCTGGGGCCGACATAGGGCCGCACGTCGCCCGACGCCACCGTGGACACCAGGACCTTGGGTATGCCGATGGGCAGCGCACGCATGCCTGCGCTGGCCAGCGCGGTGCCGCCTGAACCGCCCGCGGCGATGACGCCGCCCAGGTCGCGCCGGCTGGGCAGGAAACGGGCCAGCGCGCGCGCCATGGCCGAGACGGCCGACCCGCGGTCGCCGGTGAAGACGGCCTGTTCGCCATCCGGATGATGGCGGGCCACTTCGCGAGGATGCACGCCGGCGGGCGAGGGCTGTCCGGACGTGGAGACATCGACGGTCACCGTGCGCAGGCCCAGGCGCTGCAGGCAATCGCGCAGCAGGAAGAGCTCGCGCGCCTTGGTATCGAAGGTTCCCACCACGTAGGCGGCGCGGTTCACGGCGACGGCCACGGGCGGCATCGCCGGCGGCGGCGCGGCCGGCGGCCCGCCGTCCACATCGCTGCCTTCGTCCGCATGGCCCATCGGGGCCGGCACCGCGCTCTCCTGCCAGCGATTGAAGCCCTCGTCCGCACGCGGCAAGGCGGGTGGCGGGGAGTCGCCGGCGTGCTCGCGCCTGATCGTCAGGACTTCCACCATGCCCGCGCGCGGCATCGCGGCGGGCGCGTCATCGTCCGGCGTCCCGGTGCCGGGCCCGGTGGCCACGCCCAACAGGCGCTGCTGCAACGCGCGGTCCGCGCCCAGTTGCGTGGCGGGCATCACGCGCGCCACCTGGCCGTTGACCAGTACGGCAACGGTGTCGGCCACGTCGATGGCCACCCCCAGGTTCTGCTCGATCAGCAGGACCGCGATCCGGCCTTCGCCGGCCAGGCGCTTGAGCATGGCGGCCACGTGTTCGACGATGACCGGCGCCAGGCCTTCGGTGGGCTCGTCCATCACCAGCAGCGTCGGGTTAAAGAGCAGGGCGCGGCCGATGGCCAGCATCTGCTGTTCACCGCCGGACAGCTGGGCGCCGCCGTGGTGGCGCCGTTCGGCCAGGCGGGGAAAGGCCGCATAGACGCGATCCATGGTCCATTCGCCGCGCCGCGCGCTGCGGGCGGCCAAGCGGAAGTGTTCGTCCACGGTCAGCGACGGCCAGACATGCCGGCCTTGCGGAACGTAGCCTATCCCCAGTTCGGCGATGGCATGGGGCGGCTTGCCCAGGATGTCCTGCCCGTGCAGGCGGATCGCGCCGCGCGCGGGAACCAGTCCCGTCACGGCATTGCACAGCGTGGTCTTGCCCATGCCGTTGCGGCCGACCACGGCCAGTACGCCGCGGGGCAGGATCAGCGATACATCGTGCAGCGCGTGCGCGCTGCCGTAGTACACATTCAGGCCGGCGATCTCCAGGACCGGCGTTCCGCCGCTGTCCTTGGGCGGTGCAGCCGTTGTGGCCCCGGTACGTGCGTCAGTGACCATGTCGCCGCTCTCCCATGTAGATGGCCTGCACGTCCGGATCGTTCTCGATCTCCTGCGGCGTGCCGTGGCGCAGCACGCGTCCGTTGTGCATGACGGTCACGCGCGTCGCCACCGACAGGGCGATTTCCAGGTCGTGTTCGATGATGACGTAGGCGATATGGGGCGGCAGCGCGCGCAGCAACGCCACCAGCTCGCGGCGCTCGGCGGGCGACAGGCCGGCGGCCGGTTCGTCGAACAGGATCAGGCGGGGCGCGCCGGCCAGGGCCATGCCGATTTCCAGCTGGCGCTGCTGCCCGTGCGACAGCAGCGCGACCGGTGTGTCGGCCAGTTGCGTCAATCCCGCGTGCGCCAGCAGCGCTTCGGCGGCCAGGTCCGAGGCGCTGGCCCTGGCGGTGCGCCGCAAGCTGAAGCGTCCACGCGAGACGCCGCGCACCGCCAGGTATAGATTGTCCCGCACGTTCAGGTCGCGGAACAGCAGCGAGGACTGGTAGGTGCGGCGCAGCCCGCGCCGGATGCGCTCCCAGGGCGGCAGCGCGGTCACGTCCTCGCCGAACAGCAGCACGCGGCCGGCGGTGACCGGATAATCGCCCGTGATCATATTGAACAGGGTGGTCTTGCCCGCGCCGTTGGACCCGAGCACGGCGTAGCGCTGGCCCGCCTCGACATTGAACGAGACCCCGTCGATGGCTTTCAGCGCACCGAATGCGCGGCTGATGCCGTGCAGTTCCAGCGCATGGAAATGGCCCACACGCCGCGCCGGTGCACCGGCTTGCCGCATCTCGGCGGGGCCCTCCTCGGTGGGAGAGGCCCCGGGAAACGAGGAGGAGGCGCCGATGGCCGCGCGCGTGCCGTCCATCATTTGCATTCCGGATTGGTGCGCGAGCCCAGCCCCATCTTGTCGAATTCCGCCTTCGACAGGCCCAGCCGCTGGTCCACGTCAGGAATGACCTTGACGAACTTGTTGTACAGCGTGCCGTCGCTGTTCTTCGCCACCTCCGTCAGGAAGATGTTGGCGACGGCGTTGCGGTTTTCATCCAGCTTGACGTTGCCCGTGGGGGTGGACACCGTCATGGTGGACAAGGTCTGGCGCAGCTTGGCCTGGTTGTCCGACAGATCGGCTTTTTCCTGCTCCAGCGCGTCCAGCACCGCCTTGGTATTGACGTAATAGGCATGCGCGAACAGGCTGGGACTGGGCAGGCCATCCTTGTACGCGGCGCGGTAATCGGCCACGAACTTCTTCCACGCCGGATCGCCGTAGTTGTCGGCGATCGGTCCCGCCGAGGGCGTGCCGATCAGGGCATCGCGGCGCTTGCCCTTGTAGCCCAGCACCGATTGATCGATGGTGATGGAGCCGGCGATCAGCGGCTTGTCGCCGCCGGCCTGTTCATACTGCGAGAAAAAGTTCACCGCGTCCGAGCCGCCCAGGGCGACGTAGATGGCGTCGATATTGTCGGGCAGGCGGGCGATGACGGACGAATAGTCCTTGGTTCCCAGCGGTACCCAATGCTTGTCCACGACCTTGCCGCCCGCCTTGCAGAACTCGATCATGAAGCCCTGCAGCAGCGAATAGGGAAACGAATAGTCCTCGGCCACGGAGACCACGCGCTTGTAGCCCTTGTCCTTGTAGGCATAGGTGCCCAGTCCCGCCTGCCATTGCGCGCCGTCGGGCGAAAACCGGAAGAAGTTGGGCGCGGGTTCCTGCAGCGTCGTGCCCTGCGCGGCCGACGAGCCGTTCACGAAAGTCACTTCGGGGTGCGTCTTGGCGTAGTTCTTCACCGCGATGCCCTCGGAGCCGGACAAGGGCCCGATCAGGATGCGCACGCCGTCCTGCTCCACCAGCTTGCGCACGGCGTTGACCGCCGTATCCGGATTGCCGTTGGACGAGGCCTTGATGATCTCGATCTTCTTGCCCGCCACCATGCCCTTGTGCTCGGCCACGGCCAGGTCCACGCCCCGCATGCCATCCTGGCCCGGCACGGCGAACGGCCCTTCGAGCGTGGCCAGGGCGCCGATCTTGATGACCTCCTGCGCCTTGGCGGGATGCGCGCCCAGCACGGCGGCAAGCGCCAGCGCCAGCGAGCCGGCGGCCTGGGCGGCGCGGCGCGGTGTGCGCGCAAGGGTGGCGGTAATCGCGTATGTCATGGATGTCTCCTGGTTCTCGTGGTGATTCCAGCGGGTGCGGCGCCGGGGGTGGCGCCCTGCGTATGAACCGGCTCGGCGGGCCGAGCCGGCCCGCGCAATCTGCGCCGCAGGCCCAGCAGGCCGTCCGGCGAAACCATCAGAACCAGGAGGAACACGCCCCCGATCACCAGGTTGAACCGTTCGCGGTCCACCAGATCAATGGCGAAGTTCTGCAGCAGCACGAACAGCAGCGCGCCCAGGAAGGCGCCAGCGGGATGCCGCATGCCGCCCAGCACGGCGATGATCAGGATATTGATCATGGACGTCGTGTTGACCGAGCCGGGGGAAATCTGCGAGTTGTACCAGACCAGCAGCACGCCGCCGACGCTGGCGATCAGGCCCGCGAGCGCGTGCGCGGCGATGCGATGCGCCGTCACGTCGAAACCCAGGGCCCGCATGCGACGGGCGTTGTCGCGTATGCCTTGCAGCGCCATGCCGAAGGGGGCGCGCGCCACATAGGCCACGGCCGCGTAGCCCAAGGTGGCACAGGCCAGGCTGATGTAGTAGAACGGCACCGGCGCGCGCAGATCCGCCCCGTACGGCGCGGGCGGCAGGATGCGCGCCAGGCCCTGGAAACCGTTGAAGACGGTGTAGTTCTGCTGGACCAGGTAGAAGAACGCCACGCCGATGGCCAGCGTGATCATGATGGTATAGATTCCTTCCGTGCGCACGGCCAGCATGCCGATCAGCGTGGCCGCCAGCGTGCCGATGGCCAGCGCGGCCAGGACGGCCAGCCACCACGGCCATCCCAGGCTGTGCGCCGCGTCGGCGTTGATGCCCAGCAGCGCCACCGCATAGCCGGCGATGCCCGCGACGGTCATCTGCGACAGGGTGACCATGCCGCCGTAGCCCGCCAGCAGCGCCAGCGACAGCGCGATCAGGCCCAGCACCAGCGACTGTGCGCCCACTTGAAAGATGAAAAAGGGCGTGGCCACGACGGGATACAGCAGCAAAGCCACCGCGATGCAGACATGGAGCAGGGTCGTGCGCGATACGCCACGCTGTTGGCGCCGCCCGACGCCGGCCGAGGCCACCGGATACGCTGCCGCCGGCTGGGTCATGACGCGCCGCCATTTCGCCGCACTCATTACGCTTTTTGCTCCTGTTCGCGCCGTCAGGCCCGCCTGCCCATCAGACCCTCGGGACGGAAGGCCAGCACGGCGACCATGATCAGAAAGGTGAACACCACGCCATAGGTGGGCGCATAAGCCAGGCCGAAGGTTTCCGCCAGCCCGATCAGCAGGGCGCCCACGGCGGCGCCGCTGATGCTGCCCATGCCGCCGACGATCACCACGATCAGGGAAGCCAGCAGGTAGCGCACGTCCTCGCCGGGTGCGATGGACAGGGCCGTGCCGCCCATGACCCCGGCGAACCCGGCCAGGCCGGCCCCGACGGCAAACGTAATCGCGAATACCTTTTGCACATTGACGCCGCTGGCCGACAGCATGCGTTTGTTGTCCACGCCGGCGCGGATCATCATGCCGACGCGGGTCCGGTTCAGGAACAGCCATAACGCCGTCCCGATCACCACCGCCGACAGCAGTACGACCAGCCGGAAGCCCGAGTACTTGCCCACGCCGGGCACGCTCACCACACCCAAGAGCCAGCGCGGCGGATCGAACTGGTAGGCTTCGCCGCCCCAGATCCACAGGAAGATATCGGCCAGTACGATGGACAGCCCCAGGGTTACCAGCGTCTGCCTCAAGTCCTGTCCTTCCATGTGCTGGAAGACCAGCAATTGCAGCAGCAGGCCGGCCAGTGCCGTGGCCACGAAGCCGGCGGCCAGCGCCAGGAACCACGACCCGGTCGCATCGCCCACCGTATAGCCGATATAGCCGCCCAGCAAGAACAAGGATCCGTGCGCCAGGTTGACGTTGCGCATCAGGCCGAACACCAGCGTGAAACCGCTGGCAACCAGGAAATAGAGGGCGGCCAGGGTCAGCCCGTTCAACAGCGACAGGCCAAAAAGCCGCGCGTTGTCCGCGATGGCGACAGCGGCCAGCCCTGACAGGATGGCCAGCAGGGCGAGAGCCAGGATCCAGGACCCGTAGCGCTTCACGGCGCGCCTCAGGCAGCCCAGCGCGTGCTGCGCGCGCTGGCGATCTGCGGCGCCCGGTGGAACTCGCCGTCCTTCATCACCGCCAGGATGCGCTTCTTGTCCTGCAGGATGCGGATATCGGCCAGCGGATCGCCGTCGATGAGCAGCAGGTCGGCCAGGTAGCCGTCGCGGATCTGCCCCAGTTCGTTGCCCTGCATCATGATCTGTCCGCCCAGGGTCGTGGCCGACAGCAGCGCCTCCTGCGGCGACATGCCCACGTACTTCACGAAGTACTCCAGGTCGGTGGCGTTGGTGCCATGGGGCGTCCAGGCAAATCCGTAGTCGCCGCCGGGCAGGATGCGTATGCCGCGGCGGTGCATCTTCTTCATCGACTCCACGGCGACCTCGAGTTCGCGGTGATAGCCCATCTTCGCGGTGACCTCGGGCGTCAATCCCCACTCGCTGGCGTGGTACGAGGTATTCACCAGCCAGGCCAGGCCCGGCGCCACGAAGACGCGATCCTTTTTCGATTCCAGCATGTCCAGCGCCTCTTCATCCGTGAAGCTGGCGTGGTAGATGATGTCGATGCCGTGGCGTATGCACTGCTTGATCGACTCGCAGGATCGCGCGTGCGCGGCGACGCGCTTGCCGAAGCGCCTGGCCTCGGACACGCACATGGCGACCTCCTCTTCGGAAAACTGCGTCATTTCCGCCGGCAGTCCCGCGATGTACTCGCCCGAAAGGTTGATCTTCAACTGGTCTACGCCATACTTCACGAACAGCCGCACCATCTTGCGCATTTCCTCCGGGCCGTTGACGATGGCGCCGAAGCTCAGTTCCGGGTAGGGCATGTGCGGCGGCGTCGAATCGCCCAAGCCGCCGGTGGTGGTGATTTCCTGGCTGGCCGCCAGGTAGCGCGGGCCGACGATCTGGCCGTCGCGGATGGCATTGCGCGTGACCACGTCCAACCGCGGCTTGGCCGTTGCCGCGCCCACGCAGGACGTCCATCCCATGTCCAGGTAGCGGCGCGCCACGGTGATGCACCAGACGACATGCTCTTCGACGGGCATGCGCTGGATGGCATCCAGCGAGGGCTGGTCGTTCCAGGAAAAATGGGTGTGGGCCTCGGTCATGCCCGGCATCAGGAAGGCGCCCGCGCCGTCCACGACCGTGACCCCGCCCATCGTCAGGGAACGCGTGGAGCGCGACACGCGCGTGATGCGGTTGCCCTGGACGAGCACCTCGCCCGAATAGGGCAGCGCACCGGTTCCATCGAATACGCGTACGTTGGTGAACAGCACCTCTGCCATGGCGGTCTCCCGGCGGTTGGGTGGGCGAGGGCGGCGCGGCTCAGCGCGCGTGCGCCGAATAGAAATCCTTCAATTCACGCAGGCAGGCATCGGGACGCTCAAAGGTGGTCCAGTGTCCACAGCGGGGATAGATCACCACGCGGCTGCCGCGGATCCGTTCGCCGATGGCGCGCACCGACAGGGGCGGCGCAACGCCGTCCTCGTCGCCGGTTACCAGCAGGGTGGGGCAGGCAATCGCGTCGATGGGGGCGGCCTGCGCGTCGGCCAGGGCGTCGCAGCTGCGCGCATAGCCGTCCGGGTCCTGGCGCATGACGCTTTCGCGCACCAGGGCCACTGCCGCGGGCTGGTGTTGCCGGGTGTCGGCGGATGTCGCGCCGGCCACGATGGCATCGGCAATGGCTTGCATGCCCGCCACGCCTTCGTCGCGCGCGCGCTGGCCGCGTGCCCGGATATTGGCGCGCGCCCCGTCGGGCGGGCAGAGCATCGGTCCGAACAAGGCCAGGCTGCGCACCAGTTCGGGCCACGCCGTCGCCAGCTTGAAGCAGACAATGGTGCCCAGCGAGTGGCCAACCAGGTGCGCGCGCTCCACGCCCAGCCGCGCACAGATGTCGCGCACCGACTGGGCCAGGCTGTCGATGCCGATCGGTCCGGCCACGGCGTGCGAGCGCGCGCTGCCCGGCAGATCGATGCGCAGCACGCGAAACCGGCTGAAGGCGCCCATGACGGGCGTCCAGTTGTTCGACGATCCCCCAAGGCCGTGGATGCACACGACGGCATCGCCGTGCCCGTCGACTTCGACCGCGATGCGATTGACGAATTCGGTACTCATGGCCTGCCCCCGGCAGCGATGCCGCGGGCGAGAACAGCGTGCACAGGCCTTTCGCCAGCCGGACAAGGCGCGGCTGCGCGAACGATGGCGATCGTCACGGATTGTCTCCTCGGCGAGGAATTTTTCTTGGAATGGGCAGCGGTGCGGCGAACTGAGACACGCGATCCGATTTAAGATACGTGTCTCGTTTTCCGAATCATGCTAGAAGACGGTTTTTGGGCTGTCAATAAAAATCTGGACACACGAGCATGGGATATTCCCCTAACGCAATCACCGCCGTGCCGCAGGCGCCTACCCGCGGGCCGCGCGCGCGTACCTGGAAGCTGCTGATGGACGCGGCCAGCAGCCTCATCGAAGAAGGGCATACCCCAACCGTGGCGGAGGTCGCCAAGCGTGCGCAGGTATCGCGCGCGACGGCCTATCGGTATTTCCCCACCCGCAGCCGCTTGATCACGGCCATGGTCGACACGGCGCTGGGACCGGTGCGGTCCTGGTCGTCGTCGCAAGCGGACGGCCGCGCCCGTATCACGGAGCTCTTCGAATCGACCTTCATCCGCTTCAAGGAGTTCGAGCCGCACATGCGTGCCGCCGCCCAATTGGCCCTGGAACACCAGGCTTTGGAGCGCGCCGGCATCCTGGAGGAAGAGCCCTATCGGCGCGGGCATCGCATCCGTATCCTGGCGCACGCGGTGGAGCCGTTCCGCGCCCAGGTGCCCGCCAAGGCCACGGACCGCTTGCAGAAGGCCTTGTCCATCATCTACGGCATCGAGCCGCACATCATCCTGAAGGATATTTGGGGCGCGAAGAACAAAGAGGTGGAGGCGATCGTCTTTTGGATGGTGGGGGCCCTGATCGAGGCCACCTTGAAAGAGGCCAAGGACACCGCGCCCGCCAAAACCGGCAGGCGCCCGGCGCGGCGCGGTGCCGACGCGGCTGGCAAGGCCGCGGCCTAGGCCGCCTTCTCTCGGCGCCGGCCTACGGCTGACTTAAGGGGAGCGAGACGATCTCAGCCTACGCGCGGATGCTTGATCCGGCGCCGCAGATTACGGTCCGGGACCACGTTCAAGGCGACGGCGGCACGGCCGGCGGGGCGGCTTCCAGGGCGGGCAGGGGGGCCATGCCGGCGGCGGCCAGTACGGCGTTCGCATGGGGTAGCCAGGCGCTGTAGCGAAGCTCTCGGTCCACGCGAACACCCATCTCGCGGCGCGCGTCCTCGGACAGCGGGTCGTCGCTGGTGGGCAGCTTCAGGGCCTGCAGACGCTGGTCCACGCGTTCTTCGAATCCATCCAGGCTTTCGTAGAGGGCGCGCTCGACAGCCCGGCACGCATCGGGCCCGATCTGCCGCCGGACCTCCGCCAGGAAGGGCGTGAAATCCAGCATCAGGTAGGTGGCGATGGAATCGGCTTCAATCCGCGTAATGGCCTCCTTGGCCTGCTGGATGTCCAGGTCGGTCACAGGGCTCAGGTCGGGAAATGCCATGCCCTTGACGCTGAGCGGCAGGTGTAGCGCTTCGGCCAGGTTCACCTGGTAATCCAGCATGATTTCGACGGGATCGATGATGATCAACGGAACGCCGGCCTTCTGCCTTTCCTGGTTCTCTTTGTGCAGGGCCTGGATCTTCGCTTGTGCGACGGACTCCAGGGTTTCCCATCGCAGGGTGGTCAGCGCAAGGTGGCAGAGCTCGCCCAGTCTGTCCGCGTACTGGCCTTCCATGGCTTCGGCCTTGCGCAGGAGCATCTTCAGGCGATTCCACGTCAGCAAGGCGTTATCCCTGCACATGATCGAGCCTTCATCGCAGATGCGAAAGGCTTCGGCGCGCAGGGCCTCGCGTCCGGGTTGGGCGGCCTGGACCAGCCACTGCGCGACCTCTTCACGCGTGGTGCCCGACCGGTAGATATGCGAGTGTGTCAAGCCAAGCAGGAATCGCTTGAATGACAGCGTGGGCGGCGTGGCGCGGGTATGGCGTAGCGGTTCGTCGATCTCGGTCCATCGGGCCGCGAGTTCCGGGTCGGGCTGGTCCATCCAGTGTTCGATCAGTCCGCCGATGGGACGGTCGGCCGTGTGCTGCTCGTGGGTGTAGCTGGCGACGTGCGCGGGGGTGGGCATGTAGGGCTCCGGCCTGAAGGGCCGCCGGTGCCGCTCGACCCGGATCGGGCCGCCGGCGGTCTCCGCGGGAACGGCAGCCGCGCTTTCGGCCCCAGGCCACAGTAGCTGCAGGGGACGATCGAGCGTGGCGGCGGCCTGCGCCATCGCGTCCTGCGTGCCGTGCATCGCCGCGGCGCCCATCAGGCTGCTGTTCGGCCACTGGCCGGCGAGCAGCTGGCGATACACGTTGTCCATCGTACCCGCAAGCAGCGACAGGTATTGATGCGAGACCAGCCGCAGCTGCATTTGCGAAACCGCGGCGACGGCGGCCCGCAGCGCGTCGTCGGCGTCCGACGCCGGGACGCCGGGTGGCTGCTCGAAGGTAAGCAGGGGGAGGGCCAGCGTATCCGCGGTGAATGCCAGAGTCGGATAGCGGCCATGCAGGGCTGACACGCTACGCAGCTGGCGCAATGCCGCCGCGCCGTCCTCCATACGGTTGATATCGCGGAAATGGGCGTCGGCAAACTGCAGCTGCACGGGGCTGGGGTCGCCGGTGACGATGGCATACAGCAGGTCGGCGAAGGAAGCCGGATACGGGCCGGGCAGGGCGGGCTGCAGCGGTTGCCCGGGACCGGCCTGCCGCAGGCTGGCGGCCAGGAGATGTGCCATCGCGTCGAACGATTGAGCGTTGCTGATGGGGGTGTGCATGGGGCGGCTTCCTGGGGTAAGGGTGGCGCAGGACCGGACGGGGGCGCAAGGGAAGGTCGGCGACGGCGCGCGTTGAGTAGCAGCCTTGCCGGCAAAGTTCGGCCGGCGCGGGGTATCGCCGGGGCGCCGGGAAGCGTTCCACGTACCGTCGGCCATCCGCGGTGCGCGTCTTCGGAAGGTGCTGATTTCGCCACGGGCGATTTAGGCGAGGGAACCTCCGGGGTGGCGGGCGACTTACCGCGGTATTTGTCCAGGAGTCCCGATGATCATCTCCGTATCCCCCTCGGCGGCGCTGCCGCCCTCTTTTGCGCCGGCCTTCTTCACGCCCTACACGCCGGCGCCGGAAACACCCGTACGCACGGCGGCCGATGAAGGCCGGCCCAGGATGAGCTACTGGGCCGACCGCCATGGATCGCACGCGGCATTCTGCGCTAGTCCGGACTTCGAACAGTATCGGCAGGAAGTGGCCGACGACGTGCGCTTTCTCACCGGGCTTGCGCGGGACCTCGGCATGGTCGACGCGGATATGGTCGAGGAAAACCTGCGCGTCCTGTACGAGCACCGTTTCAACGTGAACCACTTCGATACCCACGCGGAACTGTTCGACAGCGCGGGGAAGCGTTCGCTGGACAATGTGTGCGACATGTTGCGCGACGAGCGCTTGCCCCAGGACAAACGCCGGAACGCGATCCGCGAGCTGGCGCTGGGGGTAACGCTGTGCGCCTCCGGCGCGGTCGCCAATCTGATGGCCGCGGATCGCGAGTTGTCGCTGTCGACCGGCGGCATGCGCAGCAAGCTCTGGAAAATGAAAGAGGATGTGGTGCGCAGTGTCCTGCACCAGGCCGTGTTGGAACAATTCGGCGCGAACCCGAATTATCCCGGCGATGAGGTGCATTACTTCTCCGGCGTGTGGAACTATGTCGCCGACGCAGTGGGGCTGAACGAGATCGAGGACCTGATGGTGCCCAGGCTCCCGCTGGACTTTCTGAACGCATGCCAGAAGAAGGTGTTCGCGGCGATATCGCCCGACAAGCTCGCGCGGCTGATGGCCACCGAATGCCTGGAAGGGTTCCGCAGCCGGACGATAGACAATGCGCATCCAGCGTCGGGCGTATGCACCGCCGCGGCAACGGAGCGGTTTACCGAAGTCTTGAATGACATACGGCAGGAGCTCGGCCTGGAGGAAGACGCGCTAAGCATGCATTCCTTCGTGCGGATCGATGGCGATGGCCTGCGCTACGACGTCCGGACCGATTGCGGGTTGATTGCCGTGGAGTTACTGAAGGCCATGAACGCCGACAAGCTATTGGAGGACGCGCCCAGGCAACTGGGCGAACGCGTGGAGGCAGACGGTACACATATCGGCTTGTACTCCTACGGGGACCGTCTGGCGTGGCGGCTGCGGCAGGCGATGGACGGTGCGGCGCCATGGTTTGCCCAGGGCGACCTGGAAACGATCGATTTCGCGGATCTGCACGCCTTGCCCGGCGCGCAGGCTCCGGATGCGCCGACGCTGCCCGCCGGAGTAATACGCGAGATCCTGCGCAAGGGCAATCCGGCGGACCTCATGGGCGTCCGTGCGAATTGGCTGGGAACGTCCCGGTCCATCCTGGCTTTGCTGAACAGGCTCGATGCCGATCAAGCGATCCAGTATCTGGACGCCAATATGCCTTATCTGCGCACCGGTTTCCCCGAGAGCGAGCGCGCCAGTTTTCTCAGCGATGCGATCACGATGGGCGAGCCCGGCCGCCAACTGGCGCGCGCCTGGTATCCGGATCCATGGGCCTTGCTGGGCGAGAAGCCGAGGGAATACACCTCGGTCACCCAATTGGAAAGATGGCTCATGGCGAACCAGGCCGCCCCCATCGATACCGTGCGCGAGATGATAGTCGCCGGGTGGCAGAACGGTCATGACGCGGTTTCCCTGCGCGATGCGATGTTGAAGGCGCTTACCGGCATCGAGGGCAGATCCCTCATGTGGGTGCCCGTACATACCAAGACCCCCGCCGGCACCGATGCCTTGCACCGCCTGGTCGTCGATCTGCTGAACGAGCCGGCGTCCGGCCCAGCGATGGCCCAAGCCCTGCCGAAACTGTTGAGCGGCACAAACAGCCACATCCAGGTACTGGACATGCTGGACCCGGGCAACGCCGCTGCACTCTCCGCCGTGCACCGCATGCTCTTCGATCCCGCGATCCTGCCGCTTATCCAGAACGACATGCCGCACATCCTGTTGGGCGGCCAGCCGCAGAAGGAGGTTCCGATGTGGTCGGCGCTGTACACGCGGGACGTGCCCCTTATCCGGGCGTATGGTGCATTGCTGGCCGATGTGGCAAAGGTGCCGGGCATGGAAAAGTGGCTGGCGATACTGACGACGCCGAACAAGTCGGCCGGCTCGCCTGAGCCGGGCGGACGCTTGACCGACAGCGTCTTGCTGCATGTTTCCGTGGCGGTCGGCGTTGAGGTTATCAAGGCTTACCACGACATCCTTGTCCATCCGGCCATTCTGCTGCACATCCAGGGGATGTTGCCCGAACTGCTCGGGCCCACCGAGGCGGACGATTTCCGGCGGCCCGGCTATCTGACCGCCAGCCTGCTGAGCGAGAACCTGGGCGGCTACACCGCGTACCGCGAGATGATCACGGACCCGCGTATCCTGCCTCATATCCTGCAGGGCTTGCCCCGGATGCAGCTCCTCATGCTGGTCCAGGCGGGTATCGTTGAAGCGCCAGTCGAGCCGGTCCATGCGTTGCCGGCCAGCTTGCCCACCTTCCTTCAGCTCCTGCAGGACCGTCAGTCCTAGACGCCTGGTCCGGACATGGCCGGCGCGCCCCCTGGTATCGTCTAGATAGCCGAAACTACCGGGCGACGGCCGCGTCCCCGCGATCCATCGCCCGGCGCGGCCGGCATGCAAAGTATCGCTATCCGGCGTATCGAACACCCCTGTCCGATACGCTGTTCTCGGAGGATGGAACGATGGATCTGGGTTTGAAAGGCAAGACCGCCATGATCACGGGCGGCAGCAAGGGCATCGGGCTGGCCGTCGCCAAGGCCCTGATGGCGGAAGGCGTACGCGTGGGCATCGTCGCGCGAGGACGGGCGGGGCTGGACGCCGCCATGGCCCAGTTGGGCGGGCAGGGCGCACAGGGCGGCGGCAAGCTTTTCGCGGCGGCCGCCGACCTGATCGATCCCAACCAGGCAGCGGGCGCCGTCACGGCGATCGAGAATGCCTTGGGACCCATCGACATCCTCGTCAACAGTGCCGGCGCCGCGCGCCGGCACGATCCCGAGACGCTGGACGCGGATAAATGGCGCGCCGCCATGGATGCCAAGTTCTTTACTTACATACACACGCAGGATGAAGTGCTCAAGCGCTTGCGCGCGCGTAACGCGCCGGGCGCCATCGTCAACATCATCGGTTCAGGCGGAAAGACGCCGACGGTCACGCACCTGGCCGGCGGTTCGGCCAATGCGGCACTGATGCTGGCCACCGTCGGATCCGCGCATTACTACGCGCGCTTCGGCATCCGCATCAACGCCATCAATCCGGGCGCCACGGTGACCGACCGCGTACAGGAAGGGCTGGCCGTGGAGGCCAAGTCGCAAGGCGTCAGTGTCGAGGAGGCCCGCAGGCGAGGCGAAGCCGGTATTCCGCTGGGACGCTACGCCGAACCGGAAGAGGTCGCCGATGTCGCGGTGTTCCTGGCCAGCGCCCGCGCCAGCTATGTCGTGGGCGCGGTGGTTCCGATGACGGGTGGCCTGGCGCCCACGATCTGACGTACGCGAGGTGATCAACAGGGCTTGTGGGCCAGGCCGGCGGTGTCGTCCGCGCGGCCTGGCCGATTGCTTGAGGCTTCCGGGGCAGGCGAGGCGGTATTCCGCTTGGCCAGCGCTGCGCCCTCGTCGGTCCTACACCATCAGCGCTCCATCCGGCAACCAGCCTGTGCGGCGCGTTTCGTCTTTATCCGGCCTTGACGTTGCCTCGTACGCTTCGACGGCGGCGTCGGTGATTTCCGCCGACGCTGTTGTCCCCAGTTGGTATTGGACTTCGCTCAAGAACGGGGCGAAGTCCAGCAGGAGCCAGGCGGGGAAGCGTTCCTTCTCGGCCTGCCGTATCACTTCCAATGCCTGGTCGATGTCTTCCTCGGTGAGCTGCGCCGTATCGGCGTAGTACATACGCGTGACGGGGATGGGAAGATCCAGGGCTTGCCGCAGTCCGAGCTGATACCCCAAATGGGTTTCCAGCGGGTCGATGATTTCGGACTCCTCTCGCTCCTCTTCGGTGCGCTGCTGCTCCTGTGCGTAGAGCTGTTCGACCTTCGCGGAAGCGACTGTCTCGAGTTCTTTCAGCCTGAAGATGGACCGCGCGACGCTATGCAAGTCGGCAAGCCGGCCCCGGTAGCGCCCTTCGCGTACGTCGGCCTCGATCGCCAGCATGGACAGCTTGTTCCAGATGGATAAGGCGCCGTCCTGGCAATTTCCCGCAGCTTCGATGCAGGCTTCGAATGCTTCGGTACGCAATTGCGCGCTGAGCGGCTGCGCGTCCGTTCGACCGGGACAGGATCGTCTGGCCATAGCGAGACCACCGCTTCCAGTATCTCCTCGGGGGTTTTGCTTGCTTGCTGGACGCGCAGCAAGTCGTCGGCGAACGCGGCGATGAGACGCAGCATTTCAGGGTCTTCGTCGCGCCCCTCGGGCAGGTTTGGGTCGTGTCGCGCCGGACTGTCGATGGGCTCGCTGGGGCGCGCGGTACGGGTTCGTTCGGGGGTGACATGCCGGCCAGCGCCGGCGTCGTCAAAGACGATGACGGGATAGCTGCCTCGCTGTTTCGCCAGCCCCTGCAACTCACGCAAGACCGTGCCCGAGGCCAAGTAGCAATAGAGTCCCCGGATATGGTCTTCCAGGGTGCCGAGTTGTTGTGCGGTGGGATTTCCGACCACGACGATGTGGATGATGTTGGCGAAATTGACCAGCCTGCCGGTCTGGCCGGCAGGCCCGGCGTGCGGCGAAAGAGGGACAAGTTCCAAACTGCCGTCAGGGGCGTGGCTCGCGAACGAAGCCCAGGCGGTGGGCTCTGTGGTAATGGGTCTCATGGGTATACGGCCGTGGTCGTGGATCTGGCCGTTTTCGTAACCCCACGCATGGCAATGTTCACCCGTTGGGGCCGACGAACCAGGCCGTCGCCTGGTCCGCCACCATCGCGGCATCCGGGCCCGGATGCGCCGCCTGCCGCAGCGCTTCGATTACCCGCTGATATCCACGCAAAGGTATTTCAGCTCGACATACTCGTCCAGCCCATGGCGCGAGCCTTCACGCCCCAGGCCGGACTGCTTGACGCCACCGAAGGGGCCAACTTCGTTGGAGATCAAGCCCGTGTTGATGCCGACGATGCCGTATTCCAGGCCCTCGGACACGCGCCACACGCGGGCGTTGTCGCGGGTGTAGAAATAGGCCGCCAAGCCGAAGATGGTGTCGTTGGCCAGCCGTAGCGCTTCCTCTTCCGTGTCGAACCGGAACAGCGGCGCGACGGGGCCAAACGTTTCCTCGCGGGCGAAGAGCATGGATTGCGTGACGTCCCGCACCACGGTGGGTTGAAAGAAGGTTCCCCCCAGCGCATGCGACTTGCCGCCCACCACCACCTTGGCGCCCGCACGCGTCGCATCGTCGATATGCTCACGGACTTTCTTCACGGCGTTCTCATCGATCAGTGGACCTTGGGTCACGCCTTGCTCGAAACCGTCGCCCACCTTCATCGCGCCGACTTTCTCGGCCAGGCGTTGGGCGATCTGGTCGTAGATGCCGGACTGTACATAGATGCGGTTGGCGCAGACGCAGGTCTGACCGGCATTGCGGAATTTGGATGCCAGGATGCCGTCCACCGCTTTTTCCGGATCCGCGTCGTCGAAAACGATGAAGGGCGCATTGCCGCCCAGTTCCAGCGACAGCTTCTTGATCGTGGGCGCGCACTGCGCCATCAGCTTGCGGCCAACCTCGGTGGAACCGGTGAAGCTGAGCTTGCGCACGGTCTCGCTTTCGCACAGGGCCGCGCCGATCTCGCTGGAGCTGCCGGTGATGACGTGCATGACGCCGGCCGGCACGCCGGCTTCCTCGGCCAGGACCGCCAGGGCCAGGGCCGTCAGCGGCGTCTGCTGGGCCGGCTTGACGATCATGGTGCAACCGGCGGCCAGGGCAGGGCCGAGCTTGCGGGTGATCATGGCGGCGGGGAAGTTCCATGGCGTGATGGCGGCGGTGACCCCCACGGCCTGCTTCAGCACCATCATGCGTTGCCCGGCCTTGGGGCTTTGCAGGACTTCGCCGTCCATGCGCTTGGCTTCCTCCGCGAACCATTCCAGGAAGGACGCGGCGTAGCCGATCTCGCCCGCGGCCTCCGTGACGGGCTTGCCCTGTTCCGCCGTCATGATGGCGGCCAGGTCCTTCTGGTGCTGCATCATCAGTTGCGCCCAGCGTTGCAGGATGACGGCGCGTTCCTTGGCCGGGCGCGCGGACCAGGCGGGCAGGGCGGCGGCGGCGCGCTCGATGGCATGTTCGGTTTCCGCGCGTCCGAGCTTGGGCACGGAAACGATGATCTCGCCAGTCGAAGGGTTGTTCACCGGGATGGCCGGTCCCTTGCCGGCGCCATGCCATTTGCCGTCGATGTAGCAGGCGTCGCGAAGCAGGTCGGGGCGTTCCAGTCGTTGGGTCAGGGAGGTCACTGCTGTCTCCTGGAAATGGGCGGCGGCGCCAGGGCGCGGTGCGCCGTCGCAAAAAGTGAGGGTCTTGCGCAGGCCGTGGGGAATCAGTCCTATGGTAAGCCCTGCGGAACCCTGGCCCCGATTTCGCCTTGCGTCCGAATTTTTTGTATGCAAAGATATGCAGAACATTCCGGCGGCCGGCGTCGCCGCCGGTGACGATTTCTCAGGAGACACTTAACGTGTTCAAACCGCCGTTCCTTTCCCGGTGGCTGCTTGCCGCCGCGGCCCTCATGCCGGCGCTCGCCGGCGCCCAAGGTTTTCCCGACAAGCCGATCCGCCTGGTCGTTCCCTTCGCGCCCGGCGGCGGCACCGATAGCATTGCGCGCGATATGGCGCGCACGCTGGGCGAAAAACTGGGGCAGGCCATCGTGGTGGAAAACCGCGGAGGCGGCGGCGGTTCCATCGGCGCGAACGTGGTCGCGCACGCGACGCCCGACGGCTATACCTTGTTGTTCGCGACTTCCACCTTCGTGACCAACGCGGCGGCGGAGGGGACGACGCTTTATGACGTCGAAAAATCCTTCCAGCCCATTGCCCTGATCGGACGCGGCCCGCTGCTGGTAGTGACCAACAAGGACGTACCGGTGAACAGCGTCGCGGAACTGCGCGAGCTCGCGCTGAAGAAGCCCAACGCGATCAACTTCTGCTCGGCGGGCAATGGCAGCATCAACCACATGTCCGGCGAGCTGTTCAAGCAGCGCGCCGGCGTGCAGATGACGCACGTGCCCTACAAGGGCAGCGGTCCGGCGACGCTGGACCTGCTGGCCGGACGGGTGCAGGTGTTCTTCGCCACGGTGCCGACCATCCTGCCGCAGGTCAAGGACCATCGGGTGAAGCTGCTGGCCGTGACCAGCAAGACGCGCTCGCCGCTGTTCCCGGATACCCCCACCATGGCGGAAGCCGGCATTGCCGATTTCGACGTCAGCACGTGGTGGGGCGTGCTCGCGCCCGCCGGCACGCCGCCGGCCGTCGTGGACAAGCTGAATGCCGCCGTGAACGAAGCCGCGGCGGCCACGCTGGTACGTCAGCGCCTGACCGACGAAGGCGCGCAATCGTTCAAAGGCTCGCCGGCCGACTTCGCCGGCGTGCTGCATGGCGAACTTGCGCTCTGGAAGGGCGTGGTCAAGCAGTCGGGCATGAAGCTGGATTGAGCATCGGGCTCGACCCGGCGCATGATGCCCGTCCCTAATCGAGGAAACCACATGAAAATCGTAGTGCTGCCCGGCGACGGGATCGGTCCGGAAACCATGGCTGTGGCCGTCGATGTGCTGCAGGCCGTCGATCGCCGCTTCAAGCTGGGCCTGCAACTGGACCATGACATTGCCGGCCACGAAAGCCTGAAGCGCCATGGCGCCACCGTCACGCCCGCGCTGTTCGAAAAAGTGCGCGCCGCCGATGGCCTGATGCTGGGCCCGATGTCGACATACGACTTCAAGGACGAAGCCAAGGGCGAAATCAATCCGTCGATGTACTTTCGCAAGAAGCTGGATCTGTATGCCAACATCCGGCCGGCGCGTACCTACAAGGGCATCCCCGTGCGCCTGGGCGAGTTCGACCTGGTGGTGGTGCGCGAGAACACCGAAGGTTTCTACGCGGACCGCAACGTCGAATCGGGCGGCAGCGAAATGCTGATCACCCCGGACGTGGTGGTGTCGCTGCGACGGATCACGCGCCTGTGCTGCGAGCGCATCGCGCGTTCCGCCTTCGAGCTGGCCATGACGCGCAAGAAGCACGTCACCATCGTGCACAAGGCCAATGTGCTGAAGATCGGCGACGGCATGTTCATCGAGGAATGCCACAAGGTGGGCAAGGAATTCCCCGAGGTGCGCGTGGACGATGTCATCGTGGACGCCATGATGGCGCACGTCGTGCGCGCGCCGGACCGTTATGACGTCGTGGTGACGACCAATATGTTCGGCGACATCCTGTCGGACCTGACGGCGGAAATGTCGGGCAGCCTGGGGCTGGGCGGTTCGCTCAATGCCGGCCGCGATCACGCGATGGGGCAGGCGGCGCACGGTTCGGCGCCCGATATCGCCGGCCAGAATATCGCCAACCCCGCGTCGCAGGTGCTGTCGGCGGCCATGCTGCTGAACTGGTATGGCCAGCGCAAGGCCAAGCCGGCCTTCGTGGAAGCCGCCGGGGCCATCGAAAAGGCCCTGGCCGACGCGGTTGCCGCGCGTGAATGCACCAAGGACGTGGGCGGCACGCTGGGCACCCGTGAAACCGGCGCCGCGTGGGTCAAGCGCCTGGCCTGATCGGACTGCGCCATGGTGGCGCCGCATCCCTGCTTGCGCGGCGGCCGGCGCAATGCCGTTCGCCACGCGTGGGCGGCTGCCATCGCCCTTGGCCCCGCATCGGCGGGTGCCGGACGGTGGCGCTCGTATCGGCGATGGCCGCCATTGTGATCTGTCGTTGCGACCTGTGCGATGGTTATTGATGAATACTCTTCATTAATGAGCGGAACGCAGCCGCGATTGACCTCGCGCCGCTGGCTGACTAGACTGCAACGGCCGCGCCGGGCGGGCGCCTATCCCGCGCCGGCGTGTGTCGCGGGCCGCCACGGCCCTGCCATCAACGCGTATTACGAGACATCATCATGAGCGAATCGACGAAACAGCGCCTGCGCCGACGGGTGGAGCAGCGCAACGGCCTGCTCGTTCCCGGCGCCTTCAATGCCATGAGCGCACGGGTCGTGGCCGACCAGGGCTTCGAGGCGGTCTACCTGACCGGTGCCGGGCTGACCAATATGCATTACGGCGTGCCCGACCTGGGCATCATCGGCCTGCGCGACGTGGCCGACGCCACATCGCGCCTGCGCGAGGCCGTGGACCTGCCCATCATCGTCGACGGCGATACCGGTTTCGGCAACGCCGTGAACGTCTGGCACACCGTGCGGGCGCTGGAACGCGCCGGCGCCGATGCCATCCAGCTGGAAGACCAGCTGTTTCCCAAGCGCTGCGGCCACTTTTCGGGCAAGGAAGTCGCGCCGCTGCCGGAAATGCTGTCCAAGATCCGGGCCGCCGCCGATGCGCGCCGCGACCAGGACTTCCTCATCATCGCTCGCACGGATTCGCGCGCGGTGCTGGGTTTCGATGCCGCGGTCGAACGCGCGCAGGCCTTTGCCGATGCCGGGGCGGACATCCTGTTCGTCGAGGCCACGGAAAGCCTGGAAGAAGTACGCGCGCTGCCCAAGCTGCTGAACAAGCCGCAGCTGATCAACATCGTGATCGGCGGCAAGACGCCCGCGTTGACGGCCGAGGAACTGGGCCAGATGGGCTACGGGATCATCCTGTACGCGAACGCTGCCCTGCAGAGCGCGGTGGCTGGCATGCAGCGCGCCTTGGGCATGCTCAAGCGCGACGGCCTGCTGAAGGAAGATCCCGCCCTGGTCGCTCCTTTCCTGGAACGCCAGCGCCTGGTGCAGAAGCCGCTGTATGACGAGCTGGAGAAGAAGTACACGGATAAGTAAGCCCAGGCGGGTCCGCGGTAAAACGAAGGCGCCGTCTCCGTAGGAGGCGGCGCCTTTTGCGTCGGAACGATAGTCGCCATGCGCGCCGGAACGCGCACGGCCCGCTATCGGATCGCCATCGCCGCATCCTTCGCCGCGCTATCCTGACCCGCCGATGCAGTACTGCCAGATGGCGCGGGCGGTGGCGCCGAGGCGGCCATCGGCGTTTTGCTCCAATCTCCGCCCAGCGCCTTGACCAGGAACACGGACACCAGCAACTGCTGGCCCTTCAGCTGCGCGGCCTGGCGTTCGGTATTCAAGACCGCCTGTTGCGCGGTGATCACGTCCAGGTAGGTCGTGGCGCCGCCGCTGTAGCGGTCGGCGGCCATGTCCAGCACCTTGCGCGCATCGGCCACGGCCTTCAACGACTGCGCGCTGGCGCGGTCCAGCGCCGCCAGGCCGGTGATGCCGTCCTCGACTTCCTGCATGGCGCCCAGCACGGAGCGGCGGTAGTTGGCGACGGTGGCGTCGTAGCCGGCGCGGGCGAAGTTGACGTTGGCGCGGGTGCGGCCGGCGTCGAAAATGGTTTGCACGGCGGAAACGCCGATGGACCACAGCAGGCTAGGCGCATCGAGCAGGGCGCCGATCTCGCGGCTGTCGGCGCCCAGGCTGGGGTTCAACATGACGCTGGGATAGAAGGCGGCCGTCGCCACGCCGATCTGCGCGTTGGCCGCGGCCATGGCGCGTTCGGCGGCGGCGATGTCCGGACGGCGCTGCAGCAGGTCCGAAGGCAGGCCCAGCGGGATGGCCGGCGGCATCATCGATGCCGTCAGGGGCTGGGGCGGCAGTGCGAAGCTGGGGGCCGGCGTGCCGGTCAGCGAGGCAATGGCATGCTCGAATTGCGCGCGCTGCTTGGCAAGGACATCCACCTGGGTCAGGGTGTTGTCCAGCAGCGCCTGTTGCTGCGCGACCTCCAGGCCCGAGGCCGCGCCGCCGTCGTAGCGTGCGGTAATCAGTTCCAGCGCGCGGCGCTGCAAGGCCACGGAACGGTTGACGACGTCGATTTCCGTATCGAGCGCGCGCAGGTTCACATAGTTGGCGGCAAGTTCGGCGGTAAGCACCAGGCGCGCGTTGGCCAGGTCCGCCTCGGCCTGTTGCGCGGTCGCGGCGGTGGCCTCGACCGAGCGGGCGACGCGGCCGAACAGGTCGACTTCATAGCTCGCGTTGAACGAGAAGGTATAGTCGTTCTGCACCGTCGAGTACTGCGGCGAGGCGTAGTTGGTCAGGGGCCGGTTGCCGGAAATCTTGAAGCGCGATACGCGTGTGCCGGCTGTCAGCTGCGGGAACAGGCCCGACCGGCTGGCATCGGCGCTCGAGCGTGCCTGCGTCAATCGCGCGGTGGCGATGGCCAGGGTGGGGTTGGCCGACAGGACCTGTGCCTGCAGGCGATCCAGCACCGGATCGTTGTAGCGTAGCCACCATTCGCCCTTGTCCAGGCCATCGGCCGGCGCGGCCTCGCGCCACGGGGCCTCCAGTCTCCAGGTGACGGGCAGGTCGACGTTCGGCTGGTGGTAGTCCGGGCCGACGGCGCAGGCCGAGAGCAGCAGGGCTGCGGTGAGCGGCGCTGCGAAGGCACGCCGTATCGCGCAGGCGCGCGGCGCCTGCCGGGCATGCTTGGCGCTGCCTTGCGCCACACCGCCGCCATCGCGCCGGCCCGCGGCCGGCAACGTCTTTCCACGCCCCATCGTCATTGCTCGCTTCCGGTGGCGCGTTCGGCGGCCCCGGTACTGATCGCGGGCGTGGGGACGGGCGTGGGCGCGGCCGCCTTGCCTTGCGCGACGTGCACCACGTCGCCGGCCGACAGCGAATCGGCGGGGTTCAGGACGATGCGGTCCGTGGCCTGGAGCCCGTCGGCGACCTCGATCGTCTGGCCGAAATTGCGGCCCAGCGTCACGCGGCGCAGGTCGATGCGGCCCTCCGGGCCCACGACCGCCACCATCGTGCCCTCGCGGCGGAACAGCAGCGTATTGGTGGGCACGGCCAGCGTCTCGCCGGCCGGCAGGTCCAGGCCCACCGACACGTAGGCGCCCGGCAGGAGCACCCCATCCGGGTTGCGCAGGCTGATTTCCACCTGCATGGTGCGGGTGGCCAGGTCGATGGAGGCAGCGGTGCGCGCGATCGTGCCGGTGAACTTCTGGCCGCCCAGTTCGGCCTGCGTCACGATGACGTGTTCGCCTGCCTTGACCAATTGGGCGTAGCGCTGCGGCACGTTGATGTACACGCGCAGCGGGTCGGTTTGCGCCATCAGGAACAGCGGACGGCCGCTGCCGGCGTCGATCAGGTCGCCGACGTCGACGTTGCGGCGGGTGATGATGCCGGAAAAGGGCGCCACGATGCGCTTGAAGCCTTCCAGCTGGCGCAGCCGCTGTTCGTTGGCCTGCGCGGCGGCCAGGTTGGCGGCGGCCTGCGCGGCGCCGCCGCGTTTTTCTTCCAGATCCTGCTGCGATACCACGTCCTTGCGGCGCAGTGCTTCCCAGCGTGCCAGCGTGCTGTTGGCCAGCGTGAGGGCCGCCTTGGCCTGTTCACGCGCGGCAATGGCCTGCGAGAGCTGCTGGTCGATTTCGGGCGTTTCGATTTCCGCCAGCAGGTCGCCTTTTTCCACGCGGCTGCCGATGTCCTTGGTCCAGCGCTTCAAATAGCCGCTGGCCCGCGCCGAGAGCGGCGCTTGCACATAACCCTGGAGGGTGCCGGGCAGCGCCAGGGACTGGCCGTTTTCCGGCGTGCTGGGCACGGTGGTCTGCACATACTGCACTGCGCGTTCCTGCGTGCCGCTTTCCAGTTCGCTGGAATTCTGGATGCGGCTGACCACCGTGCGCGCCGCGCCCAGGGCCAGCACGACGAGGACGATCAGCACCAGCAGGCGGGTGCGGCGCACCACCTGGTCGCGCTTGGGCAAGTCGCCCGCGCCGACCTCGCCAGGCGTCAGTGGATGTATTCCCAATTGGTTGTGTCGCTGCTCCGACATGCTCAAGTCTCCCGCCGCGCGGCATCGGACGCCAGCGGCGCGGTGGACGCGGCGCCGGCGGGCCCGGCCTTGCGGCGTCCCAGTCGATGATGTACGCCGGCAAAGACCACCGGGACGAAGAAAAGCGTGGATACCGTGGCGAACAGCAGCCCGCCGATCACGGCGCGCCCCAGCGGCGCATTCTGTTCGGCGCCTTCGCCCAGGCCCAGGGCCATGGGGATCATGCCGATGATCATGGCCAGGGCGGTCATCATCACGGGGCGCAGCCGCGTGGCCCCTGCCTCCAGCGCGGCCGACAGCACGGGCGCGCCTTCCTCGCGCCGCTGCCGCGCGAAGGACACCAGCAGGATGCTGTTGGCCGTGGCCACCCCCATGGTCATGATGGCGCCGGTCAAGGCAGGCACGCTCAGCGTCGTGCCGGTGATGAACAGCATCCAGGCGATGCCGGCCAGCGCGGCGGGCAGGGCGGAGATGATGATGAAGGCATCGATCCACGACTGGAAGTTCACCACGATCAGCAGATAGACCAGCACGATGGCCATCAGCAGCCCCACGCCCAGGCCGATGAAGGAACTCTGCATGGTCTCGACCTGGCCCAGGATCTGCACCTGGCTGCCGCGCGGCAGCTTCTGGCGTATCTCGTCGACCTGCCTGGAGACCTGCGACGCGACGCTGGCCAGGTCCTTGCCCTGCACGCTGACATAAACGTCGATGGCGGGCTGGATGTTGTAGCGCGACACCACGGCCGGCTGGCGCGCGGGTCGGATATCCACCAGGTTGCCCAGCAGCTGGGTGTTGCCGCCGGCGGCCGCGCCGGGTGCGCCCACCGGCAGGGCGAGCAGCTGGTCCATGCCGTCGATCTGGTATTGCGGCGCCTGCACCGCCACGCTGTAGACGATGCCGTTGCGCGGGTTCAGCCAGAAGGCGGGCGAAGTCTGCGTGCTGCCCGACAGGGCGATCAGCACGCTTTGGCCCACGTTGGCCGCGCTCAGCCCGACCTGCTGCAAGCGCGTGCGATCCATCACCATGTTCAGCGTGGGCAGGTCCAGGCGCTGGTGGATATGGGCGTCCACGGCCCCGGGGACACGGCGTATCGAACCGACCAGTTCGCCGGCCAGACGGGCGTTGGTGTCGACGTCGGCGCCGGTGAACTTGACGTTGATGGCGGCGGGCAGGCCGAAGTTCAGGATCTGCGTGACGATATCGGCCGGCTGGAAGAAGAATTCCAGGCCGGGAAAGCGCTTGGGCAGTTCGGCGCGCAGGCGCTCGATGTAATCCTCGGTGGGCGCGTGTCCGTCGCGCAGCGACATCAGGATCTCGCCATCCAGCGAACCGAAGGTGCCCGCGTTGCTGTACGACAGGTTGATGCCGCTGTTGGGCACGCCCAGGTTGTCCAGGATGGTTTCCAGGTCTCTCGGCGGGATCAACTGGCGGATATGGTTTTCCACTTCATCGGCCAGGCGCGCGGTTTCCTCGATGCGCGTTCCGGTGGGCATGCGCACGTGCAGGCGGATCTGGCCAGCGTCGACCGTGGGGAAGAAGTCGCGTCCCAGGAAGGGATAGAGCAGGCAGGACAGCAGGCAGAAGCCCAGGAACACCGAGGCGAACACCTTGCGGCGCGACAGCTGCGCCGATAGCACCAGGGTATAGGCGCGCCGCATGCGTTCGAAGCGCTGGTCGAAGGCCCGGTACAGGCGCTGCAGCGCGCTGGGCCGCGCGCTCGCGGCGGCGGTGCCGTGCTGGCGCATCAGCAGCATGACCAGCGTGGGCACCAGCGTGCGCGACAGGATGTAGGAGGCCAGCATGGCGAAGACCACGGCTTCGGCCAGCGGCACGAAGAGAAAGCGCGCCACGCCGGACAGGAAGAACATCGGCACGAAGACGATGCAGATGCAGATCGTGGATACGAAGGCCGCGACGCCGATCTCGTTGGCGCCGTCCAGGATGGCGGTGTTCAGCTCCTTGCCCAGGTGCATGTGCCGCTCGATGTTCTCGATGGTCACGATGGCCTGGTCGACCAGGATGCCCACCGACAGGGCCAGGCCGCCCAGCGTCATCAGGTTGAGCGTTTCGCCCAGCGCCTTCAGCGCCAGGATGGCAGCCAGGATGGACAGCGGGATCGTCAGGGCGATGATCAAGGTGCTGCGCCAGTTGCCCAGGAACAGCAGCACCATGGCGGCCGTCAGCAGGGCCGCGATCAGGGCCTCGATGATGACGCCCTTGACGGCCGCCTTCACGAACACCGACTGGTCGAACAGGGGCGTGAGCTTGATCTCCGGCGGCATGGTCGCCACCACGCTGGGCAGCAGGTCGCGCAGATTGGAGACAATGTCCAGCGTGGAGGCGCCGCCGTTCTTCAGCACCGACAGCAGCACGCCCCGCACCCCGTCCTGGCGGACGATATTGGTCTGCGGGTTGTAGCCGTCGCGGACGTAGGCGACGTCGCGGACATAGGTGGCAGCGCCGCCGGGCACGGCGCGCACCGGCAGGGTGTTCAGCCCGGCGATGGTCTCCGGCGAGCTGTTCATCCTGACGTTGTATTCGGTTTCGCCGAACTTGGCCGTGCCGGACGGCAGGATCAGGTTCTGGGCGTTGATGGCGTTGACGACGTCCGACGGGGACAGCCCGCGCGCCTGCAGCGCCTGCAAATCCAGGTCGACGGAAATGACGCGGTTCTTGCCGCCGTAGGGAAAGGGCACCGCCACGCCGGGAATGGTGATCAGGCGCGGACGCAGCGTATTGAGGGCGCTGTCGAAGAGGGCCTGCTCGGGCATCGTGGGGCTGGACAGCCCCAGCTGTATCACCGGGATGCTGGACGCCGAATACTTGATCACCAGCGGCGGCGTGATCCCGGGCGGCAATTGCCGAACCTGCGTCTGCTCGGCCGCCACGACTTGCGCGATGGCCGTCTGGATATTGGCCGTGGGCTGGAAGAAGATCTTGATGACGGTGATGCCGGCCAGCGATGTCGATTCGATGTGCTCGATATCGCTGACGGTCGTGGTCAGGCTGCGTTCGTTCTGGGCGGCGATGCGCTGGCCCATCTCCTGGGCGGACAGGCCGTTGTAGTTCCAGATGATGCTGATCACCGGAATGTTGATTTCCGGGAAGATATCCGTGGCCATGCGCATCAGCACGAACGGCGTGGCCAGGATGATCAGCAGCGCCATCACGATGAACGTGTAGGGGCGCCGCAACGCCAATTGCACTACCGACACGGCGGACCCCCGGACAAGAACGGATCGGACAACTGCAGCATCATGATGCGGGCACCCCTGCGGGGCATGAATGGACGGCGGGATGCGCGCGCGTGCCGTCCGGACGCCCGCGACGGGGCCGCGTTCGGGGAGGGAGCCGCTTGCGAGGCAAAAATAAGACTACGAAAAGTAACAGGTATTCTTAGGCATACCGCGGGAAAGCGCAAGGCGGATAAACGCGGGGTTTGCCCGCTGGTCCAGCGCCTGGACGGCCCTGGCCGGAGCGCGGACGAGGTCGGGCTTCATGCCGGTGCATCCGGCCTGCGGCGTCGCCGGCTGCTGCATTGCAAACGGCGCCCGCGGGAGCGTGGGTTAAGCTCACGGTCGCTGGACTTTCCTGAACTGCTGCTTACAAATACTGCCCTTATCGACCATGCCTTTGCCGTCACGCTCCTTCGTCGCCACTATTGAAGACCTGCGCAAGATCGCCGAAAAGCGGGTGCCCCGCATGTTCTACGACTACGCGGATTCGGGCTCATGGACTGAATCGACGTATCGCGCCAACGAGGCCGACCTGCAGAAAATCCGCTTCCGCCAGCGCGTGGCGCGCAATATGGAAAACCGCAATATCGCCACGACGATGGCCGGCATTCCCACCGCCATGCCGGTTGCGCTGGCGCCGACGGGCCTGACCGGCATGCAGCACGCGGACGGCGAGATCCTGGCGGCGCAGGCGGCGGAAGCCTTCGGGGTCCCGTTCACGCTGTCCACCATGAGCATCTGCTCCATCGAGGACGTGGCGCAGAACACCACCAAGCCGTTCTGGTTCCAGCTGTACATGCTGCGCGACCGCGATTTCATTGAACGCCTGATCGAGCGCGCCAAGGCCGCCAACTGCTCCGCCTTGATGCTCACGCTGGATCTGCAGATCCTGGGCCAGCGCCACAAGGACCTGCGCAACGGGCTGACGGCGCCGCCGCGCCTGACCTTGCGCAATATCCTGAACATGGCCGGCAAGCCCGCTTGGTGCTATCACATGCTCGGCACCCGCCGGCGGGGCTTCGGCAACATCGTGGGGCATGCCAAGGGCGTGGCCGACATGGCGTCGCTGTCGTCGTGGACGGCCGAGCAGTTTGATCCGCGCCTGAACTGGGGCGACGTGGAATGGATCAAGCGGCGCTGGGGCGGCAAGCTCATTCTGAAAGGCATCCTGGACGCGGAGGATGCGCGCCTGGCCGTCGATACGGGCGCCGACGCGCTGATCGTCAGCAACCACGGCGGACGCCAGCTGGACGGTGCGATGTCCTCGATCAGCATGCTGCCCGCCATCGTGGACGCGGTGGGGGGCAGGATGGAAGTCTGGATGGACAGCGGAATACGTTCCGGCCAGGACATCCTGCGCGCCGTGGCGCTGGGCGCGCGCGGCACCCTGATCGGCCGGCCCTTCCTGTATGGCCTGGGTGCGGGCGGGCGCGAAGGCGTAACCAAGGCCTTGCAGATCCTGGCCAATGAGCTGGATGTCACGATGGCGCTCTGCGGCCATCGGGATATCCATGACATCGACCGCGGCATCCTGATGCCGGGCACCTATCCGGCTCCATGAGCCCGGGTGCGGCCAGGCACTAGGACTGCAGGATGAAGTCGTACAGGCGCTGAGCGGCCGCGGAGAGAGCGCGGCCACGGCGCCTGATCAGCCCCAGGGTGCGTGAAATCGGCGGGTCCACCAAGGGCACGCTGACCAGCGTCGCGTGCCCCAGGTGCGGCATGCCCAGCTTGGGCACCACGCCCACGCCCACCCCGGCTTCGACCAGGCTGACCAGTGCGGGCACGTGCTGCACTTCGCAGAACCATCGCGGCAGCGCGGCCGTATTGGCCAGCGCCTGATCGATCAGCATGCGGTTGCCGCTGCCCTGCGCCACGGTGACGTAGTCGTGTCCGGCCAGTTCAGCCCAACGTACCTTGCGCCTGCGCGCCAGCGGATGCTCGCGCGAGCAGGCCAGCACGAAAGGGTCTTCGATCAAGGGTTCGAATTCCACGTCGGGTTCCTGCGTGCCGATATAGGTCAAGCCGAAATCGGCTTCGCTGCGCGCCACGGTGGTGAGGATTTCGGCGGAGGTTTCGTCGCGGATGCGCAGCCGGATGCGCGGATATTCGTCGTGATACGCCTTGATCACGCGGGGCAGGAAGAACGCCACCGCCGAGGGCACGCAGGCGATGGTGACTTCGCCGGACATGCGGTCGGCCAGATCGCGCGTGCCCAGGAGCGCGCTCTCCAGTTCATTGAGGACGTGGCGCGCCTTGTGCACGAATCCCCGGCCGGCGGTGGTCAATTCCAGGCGCCGCGTCGTGCGCTCGAACAGGCGCAGGCCCAGCGCGCCTTCCAGTTTTTCGATGCGGCGGCTGAGCGCCGATTGGGAAATGCAAAGGACTTCCGCCGCGGCGCGGAAACTGCCATGGTCGCTGGCGGCGACGAAGGCGCGCAGGTCTGCGAGGTCGAAATTCATCGGGACGAAGGACGAAGACATGTTGCGATGCGTCATTGAACGGCACGCGGATGCCATCCGCAGTGCAGCAAATGCCGTGATGCGTCTAACGCAAGAATCCTAAGAATATTTGCACTTTACACGATTGTCGACCTTCTTCATCCTTCGCGCATATTCAAAAAGTGCGCCGGCGCAATTCCGTCTCCGGCGCGACGAGGAAGGAGCAAAAGCATGACGACCCCCGGCGCCGCCGGCGCGCCCCCTTTGACCCGCTACGTCGCGGACTTCGTGGTGGGCACGCAGGAGAAGGACATCCCCCAGGAAGTCCAGCAATTAGGCAAGAAGGCCATCCTGGACGCGCTGGGCGTCGTATTGCCCGGCGCGATTTCGCAGCCGGGCAGGGTGCTGGCGGATTATCTGGCCGACCTGGGATGTCGTGGCGACGCCACGGTGCTGGGCACCGCGCTGAAGCTGTCGCCGCGCTTCGCGGCGCTGGCCAACGGCACGGCCATGCATGCCGACGACTACGACGACACGCTGCAGGCCGAAACGGGCCGCTTCCAGGGCGTGCACCCGACGGCGCCGGTGCTGTCGGCGGTGCTGGCCGCGGGCGAAGCGCGCGGCGCATCGGGCCGTGAGGTGCTGCTCGCCTACCAGGTCGGCGTGGAAGTAGCCTGCCGCCTGTTCGACGCCACGCACGTCAACCACATCCTGAACGGTTTCCATGCGACCGCAACCTGCGGCATGCTGGGCGCGGCCGCCGCCGTCGGGCGCCTGTACGGCATGGACGCCGACGGCATCGCGACCACGCTGGGCATTGCCGCCAGCCAGGCCGGCGGTTTGCAGGAAAACTTCGGCCGGTCGGTGAAGCCCTTTCACGCGGGGCGGTCGGCGGAAGTCGGCATCTTCGCCGCCGACCTGCAACAGCGCGACTTTACAGCGTCTCCCATCATCCTGGAAGCCAAGCGCGGCTTCTTCCAGGCCTTGGGCGGCGGCTACGAGGCGCCGCGCCTGATGGACAAGCTGGGGCGGCCGTGGTCCTTCGTCGACCGCGGCGTCTGGCTGAAGGCCTTCCCCACCGGCAGCCTGGGCCATCCGGCGATGACCAAGATGCTGGAGCTGGTCAAGCGCCATGACGTCCGCCCGCAGGACGTGGCCCGCGTACGCGTGAAGACCAGCCAGAACATCCACCACACCCTGCTGCATCATCGCCCGACCACCGAACTGCAGGCCAAGTTCAGCCTGGAGTTCTGCCTGGCGGCGCTGCTGCTGGAGCGCAAGTGCGGGCTGAACCAGTTCCACGACGAATACGTCATGCGGCCCGACGTGCAGGCCGCCATTGCCAAGGTCGAGTACACCACGTTCACGCCCGAAGAGGCCAAGCGCGAGAGCCACACGATCGTGACGTCGTACGTGGAAATCGAGATGAACGACGGCACGCGGTATGGCGAGCGTGTCGATGCCGGCAAGGGCAACAAGGCCAACCCCATGTCGGAGGACGAGGTGGCCGACAAATTCCGCGAATGCGCGGAATTCAGCCGGTGGCCCGCGGACAAGGCAGAGCGGGCGATCGCGCTGGTCCGCCGGCTGGAGGAGGTAAAGGACGTGCGCGAGATTACGCGCGAACTGGCCGCGGGGCCGGCCGCATAACACCTGGCAGGTGAAGGAGACCATCATGAATTTCGCAATCACCGCGGAAGGCGCGCTGCTGCGCCGTTCGCGTAACGGGCTGGCGCGCGCCGCCGCGGCCCTGTCGCTGCTGTGGGCCGGGCCGCTGGCCATGGCGCCGGCCCATGCGGCCGACGATGCCAAATGGCCCACGCGGCCGATCCGGCTGGTGCTGCCATTTCCGCCCGGCGGCGGCACCGACACCCTGGCACGCATCATGGCGCCCAAGCTGGGCGACCTGCTGGGCCAGCCCATCGTGGTCGACAACCGCGCCGGCGCGTCGGGCAATATCGCAACGGACATCGTCGCCAAGGCGGAGCCGGACGGCTACACGGTGCTGATGGGGTTCAATACGGCGCTGACCATGAACCCCTCGCTGTTTAAGAACCTGCCGTTCAACGTGCAGCGCGATTTCAAGCCGGTCACCATGCTGGCATCCGCGCAGTACGTGCTGGTGGTCAATCCCTCGCTGCCGGTGCATTCCGTGCAGGACCTGATCGCGCTGGCCAAGGCCAAGCCGGGACAGTTGAATTATTCGTCCAGCGGCCCGGGCAGTCCCCTGCACCTGGCCGGCGAGCTGTTCAAGGCACGCACCGGCACGGATATCGCGCACATACCCTACAAGGGTGGCGGCCCGGCCACCATCGGTCTGCTGGGCGGACAGGCGCAGCTGATGTTCGGCAGCGTGTCCGCCGTCATGCCCCACGTCAAGGAAGGCAAGCTGCGCGCCCTGGCCGTGACGGGGATGAAGCGCTCGGACGTGGCGCCCGAGCTTCCCACATTGGACCAATCCGGACTGCCCGGTTTCAACGTGACGTCCTGGTATGGCTTCCTGGTGCCGGCCAAGACGTCCGACGCCATCGTCGCCAAGTTGGAAGCCGCCGCGCACAAGGTCATCCAGCTGCCCGAAGTCCGCGACGCCATGGCCAAGCAGGGCCTGGAGCTGAGCATCGACACCCCGCAGGAGTTTGCCGAGACGATCAAGACCGAGACCGCCACCTGGGCGGACCTGATCCACAAGATGAATATCCACGCCGATTAAGGCGCGGCCGCGGCCAGCGGGACGACCCGCCAGGCCGCGGCCGGCTATCCATTGGGGCCGGCGCCATGCCGGCCTTTCATGTTTTTCCACACAGGACCCCGAATGAAGAACAACGAAGTCTCCCCGGTCATGCAGAAGCTGAGCCGGTATATCTCCGGTGCCGCCTCGCGCAAGGTGCCCGCCAAGGTGGCGGAGCGCGCCAAGCTGCACCTTGTCGATACGTTCGCCGCGATGATCTCCGGGTCGCGGCTGCTGCCGGGAAAGAAGGCCATCGAATACGTGAAACCGCTGGGCGGCCGCGAGGAAGCCGGCGTGATCGGCACGCGCATCGTGACCACCGTGCAGAACGCCGCCCTGGCCAACGGCATGTTCGGCCATGCCGACGAGACCGACGACACGCACCCGCCGTCGCTCACGCACCCGGGCACCAGCGTGCTGCCTTCGGCGCTGGCGATTGCCGAGCGCGGCCGCATGAGCGGCGAAAAGCTGCTGCGCGCCGTCGTGCTCGGCTATGACATCTGTGCCCGCATGCTGCTGACGCTCAAGCCCATGCCGTATCTGCGCTCCGGCCACCACGCGGGTGCGACGGGCCAGCTGTTCGGCGCGGCCGCGGCCGCGGGCACGCTGCTGGAACTGACGCCGCTGCAAGTGCGCTACATGCTCTCGTACACCGGCCAGCAGACCGCCGGCCTGTACACCATGTTCCGCGACCCCGAGCACATAGAAAAAGCCTATGCCATGGGCGGCATGCCCGCTCACAACGGCCTGCAGGCCGCGATGATGGCGGCGGCCGGATGGACGGGCGTGGAAGACATCTTCTCGGGCGAACGCGACTTCTTCCACACCTTCGCGCCCGAGAAGTTCGACCGCGAGGACCTGTCGCGCGATCTGGGCAAGACCTACGAGATGCTGCGCGCCTCGATCAAGCGCTGGCCGATCGGCGGCCCGATCCAGGGTCCCATGCACGTGCTGAACGACCTGATGGCCGAGCATGGCTTCGGCGCCAACGACGTGGAGAAGGTCGTTGCCAACATGCCGGACAAGGAGCTGGAAATCGTCAACAACCGGCCCATGCCGGATATCTCCGTGCAGCACCTGCTGGCCGTGATGCTGCTGGACCGCAAGCTGACCTTCAAGTCGGCGCACGATTTCGAGCGCATGAAGGATCCGAAGGTATTGAAGATGCGCGCGCGCGTGCACGCGGTGGGTGATCCCGCGCTGACCGACGTGCAGCGCCGCTGGCGCTGCGTCATGGAAGTGCACCTGAAGGACGGCCGCGTGTTGCATGGCCAGACCATGGCGGCCAAGGGCAGCTTCGAGAACCCGCTGACGCCGTCGGAGGAAAACGAAAAGGCCATGGACCTGCTGGCGCCCGTCCTGGGCAAGGCGCGTTCCGTCGAGCTGCTGGAGACCTTGTGGAATATCGACAAGGTGAAGGATGTGCGGACTCTGCGCAAGCTCTACATGAAGTAGGTTGGCGGGGCCCGCAGTCGGCCCCGACGCGTTATTCGGTCTTGATGCCCAGCCGATTGATGATGTCGGCGAAGCGCGTGATTTCCGATTGGTAGAAAGCCCGCAGCTGGTCCGGGGTCATGTATTCCGGATCGGCGCCTTGCGTGGCCAGGCTTTTCTTCACGTCGCCCTTGGCCAGCACGGCCCGGGTTGCCTGGTTCAGCTTGTCGATGACCGGCGCGGGCGTGCCGGCGCGGGTGAACAGCGCGTACCACTGGGCGAACTGCAGGTCCTTGTAGCCGGCTTCGCCCATAGTGGGCACATTGGGCAGCGAGCCGGAGCGGTGTGTGCTCGCGACCGCCAGGATCTTGATCTTGCCGGAAGCCAGCAGGGGCGCGGCCGAGGCCACGCCGACGAAGGCCATGGGGACCTGGCCGCCCATCGCATCGGCGACCGCCGGCGCATCGCCCTTGTACGGCACGTGCACCATGTCCAGGCCGGTGGCGGCCTTGAACGCCTCGCCGCACAGATGCCCGGTGCCGCCCACGCCGCTGCTGCCGAAGGCCAGCTTGCCAGGATGCGATTTGCCGTAGGCGATCAGCTCGGCGATGCTGTTGACGCCCAGCTTGGCGTTGACCGCCAGGACGATGGGCACCGACGCGACCATGCCCACCGGCGCGAAGTCGCCATTGGGGTCATACGGTAGCGCCTTGTACAAGGTGGGATTGGTGCCGTGGGTGGCGCTGTTTCCCATCAGCAGCGTATAGCCATCCGGGGCGGCCTTGGACACGAAGCCGGCGCCGACGATGCCGTTGGCGCCCGCCTTGTTTTCCACGACGATATTCGCCTTCATCACGCCGGCCATCTGCTGCGCCATCAGGCGCGTCAGGAAGTCGTTCGCGCCGCCGGCGGCATAGGGCGATATGTACTGGATCGGCCTGTCGGGGTAGTCCGCATGGGCGATGCCGGCGCAGGCCGCGAGCAGGAAAGCGGCGGCCAGGCGCGCCAGCCGGGTGGAAAGCAGTTGTCTCATGATCATCCTCCGCGCCATCGATGGCGGCTTTTCTTGTCAACACACGCATACCCGGCCGCGCAAGCGGCAAGGGGCATGAGAGAAAAGTCTACGGAGTTGCGGGGCGAATGGAGGCGCGGAGGGGCAACGGGTCGGGAAATTCGAGTCCACAACATGGACTTTCGCGCGGCTGGCCGGGAGTGCCTGGCGGTGCAAGGCGGCGGTGGACAGGGCATGCATCAGCCTGGGTCAGGGCTGCACGTCGCGCCCCCTATCCAACTGCTTGCGCAGCTCCGACTCGATGGATTCCACCGCGTCGCCCAGGCAGCGCACGACCATTTCCAGCCTGTCCTTTCCCAGCCGCGATGCCAGTGTCGATACGCTGATGCCGGCTGCCGGCGAGCCGTCCGGATAGCGGACTACCAGGCCCACGGAGTGCACGGGCGGTTCGTCCATCACCTTGTTGGTGGCATAGCCGCGCCGCCGCGTGGCGGCGATGCTGGCCCGCAACTGGGCTTCGGTGAAGCGCGGGTTCTTGCGCTGCGTGCGTTCGACGTTGATGCGGCAGATGCGCTGCACGTCGTCGTCGGGCAGCGCGCTCAGCAACGCCAGCCCGCCGGCCCCGACATTCAGCGGGCGATGGCGACCCACGTCGTGGACGAACATCTTGATGGGAAACGAGCCGTCCGCGCGCGCCACGCAAACGCCGTCGAAGCCGGATCGCACGGTCATGAACACCGTGTCGCCCGTGTGTTCGGCGACGGCTTCCAGGTAGGGATGGCAAATATCGCGCAAGGCCAGCTTGGGGGCGGCGGCCAGCCCCATTTCGTACATCAGCGAGCCGAGGTAATAGCGCTTGTTATGGCTGTCCTGGCGGATCAGCTGTTCGGCGATCATGCCCTGCAGGATGCGATGCGCGGTCGGGCGCTCCAGGCCCGCGCGCCGGTACAGGTCCACCAACCGGCTGCCGGTGCGGTTGTGCGCCGTGATCAGGCGCAGCAGCAGCACGGCGCGATGCAAGGTCTGCGTCCCGGCCGCCGCGCTGGCGGCGTGGGAGGGTATGGTCGGGCTCATCGAGTTGTCTCCGCTGTTCGCGCGATGGCGTGGCGGCGCTGCCTGTGCGCCGCGCGTCTTCTGGCGAGACGCTGCGCAGATTCTATATGTTGGACCTTCCGGGGGGAAGCCTGGCGCGGGGAAACGTCGCGCGGGCACGGAGGCGATCTCGATATGTGGACTTTTTATTGGCGCCGCGGGCTGCCGTCCGGCCCGCTCTTCCCCTAGGATATAAAAAAGCGGCCGCGTCAGCGGCAAGGCAAAGCGATGAAGGAGACGATGTGACTTATCCCGGAAGGCCCGGCGGGGACAGGCCGCCTGCGGCGACCGTTGCGGCCGCGACGACCACGGGCACCGCGACGACCACGACGACCGCGGCGGATACGGCCGACGCCGGCCTGCGGCAGGCGCGCGACGGCGGCGTGCTGGTGCTGACGCTGAACCGGCCCGAGCGCCGCAACGCACTCAGCCTGGCGCTGTACGAAGCGCTGCTGGGCGCGCTGCAAGCCGCCGGCGGCGATGCGGCCATCGGCGCCGTCGTGCTGACTGGAGCAGGGCCATCCTTCTGTGCGGGCGGCGACGTGTCGCGCATGGCCGGCGCCGCCGACGCGCCCGCGCCGCCCTTCGAGGAAAAAATGCGCGCCTTGCGCCGCCGCACGGGCATCTGCGAACTGCTGCACACCATGCCCAAGCCCACCATCGCCATGATGCGCGGCGCCGCCGTGGGCGCGGGGCTGAGCCTGGCCCTGGCCTGCGACCTGCGCTACGCCGACACGACGGCGCGGCTGCGGACGGGCTTCGTCAATGTAGGCCTGTCCGGCGATTTCGGCGGGCACTACTTCCTGCCGCGGCTGGTCGGCATGGCCAAGGCGCGCGAACTCTATCTGACATCCCCCATGCTGGATGCCGATGCGGCGCTGGCCATGGGACTGCTGAATGCCGTGTACGAAGCGGCGGTGCTGGAAGCGCAGGTGATGGCGATCGCGCGCCGCCTTGCGGATGGCCCGCGCACCGCCATCGCGCATATCAAGGGCAATCTGAACGACGCGCCGCACCTGACGCTGGGTGAAATGCTGGACCGCGAATGCTGGCGCCACGTGCGCTGCACGGAGACGGCGGACCACCGCGAGGCGGCGAAGGCGTTCGTGGAAAAACGGCCCCCCCGGTTCGGCGCCGGTCAGGGCTGACCAGAAAAATCCACAGGAGAGAGGAATGAGCAAGCTTTGCCAGGATCGGGTGGTCATCGTCACGGGAGCGGCGCGTGGCATCGGCCGGGAGTACGCGGTGCAGCTGGCCGCACACGGCGCGAAGGTGGTGGTCAACGACCTGGGCGTATCGCGCGACGGCATCGGCCAGGACCTGTCGGCGGCGCAGGCGGTCGTCGACGAGATCCGTGCCGCCGGGGGCGAGGCCATCGCCAACGGCGACGACGTATCCAGCTGGAACGGCGCGCGCCACATGATCGAAAGCACGGTCGCGCATTACGGCGCCTTGCATGCGCTGGTCAACAACGCCGGCATCCTGCGCGACCGTACGCTGGCGAACATGGAGGAAAGCGAGTGGGACGCCGTGATACAGGTGCACCTGAAGGGCAGCTTCGCGCCGGCGCACCATGCCGCGGCGTATTGGCGCGCCCTGCAGAAGGAAACGGGCGAGCCGGTCAACGCCCGCATCATCAATACGTCATCGGCCTCCGGCCTGTTCGGCAACATCGGGCAATGCAATTATGGGGCGGCCAAGGCGGGCATCGCCGCCTTCACCATCATCGCGGCGCGCGAGCTGAAGCGCTATGGCGTCACCGTCAACGCCATTTCTCCGCACGCGCAGACACGCATGACCGAAAGCCTGCGCGAACGCACGCCGGAGGAAATCGCCGCCCGCCATCCGCGCTGGATTGCACCGGCCGTGGTGTGGCTGGCCAGCGCGGACAGCGGCGAGGTGACCGGCCGGGTGTTCGAGGTGGGTGGCGGCTTCCTGGCCGCGCTGGAGGGCTGGCATCGAGGGCCGGAGGCCGAACCCGTGGACGACCCCGTGCGCATCGGCCCGGTGATGCGTGACCTGGCCCGGCGCGCGCGCCGCAATGCCGATATGAAGGGTAAGGACCTGGATTGAGCCATGATCGATAAACGCGTCAAACACATCGCCGACGCCGTGGCCGGCATCAAGGACGGCGACGTGCTGCTGGTGGGCGGCTTCGGTACGTCGGGCCGCCCCGCCGAATTGATGCACGGCGTGCTGGAATTGGGCGTGCGCGACCTGACCATCGTCGCCAACAACGCAACCATCGGGCAGGACGTTGTCGGCGACCTGATGCGCGCCGGCCGCATCCGCAAGATGGTCTGCTCGTTTCCGCGCGGTCTGCAGGGAAAGACCATATTCGACGAGCTCTACGCCGCCGGCAAGATCGAGCTGGAGCTCGTGCCCCAGGGCACGCTGGCCGAACGCATACGCGCCGGCGCGGCCGGCATCGGCGGCTTCTACACGCGCACGGGCGCCGGCACGCTGCTGGCCCGGGGCAAGGAAAGCCGCATCATCGACGGCCAGGAGTACGTGCTGGAAGCACCGCTGCGGGGCGATGTGGCCTTGATCAAGGCCTTGCGCGGCGATCGCTGGGGCAACCTGGTGTATCACCGGGGGGCGCGCATCAATAACCCCGTGATGGCCGGCGCGGCGCGGCTGGCGGTCGCACAGGTCAGCCAGATCGTCGAACTGGGCGCGCTGGACCCTGAGCACATCGTGACGCCCGCCAATTTCATCGACCGGCTCGTGGAGGTCGCGCAATGACGAAAGGACTTAGCCGCCAGGACATGGCGCGGGTGGCCGCGCAGGATATTCCGGAGGGCAGCTGCGTCAACCTGGGGATAGGCGTGCCGACGCTGATCGCCGACTACGTGCCCGCGGGGCGGGAACTGCTGCTGCATAGCGAGCAGGGCTTGCTGGGGTTGGGACCGGCCGCGGCACCGGGCCAGGAAGATCCCGACGTGCTGAATGCCGGCAAGCAGTTCGTCACGCTGTTGCCAGGCGCGTCGGTGTTCAGCCACAGCGATTCCTTCCTGATGGTACGGGGCGGGCATATCGACATCGCCTGCCTGGGCGCGTTCCAGGTCGCGGCGAACGGCGACCTGGCGAACTGGAGCACCGATGCCGAAGGCCAGATACCGGGCGTGGGCGGCGCGATGGACCTGGCCGCCGGCGCGGCTCGCGTGTGGGTGCTGATGGAGCACTGCCAGAAGTCCGGCGCGCCGCGCATCCTGGAGCGCTGTACGTATCCGTTGACCGCTGCCCGCTGCGTGGACCGGATCTATACCGACCTGGCCATGATCGACGTCACGCCCGCCGGCCTGCTCGTGCAGCGTATCGCCGATGGCGTGGATTTCCCGACCCTGCAGTCCCTGACGGCCGCGCCGCTGGCGCTCGGCCCGGACTGCCGGCCATACCGTCCGGCAACGGACGACCGCGCGGCAGCCCCGGCCGCCGCGCGACCAGGAGTCTGATGGTGCAAACCGCTATTACCCGATTGCTCGGCATCGAGCATCCCATCATCCAGGGCGGCATGCAGTGGGTCGCCCGCGCCGAGCTCGTCGCGGCCGTCTCCAATGCCGGCGCGCTGGGCGTGCTGACCGCGCTTACCCAGCCCACGCCGGAGGCGCTGCACCAGGAGATCGCGCGCGTGCGCGCCATGACCGACCGCCCGTTCGCGGTCAACCTGACCTTCCTGCCCACGCTCAAGCCGGTGCCTTATGACGCCTATCGGGACGCCATCATCGACGGTGGCGTCAAGATCGTCGAGACGGCGGGCAACAATCCCGCGGCCCATCTGCCGGCCCTGAAGGCGGCCGGCATCAAGGTCATCCACAAGTGCACGACGCCGCGCCACGCCTTGAAGGCTGAGCAGATCGGCGTCGATGCCGTCAGCATCGATGGATTCGAATGCGCCGGCCATGTCGGCGAGGAAGATATCCCCGCACTGATATTGATCCCGGCCACGGTGGCCAAGGTGGGGATACCGGTCATCGCATCCGGCGGCTTCGGCGACGCGCGCGGCCTGGTGGCGGCGCTGGCGCTGGGCGCGGAAGCGATCAACATGGGCACCCGCTTCATGTGCACGCGGGAATCGCCGGTGCACGAAAACATCAAGCGCACCATCGTCGCCAATACCGAAGCCGATACCTGCCTGATCCTGCGCAGCCTGCGCAACAGCAGCCGCGTGGCCCGCACGGCCCTGGCGCGCAGCGTGATCGAGATGGAAAAGGCCGGCGCCGGCATCGACCAGATCGGCCCCAAGGTCGCAGGCGCCAAGGGCCGGCGCGTGTATGAAGAAGGCGATGCGGAAGAGGGCATCTGGACCGTCGGCATGGTGCAGGGCCTGATCCATGACATCCCGACGTGCCAGGAGCTTGTGAGCCGCATCATGTCCGAGGCGGAATCGCTGGTGCGCGTACGCCTGCACGGCTTGATGGCGGCGGCGCCTGCCGCGGCCTGAACCAAGGAGACATCCCCATGCTGGAAGTGGATACCCCCTACGATCTCGAACCCTACGTCGGCAAGGCGCTGGGCACCAGCGACTGGCTGGAGATCGACCAGACGCGCATCGACGACTTCGCCCGGGTTTCCGGCGACGACAACTGGATACACGTCGACGTGGAGCGGGCCCGGCGCGAGCTGCCGGGCGGCAGGACGCTCGCCCATGGCATGCTCACGCTGTCGCTGATCACCTACCTGGGCCAGGGCATCTGCCGTGTGCGCCATCGGTCGCGCGGCATCAATTACGGCTCGAACAAGGTGCGCTTCACCGCGCCGGTGCAATGCGGCGCGCGCATCCGCCTGCATCGCACGCTGGAGCGCTACGAGCCCTTCGACGGCGGAGTGCGGCTAACCTACGGCAACCGCATCGAAATCGAGGGCAACGAGCGGCCCGCCATGGTGGCCGAGACGATGTCCCTGATGTACGTGAAGGAGACGCAGGCATGAGCACCAGCGCCCAAGCGCCCGAAGGCGGCGCGCTATCCCCCTACGCGGTCTATGTCGGTCACCTGAAGGCCGGCAGGTTGGCTTATCAATACAGCACGCTGGCCAACAAGCCGGTGTTCTTTCCGCGCGTGCTGTGCCCGTACACGGGGCAGGACTGCCTGGAATGGCGTATCAGCGCGGGCACGGGCACCGTGTACAGCACCTCGGTCGTGCATCCGCGCAAGGGCGAGCCCTATAACGTCGCCTTGATCGATTGCGACGAAGGTTTTCGCCTGATGAGCCGGGTCGAAGGCGTGCCGCCGATGGCCGTGGCCATCGGCATGCGGGTGCGCTTTCATGCGCACGCGGCCGACACGGACGACGACGATCCCTATCCTGTATTCAAGCCGGTGCACTGATGAAATCCCTTTCCGAACACCGCCGCGCCGCGATCGTTGGCGCGGCCGAATCCGACCTGGGCGAAGTGGGCCCGGGATTTTCCGCGCTGGACCTGATGGCGCAGGGCGTGCAGCGCGCACTCGGCGATTGCGGCCTGGCCTTGCGCGATGTCGACGGCTTGTTCTGCGCGACCACGCAAAGCCGCATGGCAGGCTTGGCCCTGGCCGAATACCTGGGACTGCCGGAAGCGTATATCGACTCCACGTCGACGGGCGGCTCGTCCTTCATGGGGCACCTGGCGCGCGCCGTGCAGGCGGTGGAGGCGGGCGTGTGCACGGTGGCGGTAATCGCGTATGGCAGCACGCAGCGCTCGCTGGGCCGCAAGAACACCAGCCCGCCCGAGCGCAACCCCTACGAGGCGCCGTTCAAGCCCTTCATGCCGTCCACCGCCTACGCGTTGGCCGCCGCGCGCCACATGCATGAGTTCGGCACGACGCGCGAACAGCTGGCGGAAGTCGCCGTGGCGGCGCGCGCCTGGGCGCTGCGCAATCCGCAGGCCTGGGAAAAACAGCCGCTGACGGTGCAGGAGGTGCTGTCCTCGCGGATGGTCAGCTATCCGTTGACGATACGCGACTGCTGCCTGGTCAGCGACGGCGGCGGCGCCATCGTGGTTACTTCCGCGGAACGCGCGCGCGGCCTGCGCAAGCCGCCCGTGTATTTACTGGGGTCCGGGCATGCCACCACGCACCTGAGCATTTCCAGCATGCCGGACCTGGTGCGGACCGGCGCGCGGCGGTCCGGCGAAATCGCCTATGCGCAGGCGGGACTGGGGATGTCGGATATCGACGTCGTCGGCGTGTATGACGCGTTCACCATCAACACCATCCTGTTCCTCGAAGACCTGGGATTCTGCGCCAAGGGCGAGGGCGGGGACTTCGTCAGCGGCAGCCGCATCGCGCCGGGGGGCAGCCTGCCGGTGAACACCAACGGCGGCGGCCTGTCGTATTGCCATCCGGGGATGTACGGCCTGTTCCTGCTGGTGGAGGCGGTGCGCCAACTGCGCGGGGAATGCGGCGATCGCCAAGTGGCCGGTGCCGAGGTCGCGCTGGCCCACGGCAACGGCGCGGTGCTGTCGTCGCAGTACACGGTCATCCTGGGCGGTGCGCACACCATCCAGCGTTGACGGGCCCTGGCGCGTTCAGGCGGAATGCTGGCGATCCACGTGGCCCAGGTCACGGCCCGGGTCGATGTGGTCGCGCACCAGCTGCTTGAGCGTCTTGGCATCCGGGAAGCCGCCCTGGGCCTTGCGGTCCCATAGCAGCGCGCCGTCGCAATGCACCTGGAAAATGCCGCCCGTGCCCGGCAGCAGGGCCACTTCGCCCAGGTCGGTGCCGAAGGTGGACAGCAGTTCCTGCGCCATCCAGGCCGCGCGCAGCAGCCACTGGCATTGCGTGCAATAGGTAATGGCGATGCGGGGCGGGGCGGTGGCGGTCATGTCGAGTCTCCGGCTTGCGGCTGCAGCGCCTGGATCAGCGCGCGCGTGTAATTGGGCAAGGCCTCCAGCGTGCGCGCGCACAGCATCAATTGGCGGTCGGCCCAGCGCTCGTCCAGTATAAGCAGGCGCGTGCCGCCGCGCCCGCTCCAGCGGCGCGCCGCCGATTCCGGCATGATGCCCAGGCCGGCGCCCTGCAGGACCAGCCGCGCCACCGCGTCGAAACCCTGCACGCGCACGCGCGCGCGCAAGGACCGGCCGATGCGCGCCGCCTGGTCGTCCAGGTAGGCGCCCAGCGCCGTGGAGGCGGGCAGGCCGACATGATCGTGGTCCAGGGTTTCGCTGTAGCGCACCCGCGTGCGGCGCGCCAGCGTGTGGCCGCGCGAGGCGAGCAGGACCAGCCGGTCGCGGCGAAAGGGGGTGGCGTACAGGCCGCTCAGGTCCACGGCATCCGAGACGATGCCCACGTCCGCCGTGCCTTCGCGCAGTTCCGGCAGGATGCGGTGGCTGGGCTGTTCCTGCAGGTCCACGTCGATATTCGGATGGGCGCGCAGGAAGGCGCCCAGCGGCTCGGGCAGGTGTTCGGTCACGGCGGCGGTATTGCACAACAGCCGTACGCGTCCCTTGAAGCCGCTGGCGTAGTCGCCCAGGTCTTCCTGCATGCGGTCCACATGCTGCAGCAGGCTGCGGGCATGATAGGCCAGGGCCTGGCCAGCCGCGGTGGGCTGCACGCCACGGCGCCCGCGGGTCAGCAAGGCCGTGCCCAGCGACGCTTCAAGGCCGCGCATGCGCGCGCTGGCCGAGGCCAGCGCAAGATGGCTGCGCGCCGCGCCGGCGGTGATGCTGCCGCTTTCCGTGGTGTTCAAGAACAGGCGCAGGTCCGTCAGGTCGAAATGCATGGAGGGGTTCCTGGTGCGCGGTTTTTGCCTATGGATATTCCGAAGGCACCCTAAGTGTAATACCGCTTTTCGCCGGTGCGCCGCGGGGGCATGATGCCGCCCATGGATACCTTGTTCGACTTCTACCGTGACGGCGGTACCGCCCTGATCGTCCTGGTTTTCGCCAGCTTCGGCGTCGCCGGCCTGGTCAAGGGCGTCATCGGCCTGGGCCTGCCCACCGTATCGATCGCCTTGCTCAGCGTGGCTATGGCGCCGCCGCAGGCTGCGGCGCTGCTCATCATCCCTTCCATGGTCACCAACGTCTGGCAGCTGGCGGCCGGCGGACGCTTCCTGTACCTGCTGCGCCGCTTGTGGACCATGCTGGCGGGCATCGCCATCGGAACCTGGCTGGCGGGCCTGTGGCTGGCAGGCCGGGAAACCGCCTGGGCCGGCCACGCACTGGGCGCCGCGCTGTTGATCTACGCCGCCATCGGGCTGAGCGCCGTGCGGCTGAACGTGCCCCTGCGCGTCCAGGGTTGGGCCGGCCCCGTGGTGGGCGCCACGACGGGCGCGATCACATCGGCCACCGGGGTGTTCGTGATTCCCGCCGTGCCGTACCTGCAGGCGCTGGGGCTGGACCGCAACGAACTGGTGCAAGCGATGGGGCTGGCGTTTACCGCATCCACCATTGCGCTGGCCGGGGACCTGATCCACGGCGGCCAGCTGGGCGGGCGGGAGGCATGGGCCTCGCTGTTGGCGCTGGTGCCGGCGCTGGCGGGAATGATGGCGGGACAATGGCTGCGTCATCGCGTCAGCGCGACGACGTTTCGCCGGATTCTCTTCATCGGTATCGGCGCGCTCGGCGTGCACCTGCTGCTGGCGGGATAAAGAGACGGCCGCCGGCGCCGGCCGGGAACCCAGATACGGCCGGCGTCGTCGTCGGCCGGGAACCGGAATGCCGCCGGCGAATCCGCACGAATCGCCTTGGACCAGGGCGAACCCTCACATCCGGACTTGTCGGCTGCGCTACAGTCTGCCTATCGCGGCATCGGACGCCGCGTCCCCGCATGGCAACGGAGGCCCCGGATGAACGACGACGATGCGTTGCTGACCCCACAGGAAATGGCCGCTGCCGACCAGGCGGCGGTGCTGGCCGGCCATTCCGGCGCCACACTGATGGAAAACGCCGGCGCGGCCGTGGCGCGGGCGGTGCGGGACCGCTGGGCGCCCCGGCCTGTCGCGGTATTGTGCGGTCCCGGCAATAACGGCGGCGACGGCTTTGTCGCCGCGCGCCATCTGGCGCTGGCCGGCTGGCCCGTCACCTTGGCCTTGCTGGGCAGCGTGGAAAGCTTGAAGGGCGACGCCGCGCACCATGCCGCGTTATGGCAGGGTGACGTGCTGCCTTTGGCGCCTTCCGTGCTGGAAGGCGCCGGGCTGGTGATCGACGCGGTTTTCGGTGCCGGTCTGGCCCGGCCGGTGGAGGGCGTGGCGGCCGCCACTCTGCGCGCCGCCATCGATCGCGGGCTGCCGATCTGCGCCGTCGACACGCCCAGCGGGGTGGACGGCCACTCGGGCGAGGTGCGCGGCATGGCCGCGCCCGCGGCCTGCACCGTGACCTTCTTCCGCAAAAAACCCGGGCACGTCTTGCTGCCGGGACGCGCCCTGTGCGGCGAACTGGTCGTCGCCGATATCGGCATTCCCGAATCGGTGCTCGGCACGATCAAGCCGCGCGCTCATGAGAACACGCCGGCCTCGTGGCTGCCGCGCTTGCCCTGGCCGCGCATCGACGCCCACAAGTACGCACGCGGCCATGTCGTCGTCATGGGTGGCGAAGTGATGACGGGCGCCGCGCGCCTGTCCGCGCTGGCGGCCGCGCGCATCGGCGCCGGCCTGGTCACGCTGGCGGCCCCGCGCGCGGCCTGGCCCGTGTATGCCGCCGCGCTGACCAGCATCATGGTCCAGCCCGTGACGGACGAACGATCGTTCGCCGACTTGCTGTCGGATACGCGCAAGAACGCCATCGCCATCGGGCCGGGTGCCGGCATCTCCGACGCGACGCGCGCCCACGTGCAGGCGGCGCTGGCCACCCGGCGCGCGGTCGTGCTGGATGCGGACGCGTTGACCGCCTTCACCGACAAATCCGCCACGCTGTTCCATGCGATACACGGGCCTTGCGTGCTCACCCCGCACGAAGGCGAATTCGGCCGCCTGTTCGATCGCGCGGGCGACAAGATGGCACGTGCCCGGCGCGCCGCCCAGCGCAGTGGGGCCGTGGTGCTGCTGAAGGGGGCCGATACGGTCATTGCCGCGCCCGACGGCCGGGTGGCCATCAATGCCAACGCGCCGCCCGACCTGGCGACGGGCGGCACCGGCGATGTGCTGACAGGGATGATCACGGGCTTGCTGGCGCAGGGCATGGACCCCTTCGATGCCGCGTGCGCGGCGGCCTGGATGCATGGAGCGGCCGCCGCCGCGCATGGTCCCGGCCTGATCGCGGAGGACCTGCCGGGCTTGATTCCACGGGTGTTGCGCGGCCTGAAGAACGACGGCCGTCCCGCCGCAAGCTGAGGCTCGCAGCCGCGTGTGCGGCCAGCCCTGAAGGTGGGACGATGCAGGCCGCCGGATCAGGCGCGCTAAGGTAGCTGCGCCTTGCCGCCGACATACGCCTGCCGGGCCTCGGGCCGCGGGGCAAGCGCCTGCGCGGCGGGGTAGTGCTGCTCCGCGCCGCTGGGCAGCGCGGCCACCATGGGCGCCCGCATCCATGAGGCGATATCGCGCCAGACGGTTTCGGCCTGCAGATCCCTCAGCAGCATGTGGTAGCCGTCCTTGTAGACCGCGACACGCGGCCGCGTATCGGCCGGCGTGCCTTCGATGCGCTTCAGCGTTTCGGCGACCACTTTGTCCGGCAGGATCTGTTCATGGCGGCCGAACAGCACCAGCAGCGGCACGTCGGCGGGAATGGCAGGCAGGGCGGTTTCGGCATTGCTCATCAGGTCGACCAGTCCTTTCAGGGCATCGATGCGCGTGCGCTTGATGACCAGCGGGTCCCTGCCCAGCGCGCGCAGCATGTCGATGTTGTCCGACGGCATGATCTTCAAGCCGCGTGGCGCTTCCACCTCCATGCCCGGCATCGTGTTGTAGCCGAGCCAGAGCGTGAGGCGATAGAAGGGGTTCATGACCTCCCGGCCCCACATCGCGGGCGCGGACAGGATGGCGCCCGCGACGCGGTGCGACAGCGGCGCTTCCGGCCCGAGCGGCACGCTCGCCAGCGCGGAGGCGACGACGGCGCCGCCCATGCTTTCGCCCAGCACATAGACCGGCAGCCCGGGATGCGCGGCCGCCACCGCGTCCACGGCTGCGTTCAGATCGGCGACCATGGTTGCGGTATCGGCCCATATGCCCGGGCGCGGCCCGGCGCCAAACCCGCGCTGGTCGTAGGCATACGTGACGATGCCCAGGCTGGCCCAATAGCGCGCCGCCTGGTCGAAGGCATTGGAGTAATCGTTCATGCCGTGCAGCGCGACGATGGCGGTCCATGGCGCCTGCAGGGGCTGCCAGGTGCGCAGCGGCAGTCGCGCGCCGTCTATCGAGACGAGCTTGTCGCCATCGATGGACGGGGTGGCGCGGGCAGGGCCCATGGGTTGATAGCACGTGGTGCATGCCGTCAGGGCCAGGACGCCCAGCACGCCGGCGCGCCGCAGGCAGGCGCGCGCCAGCAGACGGAAGCGGCGGGCCAGCGATTCAGGCAGGCGGAACATCGGCATGGTCGGGTACCAGGGGGGACGCGCACGGCGTGCTGGCTCGATTCTAAAAGAGGTTGCGGTCCTTGCCATCGTGCGATTTCCGCAATGAAGGCCGGATACGCCGCCGCGTGCAATCGGAAAGCACGCCGGCTGGGCAGGAAAATCGGACTGGCGCGCCGCCGTCGATCTGCGTACTATATCGCCCGTCGTATATGGCCAAGCATAACGGTGCATGGAACCGGGACAGGAGTCGTCATGAAATTGCCAGTCATCGCCGCGGTAGCCGCCGTGTTGGCGGCCGCCTGCGCCGCCAGCGCGTCGGCCGCCGACGTGCAGGTTGCGGTGGCAGCCAACTTCACGGCGCCCATGAAGGCGATCGCCGACGCCTTCCACGCGAAGACCGGCGATACCGTGGTGGCCGCCTATGGCGCGACCGGCCAGTTCTATGCCCAGATCAGGAACGGCGCGCCCTTCGAGGTCTTTCTGGCTGCGGACGACACCACGCCGGCCAGGCTGGAGCAGGAAAAAGCCGCCGTGCCCGGCACGCGTTTCACGTACGCCACCGGCGCGCTGGCCTTGTGGTCGGCCAAGGATGGCTACGTCGACAAGGAAGGCGAAGTATTGCGGCGCAATGCCTACGCGCATCTGTCCATCGCCAATCCCAAGGCGGCGCCCTATGGCCTGGCGGCGATACAGACCCTGGAAAAATTGGGGCTGATGGAGGCGGTGCGCCCCAAGATCGTCGAAGGCCAGAACATCGCCCAGGCGCAGCAGTTCGTCGCCAGCGGCAATGCCGAGCTCGGTTTCGTCGCCTTGTCCCAGGTGTACAAGGACGGCAAGCTCACCGGCGGATCCGCCTGGATCGTGCCCGCCTCTCTGCATGAGCCGATCCGCCAGGATGCGGTCATCCTGGCGCAGGGCAGGAACAATCCGGCGGCGCGCGCCTTCGTGGACTTCCTCCAGGGTCCGGACGCCGGACACATCATCCTTTCCTACGGCTATACCCGCTGATACGGAGCCCCGATGCTGAATGCCGAGGACGCGGCCGCGATCTGGCTGACGCTGAAACTGGCCGGACTGACCACGCTGCTGCTTCTGGTCATCGGTACGCCCATTGCGTGGTGGCTGGCCCGTACGTCCTCGCGTTGGCGCGGTGCCGTGAGCGCGGTCGTGGCGCTGCCGCTGGTGCTGCCGCCGACCGTCATCGGCTTCTATCTGCTGCTGGCGATGGGGCCGAACGGCTATGTCGGCAAGTTGACGCAGGCCATGGGCATCGGCACCTTGCCGTTCAGTTTCGCGGGCCTGGTGGTGGGGTCGCTGGTGTATTCGCTGCCTTTTGTCGTGCAGCCGCTGCACAACGCCTTCGGCGCCATCGGGCGCCTGCCGCTGGAGGCCGCCGCCACGCTGCGCGCCGGCCCCTGGGATCGCTTCATGACCGTGGCCCTGCCGCTGGCACGCCCCGGCTACCTGACCGCCGCCGTCCTGGGCTTCGCGCATACCGTCGGCGAGTTCGGCGTGGTGTTGATGATAGGCGGCAATATTCCCGGCCGCACGCGCGTCGTGTCGGTGCAGATCTATGACCACGTAGAGGCGCTGGAATATGCCCGCGCGCATGTCCTCGCTGCCGGCATGGTGGTGCTGTCCTTCCTGGTCCTGCTGCTGCTCTATGCCCGCCGCGGCGACCCCTGGGGCCGGGCGTGAGCGCGCCCGCGCGGCCGCCCGAAGGGCGCGCTCCCTCCCACGGGGAGGATGTCGCGCAGCGACAGGAGGGTACACCCATGAACACCAGGGACATGCCCACGCCGGATGCCGCGGGCGAGCCCACCATCCACGCCCGCTTCCGGCTGCGGCAGGGCAGCTTCGACCTGGATGTCGATCTGCGCCTGCCGGGCCGGGGCGTGACGGCGCTGTTCGGGCCGTCGGGGTGCGGCAAGACCAGCCTGCTGCGTTGCCTGGCCGGGTTGTCCGTCCCCGATCCCGGCTATCTGCGCGTCAACGGCCAGGTGTGGCAGGACAGTGCGCGCGCCCACGCGCTGCCCGCGCATCGGCGCGCGGTCGGCTATGTCTTCCAGGAAGCGAATCTCTTTCCCCATCTGGATGTGCGCGCCAACCTGCATTACGGCTACAAGCGCGTGGCGCCGGCAGCGCGGCGCGTACATCCGGCCGATGCCGCGGCGCTGCTGGGTATCGATCACCTGCTGGCGCGCATGCCGGGCGGCCTGTCCGGCGGCGAGCGCCAACGCATCGGCATCGCGCGGGCGCTGCTGACCAGTCCCAGCCTGCTGCTGATGGACGAGCCACTGGCCGCGCTGGACGACCGCCGCAAGCAGGAGATCCTGCCCTACCTGGAGCGGCTGCATGACGAGCTGGATATTCCCATGATCTACGTCAGCCATGCGGCGCAGGAACTCGCCCGGCTGGCGGATCATGTGGTCTTGATGGAGAACGGGCGGGCCGTGTCCAGCGGCCCGATCGCCGAAACGCTGGCCGACCTGGGCCTGCCGCCGGCACGCGGCGAGGAGGCTTCCGTCGTGGTGCGGGGCGTCGTCACGGGCCACGACGACGTCTATCGGCTGCTCTCGGTGGCGCTGCCGGACAGCACATCCACACTGCGCGTGGTCCACGCCGCCGTGCCGCCGGGCCATCCCATGCGCCTGGTGGTCAAGGCGCGCGACGTCAGCCTGGCGCTGAGCCGGCAGGATGACGGCAGCATGCTCAACGTGCTGCCGGTGCAGGTGCAGGGCAGCGTATCGGCCGACAACCCGGCCCACGTCATGGTGCGCCTGGACGCCGACGGGACGCCCTTGCTGGCGCGCATCACGCGCTACTCGCACGACCGGCTGGAGGTCCGGCCTGGCAAGCGGCTGTGGGCGCAGATCAAATCGGTGTCGCTGCTGTCGTGAAAACGGCCATGCGTCGCCAGCGGCTGTTCGCCTTCGCGGATCCTTGCCGCTTTCGGCGTTGAAGTATTCTTGCCGCCATGGCGACTTCTTCCTCCAGGACTTCCACATCGGCCGGGCACACCGGGCAGCCCGACGTGCGGTTTCGCCTGCGCATTCGCAAGGGAGAGCTGCTTGCGATCGGGCCCGGCAAGGTAGCCCTGCTGGAGGCCATCGCGGAACATGGCTCGATCTCGGCGGCGGCACGCAGCCTGGGCATGTCCTATCGCCGTGCGTGGCTGCTGGTGGATGAGCTGAACCGCGCGTTGTCGGCACCCGCCACCGAATCCGGGCCGGGCGGCGCGAGCGGGGGCGGCAGCACCCTGACGCCGGTGGGCAAGCGCATCGTCGCCCTGTACCGCGGCATAGAGGCGCGTGCCCATGAAGCCTGCTTGGATCAAATAAAGGAATTGACGGCGCTGATGAAGCCCTGATCCATGGGGATTCCGGACGGCGTGCCGGGGAATCCCGCGGTCCGGTGCGATCGGCACCCCGTTAGGCGTTCGGCGCCTGTCTGCGCTTTTCCGGCTTGGGCGCTGCCCGGCCGTTGGCGGTAGGGGCATCGATCCGGGCAATCGCCGCGGTGAACAGCGCGATGAAACGTTGCGCGGGATCGGATATCACCGACCCGCGCCGCGTGACCAGGTTCAGGGAGCGGCGTACGACAGGATCGCGCAGCGGCTTGAGCACCATCGCCTGCGCCGTCGCCGCCGGGCGGATGCTCGTCGGCACGATGGCCACTCCCAATTCTTCGCGCGCCAATGCCAGCGCGGTGATCGTGTTGGTCGCTTCATACGCGGGGCGCAGCGCCTGGCCCGCCGCCATGAATACATTTTCGGTCAGGGTGCGCACCGTGCTGCCCACGGTCAGCGTGACGATGGGCTGGTTCAGGATGTCGTTCCACCGCACGACGCGCTTGCGGGCCAGCGGATGGCTGGGCGGCAGCGCCACCGCCAGCGTGTCTTCGGTCAGCGGCTGGCTGTCCAGTTCGCTGTTCTTCTGTATGCCGAATCCCAGGCCGAAGTCGATTTCGCGCGCATAGATCCGTCCGATGATTTCCTCGTTCACGCACTCGCGAAACACCACCGATACGCGGGGATAGTCGTCGCGGAACGCCTTCAGTACTTCCGGCAGCACGGTCCCGGCCAACTGCGGCGCCAAACCCAGCGAGATCCGGCCCGCCTGATCGGCCGTTGAGCCGCGGCCGCAGGCCAGGACGGATTGCGCATCGGCCAGCATGCGCTCCGCGATAGGCAGCACCTGGTTGCCCGCCGGCGTCAGCGCGACGCTGCGTGTCGTCCTTTCGACTAGGCGTGCATCCAGTTTTTCCTCCAGACGGCGGATCAGGATGCTGAGTCCGGCTTGCGTCAGATGCAGTTGATCGGCTGCCCGGGAAAACCCGCCCAGGCGCGCGAGCAGCACGAATGCTTCCAGTTGGCGCAGGTTTAGATTCATAAAGTTCTGCAATGAGTGGATAGTCGACTGTTATTTTACTTATCAACCGCCCGGCATGACACTGTGTTGTCGCTTCTTCATGCAGGGCCACGGACATGGGCTACACCGCGATCGAGAAAGTGCTGGCACGCACTTCGGGGACACCCGGTGTGCGCGCCGGAGACCTGGTTTATCCGGATCCGGACATGGTGATGATCCACGACGGCCTGGTGAAAGAGGCCAAGCTGGAATTGGATCGTATAGGCATCGACCGCTTGATGCAGCCGCGCAAGGTCATGATGGTCAGCGATCATGATGTGGTCTACGGCAGCGACAGGGCGGCCGAGCGCGGCGCTTTCAACCGCAAGGCGGCGGCGCAATGGGGCGTGGCCCAGTTCTACGACGCCGGCCGCGGCGGCCATGGCCATATCTTTCCCATGGAAGAGGGCAAGGTACTGCCGGGCATGTTCTATTTCGACAACGACACCCACGCCACGAATGCCGGGGCGGTGGGTGCTTTCGGAATGCGTGTGGGTAATGAGATCTCGCGCGTGCTGGCCACCGGCACGACATGGGTGGAAGTGCCGCGCACCGTGCTGCTGGAATTGCGGGGACGCCTGGCCTCTGGCGTCATGGCACGCGATATCGGCTTTTACCTGGCGCGCCAGGTCAAGCGCAAGGCAATGGACCTGGACCTGGACTACCGCGTGGTGGAGTACGGCGGCGACCTGGATGCCTTTGGCTTCGGCGCGCGCGTGGCCCTGTGCAGCACCCCCACGGAAATGCGGGCCGCGGGGGTCTTCGTGCCGCCATCCGAAGCGATCCTGGCATATTGCCGGCGGCACGCCTGTCGGACCTTCGAGCCCGTCTACAGCGACCCGGACGCCGAGTATGAATCGCGGCACGTGATCGCTCTGGACCGGATCGCGCCGCAGGTTGCGCTGCCAGGCAATGTCGGCAATGCCGTCGACATCGACGAGGCGGCCGGCACCCGTGTCGATCACGCGTTCATCGGCTCCTGCGGGTCCGGCACATACGAGGACCTGCTGCGCGCGGCCAGTATCCTGAAGCGACGGCGTGTCGCGGACCACGTGCGCCTGTTCGTCGTGCCGGGTACCGAGCGTTCGACGCGCCGCCTGGCCGAGGATGGGGTGATGCAGGTCCTGCTGGACGCCGGCGCCATGCTGCTGCCGGCCGGGTGCGGCCCCTGTAACGACGCGGTCGTCGGGCCCCTGGCCTCGGGCGAGGTGTCGATATCGACCGCCGCCAATAACAACGCGGGGCGCTTCGGGGCTACCGATGCGCGCCTGTTCCTGGGTAATCCGGCCACGGTGGCCGCGTCGGCGGTGGCAGGCTGTATCGCGGATCCGCGTGGTGTCGATGCCGACGCGGCCCTGTACCACCTCAGCGAGGCCGCCTATGAATGACTATCGATGGGTATTACGGGGCCGGTGCTACAAACTGGGCCACGATGTACCGCACCCCGACGGGGTGATTCCCGCACGCTACATCACCGCGCGCGAGATGGATCCCGCGGTCCTGGTGCCCCATCTGTTCGAGCAGACCGATCCCGGTTTCTCGCAGCGCAGCCGTCCGGGCGACATCATCGTCACCGGCCGCAACTTCGGCATGGGGCCGAAGGGCAACGGCTATGTGGCGATGCAGGCGCTGGGCTTGGGGCTGGTATGCGAATCGATGTCGGTCCAGGCGTACCGGGCGGCCATCAGTACCGGCCTGCGCGTGCTGAACCACTGCGAGAACATCACGGCATACTGCCAGACGGGCGACGAACTTGAAGTCGATTTCCTGAACGGCGCTTTCATCAATCACACCCAGGGCGTCGCGCGCGCCGTGCCGCCGGTGCCGCACGCGCTGCGCGAACTGCTGGCCTGTGGCGGCAACGAAGGCTGGCTCGAGCGCTGGTGGCTGGCACGGCAGCAACAAGCACGGGACAGCGCCACGGCGGCCTGATCCGGGTGGAGACGGCAAAAGCATAGGGACCGGCGGATAGCAATGCACGGGACCGATGCGGGGAACGCCGCGACGGCTTGAACCAGGCCGGCGGCGCTGTGTTCAATCGTCACAGGAGTGGCGTTGCGTCGTCCGGCGGCGTGCGCCTGTTGCCATCATGTCCTTATCTCGATCGCGTGTCCTGCGCGCAGTGCTCGCTTGCGCCGTCCTTTGCGCGTCGTCCGCCATGGCGCGGGCGGCGGTGTCCTATCCCAATGGACCCATCCGCTTCATCGTGCCCGCCACGGCGGGCGGTCCCACCGATGTGATCGCGCGCGTCGTCGCGCAGCACATCACGCAATCCTGGGGCGTACCCGTGGTGGTGGAGAACCGCGCGGGTGCCGGAGGCGTCATCGGCGCGTCCTATGTGATTTCCGCCAAGCCCGATGGACAGACGGTGCTCTTGGCGCCCAGTGCTTTCGGCGTGCGGTCCGCGCTGGACCGCAGGCTGCCCTACGATCCCTTGAAGGACCTGGCGGGCGTGGGCTTGCTTGCGCGCTCGCCCAGCTTCCTGGTGGTGTCGCCGTCGCTGGGGGTGAAGTCCCTCGCCGATCTGGCGGCTTATGCCCAGGCGCGGCCGGAGGGCATCAGCTACGGATCCGCCGGCATGGGCAGCACGGGTCATCTGCATGCGGCGCAGTTCGCCGCGGTGTATGGATTCGCGGGCGTACATGTGCCTTACCGCGGCACCCCGGAGGCCGTGACCGATGTGATGCAGAACCGCGTGCAATATGCGTTCGCGCCGGGACCCAACGCCTTGCCTCTGGCAAGGGATGGACGCTTGCTGGTGCTGGGCGCGACATCGGCGGCGGCGGACAAATTCATGCCCGGTGTGCCGGTGGTGAACCAGCCCGGGATGAAGGAGTTCGACGCGGACGATTGGTTCGGCGCGCTGGTGCCGGGGAAGACGCCGATGGCGGTGCGGCAAAAGCTCAGCGCGGAGATTGCCCGTATCCTCGCCTTGCCGGATGTGCGCAAGCGGTTGAACGACCTGGGAGCGGAGCCGCAATCCAGCACGCCGGAGGAGTTCGACGCGATGTTGCAGGACTATGTGGCCACCATACGCCAGCTGGGGGACCAAATGCATATCACGCTGGAGTGATCGCCTGGCGACGGGCGGGTCTTGCACCGCCGTCGCCGGGGACCTTGCGTCTCTAGTGGTGATGGTCGTCGTGGTGGCCGTGGTCATCATGGTAATCATGATGATCATGATGATCGTGATGATCGTCATGATGCACGACCACTACCGGGCGCCGTCCGCGGCCCCACTCGTCATGTCCGCGGTAGACCACGGGCGGCGGGGCGACATACACGGGGCGCGGCGCGACCACGACGGGCGGCGGCGCGGTATAGATCGGCGTGCCGATGCCGAGGTTGATGCTCACTTGGGCATGGGCCGCCGGGACGGCGGCCGTGGCGGCAACGCCGGCCAGGGCGGCCAGAATGGCTCGTTTCATGTGGCGGATCCTTCGGGCGGCGTTCAGCCCTGGCTGGGAGCGGGAGCGGCCTTGCGCTTGTGCGCGGCGTGGCGCTCATGGGATTCGGCGAAGACCTTGTCGGCGATGCGCTTCTGGTCCTCCGGCATGGCGTTGTACAGCGGGGCGAAGACCGCGGCCAGCTTTTTCACGCCGTCGGAGTTCGCTTGCGTGATCTGGGCGTAGGAATCCAGATCGTCCAAGGCGCTCATCGTGTCGTGGCTTTCGCGCTTGGCGATCAGCTGGTCGATCTGCGTGGCGTTATCGCGCATGGTCTGCGCGACGATGGCCCATTGCTGTTCTTCGGCGGATGTGATCTTCAACTGGGCGTGCAGCTCTTTGATGTGCTGCTCGACGCGCGCGTTGGCCTGGGCGGGCGCGGCCGCGCCGGTGGCCGTCACGGCCTGAGTTTGCGCCAGGGCCGCGGCGCTGAACAGCAGCGAGGCGGCCAGCACGGTGATGCGCAGTTTCATTCTGTTCTCCTGGAGGAATGCGACTTGAAAGGCTTGCGCCCCGGGGGCGCGGCCCGCGGGTATGCGCCGCCTGGTGTAAGCGCTGCTCAGCATACGCACTGGCCGCGGCCGGAACTTGTGCCGTCCCCTATATTTAGTGATGAATCGTACTGTCAGCTTCGGGACAAGGGGGCCGGCGGGCTCGTCGCCCATAGGGGTTCAACGATGCGGCCCGCGATGAGGGGTAGTGATGCGTTTGCGGTTGCTTACGACTCTTCCAAAGTGTGTCAAAGCCCCACCGGCATCCCGGACGGCTTCGCCGCACAGGTGGGGCGCCCGCTACTGCGGTCGGTTCAAGTCCAGGCAGCAGAGTCCGTCTTTCTCGACAGCCGCAGCCCGCACGGTATCGGATAACAGTGTGCATCGAGCAATAATGGCTTTGGCTCTGGCGCGCCGAAGCAAGGCCAGCTGCGCTTCGCCGCGGTAATCGACGCCGAAAGCCTTTTCGGTAACGTAGTCGGACTGCAACGGTTCACGCAGGCCGTCAAATGCAAACAATGTCAAGTTATCGATAACGAGACGCTTCGCGGCGTCGCCTTTTACGCCACATTGCGATGCGAACGAACGTATCTCGGCACGTCGCGATCCGTAATTGAAAACAGGTACCGAAAACAACTGCCCCTGCATATCGATGCCGGGAGAGCGGGAGGCATGTATCGTCGACGGCATTACCTTGAACAGCAACACGGCGGCACTGGCGAAGAACAGCAAATACAAGGGCGACAGCCATATAAAAAGTGTACGGGTTGACGCCTTCAACACGCCCATCGACGAAAGCTCGATGGCGCTCAATGTCGCGGAGATCATCATGAGCGGAAGTACCAGGCCGGCGGAATAGAAATTCCAGACCCGGTACATCGCCACGTGGGCCGCGATGCTGACCCACAGTGCCATCAAGATCCACGCTGCAATATTTGCGCGCTGTCGCCGCACGAGGCTGCACACCAACGTAGCGGGCGGCAGTATGGCCGCGCACAAGTACACAGCGTATACGATCGATTCGATGCCCCCGTTCACCCAACGCGTTAGCCGGGATGCGGCAACGCCTTGCGACGCCGTCAGCCAGCCCGACTGATACACGTCGGCGAACTTCATATGCACCAGCATGGCATCAGGCGCGTTGCGAACGTTGTTCCATACCTGGGCGACGAACTCCAGTGGGTGCGACCATATCAATGAAGGCGGGGTCGTCTGGGACTGCATGAACGTCGCAAAGATCGGCGCGCCCGGACAATCGGTCAGTGCAAAGGCAAAGTGCAGCGCGGCGCGGAGAGTCAACAAGGTGATGACAAGTACGCATGCGCAGGCAACACGATTAATCGGCCAAAAAGCCAGCCATGCCGACAGGAACAGGACCGGGAAGAAAAATAGCGACTTGGGATGCGTGTAAAAGAAAATGCTCTGCAGCACGCAGAATGCGATGGCACACGCCAAAATCCAACCCACATTCAGACGCGGAACATAACGCGAGATGAGGTGCGGGGCGCAGATGAATATCAGCAACAGCAACAACAGCATCTGCTCGCCGCGCGCCATCACCAGCGTCAACGGGAGCACGCCCAGCCCCGCGACGCAGATGACCGCCGCAATCCACGGCAAGCGCGACTGTTTCGAGTCCGCCCAGGACTTCACGGCGATGCCAAGAAAACCCATTATGCCTACATCGACGACCATCCCGCCGATACGGATGCCCAGAGGGCTGGCGTGTGAATAGGCAAAATCGTAGGCCAGCGCGCCCGGCAGCAGCAGACGAGGCACTTCGCGCAGGAACTCCGGCCGGCATTGCGGAAGGAGCGTGTTGAATTTCCACCCGTTGGCAATAAACATCCCACGCATCAGCTTGGTCGCCGTCTCGTCGCCATAGAGCGGCACGAAAATGCCGACGCCGATGATGGCCAGACAAACCGCCACAAGCAGTACCGCGAAAACGAGCGGAAGCGTTGGGCGTGTGCCGTTGGCCGCGCAATCATGCGCTGAAGTCGAGTATGTCATACGGGAGGTGTGCTTGGGATATGGTCCGTCGTGCCCATACGTGAGTCTTCGCTGCTGGACTGGCGTGCCGCGCGCAGTATATTCAAAGCCGGCTTGCAATTCCAATCTATCGGCGAGCGCCCTGGTTTTCTACATGCCGTCGTCTATCTCGCGGCACACCTCGCGCAGGATTTCCGTGAATCGTTCCTCGGCCTCCATGGGTACTTCGCGTTTCCTGCGGATCAGGCTGATCGGCGGCAGCGCCCAGTCGAAGGTCCACGGCACCACCGTCACAGAACCGATGCGGCTCAGGTCTGCCGCGATGTCCTCGGGCACAATCGATAGCAGGCTATCGTCGTTGTTCATCAGCGCGGTGATGACGTCCATGGAATAGGTTTCGATCATGGGAGAGGGCGGCCTCGCGCCCGCACGCGTGAATAATTCGCTGACCATGCTGCCGATCGGTGTGGCCGGCCGGGGCAGGATCCAGTTCATGTCGGCCAACTCCCGCCAGTCGGGTTTGCGGCGTGCCATGCGCCGGGCCAGACGGGGATTCGCGATAAGCGCGGGCCTTTGTGCATACAGGAGTTCGTGGTGCAGCTCCTGCATATTGATCATGACCGACGCACGACCGATGACGCAGTCCAGCGCATGGCCACGCAGCGATTGCAGCAACTGGTCGGTGGTGGCGCGTTCCAGGGTGACGGTAATGCGGTGGCGCTGGTGCAGCCGTTCGATGGTCGGGACAAGCACGCGCGCCGAAATGAACGGCACGGCGCCCACATTGAGGTGGGCCGCGTGGCCGCCGCGCTGAGCCTCCATCTCCAGGGCCCAGCTATCGACGTCCTGCAGCATGTGCCGCGCGCGCACGACCGCAAGTTCGCCCAGGGGCGTCAGGCGCAGCCCGCGCGGTGTACGGGTGAATAGCGGGCCGCCGAATATGCTTTCGACCTCCGCCAAGGCCTTCGTGGCGGCCGGCTGGCTGATGCCCATGGCCTCCGCCACGCGGGTCAGGGATTCGCGCTCGGCGATGTTGAGGATAAGCGCAAGGTGGCGCATCTTCAGGCGCGACACAAGACGGGCGGAAGAAGGAAGCATGAAGGACCTATAACTGAATGTTTATTGCTCCATTATAAAAAACATCAATTTCGTTATCTCTTCGTTCTTATACTGGCAGCCTTTGCCCCTATGGGTGACTTTGCCCGGACGACTTCCATGGCGACCTCTTTCACTACCCGGCCGGAAATTCGCGGCTCGTTCGGCGTCGTTTCGTCGACGCACTGGCTGGCGTCGCAAGTGGCGATGAGCGTGCTGGAGCGGGGCGGCAACGCCTTCGACGCGGCTGCGGCAGGCGGCTTCGTCCTGCAGGTCGTCGAACCGCATCTGAACGGCCCCGGCGGTGAAGTCCCCATCCTGTTCTGGGACGAAAAGGACCGCCGTATCCAGGCGCTGTGCGGGCAGGGTAGCGCGCCCGCCCTGGCCACGCCGGCCTATTTCAAGCAGCTGGGCCTGGACCTGGTGCCCGGGATCGGCCTGCTGCCGGCGACCGTGCCGGGCGCCTTCGGCGCGTGGCTGACGTTGCTGCGCGACCACGGCACCTGGGAACTGGCGGACGTGCTGCGTCCCGCCATCGAATATGCCCGGAACGGCTTTCCGCTGGTGCCGCGCATCGTGCAGGCCATCTACGCCGTGCAGGCGCTGTTCCGCGACGAGTGGTCCTCCTCCGCCGCGGTGTGGATGCCGGATGGCAAGGTGCCGCATCCGGAACGCCTGTTCCGCACGCCCGCCATCGCCGACACCTATACCCGCATTCTGAACGAGGCCAGCACCAAGGGCGACCGTCGCGCGCGCATCGACGCCGCCATCGACATCTGGTACCGCGGCTTCGTGGCCCGCGCCATCGACCAGTTCTATCGTACGCAGGCCATCCGCGATACGACCGGCGAGCGCAATACCGGGCTGTTGCGGCTGGACGACATGGCCGCCTGGCAGGCGCGCTACGAGGCACCCGTCACCACGCAGCTGGGCCGCTATACCGTGGCCAAGTGCGGGCCGTGGTCGCAGGGCCCCGTTTTCCTGCAGCAGCTGGCCGTCCTGAAGCATCTGGGCATCGAAAACACGGCACCCGACTCACCCGAATTCGTGCACAAGGTGGCCGAGGCCGCCAAGCTGGCCTTTGCCGACAAGCTGGCCTGGTATGGCGATCCCGATGCGGTGGATGTGCCGCTGGAGGCACTGCTGTGCGACGGCTATGCGCGCGAGCGCGCCGCGCTGATCGGCGATCGGGCTTCCACGGAGCTGCGCCCAGGGCGCCCTGGCGGCCGCGACTTCCGGTTGCCGGACCTGGAAGCGGCGGTGCGCACCCTGGCCCAATCGGACACGCGCTTCGGCGTGGGCGAACCCACCTTCGCGCAATTGCCGCCGGTGCAAGAGTGGCTGGAGCGGGAAGTCTTCGTGGGCGATACCTGCCATATCGACGTCATCGACAGCGACGGCAATATGGTGGCCGCCACGCCGTCGGGCGGCTGGCTATCGTCCAGCCCCGCCGTGCCGGAACTGGGCTTTTCCGTGACGACGCGGCTGCAGATGACCTGGCTGGAAGAAGACCTGCCCGGCACGCTGCGTCCGGGCATGCGGCCCTGCACCACGCTGTCGCCCGGCATGGCCCTGCGCGACGGGGAACCGTACATGGCGTTCGGTACGCCGGGCGGCGACCAGCAGGACCAATGGGCCGTCTCGTTCTTCCTGCGCCATGCGCTGCACGGCATGAACCTGCAGGAAGCCATCGAATATCCGTCCTGGCACATCGATCACTTCCCGGGATCCTTCTGGCCGCGCACGACCACCCTGAACCGGATCACCGCCGAATCGCGCTTCCCGATCGCGACGCTGGAGGCCTTGCGCGCCGCGGGACACGAGGTCAAGGCGGGCGCGGACTGGTCGGAAGGCCGCATCAGCGCCTGTACCCGCGAGCCGGAAGCCGGCGGCGGGCGGCTGTTGCGCGCGGGCGCCAATCCGCGCGGCATGCAGGGATACGCCGTGGGCCGCTAGCACGCCAACGTTTCTCAGGGCCGTGGCATGCGGGCCGCGGCCGTTTGTTCACCCAGCGCGCGACAGCCGTATCGCGCGCGACTCTCAACTGTGGGGATTTTCAGATGAAATCGATACAACGTTTCTTGCGCGCCGCCGCCGTGGCGCTGGCGGTCCTGCCGGGCCTGTCCCTGGCCGCCTATCCGGAAAAAACGATCACCATGATCGTGCCGTGGGCCGCGGGCGGTTCCACCGACATCCTGGCCCGCCTGGTGGCGCAGCACATGAGCCAGTCCTTCGGCCAATCCGTGGTCGTGGAAAACCGCTCCGGTGCGTCGGGCAACATCGGCTCGGCCTTTGTGGCGCGCGCCAAGCCGGACGGGTACACGCTGCTGATCGGCTCGATGAGCACGCACACCATGAACCAGGCGCTGTACGCCACGATGCCGTTCGACGGCGTCAAGGACTTCAGCCCCATCGCCGAACTGGCGCTGGTCACCAACACGATGGTGATCAACCCTGAAGTGCCCGCCAAGAATGTGGCGGAATTCATTGCCTACGCCAAGGCGCATCCCGGCATGGTCGCCTATGCCTCCGCCGGCGCCGGCTCGACCAACCACCTGAGCGCCGCGCTGTTCCAGAAGGCCACCGGCGTGCAGATGGTGCACGTACCGTACCGTGGCGGCGCGCCTGCCGTGCTGGATACCGTGGCGGGCCGTACCCAGCTGCTGTTCAGCGCCGGCACGCAGACGCTGCCGCACGTCAAGACCGGCAAGCTGCGCCTGCTGGCCGTGACGGAAGACAAGCGCTCGCCGCTGCTGCCCGATGTGCCCACCGTGGCCGAAACCGTGCCTGGCTACGAGCTGGCCGTGTGGTACGGCGCCTTCGGCCCGGCCGGCATGGACCCGGCCGTCGTTCAGAAGCTGAACACGGAAATCAACCGCATCCTGGCGCTGCCGGAAGTCCAGAAGCAGATGGGCGATATCGGCGTGCAGGTGATGCAGACCACGCCGGCCGAATTCCAGAAGACCCTGGCACGCGACGCCGACAAGTACGGGAAGCTGGTGCGCGAACTGGGCATCAAGGCCGACGAATAAGGTCCGTCTTCATGACCGATACTGCCTTCTCCATCAACGGCGTTCCGCTGCAGCAGGCCGTGCTGCAAGGCATAGACGCCATCGCGGCGGCGTGCGCCGGCACGGATCCGATCGCCTTGTTCGCGGCCATCGATGCCTATACGAAGCCGGTGCTGCGGCAAACGCTGTGCACCGTCAACCGCTTCGATGCGCAGCGGATCGCCGTGGTGCGCCTGTATAGCTCCGATCCCGTGGCCTATCCGCCAGGGGGCTCCAAGGAGAAGGCCGGCACGCGCTGGGGCCAGCATGTCCTGCTGGACCGGCGCGTCTATGTCGGCGAAGGCGTCGAGGCGATCCGCGCATCGTTCGACGACCACGCCGCCATCCTGGCGCTGGGGTTGAAGTCGGTGATCAACGTGCCCGTGGTGGCCCATGACGTGTGCCTGGGCACGCTGAACCTGCTGATGCCCACCGACCGCATCGACGGCGGCATGATCGCCTTCGCGCGCCTGGCGGGGCTGCTGGCCGTGCCGGGTTTCCTCGCGCTGGCGCGCTGAGCGCCGGTCCGTCCGGGGCCGTCAGCGCCCCGGCGGCATTTTCGCCATCGCTTGCTTCATTTCTTCCGGCGCCACGTCGTACTTGTGCGTGGCGATCGACCAGCGGTGGCCGTATGGGTCGTCGATCTGCCCATAGCGGTCGCCCCAGAACATGTCGGTTACCGGCATGACGGGTTTCGCGCCGGCCGCCAACGCGCGTTGCACCGTGGCGTCGACATCCGTGACATACAGATGGATCACCATGGACTTCGGCGCGCCGTCCTGGGGCCCTTGCGACCCCCATTGCGGGCATTCGTCGGCCAGCATCAGCGCCGAGTCGCCGATGCGGAGCATGGCGTGCATCAGCATCTTGCCGTCGGGCGACATCAATTTGTTTTCCAGCTTCGCGCCGAAGGCTTTCTCATAGAAATCGATGGCGCCGAGCGCGTTGGCGCAGATCAGGTGCGGCGTCAGCGCGTGCATGCCGGGCGGAATCGGATGGGACGTCGGTTTGGGCATGGTAAGGTTCCTTTCAGGTGGACGCGGCGGCCGGACCGCTGCATGGAGTGGGCCTGCCTGACGACGAACGGGCGCGCAAGAAATCGACAGGGCGGGGCTACACTTTTACACCCGACGCCGGTGTCGGACACAACTTTCGCGGACTAACCATGCCAAAACCCCAGGCCCGTCCCATGCCCCTGAACGCCATGCTGCGCGACGAACTGGAAGTCGCCACGACGGGGCGGGGCTTTTTCGAGCTGACCGACGCCGTCCGGACGCTGGTATCGCGCAGCGGCCTGGAATATGGCCTGGCGCATGTTTTCACCCGCCACACCAGTTGTTCCCTGCTGATCACCGAGAACGCCGACCCGCAGGTGCGGGACGACCTGGAGCGCTACTTCGCGCGGCTGGTGCCGGACGGCGATCCGCTTTTCCTGCATGACGCGGAGGGGCCCGACGACATGCCCGCCCATGTCCGCGCCGCCCTGACCGGCGCCAGCCTGGCCATTCCCTTCAACCACGCCAGCCTGGACTTGGGGACGTGGCAGGGAATCTACCTGTGGGAGCACCGCACGCGGCCGCACCGGCGCCAGGTCGTGGTCGCGCTGACCGGCTACATGCAGCCGCCCGACAATAACCAGGCGGGCTGACGCCGCGGGTCGCCGCGGCGTCCGCGCGTCACATTCGCATGTGCTGCGGCAACCAGGTGGCGATGCCCGGCGCCACATACAGGATCAGCACGGCCACGATCATCAGCAGGAACATCGGGATGGACGCGCGCGCGATATACGGTAGTTCGCGGCCCGTCATGCCGGATAACACGAACAGGTTGAAGCCCACGGGCGGCGTGATCTGCGCCATCTCCACGACAAACACGATGAAGATGCCGAACCAGATCAGGTCGATGTGCGCGGCCTGCACGGTGGGCAGCAGCACCCCCATCGTCAGCACGACGATGGAGATGCCGTCCAGGAAGCAGCCCAGGACGATGAAGAACAGCATCAACGCCATGATCAGCCAGAACTGCGTCAGGCCCAGGCTGCCTATCCATTCCGCGAGCTGGCGGGGCAGGCCGATATACCCCATGGCCAGCGTCAGGAACTGCGCGCCGGCGAGGATCAGCGCGATCATGCAGTAAAGCCGTGTCGCGCCCATCAGCGAATCGATGAAGGTGGCGCGGTTCAGCGACCCCTGCAGGGCCGACAGGATAAGCGCGCCGACCACGCCGACAGCCGCGGCCTCCGTGGCGGTGGCCACGCCGGTATAGATGGAGCCCAGCACGGCGGCGATGAGCAGCACGACAGGGATCAGATGGCGTGATTCGTGCAGCTTTTCCGACAGGCGCATGGTGCGGTCCGGCGCGGGCACCGCATCGGGGTTGCGCAAGGCCCACCAGGCGATATACCCCATGAACAGCCCGGCCAGCAGGATGCCCGGGATGATGCCGGCGATGAACAGGTGGGCGATCGACACGTCCGCGGCGACGCCGTAGACAATCATGATGATCGACGGCGGAATCAGCAGGCCCAGCGTGCCGGCGCCTGAAAGGGTGCCCAGTACCTGTTTCTCCGGGTAGCCGCGCCGCTTCAGTTCCGGGATGGTCATCTTGCCGACCGTGGCGCAGGTCGCCGCCGACGAGCCGGACACCGCCGCGAAGATCGCGCAGCCGATGACGTTGGTATGCAGCAGCCGTCCGGGCAGTCTTTCAAGCCATGGGGCCAGCCCCTTGAACAGGTCTTCGGACAAACGTGTGCGGAACAGGATTTCTCCCATCCACAGGAACAAGGGCAGGGCGGTCAGCGTCCAGCTGGACGCCGCGCCCCACACCGTCACCGCCATGGCGTCGCCGGCCGGCCGGCTGGAGAAAATTTCCATGGCGATCCAGGCCGTGCCGGTCAGCGTCAGGCCGACCCAGACGCCGCAGCCCAGCAGCAGGAAGATGGATATAACCAGCAGGGTAATTACCGCGAGATCATTCATGGACTTGCTGCGAAGAGGGTGCGGCGTGGCCGCGGAGGCGACGGAGCAGTTCGTCCACCAGCGCAATGCAGAAAAGGACGGCGCCGAACGCCATGCTGACCTGCGGTATCCACAACGGCGTGGCGTCGTTGGACGTCGACACGTCGTTGAAGTCCCAGGAATCGTGCGCCAGCTTGACGCTGTACCAGGCAAAGGCGGCCGCCAGGATGGCGCCCACCGCCAGCGCGAAGATATCCAGCCGGCGGCTGCGCGCCGGCGACAGCGAATTCAGGATCAGCGTGACGCGGATATGCTCGCCATGCTTGAAAGTGCTGGCCAGGGCCAGGAAACCGGCCGCGGCCATGAAATAGCCGGCATAGGCGTCGGTGCCCGGGATATTCCATCCCATTTCGCGCGCCATGATGCCGGCCAGCACGGCGAGCAGTACGCCCACCGTGCACAGCGCGCCCAGCACGGCGCCCAGCCCGTAGAGGCCATCCAGGAAACGTCGCATGGCGGCTTCTACTTCCTATAGGCGTCGATCATCGCCTGGCCGTCGGCGCCCGCGCTCTTCACCCATTCGGCGATCATCTGTTCTCCGACCTTCTGCAGTCCCTGCGTCAGCGCCGGAGTGGGCGTGACGATGGCCATGCCGTTCCTGGTCAGTTCCTGCTGGTACCAGGTGTTCTTTTCCTGGGAGAGCTTCCAGCCGCGTTCCTCGGCCTGGGCGGCCGCCTTTTTCAGCGCCTGCTGCGTTGCCGGATCCAGGGCGTCGAAGGCGCGCTTGTTCACGATGATCGCGTTCTTCGGCAGCCAAGCCTGGGTATCGTAGAACTTCTTGATGTATTCATAGGTCTTGGTGTCGTAGCCGGTAGAGGCCGACGACATATAGGAGTCGATCACGCCGGTGGCCATGGCCTGGGCCAGTTCGGCCTGCTGCACCGTGACGGGCTGGGCGCCGACCAGTTCGGCGATGCGCGCCGTGACCGGGCTGTAGGCACGCCATTTCAGGCCCTTCATGTCGGCGACCGTCTTGATGTCCTTATTGGCGAAGATGCCCTGCGGCGGCCAGGCCACGGCGTAGAGCAGCATCATGCCCTGCGACGCAAGCTTCTTCTCCAGGAAGGGCTTCTGCGCCTGGTACAGCTTGAATGACGCGTCGTAGCCGGTGGCCAGGAAGGGCAGGCCGTCCAGCGCGTACACGGGCGCTTCGTTGGCGAAGTTGGTCAGCAGGATTTCGCCGATCTGCGCCTGGTTGCCTTGCACGGCGCGCTTGATTTCCGGCGCCTTGTACAGCGATGCGTTGTTGTGGACCGTGATCGCCAGCTTGCCGTTGGACAGGGTGCCGACGTCCTTGACGAACTGGTTCAGGTTTTCGACATGGAAGTTGCTGGGCGGGTAGGCGCTGGGCAAGTCCCATTTGGTCTGGGCCTGCGCCGTGGCGGCCAATAACACGCTTCCCGCGAACAACGTAATTTTCCTCAGCATATGGGCTGTCCTCGTCGAAAAGGTTTTGACCGCGCGCCCTTCGGCAATGGCGCTCGCCATGCCGCGCAGGAACGCCGCTGCGCTCGTGGCGGACGGTCTGGAAGGGAAAACGCGGCAATTCTACGGGGCCGATGGGCCGGATTTGGCCCGAACGTGGTCCTCTACGGGTAATTCCCAGCCCGGACCCCGGCATGAAGCCGCCTTCGCGGCGTGCCACAATGCGTGTTTGCAGGTTTCTCTTCCTACTTCAATGGAACTGCGGCAACTGCGCGCCTTCGCGCGCATCGTCGAACTGGGCAGCATGGGCCGCGCGGCCGCGGAACTGGGTGTCGTGACGTCCGCGCTCAGCCAGCAGATCAGCCGGCTGGAAAGCGAGCTGGCCACGCGATTGTTGCAGCGCACATCCACCGGCGTCGTGCCCACCGATGCGGGCCGCGCGTTTCTGCGCCAGGCCCAGTTGGCGATCCGCCATGCGGATGCGGCGGCCATGGCGGCACGCGAAGCCCGCTTGACGGGCCAGGTCAGCGTCGGCCTGGCTTCCACCACGGCCACCGTGCTGGCCCCCCGCTTCATCCATGCCATGCAGCAGCGCTACCCGGATGTGCGGCTGCGCATGGCGGAAAGCCTGTCCGGCCACCTGGCCGCGATGCTCAATGCCAGGCAGGTGGACCTGGCCATCGTCTTCAATACCGACGCTGCCCAGCGCTGGACCGTGCTGCCGCTGCTGGACGAACAACTGGTGCTGATCGGCCAGCCCACCACGCCGAATTGGCCCGGTACGGAGACCGCCACCCTGCGCGAGCTGGCCGGCGTGCCCCTGGTGCTGCCCAGCGCCGCGCACGGCTTGCGCAACCTGGTGGACGCCGCCTACGCCCGCCTGGGGGCGGAGCCCAATATCGTGGCCGAAGTCGACGGCCTGGCCACCCTGATGGCGATGGTGCGCGTGGGACACGTTGCCACGATCCAGCCCGGCGCCGCCCTGGCCGCCGACCCGACGCTCGGGAGGATCTGGCTGACCGGTCCGGACCTGCATCGCAAGAACCTGCTCGTCAGTTTGCCTGAAGACGAACTTTCGCCGGCAGGGCTGGCGGCGCGGGTGGTGCTGGCCGATGTCGTGCGCGAGCTGGTCCAGGAAGGCGGATGGCCGGGGGCGACCCTTCAGCATTCGTGAACACCTATTGAAATAAAAGCCCTTACGGGAGGATGGCTTCTGGTCTACAGTCCGCAGCTGTCCAAGGAGGGCTAGAGAGCCATGTGGGATGTATTGGTTATCGGCGGCGGCAACGCCGCGCTTTGCGCTGCGCTCATGGCCAGGGAGGCCGGTGCCAGCGTCCTGATGCTGGAGTCCGCGCCCAAGGAATGGCGCGGCGGCAATTCGCAGCACACCCGCAACCTGCGCTGCATGCACGATGCGCCGCAGGACGTGCTGGTCGAGGCATACCCGGAAGAAGAGTTCTGGCAGGACCTGCTGAAGGTCACGGGCGGGATCACCAACGAGCACCTGGCGCGACTCACGATCCGTGCCTCGTCGACCTGTCGGCCCTGGATGCGCAAGCACGGGGTGAATTTTCAGCCCCCGCTGTCCGGCGCGCTGCATGTGGCGCGCACCAATGCCTTCTTCATGGGCGGCGGCAAGGCCCTGGTCAATGCCTACTACCGCAGCGCCGAATCGCTGGGCGTACAGGTGCGCTACGACGCGCCCGTCGAACGCCTGGAACTGCGCGACGGCCGCTTCGTCGCGGCCTTCGTCGGCCAGGAACGCATCGAGGCCAAGGCCTGCGTGCTGGCGGCCGGCGGCTTCGAATCCAACCGCGAGTGGCTGCGCGAGGCCTGGGGCCAGAACGAGCGCGGCGAATGGCCGGCGGACAACTTCCTGATCCGCGGCACGCGGTTCAACAAGGGCGTGCTGCTGAAGTTCATGATGGACGCGGGCGCGGACATCATCGGCGATCCGTCGCAGTCGCACTGCGTGGCCATCGACGCGCGCGCGCCGGAGTATGACGGCGGCATCTGCACGCGCATCGATTGCGTGTCGCTGGGCGTGGTCGTCAACCGCGACGCCCAGCGCTTCTATGACGAAGGCGAGGATTTCTGGCCGAAGCGCTATGCGATCTGGGGCCGCCTGGTGGCGGGCCAGCCTGACCAGATCGCTTATTCGATCATCGATGCCAAGGCCGTCGGCCGCTTCATGCCGCCGGTATTTCCTGGCACGCAGGCCGATACGCTGGAAGAGCTGGCGCGCAAGCTGGGCCTGGACGAAGCTCGCTTCATGCAGACCATGCGCGAATACAACGAAGCCTGCCGCGTCGGTACGTTCGACCACACCACGCTGGACGATTGCCACACCGAGGGCATCGCGCCTGCCAAGACCCATTGGGCCCGTCCCATCGACCGCGCGCCGTTCTTCGGCTATCCACTACGGCCCGGTATCACGTTTACCTACCTGGGCCTGAAGGTGAACGACGAAGCCGCCGTGCACTTCAATGGCATGCCCAGCGACAACCTGTTCGTCGCGGGAGAAATGATGGCCGGCAACGTGCTCGGCAAGGGTTATACCGCCGGTGTCGGCATGTCGATCGGCACGGCATTCGGCCGCATCGCGGGTACGCAGGCCGCGCTGGCCGCGGGAAAGAAATCATCCATGGGAGCCGCCCTTGAAACAGCTTGAAGCCCTCGTCAAACAGGCGAGCGCCATGCATATCGTTACGCCCGACGCTTCGGTCACCCCGGCCCGCACGGCCGAGGGGCACAGCGCCATGAAGGAAACGCCCGTCAAGTTCGTGCGCGCCGGCGCCCAGGCGCCGACCACCGAAGACGAAGAGGAAGTCGCGCGCGTCATGCAGATCTGCAACGCCTGCCGCTACTGCGAAGGCTTCTGCGCCGTCTTCCCCGCGATGACGCGCCGCCTGGAGTTCGGCAAGGCAGACGTCAACTACCTGGCCAACCTGTGCCACAACTGCGGCGCCTGTCTGTACGCCTGCCAGTACGCGCCGCCGCACGAGTTCGGCGTCAACGTACCGCAGGCCATGGCCAAGGTGCGGGTGCAGACCTACACCGATTACGCGTGGCCCGCCGCCCTGGGGTCGCTGTACAAGCGCAACGGCCTAACGCTGTCGCTGGCGACCGCGGCGATGCTGGCCTTGTTCCTGGCGCTGACGATCCTATCCGCCGGGTCGTTGATCCACGCTCCGCTGGCCGGCAACTTCTACGCCATCTTCCCGCACAACACGCTCGCACTGATGTTCGGCGTCGTCTTCCTGTTCGCCATCCTGGCGCTGGGCATCGGCGTGACGCGCTTCTGGCGCAATGTGTCGCCGGGCAAGGCCAGCGGGCCGGCCGTGGCCGAAGCCGCGCACGACGCCTTGCGCCTGCGCTATCTGGACGGCGGCCACGGCAAGGGGTGCAATGAAAACGACGACGCCTTCACGCTGGCGCGCCGCCGCTTTCACCACTTCACGTTCTACGGCTTCATGCTGTGCTTCGCCGCCACCTGCGTGGGGACGCTGTATCACTTTCTGCTGGACTATCACGCGCCGTATCCTTTCTTCAGCGCGCCGGTCCTGCTGGGTACCGCGGGCGGCATCGGGTTGCTGATCGGGCCGGCCGGCCTGCTGTGGCTGAACCTGCGCCGGCATCCGGAGCAGGGGGACGTGGCGCAGCGCCCGATGGATCGCGGTTTCATCGTGCTGCTGTTCCTGATCTCGCTGACCGGGCTGGGGTTGCTGGCGTGGCGCGATACCGGCGCGATGGGCCTGCTGCTGGCCATCCACCTGGGCGCCGTGATGGCCTTGTTCCTGACGCTGCCCTACAGCAAGTTCGCGCACGGCATCTACCGCAGCGCCGCGCTGCTGAAGTGGAATATCGAGAAGCGCCAGCCGAACTCGCTGCAACTGGGTTCGGACTAGGCCTCAGGCAAGCTCCATCCCGCGGGGCGGTCGCGGGCGCGGCTTATTCCTCGACCGGTCTTTCCCGGTAGTACCACGTCAGTACCGGCAAGGCGGAAATGCCGTGCACGAAGACCGATACCGTGATGACGCTCAACAGGATAGGCACTAGCGGCTTGACCTGGCCCGCGGCGTGCTCCAGCGCGAACAGCAGGTAGAAGAACGTGCCCACGCCGCGGAATCCCAGCCAGGACGCCACCAGGCGCTCGCGCCAGGGCGCGCCCGTGCCGGCCATGGCCGCCTGGACGGCCACCGGCCGGGCAACGAAGAAGAGCAGCGCGATCATGGTCAGTGGCGCCCAGCCGATCAGTTCGCGCCAGTGCGCGGAGATCACACTGCCTATCAGCAGCATCAGCGCCAGTTCGACGATACGTTCCATTTCCACGGAAAACGCCATCATGGATTCGGCAAGGTAGGCGTGCGCCAGTTGAGGGTCCTGGGCCGCTTCGCGGCCTTCGCCGCGCGGGACATCGTGCAGGGCTTCGCGTGGCCTTTCGTCGCCGGTGGCCCGCATTTCGCGCCGGCGCAGGGCCACGCCGGCACAGAAGACCGCCAGGAAGCCGTAGCCGTGCACCAGCAGAGTCAGTCCATAGCAGGCGGTCATCAGTCCCAGGGCGAGGAAGCCTTCGAAGCCCAGCGCCTTGGCATAGCGGATCCGCAACCGGGCCACCAGGGTCTGGGTGAATGTTCCCATCGCCCAGCCGATGATCGTCGCGGCGACGATGCCCCATGCCAGTTCGCCGGCAAGCTTCCACGCCGGATCCAGCGCAGCGGCCGGCGTTCCGCACAGCATGACGCCCAACAGGGCGAAAGGATAGGCGGCGCCGTCGTTGGCGCCCCCTTCGCCGGACAGGGAAAAGCGCAACGGATCGTCGTCGCCGGCCTCGCGCGGCCGCAGCTCGCTGGCCAGCACGGGATCGGTCGGTGCCAGCGCGGCGCCCAGGACCAGGGCCGGTCCCAGCGGCAGTTGCAAGCCGTAGTAAGCAGCAGCCGTCATCACCGCGATGGTGATGATCATCGCCGGCAGTGCCAGCCGGAATGGAGGCGACCATAAGGGATGGCCCAGCGGCGCGCGTAGATGCAGGCCGATCGCGAATAGCGCGACGATCAAGCCGGCCTCGGTAATGATCCGTACGGTATGCGTGTCCCGATAGATGTCGATATCGAGCAGGCCGGCGCCCGCGGGGCCGATGGCGAAGCCCACGGCCAGGTAAATCATGGAGCCCGTGACGGGCAGGCGCGCGATCACATTGCGCGCCAGCGCCATGGCGATCAGCAGGGCGCCGACCAGCACGTACCAGATGGCTTCGATCATGGGAAAGTTTCCGCCTATTGCGCCAGGGTGCGCCGCCAGGCAAGGCCCGCCCGGCGGCATCGGCGCGCTTCAGCACGTGCCATGCCCATCCTTGCGGGGGGCGCGGTGTCTGGTCCTTCGCCGATCAGCCACGGACACGGACGGGAGGAATCCTGGCCGCGTAGGCGTCGAGGTTGGCGGCGCACGTGCGTTCGTCCAGTTTCTTCCTGGCGTGGGCGGCCATCAGCCCGGGGCCGCCGGTTACCACGTCGTATACACGCTGCGACGCGGCCGTGAGAAGGACACGAGTGACCTCCTGCGCCAGGTCGTGCCGGTTCTGGCCGGCGTTCACGATGCGCAGTTCGCGCGGCGGCTTGCGCGGCAATTGGCTCAGCCCATTGTCCTGGACGTCCAGGCGCACCAGGCGTTCAGGCAACGGCTCCGGCAGGGACGTCAGGTTGTTTCGGGAGACGTCCAGCACGACCAGCCGCGCCGGCAGCGGCGTTCGCAGGAGCTTGATCCGGTTGCCCGCCAGCACCAGGAACTGGATGCCGCAGGGTAGCTGGGTGACTTCGGACAAGCGGTTGTCCGAGAGATCCAGGCTGAAGACGTTCGGAATGACGGGCGGAATCCGGAGCAGGCCCAGGCCCTTCAAGGACAGCTTGGCATTGCCGCCTTGCGCGATGGCCGCTTCGATGCGCAGGCGGGCGGTGGCGCGGTCTTCGCCCACTTCGGCGCCTTGCACGTAGCTGTCCAGTATCCTGGCCAGGCGCGGATCCAGCTTGATGCCGCTGGAGACGGCGACGGGTTCGCCGGGCGCGCCGGCCTGTTCGATCGCCGCGACCGCCTCGTCCAGGGCACTTCGTGCCACAAGGACATCCGCCTGTGGAGGCCGCAGGTCCAGCGACACGTTGGGATTGTTGCTCAATGGGCTTATGACGATCATTATGGCAACCTCGGGGTAGGGAAGCACTAGGCGCGTTTCCGTTACGGGCACGGCCCGGCGGTTCCAGGCCTGGCGGCCGCTTGACTTCCGGCGAATCGGAAAATCACGAATCCGGACTTATGGATAAAACGCTACTGAAGGGCCTGATGGTGCTGGAGGCCGTGACCGAGGTCGACCACCGGCCCCGCACGATCGAGGAACTGGCCGCACGGGTGGGACTGACGCGCAGCAATACGCATCGCACGCTGCAAACCCTGGTGCATGCGGGCTATATCGCGAAGGACGACGACAGCGGGGAATACCGCGCCACCGTGCGGCTGTTCGAGCTGGGCGCACGGCAGCTGGCGCGCATGGACGTACGCAAGCTGGCGCAGCCGGCCATGCGCCGCCTGGCGGAACAGTCGGCGGAAACCGTGCATTTGTCGCTGCTGGACGGCATGGAGGTCGTGTACATCGACAAGATCGACAGTGCCCAGCCGGTGCGCGCCTATTCGTATGTCGGCGGACGCGCACCCGCGTACGCGGTGGCCACGGGCAAGGTGTTGCTGGCCCACCAGCCGGAAGGCTATATCGCGCGCTACGCCGATGCGCTGCAGCCGCACACGCCGAGGACCATCGTTTCCATGGCGGCGCTGGAAGAAGAAATACGCAAGATACGGCGCCAGGGCTACGCCGCCAACCGCGGCGAATGGCGCGCCACCGTGGGCGGCGTGGCCGTGGCGATCTTCAACAGCCTGGGCCAGCCGGTGGCGGCATTGGGGATTTCCGGCCCGCTGGAACGCCTGACCGCCTCGCGCATGCGCGAACTGGCGCCTGCCGTGGCGGCATCCGCGGCCGAAGTCTCCGAACTCATGGGGTATCGGGCGGCGGCGCATGCCGGGCCGCCCTGATCAGCCCTCAACCGTTATAGAACCTGCGCCCGTGGTTCCGCAGCCACAGCCTGACCAGATGGCGCTTGCGGTCTTCTTCTGCGTAGTCGACGAAGGCGGTCCGGCGATGGCCCAGGCGGGTGTTGTCGACGATCTGGATCTGGCCCGCCTCGAAGAAGAATTCCCGCGACCAGCGAGGCTCCATCATGATGGATTCCAGCGTGTACAGCGCGGCCTTGGTCTGTTCATCCATTTCCTGGCCCGCCATGGCGTAGCCGGTGACTACATGGCGATGCGACAGGCGGCACAGGGTACGGCCCTCGTGCGTCTGGAACAGGGGATGGCTGATCAATTTGGCGTCGTCCGGCGCATGTTCGCGCTGGCGGTCGAACAGGTAGGGCTGGTATAGCCGCTCCACCAGGTCCGGATGCGAGGCGAGCATTTCGTTATAGACCGAATAGAAGCTGACGATGCTGCTGATGCCGCCTTCCATGGCCGGGCGCAGGCACAGCAGCGCCACGTAGTCGGGCGGATACAGGTTATAGCTGTTGTCGGTATGGAAATTCTGCTCGGCGTTGGTGATGTCCGGCCGCACGCCGTTGCCCGGTGGCTTGCCCAAGTCGCGCACGTCATAGATGACCTTGCCGTCCCAGCTTTGTGCCACCGGCCGCGAGACGATCTGGGCCAGCAGCCAGTACACGGCGCGCGCCTCGTCGACGGTGTAATCGTCCATGGGCAGCTTGTCGACGATCACGAAGCCCACGCCGTGTTCCAGGACGGCGCGCGCGCGCGTCATCATCGCGCGGCAGGCGGGCAGGTCGAAATCCTCGATCTGCAGCAGCGGCGTCGGCAGGGGATTGCGCCTGAGGGTCTCCACGAGTTCGTCCAGCTCCTTGCGGCTGCCGGCGTCCAGCGCAATGATGCCGTCCTCGGGCGCCAGCGTGTCGCGGCGCCAGACGACCGGGCCTTCGAAAGGCGTGTCGCGGGCCCGGATGGACTCGTCGTGATGTTCGGCAAGAATGCGTTCGATGGCGCCCATGTCTTCCTCCGGTTTTGCGGCCGTGCGAGGCGGGTTCGCGGTGTACGGCTCGATCACAGTCTAGGCGCCGGCATTGATCGAAGAAAGCGATTTATTTTTTAGAAACTTCATCGGATACTTCGATGTAGCGCAACGCATCCCGGAGCACCGCATGCACATACGGCAGTTGGAGACCTTCATCCGCATCGTCGATACCGGCAGCTTCGCCGGCGCGGCGCAGGCCATGCATGCGACGCAATCGACGATCTCCGCGCGCATGCGCGAGCTGGAGGCATCGCTGGGCGTCCCCTTGTTCGACCGCAGCGGCCACCGCGCCGTGCTGACGCCCCGCGGCCGGGCGCTACTGGCCCGCGCGCGGCAGATGGTCGGCCTTGCCGCGGACATCGCGCGCGATATCGGCGATGCGCACGGCGCCAGCGGCATCGTGCGCATCGGCGTGGCCGGGTTGGTGGCGATGACCTGGCTGCCTCGCCTGATGGCCGCGCTGCGCCAGCGTTTTCCGGCGGTGACCGTGCAACTGGAGATCGCGTTGACCACGCCGCTGGTCGAACGCCTGGCCACTGGGGAGCTGGATCTGGCCATCGCGACGGGGCCCGTGCACGGCGCGCGCCTCGCGTGCCTGTCGCTGGGCTACGACGAGTTCGTCTGGATGGGACCGCCCGGGCTGGCGTTGCCGCCTCGCGCGCTGAGCCCGGCGGAACTGGCGGAGTTGCCGGTCCTGGGCTTGTCCGAGGCATCCCATCACTATCCGGTGATCGAGCAATGGTTCAGCGCCGGCAAGGCCTCCTACCAGCCGGTGGTCTCTTGCAGCAATGTCCGGGTGCTGGCCGACCTGACGATGGCCGGCCTGGGGGTGAGCCTGCTGCCCCTGCGGTCCTGCCGCCAGGAGCTGGAAGCCGGACAGCTGCGCCGGATTGACGCACGGCCAGCGCTGCCACCGGTGGAATTCGTGGCGGTCCACAAGCGCGACGTGCTGGACCCGCTGGTAGGCGCCATCGCGGCGCTGGCGCGCGAGACCAGCGAATTCCCCGCGATCGGACTTCCCGCTACTTCTTCGCGATCTCCTTCCCGCCGGCAGCCTGCACGACCGCGGTCCACTTCTTGAGTTCGGCCTGCAGCATCTGCGTGGTCTGGTCCGGCGTGGTGGTGACGGCTTCGGCGCCTTGCTGGCGGAACTTTTGCTGGACCTCCGGCATGGCCCCGACTTCCTTCATGGCGGCGGCCAGTTTGTCGATCACGGGCTTGGGCGTGCGCGCCGGCGCGAGCACGGCATAGGCATTGGTGACGTCGTAGCCACTCACGCCTTCCTCTTGCAGCGTGGGCAGGTTGGGCATGCTGGGCGAGCGCTTGGCGCTGGTGACGGCCAGGACATGGATGCGCCCGGTGTTGATGTTGCCTTGCAGGGCCGGCAGGGTTTCGATGACCAGGTCCACCTGGCCGCCCAGCAGCGCAGCCACCGACGGCCCGCTGCCCTTGTACGGCACGTGCATCAGGTTGGTGTGCGTGTCGGCCTTGAACAGTTCGACGGCCATCTGCTGCGGCGTGCCGGGGCCGGCGGATCCGAAGGTCAACTGACCGGGTTTCTGTTTGGCCAGCGCGATCAGTTCGGTGATCGATTTGGCGGGCACCTTGCTGTTGACGGCGACGACCATGGGCACCGTGGCGGCCATGGACACCCCGACGAAGGCCTTGCCGAGGTCGTAGGGGCTTTCGCCCAGCGCGGCATGGATGGAATGGCTGCCCAGCGCACCCAGCAGCAGGGTATAGCCGTCCGGGTCGGATTTGGCGACGTGGTCCGCGCCGATCTCGCCGCCCGCGCCGGCGCGGTTTTCCACCACCACGGTCTGGCCCAGCTTGTCGGTCAGGTATTGCGCGTAGATGCGGCCGGCGGCATCGCTGGCGCCGCCGGGCGGAAAGGGCACGACCAGCTTGATGGGCCGGGACGGCCAGTTGTCCGGCTGCGCCTGGGCGGGCGCCGCGGCCGAGCACAGGGCAAGCACGAACGCGCTTGCGAGGGTACGCCAGTGATGATGCATGATGAGTCTCCTTCAATATCCCCTTGGGGGTTTGTGTATGCGCCGCGTTCTTCGACGCGGCATGACGACTGCTTGCTCATGCCGGGCCGGCGTGGTCCGCGCGCAGGCGCGCGGCCAGGAGGGACCGGTCCACCTTGCCGACCGCGTTCTCGGGCAGCGCGTCCACGGCGATGAAGCGCTCGGGCACGTAGATGCGTCCCAGCACGCGCAGCATCTCGCCGCGCAGCGCCGCTTCGTCGATGGCGCCGCCGTTCCGGCCGACCACAAAGGCCACCGGCACTTCGCCCAGGTCCGCATGCGGGCCGCCCACCACCGCGCACGCGGCCACGGCGGGCAGGGCGGCCAGCGCGCGCTCGATGACCGTTGGGGATATGTTTTCCCCGCCGCGGATGATGACGTCCTTGATGCGGCCGGTGATGCTGAGATAGCCGTCCGGGTCGAAGCGGCCCAGGTCGCCGGTGCGCAGGATGCCGTCGGCGATGCCGGGATCGGCCGCGCCGATATAGCCGGTCATCAGGTTGTCGCCCGCGATGCAGATTTCGCCCTCCGCGCCCGGCGCGGCGACGCCGCCGTCCGGACGGCGCAGGAAGACGCGCTGGCCGGGGAGTACCGTTCCCACGGTGCCGATGCGCCGCGCGTGCGGCGGGTTCATCGTGGACGTGCAGGTGGCTTCGGACAGGCCGTAGGAAACGATGAGCGGACAGCCCAGGAAATCCTCGATGCGCCGATGCAGGGCCTCGGTGATGGGCGCGGAGCCGCAGCGCGCGAAGCGCAGCCGCGCCAGGTCGGCGCGGTCGAAATCCAGTTCCAGCATGCGCGCATACATGGTCGGCACGCCGGTGATGATGGTGGGTGCATGGCGCCCCATCAGGCCCGGCATGTCCTCGGCGCGAAACCGGCCGCCCAGCGCGATGGCGGCGCCGGCGAGCAGGGGCGCCAATACCTGGTTGTTGATGGCGTTGGTGTGATGCAGCGGCATGACGTGCAGGAGGCGGTCGTCCTGCCGCAGCCCGGTATGCGCGGCGACGCCGCGCGCGTTGCATAGCAGGCCGCGATGGTTCAGCAGCACCCCTTTGGGGCGGCCCGTGCTGCCGGAGGTGAACAGCAGGAGCGCCGGATCGCCGGGGCTGACGTCCGCATCCCAGCCGGCCGCGGCATCCGGGTCATGGCGCTCCCAGTCCAGCAGTTGTGTCGCGGGCAGGCCACACGCCGCCGCCAGGTCGCCGTGCGCGGCGTCGTACACCATCCATGCCAGGCCGACGGCGTCGACGCGCCTGCGGGTTTCCTCGGCGGAAATGCGCGGTTCCAGCGGGCAGGGGCAGGCCCCGGCCGCCAGCGCGCCCAGCAGCACCATCACTTGCGCGGGTGTGCGCGCCATGGCCACGCCGACGAAATCGCCGCGCCGCACGCCGGCCGCGCGCAGCCAGCCCGCGATGCCGGCCACCCGATGGGCGAGCTCGCCATAGGACAGCGTGCCGTCGTCGTGGACCAGGGCCGGCCGCCCGCGCCAGGCGGGGGCAGTCCAGCGCCGGCGCAGCTCGGCCACCAGGTTACTTTCCGGGATTTCCGCTTGCGGGCTGGCCTGTGTCGAGATGGCGTCTTTGTGGACGTCCTTGTGCATGGAGGCTCCTTCCTGTTGGCGCGCGGCGCGGCTGGCCATCAGCGCAGCTTGACCGCCGCGTCGCGCTCGAACTGTCCGTCGGGGTCCAGCGCGCGCAGCGCGCGCAGTTCCCGCTCGGTGGGCGCTTGCGTCGGCGCCGCGCCCGTGGCGTCGAACTCGAAACCGGTGCGCGCGCGCACTTCGTCCAGGCTGGCCTCCGGATGCCAGGACTGCAAGGCCAGCCGGCCGTCGCGCTTCACGAATACCGCGATTGGGGTCACCACCCCATGGAAACCGCCCCAGGAGGTCGTGAAATCGAGCTTGCGCACGAAGGTGCGAGTGGAATGTTCGGTGCGCCAGGTGCAGGCGCGCCGGGCGGTCGGCAGCATGACCGCGCCGCCGCCGCCACCGGGCAGGCGCACCTTGGGCCGATGCCAGTCGCCGATGCTGGAATTGTTGGCGCAACCGTTGCCGTCGATCTGCGCCGCACCCAGGAAGGTCAGGTCCATGCGCCCGCGAGTGCACAGGTCGTAGAAGTCCTCGTTGGCGAAAATCGATGCCGAGCGCTCGGCCAGTACCGGGTCTGAACTGGACAGCGGCACGTGCGAAGGCCGCGGATCCACGCCGCCGGCCACGTTGATGTAGACGAAGTCCCAGTCGTAGGCCTGCTTGGCGAGCAGGCAGGCCAGCATGGGGAAGGTGGAATTGACACCGCTGAACGTGATTTCGTCGGGCCGGATGAAGCGGGCCAGGTTGATCGCGATATAGGAAAAGGGAGACCAGGCTTCACGCATGGAGGGCCTCCTGGCTTTCGGGCGCCTCGGCCATGTGGGCGTCCAGGGTGCGCGTCGTGTCCATATAGCGTTCCACCGCCGGATAGTCGATGGCGTAGTCCGGCCAGCACGATCCCGGCCAGGCGCCGTGCGGGACCACGGCCAGTGCCTGCACCATGAAATAGGGCACCACGGTGGCTTCCGGTTCGCGTTCGAACACGGCACTGTCCACCATGCGCTCGGCCACCACCAACACGCTGCCGGCGGCGCGGCTCATGATGCGGTCCCAGTGATAGGTGCCGCGCACGCGCACGTTGCCCTGGGCATCGACCTCGCTGGCATGGATCACCGCGAAGTCGGGACGGACGGCGGGTATGACCCAGGTCTTCTGCCCGCTGCCGTAGGGATCGTCCAGGCACGCCCAGCCGTTCAGCGCGGGCAGGTCGCTGCCGTGCACGCCGCCGCAGGGCATGAAGGGTACGCCATAGGCCGCGGCACGCAGGCCGGCGGTCAGGGTGGCGCAGGCGTGCTCCTCCAGTTCCACCTTGCCTTGCTCGATGGCCTTGCGATAGCCCGGCGCCAGGCCGAAGTTGCCCTCCATGGCGACGATGCCGGCGCGCACGCGGCGCAGGACGCCGGCCCGGCACAGGATGTCGACGTCGTAGCCGGGGGATTGCTTGATCAGTTCCAGGTCGCGGCGGCCCTGCCGGATCAGTTCGCGCACCAGGGCGAACGGACCGCGGTGCAGGAAGCTGCCACCCAGCGCCACCGAAGCGCCGTCGGGAATGAGCGCGGCCAGTTCGGACAGGGTGCGTTGCTTGTCGGGTTGATTGAAGCCGGATCCCATGATGCGGTGTCTCCTCGCGGTTTTCCTGCGCCTGCAGGATGTTCCTGCGCGGCGCGTTTACGTATGCCTTGCTTGCCGTGCCCGCCTAGCGGGGCGCATCCAGATAGGCGGCGATGCGCTGCTTCAGCCCCGGCGCGGCCGCCGACCGGACCAGCCGCGCCAGGTCTTCGTCGGTGCCCCGGTCCGCCAGCGTGTCGTACAGCGCCGTCCGGCTCGCGGCGGGCAGTTGCGCCGCGCGCGCGGCGGCCTGGCTGCGCAGGGCAGGCCATTCGTCGCGCGATGCCATCGCCTGCACGAAGCCCATGTCGCGGGACTGCGCGGCATCGAAGGTGGCGGCGGTTTCGAGCAGCGCGCGCGCGGCCTGGGTGCCCACCAGCGAGGCGAAATGGCGCGTGCCCAGCACCAGCCCGAATTTCAGGCCCGGCATGCGGAAAGTGGCTTCCTTGTCGGCGTAGCGCAGCCGGCAGGCGGCGAACAGGTCGACGCCGGCGCCGAAATTGCGGCCATGCGCCAGCGCCACGGTCAGGCAGGGCGAGCCGCGCAGCAGCTGCAGCAGCGTTTCGATGCGCACGAAGCGCAGCAAGAGGTCGCCCTCGGACTGGACGTCCACATCGGCAAAGTCGAAGCCGGCGCTGAAGTTCCTGCCTTCGCCTTCCAGCACGATGACACCGGCGTTTTCGCGATGCGCGTCTTGCACCGCGTCGATCAAGGCCTCCACCAGGGCGGCCGACAAGGCGTTCATCTTCTCCGGCCGGTTCAGCCGGATATGGAAGGCGTCGCCGTCCCGCTCGATGCGCACCAACCCGCTCATTTCGCGGTCTCCGCGGTCGCCCGCACGGCCCGCAGGGGCGCCAGGATTTCCTCGTTATGCTCGCCCAGTCCCGGCGGCCGCTGGCGGATGGCGCTGGCCCGGCCGTCGAAGCGCACCGGCATGCCGAAGGTGCGGGTCTTGACGCCATTGGGCAATTCCACCGGTTGGACCCAGCCCATATGGGCGACCTGCGGGTCGTCCAGCACCTGGGAATAGGAATTGATGGGCGCGCAGGGCACGCCGGCCTGGCGGAATCGCGCCAGCCAGTGCGCCGCGTCCTGCTGCAGGAAGATCTCTTCCAGCATCTCGCGCAGCGTGTCCTGGTTGCGGGCGCGCAGGCTGGTGTCGGTAAAGCGCGGATCGGCGTACCAGGCCTCGCGGCCCACCACGGCGCACACGCTCTTCCATAGCGCGTTGTTGCCTGCCGCCATGCCGAAATAGCCGTCGCGGCAGCGGAAGGCCTGGTAGGGCGCATTGCGCGGATGCGCGGACCCCAGCTTCACGGGATCGCGGCCGCTGCCGAAGAACTCCGACGTCTGCAGGGCGGCGATGCCCAGCGTCGCGCCCAGCATCGATACATCGATATGCGAACCGTGGCCGGTGGCCTGCACCTCGCGCAGCGCGCTGACGATGCTGAAGGCCCCATACAGGCCGGCGGAAAAATCCGCCAGGGGGACACCGCACTTGACCGGCGCGCCGCCTTGTTCGCCCGTCACGCTCATGATGCCGCTCATGGCCTGGATGGTCAGATCGAAACCGCCTTCCTGCGCGCGCGGCCCGGATTGGCCGTAGGCCGAGATCGAGCAATACAGCAGGCGGGGATTGCGTTCGCGCAAGGCGGCATAGCCCAGGCCCAGGCGCTCCATGACGCCGGGGCGGTTGTTTTCCAGCAGCACGTCGGCACCCGCGATCAGGTCGCGCGCCAGTTCGACGTCCGCCGGGTCTTTCAGGTTCAGCGTCACCGAACGCTTGTTGCGATTCAGTGAAGCGAAGTTTTCGCTGTAGCCCTGCGAGATCGGCGGCCAGCTGCGCAGCGTATCGCCGCCCTCGGGGTGCTCGATCTTGACGACATCCGCGCCCATATCGGCCAGCAGCATGCCGCAGAAGGGGCCGGCGGCGACGTTGCAGATTTCGACGACCGTGATGCCGGACAAGGGTGCAACCATGGGATCTGGCATATCCATATTTCCTAAAATTTGGGATATAGCTAATGAAATTTGAAACTCCGGGCCAGATTAGCACCGCCTTCGCCGGCGCGTCTACTGGCGCTGTCCCCAGGCACGATCCCGATTTATCATCGTCGGACCACAACACGGAGGAAGGAGAAATCGCCATGTCATTTGCTTCGATGCAATTGCGCCGCGCCGCGACGGCCGCGCTGCTCGTCCTGGCGGCCCTGGGCGGGGCCGCCAGCGCGGCCGAGCCGGTCGCCGACGTCCTGGATGCCGCCAAGGCGCAGCAGCAGCCCATGCTGGATACGCTGCGCGGCCTGGTCGGCTTCGAGTCCGGCAGCCGCGACGTCGAGGGCGTGGAGCAGATCGCCGGCTACGCCGCGGAAAAACTCAAGGCGCTGGGCGGTTCGGTGCAGATCATCAAGCCCACCGACGTCTTCCGCATGGGCGATACGCCGGACGTGATCGGCCCCATGGTGCATGCGGAGTTCAAGGGCAAGGGCAGCAAGAAGATCATGCTGATCGCGCACATGGACACCGTCTATCGCAACGGTATGCTCAAGGACCAGCCTTTCCGCGTGGATGGCGATCGCGCCTACGGCCTGGGCATCGCGGACGACAAGCAGGGCGTGGCGCTGGTGATCCATACCGTCGCCTTGCTGCAGAAGCTGAAGTTCGATGACTACGGCACCTTGACGGTGCTGTTCAACGGCGATGAAGAGATCAGCTCGCCCGGCGCACGCAGCACCATCACGCGGCTGGCTTCGGACCAGGACGCGGTGTTTTCCTTCGAGGGCGGCGGCACCCATGGCGACTTGCGGCTGGCCACCAGCGGCATAGGCGCGGCCTACCTGACGGTGGAGGGGCGGACCTCGCATGCGGGTTCGCGGCCGGAGGGCGGCGTGAACGCCTTGTACGAGTTGTCGCACCAGGTCCTGCAGCTGGACGACCTGTCCAAGCCGGAGGACGGCCTGAAGCTGAACTGGACGGTGGCGCAGGCGGGCACCAATCGCAACGTGATCCCGGGCAACGCGACTGCCCAGGCCGACGCCCGGGCGCTGCGCGTGGCCGACTTCGATGCATTGCAGACCGCCCTGCAGGAACGCATCAAGAACAAGCTGCTGCCCGAATCCAAGGTCAGCGTGAAGTTCGAGGTGCGCCGCCCGCCGCTCGAAGCCACGCCGGCATCGCGGGCGCTGGCCGAGCATGGCAAGGCCATCTACCAGGAATTGGGCATGCCGATGAACGTGGTGGACCGCGCGGCCGGCGGAGGCACCGATGCCGCGTTCGCCGCCCTGAAGGCGCGCGGGCCCGTCATAGAAGGGATGGGCGTGAACGGATTCGGGGCGCATTCCAACGCGGCCGAATACATAGAGATCAAGACCATCGTGCCGCGCATGTACCTGACGTCGCGGATGATCATGGATATCTGCAACGGCAAGGCAGCCGTCCAGTAAGGCCGCGGCGGGGAAGGGACGGGCCAGGGCGATGGTGTAATATTCAGTGTACTAACAACTTTGCGGCCCGTTCGCAGTCCTCACCCCATGGCAGACGCGGATATTCAGACCAAGCCAACGAAAAGGCGGCGCGCCCCGGCGGCGTCCGCCGCGGACGATACCGTGTTCGCGCCCGCCAAGCAGGTGCTGTGGGCCCGCCCGGGGTATCTGGTTCGGCGGCTGAACCAGATCCATTACGCGATGTTCTTCGAGGAATGCCGGACGCAGAACATCACGCCGGTGCAGTATGGCGTGCTGACCGCGCTCTCGCTCAGTCCCTGGATGGACCAGACCGCCATCGGCATGGAGCTGGGGCTGGATCGCACGACCACGGCGGACGTCATCAAGCGCCTGCAGGAACGCGGCCTGGTGCAGCGCCGCGTCAATCCCAACGACAAGCGGTCGCGGCAAGCCGTCATCACGGAAGAGGGACTGCGCATCATGGGCCTGCTGCAGGCCGGCATGGCCCGTGCACAGCAGCGCCTGCTGGAGCCCCTGTCGCCGCGCAACCGCCAGATCTTCATGAAGCTGCTGTCCACGCTGGTGGAAGCCAACAACCAGTACGGCCGCGCGCAACTGCGCGCCTTCTAGCCTTCCCGAGCAGGGCCGCGCCAGGCCGGACCAGGCAGGCGGGACATGCCGCCCGCACCGGGGCGCGGTTCGGCCGCGGCCCTTGTTTTCGCCTGCATCCCCCGTATCCAGGATTTCCCTAATTTGTCAGTACGCTGACTATAAAGTCAGTATACTGAGATCTCGTTCCGGCGGCCCTGGCGCTGGCCGGGACGCCGCGCGGCTTGGCCACGGCTCGCGATGCAGGGGCAAGGCGCGGATTCATACTCAGTATGCTGATAAATATGGTCGGGAGCATCCCGACGCGGCAACAGACCCAAGAGGAGCACAGGTATGGCCAGGGTGCGCAAGATCGCCTTCGAGGAACACTACACAGCGGTGGGCTTCAAGGACTATACGAAGAGCTTCTCCCAGCATATCGACCCGGCGGTCTTCGCCGATCTCGCCGCCAGGCTGGAGGACTTCGACGAGGTACGGTTGCGCGAAATGGACGAGGCGGGCATCGACTACGTCATCCTTTCGCAGACGGGACCCGGCGTGCAGGCCGAACCGGATGCCGCGCTGGCGCTGCAGCGCGCGCGGCAGAACAACGACTTCCTGGCCGAGCAGGTGGCCCGTCATCCGGACCGCTACGGCGGCTTTGCCGTGCTGCCGATGCATGATCCGGCCATCGCCGCGCGCGAGCTGGAGCGCTGCGTGGGGCAATACGGTTTCAAGGGGGCGCTGGTCAACGGCCATACCAACGGGCGCTATTACGACGATGCCGCCTATGACGCCTTCTGGGAATGCATGCAGGCGCTGGACGTGCCCATGTACCTGCATCCGGTCGATCCCTACGTCGTGCCGCATGCCTACCGCGGCCATCCCGAGCTGGTCGGGGCCTCCTGGGGATGGGGCGTGGAGACGGCCTCGCACGCGCTGCGCCTGCTGTTCGGCGGGGTGTTCGATCGCTTCCCCCGGCTCAAGCTGATACTGGGCCATATGGGCGAGGGCCTGCCGTTCCAGCGCTGGCGCTTCGATAGCCGCTTCGCGGTGTACTCGCACGGCATCACGCTGGCGCGTGCGCCGTCGGAGTACATCGGCAGCAATATCGTGATCACCACGTCCGGCGTGTGCTCGCCGCATACCCTGCTGGGGGCCATCGCGGAGATGGGCGAGGACGCCGTCATGTTCTCGGTCGACTATCCCTATGAGTCGACGCGCATCGCCGCGCGCTTCATCGAAGAGACGCCCATGGACGAACGAATCCGCGAAAAAATCTGCCACGGCAACGCCCGCCGCCTGTTCAAGCTCTGACCGCCACCGCGCATCGCAGGAGTCCACCATGCAACGTACTTACCGCATCGGCCAGATCGTGCCGAGCTCCAACACGACGATGGAAACCGAGATCCCGGCCATGCTGCTGGCGCGCCAGCAGATCCGGCCCGAGCGTTTCACCTTCCATTCCAGCCGCATGCGCATGAAGAAGGTCGTGAAGGAAGAGCTGGCGGCGATGGACGCGGAGTCCGACCGCTGTGCCGTGGAACTGAGCGACGCGCGCGTGGACGTGCTGGGCTATGCCTGCCTGGTGGCCATCATGGCGATGGGCCCGGGCTACCATCGCCAGTCGGAAAGCCGCTTGAAGGCGCATACCGCGGCCAACGGCGCGGACGCCCCGGTCATCACCAGCGCGGGCGCGCTGATCGATGCGCTGAAGGTGATCGGCGCGCGCCGCATCGCCGTGGTGGCGCCTTACATGAAGCCGCTGACGCAGCTGGTGATCGACTACATCGCCAATGAAGGCTACGAGGTGGTGGACCACCGCGCGCTGGAAATCCCGGACAACCTGGAAGTGGGGCGGCACGATCCGGCGCGCCTGCCGGCCATCGTCGCCGGCATGGACCTGTCGCGCGCCGACGCGATCGTGCTGTCGGCCTGCGTGCAGATGCCATCGCTGCCGGTGGTCGCACAGGTCGAGGCGATGACGGGCAAGCCGGTGATCACCGCCGCCATCGCGACGACGTACGCGATGCTGAAAGCGCTGGACATGGAGCCCATCGTACCGGGCGCCGGCGCGCTCCTCTCGGGAGCATATGGGTAGGCCCACCCCCGAAGCGCTGCGCGCTTCCCCCTCAAGGGGGCGACGCTGGCGGACCGGCGGAGCCGGATCCGCGGCGTCCCCGATGTGATAGACCAGCTTCATGCGACCAGTGGCGCTTGCGCCTGGAGATCGAGATGGCTACGACCTTATGCTATGGCGCTAACGCGCATGCCAATGGCATCCGGCAGCACTATCTGCGCTATGCGCCCGCGCGGGCGTCCATGCCGGGCGGTGGCGGGCCGGATCCGGTCATCATCGTGCCGGGCATAACCAGCCCGGCCGTTACGTGGGGCTTCGTCGGCGAACGCTTCGGCCAGGTCTTCGATACCTATGTGCTGGACGTGCGCGGCCGCGGCCTGTCGCAGGCGGGACAAGACCTGGACTACAGCCTGGATGCGCAAGCCGAGGACGTGATCGCGCTGGCCCAGGCGCTGGGGCTGGCGCGCTACAGCGTGGTGGGCCATTCGATGGGCGGTCGCATCGCCATCCGCGCGGCCAGCCGCAAGCCGGCCGGCCTGGCACGGGTGGTGGCGGTCGATCCGCCGGTGTCCGGGCCGGGGCGGCGCGCTTACCCATCGCAGCTGCCCTGGTACGTGGATTCCATCGCGCAGGCGCGTCGGGGCATGGACGCCGAGGCGATGCGGCGGTTCTGCCCGACGTGGACCGAAGACCAGCTGCGCCTGCGCGCGGAATGGCTGCACACCTGCGACGAGCGCGCCATCCGCCAGAGCTTCGACGAATTCCATACTCAGGATATCCACGCCAACCTGCCAGCCATGGACGTACCGCTGCTGCTGGTCACGGCCGAGCGCGGCGACGTGGTCAGGGACGAGGATGTGGCGGAGATCCGTGCGCTCAAGCCGGGAACGCTGCATACGCGGGTGCCAGGCGCCGGACACATGATCCCCTGGGACAACGAGCCGGGATTCTACGCCGCCTTCGGGGATTTCCTGGGCGCGCGGCTGCCGGGATAGGAACGGGGTCGGCGGTGGACAACGCAAGGAGCGAACGATGCCAGTAAGCGACTATGAAATGATCCGCGCCTGGAAGCGGGTGCTGACGCTGTCGAAGCTGCAACCGGGGCAGGCGGTGACGATCCTGACCGGCGCGGCCACGCATCCGCAGACGCTGTCCACGGCGCTGATCGCGTGCCAGGACATGGGCGCGATCGTCAATCGCCTGGACCTGCCGCCGGTCAATGGCGAAAAAGCCCTGAGCCGCGATGCGTTGGCCTACCTGGGCACCACGCCCCTGACGGGCAACAAGGCCGCCATGGCCGCGCTGAAGGCCAGCGACCTGGTGCTGGACTTGATGACGCTGCTGTTCTCGCCGGAGCAGCACGAGATCCTGCAAGGCGGTACGAAGATCCTGCTGGCGGTCGAACCGCCGGAAGTGCTGGCCCGGCTGGTGCCTTCCGAGGCCGATCGCACGCGCGTGCAGGCCGCCGCGCGACGGATCGTGTCCGCCAAGGAGATGAAGGTCTCGTCGGCCGCGGGCACGTCGCTGGTATGCCCGCTGGGTGAGTTCCCCGCGATCAGCGAATACGGCTTCGTCGACGAACCGGGCCGCTGGGACCACTGGCCCAGCGGCTTCGTGCTGACCTTCCCGAACGAAGGCGGCGCCACCGGCACCATCGTCATCGACCGCGGCGACATCGTGCTGCCGCAGAAGTCCTATGCCAGCGAGCCTATCGTCCTGACGATCGAGAACGGCTACGCCACTCGCATCGAGGGCGGCGTCGACGCGGAGCTGCTGCGCACCTACATGGAAACCTTCCGGGATCCCGAAGCCTATGCGATCTCGCATATCGGCTGGGGCCTGCAGCCGCGCGCGCACTGGAGCACCCTGGCGATGTACGACCGCGAAGCGACGCTGGGCATGGACGCGCGTGCCTACGAAGGTAATTTCCTGTTCTCGCTCGGGCCGAACAACGAGGCCGGCGGTTCACGTACGACGGCCTGCCATATCGATATACCGCTGCGACGCTGCACGGTCGCCTTGGACGGCACGGAAGTCGTGCGGGATGGAAAGGTGGTCAACGAAGACGCGTAGATAGACCGCGAAGCGAAGGGATGAAGCATGGAAAGCAAAGAGCAAACCTACAAGCGGCAGGGCTTCGGCGCCACGATGGCGCCGCGGCCGCCTTATGGCCTGCTGATCGTCGACCTGGTCAACGGCTTCGCCGATCCCGCCGTGTTCGGCGGCGGCAATATCCCGCAGGCCATCGGCAATACCGTGCCGCTGCTCGATCATGCGCGCCGGCAAGGCTGGCCCATCGCGCACACCCGCATCGTCTTCGCCGACGACGGCGCGGACTCGAACATCTTCAGCATCAAGGTGCCCGGCATGCTGACGCTGAAGGAGCACGATCCGCGCAGCGCCATCGTGCCGGAACTGGCGCCGCGCGCCGGCGAACTGATCGTGCGGAAAACGGTGCCGTCGGCTTTCTTCGGCACGGGACTGTCCTCCTGGCTTGCCCAGCGGGGCGTGCAGACCCTGCTGGTCGCCGGCGCCGTCACCAGCGGCTGCGTGCGCGCCAGCGTGGTGGACGCCATGCAATACGGCTTCCGGCCGCTGGTGGTAGCGGACTGCGTCGGCGACCGCGCGCTGGGACCCCACGAGGCCAATCTGTTCGATATGGCGCAGAAGTACGCCACGGTGATGGCGCGCGACGAGGCGCTGGAAATCATTGCCTCGTCACCTTCCGGCCTTTGACGGCTATCGGTTCCAGGCACAAAAATGACGCGCGTACCCGCATGTACGCGCCATTTGGTAGGTCTGGCCGCTATACCGGATACACCAGGTCATTCGCCAGGATTTCGGTGTCGTAGATCACCTGGCGCTGCTTCAGTTTCAGTGCGCCGTCGACGCGGGTGAAGACGTCGTGGTAGAAGCCCGCCAGGTGCAGCGTGGTGGGGCCTTCCACCAGGGTCTGCATCAGCAGGAAGGACGACTGCGCTTCGATTCCCTGTTCCGATTCTTCCAGCACGCGGGTATTCGTCACCAGGTGCCGCATATAGCGCGGCGCGAACATCTGCGTGCGTGAGATGGCCACGGCGCGGTCGTGCATCATGTCGCGGCCTTCGGCGTAGACCAGGCCGACCAGCATCCCGCGTTCGGCGTTTTCGCGCGCGGTGACCCGGTACAGGCCGTCCTCGATGAAGAAATCCGGCCAGCTTTCGATCTGGTTGGCGTCCAGCACGGCGCAATAGTCGGCGTGAAACTCTTCGATTTCCTGGCGCAGGGCGATGGCGCGCGCCGGGTCGATGCGGCGAGAAACGTACGCAAAATTCGTTTTCATCTCAGTGGTCCATTGCGCTGTGCGCCACGTGCATCGCAAGAAACGGGTATGGCTGGATGGGGGAAGCGCGCAGCGCTTCGGGGATGGGTTTCATCCTACAGCTCCATGACGGCGCGGTAGTAGCTGTACATCGACCGGATCGCCGCTTCCGATATCAAGGTGTTGGACGTACCCAGCTTGTTGGATTCGAGCTTCAGGACATTGACGTCGCTGGTGGAGCGGCGCACGCCTTCCTGCACGAACTTCATCGCCTCGTTGTCCTCCAGGCCCAGGAAACCGGCCGGGCCCATCAGGTTGCCCTGCCGCAGCCGATGGCGGGTCATCTCGGGCGTGTCGTCCTCGTAGCCGAACATTGTCCATTGCATGATCATGCTGTCCGGCCCGTTGGGGATGATGTGGCGCACGCCCAGCGTATTCATCTCGCGCTGCACGATCAGGTTGGGCCAAACGGTCTGCATGGTCACGGACCACGGCGAATCGAATTCCCTGACGTATTCCAGGAAGCGGTCGTCGCGCAGGCGCAGCCCGTCGTGGAAGGACCGCATCTCTTTCTTGTTTTCCTCGCTGACGCTGGCGTACTTGTCCTCGCTTTTGGCCGACGCCATGGTGCCGTGGCGGCCATGCACGCCGTCGACCAGCATGGCCGACTTGTTGCCGGCCACGAGCAGGCCGAAGACCACCAGGAAGGAATGCAGCAGCGTCGCGTGGTAGGGATCCTTCAGGTTCTCGTGATACATCTTCCAGTTGCAGGGCAGTTCGTTGCGGTAGTAGCCCAGTATCTTCAGCGGCTTGCCGGGGAAGACGGTATCGAAGTCGGCCAGGATTTCCGGCGTCAGGTATTCGTCTATGGGCTCCACGTCCGCCAAATACGAGGCGAAGACCACCCCGTGCCGCGTGGTCACGTGCAGCCGCCGCAGCCCGTGCTCGTCGTTGCGGAAGTCCTTGGGCATGCCGCCTTCCTTGTTCACGCCCCGCTTGAACGGGATGCCCTGCAGATTGCCTTTCAGGTCGTAGGACCACTGATGGTAGGGACAGACGAATTCCTTCGTATTGCCCTGCGCGTTGCGGCAGAATTCGGCGCCGCGGTGCGCGCAGCGGTTCTCGAACACATGGATCGACCCGTCGTCGGCGCGCGAAACCACGACGGGCGTCGCCCCCACGTAGGAGCGCTTGTAGTCGCCGGGATGGGGAATCTCCGCTTCCAGGGCCACGTAGTTCCAGGTGCGGCCGCGGAAAATCCGCTCCATTTCCCGTTCATAGATCGCGTTGCTGGTGTAGACCCAATCGGGAATCGCATGCAGGGCGTCCTCGGGCCAGCGGCATTGCGCCAGTTCGGCGTCCTTGTCGGCGCCGGTGCGGCCGATGACAGTCTGGGATTGGTACATGTAGGCTCCTTGCGGTATGCGTGGGCGCCGAGGGTCAAGCCGGCGCGGCGGCCTGCTGGCAGGCCTTGATCCAGGGTTTCAGGGCGGCGCTCGCATCGGCGAACCCCGCGGGGTCGATGCGGGTACCGCGCTCGAACAACACGCGCATCTGGCGCAGGTCCGCCGCCGCGTTCACCGCGACACCATGCACGGGCAGGCCGTCGCGATGGCCCAGCCAGATCAGCCTGGGCGCCTGCGCGCCCGGTTCGGCGTCGCCGCGGCAGGTATAGACGAGGTCGCCGTCCGGCATGCCGAGCATCTGGATATTGCAGCCGAACTGGTCGGTCCAGAACCACGGATAGGGCGGGGCCGGAGGCTCGGCATCCAGCATCGCGGCAGCCGCCACCCGTGCCTGCTCGTTGGCGTTCTGCCACGATTCGAGCCGCGCATGGCGCCCCAGGAAGTCGCGGTGCTGGCTGGCGCAGTCGCCGATCGCCAGGATGTCCGGGTCCGAACTGCGGCAGCAGGCGTCCACCCGTATGCCGCCGTTATGCGGATCGATCTCCAGGCCAGCCGCGCGCGCCAGCGTGACCTCCGGTTGCAGGCCGATCGCCACCACGATGGCGTCCGCGGGCAGGGTTTCCCCACTATCCAGTACCAGCCCGGCGGGTGTGCGTCCGTCGGCCTCGCACGCCACGGAGGCGATGCGGGCGCCCAGGCGCAGGCGGGCGCCCGAGGCCGCCGCGCGCGCCGCCAGCCAGCGCGAAAACGGCGCGGGCAGGGCATTGGGCAGCAGGCGTTGCGCGCTCTCGATGACGGCGACCTCGGCGCCGCTCGCCAGCGCCGTGGAGGCGACCTCCAGGCCGAGGAAGCCGCCGCCCACCACGACAACGCGGGCGCCGGCGCGCAGGCATGCCCGCAATCCACGCGCATCGTCCAGCGTTCGCACATAGTGCACCTTGGGCGTGCCGCGCGGCAGGGCGGGAAGCTCTCGTGCCTGGCCGCCCGTGGCCAATAGGCAGCGGTCGTAGGCCAGCACCGTACCGTCCGCCAGGCGGATCTCGCGCCGCGCGCGATCCAGGGCCAGCGCCTCGATGCCGCGCATCAGCCGTATATCCTGCTCGGCATAGAAGGTATGGGGATGAATGGCCGCGGCGTGTTCGGCGTCCGCGTCGCGCAACACCGCCTTGGACAGCGGGGGGCGTTCGTAGGGCGCGTGCGGTTCGCGGCCGATCAGCGTCAACGGTCCGGTATAGCCCAGCGCGCGCAGGGCATTCGCCGCCATGGCCCCGCCCTGGCCGGCGCCGACGATCACGATGGATGCGGGGGCGGCCATGGGATCACCTGGAAACGTCGGCCAGTATGTCACTGCCTTCGACCTTGACCGGATACACGCGGATGTCGCTGATGGCCGGCGCGCACAGGACCTTGCCCGTGCGGATATCGAAGCGGGCCTGATGCAGGGGGCATTCGATGCAGCCGTCTTCCAGGTAGCCCTCCGACAGCAGCGCATACGCGTGCGTGCACACGTTGTCCGATACGAAGAATTCGCCCGCACTGCGATACAGCGCCAGCTGTTTGCCGCCGGCTTCCACGGCCATGACCTCGTCGTCTTCCAATGCATCGGTCGCGGCGATTCGGGTCCAGTTCATGTCAGTCTCGTCAGTATGCTGAGTAATTGTGGTCAGTGTACTGCGCATAAAAAGACGCGACGTCCTAGGGATTTCCCGGGTTGGCCGCGGCGGCGCATGGAGTGGAGGAATCGCCCGCATCGATGAGCCGGACGATGAAGGGAAAACCCTGTATTTAGCGGCCCAACATGGTGCGCGGATGTGCCGGCAGGGCGCCTGGCCGCGCCATCGTGGCGCATGGTTTTTGGCCGAGGCGCTGTGCCGCCGGATACTCGGGTAATCATCGTTGACACCCCAAAACTCTCTCAGTATGCTGACTAACAAGTCAGTGTACTTACGGTTTTTTTCGTACATTAATCCGTGCTCGCGCCGCACCCCAGAATCTAGGAGCAGAGTTATGCAACGACGCCGTTTCCTTACACAGGCCGCGGGTGCCGCGGGCGCGGGCCTGGCCGCCGTCGCCGCGCCCGCGGTCGCGCAATCGAACCCCTCCGTGCGCTGGCGCATGTCCACCAGCTGGCCCAAGAGCCTGGACACCATCTACGGTTCGGCGGACGAGTTCTGCAAGCGCGTTGGTCAATTGACGGACGGAAAGTTCGAAATACGTGCTTTTCCCGGTGGCGAAATCGTTCCCTCCGCGCAGAACATGGACGCCGTGAGCAACGGCACGGTGGAATGCAACCATGTCCTCAGCACCGCGTATATCGGCAAGAACACCGCCTTGACATTCGACACCGGCCTGTCCTTCGGGCTGAACGCGCGCCAGCACAATGCCTGGATCCACTACGGGGGAGGCATGGAGCAGCTGCGCGCGCTCTACAAGAAGTACAACATCGTGAACCACGTCTGCGGCAACGTGGGCGTGCAGATGGGCGGCTGGTACCGCAAGGAAATCAAGTCGGTGGCGGACTTGAAGGGCCTGAACATGCGCATCGGCGGCATCGGCGGCATGGTGCTGTCCAAGCTCGGCGCGATTCCGCAGCAGATCCCGCCCGGCGATATCTATCCGGCGCTGGAAAAGGGCACGATAGACGCGGCGGAGTGGATAGGCCCGTACGATGACGCCAAGCTGGGCTTCAACAAGGTCGCGCCCTTCTATTATTCGCCGGGGTGGTTCGAGGGCAGCGCGTCGATCACCACCATGGTGCACGACAAGGCGTGGGAAGCACTTCCTGCCGCGTACAAGGCCGCCTACGAATGCGCGGCCGGCGAACAGACGATGCGCATGCTGGCCAACTACGATGCGCGCAATCCGCAGGCGCTGCGCCAGCTGATCGCCGGCGGCGCCAAGGTGCGCTACTTCCCCAAGGAAGTGATGGACGCGGTGTACAAGGCCTCGCAGGAGCTGTGGGACGAGCTGTCGGCCAATAATCCGGATTTCAAGGCGCTTTATCCGGGATGGAAGAAGTTCCAGCAGGATGAGGCCGGCTGGTTCCGGGTCGCGGAAAGCGCCTTGGACAACTATACGTTCGCCGAGGTGACGCGGGCGCAGTCCAAGTAAGCGGGACAGGGGGCAAGGATGACGATGGAACACGGCGGGCCCGCCGGCGCGCGCAAGGCCGAAGGCGTGGGGGCGCGGGTCCCGCGCAAGGAAGACGCGCGCCATCTGCACGGCAAGGGCAATTTCGTCGCCGACATGGCGATGCCGGGATTGTCCGAGGTGGCGTTCCTGCGCAGTCCGCTGGCGCATGCGCGCATCGGCGCGGTGCGCGTGGACGCCAGCGTGGCCGGCTGTGTCGCGCTGCGTGCCGACATGGCCGACTGCAGGGACATCGTCGCCGATTCGACGCTACCCACCTACCAGTCATCGGCCCAGCCGCCGCTGGCGGCCGGCAAGGTGCGCTTCGTCGGGGAGCCGGTGGCCATGGCCTTCGCGCCCACTCGGGCAGAGGCCGAGGACAGTATCGAGCTGCTCGACGTCGACTACGAAGACCTGCCCGTATATGCCGATGTGTTTTCCGCGCAGGCCGCCAGCGCCGATCTCGTGCACGCACAGTGGAAGGACAATGTCTTCGTGACGTTGACGGCCGACAAGGACTTCGACGCCCATGCCGCGCAGGCGGAAGTCGTCGTCAAGCGCAATATGCGGCTGGCGCGCCAGTGCATGGTGCCGATGGAGGGCAAGGCCGTCCTGGCGTACTGGGATCATCAGGCCGACCAGCTGGTGGTGTACAGCGCCACCCAGGTGCCCCACATGATCCGCACCATCCTGGCGGAATGCCTGGGGCTGGACCAGGGGCGCGTGCGGGTGATTTCTCCGGACGTGGGCGGTGCGTTCGGCTACAAGTGCGTGCTGCAGCAGGAAGAGCTGTGCATCGCCTGGCTGGCCAAGACGTACAAGCGCCCCTTCCGCTTCATCGAGGACCGCCGCGAGCACTTGACCGCCGGGGCGAATTCCCGCGAACACCATTACGAAATGACGGCCTACGCCGACCGGCGCGGCAAGCTGCTCGCGCTGGACGCACGCGTGACGGTCGACGGTGGCGCGTATTCGGTCTGGCCTTTCACGATCGGCCTGGAGCCCGGCCAGGCGGTGGGCAACCTGCCAGGGCCCTATGCCTTTCGCGGCTATCGTTGCGTGACCCGCGCGGTGGCCACCAATAAGCCGGGCTTCGTGCCGTATCGCGGCGTGGCGCGTACGGGCGTGTGCTTCGCCATCGAGCTCATGATGGACGCGATCGCCCGCGAAGTGGGCCGCGAACCCTGGGACGTCCGCCTGGAGAACCTGGTCCAGCCGGAGCAGATGCCCTACGTGAACGTGACCAACAAGCACCTGGACAGCGGCGACTATCCGGCCAGCCTGCGCAAGGCGCTGGAGATGATAGACGCCCCGGGCGTGCGCGCGCGCCAGCAACGCGGCGAGACCGATGGACGGCTGATCGGGTTGGGCGTGGCAACCTACACCGAACAGGCGGCACATGGCACGTCCGTCTTCGCCACTTGGGGCACGCCGGTGATCCCCGGCTTCGACCAGGCCACGGCGCGCATCACGCCGGACGGCGGCCTGGAAGTCCGGGTCGGCGTGCATTCGCACGGGCAAGGCATGGAGACGACCTTCGCCCAGATCGCCAACGAGATACTGGGCATCCCCGTGGCGCGCATCAAGGTACTGCACGGCGATACGGGCCAGACGCCGTATTCCACCGGCACCTACGCGTCGCGTTCGCTGGTCATGTCGGGTGGCGCGGTCTCGCAGGCTTGCAAGCGCCTGTTGCCACGCGTGCTGCACATCGCGGCGCATCTGCTGCGCACGCCCGTCGAACAGCTTTCCGTGGGCGACGGCCGCTTCGCCGCGAACACCGCGCAGGACACCCGCTCGGTGTCCATGGGCGAGGTCGCCGATGCCTGGTACCTGCGGCCCCATCTGTTGCCGCCGGATGTCGATCCCCTGGGCCTGGAAGTGACGGTGGGCTATAAGCCCAAGGTCGACACGGGCTGCTTCACTTATGCCAGCCAGGCGGCCACGGTGGCCGTGGATCCGGCCACCGGCGGGGTGGAGATCCTGGACTACGTCGTCGTGGAAGATTGCGGCACGATGATCAATCCCATGGTCGTGGAGGGCCAGACCATCGGCGGCATCGCGCAGGGCATCGGCACGGCGTTCTATGAAGAGACGCCGTACGACGCCAACGGCCAGCCGCTGGCCTCGACGCTGGCCGACTACATGTTGCCCGGCGCCACCGAAGTCCCCCACATGCGTATCCATCATTTCGAGACACCGTCGCCGCATACGGAGTTCGGCGCCAAGGGCATGGGCGAGGGCGGCGCGATCGCGCCGCCGGCGGTGCTGTTCAACGCGGTGAACGATGCGCTGCGCGCGCTCGGCGCGGCCGAACTGGCGCAAACCCCGCTTACCCCTTACCGCGTGCTGCAGGCGATCGCGCAAGGCCGGCGGTGCGAAGAGAGCGGACAGGCCAGGGCGGCGTGAGGCATCCATGAAAGCGGCGAAATTCGACTATATCCGGCCGGAGTCGGTGGAGCAGGCGCTGGGCGCCCTGCGCCAGCATGCCGGCCAGGCCAAGCTGATGGCGGGCGGCCAGTCGCTCGGGCCCATGCTCAACTTGCGGCTGGCCCGGCCGGCGATGGTGATCGATATCTCGGGCCTGCAAGCCTTGCGCGGCGTGACTCGGGACGGCGATACGGTGCGCATCGGCGCGGCCGTGACGCATGCGGAGATCGAGGACGGCGTGCATGCGGCCTTGCGTGATTCCCCCATGCGCGAGGTGGCCGCCGGCATTGCCTACCGCGCGGTGCGCAACCGCGGCACCCTGGGCGGCAGCCTGGCACACGCCGATCCGGCGGCCGACTGGGTGGTGGCGATGGCGGCGCTGGGCGCGCGCATCGAGGTGGCCGGGCCGCAAGGCCTGCGCCACGTCGAGGCGGATGCCTTGATGCAGGGCGCCTACGCCACCGCCATACAGGAAGACGAACTGATACAGGCCGTGCACGTGCCGGCGGGCGGCGCGCGCGCCCGGTGGGGCTACTACAAGTTCTGCCGCAAGACCGGCGAGTTCGCCGAGGCCAGCTGCGCCGCCTGGTTCGACCCGGCCAGCGGGCAGGCGCGCATCGCGCTGGGGGCCCTGGATGGGCCGCCGCGCCTGCTTCCGGGCCTGGCCGCGCGCGTTGCGCGCGACGGTGCGGCGGCATTGGATCCCACGGCGATCGCGCGCGAAGTGGCGGACGCCATGCCGGACAAGGATGAACCCCATCGCCAGCTGCACGCGGCCGCGCTTGCCCGCTGCCTGGCGCGGGCCACGGGCCAAGGACCGCAACCATGACGCAAGTGACGATGGAAGTGAACGGCCGCCGCGTGGCCGAGGACGCGCCGGCCCGCATGCACCTGGGCGATTTCCTGCGCGACCGCCTGCGCCTGACCGGCACGCACCTGGGCTGCGAACACGGGGTCTGCGGGGCCTGCACGGTGCTGCTGGACGGCGCGCCGGTGCGTTCCTGCATCTCGTACGCGGTCGCCTGCGAAGGGCGCCAGGTAACCACGATAGAGGGCTATGACGGCGATCCGGTCATGCGCCGCCTGCGCGAGGCATTCACGCGCCATCACGCCTTGCAGTGCGGCTATTGCACGCCGGGCATGCTGGCGACGGCGCGCGATATCGTCCTGCGCCTGCCGGATGCCGACGAGGCGCGGGTACGCGTGGAGCTCTCCGGCAATCTGTGCCGCTGCACCGGCTATATGGGCATCGTGGCGGCGGTGATGTCGGTGCTTGCCGAGCTGCGCGAGGCTTGCGATGCCCAGGTGGACGGCTTGCGCGCGGCGGCGCGACGCGGCGAAGGCGGCGCGCCCGCGTCGCCAACGCCGGCCGCGTTTGAGGCCTTCACGGCGACGGCATCCGGCGCGGCCGGCGCGCCGGTGGCATCGGCGGCCTCGACCGGGCAGGGCGCGGACGCCGTGTCGATGCCGGCGGGCGTCGCAAGCGGCACGCCGGCGGCAGCCGGCGCCGGCAAGACCAGCCAGATCGACGGCATGTTCGACGTGCCGTTTCCCGCGGATCGCGTGTGGGCCTTCATGGCCGATCTGCCGGCCGTGGCCGCGTGCCTGCCGGGCGCCTCCATCCAGGAACAGCAGGGCGATCGCGTCAAGGGCACGATATCGGTCAAATTCGGCCCGATGCGCGCGGCCTTCAATGGGGCCGCGCGGCTGGACCGGGACGACGCGGCGATGCGCGCGGTCTTCCGCGGGGCGGGGCAGGATACGCTCAGCCGCTCACGGGCCAATGGCGACATCGTCTATCGCGTCGAGGACGCCGGGGCCGGGGCGGCGCGTGTTCATGTCGAAATGGCCTACTCGCTACAGGGCCCGCTGGCGCAGTTCTCGCGTTCCGGACTGGTGCAGGATTTCGTGCGGCGCATGATCGCGGACTTCGGCCGCAACGTCGCCGCGCGCATGTCCGGCACGGCGGCCGTGCAGCCGGCGCAGGCTTCGTTCAATGCATCGGGCATGTTCTTCCAGGTGCTCTGGACGCGCATCAAGCGCTGGCTGGGACGCGGCGGCTGAGGCCGCCGCCGTATCCGCCGATCGACAACCATCCCGGCCCGCGCGCCGTCCAGGTCGCGCGGGCCATCCAAGCAAGGGGAACCTCATGCGGACGAGCAAGGCATATGGATGGCGCCGGTGGCTGGCCGGCGCGGCCACCCTGGCCATGTGGGCCGCGGCCGCCGTCGCCGCGGCGCAGCCCGCGACGCCACTGAAGGTGCGCCTGGACTGGACGCCGTGGGGCGTGCAGGCGCCTTTCCATCTGGCGCAGCAGAAGGGCTGGTACAAGCAGGCCGGCCTGGACGTGACGCTGGAGGACGGCAACGGGTCGGTGACGACGGTGCAGATCGTCGGTTCGAGCGACGCCTTCGACGTGGGGCACGCGGCGCTTGCGTCCATGATGATCGCCCGCGACAAGGGCCTGCCGGTCAAGGCGGTGGCCGTATTCGCGCGGCAAAGCGATATCGGCCTGCTGGTGCCGGCCGACTCGGGCATCACGGGGCCGAGCGGGCTGAAGGGACGCAAGGTCGCGTATACGGCCGGTTCGCTGGAAGCGCCGTTCATCGACGCTTTCCTGGCGGCGGGCAAGCTCAAGCGCGGGGACGTCGAGCTCGTCAATGTCGACGCCGCGAGCAAGGCGTCCACCTACGCCGTCGGCCGGGCCGACGCGGCGTTTTCGACCATCCCGTTCTTCCTGCCCGTGGTGTCCCAGAAGCGTCCGTCCACCGCCGTGCGCTTCGCGGACTTCGGCCTGAACATGCCCAGCTTCGGCCTGTTCGCCAGCGAGGCCAAGCTGAAGACCCGCGGCGACGCGATCGCGCGTTTCGCCAGCGTGACGGCACGGGCATGGGAATACATCCATGCCGGGCACGAGGACGAGGCCGTCGCTGCCATCCTGGCGCAGCGTCCGCAGGCGCGCCTGGATCCCAAGGTGCTGCGCGGCCAGATCGATGCCCTGAAGGCCTATTTCGGTACGCCGCCGTCGGGCGGCCGCCTGGGCGTGCCGGTGCCGGACGATTGGGTGCAGGCGGTGAAGACGCTGTCCTCGGTGGGACTGATCGGCGCGGAGGCGGATCCGGCCGGCTTCTATGCCACCGGGATGGTGCATCCCGAACGCTACGACGCCATGGTGGGACGATGAGCAATTGGGCCGTGTCGGCGCGCGATGTCAGCAAGCAGTATCCCGGCGAGCGGGGCGTGCGGGCGCTGGATTCGATATCGGTGGACCTGCCGCCCGGCCGCTTCGTCAGCATCCTGGGGCCCAGCGGCTGCGGGAAAAGCACCTTTCTGCGCTGTGTCGCGGGGCTGGAAACCATCAGCGCGGGCGAGCTGCGCGTCGAAGGCTGGCCCGTGAAGGGCCCGCCGGACGGCATCGGCATGGTGTTCCAGCGCGACGCCTTGCTGGACTGGCGCAGCATCCGCCGCAATGTGCTGCTTCCGATCGAATTCGCGCACAAGCCGGTGTCCGGCTATGCCGCCAAGGCGCGCGCGCTGCTGGCGCTGACCGGTCTGCAGGATTTCGCCGATTGCTATCCCCATGAGCTTTCGGGCGGCATGCGCCAGCGCGCGGCCATCTGCCGGGCGCTGATAGACGACCCGCGCCTGCTGCTGATGGATGAACCTTTCGGCGCGCTGGACGCCCTGACGCGCGACCAGATGAATGTCGAGCTTCAGCGCATCTGGATGGAAACCCGCAACACGGTGCTGTTCGTGACCCACGGCATCGCCGAGGCCGTGTTCCTCGGCGACACGGTCCTGGTGTTCTCGCCGCGCCCCGGACGCATCGTGGAAACCCTGAGGATCGATCTGCCGCGGCCGCGCCCGCTGGCCGTGCGCGAAACCGCGGAATTCGGCGCCTATGTGCGCCATATCCGCGACCTGTTCCAGGACATGGGCCTGATCGACGAGCGGAGCCACGCATGAAGTCCTCATCCCGCACGCTGCTGCACGGCGCGGCCGGCGCCGCCTCCCTGGTGCTGTTCCTGGCCGTGTGGGAAGCGGCGGCGCGGCTGTTGCACATCAAGCCCATCATGCTGCCGCTGCCCACGCAGATCGGCCAGGAGCTTGCGCATGATGCGGGGTGGTATGCCGGGCAGGCGGCCTATACCTTGATGACCACGCTGGCGGGCTTCGCGCTGTCCGTGCTGGGCGGCGTGGCGGTCGCGGTCATGCTGGTGGGCTCGCGATGGTTCGAAAGCGTGCTGCAGCCCCTGATCGTGGCCTTGAACAGCGTGCCCAAGGTCGCCGTGGCGCCGCTCTTCGTCATCTGGCTGGGCACCGGTGCCGAGCCGAAGATCGCCATTGCCTTCCTGATCGCCGTGTTCGCCGTCATCGTGGATACCGTGCACGGGCTGCGGTCGGTGCCGCGCGACATCCTGGACCTGGGACGCGTGTTGAAGGGGTCGCCGCGCGATTTCTTTTTCAAGGTGCGCCTGCCGTGCGCGCTGCCGTCCATCCTGGCAGGCATGAAGGTCGCCATTTCGCTGGCGCTGGTCGGCGCGATCGTCGGGGAATTCGTCTCCTCGCAAAGCGGCCTGGGCTACGTGATCATGACGGCGCAGGGCACCTTCGATACCGTGCGCGTGTTCGCCGCGCTGTTCGTGCTGGCCTTCATCGGCCTGGCGCTGTTCGGTGCCTTGGCATGGGTGGAACGCAAGGCGACGCCATGGCGGCGCCATGGCGAAGCGAACTGACCGCGGCGGATGAACGCGGCAAAAAGTGGATGGCACAAGGGGAAAGCAATGCAGGGATGGATGGCCTTGTCGCGTCTGATCGACGCGATCAACCTGCGCGTGGGCCGCGCCGTGACATGGGTGACCTTGCTGGTGGTGCTGGTCAGCGCCGGCAACGCGTTGGTGCGCAAGGTCTTGCACACCAGCTCGAATGCGTGGCTGGAATTGCAGTGGTATATGTTCGGGGCCATGTTCCTGCTGGCCTCGGGCTATACGCTGCTGAAGAACGAGCACGTGCGGGTGGATATCCTGTCCTCGCGCCTGTCGCGGCGCAAGCAGATCTGGATCGAGGTCTTCGGCGTGCTGTTCTTCCTGCTGCCGGCCTGCATGCTGATCCTGGCGCTGTCCTGGCCGGTCTTCACGGAGTCGTGGCTGACCCACGAGCAGTCGTCGAATTCGGGCGGGCTGGTGCGCTGGCCGGTGAAGCTGCTGATCCCGGCGGGCTTCGCGCTGCTGGTGCTAGCGGGCGTCTCGCACCTGATCAAATGCGTGGGCTTTCTGCTGGGCCGCGGCCCAGATCCGCTGCGGCGCGAGGGCGTGCGCTCGGCCGAGGAAGAACTGGCCGCGGAAATCGCCCGCGAAGCCCAGGCCCGCGAAGCGGCCGCGCTGGCCGCGGCGGCGGCGCCGCGCGACGGGGGGCGTTGAGATGGACTTCTTCATCGCCAACCTGGCGCCCATCATGTTCGCCACCCTGGTGGTGTTCCTGCTGCTGGGTTTTCCGGTGGCCTTCGCGCTGGCGGCCAACGGCATCCTGTACGGCCTGATCGGCATCGAGCTGGGCCTGCTCACGCCGGCGCTGTTCCAGGCGCTGCCGCAGCGGGTGTTCGGCATCATCTCCAACGACACGCTGCTGGCGGTGCCGTTCTTCACGCTGATGGGACTGGTGCTGGAGCGCTCGGGCATGGCCGAGGACCTGCTGGAGACCATCGGGCAGCTGTTCGGCACGGTCCGGGGCGGCCTGGCCTTCGCGGTGGTGTTCGTCGGCGCCATGCTGGCGGCCACCACCGGCGTGGTCTCGGCCTCGGTGATCTCCATGGGGCTGATCTCGCTGCCCATCATGCTGCGCTACGGCTACGACCGGCGCCTGGCCAGCGGCGTGATCGCCGCCTCCGGCACGCTGTCGCAGATCATCCCGCCCTCGCTGGTACTGATCATCCTGGCCGACCAGCTGGGCCGCTCGATCGGCGACATGTACCGGGCGGCGATGGTGCCGGGCTTCGTGCTGGCCGGGCTGTACATCCTGTACGTGATCATCATGTGCGTGGTCAGGCCCGCCTCGGCGCCAGCCTTGCCCGAGGAGGCGCGGCGGTTTCGCGAGACCAATGGCACGCGCGGGGGCCGCTCGCTGCTGGTGCTGATGGCGATCTCCGTGGCGGTGGCCTGGGCGCTGGGCCGGTGGATGGAGAACGACACCGCGCCGGCCGACGAGCGCATCGTGCTCAGCCTGCTGTTGTGGGGCCTGTCCGCCTTCGTGATCGCCATCGTCAACAAGGGACTGCGCCTGCGGCTGCTGTCGGCGCTGGCCGAGCGGGTGACCTTCGTCATGATCCCGCCGTTGTTCCTGATCTTCCTGGTGCTGGGCACCATCTTCATCGGCGTGGCCACGCCCACCGAGGGCGGGGCGATGGGCGCGGTGGGGGCCATCGCCATGGCGCTGGCGCGCAAGCGGCTGACGCTGGACCTCATGCGCCAGGCGATGGACACCACGACCAAGCTGTCCTGCTTCGTGGTCTTCATCCTGGTGGGTTCCACGGTGTTTGGCCTGACCTTTCGCGGCGTGAACGGCGATCTGTGGGTCGAACACCTGCTGACCGGGCTGCCGGGCGGGCAGTGGGGCTTCCTGATCGTGGTCAGCGTGCTGACCTTCGTGCTGGCCTTCTTCCTGGACTTCTTCGAGCTGGCCTTCATCATCGTGCCGCTGCTCGGGCCGGTGGCCGAAAAGATGGGCATCGACCTGATCTGGTTCGGGGTGATCCTGGCGGTGAACATGCAGACGTCCTTCATGCATCCGCCCTTCGGTTTCGCGCTGTTCTACCTGCGCTCGGTGGCGCCCAAGGATGCCTACCGGGACAAGGTCACGGGGCGGACCATCGCGCCGGTGACCACGGGGCAGATCTATCGCGGATCCATTCCCTTCATCGTCATCCAGCTGCTGATGGTGGCCACGGTGATGCTGGTGCCCGCGATGGTGATGCACTACAAGGGCGACCAGTCCCAGGTCGACCCCGCGTCGGTGAAGATCGACGTGCAGGGCGGCTACGGCGATAGCGTGTACGGCGGCGGGGCGGATGACGGCGGGGCGGTGTTCAAGTAGCGCCATGGCGCGGGAGTACCGCTCGCCGGAGCCCGTTGAATATAACTTTATCGGATTTGCTTATAACTCAAATACGAAATAGCAACTTTTGTCCCGCGGTTCTCCTCCGTATCATCAGTCCCCAAATGGCCGGCGCGGGTGCGCCGGTCCGGCCGTTCGATAAGGAGGCGCGGCATGGAGCACGGGCACCGCACGCAGCGCGAGAATCTCGAAGTCAAGAACACCACCTGTTATATGTGCGCGTGCCGCTGCGGCATCCGCGTCCATTTGCGCGACGGCGAAGTCCGCTATATCGACGGCAATCCTGAACATCCGCTGAATCAGGGTGTCATTTGCGCCAAGGGCTCGTCCGGGATCATGAAGCAGTATTCGCCGGCCCGCCTGACGCAGCCCTTGCGCCGCAAGCCGGGATCCGAGCGGGGCACGGCGGAATTCGAGCCGATTTCCTGGGAAGAGGCCTTGTCCCAGCTGGAGACCCGCCTGGCCCACCTGCGGGCCACGGATCCGCGCCGCTTTGCGCTATTCACCGGCCGCGACCAGATGCAGGCGCTGACCGGCCTGTTCGCCAAGCAGTTCGGCACGCCCAATTACGCCGCGCATGGCGGCTTCTGCTCGGCCAACATGGCGGCCGGGATGATCTACACGATAGGCGGGTCGTTCTGGGAGTTCGGCGGCCCGGACCTGGACCGCGCCCGGCTGTTCCTGATGATAGGCACGGCCGAGGATCATCATTCCAACCCGCTGAAGATCGCGATATCCAAGTTCAAGCGCGCCGGCGGCCGCTTCATCGCCATCAATCCCGTGCGCACCGGCTACGCCGCCGTCGCCGACGAATGGATCCCCATCCGGCCCGGCACCGATGGCGCGCTGTTCATGGCCCTGATCCACGAACTGATCGCCCAGGATGCCTACGACCACGAGTTCGTCTCCCGCTATACCAATGCGGGCGAATTGATCGACCTGCGCGAGGACAGCGAAACGTCCGGCCTGTTCGTCCGGGACGCCGGCAGCCCGGAAATCAATGCCTTGTTCCCGCAGAACCGCATGTGGTGGGACAAGCACAGCAACCGCCCGGTGGTGAATCACGCGGCGGGTGCCGAACCGGCGCTGGACGGACAATACATGCTGGACGACGGCACGCCCGTCACGCCGTCCTTTACCCGCCTGCGCGAACGCGTTGCATCCTGTACCCCGGAATGGGCGGCCGCAATCACCGGCATCCCGGCCGAGACCATCCGGCGCCTGGCCGGCGAGTTGATCCAGGTCTCGCGCGAGCAGAAGATCGAGCTGCCGATCCGCTGGACGGACGCCTGGGGCGTGACCCATGAATCGGTACGCGGCGCACCCATCGCCTTCCACGCCATGCGCGGACTGGCGGCCCATTCCAATGGTTTCCAGAGCATCCGGGCGATGTCCATCCTGATGACGCTGCTGGGCACCATCGATACCCCGGGCGGCTTTCGCCACAAGGCGCCGTATCCGCGCGCCGTGCCGCCGTCGGCCAAGCCGCCCAACAAGGCCAGCGACGTGCAGCCGAATACGCCGCTGCCCAACGGCCCGCTGGGTTGGCCGGCCGCGCCGGAGGACCTGTTCATCGACGAACAGGGCGAGCCGGTGCGCATCGACAAGGCTTTCTCCTGGGAGTACCCGCTGGCCGTGCATGGCCTGATGCACAGCGTCATCACGAATGCCTGGCGCGGCGATCCCTATCCCATCGATACGCTGTTGATTTTCATGGCCAACATGGCGTGGAATTCGTCGATGAACACGGTCGAGACGCGCAGGATGCTGACCGACAAGGGCGAGGATGGGGAATACAAGATCCCCTTCCTGGTCGTGTGCGATGCGTTCCAGTCGGAGATGACGGCGTTCGCGGACCTGATCCTGCCGGATACGACGTACCTGGAACGGCACGATGCCATGTCGATGCTGGATCGTCCCATCTCCGAATTCGACGGTCCCGTGGACGCCGTGCGTATCCCCGTGGTGCCGCCGACAGGCGATTGCCGCCCCTTCCAGGACGTGCTGGTCGAGCTCGCGGGACGCCTGAAGTTTCCCGCCTTCACGCGGCCGGACGGCGAGCGAAAGTTCAGCAGCTACAAGGACTTCGTCATCAACTTCCAGACAGCGCCCGATTCCGGCGTCGGCTTCCTGATCGGCTGGCGCGGCAAGGACGGCGACAAGGCCCTGGTCGGCGAGCCCAATCCCCAGCAGTGGGAGCGGTACGCCGAGAACAACTGCTTCTACCACCATGTCCTGCCCGAGGACATGCAGTACATGCGCAACTGCAACGGCCCCTACCTGAAGTGGTCGGTGGAAACGGGCATGCGCAAGTTCGGCACGCCCATCGTGATGCAGCTGTACTCCGAGGTGATGCAGAAATTCCGCCTGGCCGCGCAGGGCAAGACGCGCGGGCGCCAGCCGCCCGATCACCTGCGCGCGCGCGTCGAACGCTATTTCGATCCCGTACCTTTCTGGTACGAACCCATCGAGAACAGCGTTACCGACATGCAGGCCTTCCCGCTGGCCGCCGTGACGCAGCGTCCCATGGCGATGTACCACTCCTGGGATTCGCAGAATGCCTGGTTGCGGCAGATCCATGGCGAAAACTATCTGATGGTCAATCCCCGGACCGCGGGCGCGCAAGGCATCGAGGACGGCGGCTGGATTTACGTCGAATCGCCGTGGGGCAAGGTGCGCTGCATGGCGCGCTACAGCGAAGCGGTCGAACCGGGCACGGTATGGACCTGGAACGCCATCGGCAAGGCGGCCGGCGCCTGGAACCTGGGCCCGGACGCCAATGAGTCGCGCCGCGGCTTCCTGCTGAACCACCTGATCACCGACGAGCTGCCGGGCGGCACGGACGGCGTGCCGGGCCGCGTTTCCAATTCCGACCCCATCACCGGCCAGGCTGGGTGGTACGACCTGCGCGTGCGCATCTATCCGGCCGAGGCCGATGCGGATTTCACGCTGCCGCAGTTCGCGGCGATGAAGCCGCTGCCCGGCTCGCTGAATGTCTTGACCCGCGTGGTGCAGACGTATTTCGCCGGCAAGGGCGAATTCCTTGCCCGCTTGCGCCGCGCCGCGCCCAACAAGTAAGGAAACGACATGACCCAGATGGCACTGGTGATCGATCTGAACGTCTGCGTGGGTTGCCACGCCTGCGTGACCAGCTGCAAGGAATGGAATACATCGGGCGAGGCGGGCAGCCTGGCCGATGAACGCGCCTACGATGCCGACCCCAGCGGCAACTTCTTCAATCGCGTCCAGACCTACGAGGCCGGCGAATTTCCGCTGACCGACACGATCCATTTCCCCAAGTCCTGCCTGCACTGCGAGGATCCGCCTTGCGTACCGGTCTGCCCGACCGGCGCCAGCTACAAGCGGGAATCGGACGGGCTGGTGCTGGTCGATTACGACAAATGCATAGGTTGCAATTACTGCGCATGGGCCTGTCCCTACGGTGCGCGCGAACTCGATCCGCAGCGCAAGGAAATGACGAAGTGCACCTTGTGCTCGGATCGCATCGACAACCCGGCGCTGCCCGAACGCGACCGCAAGCCGGCCTGCGTGCTGGCCTGTCCGACCTCCGCGCGCCTGTTCGGCGATATCCATGACCCGGATTCGGAAGTGTCGCAAGCCATTCGTGACCGCGGCGGCTATCAGCTGATGCCCGAATGGGACACCAAGCCGGCGAACCATTATCTGCCGCGACGCAAGACCGAAGCGCAGGGATGCGGCTCCTCGTCGTGTTCCTGCGGCTCGGCCGGCGACGGCGCGTCGAAGGGGAATATCGAGGCGCAACTGGAGCGGGGACAACTGGACCTGGCGGCCGTGGCCTCGTCGCATTGATGTCCCGGCCGGGGTAGGGCAAGCAGGCAAGGATCCGCGGGGGTGTGCGGGTTGATCGTGATTAAGCGACGAGGGGCTTGCGCCCCAGACTCGACGTGTTTCAAGAACAAGGAGTTTCCATGCGGCCACCTTTTTCGGTCGTGTTTCTGACCACGCTCTGCGGCGCCGCCCAGGGCCTGTTGATCGCCCTGGTTGCGATGGAGCTTGCCGCTTACGCCGGTGCGCTGTCGATGCCGCCGCAGGCCTTCTTCGTCGCCGGCGCGTGTGTTTCCGTGGTGCTGGGCGCGCTGGGCCTGCTGGCGTCCTTCTTCCACCTGGGACATCCGGAACGCGCCTGGCGCGCTGTCGCCATGTGGCGTACGTCGTGGCTGTCGCGCGAATGCCTGGCCGTGCCGGCCTTCCTGGCGCTGGCCTTCCTGTACGGCCTGGCGCATCTGCTGGCCCTGCCTTATTCCCTGATCGTGGGGATCGTCGCGGTATGCGCGGCGGCAGTGCTGTTCCTGTGCACGGCCATGATCTATGCCTGCCTGCGCTTCCTGCAGGAATGGGCCAGCCCGTTCACGCTGGTCAACTTCGTGCTGCTGGGCTGCGCATCCGGTTTCACGCTGGCCACGCTGATCGCGGCTATCGTCTACCCGCCGCTGGTCCTGGTGCTGGGCCCCTGCGCCTGCATCCTGATCGCGGGGGGCTGCATGTCGCGCATGGCGTCGCTGGCGCGCAATGCGCGCCTGCATCCCAAGTCCACGCTGCAAAGCGCCACCGGTATCCGGTCGGACAAGGTGGTGCAGAAGTCGCAGGGATTCACGTCCAGCTCATTCAATATGCGGGAATTCTTCCACGGCAAGAGTCCCGCCATGCTGGCCACGGTAAAAACGGCGTTCTTGATTGGGGCCTTCGTCGTTCCCTTCATCCTGGTCATGTTCGCCTCGTCCCCGTCCGCCCCCGTGGGGCTGCTGCTTGCCGCCTTCGTCATCCAGTACCTGGGCCTGCTGGCCGAGCGCTGGTTCTTCTTCGCCGAGGCCAGGCACCCGCAGAACCTGTATTACCAGCGCGCGGCATAGGCGGTCTTCCAGCGGCATGGCACTTGCGGCAAGAGCCGCTTTCGCCTTTGCCAGGAGGCCGCCATGAGCCGCATGCAAGCCTATCGTATCCATCGCTTCGGTGGCCCCGAAGTGCTGCAGGAAGAATGGATCGACGTGCCGGAGCCCGCGGCCAGCGAGGGGCTGATACGGGTCATGGCGGCCAGCTTGAACCCCGTCGACTTCAAGACCCGGGAGGGGAAGTACCCCCTGGTGCGCGCCGACCGCCTGCCGTATGTCCTGGGCCGCGATTGCGCGGGGGTACTGGAAGAAACCCGGCAGCGACTGCCGGGCATCGAGGCGGGTGACGCCGTATACGCGTTCGTCGGCCAGGGGCAGGGCGCCTACGCGCAATATGTGGCGGTGCCCCTGGAGGGCATCGCGCGCAAACCGCTATCGCTCGATTTCGTCACCGCGGCGGCGGTGCCCTTGGCCGGCTTGACGGCATGGCAGGGCATTTTCGATCACGGCGGCTTGAAGCCCGGCCAGCGGCTGCTGATCCACGGCGCCGCGGGCGGCGTCGGCCATTTTGCGCTGCAGTTCGCCAAGGCGAAGGGCGCCGAGGTCCTTGCCACGGCATCCGGCGAAAGTGCCGATTTCCTGCGTTCGCTGGGCGCGGATCGGGTCATCGACTACAAGACCCAGGATTTCGAGAAGGAAGCCAGGGATGTCGATGTCGTATTCGACCTGATCGGAGGCGAAACGCAGGAGCGTTCATGGAACGTGCTGAAGGACGGCGGCGCCTTGATCTCGACCTTGAACGAACCGTCCCAGGATCGGGCGAAACAGAAAAACGCCCGCGCCGCCCGCTACACCGCGCGACCCGATGGCCGCCAACTGGCACAGATCGCCGACCTGATCGACCGCGAAAAAGTCCGTGTTCACGTAAGCCGCATCTTCGAATTCGCCCAGATGGAGCGCGCACAGCGCCAACTCCAGGAAGGCCATAACCGGGGCAAGCTCGTGGTGACTTTGTCCGGCCGTGTATAGATCGCGCCGTCCATGAGAAGTGGCATCCAGGCACGAGCTACAGCTGCCTGGGCGCGCGAACTTTGCGGCCGGCAATCCGGAATACACTGCGCGGCATGAGTAAATCCGCCGCCGCTTCCCCGCGTTTCGATCTGGTTGAACTGGCCATCCTGGCGTTGCCGCCTTTGTTCTGGGCGGGCAATTTCGTGGTGGCGCGGGCCGCCAGGGGGGATATTCCGCCGATGGCCTTGTCCTTCGGCAGGTGGGCGATTGCCTTCCTCCTGTTGTTGCCGTTTTCCTGGAAATGGATGTGGCGGGACAAGGCGCGATATTGGCAGCATCGGTGGCTGCTGGTGCGCGTGTCGCTGATCGGGGTGGCCGCCTTCAATACGCTGGTATATCTGGGGCTGCACACGACGACGGCGGCGAATGGGCTGTTGCTGAACTCGGTCATTCCGGTGCTGATCGTGCTGTTCGGCGCGGTGTTCTATCGGCAGCGGTTGCGGCGCTTGCAGGCGTTCGGCCTGGCGGTTTCCTGTGTCGGGGTACTGACCATCATCGTCCACGGGGAATGGGCGCGGCTGGTCGCGCTGGAGTTTTCCGGCGGCGATGTGATTGTCTTCATCGCCATGATGTGCTGGGCGCTGTATACCCTGTGGCTGCGCGCGCTGCCGGCGGACTTGAACCGGATCGGGGTGATGGGCATCCAGATCGTGATCGCGCTGTGCGCCCTGTTTCCGCTGTGTGCGTGGGAAGCCATCGACGGGGCGCGGCCGACCTGGAACATGGCTTCCCTCCTGGCGCTGCTGTACGTCGGGGTCGTGCCTTCGGTATTGGCCTACCTGTTGTACATGCATGGCGTTGCGCGGGCAGGCGCGGCCAGGGCAGGGTTGTTCATACACCTGGTGCCGGTCTACGGCGCGCTGCTGTCGGTGATCTTCCTGGGCGAGTCCCTGCACCTGTATCACGCCGTGGGGATCGCGCTGATCCTGACCGGGCTGGCATGTTCGCGCGAGCGCGCGGCGCCGGCGCGGGCGTCTTCGTGCTCGTCGACGTCTTAATCGAGCTTACCGCTTTACAGTTGGACTTCACGACTTCGTAATCCGGATTTGCGACCCCCCATGAAGCCCGCGCTCTCCCCGGAAACCATGGGCCGCCTGATCGACGCGGCCGGGACCCGGCAATCGCTGGATGTCCTGTTCGCGGCGCTCGCGTCTCTCGTTCCCTTCGAGATGGTCTCCGTGCTGGTGTATCCAGGCCGAGGGCGGCCTGTCGCGCTGTATGATGACTTCAGGGAAGCCGCGTATCGGCAAGGCCTGGACAATTATTTGCGCCATTCCTACGTGCTGAATCCCTGCTACCAGGCTTACCTGGGCGGGCTGCGATCCGGCGTGATACGCATACGTGATCTGGTTTCCGCCGGAGGCGGGCGTTCAGCCGGCCTGGCCGTGGCGGGCGGACGGGCCGGTCCGACGGCGGAGGGGCCGACGACCGTTCCCACGGGGGGTAGTCCAGCGGACGACCTCATGCGCGTGCCGGGCGCTGCTCCCGGCGTGCCGGTAGCGGTATCCGAACAGGAAGAAATCGGCTACGTCACGCTGGGCTGGCCGCCCCACCGCGAAGAAGTGCTGGTGATGGCGCCATTGCCGGACGATGCGGCCGCGGAAATCGGCTTGCTACGTCCGCGCGCCAGCGGCGGCTTCAGCGAGCCGCACATCGACTGCCTGCGGGAGCTTCATCCGGTGATAACCGCCGTGATACGGCGCTATTGGACGGGACTTTCCGGGGCCGCCGCCACGCCACCTGACAGCCGCATCGACGCCGCCTTCGACAATTTCGGCAAGCCGGTATTGAGCGTGCGCGAAGCGGAAATCATCCGGATGGTCCTGCAGGGGCACTCATCGGAGTCCATCGGCCTTCATCTGGGCATTTCGGTTACGACGGTCAAGACGCATCGCAAGAACGCGTATGCCAAGCTGAACATTTCGACCCAGTCGGAGTTGCTGTCCTTGTTCCTGAAGGCCCTGGAACGGGGTTGACCCCACATCCGGATGTAGCCTTTTGAATGAGGCGGCCATTACAATCGGCCACCTGTTTCCCGGTAGCCGGATTCCCGGCGCATCGTATCGAGAGGCCCTGCAAGAGGCAACCCCGGGCAGTTCGGATAGCCGCTTGGGGTGCGGTATGGCGCGATGGCACGGTTGCCCAATCGTATCCTGCTCCCATCCATGGCTCGCTTGCCCGCTACCCCTGATTCCACCGGACCCGGTCCTTCTCAAGCCGCGGAGCGGCCTGGCCTGGCGCTGTCGGCACCCCGCCCGCCCGCGGCCACGAGGTTGTACGGCCTTTCCGTGGCCGCCGCCATGCTCACGCTAGGCGGGCCGCTGGCCTTCGCGGCCCCCGGCGACATCGTGAGCGGTGGCGGACGGGGCGGCAATGGATCGAACAGCATCTTCATGGATCCTGGCGGTGCCGGCGGCATGGGCGGGATCGGCGGCGGTGGGGGCGGTGCAGGTGGAGAAGCCGGCAGCCCTGGTGCCACCACCCCCGGTGGCAATGGCGGCAACGGCGCTTTTCCGGGCGTGGACGCACAGCGCGGCTCGAATAGCGGCACGCTGCCCGGCCTGCCGGGTTTGGCTCCCGTTGGCGATCTTAGCGGTGGCGGTGGCGGCGGTTCCGGCTCCGGCGATATCAGCGGCTTGGGCGGCCAGGGCGGGGATGGACAGGCCGGGACGGTGGATGGCAGTGCCATCATCAACCTGACGGGCGCCATCATGGGCGGTAGCGGTAGCGGCGGCCCGGGTGACGGCCAACTGGGCGGCGTTTCCGCGGGCGGGGGTGGTGGTGGTGGCGGCGGCGCGGCGCTTATCGTCACCAGTCCCAATGCATCCGTGGCCGGCGACGGCAACTTCGTGCAAGGGGGCGGCGGCGGTGATGCCGTGCCTATCTTCCGCTCCGGTGGCGGTGGCGGCGGCGGGGCCGGCATTGTGCTCCTGTCCGGCGGCCTCATCACCCTGAGCAACGCGCAGGTGTTGGGCGGCGATGGCGGCGGTGCCGGCGCGGGCAGCGGTACCAGCGGCGGCCAGGGCGGCGCGGGCATTTTCCTCGTCGATGGCGGCACGCTGCACACGGTGCGTGCTACGCAGGTCTTCGGCGGCACGGGCGGCGGGACGTTGGCGACCGGAGCCGCGGGCGGGGCCGGCGTATTGGCCAACCGCGGCAGCATCGTGAACGAAGGCACGATCCAGGGCGGTTTCGGTGGCGAAGGGGTCAGGGGCGGTATCGGCGGCCCGGGCATCGTCGCCAACGGCACGTCCATCACCAACGCTGCGGGCGCGACGATCAACGGCGGTACAGGCGGTACGGTGGACAATCTCGCGAGCACCGTACCGGGCAATGGCGGCGTCGCGATCCAGTTCATCAATACCGGCGGCACACTGGCCAATGCCGGCACCATCAACGGCGGCGCCGGGGGCGACCAGTTCAACGGCGGTAGCGCGCGGGGCGACGGTTCGATCGCCATTACGACGGAAGGCGGGACGTCGGTGACCAATGTCGGCACGATCGCGGGCGGCACCGGGGCGTCCGGACGCGCCAATGCCATCGAATTCAACGGCGGGGCGAACCGGCTGACGATAACGGCGGGCTCCTCGATCCTGGGCAATGTGTTGAGCCGTAGCGGCACGACCAACGGCGGCGATACGCTGGCGCTGGGCGGCGACACGACCGACGGCACCACTACCTTCGATGTATCGCGGATCGGCGTGCTGGGTGGCTCCGCGCAATACCAGGGTTTCGGGAATTTCCAGAAGACGGGGGCCAGCACGTGGACGCTGACCGGCACGACATCGAACGCCACGCCATGGACGATCCAGGGCGGCGTGCTTTCCATATCGAATGACCAGGCATTGGGTGACGTGGCGGTGCCCGTCACGCTGGACGGCGGCGCGTTGCGGAACACGGTGTCGCTCAGTACCAGCCGTCCCATCGCGGTGGCGGCCGGCGGCGGCGCCTTGGACGTGCAGCAGAACCTGGCTCTGTTCGGCGCCTTGTCCGGAAACGGCGCGCTGAGCAAGACGGGCAGCGGGACGCTGGCGCTCAATGGCGTGAGCACTTATACCGGCACCTTGACCGTGCAGTCCGGCGAACTGGTGGTGGGCGACCTGGGACATGGCGGCGCGGTGCTGCCCGGCGCCGTCACGGTGAACGGCGGCGCCACGCTCAGCGGGGCCGGGACGGTGGGCAATACCGTGGTGGCGGCGGGCGGCATCATCGCGCCCGGGCTTTCCATCGGCACCCTGCATGTGGCCGGCAACCTGACCATGGCCGCAGGCTCCATTTACCAGGTACAAGTCGCGCCCGGCGGTTCGGCGAGCGACCTGATTCAGGTGACCGGCACGGCGACGCTGGGCGGCTCCGTGGTGCATGTGGGACCGGATGGCAACTTCGATCCGTCGCGCGACTACACCATCGTGACGGCGGGGCAGGGCGTGAGCGGCAGCTTCAATTCGGTCTCCAGCAACCTCGCGTTCCTGACGCCGACGCTGGCGTATGGGGCGCATGATGTGACCCTGCGCCTGCGACTGAAGGACGTGCCCGATGACGGGGGCGGCAATGGCGGGAACAGCGGTACGGGAGGTAACGGCGGCAGTGGCGGTGACGGCGGCAGCGGGACGGGGAGCGGTGGCGCGCCGGATGGCGGCAACGCCGGAGGCGGCGGCACGCGTCCCATCCGCTTCGCCGACGCAGCCGTCACCCGCAACCAGCGCGCCGTGGCCAACGCCGTGCAAAGCCTGCCTTCCGGCAATCCGGTCTATCTGAGCGTCCTGAACCTGGCCGAAGGCGCGCCGCCCGCGGCCTTCGATTCGCTGTCCGGCGAAGTCCACCCCAGCACGACATCCGTATTGCAATCGATCGGCGACACGGTCGCCAGCGTGCCGCTGGATCACCTGCGGGCCAATTTGGGAGCGGGCCTGGCGCCCGGCGCGCCGACCGCGCAGCTCGGCCCGTCGGATGCCGCGGCGCTGCCGCGTTCGGCGGCGCGCCCGGTCTGGGCGCAGCTCGTCGGTAATTGGCGCAGTTTCGGCGGCGGCGGCGACGCCGCCAAGGTGAAGGAGTCGGACGGCGGGCTGTTCGTGGGCGGCGATGGAGCGATCGGCGGCGGCTGGCGCCTGGGCGGCGCGCTGGGCTACACGGGCAGCCATCTGCGGCAGGGTGGCGGTGCCACGGCCAATATCGACAGCTACAGCGCGCTGGTCCAGGGCGGCAAGTCCCTGCGGGCCGGCCCGGGCGACGTCCAGCTGATGGCGGGCGCGGCCTATACCTGGCACGACATCGGCACACGGCGCAATGCGCAGGCCGGCAGCCTGAGCCAGTCGCTGGACGCGGATTACCACGCCAGCACGGCGCAGGTGTTCGGCGAGGTAGGCTATCGCGTGCCGGTGGGCGACAAGGTGGCGCTGCAACCCTTCGTGGGCGTGAATTACAGCGACCTGCGCACGCGCGGGTTTTCCGAGTCGGGCGGAACGGCGGCCCTGGACGGCGACAGCCAGCGCAACAAGGTGACGACCACGACCCTGGGCCTGCGGGCCGAAGCGAAGGTGGAATCCGCGGGCAAGCCGGGCCGCGTCTACGCGATGGCCGGCTGGCGCCACGGATTCGGCGACCTGGATCCCGAGACCACGCTGGCCTTCGCCGACAGCACGCCATTCACGGTGGCGGGCGCGCCCATCGCCCGCGATTCCGCGGTGACCAGCGTGGGGATCGATATGCAGGTGTCCCGCTCCGCCACCTTCGGTGTCGCCTATAACGGCCAGTTCGGCGGCGGCAACCGGCAGAACGCCGGCACGGTCAACGTGCGCTGGCAGTTCTAGCGCTTGCCGGCCGTTCGCTTACGCCGGGCGGAACGGTTGGATACGGCTGAAACATCTGTCGGCCGGCTGCTCCGCGTGCGCCTCCTACCCGGGGAGGATGTCGCTGCGAGCCCGTCCGCGACATCATCACGGCTTTCATCCACAACCCTGGGGGAATGCCGTGAAGTACACGCGGATGGCGCTGGAAGCGGAATCGCCGGAGGAGTTCGGCTATGGCCGGATCCGGAACAATTTGTCGGAAAGCTCGATACCCGACCGCAAGCTCGGCGAGCTCGGGCTGGATCTGTCGGACTTGACGTTGTTCTATGGCGAACACCGCGGCGATTCCGCGCTGCGCGCGCAGATCGCGCGGCACAGCGGCAGCGCGAATATCGGGCCGGAAGACGTCCTGGTGTGCGCCGGCGCGGCGGGGGCCTTGTTCATCGCCGCCAGTTCGCTGCTGCAGCCCGCGTCGCATCTGGTCGTGGTGCGGCCCAACTATGCGACGAATATCGAAACCCCGAAGGCGATCGGCTGCGACATCAGCTACGTCGATCTGTCCTTCGAGAACGGCTTCAAGACGGATATCGACGCCATCGAGCGGGCGATGCGGCCGGACACGGCCTATATCAGCGTGACCTGTCCGCACAACCCGACGGGCACCATGATGTCCTGGGACGAGTTGCTGCGCCTGGACGATATCGCGCGCCGGCACGGCTGCCTGGTACTGGTGGACGAAACCTATCGCGACCTGAGCCATGGGGAGCCGTACCCAGCGACGGCCAGTATCAGCGACCGCTTCATTTCGGTGTCTTCGCTATCCAAGGCCTATGGCACGCCGGGCATACGGACCGGCTGGCTGATTACCCGCAACCCGGACCTGTATGCGCTGTTCCTGGCGGCCAAGGAGCAGATCGGCATCTGCGGCTCCGTGCTGGACGAGGCGGTCGGCGCCGCGGTGCTGGCCCAGCGCGACGGCTGGCTCGCGCAGAGCAATCGGCGCAACCTGCGCCATCGCGACATCGTGCGCGACTGGATGGCAAGCGAGCCCTATATGGAATGGGTGGAGCCCGCCGGCGGCGTGGTCTGCTTTCCGCGGTTGAAGGTGGACGCGGCATTCGACCTTGACCGTTTCTACCGCAGCCTGCTGGAGACGCACGGCACCTATGTCGGGCCGGGCCATTGGTTTGAAATGCCGCGTCATTACATGCGCCTCGGCTTCGCCTGGGTTGGCGAGCAGCAACTGCGTGACGGGCTAGCGGCCATTTCCGCGGCCATACGCGAGCAAATGCCGAAGGACGGGGAGTGAACGATGCACGACGATCCGGATCGCGGCCTTTGAGCCGGCAACGGGCCTGGTGGCATTCTGCCCGCCGGCTGCACGACCTGCTGGGCCAGGTGGCCGACGTGGTCCAGTACCGGGTGAGGCAAGGCTAGGTACGGCCGCCCGGGACAACGGTATCATCGTGCTTTTCCGGGCACGGCACGCCAACGACCCGGTCGCTGCACAGGAAGGAGCCACCATGACCGTTCCCCAACCCCAAGCCAGCCGTCGCGGCCACGGTTTCCGGCGCATCGCCGCGGCCAGCCTGCTGGCCCTGGCCCTGGCCGGCGCGCGCGCCGATGCCGCGAACGGCGGCGCCAGCGGCCTGCATGACAATTTCTTTTGGCTGGGCCAGTTCAACAAGGCGTCCATCGTGATGACGGTGGAGCAGGGCATCGTCCCGCGCGATATCGGCCAAAAGACCGCGCGCGCCGTCGCGCAGGTGATCGCCGAAGGCGACAAGCCCGGCGGCAAGCGCCCCGGCGATTACCTGCAGCTGGAGCCCATGATCGTCAAGATCGCCGGCGCGGACGCCACCCGCATGCATTCGGGTCGCAGCCGCCAGGACATCCTGGCCACCACGCGGCGCGTCATGCTGCGCGACCGCCTGCTGGACCTGTACGAGGCGTTGGACCAGGCGCATGCATCGGTGAACGCGCTGGCGGAAAAATACGCCGACGCCATCGTGCCGGCCTATACCAATGGCGTGCAGGCCCAGCCGACCACCTATGGCCACTACCTGCTGGCGTTTTCCAGTGTGCTGGATCGGGATGCGGCTCGCCTGCGCGAAGCCTATGCCCGTGTGAACCTCAGCCCCATGGGGGCCGCCGCGCTGGGCACGTCCAGCTTCCCCATCGACCGCAAGCGTCTGGCCGCACTCCTGGGTTTCGATGGCGTGGTCGACAATTCCTACGATGCCGCGCAGTTCTCGCAGATCGACGTCGGTGCAGAAGCCGCCAGCCTGGCCAGCACCATGGCGCTTAGCGTGGGCGCCTTCGTCCAGGACGTGCATACCCAATATCAACAGGCCAAGCCCTGGCTGATGCTGACCGAGGGCAAACTGACCGGCACCAGCAGCATCATGCCGCAGAAGCGCAATCCCTACGCCCTGAACGACGTGCGGTTGGCGGCCAGCGAGGCCGTGGCCGACGCAATGGCGGCCCTGGTCGTGGCGCATAACGTCGCCCCCGGCATGCCGGACTACAAGCGCGAGCAGGCCCAGGATGCGCTGGATGCCGCCACCGATATGTACCTGAAGCTGGACGATATGCTGGGCGGCCTGGTGCTGAACCGCGAGCGCGCGCTGGCCGAGGTGGACGCGGACTATTCCACCACCACGGAACTGGCCGACGTGCTGCAACGGGACGCCAATGTGCCGTTCCGCATCGGCCATCACTTTGCCTCCGACCTGGTCACCTATGGCCGGCAGAACAACCTGAAGCCTGCGGATATTCCCTATGCGGAGGCGCAGCGCATCTATACGGCCGCCGGCAAGGCCTATGGCATGGACAATGCCAAGCTGCCGCTGGACGAGCCGCGTTTCCGCCAGGTGCTGACGGCGCAGAACATGATTGCCTCCAGCAAGGGGCAGGGCGGCCCCCAGCCCGCCGAAGTGTCGCGCATGCTGGCCGACGCCAAGCAGCGGCTTTCCGCCGATGTCGCCTGGGTGCAAGCGGCCCGCGACCGCCTGATGGCGGCGCAGGACAACCTGGATCGCGCCTTCGACAACGTGGCGAACCCGCCTCCCGCCAAGAAATAAGCAGGCTCCCGCCAGCCGGGCGGATCCCTTTTGCAGCGCCCGGCCAGCCCTTTTATACCGGCCGGGGGGGTCCGTTTACACCGGCCGCGCAGGTCCGCTTACACCGACCGGGCGATGTGGTCGCGCAGCCATTGGTGCGCCGGATCCCGGTGAACGCGCTCATGCCACAGCATCAGCATATCGAAGCCGGGTAGCGCCACCGGCGGTTCGACCACCCGCAGCGCGGGATTGCCGCGCACCAGCCTGGCCGGCACCATCGCCACCAGATCGGTGCTGGCCAGCGCGGACGCCAGAAACAGGAAGTGCGGCACGGATAGCGCGACTCGTCGCGTCATGCCGTGTTCGGCCAGCACCGTGTCGGTCACGCCTTGGAAACCACCGCCGTCCGGCGACACGATGGCGTGTTCCAGCTTGCAGAACTGCGCCAGCGTCGGGCGGCGCTTCAGCCCTGGATGTCCGGCGCGGCCCGCCAGCACGTAGCGCTCGGTGAACAGCAGCTTGCTGCGCAGGCCCGGCGGCGCTTCCTCGGCGATGTGGAAGGCAAGGTCCAGGTCACGCTCCGCCTGGCGGGCCAGCAGCGACGGCGCCATTCCATGCACGGCCAATCGCGTGCCGGGCGCCGCGGCCCGCAGCCCCGGCAGCACCGCCAGGACAATCGTGGATTCCGCGTAGTCCGAGGCCATGACGCGCCAGGTATGGGTGGCCTGGGCCGGGTCGAAAGGACGCGAGGGCGCGACGGCTTGGCCGAGCGCCTCCAGTGCCCGGCGCAGCGGCTCGCGTAGTTCCTCCGCGCGGCGCGTGGGCCGCATGCCACGCGGCCCGGGCAGCAGCAAGGGATCGCCGAAAACGTCCCGCAACCGGGCCAGTTGCACGCTGACGGTGGGTTGCGCCAGGTGCAGGCGTTCGGCCGCCCGGGTCACGTTGTGTTCCGCCAGCAGCGCGTCCAGGGTCACCAGCAGGTTCAAGTCGAGACGCCGCAAGGAATTGTTCATCGCAATACCTGGAATTGTGGGAATTCATTTCCAATATAGCGCACGCCGCTCTATCTTGAGCTCACTTGATGAAGGAGCAGCGTGCCATGAACGTTCTGATTGTGTTTGCCCACCCCGAACCCCGGTCCTTGAATGGATCGCTCAAGGATTTCGCCGTGCAGCGGCTGCGGCGCGCCGGCCACGCCGTCCAGGTATCGGACCTGTACGCCATGAACTGGAAAGCCACCGTGGATGCCGACGACAACCTGGCCACGACGCCGGGCGCGCGCTTCAATCCTTCCATGGACTCCCGCCAGGCCTACGCGAACGGTACGCAGCGCGGGGACATCGCGCGCGAGCAGGAAAAGCTGCGCTGGGCGGATGCCGTCATCCTGCAGTTTCCGCTGTGGTGGTTCTCGATGCCGGCCATCCTTAAAGGCTGGGTCGAGCGCGTGTATGCATACGGTTTCGCCTACGGCGTGGGCGAGCATTCGGACAGCCACTGGGGCGACCGCTACGGCGAAGGCATGCTGGCGGGCAAGCGGGCGATGCTCGTGGTGACGACCGGCGGCTGGGCGTCGCACTACGCGCCGCGCGGCATCAACGGGCCGATCGACGACATCCTGTTCCCGATCCAGCACGGCCTCTTGTACTACCCGGGTTTCGACGTGTTGCCGCCGCACGTGATCTACCGCACCAGCCGCATCGATGAAGCCGCATTCGCACAGGCTTGCGAAGCGCTGGGGCAGCGGCTGGACACGCTATGGACGACCGACCCGATTCCCTTCCGCAAGCAGAACGCGGGCGATTACCTGATTCCGGCGCTGACGCTGCGGCCCGAGCTGGCGCCCGGGCGGTCCGGTTTCGGCATCCATGTGGATCACGACGATGTGGATCACCGGTCGCGATCGCCGCGCGACTCCCAGAACACCACGCGGTGATGCACGCGGCGCATCAGCATCGAGCCGGCCAGGCCGATCACGGCCAGCAGCAGCACCCCCGCGAACATGGTGGCCAGGCTCATGCTGACCGATGCCGATGCGATCAGATAGCCCAGGCCCTCCTGCGCGGACAGGAATTCGCCGACCACCGCGCCGATCAGCGCCATCGCCACGCCTATCTGCAGGCCGGAAAAGATATCGCCGGCCGCCGCGGGCAGCTTCACGTGCAGCAGCAGGTAGGCACGCGTGGCGGAAAAGGCGCGACAGGCGTCCAGCAGCTCGGTGTCCGTGCGCTTGATGCCATTGATGGTATTGACGAACAAGGGAAAGAAGCACACCAGCGCCACCAGCACCACCTTGGACGACATGCCGAAGCCGAACCACACCAGGATGATGGGGCCCAGCGCCACCTTGGGCATGGCCTGTAGACCGATGAGCAGGGGATAGAGGAAGCGTTCGAAGGTGCGCGATTCGGCCAGCAGGGCGCCCAGCAGCACGGCCAGGCCGCAGCCGATGGCGTAGCCGGCCAGGGATTCCGCCAGCGTGGCCCAGATGTGCGGCCACAGGGTGCCGCTGGCGAATCCCTCGTACAGGGCGCCGAATACCGCCCGGGGCGGCGGCAGCAGATAGTCCGGAATGGCGAAGGCGCGGATGGACCAGTGCCATGCCGCGACCAGCACGGCGATGCTGATCAGCGGGTAGAGGACCGAAGTGATGTCTAGGCGTTTCAGCATGGAAAGGATGGCGTCGGCAAGTCAGGCGGCTTGCGCATGGGTGAAATGGCGGCGCAGGTGCTGGCAGGCGGCATTGAAGGCCGCGTCGCCCAGGGTAGCCAGGGTGCGCGGGCGGGGCAGTTCGGGGCGGTAGTCTTCGATGATGCGGCCGGGGCGCGGCGACATCACCACGACGCGATCGGCCAGGAAGACCGCTTCCGGGATGCTGTGCGTGATGAACAGCACCGATTTGCGTTGGGTGCTCCAGATGCGTTGCAACTCAAGCGTCAGCGCCTCGCGCGTCAGCGCGTCCAGGGCCGCGAAGGGTTCGTCCATCAGCAGCAGGTCGGGATCGGGCAGCAGCATGCGGGCGATGCCCACGCGCTGCTGCATGCCGCCGGAAAGCTCGCCGGGATAGTTGCCGGCGAAACCGCCCAGCGACACCAGCTCCAGCAGCGATAGCGCGCGTTCGCGGGCCGGGCCCGCCGGCAGGTTCAGGGTTCGCGCGGGCAGCAGCACGTTGTCCAGCACGGTTTTCCAGGGCAGCAGATTGGGTTTCTGGAAGACCACGCCCGCGCGGCGGCTGGGCCGCGCCACCGTCTCGCCGCCCAGGCGCACGTCGCCTTCGGTCGGGTGCAGCAGGCCGGCCGCCAGCTTCAACAAGGTGGACTTGCCGCAGCCGGAGGGCCCAAGCACGGCCACGAACTCGCCGGGCGCGATGTCCAGTTCGATGCCCGTCAGGGCCTGGATATGGCCCTTGCGTGTGGGATAGGTCAGCCCGACGCCCTTGAAGCTCAGCGCGGCCGTGGACGACGGCCCTCTCATACGGACGCCTCATGCGCCCGGACCGCATCCGCGAGGAAGCGTTGCACGGCATCCCAGGATTGCCGGTTTGCCTGCGCGTTGGCGCGGGGCGTGCCGCCGCCGGTCAGCACGACGCCCGCAACCGGGTGCGGCTTGGCGATCAGGGTGGTCGGTACGTTGGGCAGGCCGATGGCATGGCCGGCGCCCTGGCCGCAGACGTGCTCCACGGGCCATCGGTGGCCGTGCTGCTTCAAGGCTGCGGCGATCTGTTCGCTGAACAGCGTGGACGGCCAGAAGCCGTCGTCCGTGCCCGAGATCAGCATGACGGGGCCGGCGATGTGTTCGACGGCGATGCGCGATGCCGCCACGGACGCGGAATGCCGCAGCGGCGTATGGAACGCAGCGGCCTGCCGCACCGGCTGGCCGTCGGCCCGGGTCTGGTTGAAGGCGGTCCAGTCGGCTTCCGGGTTGTCCTGCCACACGTTGCGCAAGGGCTGGCCCTGCCACGTCCAGGTGGGCGAATCCGGCGCTTCGCCGGGCGCGCCGGCGCGCAGGGTGCCGTGCACCACGGCGCTGGGCACGTAGGCGATGGCGGCGTTCACCAGTGCCGGGAAGCGCGACGCCAGCAGCAGCGTCAATTCGCCGCCGCGCGACTGGCCGGTCACCGCGACGAAGCCGCCCGCCGGGTCCAGGTTGGCGCGGGTCCATCGCAGCGCGCGTTCGAAGTATTCCAGCGGCGTGCGCGAGATATGCGCGGGCAGGCCGGGCGCCTTGAAATAGCCCAGCGCGAAGGCGGTGTAGCCGTGCGCGGCGTAAAGCGCCGCGCGCTGGCGCGGGATGCCGCCGCCGGACCCATTCAGGACGATGATGACCGGACGCGGGCCGGCGGCCGCGGGACGGAACACCGTGCCCACCAGTCCTTCGCTATCGATCTCCTGCCGCGTGACGCCGTCGACGACATAGCGTTGCACCAGCGTGGCGTGGGCACGTGTCCCGGCGTCGGCGCTTTCGGCGTCGATGGCGATGGCCAGCGTATCGACTTCATCGGTGCGCTCGGGCTCCGCGGGCGGCTGCGTGCGCTTCATCGCCCAGACCAGCGCCATGGCGTCGGGGCTGTCCCAATCCCCGGCGCTGGGTGCCTGGTGATCCAGGTCTATCGTGCCGTCGGGGCCCGCGTTAAAGGTGGCCTCGCTCTGCCATATGCTGCCGTCCGGGTGCCGCAATTCGCCGCGCACACGTACCGCGCCGCCGGCGGGAAAGCCGCTTAGGACGATGCGCCGCGCGACGTCGAGCGCGGCATCCGCGGGTTCCACGCGTATCGCCGGGCGTGCCACCGGGTCGTTGTCCTGCGAGGTGCTCATTTGGCCGCCTTTGCCTGCGCGCGTACCGCGTCGGCATCGAAATCGTTGATCTGCTTGATGAACGCGTTGGAGAAAATCTGCTCCACCGGCACATTGGCCGACGGATACTCGCCCGCGTTGGCCATCGCCTGGATGCCGGCCTTGATGGCCTGCAGGTCGTAATAGCCCGGCACGCGCGGCTGGCCCGACGGCGTGTACAGCACGCGCTGCAGGCGGCGGCTCAGCAGCGTGGCCTGGTCCTTCAGCGCCTGCGCTTCGTCACCGGCCGGCTTGGATTGCGGATTGGCGCGCCAGAAGGCCCGCACGCAGTATTCCGGATTCGCCACGCAGGCCACCTGGGCCTTCGTATAGGCGCGCGCGAACCGCACCATCAGGTCGGGATGGTCGCGGAAGGTATCGACGTGGGCGATGAAGCCGTTGCCGGCCGTTTCGGCGAACACGGGCGGGTAGGCGATGCGGCGGATGGGGGTGCCGGACATTTCCAGCATGTCGTTCCAGCTGCTGTTGAAATTCAGGGCCGCGACCTTGCCGGTCTTCAGCGCCTGGAAGCCGGCCGCGAGCGCCCCGACCGCGACATAGTTCACATCCTTGCCCGGCGTCAGACCGGCCGTGCGCAGCGCGGCGCGTCCGCCCGGGATGGTGCCCCAGGTCAGCGCGCCGACGCCGATCTCCTTGCCCTTGAAATCGGCCAGCGTCTTCACCGGCGAATTCGCCAGCACGGCAAACTCCATGGTGTTGCCCGGCACGCCGTTGTAGAAGTAGCGCAGCGGCAGCACGTCCTTGCCGTTGAAGTAGCTGGAGATGACGGGCTCGGAAGTCGGATAGCCGAAGGTCACGCGCTTGTTCGCCACCTGGGGCAGCAGGGCACCCGCGCCCTGGAACACGATGGTCTTGACCGAGAGGTTCTCCTGCTTGAAGTAGCCCAGCTCCTCCGCGGCGGCATAGGGCGCGCCGTCATGCACGGCGGGCGGGATGGCCAGGGCGACGGTGACTTCATCCAGGGCAAAGGCAGGCGCGGCCACCAGCGCGGCCATCAGGCCGCCCAGGGCGCATACAGTGGAAAAACGCATGGGGATCCTTGCAGGTTCAGGTTTGCTTGAGCCGCGCCGCCGCATCGCGCAGCAGCTCGTTGCGGTCGATCTTGTTGGTCGAGGCCAGGGGCAGGTGGTCGACGAACCATACCTGCCGTGGATGCTGGTAGGCCGGTGCGTGGTCCAGCGCATAGCGCTTGATCTCGTCGGCCGTGGCGGAATGGCCGGCCCGCAGGATGATGTAGGCGACGGGCTTCTGGCCCTTGATGTCGTCTTCGACCGGCACCACGACGGCCTGCTGCACGGCGGGGTGGTGCTCCAGCATTTTTTCAACCTCGCCGGGGTAGATGTTTTCACCGCCGCTGACGAACATGTCGTCGCGGCGTCCGACGAAGTAATAGAAGCCCTCGGCATCGCGGCGGAACACATCGCCCGTGGAGTAGTAGCCGTCCGGCGTGAAGGGGTCGGCCAGGTCCGGACGCTGGTGATAGCCCAGCATCAGGCCAGGGCTTTTCATTTCCAGGATGCCCTGGTCCGGGCCGTCGCCTGGCCCGGGCGCCAGCCGCAGCGATACTTCGGGATGCGGATAGCCGACGGAAGCCGTGGGCGTGGGCACGCCGCGCGGATGGGGGCCGAACACGACCGGGCCGCCTTCCGTGGTGCCGAAGGCGTTGATCACCCGCGCATTGGGCAGCATGGCGTGGATCTGCGCCAGCAGGCTGGCGCTGACCGGTGCCGAGCCCATGCGGATCACCTTGACGGAGGACAGGTCCGTGCCGGCCAGCAGATCCCGTTCGCGCAGCATCATGGCGATCATGGGCGGCACGGCGGTCAGCCAGGTGCAGCGATAGCGTTCGATGCAGCGGATATACACCTGCGCATTGAACTGCGGCAGCAGCACCGTGGTCGCATGGCTGCCCACGGACAGGAAGGCCAGCGCCAGGGCGTTCATGTGGTACAGCGGCGCGGCGATCAGGGCGCGCTCGTCGTCCAGCGGCGTGGCCTTGCGGCGCGCCTGCACCGTCCACAGATGGCTGGCGTGCGACAGGCGCACGCCCTTGGGCCGCCCGGTGGAGCCTGAGGTGTACAGCATCAGCCCTACATCTTCGGGCGACGGCCGGTAGGACGCTTGTTTACCGGGGCGCAGGAAGTCGACGAAATCCTGGCCGTCCATCGCGACCGCCTCCAGCCCGGCGGGCAGGCTGGCGCGACGCGGCCCATCGAAGAACAGGAGCTTCGCGCCGCTGTCCTGCAGCACATACGCGATGGTGGAAGCCGGGAACTTGAAGTTCACCGGCACGGCCACCAGCCCCGCCCGCATGATCCCCAGCACCGCGGCGACATAGCGCACCGAGTTCGCCGACAACAGCGCGATGCGTTCGCCGGGAGCATGGCCGCGTTCACGCAGGCCCTGGGCCACACCTTCGGCCAGCGCGTCCAGTTCGCCGTAGGTGCAGGGCGATTCGCGCAGCTCGGCATCCACGCCGATAAGGGCGATCCGCGCCGGGTCGGCCGACGGATCGATCAGGTCGCCCAGGTTGTACGGCATATGCATGTTGGTTTCCATGGCGCTACCACGTCGCCTGATACAGAGACATCCAAATCCGGGACGCCGCGGATCCGGGTTGGCCGGTACGCCGGCATCTACCCTTTTAGGGGGGAACCGCGCAGCGCTTCAGCCCGCCACCTCGTCGCAAGAAACGGGTGTGACCAGAGCCGGGACGCCGCGGATCCGGCTTCGCCGGTCCGCCAGCGTCGCCCCCTTGAGGGGGAAGCGCGCAGCGCTTCGGGGGTGGGCTTTACCCCGCAGCCGGCGTCGAATACACGCCGCGGCCGCTGGCCACCAGCTTGCCGTCCTTGTCGAACACCTGGGCTTCGGCCACCGAAACCTGCGAGCCGAACTTGATGACCTTGCCCTTGGCAGTCAGGTCGCCCGGCATGGCGGCGCGGTGGTAGTCCACGCGCAGGTCGATGGTGGGCACGCCGCGGCCGGTGCTGGACACCAGGGCCCAGTCCGCGGTCAGGTCCACCAGCGCGGCCAGGATGCCGCCGTGCGTGTAGCCTTTGTCGGCGTTCACCACCCATTCCTCGCGCCACTTGGCCTTCAGCTCGATCTCGCCGGTGGCCACCGACAGGACTTCGATGCCCAGCCATTGGTGATAGGGACCGCGCAGCAGGCGCGCCTGGATGTCTTCCTTCGTGGGGAGAGCTTTGTCAGTCATGGGATATTCCGTGTTCAGGGTTCAGGGGTTGACGATGACCTTGCCCAGCACTTCGCGGTCGCGAATCAGGGCCAGGCCCTCGGCGGCTTGTTCCAGCGGCACGGCACGGTCGATCAGCGGATCGACGCTGCCTTCGGCCACCATGTCCAGCAGGGCCTTCAGGTTCTCGTCGTAGAAGCTGTTCGAACCCTTGATGTTCAGTTCGAAGCTCCAGACGTAGCGCAGGTCTTCCTTGGGGTCGTGGCCGGCCGTCGCGCCGCACACCAGCAGCGTGCCCCCGCGCTTCAGGCACTTGAGCGACGGCACCCAGGTGTCGCCGCCGGTGAAGTTGATCACGACATCGACGCCGCCTTCGTAATTGCGGCGCTGGGGCTTGCCGTACTGCCCGATGGCCCACTTGGAGAAATCGGTTTCGCGATAGTTGATCAGGTGGTCAGCACCCAGTTCCTTCAGCGCCTGCAGCTTGGCGTCGCTGCCTGCGCAGGCGATGACTTCGGCTCCCAACTGCTTGGCCAGGATCACGCAGGCCGTGCCCACGCCGCCGCTGGCGCCCAGGATCAGCACCTTGTCGCCCGCCTTGACGGTATTGTGGGTGATCAGCATGCGGTGCGCGGTGCCGTAGGCCACGGGCAGCGCCGCCGCGTCGTCGAAGCTGACCTTGTCGGGCATGGCGATCAGCTGGCCGGCCGATACCAGGCAGTATTCGGCCATGCCGCCATCCAGCATTTCGCCCATCAGGCCCTTGGCCTTGTTCAGGGGGTTGACCAGCACGCGGTCGCCGGGCTTCCAGCCCTCGACGCCTTCGCCGACTTCCGCGATCTCGCCCGCCATGTCCAGGCCGATCACCACGGGCAGCGGCACCTTGATGCCCGGCATGCCCTGTACGGTGAAGACGTCGTGGTAATTGAACGACGAGGCGCGCACGCGGATGACGACGTGACCGGCGGTCACGGCCGGGACCGGCTTGTCGGTGACCACGCGAAGCTGGTCGATGCCGCCGTGCTGATTCAGGACCAGGGCTTTCATGGTTTTGCTCATGGGAGGTTTCCTTTGAAACGTGATGGGGCGATAGCGGATTACTTCATGGACTTCGATTGTTGCCAGGGGCCGGTGACGAACAGGTCGTCCTTCAAGGCGCCCTTGATCACGCCCGTTTCCGTGAAGACCTGGTGTTCGCGCTTGAGCGTGTCGATATCCGCCTGCTCGAACGAGATGCGGTACATGTCGTTCCACAGGCCGGCATAGACCTTGGCGTCGTTCTCGGGCAGGTTGGCGGATTTCTGCAGGATGCCGATGACCTCCGGCTGATGGGTCTGCGCCCACGCCAGGGCGTTGCGCATCGCGACCAGCACGCGCGCGACCACCTCGGGATGGGCCTGAACGTATTCCGCGCGCACGGTTCCGATGCCGATATAGGGTACCGAATTGGTCTTGGTGAGCGCGCGCCATTCATCGGCGAAGCTGCTCAGCTTGGTCACCTTCAGCTCCTTCAGCTGCGCCACGGTAACCGAGCGCAGCGCGGCCGCGTCCACCTGCTTCTGCACCAGGAACTGCGCCAGGCGCGACTCATTGCCGCCCACCAGCGAAAAGTCATTGGGCTTTATGCCGTGGTTGGCCGCCAGGATGGCGCCGGCGATCACCGCCACGGAGCTGCCCGCCGGCGACATGCCGACCTTTTTGCCGCGCAGCTGGTCCAGCGATTTGATGGCGGATCCCTCGGGCACGACGAACTGCACGTCGGCCGGCTGCGTGGCGGCGAAGACCTTCAGCGGCACGCCCTCGGCGGCGCTGCTGAACACGCCTGCCGCCGGCGCGCCGTAGGCCAGGTCGATGGAGTTGGACGCCAGCGCGCGCAGCGGCGCGTTCACGTCGGGAAAGCGGAAGAATTCCACCTCCAGGTTCTGCTGCTTGAGGAAGGGCGTGGCTTCCAGCACGGCACCGAAGCCCAGGCTGACGCCGCTGCTCCAGTAGCCGATGCGCACTTTGTCGGCCGCCTGCGCGCCGGCGGCGCCCGCCATCGCTGCAAAGGCGAGCAGGGCGGCGAAGAGGGGTTTTCTCCATTGCATGGTATGGACTCCGGTCAATGTGGGAGGGTGGGCGGTCGATGGTCGTGTTCGGCGGTTCGGTTCGCGTCCGGTTTGGTCGGCGGTACGCCGGCCAGCGCGCGTGTCAAAGCGGCTTCCAACGGAACAGCCGCCGTTCCAGCGGTTTGAGCAGGCCCCCTTCGAACAGCAGCATCAGCACCACCAGTAATAGCGTCCAGGCGAACACCTGGTCGGTCTGTACCAGGTCGGCCGCCTGGCGCAGGCGATAGCCGATGCCATCGGACGACCCCAGCGTTTCGGCCACCAGCGACACGCGCCAGCCGAAACCGAAGGCCAGGCGCGCGCCGGAAAAGAAGTAGGGCAGGATGGTGGGCAGATAGATTTTCCGCAGGATTTGCGTGCGCGACATGCGGAAGCTGCGTGCCAGGTCCACGTGCAGCTTGTCGACGTTCTGCGAACCTTGCCACACATTGGTCAGGATCAGCGGCATCGCGGTCATGAACACCACGAAAATGGTCGTGGCATTGGAAATACCGAACCAGATGATGGCGAACACCGCCCAGATGGCGGACGACACGGTGTTCATCACGGCCAGCAGCGGATCGAAGAACGTCGCCAGCACGCGGCTGGAGCCCAGCGCCAGTCCCAGCGGCGTGCCCACCACCGTGGCCAGCGCGAAGCCGATCAGGATGCGCGTCAAGGTGGTCAGCACATCATGCGTGAAACTGCTGGATCGCGCCAGGTTGACCAGCGCCTGGATCACTTTTTCCGGCCCGGGCAGCACGAAGGCGGGCACGTGCGAGGCCGCCAGGGCCCACAGCACCACGAAGACGATGGTCAACGCCGCGCGCTGCACGAACAGCCATCCCAGGGCCCGCCAGGCTTTGCTCATTGATGTTCTCTCCTGTCGCTGCACGACATCCTCCCCGTGGGAGGGAGCGCGCCCCTCGGGCGGCCGCGCGGGCGCGCTCATTCGTGCACCTTCATGCGCAGCTGGCGCGTCTGTTCCGCGACGTCGCGGTCGGTGGGCGTGCGCGGCCGGGGCAGGGAGACCGTATCGATCTCGCGGATGCGGCCGGGACGCGGCGCCATCAGGACGATGCGGTCGGCCAGGACCACCGCCTCTTCGACATCGTGCGTCACGAACAGGATCGTCATGTTCTTCATCGCCTGGATGCGCAGCACTTCCTCGTGCATCTGCGTGCGCGTCTGCGGATCCAGCTTGGAGAAGGGTTCGTCCATCAGCAGCACGTCGGGTTCGATCACCAGGCTGCGGGCCAGGGCGACGCGGCTGCGCATGCCGCCGGACAATTGGTGCGGCCAGGAATCGCCGAAGCCGGACAAGCCGACCATATCCAGTACGGCATCGGCGCGGCGGTGCCGTTCGGCCCTGGATACGTTGCGCGTTTCCAGGCCGAAGGCCACGTTGTCGCGCACGCTGCGCCAGGGGAGCAGGCGGTCTTCCTGGAAGAGGTAGGCCATATGGCGCCACTGGTCGTAGGTGGCCAGCGGCTGGCCCGCCAGGAAGATATCGCCGCCGTCGTGCGGCTCCAGGCCCGCGATGATGTTCAGCAGGGTGCTCTTGCCGCAGCCGGATGGGCCGAGCAGCGCAACGATTTCACCGCCGCCGACGGTGAAGGAAATATCGCGCAGCGCTTCCAGCGTGCCGAAGCGCTTGGACACATGGCGTACATCGAGGGCGTCGGGGCGCGCCGCCGAAGCGGCCGGGATGGCGGCGGGCGCCGTGGCGGCGGAGGGCTTGGTCATGGCGGCGCCGGCGCCGGACTGCACAGGGGCGCGATTCATCGTCCGCTCCCGTTCAGCGCGCGGGGCACCGGAATGGCCGCGCCCGTCTGCGCCAGGCTGGCGTAGAGTTTTTCCAGCGTCATCACCTGGAAGGTTTCGATATGGCGACGCGCGATGACTTCGGCGCGCTTGCCGTCGCCCTCGGCAAGCGCCTCTATCATGGCGTTGTGGTCATGCTTGATTTCGGGTTTGGTCCGCTGCACGCCGAAGCCCAGCGCCACCAGGCGGGACATCTCGTCCATCAACTGGCTGAGCAGGCGGTATAGCCGCTCATTGCCGCAGGCAGCGGCGATGGCCAGGTGGAAAGCCTTGTTGGCGTCCATGAACACATCGATCTGGTCGCTCAGTTGCAGCACGGGATGCGCGATGCGGCAGGCCGCTTCCAGGCGGCGCAGCAGATCGATGTCCACGCGGCCGGCGGCCAGGCGGGCCGCCAGCGGTTCCACCTGCACCCGCAGCGTGAAGACTTCCTCCACATCGCGCAGGGTGATCGGTGCGATCTGGTAGCCCTTGCGGGGCTTGGAGCGGACCAGCCCTTCATGGGCCAGGCGCACCAGGGCGATGCGGCAACTGGTCTTGCGGATGCCGTACGCAGACATCAGTTCCGGCTCGGTCACGAAGGCGCCGGGGGCCAGGCGGCAGGACAGCACGTCGCGCCGGATCCGCCCGTACGCGTCCTCGCCCGAGCTCACGGTGGGGCTGGCGGCGGCGGGGCGCGTGGTCTGGACGGGTGCTTCGAGCATGGTGGCGGGGCCTGATTGGTCCTGTGAGCTGCTTACAGCGCCGATGAAATACGTCTACAACGGCACCATTCTATGGATGACCAGGCCTTACGCTAACTAAGAAATTACCCTAAGCATATTCCCAGAACTTTGGTTTGGGCTATTTGGATATCCCCTATAGGCATAAGGGGATAACCCTTTACGGTACCGTCGTCAGGATGGGCGCGCCCTGGTTCTTCAGCAGCAGCACCAGGAACCGGGCCGGCTCGGTGGCGCTGGCGTTGTGCCCGATGGTGTGGAGATCGTCGGGTCCTTCGTAGAAGGTCTGGCCCGCGGTCAACGTGACTGGCTTGCCGCCTTGCACCCCCATCACGATCGAACCCTCCAGTACATAGATAAAGCCGTGCGCATCGTGGCGGTGTACCGGGTCTGCCGCCCCGGGCGGGTACTCGACCTGGATCAGCAGCGCTTCCTTGCCGGGATAGTCGGGAAGCGGCTTGGTCATCAGCTCGGTCACTTTCGCCAATGGCGGGGGGTGTCCGGCATCGGCGGCGGCCGCTTGCGCGGGGGGGTGCGCGCCGGTATGGCCGGCAGCCGCGGCTTGCTGCGCCGCGGCGATATTTACCCCGCCCGCGGCAAGAAGCAGCAGGGCGGCGAGCGTTCTGGAAACGATCATGGAAGACTCCTCGATTTACGGATTACAAAGGACGGTCGGTGCCCGCGCTCAGGCGCGCGCCACGGTACGGTCCAGCCAATCCTGGAAGCACGTCGAACCCTGGCGCGCGTCATCGTCCGCCACCAGCGATCGGTCATTCAGCACGGAGCCGAAGTAGCGCGCATGGACATCGGCGATCACCTGATGCGTGGTGTCCTTGCGCGCGGCCAGGTACATGCGTACGAGTTCGTCCAGGGGTACGCGATCCGGGCCGCCGACCTCCACCATGCCGTTCACCGGCGGACGCACCGCCAGATCGGCCACCGCCGCGGACGTATCGTCCGATGCGATGGGCTGCAGCAGGGCGGGGGAAACGCGCACCGTATTGCCGTCGACGCTGGATTTCATGATGGCGTCGATGAACTCGAAGAATTGCGTCGAACGCAGGATGGTGTAGGGGATGCCGGAGGACGCAATCAGCTTTTCCTGGGCGAGCTTGGCGCGCATATAGCCGCTTTCCGGCAGGCGCTCCGCGCCGACCACCGACAGGGCGACGTGATGCCGGACGCCGGCGGCGCTTTCCGCTGCGGCGATATTCCGGCCGGCGATTTCGAAAAATTCCAGTACCGCCTTGTCCTCGAACGAAGGCGAGTTGGCCACGTCGACGACAACCTCGGCTCCCTTGAGCGCGTCGGCCAGGCCCTCTCCGGTAATGATGTTGACGCCCGAGCTTAACGAGGCCGCGACCACGTCATGGCCGGCGCCGCGCAGGCGCCGCACCACATTCGATCCGATAAGGCCGCTGGCCCCGATAACGACGATTTTCATGGTTTCTTCTCTCCGTTCAGTGTCTCGGCCTTCGGTAGGACGACCGGTGCATCAACTATGCGCGGCGGCGCTGTGGAATACTTTGCCGAAACCTTGGATTTCCCTTGGATTTGGCTTGAGCGGTCGTGGTGCGCCACGCGGACGCCGTGCGCGGGCGGCGGTTGAGGGATACGGAATGCCATTAGTGTTCGGGGATTGCGCGCTGGACATCGATCGCCGGGAGCTTTCCCGGGCGTCCCAGCTGGTGTCGATCACGCCCCAGGTCTTCGACTTGCTGGTCTACCTGACGGAAAACCGCGAGCGCGTCGTCACGCGCGACGACCTGCTGGACGGGGTCTGGGGCGGTCGCATCGTGTCCGAATCGACGCTGGCCAGCCACATCAACGCGCTGCGCAAGGCGGTCGGCGACAACGGCCAGCTGCAACGCGTGATCCGCACCGTGCCCCGCAAGGGATTCCGCTTCGTCGCGGATATCAGGAAAGTCGAGCTGGCTGGCGGCAGCGATCCGGCGGGCGGCGATGCCCTCGTGCAAAACGTGGGCGCCACGGTCGCGGCTGCCGGTCCGGCGCTCCCGGCGACGGCGCTCACGCCACCGCCCGTTGCCCCGACGGCCACGCAGCCGGCGGCCCTGCCGCTGCCGAACCGGCCGTCCATCGCCGTGCTGCCCTTCGTCAACCTGAGCGGCCAACCGGACCAGGACTACCTGGCCGACGGCGTGGTGGAGGACATCATCGCCGCCTTGTCGCGGCATCGATGGCTGTTCGTCATTTCGCGGAATTCCAGCTTCACCTACCGCGCGCAGGCCGTGGACGTGAAGCAGGTCGGCCGGGAACTGGGCGTGCGCTACGTGCTGGAAGGCAGCTTCCGCCGCTCGGGAAACCGCGTGCGGATCACGGGCCAACTGGTGGACGCGGCCACCTGCGCCCATCATTGGGCGGGCCGGTTCGAAGGCGTACTTGACGACATCTTCGCCCTCTACGACCAGATCACCGAAAGCGTGGTGGGCGCACTGGCGCCGCAGCTTGAACAGGTGGAGATCGAGCGCGCGACGCACAAGCCCACCGAGAGCCTGGATGCCTACGACTATTACCTGCGAGGCATGGCGCAACTGCACCGCGGCTCGCGGGACAGCGTCGAGCAGGCGTTGGCGCTGTTCCACAAGGCAATCGAGGCCGACCCGGATTTTGCATCGGCCTACGCCATGGCTGCCTGGTGCCATTGCTGGCGCAAGGTCAATGAATGGAACATCCATCCAGCCCACGACGCCGCCGACGGCATACGGCTGGCGCGGCGCGCCATTGAACTGGGCAAGGGCGACGCCGTCGCGCTGACCCGTGGCGGCCATGCGCTGGCGCACCTGGCCGGTGAACTCACTGGCGGGATCGCATTGATAGACCGCGCCCTGGTCCTGAATCCGAATCTGGCGTCCGCCTGGTTCCTGGGCGCGTTCCTGCGCGTCTGGCACGGCGAAACCGAGGAGGCCATCGCGTTCTTCACGCGCGCCATGCGCCTGAGCCCGCTGGACCCGGAGATGTATCGGATGCAAGCTGGAATCGCGACCGCGCATCTGTTCGCGGGCCGCTTCGACGAGGCAGCGTCATGGGCTGAAAAAGCGCTGCGTGACCTGCCTGACTTCACACTCGCAATGGCCATCGCCGGCGCCAGCCGCGCCCTGCAGGGGCAGGACGAAGAGGCGCGCCGCATGATGGACCGCCTGCGGCTGACCAGCCCGGAGCTGCGGGTGTCGAATCTGACGGGTTGGCTGCCGATTCATCGACCGGACAATCTGGCCGTCTTCCAGGACGGCCTGCGACGAGCGGGACTGCCCAACTGAAATGCCACCAGCGGCGCGACGCCCTGGGGCGGGGACTGCCGCGCGGCGTGTCGCCATCCGGGGCATCCGGCGGTTCGGACTCTTTGGCCGATGCAGAATATTCTCTTGCGGTAATATAAACAACGGGTTATATATATCGCATGGAATCCACGTTCTCTATCGTCGCCGAGCCGAATCGGCGCGCCATCCTGGGCTTGCTGCTGGCCTCCGAACGCTCCGTCGGCGACATCGAGCGCGAGTTGCACCTGTCGCAGCCTTCCGTCTCCAAGCACCTGCGCGTCCTGCGGGACGCCGGTTTCGTGGAGTCTCGGGTGGAGGCGCAGCGTCGCTTGTATCGACTAAGGCCGGAGCCGCTCATGGAGCTGGACGCTTGGCTGGCGCCTTTTCGGCGCTACTGGTCCACGCATCTGGACGCCTTGGAGCAGCACCTCGACAAGATGGAATGACACCGCCACGCAAGCAACGGGAAGAGAAGACATGAGCCAACGTGAAGACTACGATCCCGGCCCCGCGGCCGGCGCTGACGTCCACAAGGACGGCGACAAGTGGACCCTGGTTGTCGTGCGCGAGCTGCGCCACCCGCCGGAGAAGGTCTGGCAGGCGATCACCGAACCGGCGCACCTGCGCGAATGGGCGCCGTTCGATGCCGACCGCAGCCTGGGTGCCATCGGCACCGTGAAGCTGTCCACCGTGGGCGCGCCCACGGCGCACGTCAGCGAAACACAGGTGAAGCGCGCCGAGGCGCCGAAGCTCCTGGAATACACCTGGGGCGACAACGACATGCGCTGGGAACTGGAGCCGCTGGAGAGCGGTGGCACCCGGCTCACCCTGTGGCACAACATCGACCGCGGCTTTATTTCGATGGGCGCGGCGGGCTGGCACATTTGCCTGGACGTACTGGACCGGTTCCTGGCAGGCCAGCCTGTCGGCCGCCTGGTCGGTGCCGATGCGCTGAAGTTCGGCGGTTGGCAGCGGCTGAACGCCGAGTACGCGCGGCAGTTCGGCATCGAGCCGCCCAGCTGGCCGCCCAAGCCGGCGTCCTGACGGCCGGCGGAGGGAAGCGACCCACGCGGCATGCTGGTGCCCAGAGAGGACCTGCTGGGCCTGAACTAACAGCCCAACCTGCCGGGCACCATAGGTCTTGCCGGCCCGCGTTCAGGCATCCCGCGCCATGCATTCTTTCCACCGCGTATTGACCCGTTCGGCAAACCACGCAGTGGTCAGCGTGCGCGTGATCTTCGGGCTTTGCAGCGTGATGCGCGGCAGCGTGGCGCGGGGCAGTGGCGCGCCGGCGGCCTTGTCGGCGATGCCGAAAACACGCCGGTACAGCAGGGTGTTTTCGAAGTCCAGGCGATCGCCGGCGCGCAGGTCGCGGCGGATGGCCTCTTCGCTCATGTCCAGGCGCGAGCGCAACGTCCGCAGGGCGCGTTCGGTCTCGCCGGGCTCGATCGTATCCTCGCGCAGCACGTCGCCGTCCAGCGCCAGGGGGATGCCTGTGGCGCGGCTTACCGCGTTCTGGAAAGCCGCGTTGCGGCTGGCGTACCAGCCCGCGTTGTAGTCCGCGAAGCGATAGAGCAGCGTGTCGTAATGCGCGGGATAGCCCAGCAGGTGCAGGGTGCCGAAATAGATCCCGCCGCGGCGGCTGAAGACTTCCTTGCGTATGCCTTGCTGCACGGAATAGGGATAGCCTTGCGCGTGCGCTTCGGCGAACGCCACGCCGACCTGCATCGGGCCGGCGGTGTGTACCGGGTTCAGCCCGCCGAACAACTGCCGTCCCATCGGCACCATGCCGATGAAGTCCTCGTACATATCGCTGAGATCGCGTTCCGTGCGCACGGTGTCCAGCCGCTGGCTGTAGGTCTTGCCGTTGGGCGACCTGATGCCCAAGGCCGCATCGACCAGCATGCCGGGCACGTGCATGGACGCGGCGCGCCGGTTGATTTCTTCGCGCGCCACCTTGGGCAGGCCGGGAACCGCGGGATCGGCGTGAAAGCCGGACTCCTGTCCGATGACGGCGATGACCGCGCACACATTCGCGGGCGTGGCCGGGATGTCCTGCGACGTGAATGCCACCTGGATGTCGCGCGCCCATCCGCCGGCGTCGCCCACGCCCGCCGGCAGCCGGCGCGCGATATCGGCCCGTATCTGATCGGGACCGCGCGGCGCTTGTTCGGGCGGCTTGGTGGCGCAGCCGGCCAGCCAAAGCAGGGCGGCGATCGCCGAATAACGCGTGTACTTGTGCATGACCGGGTCCATTGCGACCCAAGGGCGGGGGCGCGTACCCGATACTATCCCAGCCGGACTGGCCTCCCAATCAGGCGCTTCAGCGGCGACACGAAACCCCGTAGCGGTTCCCCGCCAGGCGTCCTGCCGCCCGGCGGATTCGCTACGCCAGCTATCCCGCTCCCTGCGCGCCTACAGCGCCGCGGCGGGGCCGAAGAACTCGTAGCGGCTCTGCGATTCCGGCACGCCCAGCGCGGCCAGGGTCTTCTTCATGAAGGACATGAAGGGCTTGGGCCCGACGAAGTAGGCGTCCACGTTGCCGGCCGCCGGCAGCCATTGCCGCAATTGTTCCGCTTGCGGGCGGCCCACGGCGTCGGGCTGGCGCGCCGCGCCTTCGGCGTCTTCATAGCACACGTAATGGCGCAATTGGGGATGGCGGGCGGCCAACTGGTCGACGTAGTCGCCGAAGGCATGCACTTCGCCGTTGCGGGCGTAATGGATGAAGTGCACTGGACGCTCGCCGTCGCGCAAGGCGTCTTCCAGCATGGCGAGCACGGGCGTGACGCCGACGCCGGCGCTGATCAGCGCCACGGGCCGTTCGCCGTCCTGCAGCACGAAATCGCCCGCGGGCGGGAATACGTCCACGGTATCGCCCTCGTTCACCTGGTCATGCAGGAAATTGGATGCGACGCCGCCCGGCTCGCGCTTGACGCTGATGCGGTATTGGCTGCCGTCGGGCGCCCGTGACAGCGAATAATTGCGCCGTATCTCCTGGCCATCGACGTCCAGGCGCAGGCCCAGGTACTGGCCAGGGTGATAGGCGAGCAGGGCGCCGCCATCGGCCGGGCGCAAGTAGAACGAGGTGATCTCGGCGCTTTCGGAGATCTTGCGCGCCACGACGAAGGCTCGCGCGCCCCGCCAGCCGCCGGTTTCCCGCTCGCGGGCGTCATAGGCATGCGCTTCGGCCTGGATCAACATATCGGCCAGCTGCTGGTAGGCGGCGGCCCAGGCGGCGATCACCTCGTCGGTGGCGACATCAGGCCCCAGTACTTCGCGGATGGCGCGCAGCAGGCAGGCCCCCACGATGGGATAGTGTTCCGGCAGGACCTGCAGCGATACGTGCTTGTTGACGATCTGGGTCGCCAGCGGCGCCAGGGCCTGCAGGCGGTCGATATTGCGCGCATACATCAGCACGCCATTGGCCAGGGCGCGCGGCTGTGCGCCGCTGGCTTGGTGCGCCTGGTTGAACAGCGGCCGGACCTCGGGATATTCGTCCAGCATGATCTTGTAGAAGTACGTCGTCAGCGCCTCGCCGCCCGTTTCGAGCAGGGGTACCGTGGCACGGATAATGGCGAGCTGGTTCGAATCAAGCATCTCTGAAACTCCTTGGTTGACCCGCGGGTCGTGGCTTCCACGCGCGGCGGGCATGTGGGTCGCGATGGCGATCGGTTAATGCAATGCAACATCCATGCCAATTCGCGGTCCCTGGGGAAGCCGGCAAACGCACCGAAAAAATCGATAATAAAAAGAGTTTTAATGTCTCGGTTTATTGAAATTCAGAGTTATAAAGACTCGGAATGCCGGCGGCTGCGCTATGCTGGCGGTACACCGGAATTTCCCCATGAACCCGCTGCCGGCCGCCATGCCCACCCGAACCCATAACCCTTTGCTGGGCGCCGTCATCCCGCTGGTCTCCGACCTGGCACGCGAAGTCGCGCCCGCGGAGCGTTATCGGCGGCTGCTGGAGGCCCTGCGCGCCTTGCTGCCGTGCGACGCGATCGGGCTGCTGCGGCTGGAGGACGAGGCCCTGATTCCGCTGGCGATGGAAGGATTGAGCCCGGACGCGATGGGCCGGCGCTTCCGCGTCGACCAGCATCCGCGGCTGCGCGCATTGCTGGAAGCCGACGGCGCCATGCGCTTTCCGCCCGACAGCGGCCTGCCGGACCCGTACGATGGCCTGGTCCAGGCTGGCGGCGATTTGCACGTACACGACTGTATGGGCTGCGTGATCACGGTGGGCCAGCGCAAATGGGGCGTGCTGACGCTGGACGCGCTGCAGGCCGGGCGGTTCTCCGAGGAAGACCTGCGCGTATTGGAAGTCTTTGCCGGACTGGCGGCCGCCACCGTCACCGTGGCGGCCCGTATCGAACAGCTGGCCGTCACCGCGGAAGACGAGCGCCGGCGGGCCGAAAGCTATCGGCTGGCGGCGGCCGAACCGTCACGGCGGCTGACCGGGCAAAGCAGCGCTTTCCGCCGCCTGTTGAAAGAGGTCGAAATGGTCGCCGCCAGCGACTTGACGGTGTTGATCACCGGCGAGACAGGCGTGGGCAAGGAGCTGATCGCGCAGGCGCTGCACGCGGGCTCGCCGCGCGCGGGCAAACCGATGATCAGCGTGAACTGCGCGGCCTTGCCCGACAACCTGATCGAGAGCGAACTCTTCGGCCATGTCCGCGGCGCGTTTTCCGGCGCCGTGCAGGACCGGCGCGGAAAATTCGAGCTGGCTCACGGCGGTACGCTTTTCCTGGATGAAGTCGGCGAACTGCCCTTGAGCGCGCAGGCCAAGCTGCTGCGCGTCCTGCAGAGCGGCCAGTTGCAGCGCGTCGGTTCCGACCGCGAGCACCAGGTGGACGTGCGCCTGATCGCCGCGACCAACCGCGATCTGGCCGAAGAGGTGCGCGCCCGCCGCATGCGCGCGGACTTCTACCATCGGCTCAGCGTGTATCCCGTGCGCGTGCCGCCGCTGCGCGAGCGCGGCAGGGATGTGCTGCTGCTGGCCGGCGCTTTCCTGGAGGAAAACCGCGCCCGGCTGGGCCTGGGCGCGGTGCGCCTGCAGCCGGAGGCGCACGCCGTCCTGCAGCACTATGCCTGGCCGGGCAATGTGCGCGAACTGGAGCACGTCATCAGCCGCAGCGTGCTCAAGGCGCTGGGCAGGCACGCGGAACGTCCACGCATCCTGACGGTGACGCCGGACGACCTGGATATCGACCAGCCCGGCGCGGCGCGCGCCAGTCCGCCGGGCGGCGCGTCCGCGGCCTGGCCGTCCAGCCTGGCCGGCGCGCCGCCCGCCGTGGCGGCGCCGCAGGGGGCGGGCGCGCATCCTTTGCCGTTGCAGCAGACCTTGCAGGCCGTGGAGCAGGCCACGATCGAATCCTGCCTGGCGCGCCATGGCAATAACTGGAGCGCCGCGGCGCGCGAACTGGGCGTGGATCGCGCCAACCTGCGCCGCCGCGCCGCCCGCCTCGGCATCCCGGTGCAGGGCAAGCCCGGACGTCCGCGCCGCCTCAAGGCGGGGATGCCGGACGCCTGACGGCGCGCGACGCGCCCGCGTAGGCCTCGATGGCCCGCAGGCGGCTTGCGCGCAGGTCCACGATGCGCGGCGGATAGCCGCAGGCCTGGCGCTGCGCATCGGACGGCGCATGGATGGCGCGGTCGTCCAGGCCGGCCAGCTCGGGCAGCCAATGGCGCAGGAAGTGCCCCCGCGGATCGAATTTCCGGGACTGCGTTTCGGGGTTGAAGACGCGAAAGTAGGGGACCGCATCGGTGCCGGTGGAGGCGCTCCATTGCCAGCCGCCGTTGTTCGACGCCAGATCGCCGTCGATCAGCCGCGACATGAACCAGGCTTCCCCTTGCCGCCAGTCCAGCAGCAGATTCTTGCAGAGGAACATGGCCGTCATCATGCGCAGGCGGTTGTGCATCCATCCCATGCCGTCCAGTTGCCGCATCGCCGCGTCGATGATGGGAAATCCGGTGCGGCCCTCGCGCCACGCCCGCAGGTCCTGGCTGGCATCGCGCCACGGCACGTGCTCGGTTTCGGGCCGCATGGGCCGATGCATCGATAGTCCGGGATGCGCGGCCAGCAGATGCAGATAGAACTCGCGCCAGAGCAGTTCGGTGATCCAGGCACGGACACCCGCGCGTCCGCTGTCCAGTTCGCCCTGGTTGGCGGACAGGGCCGCGCGCAGGCAGGCGCCCGGCGAGATCACGCCGGCGGCCAGGTACGGCGACAAGCGGCTGGTGCCATCCACGCCCGGCAGGTCGCGCTGGTCCGGATAATCGCCGATGGCGGTGTCGATGAAGGTATCCAGGCGCCGCGCCGCGGCGTCTTCGCCGGCCGGCCACAGGTTGCGCAGCGCATCCCCCGGCGCTTGCGCGTCGCCCAGCATCATGCGCGGCGTGGGCAGCGGATCGGCCGGCGCCGGCAGTGCCGGCTGGGCTCGTGGCGCGGCGGCCGCCCGCGGCGGCGCCGCCGCCAGACGTTCCCGGCAGACGCGCGCATAGGGAGTGAAGACCTTGTAGCACTCGCCCTTGCCGGTCACGATGGTGCCGGGCCGCAGCAGGGTGGCGCCATGGTGCACGGTCCACGCGATGCCCTCCGCCGCCAGGCGCTCGGCGACAGCGCGGTCCCGGCGGCATTCGTTGACACCCCATTCGGCATTGACGTGTACGGCGCGGATATCGTGGCGGCGGCAGAAAGCCGCCAGGGCTTCGGGCGCGTCCGACCAGTCAGGGACGGCCGTGAATTTGAGCGGCACGTTCAGCTCGCCCAGCCGGCCGCGCAGCTGGGCAAGATTGCGCAGCCAGAAGTCGATCTTGACGGGGGCGTCGCCGTGGCGTTGCCACTGCCCGGGCGCCGGCATGAACAACGCGTACGTGGCGTCCTGGGCCAAGGCAGCGGACAGCGCCGGGTTGTCCTGCGTGCGTAGATCCGTGCGTAACCAGATGAGCGTGGCCATGTCCGGCATTGTCGCATCGGCTCGCACGCACGGCGCGCCGCGTCGAGCATGAACGGCAACGCATGCCCATCATGGCCCGGCGTGCGGCGCGGCGCGCAACGCGGCCAGTTCCGTGGCATCCACCGTGCCGTCGTGGTTGGTGTCAGCACGGTCGAACAGCCGCGCGGGCCCGTTGACGAATTCGTCGCGGCCGACGCGGCCGTCGCCGTCCTTGTCCATGACGGCCTTCATGCTGGCGAAACGGTCGCCGCCGTTGCTCCCGGCGCCCGCGCGCCGCGACAGCAGTTGCCGCTGGAAGTCGTCCTGCGTGAGGTAGCCGTCGCCATTGCGGTCCAGCCGGCTGAACATGCGGTCGCGAGCCTGGCTCAGCTCGGCTCGGGTGATCTTGCCGTCATGGTCCGTATCGGCGTCCTGCAGGAGCTGCGCCGGGTCGCGGCGCCCAGCCGTTGCGAGGGTATCCGCGGCGCGCAGCGTGCCGCCGGCACAGGCGGTGGTGCAGAGCGCCACCATCGGCAAAAACAGGATCCATCGCATGGTGCGTCTCCAGGGTTCAGTTGCCGGGGGTATAGGTCGTCGTGCGGCTGGCCGTCGCACCGGACGCGGTCCTCACGTCGCGCTGTACCGTCACGCCGTCTTCGCCGCGCGTCACGGTGCCGCTTCGGCTCGCCGTCTTGCCGTTGTCGTAGGTCCGGGTCCAGGTGTTGGTCAGCGTGCCGTCATCGCGCGTGGTGGTACGCGTGCTGGTGTATCCATGGCCGCTATCGGTCTGCACGGAGCGGCTGGCCGTCGCTGTTCCGGGCGAGCGGGAAACCTGGCGTTGCGCGGTATAGCCGTGGCCGTAGGGCCCGTGCACGGATCGCGACCAGCCGTGGGAACCGGCGTGCGCGGCGCCGCTCCAGACCATCGTGGCGGCCGCGGTCGCGCAGGACATGGCCGCCCGCGCGATGCGGGTGTAGACAGGGGAAGGGTGTGGCATGAAATTCGCTCCTCGATGCGCGTTCTGCGCGTCGGGAGTGATTAGGCGCCCGGCTTGTATGCGGCACGTGAGGCCCGCGTGGCGTAGCTTAACGAAGTGTATCAACGGCCCTGCGCAGGCCGTCCTGGCGGCCGCATCGCTGTAGACTGATGCGCTCCCGATCCAACGATCTTCCCATCCACGATCCCTTTCATAACGGCAGCGGCATGGAGGCGAACACGCTCATCGCGGTCGTCGAGGACGACCCCGAAATCCGCACGCTGGTCGGCGGCCTGCTCACCCGCGAAGGCTACGACGTCGTGCTATGCGAGGGCGCGGCGGCGCTGGACCGCGAGGTGGAGCGCCGCCGCGTCGACCTGGTGGTGCTGGATCTGATGCTGGCGGGCGAAGACGGTTTGTCGATCTGCCGGCGGCTGCGCGCGTCGTCCACCGCGATCCCGGTATTGATGGTGACGGCGAAAGGCGAGGACATCGACCGCATCGTCGGGCTGGAGGTCGGCGCGGATGACTACCTGGCCAAGCCGTTCAACCCGCGCGAACTGGTCGCCCGCGCCCGCGCCATCCTGCGGCGTACGCGCGCCAGCCATCGTCTTCCTCCGGCGCCACCGGCCGACCTCTACCGTTTCTCCGGCTGGACACTGAATGCGGGGTCCCGCGCGCTGCGGCGGCCGGACGGCGGGGAAGTGGTATTGACCGGCGCCGAATTCGACATGCTGATGGTATTTCTGACCCATCCGCAACGCGTGCTCAATCGCGAGCAACTGCTGGACTGGACCCGCGGCCGCTCCGCCGGCCCCTTCGACCGCACGATCGATGTGCAGCTCAGCCGCCTGCGCCGCAAGCTGGGCGACGCGCCCAAATCGCCGGCCATGATCAAGACCGTGCGGGGCGGCGGCTATCTGTTCGCCCCTGCCGTCGAACGAGACCGCGCCTGACATGCCGGGCTGCGCGTCCGAGGCCTCCGGCATGCGGACCGGCTCCCCACCCGGCGGCCTCCGGGCCTGGCTGGGCAGCCTGGCCGTGCGTATCGGCATCGCCTTCGTAGTCGCCTTGCTGCTGTTGCAGGCCGTGATCGCCGCTGCCCTGATCTGGCCCGACGAACAACCCGCTCTGTTTCGCCTGGTGTCTCCCGACGAAGCGGCAGCCATCGCGCGAGCGCTGGAAGCCGTATCGCCGGCGCAACAGGCCTTGATCGTACGGGCGCTCGGTCATGGCCGGCTCGCCGTGCGGGTGCTGGACGGGTTTCCTGCGAGCATTGCCGAAGCGCCTTATCTGAAGCGCTTGTATGCCCGCGATGCGGCCGAACTGGGGGACAGGCGCTTCGTCGTGGCCCGTGGCGCCGGCGCCGCGCCCGCGGGCGGTGTACGGCTATTGGTGGAACTGAAGAATGGCCAGGTGGTGGAGCTGGATACCGCACCGCTGCTGCTGCGCCGCTTGACCGCGCGGCTGGCGGTGGTGGGCGCGGCGGCGGCGCTGATCCTGTTGATGGTCATGGTCTATTGCGTGCGCCTGATCGCGCTGCCCGCGCGCCGCGTGGCCGATGCGGCGCGCGGCCTGGCCGCGGATATCGACATGCCCGACCTGCCGGTGCAAGGTACCGCTGAAATTGCCACGCTGTCGGCGGCGTTCAATGAAATGAAAGGCACGATCCGTGGCTTGATGCAGGAACGGACGCGCATGCTGGCCGCCATCGCGCACGATTTGCGCACCTACCTGACGCGCCTGCGCTTGCGCGCGGATTTCATCGACGATGCGGAGCAGCGCCGGCGCGCGGTGCGCGACCTGGACGAAATGGGCTGGCTGCTGGACGATACGCTGGTATTCGCCCGTGAAAGCGCGCGTCAGGGCGCGGTGGCGGCCGAGGTCATCGACGCGTGGGCCGAGTTGCAGGCTTACGCCGCGATGCGCCAGGAAATCGGCGACCCGGTGCGGTTGGTCGCCGCCCCGCGACGCGCGGCGCCGGTGCGTTGCGCGCCCTTGGCCTTGCGCCGGATATTGTCCAACCTGACGGACAACGCGATCCGCTACGGCGAACGCGCCTATCTATCGCTGGAGATAGCGGGTGACCGCATCATGCTTTCAGTGGAAGACGATGGCCCCGGGGTGTCCCCGGCGCTGCTGGCCAGGCTGGCGCAGCCCTTCGAGCGCGGCGAGCCGTCGCGCGGCCGGCAAACCGGCGGCACCGGCCTGGGGCTGGCGATTGTCAAGGCCCTGGCGCAAAGCCAGGGGGGCGATCTGCATATCGCCAACCGTGAACAAGGCGGATTGCGAGCGACCGTCGCGCTGCCGCTCGCGACCGCCTCCACGTCATAGGCTGGCGCTTCTTGCGAGATGGCCTTCGCTTCATGCATCGCCGCCCGCGATTCAACGGTGATGGGCCTATGGCGCTGTTCTGCGTCCGGTATCATGGCTGCGATGTTTTCCGCCCGCCAGGATGCCTTGCTCATGGATGTTCACGCCACCTTACGACTAGCGACGCAAGCACGTCACGAGCGCCTGGACAGCTCCCTGCGCATCGGTTCCGCGCAGGCGGATTACGCGGACTACCTGGCCTATATCGCCGCGCTGCGCGGCTGGCTGGAACCCGTCGAAGCCGCGCTATGGGCGCGCGACTGGCCGGCAGCGCTGCGGCCGGACGTGCGCCGCTGCAAGGCCGCGCGCATCGACCAGGATTTCGCGGCCGCGCGCGCCCTGGGATTGCCGGTGCCGCCGGTGCCGGTCTGCGACAAGCTGCCCGACGTCGGCCGGGCGCGTGCCTACGCGCTGGGCGTGATGTACGTCATCGAAGGATCGCAGCTGGGCGGCCGCATGATGGCCAAGCGGCTGGAGCAAGCCTGGCCCGATCGGTCGTTTCACTACATGGCCGGTTATGGCCCGGAACTGGGCACGCTATGGAAGGGCTACATGGCCTTCCTGGCCGATGAACTGCACGGCGAGGAAGACCTCGCGCAAGCCGTGGCCGGCGCCTGCGATGCCTTCGATACGCTGACGGACTGGCTGCGGTGCCAGGGGGAATAAGGCATGCCCGGCAGGGCGGCCAGCGCACGCAAGTGGCAACCCGGCATCAGGGCGCGACGCCCATTTCCTGCAGCACCGTCGCCAGCATCTGCAGTTTGTAGGGTTTCTGGATGAAAGACACGCGGGTTTCCGCAGGCATGTCGTTGCTGAGATCGACCCGTCCGTAGCCGCTCGCCACGATGATGGGCAGGCCGGGATGGCGCCGCGCCAGCAGCAGGATCAGTTCTTCGCCGGGCATGTCCGGCAGGCCCAGGTCCACGATGGCCAGGCCGACGCTGGCCGCATTGTCTTCCATGGCCGCCAGCGCCCGCGCCGCGGTACCGGCTTCGACCACCCGGTAGCCGTATTCCATCAGCGCTTCCGCCGTAAGCTCACGCACGAGCTCATCGTCTTCCACGAGCAGCACCGTGGCCCCGCCCAATACCGGCGAGGCGGTTTCAGCATCCGGCGCGGGGCCGGCGCCCCCCGCATCGTGCGCGGGGCCGCGGCCCGCTGTATCCGAGGTGGCGCCGGCCATCTCCATGGCCGGCGCGGCCGTGGCGTTCCCGGCGTGTTGCGCGTCCCCCGTACCCCGCATGGCCGCTGCATCATCCAGGATTTCGCGCACACCTCGCGCCAGGTCGCGGAACGTGAACGGCTTGGGAACCAGCGCCACGCCGGCGGGGAGCTTGCCGCCGTGGGTCAGCCGGCCCTCCGCGTACGCGGAGGTGTACAGCACCGGCAACCCCGGCCGGATCGCCAGGGCAGCTTCTGCCAGGTCGCGGCCATTCATGCCACCCGGCAAGCCGACGTCCGTGAACAGCAGGGCGATATCGTCGCGTTCGCGCAGGCACCGCAGTGCCGCGGCGGCGTCGCCGGCCTCGTGGACGGCATACCCCAATTCCATGAGCGCCGCCGCCGAGTGTGCGCGTACGGCCTCGTCGTCCTCCACCACCAGGATGCGCTCGCCGCGCGCCGCCACGGGCAAGTCGCCCTCATGCGTCCTTACGCCCGCGCTTGCCTGGGTTTGGGCCTGGCGCGGCAGGTAGATGTGCACGGTCGTGCCCTTGCCGACGGCACTCTCTATTCCGACATATCCGCCCGATTGCGTGACGAAGCCGTAGACCTGGCTCAGTCCCAACCCCGTGCCGACACCGATGTCCTTGGTGGTGAAAAAAGGCTCGAAGACTTTTTCCATGATGTCTTCCGGGATGCCCGCACCGGTATCGGACATACTGATGCACACGTAATCGCCCGGGGCGGCGTCCACGTGCGGATGGCGTTCGCCCAGGACGGCGTTGCGCGTCCGGATGACGATTTCCCCGCCCTCCGGCATGGCGTCGCGCGCGTTCACCGCGAGGTTCAGCAGGGCGCTTTCGAGCATGTGGGGGTCGATATGCGCGGGCCAGATATCCGCCTGCAGGTCCTCGCGCACGTCCACCTCTTCACCCAGCATGCGGGTCAGCATCTCCACCGTGGCGGCGATCAGCTCGTTGATATTCACGCTGCAGGGCTGCAAGGGTTGCCTGCGGGCGAAGGCCAGCAGGCGCTGCGTCAGCGCGGCGGCGCGCTGCGCGCCTTGTTTCGCATGGCTCAAGGCGGTGTCCACGCGGGCCGCGTCAAGCGGGCCGGCGCGGCCGGATAACTGGCGCTCCAGGGTCTCCAGGTTGCCCAGGATGACGGTCAGGAAGTTGTTGAAGTCGTGCGCGACACCGCCGGTCAGCTGGCCGAATGCTTCCATCTTCTGCGATTGGCGCAGTTGTTCCTCGGCCTGTTCCCGTGCCGCGTCCGCGTCGGCGCGCTGGCGCATTTCCTGCAGCAGGCGCTCGTTGGTACGCAGCAGCTCCGCGGTGCGCGCTTGCACGATCTGTTCCAATTCATCGCGCGCCAGCTTGGCGTCCGTGACGTCCACATTGGTGCCGGTCAGGCCCAGGAAGCGTCCCGCGCCGTCGAAGCGGGGGACCCCGCGGCAATCGAGCCAGCGCAGGCGCCGCTGTGCATCGATCACGCGGATTTCCACCTGCAGCGCTTTCTGTCCGGCGATCGCGTGGTCGAAGGCGTCCAGCAGGGCCGGAAGATCGGGTCGGTACACGATGCGCCACCAGCCCCGGCCCAGCATGTCGTCGCAAGGCAGGCCGAACATGATTTCGTAGTGGCGGTTGACGAAAATGACCTCGCCGCCGGCGTCCGTTTCCCATATCAGCGCGGGCGCGGAATCCGACAGGGCGCGGAAACGGGCTTCGCTGTCCCGCAAGGCCTCTTCGACGCGCCTGCGCTCGCGCCGGTCTTCCTCTTCGGACAACGCGCGGCGCACGGCGGTGCCCAGGCGGTCCAGGCGCTGTTTCAGTACATAGTCGGTCGCACCCGTCTTCAGGGCCTTGACCGCCAGGTCCTCGCCGATGACGCCGGAAACAAAGATGAACGGCACGTCCGGCAGCTTGCGCGCCGCCATGGACAACGCTTCCCAGCCGTCGATGTCGGGCAGGGAGAAATCCGAAATAATCAGGCAGATGTCGCCTTCGTCCAGGGCCTGAGCGTACGAACGCTTGTCGTGCACGCACCGCACGGCGATGTCAGGCAGTGCTTCCGCCAATTGATGCATCATCAATTCGGCGTCCAGGTCATTGTCCTCCAGCAGCAGGATCAAGGCAGTTCCCGGCCGTCGTGCGGCTCGCCGTCGTGGCGCCGGGGCGGGGGCGGTTGGTTCACGATCGCCCAGAACATGCCCAGGTTGCGTATCGCGTCGAAGAATTCGGAAAATTCGACCGGCTTGACCACGAAGGAATTCACGCCGGACTGATAGCTGCGCACCAGGTCTTTTTCTTCCTTGGAGGATGTCAGCATCACGACGGGGATCTGCTTATGGTCCTTGTCCGACTTGATGCGTTCCAGGACTTCCAGCCCATCCACCTTGGGCAGCTTCAGATCGAGCAGGATGACCGACGGTTCTCCGGGCGGGCGGTCCGCATGGGGGCCGCGGCGATAAACATAGTCCAGCGCCTCGGCCCCGTCGCGCAGCACGACGACTTCGTTGGCAATATTGCATTGCTGGAGCGCCGTCAGCGTCAGCTCGATGTCGTTGGGATTGTCTTCTACCAGCAGGATGGGCCGCAGATCGTTCATGCTTTTGTCGCCGCACTACAGGTTCATTGATAGGGCAGCGCGAAGGAGAACTTCGCGCCCTGATCGATGGCGCCTTCGCCCTTGATCCAGCCGCCGTGTTTTTCGATGATGCGTTTGCACAGCGCCAATCCGATGCCGGTCCCGTCGAAGTCTTCCTGCCGGTGCAGGCGCTGGAAAACCCCGAACAATTTGCCGGCGTATGCCATATCGAAACCCACACCGTTGTCGGCCACGCTGAACAAGGTGAATGTACCGCAATTCTGCCCGCTGATCGTGACGATGGATACGGACTGGTTGCTGGAATACTTGACCGCGTTTTCCAACAGGTTGTACCAGACCTGGCGGATGTATTGCGCATCTCCCCATGACTTCGGAAGGTCGCCGATGCGCCACTGCACCTTGCGGTCCGGCAAGGTCAATTCCACCGCCTGGCGGACTTCGCCGACCAGTTTGTTCGTGTCCAGTTCGGACGCCGCCAGCGCGGCGCGTCCCAGGTGGGAGAAGCGCAAGAGGTCGTCCACCAGCCTGCCGGCCATGACCGCGGCACGCATGATGTTCTCGATATAGCGCGTGGATGTCGGGTCCAGGTTGCGCTCGCGCTGTTTGAGCAGTTCGGCGAAGCCCGCGATGTGGCGGAACGGCGCGCGCAGGTCGTGGGATACCGAATAGGAGAAGGACTCCAGTTCCACGTTGCTGCGTTGTAGCCGTTCGCTGAGCTCGGCGCGTTCTTCCGCCTGTTTCAGGGTCAGGTTGACGACCACGTTGCGGAAGTCGGCCAGCACGTCGACTTCGGAGCGCCGCCATGGCGTGGAGCGTCCGCGCAATTCCTCCTGCCACAGTTCGAAGGATTTGCGCGGGTGCAGCTGTCCCGAGACGGGATCCATGGACTTGCGCGGGTCGCCGCGCCATTGCACCGTGCGTACCACTTCCGGACGGAACCACAGCAGGTAGGCCGGGTGCAGGCTGGAAATGGAGGCGGCCGCCAGGCCGCTGGCGACCTCGGCGAACTCGGCGGCCTCCGGCCAGACCAGCGGCAGGCGGTCGGTGTGATACGACTGCTCGACATTGTTGGCGTGCAGCCATCGGGCGATCTTCAGGATCTGCGCCTTGGCGGGCGTGTTGCCCATGGCATGGACCTCGTCCTGCCACACCAGTGCCGCGCCGTGGGCGTCCAGCAGGCGCATCCAGGCCGGCGAGTGTTGCGCGTAGCCGTCCAGCAGCGTGGCGGCGCGGGACAGCAATTCGACCAGCTCGATCTCGACCGTCTTCAGTTCGATGCGGCGGGCATGTTCGGAAATACGCTCGTGCGCGCCGATGTGATGGGCCAGGATGCGCGCCAGGAATTCGCAGGCAGCCCGGACCTGCGGCCCGACCAGCCGCGGGCCCGCGCTGTGGCAGGAAATCAGCCCCCACAAATTCCCGTCGATCACCAGGGAAACGGACATCGACGAGCCGGTGCCCATATTGCGCATGTATTCCAGGTGGATCGGCGACACGCTGCGCCAGTTCGCCGCCGCCAGGTCCACCGGTTCGCGCTCCGTGCCGATCATGGCCGGTTCCAGGGGTACGGGCTGGTAGTTCGCATCGGGAATCAGCCGGACGCGGTTCTGGCAGTACAGCGCGCGCGCCTGCGGCGGAATGTCCGACGCAGGGAAGCGATGACCCAGGTAGGAGGGCAGGGCGCCGGTGCCGTCCTCGGCCACGACCGTGCCGTGGCCGTCCGTGTCGAAGCGGTAGGCCAGCACGCGTTCGAAGCCGGTCAGGCGGCGGACTTCCTCGACGGCGCGCTGCAGGATGATTTCCGGCTGGGCCCCAGGCTGGATGTCGTCCAGCAGCATGCGCAGGCGGGGATAAAGGGCGTCCAGCGTGACGCTTTGCTCGGCGCTGTCCGGCTCCAGTTCGACGAGCAGGCCTTGCGCCGTGCGGGCGCCGGTAACGTGCAGGTGGCGCTCGCCGATGCGCAGGGCCGCCGCCAGCGTGCCGTCTTCATTGGCCTGCCAGGCGCGCAGCGCCGCGGTCAGTGCCTCCATGCCCGGCAGGTGCGGATCCAGGACCTGTCCCAGCTCGCATTTGATGCCCAGGATCGCTTCGGAGTTCGCGCTGCGCGTGATGACTCGCAGCGTATCGGCCGCCAGCAGCAGCAAGGCCGCGTAAGGCTGGATGGCGCCGGGGATGCGTATGGGTTCTTGCGCGCAACGGTCCAGGTCCAGCTGCGTCGAGGATAGGGTGTCTTGTTGCGGCACCGGGTAGCTCCGTTGCTGTGCGTTGCGCGGCACGGCCTGATGGCGGGGTCTCAGGATATCACCGGCCTTGCGATCGGCGCCCGAGGAGTTGCCTGCGCTCACATGGGACAAATGGACGCGCGCCAGCAAGTGCCGCGCCCGGACCACGATGGACGTCGGGTATTGTCCCCGTCGCGCAACAGGCATTGCTATAGTCGCGTGCATGGAGACAAAACAGCAGGGGCGCGAACAGTCCCACGCCCAGGGACGGGAACCATCGACACAAGGCAATCGCGCCGGGCCGGGCGATCTGCTGGACTCCCGTCGATCGTGGATCGTGGCGACCATGGCGCTGGTCTGCCTGGGCATGTCCTTCGGCGGACCGCTCATCGCCATCGTCGGGTTGAAGGCCATCGCGGCCGACCTGGGCGGCGCGCGCTCCGTCCCGGCGCTCGGCGGCTCGCTGGCGTGGCTGGGATCGGCCGTCGGGGGCATCCTGATGGGGCGGCTGGCCCACCGTTTCGGCATACGCTGGACGGTGATCGGAGGCGCGTTGTCGGTGTGTGCCGGGCTGGCGATTTCCACGGTGGGCGAACCCTGGGCGCTGTACCTGGGCCATGGCGTATTCATCGGCCTGCTGGGGCTGGCCGGCTTGAACGCGCCGCTGTACGTGTACGTCAGCCATTGGTTCGTGCGGCGGCGCGGCTCGGCCCTGGCGCTGCTCTCCAGCGGCAACTATATCGCCGGCGTGGTCTGGCCCGTGGTCTTCGAAGCGGTCATCGATCGATTCGGCTGGCGCGCCACCATGCTGGGCTACGGCCTGATACAGGCGGCGATGGTAACCACCCTGGCGATGATTTTCCTGCGTCCCCCGCCCGAAGCCGCCGTGCCTGCCGGTCCGGTGCGCGCCGAGCGCACCGGCAAGGTGGCCGGCATGCGGCCCAATACGGTGTTCGTCATGCTTGCGGCGGCCGGCTTCCTGTGCTGCGTGCCGATGGCCATGCCGCAGGGACACCTGGTGGCGCTGTGCAGCGACCGCGGCTTGCCGGCCACGGTGGGCGCGGCCATGCTGTCGGTGCTGCTGGCGGTGGCCTTCCTCAGCCGGCAAGCCTGGGGCCTGATTTCCGACCGGATAGGGGGCGTACGCACGGCCTTGATCAGTTCCTTCATGCAGATGATCGCCGTGTCGGGCTATCTGTACGTGCAGGAGCAGTTCGGGCTGTTCGCCGTCTCGATCGCCTACGGGCTGGGCTTCAGCGCGCTGATCCCTGCCTATGTGCTCTCCATGCGGGAGATTTTTCCGCCGCAGCAAGCCTACTGGCGCGTGCCGGCGATGCTGCTGATGACCGGTTCGGGCATGGCGGCCGGCGGATGGGTGGCCGGGTTCCTGTATGACCGATACGGCAGCTACGACCCGGCCTTCACCTTGGGTGTGGCCGCGAACGTGGTGAACCTGGTGCTGCTGGTGACCTTGACGCTGCGCCTGCACGGCGGGTTCCGGATCCCCGCCTTGCGGCGCGCCTAGGGTAGAGACTCATCCCACGACTGAAATGAAAATCCAGCTGCTCTCGGACCTGCATCTCGAAACGAATGCCGACTTCGTGCCAACGCCGGCGCCCGGCGCGGACCTGCTGGTGTTGGCCGGCGATATCGGCTCCTACCAGCAAGGCTCCAGGATCGCCGCGGACGACTACGGCCTGGGGCAGTTCTCGCCGCGCGATCGCTGGCCGGTGCCCGTGGTGTACCTGCCCGGCAACCACGAATACGATGCGCAGGACTTCGATGCGGCGCACGAGCGCCTGCACGCGTTGTGCGCGCGGCTGGGCATCCAATGGCTGGAGCGCGAGACCCTGATCATCGGCGGCGTGCGCCTGATCGGTACGACGCTGTGGACGGATTTCGACGCCATGGCCAAGCCGGGCGATACGCTGACGCAGGTGCTCAACAAGCGCGGCAAGGCGTTCAGGGCCGCCAACTTCTACCTGGAAAAAGCACGGACCACGCGCGGCGGACAGGCTTTCCTGGCAGAGGCATTGCGCGAGCAGGGATTGGCGTGCCAGGCGTGGCTGAAGGACGCCTTGGCGCCCCCCTTCGACGGCCCGACCGTGGCCATCACGCATTTCGCGCCGACCTTGTCCAGCGCGGACCCCCGCTACGGCCTGACGCCCGGCACCGCGGGCTTCTGCAACAGCCTGGACGAACTGATCCCCCAAGCGGATCTCTGGCTGCATGGGCACTTGCATCATGCCGTCGACTACGTCCAGGACGGCTGCCGGGTCGTTTCCAATCCCCTGGGCTACGAAGCGAAGGGGGAACAGGAGGGCTTCCAGCCCATCCTGACGCTCGACCTGGACGCATTGCACGGCGCCACCGCATAGCGCGCCGCGCGTTTCATCGCACCGCCTAAGCGTAAAACCTGCTTGCGCACGGCAAGAAGGCAGGTGTAGGCTAGTTCAAATAAAAATAAAAATTCGCTATCCGAATTGTCCAGGAGACGCGGCGCCCACGGCGGCGCGATGCCACACGATGAAAAGCTCCCTGCAACCGCGACGCACCACGACACAGACCCGCCTGCAACCGGATGCCGACACCGGGCAGCAGGCCGTGCAATCCGGCGCATCCACCGCGAAGAACACCGTGCAGTCCCTGGCCAAGGGCTTTCGCCTGCTGGAGGCCTTCACTGCGCAGGAACCCGAGCTGACGATGGCCGAAGCGGCGCGCCGTGCCGGCCTGGACAACGCCACGGCGTTCCGCTTCCTGAACACGCTCGTGGATATCGGCTACGTGCAGCGTGTGCCCGATACGCGCCTGTTCCGCCTTTCCACCAAGGTGCTGGACCTGGGCTTCAACGCGATCGCGCACTCGGACCTGCGCACACGTGCCCGTCCCATCCTGCGCGAACTGGTGGGCGAGGTCAGCGAGGCGGCCTCCATCGGCGTGCTGGAAGGCGGCGACATCCTTTACGCCGAGCGTATCCAGGCGGGCTTGACACGCCTGGGGGTGGATATCCGCATCGGCAGCCGCGTGCCGGCGTATTGCACGGCCGTCGGCCACGCCATCCTGGCCTGGCTGCCGCGCGAGACGCAAATCCGCATCCTGGAATCGCAGCCGCGGCGCAAGCTGACGGACACCACGATGACGGACCTGGACGCCATCCTTGCACGCCTGGCGCAGGTGCACGACAAGGGCTACGCCGTCTCCAACCAGGAAACCGTGTCCGGCCTGTACGTCATCGCCGCGCCGGTCCTGGACATCGACGGCATCCCGGTGGCGGGGCTGAGCGTGGCCAGCCCCGCATTCCGCACGTCGCTCGCGCAATTCGAGGCCGCCACCGTCGAGCCGGTACGGATGGCGGCGCGTTCCCTGTCCAAGGTACTGGCATGAAGCCCGCAATGGATCACTGATACCCCCCGGATAAACCAAGGAGACACGCAATGCCAGGCATCGATTTCCGCGGCATCATTCCCGCGATCGCCGTTCCCTTCCATAGCGACTACCGCATCGACGAGGCCGAGCTGACGCGTTTCGCGCGATGGCTGGCCGACCAGGACGGCGTGGTCGCGCTGATGACCAACGGCCACACCGGCGAGGTGTTTTCGCTGACGCCGCGCGAGCGCGCACAGGTCACGCGTATCGCCGCGCAGGCGGTGGCGGGCGTCTGCCCGGTTGTCTCTTCCATCGTTTGCGAAGGCATCGGCGACGCGGTCGAACAGGCGGGCATGGCCAAGGAGGCGGGCGCCCAGGCGCTGGACATCATGCCGCCGCACCACTGGCTGCGCTTCGGCTTCCGACCGCGGCATTGCCTGGACTATTTCGATGCCATCGGCCAGGCCAGCGGGCTGCCGCTCATCGTGCACGTTTATCCCGCCTGGACCCGTGCGTCGTTCTCGTCGGAGCTGCTTGCCGAGCTGGCACGCTCGCCGCACGTGGCGGCCTTCAAGATCGGCACCCGGGAAATGAACAAGTACGCGCGCGACATCAAGGCGATCCGCGATGCCGATGCCTCCAAGGTCCTGCTGACCTGCCATGACGAATACCTGCTCGCCTCCATGGTGCAAGGCATCGACGGTGCGCTGGTGGGCTTCGCCTCGCTGGTGCCGGGGCTGATCAACGAATTGCTGCAAGCCGTCCGGGCCGGCGACCTGAACCGCGCCATGGCCGTGCAGGCTCGCATCACGCCGCTCAAGGACGCCGTGTACGGCGCCGGAGAGCCCACCGGCGAGGCGCACGGCCGCATGAAGGCCGCGATGGCACGCGCGGGCATCCTGCGCAGCGGCACCGTGCGGCCGCCCACGCAGGAGCCGGACGCCGACGAATTGCGCGCCATCGACGCAGCCCTGCGCAGCGCCGGCCTGCTGCAAAAGGCGGCGGCCTGATATCGCCGGACAGGAGCCGGCCGAGCCCCTGTGGCGGGCGGCGGCCGGGCAGCCCTCCGCGCCGGAGGGTGACGACGAAGTGGAGACAGGCATGTTCAATACCGCTCAGCGCAAGCTGCAGAGCGTGGCCGCGGCGCCGCCGCGCGGCGCGCTTATCGAGATCCGTGGCGTCGGCAAGACTTACCACGCCCAATCCGGCGAGGTACGCGCGCTGGATGGCGTGGATATCGATATCGCCGATGGCGAATTCATCAGCGTGGTCGGGCCGTCCGGCTGCGGCAAGAGCACCTTGCTGCGCATGCTCGCCGGCTTGGATCCCTGCGATGAAGGCAGTCTCGCCATGCAGGGCCGGCCCATCACCGGGCCGTCGCCGGAGGTCGGCGTGGTCTTCCAGTCGGCCAACCTGTTGCCCTGGCTGACGGTGCGGCAGAACGTCGCGCTGCCCAATCGGGTCGGGGCCGCGCGCGGCAAGCCGACGGGCGCCGATGTGGACGAGCTGCTGCGCATGACGAGCCTGTCCGATTTCGCCGAACGCTATCCCTACGAGTTGTCCGGCGGCATGCAGCAGCGCGCCGGTATCTGCCGCGCGCTCGTCCGCAATCCGCGCACGCTGCTGATGGACGAACCCTTCGGCGCCCTGGATGCCCTGACGCGCGAACGGATGAACCTGGAGCTGCAGCGGCTGTGGCAAGCCAATCACAAGACCGTCGTGCTCATCACGCACAGTATTTCGGAAGCGATTTTCCTGGCCGACCGGGTCGTCGTCATGTCGGCGCGGCCCGGCCGCGTGCTGTGCGACCTGCCGGTGGATATTCCGCGCCCGCGCGGTTTCGACACCATCATCGGCCATCCGGAGTACGCAAGGCTCTCGCGCGAAGTGCGCGGGCTGCTGAACGCGCAAGGAGACATCGAATGAGCACGCAACCCCTGGAGACATCTGTCCGTGCGAAGCAGGACAGGCAGCCCGCGGCGGCCAGGACGGCACAGGCCGCGTCCGCGGTGCAGGCACCCAGGCCAGCGCCCGCCGCGCGCGCCGCGGCCGGCCGCCGGTCACGGCGCGTGTCATGGGTGCCGCTGGCCGGCCTGGCCGTGCTGCTGCTGGCCTGGGACCTGGCGGTCACCTACATGCATGTGCCGCCCTATATCCTGCCGGCGCCGCAGGCCGTATGGCGGGCGCTGTGGTCGGGCCTGGCCGCCTCGCCGGCCAGCGCGACGGGCTATTACCTGCCGCTCTGGAGCACCTTGAGCAACGCCGCCATCGGCTTCGTCATCGGCACGGTCTGCGGCCTGGCGCTGGGATCGCTGATGGCGGAAAGCCGGCGCGTGGAAAAGCTGCTGATGCCCTATGCCTTCGCCCTGCAAAGCCTGCCCAAGGTGGCCATCGCCCCGCTCATCGTGATCTGGCTGGGCTTTGGTGACAGTTCGAAGATCGCCATCGCCGCCTTGCTGGCCTTCTTCCCGGTCCTGATCAACAGCTTCACGGGACTGCGGGCCGTCGAACCCGAACGCGTGGACCTGATGCGCTCCTTGTCGGCCACGCGCCTGGAAACCTACCGCATCGTCAAGCTGCCCAATGCCGCGCCCTACATTTTCGCGGGCCTGGACATGGCGGTGGTCTACGCACTGCTGGGCACCATCGTCGCCGAATTCCTGGGGGCGCAGCGGGGCATGGGCGTGGTCATCACGCAGGCACAGGCGGTGACGGACGTGGCCGGCGTGTTCGCCGCGCTGGTCATCCTGGGCGTGATGGGCGTATTGCTGCATACGCTGGTGCGACGGCTGGAAAAAAGAGTGGTCCATTGGAGCGACCGCGCGAAATCCTGATATTCCCCCGAGGAGACGATGATGACAATGACACGCAGGAATTTCGTATGGGCATCCGGTGCGGCGGCCGTTTCGCTGGTCGTGGGGCGGCCCGCGGCGGCCGCGGATCTGCGGCCGGTGAAGCTGGGCGTCGGCCTGAAGGCCATGAGCCCGATCGTGATCAATCTGGTGATCGGCGAAGTGCTGGGCTACAACAAGGAAGAGGGCCTTACGGTCAGCGCGATGGCGCTGGGCACGAATGCCAACGTGCAGGTGGCGGTCGACCGCGGTGACGTGGATGTGGGCGTGGGCGTGCCGTCCTTCGGCTTGCCGCTGCTGGCGCAAGGGCAGTGGAGTACCTCGCGCAACTTCTACGAATACACCTATCCCTACAAGTGGGACATCGCGGTGGCGCCCGGCTCGTCGATTGCCCGCTACCAGGACCTGAAGGGCAAGCGCATCGGCGTGTCCGACTTCGGCGCGACGGACTATCCGGTGACGCGCAATGTGCTGCGATCGCTGGGCTTCGATCCGGACAAGGACTTCAAGTGGATCGCGGTGGGCAATGGCGTGCCCGCGGGCGTCGCTCTGCAGCGCGATGCCATCGACGCCCTGGCGTACTACGACACGGGCTTCGGCCAGATCGAGGCGGCCGGTATTCCGCTGAAGCTGTTGCCACGCCCGGAAAAACTGCCCCTGGTCGGCGGCCAGTTCCTGGAGTCGCGCGTGGCGACCTTCCAATCGCAGCGCGAGATGCTGGTGGGCGTCGGCCGCTCGGTCTGCAAGTCCTCGCAGTTCATCATGGCCAACCCGCGCGCGGGCGCGCTTGCCTTCCTGCGGATGTTTCCGGAGACCGCGCCGCGCGGCAGCTCCACCGACGACGCGGTGCAAGCCGTCCTGCGCGCCATCGGCCGGCGCATCAAGCTGTATGCGCCGCCCTACGAGGGCGCTTCGATGGGGAGCATCAACGAACAGGAATTCCGCACGGAAGCCGAGATGAACAATCTGCGCATCGCCGACTTCACGCCGTTCTACACGAACGACCTGATCGCGGACATCAACAGCTTCGACGCGGCGAAGGTCCGCGCCCAGGCCAAGGACTACAAGTGAGCGCGGACGCTGGATCGCCGCTGGCAGGGCATGCCCTGGTCACCGGCGCCTGCTCCGGCATCGGCGCGGCCATCGCTGCCCGGCTGCTGGAGGAAAACTGGCGGGTGACCGGCGTGGACCGGGCGCCGGCCGTCATCCAGGCGGTACGCTACGACCATATCGTGACGGATCTGGCCGATGTCCGCGCGACCCAGGACATGGCCCGCGCACTTCCCGTCATGGACGCGGTGGTGCATGCGGCGGGCCACATGCGCACGGCCCCATTGGGCCGCCTGGATCCCGACGAGGGAGATGCGATGTGGCGCATCCATGTGCGCGCCCCGCAGGTCCTGCTTGACGCCATGGCGGCCCGCCTGCCGCAGGGCGCTCGCATTGTGCTGATCGGCAGCCGCGTCGCCCAGGGGGCCGCCGGGCGCAGCCAGTATGCGGCCGCCAAATCGGCGCTGATCGGCATGGCGCGTTCCTGGGCCGCTGAACTGGCGCCGCGCGGAATCACCGTGAACGTGGTCGCGCCGGCGGCCACCGATACCCCCATGCTCCGCGACGCCGGCCGTGCATCGTCGACGCCGACCCTGCCGCCGATCGGCCGCTTCGTGTCGCCGCGGGAAATCGCGGGCCTCACGGCATTTCTGCTGGGGCCCGACGGTGGGGCCATCACCGGGCAGCAAGTGCTCGTTTGCGGCGGCGCATCACTGTAGGAAGCGCAGGACGGCGCCGCTGGGCAGGCACGGCGGCTCACAGCCAACTGTAAGCGGGGGGCATGCGGTTTGCGGCCGCGCCTGCACGCCGCCGAACAGCGGCTTCATGCAAGGAGACCCCCTATGATGAAGACCACGATTGCAGCCCTGATGATGGCACTCGCGCTGACCGCGTGCAATAAATCGGGGGACAATGCCCCCGCGTCTTCGACCAGCGGCGCTACCACGCCGTCCACCGGATCCAACCCGCCCGCCGGCCTGGGCGGGCTGGGCGGCGGCACCAAGAAATAAGTTCAATTCACCGTGGCGTGGGATTGCTGCACGATCTCACGCCACCGCACGATCTCCTCGCCCAGGAATTTCTTGAAGTATTCCGGGGACTCCGTCATCGGGGCGGTTCCCAGGTCTTCCAGCTGCTTGCGGAATTCCGGCTTGGACACTGCCTGGTTCACCGCCTTGTTCAACTTGTCGATGATGGGGCGTGGCGTGCCGGCCGGCGCCAGGATCGAATACCAGGTCGCCACCTCCATCCCTTGGATGCCGGCTTCGGCCATGGTCGGAATGGTGGGCACGGCGGGGAAGCGCTTGGCGCTGGTGATCGCCAGCGCCTTTACCTGTCCGCTTTCGATCAACTGCTTGCTGCTGGGGATGTTCACGAAGGTGAAGTCCGATTCGCCGCTGATCACCGCCGTCAGCGAGGGTGCCGACCCCTTGTAGGGGACGTGGGTCGCCGTGATGCCCGCCTTGGTCTTGAACAATTCGCCCGCCAGGTGTTGCGTGCTGCCGCTGCCTGCCGAGGAAAAGTTCAGCTTGCCCGGATGCTTCTTGCCGTAGGCCACCAGGTCGGCCACCGAGTTGACCGGCAGCTTGGGGTTGACGATCAACAGATTGGGCGCTTCCGCGAAGATGGCGATAGGTTCGAAGTCCTTGACGGCGTCGTAGTCCAGCTTGGGATATAGCGTGACGTTCACGGCCAGCGCCGTCGACGACAGCGACAGCGTGTAGCCGTCCGGCGCGGAGCGGGCAACGAAGGACGCGGCGATGTTGGTGCCGGCTCCGGGCCGGTTTTCCACCACGATGGTCTGGTGCAGGATGGGCGTCAATTCCTTGGCGATCAGGCGCGCGGCCACATCGTTGCCGCCACCGGGGGCATAGCCGACGACCAGCTTGATGGGATGGTCCGGATAGTTCGCCACCGAGGATTGCGCGTGCGCGCTGCCGATGCCCAGGGCAAGGCCGAGCGTCCCGGCCGCTATCGACGAAAGGAACTTCATGGTCTGGTCTCCGTGATGTTATATGTCCCGATCGCGGAGACGCCTGATCACAAGCCGTGTCAGCGATCAGGACTTTCTTGGGTATTGCCGGCGCCGGCGCTATCGGATCGTTGCCATACGGGCGTAGGCGTCAAGCCCGTACCTTATAACATCGAACGACTGCCACGCCGTGGTTTTCGCGGGCGGGCCGTATTGCGGTTATCCCTGAGTGCGCGCAAGCCGTGCCCGGCGCAGCCGTTCGTTGACGAGCTGCCACAGCCTCGCCGCCGAGATCGGTCTGGCAAGGGCAGGTGCCGGCGCCGCGTGGGCGGGATGTTCCGTGGCATACCTGCCGTTGACGCTGCCCTCCGTCGCGCGGTGCAAGCTCGCCGCATCCGCCTCCGGCCAGCACAGCGCGCCGGCAATCTGGGATGCAGGCGGAAAGACGAAAGAGGCGGACAGCCGGTCCACCGCGCCGCCGACGTCCTGCCATTCGTCGGTGTGGCTCAAGGTGTAGTCGTAGCCGTCCTGGCTGACGGAAATCCAGCGCTGCTGGTGGCCTGCGATGAAGAAGCCGAGGGCGACGATATCGCGCGACCGGCCGAACGGCGGCGCCTGGCACGGCCCGATGCGCGTCGCGCGCAGCGACAGCAGGTGTTCCGTCATGAAGTTCAGGCGAGCCGCGGCATTGCCTTGAGACCGGCGCACCTGCAGCAGCAGCCGCGTGTCGTGCAGCTTCAGAACGATCACGACGCCTTCGGCGGACATGCGGGCATGATCGACGCACCAATCGTCCGGCAAGTCGAAGGCAAAGCCGATACGCGGATGACGGTAGTGCATCTCTAACCACCTTTGCGCCCATTGCGCGCTTGGGATACGCCGTGTGTTGGAAAAACGGCTTAGTCCCGACGAATCTGTTTTTTAGCGGAAACCACCGCGCGACGGCCAATCAAAACCGCTTCCTACCGAATACGAGGGTGGACGGGTATCCAGCGGATGGGGTCGTATGGTCGAAATACGGGTGATACCGCCGCGCACTCGCGCATTCGGGCGGATGATGGGGCCGTATGAGTAGCCATCGTTGTTGCGTCGCAGGATGTGCCTCTGCCCCATGCGGCAATCGGGAATCACATCCGGCTGTTCCAGTCTTTCCCTGTACGTTCGCTAGGAGAGGTGATGATGAAGACTTACAAGGCAATCGGTATCGGCGCGGCGATGATGGTGTTGACGGCGTGTACGACGCCGGCACCGAAGGAATCGGGCTTCTTGGGCAACGAATACTCCAAGATGCACAAGATGGACGCGCCTGGCGGCGGTACCCGCCTTGCCTATCTGAATCCGAAGTTCACGCCATCCAGCTACAACGCTGTTCTGCTGGAACCCGTGGTCTATTATCCCCAGCCGCAGCCGACCGAGAACGTCTCGATGCAGACGCTGGAGCAGATCCGTTCGTATGCCGATACATCGCTGCGCGAGAAACTGGGCCACCAGGTGCGGCTCGCGGATACGCCCGGGCCCGGCGTCGCGCGTATCCGTGTCGCGCTGACGGCCGTCGGCAACGAAAGCCAGCCACTGGCGGTTTACCAATACATTCCGATCGCCCTGGTGGTGACGGGCGCCAAGGCCGCGATCGAGGGCGGACGACCGCAAGACGCGACGCTTGCCGTCGAGACCTCGGCGACCGACAGCATGACCAATGAAACGCTGTACGCGGCGGTACGCGGCGGCACTGGAGAGGAAATCAGCAAACCGTCGGAGGAGCAGGGCGGTGTCCGCCTGGACAGCCTCAAGGCCTTGATCGATACCTGGACCACCGGCGCGTCAGAGGAAATCGTCAAGTATGTAGCGGTGCGATAGCGGCGTTGCGGCGGCGCCGCCGATACGGTCGCGCGGGGCGGCCGCCGCGCCCGCTCGGGGGTGAGGAACATGGCGGACTTCGGCTCGTCAGGCAAGGATGACATCGCGGACCCGTCGGTCACGCGAAGAAAACGGCGGCTCTCCTGGATATGGCTGGTGCCCGTCGTGGCCGCGATCGCGGCGGGGGGGCTGGTGTTGCGCACCTGGCTGCAAGCCGGACCCACCATCACCATTACGTTCCAGACGGCGGAAGGGCTGGAGGCGGGCAAGACGCAGATCCGCTACAAGGACGTCAACGTCGGCCTGATCGAAAGTATCCGGCTCAGCGAGGATCGATCCCACGTCGTCACCACCGCGCAATTGGCCAAGGAGGCCGCGTCCCTCGCCCAGGAGGGCACGACGTTCTGGGTGGTCCGTCCGCGGCTGGGCTTGAGCGGCGTATCCGGACTGAGCACGCTGTTGTCCGGCGCCTATATCGGCGTGGATGCCCCGCGCAAGGTGGAAACCGGGCGGCCGAAAACCCAGTTCACCGGCCTGGAAGTTCCGCCGGAAGTCGCGCAGGACCGCGCGGGCAGGCGCTTCCAACTACGCGCCAATACCCTGGGGTCGCTGGACATCGGTTCTCCGGTGTACTACAGGCGCATCCCGGTTGGGCAGGTCATCGGCTACAGGCTGCGCGATGATGGCCAGGAGGTCGACATTCAGATCTTCATTGATGCGCCCAACGAGCGCTTCGTCACCGCCGCGACACGCTTCTGGAACGCCAGCGGCTTCGATTTCAGCCTGGGCGCGAATGGCTTGAAAGTCCGCACGCAGTCCTTGTTGTCGCTTGCCCTGGGGGGCCTCGCGTTCGAGGACATCGGCGATGAAGCGCGGACTGTCGCGACCGCGGATGCGGACTTCCGTGTCTACGATAGCGAGGAAAACGCGCGCGCCAAGCCGGACCGGTGGTCCGTGAAAATCCGCATGCGCTTTGACCAATCGGTGCGTGGACTCAGCGTCGGGGCGCCCGTCGAACTCAATGGCGTCACCATGGGACAGGTCGACGCGATCGATATGGACCTGGACAGGGAACGCCAGCGCTTTTTCGCCGTGGTCAGCGCCACGATCTATCCTGACCGCCTCGGCTCCGTGGCGCAGGTCGTGCGGCAAGAATACATGGGGGATGCGGAACATCCGACCGGCCGGCTGCTCGGCGGCTTGATCGAGAACGGCATGCGCGCGCAGCTTCGCACCGGCAATCTGCTGACCGGGCAGCTGTATGTCGCGCTGGATGTTTTTCCGGACGCGCCCCCGGCGACGTTCCAGATGGGCGTTCCCGCGGACATCCCGACCGTGCCCAATAACCTGGATCAACTGCAGCAGCAACTGACCAGCATCGTCAACAAGCTGGAGAAGGTACCCTTCGACAAAATCGGTGCCGATTTGCGGACGACATTGAGCAGCGCCTCTCGCCTGATGACGCGCCTGGACAAGCAGGTCGCGCCGGAGGCCCAAGCGGCGCTGCGCGAAGCCGGGAAGTCCCTGGCGGCGATCACCCATATGCTTTCTTCCGATAGCGGGCTGGTGTCGGATACGGAGCGCACCGTGCAGGAGTTGAACCGGACCGCGCGCTCGCTGCGCGCCTTGTCGGATTATCTCCAGGCCCATCCCGAGGCGCTGCTGCGCGGGCGGACGCCGGAGCGGCTGCCGGTGGGGACGAGTTCCCGGAACTGAGTTCCGCTGGATCGGCCGCGCCGGCCTTGTCGCTTCCTTCGCACCGATCGCATTCCTTTTCCCTCGCGCTCGCCTGCCTCGCCGCCGCGAATCGCGGCGGCGAGGGCGGGGCGTTTTCGCGTCCGCCCCCGGCCGGCGCTCCGTTGACATGCCCGCGCTGTGCTGGCTAATATGTATATACATTACATTTGATATGTACATATAAACGGGAGTGGAGGAGCAATGAATTCGAGGATCATCGCGGCCGGCCTAGTGCTTGCCTTGGGCATGGCGGGCAGCGCCGCCGCGGCGGACTACCCGTCCCGCCCCATTACGTGGATCGTGCCCTTTGCCGCCGGCGGCCCCACCGACGCCATGGCGCGCAACATCGCCAACCGCGTGGGGCAGACGCTGAAGCAGACCATCCTGATCGAGAACGTGGCCGGCGCCGGCGGGACGATAGGCGCGGCCAAGGCCGCCAAATCGACGTCCGATGGCTATACCTTCCTGGTGGGCCACGTGGGCTACATGGCCGCCGCGCCGTCGCTGTACCAGCGGCTACAGTACGACCCGGTCAAGGACTTCGATGCGGTCTTCCGTTTTCCCGATACGCCGCTGGTGCTGCTGGTGGGCGCCGGGTCCCCGCAGAAGGACGTGAAATCGCTGGTCGCCTATGCGCGCGCGAATCCCGGCAAGCTGAATTTCGGCAATGCAGGGGTGGGGTCCACTTCGCACCTGGTGGCCGCCATGTTCGCCGCCCAGGCGGGCATCGAGATCACGCCCATCGCCTACAAGGGCGCGGGCCCCGCCATGAATGACCTAATGGGCGGCCAGGTCGATGCCATGTTCGACCAGACCAATACGGCGCTGCCGCAGACGCGCGGCGGCAAGATCCGCGCGCTGGCCCTGACCTCGACGTCCGGCATGTCGCAGTTTCCCGGCGTGCCCACCGTCGCGCAAAGCGCGGTGCCCGGCTTCCAGGCATCGACCTGGTATGGCCTGTATGCCCCCAAGGGCACGCCGCGGCAGGCCATCGACACGCTGTACGCCGCCTGGCAGCAAGCCTTGAAGGACTCGGACTTCACGGGCAAGATGAGCGAGCAGGGCATACAGCTGCTGGACCCGGCGCAATACGCGCCCGCCGCGTTCCAGGCCTTCACGGCCGAAGAGGTCAAGCGCTGGACCGGCGTCATCGAGCAGGCGCACATTCCCAAGCAATAGCGCGATCCGGCGGCCGCCGGCCGCCTCTTCACCTTGCCACGGTCATCCATGCGCGACATCCACGCCGAAGACATCGTCACCAGCATCGCCGACGCGCTGCAGTTCGTCAGCTACTACCATCCGGCGGATTTCGTCATGGCCTTGCGTCGCGCGCATGATGCCGAAACCCGGCCCGCCGCGCGCAACGCCATGCTGCAGATCCTGATCAACAGCCGGCTCAGCGCCCGCGCCCACCGCCCGATCTGCCAGGATACCGGCGTGGTGCACGTCTACGCGCGGCTGGGCATGGACGCCCGCGTGCGGGGCGAACCCGGCGCGCCCACGCCCACGCTGCAGGCGCTGGCCGACCAGGGCGTCGCGCGCGCCTACGGTTGGCCGGACAATCCCTTGCGCGCTTCCGTCATCCGCGAGCCCCTTGGCGCGCGCATGAATACCCGCGACAACACGCCCGCCGTCTTGCATGTGGAGCTGGTCGAGGGCGATGGCCTGCATCTGACCGTCGCGGCCAAGGGCGGCGGCGGCGATGTCAAGGCCCGCTATACCATGCTCAACCCCAGCGATTCGGTGGCCGATTGGGTGATCGCCCAACTGCCCGGCATGGGCGCGGGCTGGTGTCCGCCCGGCACCCTGGGCATAGGCGTGGGCGGCACGCCGGAACAGGCCATGTTCATCGCGAAGCGCGCGCTGTTCGCGCCCATCGACATCGACCAGCTGCGCGCGCGCGGCGCCCGGACACCGGCCGAGGCCTTGCGCCTGGCGCTCTACGATCGCATCAACGCGCTCGGCATCGGCGCGCAGGGGCTGGGGGGAGACCTGACGGTGCTGGACGTCAAGGTCGCCGAGGCGCCCACGCATGCGGCGCTGCAGGCGGTGGCAATGGTGCCCAACTGTGCGGCGACGCGCTTCGTGTCCTTCGAGCTGGACGGCTCCGGTCCCGCGCGCCTGGCGCCGCCGGATCCGGCCTTGTGGGAGGGATTGCCCGATGCGCTGCCGCTGGAAGCGGGGCGACGCGTCGACCTGGATACCTTGACCCGACAGCAGGTCGCGCAGTGGCGCGCCGGTGAAACGTTGCTGCTTTCGGGCACGCTGTACACCGCGCGCGATGCCGCGCACAAGCGCATGCTGGAAATGCTGGAGCGTGGAGAACCTTTGCCCGTGGACCTGCGCGACCGGGCCATCTACTACGTCGGGCCGGTGGACCCGGTGGCCGGTGAAGCCGTCGGGCCGGCAGGGCCGACGACGTCCAACCGCATGGACAAGTTCATGCCCGCCTTGATGTCGCGCACGGGGCTGCTGCTGACGATAGGCAAGGCGGAGCGCGGCCCAACGGCCGCCGCCGCCATCACGCAGGCGGGCGGCGCCTATCTGATCGCGGTGGGCGGCGCGGCGTATCTGGTCTCGCAGGCGGTGCGCGCGGCGCGCGTGGTGGCCTTCGCGGACCTGGGCATGGAAGCCATCTACGAATTCCAGGTCCGCGACATGCCCGTCACCGTCGCGCTGGACGCGCACGGCGGCACGGTGCACAAGTTCGCGATATACAATGCTGCGTCGAAAACGCACGAGAAGGCCGCGCCGTCCGATGGAGCCGCGCTACGCTGAACTGACCAGGACGCTGATCAAGGACATCGCCACCGGTGTCTATCCCGTGGGCGGCAGCCTGCCTTCGGAAATCGATCTGGCCAGCAAATATGGCGTGAGCCGCGGCACGGTGCGCGTGGCGCTGGATCGCATCCAGGCGCTGGGCCTGATCTCGCGGCGCAAGCGGGCGGGAACGCGCGTGGAGGCCGCGGCGCCGCGCTCGACCGAATACGGTCCCACCATCTCCACCGTCGAAGAGCTCGTCCAGTACGGCGCCGACACCCGCCGCGTCGTTCACAGCGTGCGCGGCATCGTCGTGGACATGGCATTGGGCGCGCGCCTGGGCCTGCCGCCCGGCACGCGATGGACGCATATCCAGACCTCGCGCACGAATCCGCTATCGCCGGACTACCCGCTGGCGTGGTCCCATCTTTACGTGCCGCAGGAAATGGGCACCCGCATCCGGCGGGCGTTGGAAGACGACCAGCAGGCGCTGGTGTGCGACCTGATCTGCCAGGCGACCGGGCGCGTCGTCAAGGAGATCCGCCAGACGGTGCGAGCGGTCGGCGTACCCGCCGCGCTCGCGCAGACCTTCGGGACGACGACGGACGCCCATGCCTTGGAATTCGTCCGCCAGTACTACGATCAATCCGACACACTCTTCGAGGTCGCGGTGAGCCTGCATCCGGCGGATCGCTTCAGCTATACCACCGTCCTGCAGCGGCAGGGATCGCGCTGAGACCGGCATGGCCTAGCCTTCGGCCAGCCCCCTGTCGCGCCCGTCGCGGGCCAGGTGCAGCACCCGTTCGTTGGGCGGAATGAAAAGCTCCTGGTAGTACACCGGACTACCTTTGCCCACATAGGCACGGATATCCAGCCGCTGTCCGCAGGTGCCGCTGCGCACGCCGATGGCCTTGCAGATCGGGGCCTCGAAGCGCCGCGCGGACAAATACTGGTCCATGCGGCCAATCGCCTGCGCGGTGTCGCGCATGATCAGCTCCTTGAAATTCTCGTTGGCCAGCTTTTTCAAGGGCAGGGACTGGAAGGCCGACAAGCGCTGCGGGTCCGCGTAAAAGCGGGAAAACACCGAGAACTCGTCGCCGATGGCCAGGACGCGTTCGATGCATAGCGTGCGCGGGCAGCGCAAATGATCCGTCCACGGACCTGGCTCTTTCACATCGTGGCGATCCACGATTTTGGGATAGACGGGCAGGTAGCCCGTCCCGCTGTCGTCGATGAAGCGGCAGTGCAGCGGCGCATGCATGGACTCGTCCGGCTGGCCCGCCACGAAGGTGCCGCTGCCTTGCTGGCGCACGATGATGCCTTCGTCCACCAGCATGCGCAGCGCGCGCTGGATGGTGCCGATGCTTAGGGGCAGGGTGGCCGCCCATTCCACTTCGGTGGGCAGCCGCAGCCCTGGCACCCAGGAGCCATCGGCCACGGCATGGGCGATCGCGTCGCGCATGGCCATGTACTTGGGAATCCCGGGACGGACATAGTGGTCCAGCCGGCGTTGCAAATCCGCGCCGATGGAGGCTTGATCTTGGTCCATTGCTTTAATACTATATAGTAATAGAGTAATTGTGCGCCAATACGATGGAGGAAACGCATGGGTCCGGAAAATCTGCTTGTCATTATGTCCGATGAACACAATCCCAAGGTAATGGGATGTTCCGGACATCCCGTCGTCCAGACGCCGAACCTGGACGGCCTGGCGGCATCCGGGACGCGCTTCACGGGGGCGTACACCACCAGCCCGGTTTGCATCCCGGCTCGCGCAGGCTTTGCCTGCGGCAAGTACATCCACCAGATCGGGTTTTGGGATAACGCCGACGCCTACGACGGCAGCGTCCCCAGCTGGCACCACGTCCTGCGCCAGCGCGGGCATGAAGTGGTGTCCATCGGCAAGCTGCATTTCCGCAAGACGGGCGAAGACCACGGCTTCACCGAAGAACAGATACCCATGCACATCCTGGAAGGCAAGGGTGACCTGATGGGCCTCATCCGGGATGACCTGCCGCGCCGCGGCGGCGCCAAGAAGATGGCGGCCATGGCCGGTCCCGGGGAAACGCCATACACCTTCTACGACCGGGAAATCTGTTCGCGCGCCCAGGTATGGCTGCGGGAACACGGTACGCGCCGGCACGACAAGCCGTGGGTGCTGTTCGTGTCCTTCGTCGCGCCGCATTTCCCCCTGACGGCACCCCCCGAGCATTACTACCGCTACTGGGAGCAGGACCTGCCCATGCCCAAGCTGTACGCGCGCGAGCAGCGTCCTCGCCATCCTTACCTGAGCGACTATGCCAATAGCTTCTGTTACGACGATTACTTCGCGTCCGAACAGGATGTGAAGCGGGCGCTGGCGGGTTACTTCGGCCTGGTGTCCTTTCTGGACGAGAACATCGGCAAGGTATTGCGGGCCTTGAACGAGGCCGGGCTGGCCGGCAATACCCGCGTGGTCTACACCAGTGACCACGGCGACAACCTCGGGGCGCGCGGGCTGTGGGGCAAATCGACCATGTACGACGAGATCGCCGGGGTGCCGCTGATCATGCGCGGTTCCGACGTGCCGGCCGGGAAGGTCGTCGATACGCCGGTCAGCCATGTCGACTGCTATCCGACCATCGTCAATGGCGTGGGGGTGGATTTCGCATCGGTACGCGACACGCACCCGGGCGTGGACCTGCGGGACATCGCCGCCGGGGCGACACCGGATCGCACCGTCTTGTCCGAGTACCACGGCATGGGCTCCACCTCGGGAGCTTTCGCGATCCGGCACGGACGCTACAAGTATGTCCACTATGCCTTGTATCCGGCCCAGTTGTTCGACCTGGAAAGCGACCCCGACGAAATCACGGACCTGTCCGGTGATCCGCGCCATGCCGCGGTGCTGCAGGCCTGCCGGCAACGGCTGTATGCGCTATGCGACCCGGAAGAAGTCGATCGCCGCGCCAAGGCACGGCAGGCGGAATTGCTGGCGGCGAACGGCGGCCGCGACGCCGTGATCGCCCGCGGTGACCTTGGGTTTACACCGGCGCCCGGGACGGCCGCGGACTTTCAGTAGACGCGCGGCGGCCGGGCCCGGTCCCGGCGCGGCGCCCCGGGGGCCGTGGCCGTCATGGTCCCGCGCTACGGCCGCGGATCGGCAAGACGGACCTTGCGCAGTCAAGGCCGGTTCATAACGACAAGGAGACAAATCATGAAATGGATAGCCCACGCAGCGGCGCCGGCGTTGAAGCGCCGGATGTTGGCCGCCGTTCTACCGTGGCTGCTGGCCGTGCCGGCCGCCCATGCCGCGGATACCTGGCCCAGCCATCCTGTCCGCGTCATCGTCGCCTATCCGGCGGGCGGTGGCCTGGACTTCGTCACTCGCGTCCTGGCGCAGCAATTATCGAAGAAGACGGGACAAAGCTTTGTTGTGGAGAACCGCGCCGGCGCCTCCGGCCTGATCGGCGCGGACGCCGTGGTGAAGAGCGCACCCGATGGCTATACGATGCTGGTGGCCTCGCCGGCGGAGGTGCTGGTCGGCGCGATCGCGGGGCAGAAGATGCCTTACGACCCGCAGCGAGACCTGGAACCCGTGACGCTGGCGGGCGAGACGCCGCTGGTGATCGCGGTGCATCCGTCCGTGAAGGCCCGGACCATGCAGGAGCTGCTGGCGCAGACCAAGAATGGCGGGACGCCCATGTCATATGGGACACCGGGCAATGGGAGTTCGATGAACTTCGCCGGGGAGTCGATCAACATGGTGGCCGGCACATCGATCCAGCATGTGCCTTATAAGGGCGCGGCGCCGGCCGTGGCCGATCTACTGGGCAACCACATTCCCATCGGCATCGTCGGCATGCCACCCACCGTGCCCTACGAAAAAAGCGGCCAGCTGCGTGTTCTGGCGGTTACCAGCGACAAGCGGTCCGAAGCCATGCCTGACGTCCCGGCGATGGCGGAATTTCCAGGCTTCAAGGGATATCGGTTCACCAATTGGATGGGCGTCTACGTGCCGGCCGGTACGCCCAAGGCGGTCGTCGACAAGATGGCGGCGGATATCGCCCTGGTATTGAAGCAGCCCGACACGCGAGAGTTACTGCTCAAGCAGGGGGTCGAGCCGGTAGGCGGGACGCCAGCCCAGTTCACCGCTTTCCTGGCGGCCGAGCGCGATCGCTACACCAGGATCGCGCGGGAACGGCATATCAAGATCGACTGAGATCGATTTACGCGGGCCAGTGGATCGCGGCCCATGCCAGCGAGACCGAAAACGCTCCCAGCACCACCGACGCACCGCGTTGTACGTGCTGCGGGCGCAGCCACTTGATACGGCCACTGGCCAGGTGCGAACCGAAAGCGATCCAGAGGGAGCCGATGGGCAATACCGCAAGGACGAACACGCCCATCGCCTGGGCGTAGGCAGGCAGTGTCGTGAAGGCCGCGGCGGGAAAGATGGTGCCGCCGAACAGGATCCCCTTGGGATTGAACAAGGTCGCCAAGAACAGGTCGCGCATCCGAAGCGTGGCCGTGTGGCCTTCCGTGGCCAGCACGGTCGCCGCGCGCCACATCCTGACGGCCAGATAAGCGATATACAGCCCGCACGCCATCCGTACCGAGGGAGGCAGCCAGGGCAGGGCATGGCTGGCCCCATTCAGGAATCCGCCCCACACCGTGATGTTGACGATGTAGCCCGCGGCTTCGGCGACCGGCAGCTTCCAGGACCGCCGCAGCCCTTGTCCCACGCCGGCTGCCGCCAGCAGGGTATTGGTAGGGCCAGGCACGGCAAGGACCGTGATGACGCCAAACAGGAACAGCAGGAATTGGGATTGATCCATAGTGATTGACCCGTCACGGTTTGCGCGAATGGTAGCTTTGCAGCCGCGCGACCAGGCGGGCTTTCATTTGTTCGCTGATGGTCGACTGGGCGATCAGCGCCGGCCAGGTATCGAAGGCCTTGGCGGCACACTGCCGCAGGGCGGCCCAGGCCGGCTTTTCCGGCAAGCCCAGCCGCGCGCAGAAGTCGCGCACGACGACGGGAGTAAGAGGCGCCGCGGGATCGGCGGCGGGAACTGCCTTCGAAGAGGCGCTGTCCGCGGATCGCGGCACCAGCCTCAGCGCACGCCCTTTCTTCACGATCCCGTACGCCGCATAACCCACCAGGTCATACGCCGGCGGCAATTCGGCCGTGCGGCCGTCGGGATAGCGCAGGCCGATGTTCTTCAGGTGCATGTCCGGGTTGCCCATCAGGTCGCTGACGAGAATGCGCCGCAGCAGCTCGTGCACGGCCGCTTCGCCCAGCGAGGGGATCGCCATCATCACACCCGCGATGGTCAGATAATCCAGCGTGTATTTATGTTCGGGCTGAATATCCAGGATCTGGGCGAAATCTTCGCAATGCACGCGGCCCGTGGGCGTGTCGGCGTCGCGGTCGTATCGATAGACGGCCAGGAAACGCGTGTTCGCGTTGACGTCCCCCAGCTCGTACCCGTGTTCGACGGCCAGCCTTTCCAACGGCGCCAATTCCGATTCGACGACCGACACTCCCGACGCGGCCGCCATTTGCAGCGATAGATGTTCCAGCTCGGGCAGAAGCGGGTATTGCGCCACGGGCAGCTTGGCGATGACGTGGCGCACATGCCGGGGATGCTTCAACTTCGTACGCGCGACGAAACGGTCGCCCTGCTTGAGGACGGCAAGCTTGGCTTGAACGCCGGATATCGAAATGCCATCGTCCAGAGGCGCCTCGACGACCGACATTTCCAGCGCATCGTTGTCCTGGGCGATATAGCGCGTCAGTTCCGCTCGCGTAAGCCTGGCCGGCAGCGCGTGCACATCGCCGGGCAGGTCCTTGCCGGTGGCCGCGAGCAACTCGAAATGATCGTTCGGATCGCAACCACGGAGCTCGGCAATCCGCGTGCGTAACGGCCCTTCCGGCAGCAGGTTCTGGAAAAATGCCGGAAGCAGCCAGCCGCGATCCGGCGCATCGGACAAGGCGCCGTTCAGCTGGGGCGCGGTGACGCCGGCCCAGAATGCCGCCTGCGCCTGCGGGTCGCCTGCCAGGAAGGAATAGGAAAGGGCCGGCTGATGCGGATCGCGGGCGAAACGTTCGTCGGCAACGAAGCGGTTGATGACCTGGTCGTGGGAAAGCGCGTACTGGAAGAGAATGCCGACGCGCCGCTTGCCCAGGCGTATCTCCAGGGCCTTGACGTTCATCGCTTCTTCCCATCAGCCGGCCGATCCGCGGCTTGGAGGCGTTTGCGGACCTGGTCGACCATGGTTTCCACCACGGGCGCGGCAGCGGTGGGCGGCTGCAGCCCGCGCGCCGCGTCCTTCGGCACGAGAAGAAGCTCCAATCCGAGCCGGTCCGCCACGGCCAGCAAGGTGCTTACCTTGAAGTCTTCCGTGCCCTTCAGCACGTTGACCATGGTCTGGCGCGATATGCCAGCGGACTCGCGCACGGATTCCTGGGTGACGCCGTTGTGCCGCATCACCGTGCGTAGCTGGGCGGAAATCTCGCTGATGGATTTCATGTCGGTCAAAGTAGAATTTCTGGGATTATTCTACCTTAATAGTATAAAAAAGCAAGAAAGCCCTGCTAAATTGAGCCTAATAAAGTAGGTAATACGGAAAGTATTCTACTTTGATGGAATGGGCGAAAATGCTGGCGCGGCTCCGCCCATCGCCAACGGGCACCCGGCCTTTGCCGGCACCGATTCCCTGCCGGGCGCCTTCAGCCGCGCCGGGCTGCCTCGATCGTGGCAATGTCGATCTTGCGCATCTGCATCATCGCGTCGAAAGCGCGCTTGGCCGCGGCGCGGTCCGGGTCGGTGAACGCGGCGGTAAGGGCGCGCGGCGTGATCTGCCACGACAGGCCCCACTTGTCCCTGCACCAGCCGCAGGCGCTTTCCTGGCCACCGTTGCCGACGATCGCGTCCCACAGGCGGTCGGTTTCGGCCTGGTCGTCTGTCGCGATCTGGAAGGAAAACGCCTCGCTGTGCTTGAATGCCGGGCCACCGTTCAGTCCCAGGCAGGGGATGCCCGCGACGGTGAACTCCACCGTCAGGACGTCGCCTTCCTTCCCAGACGGATAATCCCCGGGTGCGCGATGTACCGCCCGCACCTCGCTGTCCGGAAACGTCTCGGCATAGAACTGCGCGGCTTCCAGGGCGGTGCCGTCGTACCACAGGCAGATCGTGTTTTTGGCAACCATGCTCGTTCTCCAAGTCGTGACCGGTCCAGGAATTCTACCTATGCCTGTGCTACGGGATGACTATGCCGTGCCGGGCCGGCCCGTGCCGCGCATTTGCTCGGCGGGCCGGGGAAAGCCGCTGCGATCGCTGTAGTCCGGGTAGTCGATTCCCGGCCTGCGCGGGGCACGCCGATACGCATAGGCGGCGTAGAGGTCGACAGTGGCCACGGTCGCCAGATTTGCCTGCGTGGTACTGGTGCGCGCCGATGACGCGCGGCGCGACCGGCCCGTCGCCACGGTAGCGATGTCCAGCATATCGCCCCCCACGCGCGCCCATAGCCACGGCGCCGCATCGGCGGACTTCAGAATGCCGAGGCCGGTGGCGATTTCGCGCAGTCCGTAAAGCCGTACCAGCGCGGCTTGCGGCCTGAGACCGGAGGCCCGCGCTATCGCCCTTGGCATTGCCAGTTCGGCGATTCCGAGCGCGATGCTGAACCATCCAAGTCCCAGGGCCAAGCCACCCTGCGCGGCGGCCCGCGGCGGAGCATGCGCCGCTTCCGGCCAAGGCGATTGCGCTTGTGCGGGTTGTGGGCGGGCTTCTTGGCGCTCAGTCGCTTCGGACGGAGCTTGAGTCGTTGTGTGCATGAGTCCTCCTATCGGTCGGACGCATTTCTCAGCAAGGGGTGTTCCGCTCGGCGCATGGCCAGGCGAAAGGGGGGCGCGGCAGTCGGCGCTATTTGGGTGGCAATGAACGCCATGCACCGTTGCGGCCGCGCGTTTTTTATTGATTTTCAATCGCGCGGCGACGCGATGGCGGTCGCCCTGGGCTGGGCCTATGTGCGCGATGGCGGACTGGCATGGATGCAATCCGTGTTTGCGTCCCCCGCCGTGCGGGCGGGGACGCGCGATGCACTTCAGCGGCGGTCGGTGACTTCGACCAGGTGGTAGCCGAATTGGGTCTTGACGGGGCCTTGCACGACATTCACGGGGGCGCTGAACACGACTTCGTCGAACTCGCGCACCATCTGGCCGGGACCGAAGGTGCCCAGGTTGCCGCCATCGCGGCCGGACGGGCACTGGGAGTGTTCGCGGGCGACTTGCGCGAAATCGGCGCCGCCTTCGATGGCGGTTTTCAGCTCATTGCATTGCTGTTCCGTGGGAACCAGGATGTGGCGGGCGGTGGCTTGGGCCATGGGAATCTCCTTGTTTGAAAGTGAGTCCGCAAGCGTAACCCAATCGCGCGATGCATGCCGTGACGCGTTGAAAGCCGATATGCCATGCCCCTGGGCCGTCGCCCGCCATGAAGTCAGCGTCCGCGCGCCTTCAGCTGCGCATCCAGCCGCGTGTACACGCGCCGCGCATTGCCTTCGAAGATCTTGAAGCGCGCCTCGGGCGTGATGTCCGCGGCGGCCACATAACGGCGCGTATCGTCGAAGTAATGCCCCGTTTCCGGGTCGATGCCGCGCACGGCGCCGATCATTTCGCTGGCGAACAGGATGTTGTCGACCGGGATGACGCGGGTGAGCAGGTCGATGCCCGGTTGGTGGTACACGCAGGTATCGAAAAAGATGTTGTTCAACAGGTGATCCTGCAGCAGCGGCTTCTTCAGTGCCTGCGCCAGGCCGCGGAAGCGGCCCCAGTGGTAGGGCACGGCGCCACCGCCATGCGGAATGATGAATTTCAGGGTAGGGAAGTCGCTGAAGAGATCCGAGTCCAGGCATTGCATGAATGCCGTCGTGTCGGCGTTCAGGTAATGCGCGCCCGTGGTGTGGAAGCAGGCGTTGCAGCTCTGGCTGACGTGCACCATGGCGGGGACGTCGTATTCGACCAGCTTCTCGTACAGCGGATACCAGTAGCGGTCGCTCAACGGCGGACTGGTCCAATGGCCGCCGGAGGGATCGGGATTCAGGTTGACGGCGACATTGCCGTATTCCTCCACGCAGCGCTTGAGCTCCGGCAGGCAGGTCGCCACGTCGACGCCGGGGCTTTGAGGCAGCATGGCGGCGGGCACGAAATGGTCCGGGAATAGCGAGGCCACGCGGAAGCACATCTCGTTGCAGATTGCCGACCACGTGGACGAGACCTGGAAGTCGCCGATGTGGTGCGCCATGAAGCTGGCGCGCGGGCTGAACACCGTGATGTCATGGCCGCGCTCTTTCATGATGCGCAGCTGGTTGGACTCGATTGCTTCGCGCAGCTCGTCGTCGCTGATGTGGAGTTCGGACGCCTTGGGCGCGGGCGTGCCGTCATTGATCGAGGCGACCTGGCGTTTGCGCCAGGCTTCCAGGGCGGCGGGGGCGGTGGTGAAGTGTCCGTGACAATCGATGATCATGCCAACTCATCCGGTGAAGCCGCCGAACCCTGGTCCGGGCGAGGCGGCATTGCATCTTGTGGGTGTCTCCTCGGGGATGCGGCGCCGCGGGGCGCCTGCCATCCCTGGATGAGTGATGGTGCGATCCGCGGGCGCCCGAGTCAAATATATATTTGCGAGTGTTTCGATATCGAACTCGAATAAGTCGCCTACCAGCTCGAGGAATACATGCCATTAAAAGGCTGGTTGTTCTCTTCGCCGAAGTTCGCCGCGTGGTAGACGGCGGGATCCGTCTGACCGCGGTTTTCCCGGCTCGACATGCTGCTGCGGGAGCTGGAATCCGGCATGGCGCAGCCGGTCAGCACGCACGCGAGCAGGGCGCAAGCGACGGTCATGGTCTTCATGGTGAACCTCCATAAGTGATGCTTGCCGGAAACATGGCGGCCGGAGGGCTCCGACGCCATTCTCATCCTTTCCGGTTTCCTGATTCGCACTGGATGCGAGCGCGATGTGGAAGATGGAGATTGCGAGCACCGCGCGTTCGCTACTTTCGCGACAGGCGGTAACGCGCTCATTCTGTCGCTCGCCGATATCTGCGTCCACGGGCGTTTCCTTAGCTTTCCTTCACACTGTGTAGATGCCGGCGAGGGTTTTCGAGCATGGAGGAAGACGTCGCACGAAGTTAGGATGTCCAACATCCTACAAACTTCTATTGAACTAAAGGTATAGGAGACATCCCCGTGGCCTTTGCCCCGCTGAAGCGCTTCGTCGTCCTGGACTTGTCCCGGGTCCGTTCCGGTCCCGCGGCCGTGCGGCAGTTCGCCGACTGGGGCGCGGACGTCATCAAGATCGAGGAGCCCAGCGAGGTCAAGGATGACAAGCCGGGCGGCGCCGCCAAGTTCAGCGACTACCAGAACACCCATCGCAACAAGCGCAGCCTGACGCTGAACCTCAAGCATCCGGAAGGCAAGGCCGTATTCATGGAGCTGGTCAAGCGCGCCGACGTGCTGGTCGAAAACTACCGCCCCTCGGTCAAGGCCAAGCTGGGCATCGACTATGCATCCCTGCGCGCCGTGAATCCGCGGCTGGTCTACGCCAGCATTTCGGGCTTCGGCCAGGACGGCCCCTACGCGGATCGCCCCGGGCTGGACCAGATCGCCCAGGGATTGGGCGGCCTGATGTCGGTCACGGGCGAAGCCGATCGCGGCCCCATGCGTGCGGGCATCCCGATCGCCGACTTGAGTGCCGGCCTGTTCGCCGCCATCGGCGTCCTGATCGCGCTGCTGGAGCGCGAGGAAACAGGCGTGGGGCGCTGGGTGCAGACCTCGCTGCTGCAGGCCCAGGTATGGATGATGGATTTCCAGGCGACGCGTTGGCTGATCGACGGCGAAGTGCCCGCGCAGTCGGGCAACGATCACCCCACCAGCGCGCCGACCGGCGTGTATCCCACCGCCGACGGCTATATCAATATCGCCGCCATGGGCTCGGGCATGTTCACGCGCCTGTGCGAGGTGCTGGAGCTGCCGGCGCTGGTCCACGATCCGCGTTTCGTCGAGGCCGGGTCGCGCGTGGAAAACCGTGCGGACCTGAATCGCCAGATCATCGCGCGCACCCGCACCCGCACCAGCGCCGAGTGGATAGAACGCCTGAATGCGGCGGGCGTGCCGTGCGGCCCCATCCTCTCCATGGATGGCACCTTCGACAACGAACAGGTAAAGCACCTGAACATGGTGCGGCATGTGCGCCACCCGGCGCGGGGCGACATCGCCATCATGGCGCAGCCGGTGATTTTCGGCGGCACCGAGCCGCCGGAGGTACGGCCCGCCCCGGAGACCGGCGCGCAGTCCGACGAGATCCTGGCCTGGCTGGGCATGGACGAGGCGCGGCGCGCCCGTTTGCGCGCGGCCGGGGCGATATGACACCATCGCGCCTTTCCCACGCATAACCGGTATACCCCCATGGTCCGCAGCGAAATCCCGTCCGACGCGATCTTCGGCAGCCTGGCCCGGCCCGATAACCTGCCCGACGAGATCGCGCAGCAGATACGGCAGAAGATCCTGAGCCAGGCCTTCGAGCCCGGCCAGCGCCTGCCGACGGAGCTGGAGCTGGCGCAGCTTTTCGGTGTCAGCCGCAACGTCGTGCGCGAGGCGATCGCACGGCTCAAGCTGTCCGGCTATGTCGAGACGCGCCGTGGGGTGGGCAGCTTCGTGACGGCGGAGACGGGCCAGCGCAATTTCGAGATCCTGCCGCAGGACCTGCTGCGCGAGGAAGCCCTGGTACAGGTCTACCAGCTGCGGGTGGAAATCGAGGCCGGCGCCGCGGCGCTGGCGGCGCAGCAGCGCACGGACGCGCAGCTGGCGCAGCTGCGCGCCGCGCTGATCATCGCCGATGCGTCCAGCGACGACTGGCGCGAAGGCGCGGATACGGCGCTGGACTTTCACATGGCGGTGGGCAAGGCCACCAACAATCCGTACTTCGTGCGGCTGCTCGCGCATTTCGGCCATGCGATCGGCGACGCCGTGCGCACGCTGCGCTACGGCAGTACCGGCACCGACCGCGTGGCACAGATCGAAAGCGAGCACCACCGGATATTCGACGCGATCGCCGCCCGCGACAGCGAGGCCGCGCGCCAGGCCATGCGCCTGCACCTGATCAACGGCATGCAGCGCCGCCAGGCGCTGCTGAAGGGAAAACAGCAATGAACATCGAACGCATCCTGCAGGACCGCATCACCGACAACATCATCGTGGAAAAGCGCGGTGGGGCAGGCTGGATCACGTTCAACGATCCGGGCCGTCACAACGCGGTATCGGTGGCGATGTGGGAAGCCATTCCCGTCGCGCTGGCCGCCCTGGGCGAAGACCCGGCGATACGCATGGTGGTGCTGACCGGGGCGGGTGACCGCGCTTTCGTCAGCGGCGCGAACATCTCGCAGTTCGACAATATGCGTTCCGGCGAAGAAGCCGTGCTGGCCTATGAGAAAGTGGCGGAGGCAGCGCAGATGGCGCTGTACGACTACGACAAGCCGACCCTGGCCCGCATCAAGGGCTATTGCATCGGCGGCGGCCTGAATATCGCCTTGTGCTGCGACCTGCGGGTGGCATCGGACGACAGTTCGTTTTCCATTCCGGCCGGCAAGCTGGGACTGGGCTATCGCATGACGGCCATCCGCAACCTGGTCACCGCCGTCGGGCCTGCTCGCGCGCTGGAAATTTTCCTGACGGCCACGCGCTTCAAGGCGGCGGAGGCGGCCGAACGGGGCCTGGTGCACAAGGTGGTGCCGGCCGCCGAGCTGGACGCCGCGGTGGAAGACTATGTCGGCGCGATTTCCGCGAACGCGCCGCTGACGCTGAAGGCAGGCAAGAAGATGATTCGACAGCTGCAGCAGATCGGCCCGGAGATCGACATGGACGCGATGAAGCGCCTGGTCCTGGACTGCTTCGAAAGCAACGATTATCGCGAAGGGCGCAAGGCCTTCGCCGAGAAGCGCCCGCCGGTGTTCACCGGCACCTGAGCCAGCCGCGTCCGCCGCCGTTCACACGCGTTTGGGAAATGCTCCCGGCGTGTGCGCGCGGCGGCCGGCGCACATGAATTCAACCGCAGTCACCTGCGGGGCCTCGACCCCGCGGGACCTCGCACGCCTGTCGCGAGCCATAAAAACGATCACAACGAGGAGACACATCATGAAGAAAACCCTGGCGGCCATGCTGATGGCGGCCGGCGTCCTGGCGGGCCAGCCCGCCGCGCGCGCGGCGTATCCCGATCAACCCATCAAGATCGTCATCGGCTACGCGGCGGGCGGCACCACGGACATCCTGGCCCGCGCCCTGGGCGAGCAATTGGGCAAGATCCTGAACCAGTCCGTCATCATCGAGAACAAGCCGGGCGCGGCCGGCAATATCGCCGCCACCTATGTGCAGCAGGCCGCGCCGGACGGCTACACGCTGTTCATGGCCACGGTGTCCAGCCATGGGATCAATCCGGCGCTGTACAAGGACAAGCTGGGCTACGACCCGAAGGGCGGTTTCGCGCCGGTGGGCATGGTGGCGGCGATCCCGCTGGTGCTCATCGCCAACCCGAAGCTGCCGGCGCGCGATGTCGCCGAACTAGCCGCGCTGTGCAAGGCCAAGGGCGGCGAGATGAACTATGCCTCCAGCGGCAATGGATCGCCCGTGCACCTGGCCGGCGCGATGTTCGCGCAGGCGGCGCACGTCAATATCGTGCACGTGCCGTATCGCGGCGGGGCGCTGGCGAACACCTCGGTCATGACCGGCGAAACGCAGTTCAGCTTCGCCACGCTGCCGGCGGCGCTGCCGCAGGTCAAGGCGGGGACGCTGCGCGCGCTGGCCGTCACGACGAAGGAGCGTTCCAGTCAATTGCCGGACGTGCCCACCGTCGCCGAAACACCGGGGTTCCAGGGATATGAAATCAATACCTGGAATGCGCTGCTGGCGCCCAAGGGCACGCCGCAGCCGGTCGTCGACAGGCTGAACGCGGCGCTCAAGCAGGCCATGGGGTCGCCGGAACTGCAGAAGCGTTTCCAGGGAGAGGGCGCCATGCCGAGGACCAGCACGCCCGCCGAGCTGTCTGCCTTCATCGATGGCGAACTGAAGAAGTGGGCAGGCATCGTGAAGTCGGTCAATATCAAGATCGATTGATCGAGCGCCCGTCCGGTGCCCAGGCCGCGGCGATGGATCGCGCAGGAAAAAAAAGCCCAGGTCCGGGACCTGGGCTTGGAGGCAGACCGTGGCGCGTGTCGCGCGTCAGTCTTCCTGGCGCATGCCGGTCGCCTTCACCACGGCGGCCAGGCGGGCGCGCTCTTCATCGCAGAACTTGACGAAGTCGGCGCGCGTGCCGCCCACGGGCTCGATGCCCAGGTCGGTCAGGCGCTTGACGTTGGCCGGATCCTTCATGGCGGCATCGACGGCGCCGGCCACCTTGTCCAGGATGGCGTCGGGGGTGCCCTTGGGCGCGTGCACGCCGGCCCAGTGCGCGATCTTGATTTCCGGGAAGCCTTGCTCGGCCGCGGTGCTCAGTTCCGGATAGGCCTTGATGCGCTCCGACCAGGTGCAGGCCAGGGCCTTCAGCTTGCCCGAACGGATCATCGGCAGCACGACGATGCTGGCCTCGGACGTGGCATCGACCTGGTTGCCGATGACGGCCGACACGGACTCGGAGCCGCTCTTGTAGGGAATCAGGTCGAGCTTGGCGCCATAGGTCGTCGTCAGGATGCCTTCGACGAAGTGCGGGGTGCTGCCGGTGCCGGCCGTCGCGAAATGCAGGCCGTGGCCGTGCTTGGACGCTTCGACGAAGTCCTTCAGCGACGAATAGGGCGAGCTGGCGGGTGCCACGACGACGGAAGGCGCCAGGCCCACCATGGCGACCGGGACCAGGTCGCTGTCCTTGTAGTGGACCTTGCGGATCATGCTGTTGGAAATGACGCCGGCGGCGCTGATCAGGAAGGTATAGCCGTCGTCGTCGGCCCGCGCCACGTAGTCCGTGCCGATGACCGCGCCGGCGCCCGGCTTGTTCTCGACGACGACATTGGCGTTCAGGTTCTTGGCGATGCCTTCGGCTGCGGCACGGCCCAGCAGGTCATTGGCGCCGCCCGGGGCGAACGGGACGATGATGCGGATGGGCTTGGACGGCCATTTGTCGTCCGCGAAAGCGATCCTGGGGGCGACGGCGACGGTGGCCATGCCGAAGGCGGCCGTATTGAAGCGGCGGCGGGAAAAATTCATGAGTGTGCTCCGGGGCAAATCTTTTTTGTCGTTGTGGTTTATCAGTCTTGGTGGCGACGCGTAATGTAACCGATTGCACGGTTTTTACACGCCGCCGGCCCGGCGATCAGCTGTCCTGCCGCATGCCCGTCGCCTTGACCACGGCGCCCAGGCGGGCGCGTTCCTCGTCGCAGAATTTGACGAACTCCGCGCGCGTACCGCCGACGGGTTCGATGCCCAGCTCGGTCAGGCGCTTCACGTTGGCGGGATCCTTCATGGCGTGGTCCACGCCGGCCGCGATCTTGTCCAGGATGTCGTCGGGCGTACCCTTGGGGGCATGCACGCCGGCCCAGTGCGCGATCTTGATTTTCGGGAACCCCTGTTCGGCCGCGGTGGACAGTTCCGGATAGGCCTTGATGCGCTCGGACCAGGTGCAGGCCAGCGCCTTCAGCTTGCCGGCGCGCACCATGGGCAGCACGACGATACTGGCTTCGGACGTGGCGTCGACCTGGCCGCCGATCACCGCGGACACGGATTCCGAGCCGCTCTTGTAAGGCACCAGGTCCAGCTTGGCGCCGTAGTCGGTGGTCAGGATGCCTTCGACGAAATGGGGCGTGCTGCCCGTGCCGGCGGTCGAAAAATGCAGGCCGCCGCGGCTTTTCTTCGACGCCTCGACGAAGTCCTTCAAGTCCTTGTAGGGCGAGCTGGCGGGCGCGATGATCACCGAGGGCGCCAGGCCGATCATGGCGACGGGAACCAGGTCGCTGTCCTTGTACTGGACCTTGCGGATCATGCTGTTGGATATCACGCCGGCGCCGCTGATGAGGAAGGTGTAGCCGTCGTTGTCGGCGCGTGCCACGTAGTCGGTGCCGATCACGGCACCGGCGCCGGGCTTGTTCTCGACGATGACGCTGGCCTTGAGGTACTGCGCGATGCCTTCGGCCGCGGCCCTCCCCAGCAGGTCATTGGCACCGCCCGCGGCGAACGGCACGATGATGCGTATGGGCTTGGACGGCCATTTGTCGTCCGCGTAAGCGATCCTGGGCGCAACGGCGATGCTGGCAAGGCCGAGCGCGGCCGCGTTGAGACGGCGTCGCACGATATCCATGTATGTCTCCGGTCGGTCGTTGTTGTCTGGAGCGGAGCCGGCCGCGCGTCGCGGCGCGGGCCGGCGTGTCTCTTCCGCTGATCAGTGCTGCGGCCATATTATCGGCCCGCCGCGACCGGAGAGGAACCCTTGCCATGCGGGAGACGACGGCGCGGCACCTTTTACGCGGTATCCGCTGGACGGCCGCGCCGCCCCGGCGCCGTCCCCGGCGTCAGCCCGCGTCCGTGCCCGTCAGCAGCGTACGCCATTGCGGCAGGCGGCCCTTGGGGTCCAGCTCGTCGTGCAGAGAGGCGCCCTTGCGCGCCACGGCCTCCTGGATATCGGCGATGGCCGTGGCCAAGCCGGGGTTCATGCCGATTTCGCCCAGCATGGCGGCGGCTTCGCGCATTTCCTCCGAGCGGCGCTGACCATGTTCGGCCACCCGGCCGATCAGATACGCCTCGTAGCCGTCATCCCAGCCGACGCTGGGAAAACTGGCCGCCATGGAGGCCAGGACGCGGTCGTCCACGCCGAAGTGCCGCGCCGCCAGCATGGATTGCACGCACATGGCTTCCATGCCCTTGATCATGATGCTGCGGCACAGCTTGATCGCCGACGCCAGGCCGATGTCGTCGGCGACGGCCTCGGTGCGCATGCCCAGGGCGTTCAGCTTCGCGGAGATGGCGCGCGCGGTGCCGCCGCCCAGCAACATGGGCACGCGGATGCCCTGCGGCGGAACAGGCGCCATCACGGCCGATTCGACATAGTCCGCGCCGTGGCGCTGGATCAGCACGCTGTTCTGCTGCTTGACCTTGGGGGACACGGAGTTCAGGTCGATGAAGGTCTGGCCGGGCGCCATCAGGGGCGCGGCGTCCTGCGCGACGGCACCGGCCTGGCTGGCGGTGACGGCGGAGAAAACCAGCTCGGCGCCCGCCAGGCAGTCGGCCAGGGACGCCGCGACGCGCGCGCCGCTGTTTTCCGCGCGCTTGACGATCTGCTCGCGCGTCGCCGGATTCTCCAGCTTGATGTCATGGATGCCGACGGGGCAGCCTTGTCCGGACAGGGCCTTGGCCAGGATGGGACCCACTTCGCCGAAGCCGATGATGGCCACGGTGGGGGCGGCATTGCGGGTTTGCTCTTGCATGCGCGTTGCTCCGATGTGTCATGAAGGACCGCGGCGGCGCCGCGTATCCGGGAACGGTAATGGGGTGGCAGGGGGAGCAAGGCCTGTTAACGCTAGAAGGGGTTAACAGGCCCTAGCGCGTCGCGCCTTGCCCCCGGGCGTCGGGTGACGTTTCCGCGTGCCAGCCAGGCGCGGCCGGCGGTATGGCGCCGGGGCCCGCGTCCTCGTGCCGTGCCGCATCCGGCGCGGCCGGGTTCCGCAGGCAGGCATTGAATTTCTCGCGATCGAACATGCCTTCCCATTTCGACAGCACCAGGACCGCGACGCTGTTGCCGATCACGTTCGTGGTGGACGTCGCGATGGCCAGGATGCGGTCGATGCCGAACAGCAGGCCGATGCCGCTCAGGGGCAGCGCGCGGGTGGACTGCAGCGTGGCCGTCAGCTTGACCAGCGCGCCGCCGGCCGCGCCCGCGCCGCCCTTGGAGGTGACCAGCATGACGGCCAGCAGCGCCAGCTGCTGCGACAGCGGCAGCGGCGTATCGGTGGCCTGGGCGATGAAGCCGATGCCGCAGGCCATGTACAGGCAGGCACCGTCGATGTTGAAGCTGTAGCCTGCCGGAAGCACGAAGCCGACCACCGCTTCGTCACATCCCGCCTGGCTCAGCTTGGACACCAGGCGGGGAAACGCGGCTTCGCTGGCCGCCGTGCCCATGGCGATGACGGCCTCGTCCTTGATCAGCGCCAGGATGCGGAAGATGGATAGCCCCGCCAGCCCCGCCACCAGACCCAGGATCACGAAGACGAAGATCAGCGCGCTGGCGTAGTAGGTCAGGATGTAGCGGACCAGATACAGCAGGGTGGTGCCGCCGTAGCTGCCGACGGCCGCGGCCATGGCGCCGAAGGCGCCCAGCGGCGACAGGCGCATGATGAAGCCCAGCATCTTGAACACGACGGTCTGCGCCTCGCCGATCAGCCTCAAGGCGACCCAGTCCGGCCTGGCGGTCAGGCTCAAGGCCGTGCCCGCCAGCAGCGACACGAACAGGACCGGCAGGATGTCGCCGCTGACGAAGGCGGAAACCAGGGTGTGCGGGATGATGGACAGCAGGAAATGCGTCAGCGTGAAGTCGGCCGATGCGGCCTTGAGAACGCCGGCCGTATGTCCCGCGGCCGCGTCGAGCGCCGCCGCATGCAGGCCGTCGCCCGGCCGCAGCACGTTCACCACCGTAAAGCCGACCAGCATGGCGATCGTGCTGACCACTTCGAAATAGACCAGCGTCTTGATGCCCAGCCGGCCCAGCTTGCGAAAATCCTTGATGTGCCCGATGCCGTGCACCACGGTGCAGAAGATGATGGGGCCCAGCATCATCTTCAGCAACGCGATGAAGCCTTCGCCCAGCGGCCGCATCTGGACCGCGCCGCGCGGATCCAGCAAGCCGAACACGATGGCCACGGCGATGGCGATAAGTACCTGCACGTACAACTTCTTCAATGTTTTCACGGGCGCGCTCCCATGGGGTAGGCGTGCGGCATGGCCGCGCTACTCGGGTTTGATGCCGGCAAGCTCGGCGGCCGCCTTGGACCGCTGGTATTCGGCGTGCAGGAATTCGGCGAAGCCGGCGGACGTCCGTTGCGACGCGGTGGCTTCTTCCAGGCCGGAATCGCGCAGCTTTCCGGCCACCGAGGGCATGTCCAGGCTGGCGGACAAGCCCTGCTGCAGCCGGGCCTGCGTGTCCTTGGGCGTCTTCGCGGGCGCCAGCAGCCCGACGTAGCTGGACGCGGTGAAGTCCTTGACGCCGGATTCGATCATGGTCGGGATGTCCGGCGCGATCGCCGAGCGCTGCGCGGCCGCGACGGCCAGGATGCGCACCTTGCCGGCGCGGTGCAAGGGCAGGGCGGTGGAGAGTTCCGTCATGGTCGCATCCAGGGTGCCGCCGACCAGGTCCGGGATCAGGGCGCCGCCGCCGCGATAGGGAACGTGCGCGAGGTTCGCGCCCGAGGCCGCGTTCAGCCGCATCAGCGTCAGGTGGGTGGCGCTGCCCACGCCGGACGTGCCGGTGTTGATGCGGCGTGTCTTGGACAGCGCGATCAGTTCGGCGAAGGTATGGGCAGGTAGTCCGGGCGTGACCACCAGGACGTGTGGCACATAGCCGACCATGCCCACCGGCGCCAGGTCGCGCAGCGGGTCATAGGGCAGGTGCAATTGCACGAAGGGGTTGACCGTCATGGGGCCGTTGGAGGCCACCAGCAGCGTGTAGCCGTCGGGCGCGGCGCGCACCACCATATCGGCGCCGATGCTGCCGCCGGCCCCGGGCTTGTTTTCCACCACGGCAGACACGCCCAGGGCCTGCGTCAGGCCGGCGCTGACCACGCGCGCCGTCGTATCGACGTTGCCGCCTGGGGCGAAAGGCACGATCAGGTGCAGCGCGCGGTCCGGAAAGCCGGCCGCCCGTGCCAGCGGCGTGAACGCGGCGGCCACCAGGCCGGCGCCACCAAGCGCGAAGGCGCGTCGAGTCAATGTCATGAGTGCTCCTGAAAGGCCCACCCCCGAAGCGCTGCGCGCTTCCCCCTCAAGGGGGCGACGCTGGAGGACCGGCGGAGCCGGATCCTCGGCGTCCCGGGTCGGGCGACACCTGTTTTATGCGGGCTGCGTTTACGTGGAGGGCCAGGCCGCGGCCGGGATTTCGACTTCGCCGCGCATCAGCAGGCGCGCGGTGCGCAACAGCGCGGCGCGGACCACCTTGTGCGGATCGGCGGGATCCAGCGCCAGTTCGACGCTGAATTCGCCGGTGGGGTGCTCCACCGAAATGGTCTGCTCCAGGCCGGCCGGCGTCCGCGCGATGCCGGAGGCCACGGAATCGTCCATCACGCAGGCGGTGGCCACGGTGACGGCGGCGAGCACGCCGATGGCCTCATGGCAGACATGCGGAATGAAGCAGCGCGTGGAGACGCTGCCGCCGTCGCGCGGCGAGGCCAGCAGGCACATCTTCGGGAAGGGCTTGCTGGATACATCGCCCAGGCCCATCAGCACGGCAGCCTTCAGCCGCAGGGCCTCCAGGCGCTGCTTCAATTCCTGGTCGGCATTGAGTTCGGCCACGGTTTCGTAGCCGGTGCGGCCCAGGTCGGCGGCGCGCATCAGGACCATGGGCATGCCATTGTCGATGCAGGTGATTTCCAGGCGGCCCACGCCGTCCAGCTCCACCACATCCAGCGCGCGGCCGGTGGGCAGAAGACCGTTGCACACCGATCCCGCGGTATCCAGGAAATTGATCGAGATGGGCGCGGCAGTACCGGGTACGCCATCGATGCGGGCATCGCCGTCGTAGGCCACGAAGCCATCCGGCGTTTGCACGGTGATGTCGCACTGCATGCCGGTGTTGACGGTCAGCACGCGAAACGTACTGGTATCGCCCTGCGGCTGAAGCATGCCGGTCTCCAGGGCGAAGGGCACGACGGCCGCCAGCATGTTGCCGCAATTGGGCGTCGTGTCGACGGCGCGCTCGGCCACCGATACCTGGGCGAACAGGAAATCCACGTCCACGCCCGGCGTGCTGCTGCGTGACACGATGCCCACCTTGCTGGTCAAGGGATGCGCACCGCCCAGGCCGTCGATCTGCCGCTTGTCCGGCGAACCCATGGCCGCCAGCAGCACCGCGTCCCGGCCGGGGATGTCGGCCGGCAGGTCGGAGGCCTTGAAAAACGGGCCCCGAGAGGTGCCGCCGCGCATCAGCATGCAGGGGATCGACCGCTGCCTTTGGCTTTTTCGGGGTGTACTCATGTTGTCTCCGAGCTTGCATTATGTTTGCGCCCAGTATCGGCCGCGCCTGGGATGTACGGGTTGCCTTGTACGGCGATCACCGTTCTAATATTTTTATTTCGGTGTTGCGGCACAGCATGGAACAGAGCATGGTCGGCGGGCTCAGCCTGCATCATCTGCACGTCTTTACCGCGGTGGCCACGGCGGGCGGCGTGCGCCGATCCGCGGAAGCGCTGTTCCGGGCCTCCTCCGCGGTGACGCGCGCCATCGGCCACCTGGAACACAGCCTCGGCGTCGCGCTGTTCGAACGCAAGGCCACGGGCATGCTGCTGACGGCCGCCGGTGAGGCCGTGCTGGTGCGCGCGCGGCGTATCGAGGCCGAACTGGACGCGGTCCGCGACGAGGCCCTGGCGTTGCGGCGCGGGCAGGGCGGCGCCAGCGGCGTCGGCGCGACCGCCGCGCTATTCCATACGCGCCGCCTGACCAGCGCCGCCTTGCTGGCCGACGTGCACCACATGTCCACCGTCGCCCATGCCTGCGGCCTGACGCAGCCGGCCATCAGCGCATCGATCGCCAAGCTGGAAAAGAACCTGGCGCAGCGGCTGTTCCAGCGCACGGCGCGCGGTATGGTGCCGACGCCGGTTGGGGAGCGCTGGGTGGTCCGCTTCAAGCGCGTATTGGCCGAACTGCGCAATATCCAGGCGGACATGGCCGCGCTGAACGGCGCGCTGGAAGGCGTGGTGACAGTCGGCGCGCTGCCCATGATCCGCACCATGGTGCTGCCCGCGGCCATCGCCAACGTGCTGGCGCGCCATCCCAAACTGCGCATCCGCACGCTGGAAAGCCCGTACGGCGACCTGTGCGCCCGGCTACTCAGCGCGGAGGTGGATTTCATCCTGGGCGCGCTGCGGCCGCTGCACGACACCTCGCTCAGCACCCGCCTGCTGCTGCACGAGGACATCGTCCTGATCGCGCGGGCGGGACATCCGCTGGCGGGGCGTCCCGTCGGCTTCGCGGATCTGGCCCGCTACCCGTGGGTGCTGTCGCGGGCCTCCACGCCGCTGCGCGACCAGCTCAACGATTTCTTCCGGCGCAAGGGGCAGCCGCTGCTGGTGCCCTCCGTCGAAACCGCGGATTTGGCGCTGCTGCGCGGCCTGCTGCTGCATTCCGACATGCTCACCGCCTTGTCGGTCCATCAGCTGCACTACGAGTTCGAGGCAGGCGGCCTGGCCACGTTGGATTTCGCGCTGGACGGCATGCGGCGCGAAATCGGCGTGACGACACGCACCGGCGCGCAGCTGTCGCCGGGCGCTGGCGCGCTGCTGGACGAGATATCGCGCCTGGCGGCGTCGATGACGGCGGGGTCGGCGCGCGCGAGCGCCCGTTGACGCGGCGCGAACCCCCGGCGGCCGATGGACGGCGAAGCGGGCCCTGCGGCGGCGCGTACGGCTGGCCGCCGACGCGGCGTGGCTTCCGGGCGCCTCGGCATAAACGGATTAGAGCGGCTGGAACGGTACAAGGCAACCAAGCCGGCGACGCTTGCCCGCATACTCGGCGGCATCACCCCCGTCAAAGAAGGAAAAGGCGACATGAAGAGCGTGCCACCCCCGCATCCCCATCCCAGCAAGCCGGCGTACGCGCTGCCGCCGGGCAGTTGCGACGCCCATGTGCACGTGTATGGCCCGGTGGCGCGCTTTCCGTATGCGGCCGATCGTGCCTACGACCCGCCGGAGGCGCCCATCGAGCGTTTGCAGGCATTGCACCACTTGCTGGGCGTGGAACGGGCCGTCATCGTGCAGGCAACGGTGCACGGGACCGACAACCGCGCGATGCTGGACGCGATCGCGCGTGCGCCGGACCGGTATCGCGGCGTGGCGCTGGTGGCGCGGGACGTGTCCGCCGGTGAGCTGCGCCAGCTTCATGCGCAGGGCGTGCGTGGGGTGCGCTACAACTTCATGCCGCACCTGGGCAAGTCCGCCGATCCCGACGAGGTGCGCGCCGTCGCCGAACGCATCGCGCCCCTGGGCTGGCATGTGCAGGTCCACGTCACCGCGGCGCATCTGCCCGCGATACGGGGCTTCCTGGAGTCGCTGCCGGTGCCCTTCGTCATCGACCACATGGGGCGGCCCATGGTGGAGGACGGACTGGAGCAGCCGGCGCTGGCCGCGCTTCTGGACGTGCTGCGGCATGGTCGCGCCTGGGTGAAGATCAGCGGGCCCGAACGCATATCGGCACGCCTGTCCGCGCAGGCGCAACCGTATGCGGATGCGGCGCCGTTCGTGCGGCGCATCCTGGACGCCGCGCCGGACCGCACCGTATGGGGCACGGACTGGCCGCATCCTAACGTGCGCGAGATCCCGGACGACGGCAAGCTGGTGGAGCTGCTGCCGCGCTACACGGACGATGCCGCCGTGCTCCAACGGGTCCTGGTCGAGAATCCCGCGCGCCTGTACTGGTACGACTGAAGCGATGCCACTGGCCCGCGCCTTCCCGCGGGCAGGATCATCGCTGGCCGAATATATCGTGGTACGAGATATCCCTAATATTCGGGGATGGCGGCCATCGTTATGCTTCCTGTCAGTTAGATTTCAACTCGCTTTCTAGGGTGTGCAGGCGCGCCAGCGTCTGCGCGCCCGCCAAGGCGACGCGTCCGTGCGCGGCCCAGGTCGCCGCCATGGCGCTTCATCACCGCGTCGCACGACCATACCGTGCAAGGGCCCGCTTGCGCCGCGTATCCGCGGTGCGGGATTCGTACGCCCTGACGAAATGCCGCCACCACAAGGAGACAGGATCGTGGAACTGCTGCAACACCTCGCATTGGGCTTTTCTGTGGCGTTTTCGCCGGAAAACCTACTCTACGCCTTGCTTGGCTGCATCCTGGGCACCCTGGTGGGTGTGCTGCCCGGCCTGGGCCCCGTGCCGACGATCGCCATGCTGTTGCCCATTACCTATGTGCTGCCGCCGGTGGCGGGCCTGATCATGCTGGCGGGCATCTACTACGGCACGCAGTACGGCGGCTCGACCACCGCGATCCTGGTGAATCTGCCGGGGGAAACTTCGGCCGTGGTGACGACGCTGGACGGGCACCAGATGGCGCGCAACGGGAGGGCGGGCGCAGCCCTGGCGCTGGCCGCGATCGGCTCTTTCTTCGCCGGCACGGTGGCCACCGCGATCATCGCCGCCTTCGCGCCGCCGCTGGCCGAGGTGGCCTTCCTGTTCGGGCCGGCGGAATACTTTTCGCTGATGACGCTGGGCCTGGTGGGCGCCGTCGTGCTGGCATCGGGTTCGCTGGTCAAGGCCATTGCCATGATCATTCTTGGCTTGCTGTTGGGGATGGTCGGCACGGACGTGAACTCCGGCGTCGCGCGCTATGACTTCGGCATTCCGGAACTGCAGGACGGCATCGACTTCGCCATCGTCGCCATGGGCGTGTTCGGTTTCGCGGAAATCCTGGCTAACCTGGAGTTGAAGGACCAACGCGTGGAGGTGGCCGGCAAGGTGGGGTCGCTCTATCCGAGCCGGCGCGAATTCCGCGAGGCGGCGCCGGCCATCCTGCGCGGCACGGCGCTGGGCGCCTGCCTGGGCATCCTGCCCGGCGGCGGCGCGACGCTGTCCGCGTTCGCCTCCTACACGCTGGAGAAAAAGGTGGCGCGCGAGCCGGAACGCTTCGGCAAGGGGCATCCGGCGGGGCTGGCGGGGCCGGAATCCGCCAATAACGCGGGCGCGCAGACGTCGTTCATTCCGTTGCTGACGCTGGGCATTCCGGGCAACGCGGTGATGGCGCTGATGGTGGGCGCGATGACCATCCACAACATCCAGCCCGGGCCGCAGGTGATGTCCAGCCATCCGGACCTGTTCTGGGGGCTCATCGTGTCGATGTGGATCGGCAACCTGATGCTGGTGGTGCTGAACCTGCCGATGATCGGCATCTGGGTGAAGCTGCTGAAGGTCCCTTATCGCATCCTGTTTCCGGCCATCCTGATCTTCTGCACGATCGGGGTCTATTCGCTGAACTACAACGTGTTCGACATCTACGTGACCGCGGCCTTCGGCGCGGTCGGGTATCTGTGGGCCAAGCTCAAGTGCGAAGGCGCGCCGCTGCTGCTGGGCCTGGTGCTGGGACCGATGATGGAAGAGAACTTCCGGCGGGCATTGCTGCTGTCGCGCGGCGATTTCACCACCTTCCTGCAACGGCCGATCTCCGCCGGGCTGCTGGCCGCCACCGTCGGGTTGATCGCGATCGTCGCCTTGCCGTCGATCCGCAAGGGCCGCCAGGAGGCCTTCGCCGAGGAAACTTGAAGCCGCCGCGCGTGACGCCGGCGCTATCGGGAATCGGCCGGTCCCTCGCCCGGCATCTCGATCCGCCGCGTCGCCGCGCGCGAGTTGCCGAAGCAGGGGATGTAGACCGAATGCGTGCCCGGGCCCCCGGCCACCATGATGCGTATGTCCTTGGCGGCCCGCGCGATCGGCAGCAGCGTGTCGTCCTGGATCTCTCCCAATTCCTTGCGGCGCGACGCCCGTGCGCGGTACAGGTCGCGTTCGGCCATGTGGCGCGCCGGCATTTTCGTCAATTCCCATAGGCGCTGCTGTACGGCGGCCTTGTCGAAGCCGCCGCGCATGCAGATATCCGCGTGCTCGGGGCTGATCATCAGCCAGGGCTCGCCGCCATGCACGTATTCGTTGCTGGGCGGATGCACCATGGTTTCCGCGAACACGCGCAGGAGTTCATCCACCTGCTTGCTGTGCGTGTTCATGTTCATGGTGCCTTCGATGCCGACCACCGTGACCGTGCTGTCGCCGGCGGCGAAGCCGTAGTCCGCGCGCAGCGTCGCCCAGGGCGAGCGTGCTTCGTTCTCGGCGCAGCACATGGTGTAGCGGGCGGGCTGGCCTTGCGTCGCGCGGTCCATCTGGCCGGGCAGGGCGCCGCCGACGTTGCGCAGCAGCAGGCGCACCGCGCGGCCCACGGTGGCATTGGCGGGATTGCCCTCGCCCAGGCAGTTCCAGCCGGCATTGAAGCCCAGCGCATCGGACAGCGGCCCGCTGACGATGACCCAGATCGCCACCGGATTGGTGGTCGCCTGGATCGCCTGCAGGTTGAAATCGGCATCGGCCAGCGCCCGCGCCGCCGCGACCAGCACCGGCATGGCCTGCGGCTGGCAGCCCGCCATGACGGCGTTGATCGCGATGCGCTCGGTCGTCGCCGCGCCGAAGGCCGGCGCCAGCCACGCGACCACCTCGTGGCGCGGCAGGCCCGCGCCGGCCAGCATGCGCTGCACGCGGGCCTCCGTGGGCGGGATGATGGGCAGTCCGTCGGCCCACTGGCGTTCCTGGTACAGGCGGTTGATGGCCTCCAGGTCGTCCTCGGCCTGGAAAGTGGCGGCTTGTTCTTCCGCCGGCTGTGCGCGGGAAGTCACGGCTGCGTTCCTCCGGCCATCAAGGCCATGAGCTGTTCCGCGCATTGCGCGGCGATATCGCGGATTTCGTCGCGCGTACGCGTGCCGAAGGGATGCGGGATGACCAGTATCGGAATTTGGGCGCAACCCATCGCCTTGGCCTGGGCACGGCCCAGGCCGGTGAAGGTGGTCGAGCATACCGTCACGCCGAGACGGCCCAGCTTCGTTATTTCCACACTGTCGTGGACACTCCACGATGTGCAGGAGCCTCAGTCGCCTGAGCCGCAGATCACAAGATCGCAGTCGGCCGCGAAGCGTTCGATGACGTCGCGGTCCGCGGCGATCGAGGCGGCGCGCTTCTGGTGCGTGATGGTGCGCGCGGCGCCGTAGCGGGACACCAGCAGTTCGCCCAGGTCTTCCACCAGGAAGCGGAAATTGGGCTTGGCATTGTCGATGAAGCCGATCACCTTGCCGGACAGGCCGGACAGCGCCTGCCGCACCGCGGCGCGGGTGGCGGCCATTTCTTCGTCGCTGGCCGTTTCGGCGGCGCGCGGCGCGGTGGGGTCGTACAGGGTCACGAGTGCGGACATGTGTTTCTCCTGGTATGAATCAAGCGGTGCCCTTGGGCCGATGGTCAAGTAGGGCCCTTCGGGCCGATGGTCAAGCCGTGCCTTTCAGGCCGATGCGTTCGATCAATTGGCCCCAACGGGCGATTTCCGCCTGGATGAAAGCATGAGCGTCGGCCGGCGGATTGGCAACCACCTCCGCGCCCTGGCTGACGAACTGCTGCATGAGGGCGGGATCGCGCAGCGTCTTGATGGCGGCATCGCGGATGCGCGTCTGCACGGCAGCCGGCGTGCGGGCCTGCGTCAGCAGCGCATACCACAATGTCGATTGATAGCCGGGGTAGCCTTGCTCGGCAACGGTGGGCAGGTCCGGAGCGATGGGCGAGCGCTGCGCGCCTGTCATGCCCAGCGCCTTGAGCTTGCCGTCCCTGACTTGCGGGATGGCGGGCAGGGGACTCGTGCATACCACCTTGACCACGCCCGCGATCAGGTCCATCAATGCCGGTCCGGCGCCCTTGTACGGCACGTGCACCATGTCGATCCCCGCCATGTACTTCAGCAGTTCGACGGACAAGTGGCCGCCCGTACCCGGCCCGGACGATCCGTAGTTGACCGCGCCGGGATGCGCACGGGCGTAGGCAACCAGTTCCTGGATGTTCGATACGCCCAGCGAGGGATGCGCCACGAAAACCAGCGGCGAACTGGCGGCGATGGTGATGGGGGCAAAGTCCTTCAGCGTATCGAAGTTCAGGTGCCGCATCAGGGTGGGATTGACGCTGAGCGTGGTGCTGGCCAGATAAAGCGTGTAGCCGTCCGGTGGCGCGGAGACCGCGAGCTGCGTGGCGATGATCTGGGCGCCGCCGGGCCGGTTGTCGTCGACGATGGCCTGGCCCAGCGCCTGGCCCAGGCCCGGCGAGATCATCCGGGCCACGATATCGCCCGCGCCGCCGGGCGGATAAGGGATGATCAGGCGGATGGCGTGATCCGGATAGTCCGGCGTCGCGGAGGCGCCCGTCCAGCGCGGCGCCAGCGCCATGCCGGACAAGGCCGCGGCTCCTTGCAGCAGCCGGCGGCGGTTCTGTTTCGTGTCGGCCATATCGTCCTCCATGCCTTCGATCAAGGTGCCACCCGCAGTTCAGGCTGGCGCTGCACCAGGTCCTGCCACTGGGCGATGTCGCGCTTGATGAACTGTTCCAATTCCCGCGGCGTGCCGCCGACGATCTCCGCGCCCGTTGCCTTCAGGGCCTGCCGCACGTCGGGCGTGGCCAGGGCCTTGACGATTTCGTCGTGATAGCGCGCCACGATGGAAGGCGGGGTGCCCGCGGGCAGCAGCGCGGCGTACCACGAGCCGGTATCGAAGCCCGCCACGCCGGCCTCGCCCATGGTCGGCACCTCCGGGAACAGCGGCGTGCGCCGCGCGCCGGTCGTGGCGAGCGCGCGCAGCTTGCCGGCATGGATCTGGCCGGCCACGCCGATGGCGTTGAAGAACAGCACCTTGACCTGGCCGCCGACGATGCCGGTGACGGCATCCACGCCGGTCTTGTAGGGCACGTGCAGCAGGTCCACGTTGGCCCGTACCTTGAACAGTTCGCCTTCCAGGTGCGAGCTGGATCCGCTGCCGGCCGAGCCGAAGGTCAACGTGTTCGCGTGGGCGCGCGCGTAGGCGATCAGCTCCTGTACCGTACGCACGGGCAGCGACGGGTCCACGACCAGCAAGTCCGGCAGGGTGGCGATGAGCGAGACCGGCGCGTAGTCCTTGATGGGGTCATAGGGCAGCGACCGCCGCACCGCCGCATTGATGGCATGGCTGCCTGTGATGATCAGGATGGTGTAGCCGTCCGGCTTGGACTTGGCCAATTGATCGGACGCGATCACGGTACCCGCGCCGGGCCGGTTTTCCGGCACGACGGGCTGCCCAAGCGCGACGGTCAGCTTGGCGGCAAGCAGGCGCGCGACCGTATCCACGGCCCCGCCGGGGCCCGCGGGAATCAGCATGCGTATCGAATGGTCGGGCCACGGCCGGCTTTGGGCGTGCGCGGGTAGGCATGCGGCGGCCGCCATCGTCACCGCGACGGCGCATGCGAGTCTGTAAATAAAGGCCGTCATCACGATCCCCTTGCTCCATGGATATGGCCGGCGGCACGGACGACGGCCGCGCCGCCGGCTTCATTGTTTCGATGCCGTCTGTCGCAGCAAAGTCTCCCAATCGGCGGGCAGGTCTATCTTCTTCGCGGTGGGGAAACCCAGGAAGGCGTTGTGCGCGAAGATGTAGGCGTTGTTGCGCAATGGGTCGCCTCCCACCGCGATCATCAGATCCGCGGGCTTCCAGACGATGGGCACTCGTCGGCGCGGATCGTCCGATTCATGGAAGAACGCGGGGATCAGCCCCTGCCGCACGTCCTCGGCCAGGTTCCATACGCCCCGTATATTCCAGTCGCGCAGCTGCCGCTCGAAATCCTCCGCCGGCCGGCGCGCGTGCTGGAACAGCCATTCCTGCACGCGCGCCTTGCTCCAGCCCGCGCGGGCCAGCGTGCGCGCCGTGATGGGTGTGATGACGGCCAGCGGCCGCAGCGTGCCCTTGCCATGGCTGGTCGTGAACGTGATCTGCCAGTTGTTGAAGCGTTCGATCGAATCGGCCACGTAGGGCAGCAGCTGTTCCGGTTCGGATCCCGTCACCGACGACAGGGTGCCGCCGCCGGTGAAGCGCGAAATCGAGACCACGTTGTCGCCGCGCTGGAATCCCAGGTCCATGGCGATCGTGGGCCAGCCGATCTCCTCCAGCACGTCCTCGTTCTCGGCCAGGACCACGCGCCATGTGCTGCCGAACGTGCCCTTGTCGGTCTGGTGCAGATGAAAACCCGCGACGTTGCGCAGATACAGCCGCCAGAACCGGCCCACCGTGGTATTGGGCAGGAATCCATCGCGCAGCGCCCCCTGGGTGTAATTGAAGCCCAGCTGCTTGATGATGGGCCCGTTCAGGATGATCAGCGTTTCCGCGCCGGGCGTGTTGCCGCTGTGTTCGACGCCGTAGCGGGGATCGGCCATGGCTTCCGCCAGCGCCACCAGGATCGGCATGTATTCGGGCCGGCAGCCGGCCATCACGCCATTGACCGCCACGTTCCAGACCGTCGCGGCGCGCCGGTCGGGCAGCAGCACCCCCAGCACCTGGTCGGGATCGCGGTCGGTGAAGGCCAGGAAGCGTTCGATCGCCGCGCGCGTGGGGGGCACGATGGGCAGGCCGTCCGTGTAGCCGTCGCGATAGAAGCGCTCGTTGACGTCGAAGAAGTCGCCCTTGGCGACGATGTCGCGCGCGCGGGGCTCCGCCGCCGCGGGGCCATCGGCCGCGGTGGGGGTGGACGTCAGCGTGCGCACGACCTCCGCCAGCGTGGTTTCCAGGATGTCATGGCGCAGCTGGGCATCGCTCTTGTCGCCGATGTGGCCGGGCACCAGCGCGATGGGCAGGCTGCGCAGCCCCAGGCCTATGGATGTTGCCGCCGCCTGGCGCACGAAGCCCTCGCACGTCAGCGACGTGGTGGGAAATCCGGCCAATTCACATGCCGCGCTGGCCCGCAACACGGCGGGCGTGCAGCTGCCTCAGCAGGCCATGCCCGAGATGACGGCATCCACCCCGAGCTCGCGCAGGCGTTGGGGCAGGCGCGCCAGGGCATCCCGCTCGCCCGCGCCGTGGGTGCTGCCGAATTCGCGCCAGGAGACGAAGCGGATGTCCGGGTAGCGTGCCTTCAGGCCCTCTTCCAGCAGGGTGAAGACCTGGTCGCCCTTGTACAGCTCGTCCCACAACTGGGCGACGGTCTTGCCGTTCAGGTCGTCCAGGCGGGGTGCCAGGCGCATGGCCTTTTGCTGCATTTCGCCGCGCGGCCAATAGGCTTCGAAGTAGCCGCCGTTCTGCTTGCTGGCATCCATCGCTGTCTCCTTTTCCGCGCCCGATTTTTGTTGATGTCGCCTGGACGCGTGACTAGAATAAATGACATACCATGGTATACCAATTGTAGGCAGGCGGATAACGTGAACAAGCTCTGTTGCAAATCGGCCCTGGGACGATCAGCCGGTGGGGAAGCACCCCCACGATGATCATCGCGACCGCGGGACATATCGACCACGGCAAGACCACGCTGGTCAAGGCGTTGACCGGCGTGGATACCGACCGGCTGCCGGAAGAGAAACAGCGCGGCATCTCCATCGACCTTGGTTTCGCCTATTGGGACACCCCGGATGCCGTGACCGTGGGCTTCGTCGACGTGCCGGGGCATGAGCGCTTCGTGCGCAATATGTTGGCCGGCGTCTGTGGCATCGACTATGCCTTGCTGGTCGTCGCCGCCGACGACGGCATCATGCCGCAGACCATGGAGCACCTGCACATTATCGATCTGCTCAATGTGCCGCGCGGCATCGTGGCCTTGACCAAGACCGACCGTGTGACGGCCGAACGCGTGCGCGAGGTCGCCGCCGGCGTCCAGGCGCTGATCGCTTCCACCTGCCTGGCGGGCGCGGCGGTCATGCCGGTCTCCACGCAGACGGGGCATGGCGTGGCGGCGCTGCGCCAGACGCTGGCCGAGGCCGCGCGCGCGCACCAGGGACAGCGTTCGGCGGGACGCAATTTCCGCCATGCCGTCGACCGCGCCTTTACCGTGCCGGGCAGCGGCACCGTGGTCACGGGCACGGTCTTCGACGGTACCGTGACGGTGGGCGACCGCCTGGTGCTTTCGCCGCGCGGAACCGAAGTCCGCGTCCGGGGCATCCAGAAGAACGGACAGTCGGTGCGCCACGCCAACGCAGGCGAACGCTGCGGGCTGAACCTGGCCGGGGTCGCGGTGGAAGAGGTGGGACGCGGCGACTGGGCGGTGTCGCCGCTGATCCACGCGCCCACGCAGCGGCTGGACGCACGCCTGCGACTGCTGGATTCGGAAGCGGCGGAATTGAAGCACTGGACGCCCGTGCGTCTGCACCTGGGCACCGCGGAAGTCCTGGCGCGCGTCGCCATCGGCCGCGGCGCGGCGGTGGCCCCCGGCGCCGCGGCCGTGGTGCAGCTGCGGCTGGAAAAGCCCATCGCGGCGCTGCACGGCGACCGCTATATCCTGCGCGACCAGGCCGCGCGCCGTACGCTGGGCGGCGGCGTGGTCATCGATCCGTATGCGCCGCGGCGGCGGATGGATCCGGCCGTGCGGGCGGCGCAGATCGACGCGCTGTCGTGCGGCGACGCCGCCGATGCGCTGCAGGGGCTGCTGCGGTGTGCGCCCTCCGGCGTGGATATCCTCCAGTTCCAGCGTTGCTACAACCTGGCGCCGGACCGGCTGGAGAGCCTGCTGCGCGCCGCCGGTGTCATCGAGCTGGGCAGGACGCCCCGCCTGGCTTTCCCGCGCGCGATGATCGCGGCGATCGGCGAACGCGTGGTGGCGGCGCTGGAGGCCCGGCATGGCGACGATCCGCGCTTCCTGGGCAGCGATATCGCGCACGTGGCGCGGCGCTGCGCGCCGCGATTACCGCAGGCCGTCTTCGCGGCCATGCTGCGCATGCTGGCACAGGAAAAGAAGCTGGAACTGAACGGCAGCCTGGTATCGCTGCCACGCCTGCGCGCCACGGTGCGCGCGTCCGACGAAGCGCTATGGCAAAAGGTGGCCCCCTTGCTGGACGCCGCGGGCTTCAAGATCCCGCCCGTGGAGGAAGTGGCGGCGGCCGCGAACATCAAGCCGGCCGTGCTGGAGGACATGCTGTACCGCAAGCTGCGCGACGGCGATGTCTACCTGGTGGCGCCGGGCCGCTTCTGCCCGCGCGCGACCATCGCGCGGCTGGTCGTGCTGGCCGGCGAGGTGGCCGGCGAGCAGCCCGGCCGGCAGTTCACCGCCGCCCAGTTCCGCGATCGCTGCGGCGTGAACCGCAAGCTGGCCATCGATATCCTGGAATGCATGGACCGCCACGGAATTACCGTGCGCGAGGGCAATGTGCGCGTCCTGCGCAAAGGCGTCGCCATGATGGAGGAGGAAGGGCACCATGTCTGAAACGGAACACGACGTTGTCGTCATCGGCTCGGGCATCACCGGCTTGACGGCCGCGCGGCAGCTGCTGCGCGACGGCTGCGGCGTGGCCACCGTGGAACAGGGCATGTTCGGCGGGCTGGTCATCAACATCAATGAGCTGGACGGCAGCATAGGGGGCTCGGGCGCGGACCTGGCGTCCGACCTGATGATGGAAGTCGGCGACCTGGGTGTCGAGCCTCTTGCGCAGGCCGCGGTGGCGGTGGAACGGCTGGACGATCGCTGGCGCATCGCGCTGGCCGATGGCGGGGCCTGCGTCGCCGGCGCGGTAATCGTGGCGAGCGGCGCGCGCTTGAAGCGCCTGGACATTCCGGGCGAAGCGGAATTCGAGCATCGCGGTGTCGGCCAGTGCGCCGACTGCGATGGACCGCTGTACCAGGGGCAGGACGTGGTCGTGATCGGTGGCGGCGATTCGGCCTTGCAGGAAGCCCTGGTGCTGGCGCGGTACTGTCGCCAGGTGCATGTGATCGATCGCGAACCGGCGCTGCGGGCGCGGCGGCACCTGGTCGACGCCGTGCTGGCCTGCGAAAACATCGTGGTGCGGCACGCGAGCGAACCGCGGGCCATCCACGGCAGCGACGGCGTCGAAAGCGTGCGCGTGGAAAGCCTGACGGGCGAGGGCGCCACGGATATCGCGTGCAGCGGGCTGTTCGCCTATATCGGGCTGGCGCCCAACAGCGCATTCCTGCCCGCCTTCGTGGCGCGCGATGCGGGTGGCTTCGTACGCACCGATGCGTCGCTGTGCGCCGCGCCCGGCGGGCTTTATGCCGCCGGTGCCGTGCGTTCGGGATATCGCGGCTTGCTCGAACACGCCATCGAGGAAGGCACGCAGGCCGCCAGGCAGGCCATGCGCGACATGGTGTCGTGGTAGGGGATGACGGCGGTATCAGCACGATGCCGCGATGGCGGATGGCCGCGCGATGGCGGTTCGCCAGGCGGCAAGCTCAGCCGCCGCCGTACACCAGCATCGCGGCGGCGAGGTCTTCCGAGGCGGCGCCCACCGCCTTGTAGACCGTGATTTCATCCGCCGCGCGGCGGCCGGGATGCTGGCGGCGGCACAGCGCTTCCAGCGTGGCCAGAACCCGATCGCGGCTGAAGACCCCGGCGGCGATGGGCGAGAGCAGGTCGCCCGATTTGTCCAGGGCTTCTTCCGTGTCGACGAATACCGAGGTATCGGCGAAAGTCGCGTCGTCGGATTCGCGCATGAAGGGCTGGAAGCTGCCGATCAGGTCGACATGCGTGCCGGCTTGCAGGCAGGCGCGCCGCACCAGCGGCTGCTGCGCCAACGTGGCGCAGCTGACGATCTCCGCTTCCCGGACGGCGGCATCCAGGTCCGGCGCGACCGCCGCGTCAAAGCCGCCCGCCGACAGCTTGTCCGCCAGGGCGGCAGCTTTCGCGGGATGGCGGTCCCATACGCGCACCTGCCGGATATCCCGCACGGCTGCATAGGCCGGAGCCAGCGCCGTCGCCACATTGCCTGCGCCCACCACCAGCAGCCGATGCGCGTCGGGCCGCGCCAGGAAGGACGCGGCCAGGGCCGAGGCCGCCGCCGTGCGCCGCACGGTGATCTGGTCGCCGTCGATCAGCGCCAGCGGCACGCCCGTGACGGCGTTGTACAGCGTGTAGGTCGAATGCAGTCCGGGCAGCTGCCGCGCGCCGTTGCCCGGAAAAATCGTCACGTGCTTGATGCCCAGGTAATCGTCCTGCCATGCCGGCATGATCAGCAGGCTGTCCTTGGCGCCCTCGCTTTCGCGCAGGATGTGATTGTGGCGGCGCGGCACCGTGCAGCCGCGGATGAATATCTGTTCCAACGCGGGGATGAGCCGGTCGAACGGCAGACGCGATTCAGTCGTGACGCTGTCGAATATCTGCAAGTTATCCTCGGACAAAACGCAAGGGGGAGAAAGGGCGCAGATCGACGCGCGGCGTCGCGCCATCGATCAGTTCGGACACCAGCGCGCCGGTGACCGGTCCCATGGTCAGGCCCAGATGGCCATGGCCGAATGCCAGCAAGGCGTTGGGCGTGCCGGGCGCGGGGCCGATGACCGGCAGCGAGTCCGGCATGGACGGCCGGAAGCCCAGCCATTCCGCTTGCACCGCGCCGGGCGGACGGCGGTGGGCGCGGCGGATTTCCGGCACCAGCGCGCGCAGTTTGCGGAAGTCGGGCCGTGCCTGCAAGCCCGCGAACTCCACGCTGCTGGTGACCCGCAGGCGGCCGTCCTGGGGCGACATCACGATGGATTTTTCCGCCCAGAACACGGGTGCGCTGGCCAGCGTGCCGGCATCGGCGGCCAGCGCGAGGTGATAGCCGCGCTCCGTATCCAGCGGCACCGAAACGCCCAGGCCCGCGCACAGCGGCTTGGACCAGGCCCCCGCGGCGATGACGACATGGTCGGCGTCGTAGCGCTCGGTCTGGGTAAGCACGCCCGTGGCCACGCCATCCCTGCGTTCCACGGTGACGGCCTCCGCGCGGATATGGGTGCCGCCGCCGGCCAGGAAGGCCTGGCCGTAGCGTTGTACGTAGGCGGCCGGATCGACGATCTGGTCGCACACCGGATGGGCGAACGCATGGCGGAAGATGGGCGCCAGGTTCGGCTCGCGCATCCGCAGTTCGTCCTGCCCCATGTAGCGGCATTCGATGCCGTGGTCGCGTATGCGGCCGATATCGGCCTGCATGCCGCGAAACGCCTCGTCGGTTTCGCAGGCCTTGATCCAGCCGGCCGGACGGATCATCGCGGCCGCGTCCGCCGCCGCGGCCAGTTCCTGATGGCTTTGTTTGGCCGCCGCCAGCAGCGTGGCCAGGCTTTCCATGGCCGGTCCCAGGCGCGAGGGCGCACAGGCGCGCATGAAGCGGTAGAACCATGACACCATGCGTGGCGCATAGGCCCAACGCAGCGTCAACGGGCCGTCGCGGCTCAGTAGCAGCCGCGGCAACTGGCGCAGCAGCTCCGGCGTGCCGATCGGCACGCAGTCGCTGACCGCCAGGATGCCCGCATTCCCGGCGGACGCACCGCCGGCGAAGCCGCGCGGGTCCAGCACCGTGACGTGGTGTCCCCGCCGCTGTGCGTACAGCGCGGTGCTCAGGCCCACGATACCCGCGCCGATCACGACGACGCGCTTTCCGGAAGCTGACATGCGCGGCTCAACCCCAGATGCGGCGGTACAGGCGCAGCCAGTTGCCGCCCAGCACCTTCTTGATGTCTTCCTCGCCAAAGCCCCGCGCGAGCAGGCCGCCGGCCAGCGACCACAGCTTGTCCGGCGTTTCGATGCCGGCCGGGTAGTAATAGGGCGGCTCGGGATACGATTCGGCGGACCACACGCCCCAGGCGACGCGTTGGCGAAACAGCTGCATGGCATCCTCGTCGGAGGAGAACGGATGCTGGCCCAGGTAGTAGTCGATGCCCAGCCCCACGTGGTCGATGCCGACCAGGCCGGCGATGTGCTCGATGTGGTCGATGAACTGATCCAGCGAAGGACGCGGGTCGGCGGACACGAAATTCGGAAAACCGACCACGCCGATCACGCCGCCGCTACCCGCGATGGCGCGATAGAGCTCGTCGGGCACGTTGCGCGGCACGTTGCGCACGGTGCGCGAATTCGCGTGGGACAGCACGACCGGTTCGGTGGACGCCTCGATGGCGTCCATGGACGTGCGAAATCCGGTGTGCGAGCAGTCCACCACGATGTGCGTTTCGTTCAGGCGGCGCACCACGGCGCGGCCGTAGCGGCTCAGGCCGGCGTCGCTCGGTTCCTCGCAACCGTCGCCCACGTGGCAGCGCTTGTTGTAGGTCAGCTGCACGACGCGCAAGCCCATGGCGTGATAGGCGTCGATGATGTCGATGCTGCGGTCCAGCACTTCGGTGCCCTGGAAGTGCAGGATCACGCCGATCTTGCCGTCCTTCTTGGCTTGCACGATGTCGTCGGCCTTGCGCACCACCACCAGGTCGTCGCGCTCGCGCGCCAGGCGGTTCCAGTAGCCGAAGCTCAGGATGGCGTCGGCGCTGGTGCCGGTGTTGGCGCGCACGGTGGGCGCGACCGCGGTGGCGCCGCCTTTCTGGTACAGGCCCAGATGGGTGGCATCGTTCTGCAGCAGGGGGCAGGTGGCGTCGATGACGATGGCTTCTTCGTGGATGCGCTTGGCGGTGTCCATGGGGTCCTGGCGGGTGAAATGCGCCCGGGTGCGGGGGCATCCGGCGGGCGGTCGATCGGCGGGGGCGGAGCTGCCTGTCTGACGCTTTACTCTTCCTGCTTGGGAATCTTCGCCTCCTTGACGACCTCGTTCCATTTGGCCAGCTCGCTCGCCATGTATTGATGGAATTCCGCCGCCGACGCATCCACCTTGACCTCGGCGCTCATGCCGCGCATGGCCGTGATGTACTCCGGATCCTTGGAAATCGCGATCAGGGCGTTGCGGATTTTATCGGTGGCGTAGGCGGGCGTGCCCTTTGCGGCGCCCAGCCCTAGCCAGCTGGTGGTCTCGAAGCCGGGCAGCGTTTCGGCCACCGTGGGCACATTCGGGAAAGACGGGTTGCGCTGCGCCGACGTAATGGCCAGCGCCTTGGCCTGGCCACCTTTCACCTGCGCGGTCGCCGCGGGCAGCGAGCTGAACATGAAGGAAATCTGGCCGCCGATCAGGTCGCCCGAGGACTGGCCGCCGCCCTTGTAGGGAATATGCGTGGCCGCCATGCCGGTCTTCAGCTTGAGCAGTTCGGTGATCAGGTGCGGCGAGCTGCCCAGGCCGTAGGAGCCATAGGACAATTCGGTCTTGCCGTCCTTGCCGGCCTTGATCAGATCGGCCAGGGTGTTGTACGGCGAGTTCTTGCTGGTGACGAGGATGTAGGGGTATTCGGCCAGACGCGATACCAGCGCGAAGTCGTCGATGGGGTCGAACGGCATCTTGTTCACCATCGCCGGCGTGAACGAATGCAGGCTGCCGGACATCACGGCGTACATATAACCATCCTTGGGCGCGCGCAGCACCGCCATCGTCCCGATATAGCCGTTGGCGCCGGCGCGATTCTCCACGATGATGGACTGGCCCAGTTTGTCGCTGAGCTTGCGCGCGGCCAATCGCGCGATGACGTCGGAGGTGCCGCCGGCGGGCGAGGGCACGACGAAAGTGATGGGGCGGCTGGGATAGCCCGATGCGTCCTCGGCGGCCGCCTTGCCCGGTGCAACGGCCGTTGCCAGGCCGGCAGCCAGCATCAGGGCGACGGCAGCGGCGCGCGGTGGCCGCATATCGAAGAGGCGCGGGCCGCGGCCGCGGGCGCCGGCAAAGCGGATGTTCAGGCAATTCAGCATGGATCGATTCCCCTGGGTCGTTGTCGCGCTGGCTCGGGCGGAGCGCATGCGGAATCACCGTTCGCATCGTTGCCGTTGTCCACGTATGAGAAGCGGCGAGCTCAATTCGGCGATAAATTATCGTATCCGATAAAAATCTCTTTGTTAAGATAGATTTCTAGTGGTTATCCCGGCATTGTCGGATCCGGCTTCAAATAGGCGTTTGCTAGAATCCGCGTGGTTTCAGAGGCGCGAGTCATCGATATGGTCGTACGGGAGCCTTCATGGACAGAGCAGTGAAAGCACGGCCCACGCGCAACGAAGGGCCGGCAAATCCGGCGGCGCGTGACGCTGCGTCAGGCGCACCCCATCGCGGGAATGACCCTGCCTCGGCCGACAGCCTGCTGTCGCGCAAATTGCGCCGCCTGCGCCGCGAGGCCCAATTGACCCTGCAGCAATTGAGCGCGCGCTGCGGGATTTCCGTGTCGACGCTGTCCAAGATAGAGAAAGGCCAGTTGTCGCCCACCTACGAGAAAATCGCGGCGCTGGCGCAAGGCTTGAACATCCAGGTGGGCGAGCTCTTCAACGACGAGCCGCTGGCCGCCCCCACGGCCCGCCGCAGCCTGACGCGCCGCGGCCAAGGCGTGATGCACGCCACGGAACAATACGACTATGAAGTCCTGTGCGCCGAACTCGCGCACAAGCAGTTCGTGCCCTTGCTGGCCACCATCAAGGCCCGCACGCTGAAGGCCTTTCCCGCGATGCTGCATCATGCCGGCGAGGAGTTCATCTACGTCCTGCACGGCAGGATCACCGTGCACACCGATTACTACCAGCCCATGGAACTGGCCGAAGGCGATTCCTGCTATTTCGACAGCACCATGGGCCACGCCTGCGTGGCGGGCGACGAGGATGCGCGAATCCTGTGGGTGTGCTCGAACCCCACGCTGCCGCGGGCGGGCGAAGTCGCTGTTTGAGCCGCGCTGCCCATCCGGCCATGTCGCGCCGGATAGGCAGTGCAAGGCGGCCCGGCCGGTGCGCCGTCAGCGGTTCAGCGCCGGCGCGGCCGGGAAGTCCACGGGTACCTTGGTCGTGCCATGCAGGTAGTTGGTCACCGTCATGTCAGCGATGGTGCAGATCACGTCGACCAGATTCCCCTTGTCCCAGCCCGCGGCGAAAAAGGCATCCACCACCGACGGGTCCGGATGTCCATGGCGCACGACGATGTCCTTGGCCAGGCGCGCCAGGGCATCGAGCTTGGCGTCGAACGTGGCCCTGCCGCCGCGGATCTCCAGCATCTGTTCGTCGCTCAAGCCGTTCTTGCGGCCGATGATGGTGTGCGCGGCCAGGCAGTATTCGCATTGATTGACCTCGCTCACGGCGAGATTGACGACTTCGCGCGCCTTGCCCGTGATGCTGCTCTTGGCGCTCTGGGAAGCGAGATAGTTGCCCAGCGCGTGCTCCGAATGGGCGAAGGTGGCGTACAGGTTGGGCACGCGGCCCAACTTCTTCTTCAAGGTATCGAAGATGGCCTGGTTGGCGGGGGATACCTCTTCGCGGGTCGGTACGTTGATGGCGCTCATGGCGATGCTCCTTGTCGATGATGAAAGCCGAAGCCGGTTCCGCCCATGGCTCGCTGGGAGCCTGGCCGTCCGCGGCCAGGCTCGTCGCGCCGGCTTGTGCAAGCCCGCGTGAGCGGCTTGCGCAGGGATGGCGGGAAAGGCCGACGCAAGTGTGCCTGATTGTGCGGTGTGGCCGCCAGCGGCGGCGATGCACTGGCCGGCAAGAAAGGGGACCTGCCGCCGGGCAGCGACGATACGGTGGCCATCACGGGCGAGCGCCGGGGCGGTGGCGCGGCCGATGGCGGCCAGGGCGCCGGTGACCGGGAGCGGTCGCGCTTGCTCAGGGTGATGGGCCTGCGGTGGCGCGGCGCACGCGCGCTTGCCGACGCACCGCGGGGCCGTTCAATCGTCCGCCTACCACTGTTTGGCGTAGAAGCAGTACGGTTACGCCGCCAGAATAAAAGCAAGCGTATTCTGATCAGGCGATCCCAGTCTCCCTGAGCGGTGGCGGCAAGGCCAGGGCCAGCATATGTCGTGCCTTCACGAGGGTCCGCATGTCCAAACGCCTCTTTGTGACCCAAGCGTTCCTGTGGGCACTGCTGTCCGGATGCCACAAGGCACCGGTGGACCTGCCCCGTGAACCCGTCGCCGTCAGCATTCAAACCGTCGCTACCCGCGATACCCCCGTCGCCTTCGAATTCACGGCCCAGACGCAAAGCTCGCGCGAGGTCGAAATCCGCGCGCGCGTGGACGGCTTCCTGGACAAGCGCACCTACGTCGAAGGCGATCTGGTGCGGGAAGGCCAGACGCTGTTCCTGATGGACCCTAGGCCGTTCCAGGCAGCGCTGCAGACGGCCAAGGGACAACTGGCCCAGCAGCAGGCGCGCTGGACCGTCACGCGCGCCAACCTGGCGCGCGTGCGGCCGCTGGTGGCCCAGAACGCCATCAGCAAGAAGGACCTGGACGACGCCGTGGGCAACGAACAGATGGCCGCCGCTGCCGTCATCGCCACGCAGGGCCAGGTGCAGGCCGCCGAACTGAACCTGAGCTACACCACGATCAAATCCCCGCTGAAGGGCGTGTCCAGCTTCGCGCGGCAACAGGATGGCAGCTACGTGACCGCCACCACCCAAAGCCTGCTGACCTACGTCTACCAGGTCGATCCCATGTGGGTGAACTTCAGTATTTCCGAGAACGAACTGCTGTCCTATCGGGACCAGATCAACAAGGGGCAATTGCGTTTTCCGCCCAGAAGCCAGTTCGATGTCGCGGTCATCCTGGCCGACGGATCGCAGTACCCGCAGGTCGGGCATATCGACTTTGCCAATCCCGCGTTCAGCACCCAGACCGGCACGTTCCTGGTGCGCGCATCGTTCTCCAATCCCGACAGCGTGCTGCGGCCGGGCCAGTTCGTGCGGGCGCGCGTATCGGGAGCGATACGCCCGAATGCCGTCCTGGTGCCGCAAAGAGCCGTATTGCAGGGCTCGAAAAGCCATTTCGTCTGGGTGGTGGACAAGGATGACAAGCCGCACCAGCAGGTGGTGGAGGTCGGCAGCTGGCAGGGCGATGATTGGTTCATCCTGGAAGGCTTGAAGGCGGGCGAACGGATCGTCGTCGATGGCGCGATACGGGTCGCGGCCGATACACCGCTGAAGATCGTGCCGGATGGGGCGGCCGGCGGCAGTGGCGGCGGCCCGGGCGGGGAAAGCGGCGCCGCGGGCAATGCCGGGCAGCGCGAGCACGGAGATGCCGCGGGTCCGCCACGCCAGGCTGACAGCAGGTCCAACGGTTGATCGCCGGAGCCGAGGATGAACATTTCGCACTTCTGCATCGACCGCCCGATCTTCGCCTCGGTAATTTCCATCATCATCACGCTGGCAGGGGCCGTCGCGATGCTGGTGCTTCCCGTCGCGCAGTATCCGGAGATCACGCCTCCCCAGATCACCATCAGCGCGACCTATCCCGGCGCAAGCGCCGATGTGGTGGCGAACAACGTCGCGGCGCCCATCGAGCAGCAGGTCAATGGCGCCGACAATATGATCTACATGAATTCGTCCAGCTCCTCCACGGGGAACCTGACGATCAATGCGTTTTTCGAGATCGGCACCAATCCGGAACTGGCGCAGGTGGACGTGCAAAACCGGGTGAACCTGGCCTTGCCCCAGGTGCCGCAGTCCGTACAGGCCCAGGGCATACAGGTGCAGAAGAAGTCTTCCGCCTTCATGATGGTGATCGCGGTGTACTCGCCCGAGCAGCGCTACGATGCGACGTATATCGCCAACTACACGAATATCTATGTACTGGACGCACTGAAGCGCATACCGGGCGCCAACCAGTCGGCCATCTTCGGCACGCCGGACTACGCGATGCGCATCTGGCTCAAGCCCGATCGCATGGCGCAGCTGAAGGTCACTGCTGCCGACGTGCAGAAGGCGGTGTCCAACCAGAACGAACAGTTCGCCGTGGGCCGTATCGGCCAGTCGCCGACCGGCGGCCCGGTGGAGCAGTCCTTCGCGGTGACGACCCGCGGCCGCCTGACGGAGCCCGCCGAGTTCGAGAACATCATCATCCGGGCCGCCAGCGGCGGTGCCGCCATTGTGCGGCTGAAGGACATCGGCAGGGCCGAACTGGGGCAGAAGGACTATTCCATACGCAGCCGCTACCAGGGCAAGCCGGCGACCGTCCTGGCGGTGTACCAGCAACCGGGCGCCAACGCGCTGGACGTGTCCAACCGGGTGCGGGCCACGCTGGCCGAGCTGAAGAAGACCTTTCCGGAAGGGCTGGAGTACAGCATCGCGATGGATACCACGGAATTCACGCGGGCCTCCATCAGCGATGTCATCCACACCTTCTTCGAAGCGCTCGTGCTGGTGGTCATTGTGGTGTACGTCTTCCTGCAGAGCCTGCGCGCGACGCTGATTCCCATCGTCGCGGTGCCGATCTCGATCGTGGGGACCTGTGTCGGCATGCTGGCGCTGGGATTTTCGATCAACATGCTGACGTTGTTCGGCATGGTGCTGGCCATCGGCATCGTGGTCGATGACGCCATCGTCGTGATCGAAAACGTCGAACGCAATATGACCGTGCACAAGCTGGATCCCAAGGCCGCCGCCAAGCGGGCCATGGACGAGGTGGCCGGCCCCGTCGTGGCCATTGTCCTCGTGCTGTGCGCGGTATTCATTCCGGTCGCCTTCATCGGCGGGATCACGGGACAGCTCTACAAGCAGTTCGCCATCACGATCGCCATCTCGGTGGTGCTTTCGGGGGTGGTCGCGCTGACCCTGTCGCCCGCCCTGGCGGCTTTGCTGCTCAAGCCCGGCCACCATGAGAAGAAAGGCTTTTTCCGCTGGTTCGAGCGCAACTTCACGCGGATGACGAACGGCTATACCAGCGGGGTCAAATGGATGATCCGGCGCTCCGCGATCGGGCTGCTGCTGTTCGCCGGTCTGGTGGGGCTGTCGGTCTGGATGATGCGCATCCTGCCGACTTCTTTTCTGCCGCCGGAAGACCAGGGCTACCTGCTCGGCCAGGTCATCATGCCGGACGCGGCCAGCCTGGATCGCACCGGCGACGTGTCGCGCCGCGTGACGGACTATTTCCTGGAACAGCCCGCCGTCGCCGCCGTGGCCATGGTCGACGGCTATAGCCTGCTGGACAACCAGAACAAGAATAATGCCGCGACATTCTTCGTCGGATTCAAGTCGTTCGACGAGCGGTATACGTCGGATAACATCCGCACGCAGAACGCCCGGGCCGTGCTGCTGGCGGCCTACGCCAACCTGGCGCATGTGCAGGAGGGCATCGTCGTGCCCGTCAATCCGCCCGCCATTCCGGGGCTGGGGACGACCGGCGGCACGGAGGTGTGGATACAAAGCCAGGGCGACGCCACGATCGCGCAGCTGGCCGGCGTGGTGCAGCGCTATATCGCCAAGGCACAGCAGCGGCCCGAACTGGCGCGGGTGACCTCCACCTTCAACGCCTCCTCGCAGCAGCTCCTGGTGGAGGTGGACCGCGACAAATCCGAAACGCTGGGCGTGCCCGTGGAGGACGTGTACAGCGCCATGCAAACCATGTTCGGGTCCTTGTACGTGTCCCAGTTCAATCGCTCCAGCCGGCTGTGGCAGGTGATCCTGCAGGCGGAATCGGCTTACCGCCTGCGGCCGGAAGACCTGTCGCAAATCTACACCCGCAGCAAGAACGGCGACATGGTGCCCTTGAGTTCGGTGGTCCGGACCCGGTACGTCACGGGCCCCGACCTGGTGACGCGCTTTAACAACTTCCCCGCCATCAAGGTAACCGTCAACACGGCGCCGGGCTATAGCGCGGGCCAGTCCACGCAGGTCCTGGAAGAGATCGGGGCCGAGGTGCTGCCTTCCGGATACTCGCTGGGATGGAGCGGCGAGGCCTACGAATCGCGCAAGGCGGGCAATACGTCCGTCCTGGTCTTTGCCTTCGGGCTGGTGATGGTATTCCTTATCCTGGCGGCGCAATACGAGAAGTGGAGCCTGCCGCTGGGCGTACTGATGACCGTGCCTTTCGCCTTGTTCGGGGCGCTGGCCGCCACGCTCGCCAGAGGCCTGGAAAACGATGTGTATTTCCAGATCGGCCTGACCATGCTGGTTGCCCTGGCGGCAAAGAACGCCATTCTGATCTTCGAGTTCGCGGTGCTGAACCGCCAGACCGGCGCATCGATCTACGATGCCGCCGTCGTCGCGGCCAACGAGCGGCTGCGGCCCATCATCATGACGTCGCTGGCCTTCATCCTGGGCTGCGTGCCGCTGGCCATCGCCACGGGTGCCGCCGCCAACAGCCGCCATTCGATCGGCACCGGGGTGATCGGCGGCATGCTCGGCGCCACGGTCATCGCCGTGTTCTTCATTCCGATGTTCTTCTATGTCCTGGAGAGAATGTCGGAGAAAAAGGGCGGGCAGCCCGCGCCCGAATCGCCGGCCGCGGCGGACGTGGCCGCCGGCAGGCACGATGCGCCGCCGGGCGGCGTGGCGCATGGCGCGGCCGCGGTCGGCCCGCGGCCGTCGGCCAAGCGCGATGGCGAATGATATGCGTGTAGCCGCCATCGCCCCGGTCGTCTGCATGCTCCTTGGCGGATGCCTGCTCGGCCCGGACTACAAGCACCCCGAGATCGATACGCCGCCGTCCTTCCGATTCGCCGACCAGGAAGCGCGCGAGGTCGTCGATACGGTGTGGTGGCGGCAATTCCAGGATCCGACCCTGGACACGCTGATCGCGCAGGCGCTGGCCGGCAACAAGGACGTGCAGATCGCCGCCGCCCGCATCGAGCAATACCTGGGACAGCTGCAGACCACCCGCGCACAACTGTTTCCGCAGGTGGGCGCCGGGGTACAGGCGGAACGACAGGGACTGCCGATCGGCTCGGTCGGCCTGCCGGAGAACGTCGGGCCGGTATTCAACCAGTATTCGGCCACGCTATCCGCATCCTGGGAAATCGATGTGTTCGGGCGCCTGCGCCGGCAGACCGAAGCCGCGCGCGCCCTGCTGCTGTCCAGCGAAGAGGGCAGGCGGGCGACGATCCTGGCGCTGGTCGCCTCCGTGGCGTCCGCCTATATCAACCTGGTGGCACTGGATCGGCAACTGGACATCGCCCACGCCACCGCGGACAGTCGCGGCGAATCCGTGCGCATCTTCACGCTGCGCTACAGCTATGGCGAAGTGTCCGAAATGGAGCTGGCACAAAGCCAGTCCGAATACCAGGCCGCGTTGGCCACGATACCACAACTGGAGCTGCAGATCGGGCAGCAGGAAGACGGGCTTTCGATCCTGCTGGGCCGCAATCCCACCGCCGTCCCGCGAGACCGTGCACTGGGCCAGCTGGTGCTGCCCGACCTGCCGGCGGGACTTCCGTCCCAGCTGTTGACGCGCCGGCCCGACCTGCGGCAGGCGGAGCAGAACCTGATCGCCGCCAATGCGCTGATAGGCGCGGCGCGCGCGCTGTATTTTCCGACGATTTCGCTGACGGGCGCATTCGGAACCGCCAGCACCCAGTTCTCCAATCTGTTCACCGGTGCGTCGAAGGTCTGGTCCTTTGCCGGTGTGGTCACGGTGCCGATCTTCACGGCCGGCGCCATCGGCGGCCAGGTGCGGCAGGCCGAAGCGCAGCACCAGCAGGTCCTGCTGCAATACGAGAAATCCATACAGGTCGCCTTCCAGGAGGTGTCCGACTCCCTGATCAGCCTGCGCAAAACGCGCGAGGCGCTGGCTGTGCAGGGCAAGCAGGTGGAGGCGCTGGGCCGTTACGCGCGCCTGGCCCGCCTGCGGTACGAAGGCGGCTACACCAGCTATATCGAAGTGCTGGACGCCGAACGCAGCCTGTTCAACTCACAGCTGCAGCAGGCGCAGACCCAAGGTGCAGTCTTCGCGTCCATGGTCCAGCTGTACAAGGCGATGGGCGGAGGCTGGGTACTGGATGCGGAGCGCATGACCGGGCCGGAAACCGCGGCTTCGGATTGAAGGGGGAGGGCAGGTAGTGTGCGTGCATCGCTAATGTTCATCGGGAAACCATGTCGCGCATCGCGACGACCGGGAAACTGGGGAACACGCCGTCGGCAATCCTACACCGCCAATAGAGATCGACATCGATAGGAATCAGTCGCCGACGCGCTGCCCCCGGTACCGGAAACGTATGGGGAATGCCATGAAGAACGGAACAGGCAGTGGCCAGCAACTGGACCATTTGTTTGCGAACTCGGCCGCGCGCGCGGATCGCTGGCGCGATCTGAATGCCAAGGCGCAGACTTGGGCCGCGCAAGCACGCGGCGGCAAGGAAAGCAGGGACGTGGACGCCGTGCGCGATGCGCTGTCGGCGCTACGGCCCATGGAAAGCTATTTCGCCTATCCCGGCGCGCATCTGCTTCGGGTCCTGGACGAGCGCATCGCCGATAGCGATGCCTTGGGCGCGGCAAGGTTGATCCTGCGCATGAGCAACGCGCTGCTCTCAGGCAGCTACCGCTACAACGACGGGGAATGGGAAGCCAGGGAGGACGCGGTCGATGAAGCGCCCGATCGCAGGCCCCCGGGGCTGGGCGGCGCCCAGGGACGGCGCCCGTATTTCGAGGCCTTGTTCGTTTCCCCGGCCCCGGCGGCACGCCTGCCTGCCATGGCCGAGGAAATCCGTCGTCTGCGACGGCCCGATGACTTCGCGATCTACGAACCTGTCATGGTCGGCAGCTTCGAGGATGCCTTCCTGGCCGCGGTGCTGAACGGGAAGATAGAGGCGGTGGTGATCTACGACGGCATCCCGGTGCCGTCCCAGCATGACGTGCCGCTGCTGCGCGACTTCCTGACGGTCTACCAGAACCTGGATACATCGACGGACGCGCCGCGCGAGGTCGGTGTCAAGCTGGCGAGCGTGCTGAAACGACTGCGTCCCGAGCTGGACATTTATCTGCTGACCGACCGCGAGGTCGAGAAGCTGGCCGGCGATCGGGCGGCGTCGGCGATCCGGCGGGTCTTCTACGAGGTGGAAGAACCCATGGAAATACACCTGAATATCCTGGAGGGCGTGCAGGACCGGCAGGAGACGCCGCACTTCGACAATCTGAAGCGCTATGCCTCGCGTCCCATCAGTACCTTCCATGCGCTGCCGATCGCGCGCGGAAAATCCATCATCAAATCGAACTGGATACGCGATTTCGGCGAGTTCTACGGCTTGAGCCTTTTCCTGGCGGAGACCTCGGCGACCACCGGCGGACTGGACAGCATGCTCGAGCCCACGGGCAATATCAAGGCCGCGCAGGAGAAGTTCGCCCGGGCCGTCGGGGCCGACCACGTGTTCTTCGTCACCAACGGCACTTCCACCTCCAACAAGATGGTCTACCAGGCGGTGACCAAGCCGGGCGATATCGTCATCGTCGATCGCAACTGCCATAAGTCCCACCACTACGGCATGGTGCTCTCCGGCGCCCAGCCGCTGTATGTGGAAGCCTTCCCGATGACGGAGTATTCGATGTATGGCGCGGTGCCGCTGCGCACCATCAAGCAGGCGCTGCTGGCGCTGAAGGCCGAAGGCAGGCTGGACCGCGTGGCGATGGTGACCTTGACGAATTGCACCTTCGACGGCCATATCTACAACACGCGCCGGGTCATGGAGGAATGCCTGGCCATCAAGCCGGACCTGATATTTCTGTGGGACGAGGCGTGGTTCGGCTTCGCCCGGTGGTCGCCGTTTCTACGGCAGCGCACGGCCATGGGCGCGGCCGAAGCGCTGCAAGCCTGGCGCGCCGAACCGTCGGCGATGGAGGCCTGGAACGCACAGGCACAGGAGCTGGGCGAAGATCTCGATCCCCAGGATCCCCGCCTGCTGGATCGGCGCCTGGTGCCCGATCCCCGCAAGATGCGCATACGGGTGTACGAAACGGATTCCGTCCACAAGTCCATGTCCTGCCTGCGACAAGGCTCCATCGTGGCCGTGCGTGACGAGGACTACAACCATCATGCCTCCGCCTTTCGCGAGGCGGTCTTCATCCACGCGTCGACCTCGCCGAACGCGCAGATTATCGGTTCGCTGGACGTGGCGCGCCGCCAGATGGAGCTGGAAGGCTACGAACTCGTGATGCGCGCGATCGAAATCGCGCTGGCCATCCGCAAGGCGGTCGCGGGTCATCCCCTGATCTCCAAGTATTTCAGCGTGCTGGGCGCGGACAAAATGGTTCCCGCGGAATTCCGGCCATCCGGATTCGTCGACTACCTGGCGCCTGGAACCAACTGGCTGACGGCGGCCAAGGCGATAAAGGAAGACGAGTTCGTGCTGGACCCGACGCGCATCACGCTGGTTTGCGGCACGGCGGGGTTTGACGGGACGAGCTTCAAGAACCTGCTGGCCTCCCGCTACAACATCCAGTTGAACAAGACTTCGCGCAACAGCGTGCTGTTACAGAGCAACATCAACAACACGCGCAGCGACGTGGCGCTGCTGATCAAGGTGCTGCTGGAAATCTCCGAGGAAATCGAAGCGGGGCTCCAGGAAGCAGGCGAGGCCGGTCAGGAGGCGTTTGCCGCCAAGGTGAGGAGCCTGATGGAGGACGTGCCCAACCTCCCGAATTTCAGTCGCTTCCATGACGGCTATCGCGAGGATCCAGGCAGCGACACGCTGGAGGGCGACATGCGTACCGCCTTCTTTGCCGCCTACAGCGAGGAGGATTGCGAGTATCTCCCCCTGACCGGCACGTCGCTGGACGACAGACTGGCGAATGGTCCGGAACTGGTGTCGGCCAATTTCGTCATCCCCTATCCACCCGGCTTTCCCATCATGGTGCCGGGGCAGATCATCGACACGGACACGATAGGGTTCATGCGCAAGCTGGATGTGAAGGAGATCCATGGTTACAACGCGGCACGAGGCATCAAGCTGATCAAGCCATCGATCATCGGGAAGACACGCGGTACGCGCTAGCCTTCGCGCGGCGCCGGCTACGCCCGGCGCCACGCCACTCAATAAAAGCAAGGAGAAACGGCCATGGTATGGTTTTTCGGATTTCTGAAGGCGAACCCTTACGTGCTGCTCTTTTTTACCGTCGGGCTATCCGTGTGGCTGGGGCGGGTCACCATCAAGGGGTATGGCCTGGGCATGGTGGCGGGCGCCGTCATCGTGGGCGCCGTACTGTCCATCTGGGCGTCCACATACGGTATCAAGCTGCAGCTGGACAACTTCGTGCGGCTTCTTTTCTATTACCTGTTCATGTACGGAGTCGGCCTGCGCGTCGGCCCGTCGTTCATCAATAGCCTGGGGCGCGACAGCCTGCGCTTTACCTTTCTGGCGGTGCTCGCGCCGGTGCTCGGCCTGGCCCTGGTCGTGATAGGGACGCGGCTGGCCGATCTGCCGGTAGGCGCGGCGGGGGGCATCCTGGCGGGCAGCCAGACGATGTCCGCGGCAATCGGTTCGGCCGAACAGGCCGTCCTCGACGGCGTGGTGGCCTTGCCCCCGGGCATGACGCCCGAAGCGGCGACGGGAATGATTGCCTTGTCCTACGGCATCACCTATATCTGGGGCACGGTCGGCATTATCCTGATCGTCAAATATTTGCCGCGCTGGTGGGGGCTGGACGCGAAGGCCGCGGCCAGGCAGTACGAGGAAGCGTACGGCGTGAACAATGTCGATGCTGCCGGGCTGTCCGGTTACCGGGCGGGCGGCCTGCGCGCCTACCAGCTGGAAAACCCCGACACGGCGGGCAAGACCATCGCCCAGTTCCGCCACGACCATCCGGAATACCGGGTCATCAACGTCCGCCGGGGCAATGAGTCGCTGGGCGCGGAACCCGATACCGTGCTGCGCTTGGGAGATGTCGTGGCGCTGGGGGGCCGTCTGGAAATGCTGACCGCGAAAATGGGGCTGCTGGGTCCGGAGGTGGCCGACCCGAAAGCGCTGAACGTGCCGCTGGACCAGGCCGAAATCCTGGTCACGTCCAACGATGTTGTCGGCAAGCCGCTGAAGTCCTTTCGCGATTCGGATATCGCCGGACAGGTACAGCTGACCAAGATCGAACGTTCGGGCGTACCCATGCCCATCGGCCTCGAAACCACGCTGAAGAAGCGTGACGTGCTGTTCATCACCGGCCTGAAGCCCGCGGTGACCCGCGCAGGGGAGATCTTCGGCATCATTGCCCGCCCCAGCACCGCGACGGATCTGTTGACCTTGGCGGCCGGCATGATCCTGGGCTTTCTGATCGGAAAGATCGACTTCCCGGCTTTCGGCAGCAGGGTGGGACTGGGAAACGCGGGCGGCCTGCTGGTGTCCGGAATCGTCGTTGCGTCGATTTCGTCGCGGCTGCGGTTCTTCGGCAGCACGCCCAATGCGGCACGCAACATCCTGGAGGACCTGGGCCTGGTGGTGTTCGTCGCCATCGTGGGCCTGAACGCCGGGGCGACCTTGCTGGAGCAATTGACCGGCGCCATCGCATTGAAGATATTCCTGGTGGGCTTCGTCGCCTGCACCATTCCGCCCTTCATCGTCTGGGCGATCGGACACCACCTGTTCAAGACCAATCCCGCGGTATTGATGGGCGTTACGGCGGGGGCGCGCAGCCATTCCGGACCGTGCCGCGAAGCGGCGAAGGAAATCGACAGTTCGGTACCCTGGATCGGCTTCCCGGTCGCGTATGCGGTGTCGGGAGTGCTGCTGACGATATTCGGGTACTTCGCCATGATGTTGGCTCACTAGACCGTGTCCTGACGACGCGCTGCCCCCGGGCAGCAAGGAGTAGCCATGTCTTTCGAATGGGCCGTGGCATTGCTGCGCAAGTCGCCGGAGCTGGCGATGTTCCTGGCCGTGCCGATCGGCTATGTCCTGGGCAATATCCGCCTGGGCCGGTTTTCGCTCGGGACCGTGACCGGGGCCTTGATCGCCGGCCTGGTCATCGGCCAGGCCGGTATCAACATCAACCGCGAGCTGCGATGGAGCCTTTTCTACCTTTTCCTCTTCGCCAACGGGTATTCGGCGGGTCCGCAATTTTTCCAGGCGCTTAAACGGGACGGTGCCAAGCCCATGGTGCTGTCCGTGGTGGTTGCCGTCGTCGGCATCACCCTCGCGATGCTGATCGGGCGGCTGCTGGGACTGGATCCGGGAATGACCGCGGGCCTGTTCTGCGGCGCGCTGACGCAGTCCTCGGCCATCGGCACGGCGACGGACGCGATCATGGCATTGCCAATCTCGCCCGAGCTGCAAAGGCTGCTGGCCAGCCACGTCGCAGTCGCGGATGCGCTGACGTATGTGTTCGGCGCGATCGGGTCCATCCTGTTCATCAGCGTATTCGCGCCCCGCATATTGCGTATCGATATGCGCGCCGAGGCCGTACTGCTGGAGGCGCAGTACGGCATCAAGACCATCGCCGAAGGCGTGGTATCGGGCTACCAGCGGTTTGCCGCCCGGGCGTATCTGGTGCGCGCCGACGCGGACTTCGCGGGCCGGCGGGTGGGCGAGGCCGAACGTGCCCATGTCGGCTTGCGCTATTTCGTGGAGCGCATCCGGCGAGGCGACCAGGATATCCCTGTGCAGCAGGACACCGCGCTGCTGCCGGGCGACGTGGCGGTCGTCCATGGCCGCACGGAAGCGCTGGTGGCGGCCGGCCCGGGCTTCGGGACGGAAATGCACGAGGCCGGACTGCTGGACTTCCCGGTCGCCATCCTGCGGGTCGTGGTCACCAATCGCGCGCTGCTCGGGCCCACCCTGCAGGAGCTGGTCGACGCCCGCACGCTGGAATTGCGCAGCGTCGGGCTGCGTACGCTGACGCGCGGCGGCCACGAAATTCCCTTCGGCGCCGCCAGCCGCCTGAACCGCGGCGACATCGCGGAGCTGATCGGCCCACGGCATGCGGTGGAACGCGTGGCGGCGAGCGTCGGCCATCCGCTGCGGCCGACCAGCGCCACCAATCTCTCCATCGTCGGCTTCGGCATCCTGATCGGCGCCCTCATCGGGCTGCCGTATATCCAGGCCGGTGCCCTCAAGCTGACGCTGGGCAGCAGTGTGGGCGTGCTGGTGGGGGGACTGTTCTTCGGCTGGCTGCGCACGGTAAGGCCCACCCAGGGCGAAATTCCGCAGTCGGCGCTGGACTTCATGATCACCTTCGGATTGGCCGCGTTCGTGGCAGGGGCAGGGCTGCAGGCCGGGCCGGAGTTCCTGCATGCCGTCCAGGAACTGGGGCTGGCGATATTCCTGGCCGGCGTGGCGGTCACGCTCGCCCCGCTGGCCGCCGCATTACTGGTAGGCCGTTATGTGCTGCGTATGAATCCCTTGCTGCTGCTGGGCGCATTGGCGGGCGCGCAGACATTTACCGCCGCGCTGGCCGCCGTGCAGGAAAAGGCGGGCAGCAAGATTCCCGTGCTGGGCTATACGGTGCCGTACGCGGTCTCGAATATCCTGCTGACGACCGGCGGGGCAGTGGTGCTGACCCTGGCGGCAGGTTGACTACGCGTCCAGTCCGAAGCTGGCCAGCGTCTCCAGCCCCAGCGCCAGGCCGGGCAAAAACGATTGATCGATGACGGTCGCCCCGGAGAATCGGAAACCGCTCGCCGGCTTGGGACGGATGACGAAGTCCAGATGGATGGAGCCCAACCGCGGGTCGACCACGCGCAGGCCCAGTTCAAGCACGCCTTCCATGGCCTGGAACGACACTTCCGCCGGCGCGCGGCCGGCCGCGATGGCCTCGTGCATCGCGTCCAGGCGCTGGCGCAAGGCATCGAATTCGACGCGCATCAGCATCCATTCCTTTTCGGTCCGGATGCCCGGGACCTCGGCGGTCATCCGCACCGTGATCCAATCGCGGCGGCGATCGTTTTCCTCGTCGGCGACATAGGTCACCGGCGTCATCGTCAGGACGAAGTCTCCAGCCGGAATCTCGAACATGGTCACTTGTACACGAAATGGAAAATGGTCCGGACGAAACAATGAAATCGAAGCCGGAATTTACCTTCCCATGGCGGTGTCCGTGTGTCCGCTCACAAGCTGAAAAGATCTTTTCGCCAGGAAAAGATGGTTTTGCCGTTACACCCGCCGTGCTTTGGAGAACCGCTGCTGCAGCCGGTGCAGGGGCGTGCGGCGGAAGGTTTCGAAACGCTCTTCTTCTTCGGAGAACGCCAGCGACGGCTTGACCAGGTCGCTGCGGCTGATGATGCCGACCAGGCGGCGCGACTGGGCGTCGGTCACGACCGGCACGCGTTCCAGGCCATGCACGGCCAGGCGGTTGGCGACGGTGCGGCAGGTTTCGCCGGGCAGCGCCATGATCGGCACATTGGCGCCGAACAGATCGGCCATCCGGTGCGCCGTGGGATTGGCCAAGCCTTCCAGCAAGGCGTTGCGTTCGATCATGCCGACCAGCGCGCCATCGCGCACCACGGGATAGGCGCGATGCGTCTGCCGGGCGTCGAAGTAGGTTTCCAGCGCGTCGCGCAGCGGCGTATCGGCGTCGATGGTGCGCAGCTCCTGGGTCATGACTTCGTTGACGAAGTGGCGCTCCAGCGGGTCGATGCCGTATTCACGGTAGATGTGATAGCCGCGCCGCGCGATTTTTTCCGTCAGGATGGACCGGCGCATCACCAGCACGGTAAAGCCGTAGGCGCAGGCCGAGGCGGTCAGCAGCGGCAGCAGCGCATTGATGTCGTGCGTCAGTTCGAAGGCGAACAGCACGGACATGATGGGCGCGCGCATCATGCCGCCCAGCGTGGCGGCCATGAAGATCATCGGCCACAGGCCCGGTTGGCCGCCCGGCATGTAGGGGCCGGCGATCACGCCCACGGCGGCTCCCATCATGAGCAGCGGGGCCAGCACGCCGCCGGAGGTGCCGGAAGCCAGCGAAATCACCCAGATCACCGCCTTGACCAGGATCAGCCCGACCACCACGCCCACGGCCAGGTTGTTGTGCAGCAGGTCCCCGATGACGTCATAGCCCACGCCCAGCGCGCGGGGCTGGAAGTAGCCGCCGATGCCGATCGCCAGGCCGCCCAGGGCCGGCCACCACATCCAATGGAAAGGCAGCTTCAGGAAGAGGTCTTCCATCTTGTACAGCGAGGTGGACAGGCCCCAGGACAGCGCGCCCGTGATGACGCCCGCGACGGCGCAGGACACCAGGCCGACGGGGCCCAGCACCTCCGTCTGCAGCGGAAACAGGGCGCCGCCTTCCATGATGAGGGGGCGGCAGAAGCCCGCCACCGCGCAGGCCACGGCCACCGGCAGGAAGCTGCGCGGCCGCAGTTCGAACAACAGCAGTTCCACGGCCAGCATCACGGCGGCGATGGGCGTGCCGAACACGGCCGTCATGCCGGCCGTGGCGCCGGCCACCAGCAGCGTCTTGCGTTCGGCGCTGGTCAGGTGGAAGTACTGGGCGATGAGCGAGCCGATGGCTCCGCCCGTCATGATGATGGGGCCTTCCGCGCCGAAGGGCCCGCCGCTGCCGATGGCAATCGCCGAGGACAGCGGCTTGAGGACAGCCACCTTGGGGGACATCTTGCTCTTGCCGAACAGGATGGCCTCGATGGCTTCGGGGATGCCGTGGCCGCGGATCTTTTCCGTGCCGTAGCGCGCGATCAGGCCGATGACCAGGCCGCCGATGGCCGGCATCGCGATGACCCACAGGCCCAGCGTGTTCTCCGCGGGCGAACGGCTGTCGAGCGACAAGGTCTGGAAGAAAAACAGATTGGTGAAGAAGCTGATCAACCGCAGCAGGCAGTACGCGGTCAACGTACTGAGCATGCCGATGACCGCGGCGATCGCCGCAATGCGCAGCAGCCGCGCGCTGGCGGCGAAATCGCCCTTGGATTTATCTGCGTGCACGTTCATTCCTGGGAATCGACGGGAAAAGGGTGGCCAGCACGCGTCCGGCACCGCGCGGCGGAAAGAGGGGAAAGAGCAGGGGGCATAAGACCGCGATGGGAGAATGGACAGCGTAGGGACCGGAGTGCCGGCCGCCTGCGATTATATCGTAATACGATCTACCAACGGCCCAGGCGCTTTTCCGTTCGCCGTATGGGTCGACACCCCTTGCCATAGGGCGGCGGCCGCCCGGACAGCCGGCCGCGCCGCCACGGACCTACCCCCGCCGTTTAGGCGCCGTGTAAACTGCCGGATTTTTGATTCGGCGCTATGGACCCAGCACCCCGGCGCACAGGCCTGAGCGGACCGACCCTGGTTCGCCTGCTCGCCCGCCTCGCGGACATCGACGTCTCCGAACCCAGGCAGTCCCTGCCGGACCGGCTCAGCCTCTGGCTGGGCTGGACGGACGCGATCGCCCTGTCCACGGTGCTGAACAGCAATCCGCCCGTTGCGGCCGCGCCAGCCCAGGAAGCCGATGACACCGCGGAGCAGGAATGCGCCCGTGTGCGGACCGCGCTGGCCAACGCCATCATGGAGAAAAATCGCGCCCCCAGGGCCACGGACGACCACGCGCGCAACCGCGCCCGGCGGCCGTCCGGCGTCCCGCAGGCGCCGGTCGACTACGCCATTTATCGCCAGCGGTATCTGTCGCTGCAACAGGCCATGGAGACCGGCATCGCCGGCCTGCGCACGCGGCTGCGCGGCATGATGGCCGGCAGGACGCCGGCCATGACGCAGCTCGCGGCCGTGGACGCCATCATGGAAGGGGCGCTGGGCGCGCGCGAGCACAACGCCTTGGCGGCGGTGCCGGGGCTGCTCGAAACCCATTTCCACCGCCTGCGCCGCGCGGAGGCGGCCGCCCTGGCCGAGGCGGAATCCGCCGGCCAGGCGGCCCACATAAAGCCTGGCGCGTGGCTGGACGCTTTCCGCCAGGACATGCGTGGCGTACTGCTCGCCGAACTGGATATTCGTTTTCAGCCTGTCGAAGGCCTGCTTGCGGCGCTGCGCGCCAGCTAAACCCGGGATGTCATGACCAGAATTCTCTCTATCGCTGCTTTTCTCGTGGGGTTGGCCGTCGTCGGCTGGATCGGCGCCGGCTATGTCGGCTCCAACCCCCTGGCGCTGGCGGTAACGGCGCTGATCGGCGTGGCCTATCTGGCGGGTACCTGGGAACTGCGGCGCTACCAGCAGGCGACCGCAACGCTGGCCCGCGCCCTGGCGGCGCTGTCGGACGCGCCGGCGGGCCTGGCGGGCTGGCTGGACCAGCTGCATCCCAGCTTGCGCAGCCCGGTGCGCCTGCGGGTGGAGGGCGACCGCGTGGCACTGCCGGGGCCCGCGCTGACACCCTATCTGGTCGGCCTGCTGGTGCTGCTCGGCATGCTGGGCACATTCCTGGGCATGGTGGCCACGCTACGCGGCACCGGCATCGCCCTGGAAAGCGCCACCGACCTGCAAGCCATACGGGCATCGCTGGCCGCACCGGTCAAGGGCCTGGGCTTCGCTTTCGGCACCTCCGTCGCCGGGGTGGCGACCTCGGCCATGCTGGGGCTGCTGTCGGCCTTGTGCCGGCGCGAGCGGATACTGGCTGCCCAGCAGCTGGACACGGGCATCGCCACCACGCTGCGCGGCCACACGCTGGCCCATCAGCGAGACGAAACGTTCCGGCTGCTGCAGCGACAGGCCGAAACGATGCCCGTGCTCGTCGACCGCCTGCAGGCGATGGTGACGGGCATGGAGCAGCGCAACCAGGCGCTGAACGCGCAACTGGCGGACGGCATGGCCGCCATGGAACGCCAGCACGCGGCCCTGAGCGAGCGGCTGGCCGCGGGACAGGCCGCGCTGGACCAGCGGCTGGCGTCCGGACAACAGGCCTTGAACGAACGCCTGGGGGCGGGGCAGGAAGCCTTCCACGGCAAAACCGAGGCCGCCTATGCCGGACTGGCCGCATCGGTGCAGCAGACGCTGAAGGAAAGCGCGGCCGAAAGCGCGCGGCTGGCCGCGACCGCGCTGCAGCCCGTCGTCGAAGCGATGATGGCCACCTTGTCCGGCCGCTTCGAAACCACGGCCGCCGCCGTGGGCGATGTCTGGAACCAGGCATTGACGCAGCACCGGCAGGCCAACGACACGCTGGCGCAGGATCTGCGCGCGACGCTGGACCGCTATGCCGATACGTTCGAACAACGCTCCACGGGCTTGATCGAGGGCGTGGCGGCCAGGATGGACAGCGCGACCGGCGGCATGACGCAGGCGTGGGCCGATGCGCTCGCGCGGCAGGAGCAGACCAACGGTCGCCTGGCGCAGGACAACCAGCAGGCCTTGGCCGCCGCCGCGGCCACCTTCGAACGGCATTCCGCGACGCTGCTGGAAAAGGTGGAAGCCCATGCGTCGGCCTTGCTCGAGAAGGTCGAAGGACAGTCCGTATCCCTGCTCGACAAGGTCGGAGGCCATTCCGTGTCGCTGATCGACAAGATCGAAGGGCATTCCGCGTCGCTGATCGACAAGGTGGAAGGGCACTCCGCGTCGTTGATCGACAAGGTGCAAGGGCATTCCGTATCGCTGGTCGACAAGGTCGAAGGACATTACCTGGCGCTGCTCGACAAGGTCGAAGGACATTCCCTGTCGCTGCTCGGGCGCGCGGACACCCACTCCTCGTCGCTGATCGAAAAGGTGGATGGACACTTGTCGTCGCTCGCCGGCCGGATGGAAGACCATGCCTCGGCATTGCGGCAGGGCCTGGGGCAGCACGCCACGTCCGTGCTGGAAAACATCCAGCAGCATTCCGCCGCGCTCCTGCAGGCGGTGGAACAATCGCAGGCGCGCCAGCAGGCCACGCTGGAATCGCGCGACCAGGAGCGGCTGGACGCCTGGACCGGCAAGCTGGACGCCATCGCCCATGAACTGAGCGAGCAATGGCGGCAAACCGGCGAGCAGACCGCCGCCCGTCAGCAGGAGATCTGCGAAACGCTGTCGCGTACCGCGCGGGATATCACCGAGCAGACGCAGGCGCGGGCGCGCGACACCATCGCGGAAATCGAACGTTTGGTGCAGGCCGCCTCCGAAGCGCCGAAGGCCGCCGCCGACGTCGTGGCCGAGCTGCGCCAGAAGCTGTCCGACACCATGGTGCGCGACAACGCCATGCTGGAAGAGCGCGGCCGCTTGCTGGATACGCTGGGCACGCTGCTGGACGCCGTGAACCGTGCGTCCACGGAACAACGCGACGCCGTGGACGCCTTGGTCGCGACGTCCTCGGACCTGCTGGCGCGTGTCGGCGGCCAGTTCACCGACACCCTGGAGGCCGAAACCGCCAAGCTGGCCGAAGCGGCCGGCCAGGTCTCCGGCAGCGTGGTCGAAGTCGCCAGCCTGGGCGACGCCTTCGGCACGGCCGTGCAGGCCTTCGGCGAATCGAACGAAAAACTGATGGCGCATCTGCAGCGCATCGAGGGCGCGCTGGAAAAATCCATCGCGCGCAGCGACGAACAGCTTGCCTACTATGTCGCCCAGGCCCGCGAAGCAATCGACCTGAGCGTCATGTCCCAGAAGCAAATCATCGAAGACCTGCAACGGCTCGCCGAACAGCGGGCATCGGCCGGTAGCGAAGCGGCATGAGCGACGAGATCGACGGCGGCATCGAGCCCGCGGTCCCCACCTGGGCGGTGTTCGGCGACCTGATGTCGGCGGCGCTGGGGGCCTTCGTCCTGATCCTGGTCGGCGTGATCGGCCTGCAACTGCAGCTTTCGGCCAAGCTGGACGAAGAGGTCAAGCAGCGCCAGGCCGAAACGCAGCGCCGACAGACACTGGAACAGGCCCTGGCCGTGCCCCTGGCCGCTGGCCGCGTGACGCTGGTGAACGGCCGCATCGGCATCAGCGGCAGCGTGCTCTTCGCCCTGAATTCCAACCAGCTGCAGCCCGAGGGACGGGACGTCCTGAAAAGCCTGGCGCAGCCGCTGTCCGACTACCTGCGCAACCGCGACGAGATCCTGATGGTCAGCGGGTTTACCGACAACCAGCAGGTGCACGGGAATACGCGCGGCTTTGCCGATAACTGGGAGCTTTCCGCCCAACGCGCACTGACGGTGACGCGCGCCTTGATCGACGACGGCGTGGATCCGAAGTCCGTCTTCGCGGCCGCCTTCGGCGCCGAGCAGCCCGTGGCGTCGAATGCCGATGCGGAGGGCAGGGCCAGGAACCGGCGCGTGGAAATCGCGCCCGTGCCCAGGCTGGCCGGGCAAGGACAGGCCGCGCCGGGCCAGGCGGCGGAAGACGCGCGGGGCGCGCCCGGGCCGAGTCCATCGCAAGGGCCGTCCGCACAGGAACAAGCAGGTCCAACCCCGGCGGCCCAGCGCCAGCCCGAGGCGGCGGGCCCGCCCGCCATCAAGGCTCCGCCCCGGTGAGCGACGACGCGAAAAACCCGGACAGCGCTTGCGATCCCCTGGCCCTGCTGGCCGCATGGCGCGCGCAGGGGGCCGACCGGCTCAACCCTATCCGCTTTCATTTGATCGACGCGTTGTCGCGGCGCGCCGCGGCGCAGCGCGGGCATACCCGACGCCTGCTGGACGACCGTCTGGCGACGCTGGTGCAAGCCTACAAGGGGGAAGTGGCGGCCGCCGATAGTCGCGCCATGATCCAGCCGCAAGACCCCGCACCGGCAGGCCCGGCGTCGGCGCCCGCCCAGGCGGGACCGCTGGCCGAGCTGGTGGCCCGGCTCGCCGACCGGCGACCGGCGACGCCGCAGGACGCCGATGACGCCGCCATACCGCCGGCTCCGTCCACCTATCCCGAGTTGCCGCTGCTGGACTACTTCCGCGACACCTGGTCGCGCTACAGCACCCGGCATCAGTTGCGGCAATCCGAGGAACGCGTGCCCGAAAATGCCGGCCCGCTGAATTCCAGCCTGCTTGTGCACCGCGCGCTATCCCTGATGCGCGAGGTCTCCCCCGAGTACCTGCATCAGTTCCTGTCCTATGTCGATGCGCTCTCCTGGATGGAGCAGGCCACCCGCGTCGACCTCCTGATGGACAAGGAGGGCACCCGTAGCGGGCCTTCCAGGAAAACCGCACGCCGCTCCCGTTAGCGGCAGCCCTGCCTTCGTGCTCCCGTAGTACTCAGTTACGCCTGCTCCCCTCCAAAGGCCCGCCGTTTGCTAGAGCAAACATTGGCATGGGGCCGCGGCTCGTTGCGCGCCCTGCATTCTTCCCTCGAAATCTTTCAACCCGCGCGCGTTGCCGTCGCGCCGTTCAAGGAGAATTCGAATGACATTGCCAAAATCCATCGCCACCATGGCGCGCATCGCGTCGGCCTGCCTGGCCATCGCCATCATCCAGGGTTGCGCCACACGCCCCGAGAGCAATGAGCCGCTGGTCCCCACCTTCCAGGGCCAGCGTGTCTGGAACGGCGTGACGACCACGCCGGAAGGCCGTGTATTCGTCAGTTATCCGCAGGCGGACGGCGCCGGCATGCAGGTGGCCGAACTGGACGCCCAGGGCCGGCCATATCCCTTTCCCGATGCCAGTTGGAATGGTCCGCAGAGCTGGGCACCCGGCACCGTCGGCACGGGCTATGTGCGCGTGAACGCACTGCGCATCGGTCCCGATGGCAAGCTGTGGATCGTGGATGCCGGCGCGCCCGGCATGGGGCAGGCGGCGGTGAAGGGCGGGGCGCGCCTGTTCCGCTTCGACCCACAGACGCGCCAGCTGCTGCAGACCTACGACCTGGCGACCGCCGTGTATCCGTATAGCTATATCGACGACGTCCGGTTCAATGGCCGCCATGCCTACATCACCGATGCCGGCGCGCCGGGATTGATCGTGCTGGATCTGCAAACCGGCGCGACGCATCGGGTCCTGGACAACAACAATGCCACCACGGCCACGCGCCCCTTGCGCGCCGATGGCCGCGCCATTCTCGACGCCAAGGGCCAGCCCGTGCGCGTGCATGCCGACCAGCTGGAAGTTTCCCCCGATGGGCAATGGCTGTACTTCCAGCCCGCCTCGGGCCCCATGGCACGTATCGCGACGCGCTGGCTGAACAATCCGGCCATCTCCGAAAAGGAAGTCGAGTCGCACGTCGAGCTGGGCTGGGCCGATACGCCCAGCACCGGCGGCACGGCGATCGACGCACAGGGCAATCTGTACACGACGGATACCGACAAGCGCCGCATCCTGCGGATATCTCCCGACGGCAGGGTATCGACGCTGATTCAGGACGACCGCCTGGTCTGGGCCGACGCGCTGTGGATCGATAGCCAGGGCTTCCTGTGGATACCGGCGTCTCAATTGAACCTGACGCCGGGCTTCAACCACGGCCGTATGGAAGTGAAGTATCCGGTCTGGATCTACAGGCTACAGATCCACGCGCGACCCAGCCCGCTCGATCATTCCTGATCAACAAGGATAGAATCCAGGCGCACGACACCCGCCGCCGGGCGGTGCAGAGATGCGCCGGGATTTCTGTTCACGTTGTCCGAATGAGCGTCTGGCTCATGGCGGCCTGCGTCGGCGCCATGGACGATCGTTGTTGGAGAAACTCAGATGCTCAAGGAAATATCGGGGGTCCGTATCCCGGACAGCAAAATCGCGCGCGAAGTGACCGAGCTCATTCGCGATACCGAAAGCGATTTGCTGTTTCACCACTCGCTCCGCGTCTATTGTTGGGGCGCCTTGACGGGAAACCGCATGGGATCCACATTCGATCCCGAACTGCTTTACGCAGCGTGCATGTTCCACGACGTCGGCCTCACCCCACGCTATAAAGACAGCCAGCTGCGCTTCGAGGTTGACGGCGCGAACGCCGCGCGTGATTTCCTCCGGGGGCACGGTATCGCCGAACGCGATATCGAGACCGTCTGGAACGCCGTCGCGCTACACACCACGCCGGGCATACCGCAATTCATGCGTCCGGAGATCGCGCTGGTGCAGGCGGGGGCCGCCATGGATGTCGCGGGCCTGGGCTACGACGAGTTTCCCGACGCGCAGCGTGAGGCCGTTATCGCCGCCTTTCCCCGCGAAACGGATTTTTCGCATGAAATCATCGATGCCTTCTATCAAAGCATGAAGCATCGTCCCGACAGCACCTTGGGGACATTCAATGATGACTTCCTGGCGTTCAAGGATCCGCATTTTCAGCGGGTGGATATGTGCACCGTTATCCTGGCTTCCAGCTGGAACAGCCGGAATAACGGCTCTGCCCCCGCAGGGCATGCCTCCACCGCCGGCCACGGTTGCCACGGTGACCATAGCCACTGCGACGCTGGACATGGCAAGGGATGAACAGGCGTAGCGATCGGGCGCCAGGTGCGCCGCGATCGCGGGCTACCGGCGCTTCGAAAAGCTAGAAACGAGATTCAGGTACTCGCCTAACGGGCTGAAATTGAAAGAGAATGTTCTTTCTTCTGCGCGGATCTTAAAGTGTATTCTTAAGTGCTTCCGCTGGCCTCGCGCTCACTTAAAGTAGTTTGTGAAGTGCGGGGCAGGGAGCGCGCCATTACTCGCGTTATGTCTTAGATATGCGGCTTAACCCGATGATTAAAAAAGGATAAATCACCTTGCGCTAGCTGCGGTGCCAGCCTATCCCGCCGCCGATAGGCCGTCCCGGCGCTGGCGCGCAGTCTCTTACACTCATAGCACTGTTTCCAAGACGGCGGAGGCCCCCATGCAAACCACAGGAATCGATCACGTCGTACTACGCGTCCAGCACATGGACCGGATGATTGCGTTCTACCGGGACGTCCTGGGGTGCCAGGTGGCACACCGGCAGGACGACTTGGGCTTGGTGCACCTGCGCGCGGGGGCTTCGCTGATCGACCTGGTGGACGTGGCCGGCACGCTGGGCAAGCGGGGCGGAGACGCGCCCACGGGCACGGCGAACAATATGGATCACCTGTGCCTGAGGGTGGCGGATTTCGACGTGCAGGCCATCCGCGGCGAACTGCAGGCGCAGGGCGTCGAAGTCGGCGAAATCGCCGAGCGCTACGGCGCATCGGGACGCGCGACGTCCATTTATCTGCGCGATCCCGAAGGCAACGGACTGGAACTGCGCGCGGGTTGAGCCCGTGGCCCCCGGCTCAGGCCATGGCCGCGAACAGCCAGCCGCCGACGGCGGCGATGGCGACGATGACCAGCGGCGGCCACCGCATCACGACCAGCAGCGCGAAGCACAGCAGCGCCAGGCCGAAATCCAGCGGCGTGCCGATGGCGCTGGTCCATACCGGGTTGTACAGGGCGGCCAGCAGGATGCCCACCACGCCCGCATTGATGCCGGCCACGACGTTCTGCACGCCGGGCCGGCTTCTGAGCAGGTTCCAGAAGGGCAGTGCCGCGATGACGAGCAATGCGGCCGGCAGGAATATCGCCACCAGCATGGCCAGCCCGCCCGACCAGCCCGACAGCGGTCCGTTGGATACCGCTCCCAGGAAGGCCGCGAAGGTGAACAGCGGCCCGGGCACGGCCTGCGCCGCGCCGTAGCCGGCCAGGAAATCGGCGTTGCTGACCATGCCGCTGCCCACCGCGGTGGATTGCAGTAGCGGCAGCACCACGTGCCCGCCGCCGAACACCAGCGCGCCGGAACGATAGAATCCGGCGAACTGCGACAGCCATGTCTGGTCCGACATCGGCGCCAGCAAGGGTAGCCCCACCAGCAGCAGGAAAAACAGCACGATGGCCAGCAAGCCCACGCGGCGGCTCACATTCAGCGTCATCGCCGACGGCAGGGCCCGTGGCGGCACCTTCAGCAGCGTGGCGCCCACCAGCCCGCAGGCGACGATGGCGCCGATCTGGCTCAAGGCGGTCGGCAGCACCAGCGTGAGCAACGTGGCCGCTACCGCCAGCATGGCGCGCGGCCTGTCCGGACACAGCGACTTGGCCATGCCCCACACCGCCTGCGCCACGATGGCGACGGCCACGATCTTCAGGCCATGCACGATGCCGGAATCGGCGAGACCGCTATAGCGCGCCAGCCCCACGCCGAAGAGAATCAGCAGCAGCGCGGAGGGCAGCGTGAAGCCCACCCATGCCGCCAGCATGCCGGCCCACCCGGCGCGCATCAGGCCGATGGTCATGCCCACCTTGCTGCTGGCCGGCCCAGGCAGGAACTGGCTTAGCGCGACGATATCCGAATAGGTATGTTCATCCAGCCACTTGCGGCGCTCGACGAATTCGCCCCGGAAATAGCCCAGGTGGGCCACGGGTCCGCCGAAAGAGGTGAGTCCCAGGCGCAGGAACAGCAGGAAGACTTCAAGCGATGCGGGCATGATGCGGGTCGGTCGAAATGCGGTGCGTCTGTATAGCACAGCATGTTTACACGGCCCAGCCCGCGGTCGGACATGGCTACCCCGGCGGTCGGCCCGGCCGCTGCGCGGGGGATCGCGCGGCGTATGGCATCAACGCGCGCTGCCGGCCTGGACATCGGCCGTCGTGCCTATGCTCAGGCCGGGCTGCATCTCGATGTTCAGCCATTTATCACCAGGCTCGCCACGCAGCGTGCCGGCGGCGCCGGGCGCGAGGTGGTATTTGCGGCGCATCAGGGCATGTGCGTCCTGCCGTGCTGCCGAATCCGGCATTAGGTAGCCCACCCCCCGGCGATGCGCCGGCGGGCCGATCGTCTAGGCGCGCATCCACCGCCCGCAGCACAGGCCGGCCCACCATGGATCACCCTGGATGAGCTAGAGCATTAAACCTTTGTACGGGCGCGTCCGGCGTCGTTCATCGCCCCGCCTCACGTGCCACGCTGGGATCCATCATGCCCGCCAGGGCCTCACGCGGCCTGGGCGGCCGCTTCTGCACGCTGGCGGCCCAAGGCTCCATGTCGGTCAGCACGGACAGCAGCGACACGGTGTCCAGACGGGCGGGAAAGCGAAATTGCGGCCATGCCTTCGCGATGACATCCACCGGCGCGTTGACGGCCTGGGACAGGGCGGGCCAGTGCTTGCGCGGGTTCGCCGTGAGTTCATGCGAGACCTCGGCGATGGTCCGCACCGAACGCACCAGCGCGGCGCGCCGGCGTGGGTCGTTCAGTACCGTTGTGGTGGTATTCAGGTTGAAGCGCTCGAAATAGGCGTGCGGCGGCTTCCTCGGATCGGTCATCACGATCGCGTCCTTGCCCAGCAGATCGATGGCATTCTGCGGATGCGGTTCCCACATGGCCATGGCGTCCGCCTGCCCCTGGACAAGCGCCGGCGGCATGGCTTCGGGTTCCAGCTTGATCGGGGTGACATCGCCCAGGTCCAGGCCGGCCGAGCGCAGCATGACGCGCAGAAAATATTCCGACGAGGTGGCCGGCGTATAGGCCACCCGCTTGCCGCGCAGGTCGGCGATGCCCTGTATGCCGGCACTGCGGCGCCCCACCATCCGGTAGTGGCATTCGGCCAGTGTCAGGATGATGCGCAACTGCGGCTGCAGTACGGCGCTGAGGGTGGCTTGCGTTTCGCTGCCCGTCGCGGCATCGACCTGGCCCGCGACCAATTGCGCGGATGCCGCGCGGCCGTTCGGCAGGCGCACCACCCGCAACCCCGGCGCATTGCCGATCAACAAGGGGCCGCTTTCGATCGTGGTCTGGTTGACCGCTACCGGCATCAGGGCGTCGCCGGCGCGCGCCACCGAGATCCAGGGCGCGGCCGCAAGCAATCCCAGCAAATCACGTCGTTGCATCGATGTCTCCTTCCATGAACGTATCGGCGTCGCGGCGCGCAGCGCGGCCGCGGCGATGGGTGCAGCTTGCGCTACGATTTCTTTTCGATATTGCGGTCGATCCAATCGAGCAGCCAGTCAGCCACCTGCAGGCTGTTGCGGTCCTGCATCAACATATGCGAATTGCCGTGAAAGCCGACTTGCGGCAGCTCCACCAGCCGGGCCTTGCCGCCGGCCTTCGCCACCGCGTCGATGAATTCCCGGCATTTCTGCAACCGGGGCGCCCAGCGCGGCGCGATCTCGACGTTGTCGCCATAGACGACCAGGATGGGTATCTTGGTGTAGGGCCCAAGATCGCCCGTGGGCGCGGGGCATACGGTGGGCTCGAGCGCCACGATGCCTGCGATGCCGCTCGTGCTGAGCGCCGCGGCCTGGAACGGGTAGACGCCCCCTTGTGAGTGGCTCATCAGGACCGTGCCGCGCAGGCGCTGCGCCAGGGCGGAAAGATTCGGCACGGTGGGATTGGGCGAGGGCAGGGCCGCGTACAAGTCCGGCACAAGCTGCTTCCACAATTCCGCCTGCGCCTGCAGGGGAAACTGCAGGTTCGGATAGGGCTTGGGGTACTCCGGGCCGAAGCGGAACACCGACCAGGCTTCCTCGTGCCCGGCGGCAAACAGCGCCGGCAGCGTGTCCGGCGCCGTTTTGCCCATTTTCACGCTGTTGATGGTGGAGGGATCGAAGGCGGAGCGCCCACGCGCGACCTGGTCGATCGTGTACGTCGCGTAGCCCTTGCGGACGAAGTATTCCTGCCAGCCCATGCGCCCGTCGGGTGTGGTTTCCCAGGACTTGCCTGTCAGGCAGCAGCCGTGGATCAGCGTGATGGGGTAGCGCCTGGCATGCAGCGGTATCTGGTAGCTGACATACATCTGGTCCACGGTGATGGTGCCATCGGCGCCGCGTCCCGGCGCGGTGGACAAGGTATCCGAATGCACGTCGCGGCCGCCGACAAAGAAACTGCCTTGCGCCTGTATCGTCAAGGGGCGGATGTCCGCCTGTGCCGGGCTCCCGGCCAGTGCGGGCGTCGTGCCCGCCGCTACGGTCAATACGGCGCCCGCCAAGGCGCCGCGTATCGCATCGCTGCACCGCGAACCGGATATCGTCACGCTATGTCTCCTCTTTTGTGGGGTGGCGCGAGCACGCGGCCTGGAGCCGGCATCCGTCGTCCGCCGAGCAGCGTACCGGGGACCGGCTGACGGCGGACTGACGGCTCGCTGCTTATTCGCCGATTGTCACATCGCCGTCACGGTGCGGCGGTATTGATGGGCGCCTGTGCGGCACCCAGGCCGCGCGGCGGGGGCGCATCGTCCTTCGTCGACCGACTCATACATTGCTGTCTTCCCATGGATACCTCCACTCGCACGGACCCGCTGGCCGGGCGCAACCGGCTGTTGACATTGGCCGCCGGCCCCGGCGGGCTGATCTGCGCTTTCCATTTCCGCGCTGGACAGGCCGTGCGCTTGAACTGGGCTGACATCCAGGGCGGCCCGCCCGCCGCGCCCGGCGCATTCACCTGGATGCATCTGAAGACAGCCGACAGCCGTATCCACGACTGGCTGGAACAGGCGCAGGACCTGCCCGAGGCCGCGCGCACCTTCCTGGCCGGCCGCGAGAGCCGTCCGCGCCTGCATATCATCGACGACGGCGTCTACGGCCTGCTGGTGGACCTGAAAATGGAAGCCGACGGCCAAGACGACGAAAAAGGCGTCCTGCATTTCTTCATGGACGGCACGCGGCTGATCACCGTGCGCACGCGTGCCTTGCGTTCCACCGACAAGCTGCGGAGGCAGATCGAAGAGGGCGTCGGGTATGGCTGTACGCTGGATCTGCTGGCCGGGCTGCTGCAGTGCCTGCACGAAGGCTTCCTGGAAAAGCTGGAGTCCCTGACCGACGAGGTCGACGATATCGAGGCGTCGGTGCTGTCCGATCGGCAAGAGGCCGACCGCAGCGCACTGAGCGCCGTGCGTCGCCAGCTGGCGGAATTCCGCCGCTATATCAATCCTGAACGGAACATACTCGGGCGTCTATGCACGCTCGGACACGCCTGGGCCGACAGCGAGGCGCAGGATCGCCTGGCCCAGGTCATCGACGCGCTGCACGGCCTGGCCGGCACCATCGACGCCCTGTACGAACGCGCCAAGCTGCTGCAGGAGGAAATCGCCGCGCAGATGGCCGAACAGATGAACCGCAACCTGATGGTGCTGTCGGTCCTGACCGCCTTGCTGATGCCCGGCACGCTGCTGTCCGGCATCTTCGGCATGAACATGGCCGACGTGCCCGGCTTGCAATCGCCGGGCGCGTTCTGGTGGGTGTTGGCCCTGATGGGATTGCTGGGCCTGGGGATGCTGCTGCTCTTGAAGAAGCTGAAACTCTTCTGATGCGCGGCGGCGGCCGCGAGGCTCGCGGCGCGCTTGAACCTTCCGGCGACGCCGCTTGGGCTCAGAACAGGTGGCGCAGGGCCCAGTACAGCACCCCCGACAGCACCATCGCCCCCGCTGGCATCGGCGTGGCCCGGCGCGCTATTTCAATACCGCTCGGGCACCATCATTTCGGGCGGTACCGGGTGCCGCACATAATCGGCATGGCGATCGCGCGGTGGCAGGACGATGCTCGGGCGTTCGATCTCGTGGTACGGCATCCGGGTCAGCAGATGGCTGATGCAGTTCAGCCGGGCGCGCTTCTTGTCCACCGCCTGGACGACCCACCACGGAGCTTCCGGGATGTGGGCGCGCTCCAGCATGGTTTCCTTGGCGCGCGTGTAGGCTTCCCAGCGGCGGCGCGATTCCAGGTCCATGGGACTCAGCTTCCACTGTTTCAGCGGGTCGTTGATGCGGCCCAGGAAGCGCAGATGCTGCTCTTCGTCGGTGATCGAAAACCAGTACTTGATCAACTGGATGCCGGAGCGCACCAGCATCTTCTCGAACTCCGGCACGGTGCGGAAGAACTCTTCGTACTGGTCGTCATTGCAGAACCCCATGATGTGCTCGACGCCGGCGCGGTTGTACCAGCTGCGGTCGAACAGCACGATCTCGCCGGCGGCGGGCAAGTGGGAGACGTAGCGCTGGAAGTACCACTGCGTACGTTCGCGGTCATTGGGCGCGGGCAGGGCGGCCACGCGCGCGACGCGGGGATTCAGGCGCTGCGTGATGCGCTTGATGACGCCGCCCTTGCCGGCGGCATCGCGGCCTTCGAACAGGATCACCACCTTGTGGCCGGTGGCCACGACCCAGTTCTGCAGCTTCACCAGCTCGCCCTGCAGTCTGAACAGCTCGCGGAAATACGTGCGGCGCCAGGCTTTTTCCTCGTCGGACGGCATGTAGGCAGGATCGCCCTGCAATTCCTCGAAGGCGCGGTCTTCCAGCTCCAGCTCGAGTTCTTCGTCGTAATGGTCCGCCAGGTCGCGGTGTATCCGCCGTACCAGGTCGTTGTCGATCGCGTCCACTTCCAGCTCCCTGTTGATAGCCGGGATGCTATGACGCGTGGGTGACAACGAAGTTACGGTATGGCCAGGCCGCGCCCCCGTCCGGCGTGAGCGGCCTGATGCTTTTCCCCACCATACGGCCGATGGGAAGGAGGGGGCGGCCCATGCCAGCATGCACGCACGCCGTACCACCGGCGAAACACGAGGTGTAAGGCATCGGCAGTCGTCCGATGTCCTGGGATCTCGGCTCCCCATGCCTCGTGCCGCCATGCGGCGTGCCGGTGCGATACCGGCATCCCCTTCGGTCAACCTGAGGCAACCCGTTCATCGTGCAAAAAGAAGACGTGGAATCCCTGCATGCCCTCGGCACGGCAATCCCCGGGCCGGCCCGCGATCGCGGCCTGGATGCGCCCACGCGCGCGATCGCCGGCTTCGTCTTGATCGCCTCGCTGGTCTGGATCGTGCTGCACGCCTGTTATACGGCGTTTCCCATGATCCGGCCCGGCGCCGACATCGTCATGGAGGCCAAGTTCGAGTCCCTGGTGAAGGCACGCCTGTTCTCCTCGGAGGATCGCTTCCGCGTCCTGGTATTCGGCAACAGTAAAACCCTGGCTGGATTCCGCCCCGAGCAGTTCGACGCCGCGTTCAAGCCCGGCGTGCATTCCTACAACCTGGGCCTGCCCGGCGACGCCCGCATCCTGCCCATACTGGAAGCGGCGCTGGCCGCCGGCAATGTCCCCACGCACGTGCTGCTGACCATACCGTGGGACAACAAGCCCAAGCCGACGCTGCTGGACCGCCTGCGGGACGACGAGTCCATCCTGTACACCCTGGTGCCGTTCCGCGATCTGCCGCGCGACATCGTGGCCTTTATTGCCACCAGCCATTTCCAGTTTCGCGCGCGCTACGAGGAGAGCCGGCAGGAGCGCGACAGGATGCTGGCGCAGCGAGGATGGTATTTCATCAAGGGCCAGCGCTTCTTTCCCAGCGGCGAGCTGCCCGACGATTACAGTATCCCAACGGATCATCCGGACGAATTCCTCGCCCGCGACGTTCCGGCCAGGTCTTTCGTCCTGAGCGAGCTGGAGCGCCTGTCCCGCGCCTACGGATTCAAGGTCGTGCTGGTCCCCGGCAATATGCGGCGCCACGCCCAAGCGTCGGCGCCGGCCGCCGACGGACAGCGCAGCGTGGCCGTTGCGGACCACCCGGACATGCGCATCATCGGGCCCGACTATTGGATATATCCACCGGCGGATTACGCCGACTCGGTGCATCTGAACCCGGTGGGCGCCTCCGAATACACGCGCGACCTGGCACGTCTGGTGGCCGATAGCGGGATGTTGAACTGATGCTATTCAATTCCTTCGAATTCTTCGCCTTCTTCCTCGTCTTCCTGGCCGTGTTCTTCTCGGTCCCGGCCAGGCGCCAGCCGCTGGTGCTGCTCGTGGCCAGCTACCTGTTCTACATGGGCTGGCGTCCTTCCTTCGCCATCCTGCTGGCCTTCACGACAGTCGTGGACTACGGCACCGCGCTGGCCATGGAGAAGGCGCGCACGCCGGCAACGCGGCGCCTGGCGATGATCACGGCCCTGGCCATCAACCTGGGCATACTGGCGACGGTGAAGTACCTGGATTTCATGATCGCCAATATCGTCGGCATCACGGGCTTCTTCGGCATCGAGATCCCGGCTTACGCGCTGGGACTCATCCTGCCCGTGGGGATTTCCTTCTACACCTTTCAATCGGTGGGCTACACGCTCGACGTCTACCACCGGCGCATACCCGCGGAAAAAGACTTCGTCACCTACGCCCAGTACGTTTCCTTCTTTCCGCAGCTGGTGGCCGGGCCGATCGAGCGGGCCGGGCACATGCTGCCGCAGTTCCGGCGCGCGCATGTGTTCCGCTACGACAACCTGGTCAGCGGCGGCTGGCTGATCGGCTACGGCCTGTTCAAGAAGATGTGCATCGCCGATGTCATTTCCCCCTTCGTGGCGGGCGTCTACGGGGATCCGGGTGCCTACCCGGGCGGCTACCATGCGCTCGCCGCGGTACTGTTCGCCGTGCAGATCTATTGCGATTTCTCGGGGTATTCGGACATCGCCCGGGGCGCCGCGCGGATCATGGATTGCGAACTGATGATCAATTTCAGGCAGCCGTACTTTTCCGCCAGCCTGACCGAATTCTGGCGGCGCTGGCATATCTCCTTGTCGTCATGGTTTCGCGACTACCTTTATATGCCCTTGGGCGGCGGCCACCAGCGCGCGGGCCGCGCCGCGCGCAACGTCGTCATCGTGTTCGTGGTCAGCGGGATCTGGCACGGCGCCGCATGGACCTTCATCATCTGGGGCGCCCTGCATGGCCTGGGCCTGGTGGTGGAACGCTGGTTCCGCGATACGCCGCTGAAACAGCGCCTGGCGCGGACACTGCCCGCGCTTGCGTCGGTATTGGGCCGCGGCTGGACGCTCTTGCTGGTGCTGGCCGGCTGGATATTCTTTCGCGCCGGTTCCTTGCACGATGCCCTCGGCGTCTTCGGCCACCTCGGCACGGGCGGCGCGTTCTCGTATGGCACCTTCAACAGCCTGGGCTTGTCCGCCTTCCAAAGCCTGACGCTGGCGACGTCGCTGTTGCTGTTGTTCGCCATCGACTTCCAGCTGGTCTACCACCCGGAACGCCTGAGCCGGTTGGCCAGCTTGCGCCCCGTCAACACCCTGGCCGGGGTCGCGCTTGCCTACTACGTCGTCCTCTTCGGCGTATTCGGCCGGACGGAATTCATTTACTTCCAATTCTGAGCAGCCGGCCTGTTGGTATCATCGCGGCACCGCCAACGGAGCACGCCATGGACCGCCGCCGCCTCGAATGCTTCCTGGCCTTGGCCGAGGAACTGCACTTTCACCGCGCAGCGGTGCGCTGCCACATGACCCAGCCCGCGCTCAGCCAGCAATTGCGCGCGCTGGAAGCGCAGCTGCAGGTACAGCTGGTGTACCGCAGCAAGCGCCACGTATCGCTCACGCGCGCCGGCGAGGTATTCCTGGACGAAGTACGCAAGATCCTGCGCACCATGGACGTCGCGGTCGATGTGGCGCGCCGCACGGAAAAGGGCGAGATCGGCCAGTTGACCATAGGCGTCACGGCGCCGGCGCTGTACATCGTGTTCCCGGAGATCGTACGCGAATTCAATCGGCGCCTGCCGGACGTCGGCATGGTCGTTCACGACATGACGACCGCCGAACAGGAGCAGGCCTTGCGCAACCGCGCCATACAGCTGGGAATCGTGCATCCGCCGCTGGAAGATGCGTCTTTGTCGTGCCAGACGATCGCCACGACCGCGTTCAATATCGTTCTGTCGGACCGCAATAGCCTCGCCCGGCGCAGGCGGCTGACGCTGCGGGATCTGGCGAACGAGCAGTTCATCATCTTTCCCCGCACCATCGGCCCGCAACTGTACGACCACATCATCAGCCTGTGCCAGGCCGAAGGCTTCAGCCCCAAGGTCATCCTGGAAACCACGCCGGCCCAGTCCATCATCGCCATGGCCGCGGCCGATTTCGGCATCGGCTTCATCGCGTCGGAATACCAGATGCTGGCGCGGCCCGGGGTGGTATTCCGCAAGCTGTCGGGGGTGATGCCCTACCTGTCGCTGGGTGTGGCCTACGACGCCGCCGATGTGTCGCCCGCGATGAAGGTGTTCCTGGACATCGCGCAGCGCGTCGGCGCACAGGTGCGTTAGCCGGGCAGAACGCTGATAAGAAAAACTACTCAATAGAGTCAAAAAAAGAATTGGAGCTTTTCTAGCCCCGATCCTATCGTGTCCTGCATACACCAATAACGCAGGAGACAAAGCGATGACGCCCTTGCAGGCCGCCGCGCCCGAATCCGGGCCGCCCATCAAAATCGTCAGCGTGCGCACCATCGTAGTCAACGCCGAGATGCGCAACTGGATTTTCGTCAAGGTGCAGACGAACCAGGACGGCCTGTACGGTTGGGGCGAAGCCAGCCTGAACTGGAAGACCCGCGCGGTTACCGGCGCCGTCGAGGACCTGGAACCCCTGCTGGTCGGCCGCGATCCCCGCGACATCGAGCAATGCGTGCGCGCCATGCACAAGCACAGCTATTACAAGCTGGGCATCATCGGCGTGACCGCGATCAGCGGCATCGAGCACGCCTTGTGGGACATCCATGCCAAGAGCCTGAACGTGCCGGTCTGGCGCCTGCTGGGCGGCAAGGTGCGCGAAAAGGTGCGCCTGTACACGCACCTGGGGCTGGGCGACATGAAGGCCGTCTACGAGACCTTCGACCATGGCAAGCTGCGCGACAGCGCGCTGCAAGTGGTGGAGAAGGGGTACGACGCGCTGAAGGTCGTCTTCATCCCCTACGGCAACCACGTGTCCTCGATCGCCGCGCGCAAACACGTCGGCAGGTTGATGGAAACCGTGCGCAACGCCGTGGGCGAATCGGTCGACATCATGGTCGACTTCCACGGCCGGCCCGGTTCCATCGCGGCGTCGTTGGGGTTCATCGAGGAACTGGCGCCGTACCGTCCCATGTTCTGCGAAGAACCCGTGCAGCCGGGCGACACGGCGGCGCTGCGGGAAGTCGCGCTGCGCGCCCCGTGCCCGATCGCCTCGGGCGAACGGCTGGTGGGCCTGAACGAATTCATGCCCGTGCTGACCGGCAAGGCGGTGCACGTGGCGCAGCCGGACCTGAATCACACCGGCGGCCTGCTGGAAGGCAAGCGTATCGCCGCGGTGGCCGAAGCCGAACTCATCGGCATCGCCCCGCACAATCCCAACGGCCCGATCGCCGGCGTGGCGGCGCTTCATTACGACGTTTCGACGCCCAACTTCCTGATCCAGGAAGAAATGAGCGGCGCCGTTCCCTGGTACGACGACGTGGTCCAGACGCCCTTGAAGCGCGTCGGCACGTATTGGGAAGTGCCGCACGGGCCCGGCCTGGGCGTGGAGATCAACGAAGCGGAGGCTGCCAAGCATCCCTTCAAGCAGGAAGTGATGCATGCCACGGGCGCGGTGCTGGATGACGGCACCATCGTCGAGTGGTAGGACCGCCGATTCGAACAAGCAAAAACTGGACAGCGCATGAAATTCACAACGCCTGGCGGCGTCTATAACGCCACACCTTCCCGCATCGTCTTTGCCGAGGGCGCCATCGACGGCGTGGCCGATGAAGTCGGCCGGCTGGGCGCGCGCCGCGCGCTGGTGGTCACCACGCCCGGACGCACTGCGCTGGGCGATCGCGTGGCCTCGCTGCTCGGCGACCGCTGCGCCGCGGTCTGGCCGCAGGCGGTGTCGCAAGTGCCCATCGAACTGGCCCGCCGCGGACGGCAGGCGGCCCGCGACGCGGGCGCGGACTGCATCGTCAGCGTGGGCGGCGGCGCGGCCGTGGGCCTGGGCAAGGGCATTTCCCTGGAACTGGCCTTGCCCATCATCGCCATTCCGACCACGTATTCCGGATCCGAGGTCACAGGCTTCTGCGGCATCACGATCGACGGCGTCAAGCGCATGCACACCAGCCTGAACATGCTGGCCTCCACCGTGATCTACGATCCGCGGCTGACGCTGGGACTGCCTGCCGACGTCAGCGCGGCCAGCGCCATGAACGCGCTGGCGCATTGCGTGGATGCGATCTACGTTCCCACCGTGGATCCCGTCACCGTGCTGGCCGCCATCGAAGGCGCCCGGGTGATCGCCCGGGCCTCGCCGCGCGTCATCGCCCGGCCCGACGACATCCAGGCGCGCACCGAGCTGCTGTACGGCGCCTACCTGGGCGGCGTCGCCCTGACCGGCGGCTTCGCGTTGCAGCATGGCCTGGCGCACGTCCTGGGCGGCAGCTTCAACATCGCGCATGGTTTATCCCACACGCTGGTACTGCCTTATGTCGCGCAGTACAACACCGCCCATGCGCCGGGGCCGCTGCAACAGCTGGCCGATGCGATCGGCGCGCCCAGCCTGGGAGCGGGCCTGTACGATCTGGCACGCTCACTGCACATACGGATGGGCCTGACCGATACCGGACTGGACCCGTCGGCGCTGGACGCCGCCGCGCGCATCACGGTGGAAACGGACGAAGGCTACAACCCCGGCCCGGTCACCTTCGACGCAGTGCGACGCATCCTGGATGCCGCCTGGCACGGCGAACGTCCCGCTTGAACGGGCGCCGGCGAGCCTGCCGCCCCGGTGTGCCGGGAGCACCTATAAAAACCGATATGGCCGCTGTATTGGAGACATGATGAAGCTGACCCGCAGACTATTGTTCCAGGCCGCAGGCGCCGCCGCGCTGGCCACCGCCTTGCCGGCCGCGCGCGCGGCCGCCGAGTACTCGTGGAAGTTCGGCCATGGCTTTCCGCCCAGCCATCCCATCCACAAGCGCGCCGTCGAGGCCGCCGCCTGGATCAAGCAGCAAAGCAAGGGGCGGGTGGACATCGGCGTGTTTCCCAACAGCCAGCTGGGCGGGGACAACGATCTGCTGTCGCAGGTCTATTCGGGCGGCATCGAAATGTTCACCACCGGCGGCATCATCATGTCCACGCTGGTTCCCCACGCCGCCATCAGCGGGCTGGGGTTCATCTTCAACGATTACGCGTCGGTCTGGAACGCCATGGACGGCAAGCTGGGCGCCTTCGTGCGCGAGGCCTTCGCCAAGAAGGGCCTGCATGCCGTGGATCGGATCTGGGACAACGGCTTTCGCGAAATCACCACCGGCAGCCGGCCCATCGCGGAGCCCAAGGACCTGGCCAACCTGAAAATCCGGGTACCCGTCAGTCCTTTGTACATCTCGCTGTTCAAGGCCCTGGGCGCAGCGCCGACCAGCATCAACCTGGCCGAGGTCTATACGGCCTTGCAGACCGGCGTGGTGGAAGGCCAGGAGAACCCGCTGGTGGTGACCGACACGGCCAAGTTCTACGAGGTGCAGAAATTTTGCTCGCTGACGAACCATATCTGGGATGGTTCGTGGATCGTGATCAACGGCGATGCCTGGGATGGCCTGCCGCCGGAGCTGCAATCCATCGTCAGCCGCGGCTTCAATGACCTGGCGCAACAACAGCGTGCCGATATCGCGCAGCTGAACGACTCGCTCGGCGCCAGCCTGGCGCAGCGCGGTCTGAAGGTGAACCATGCCGATCCGGCGCCGTTTCGCGACGTGCTGCGCAAGGCCGGCTTCTACACCGATTGGCAAGCGAAGTTCGGGGCGCAGGCCTGGACGGTGCTGGAAGCCGCGGTCGGGAAGCTGTCATGAGCACGGCGCCCTGGACCGCGCAGGCCAAGGCGAACATGGGCACGCAAGCGGATGGCCGGCTGGATAAGCGTGCGGGAATGCCGGGGGACAGCGGCGCGGCGCCGGCCCGCATGACTCGCCCGGTACCGGCCGAGACCGCGTGGCGCTGGCTGGTCGAATACCCCGCGGCCTTGCTGGTTGTCGCCGAAGTGGTCATCCTGTTCACCGGCATCGTGGCGCGTTATGCGCTGCACATGCCCATCACGTGGACCGACGAGGCCTCGTCCATCCTGTTCCTGTGGCTGTCGGCGCTGGGCTCGGCCGTGGCCATCCAGCGCGGTGAACACATGCGCATGACGGCCCTGGTGTCCAAATGCGCGCCGCGGACGCGCCTCTACCTGGACGCAGCGGCCTCCGGCGCGGCGCTGCTGTTCCTGGCAGCGGTCCTGCTGCCGGCCATCCGGTTCGCGGACAAGCAGGGCGCCTTTACCACCCCGGCGCTGGAGATCTCCGGCACCTGGCGCGCCGCCGCGCTGCCGGCCGGCGTCGCGCTGATGTTCGTCGCCAACGCCTTGCGGCTGGCCCGCACGGCCAACCACCGGGTCGTCCTGGCGGCGCTGGCCACGGTTGCCGCCGTCGCGCTGGCGTTCTGGGCCGCGCAGCCGCTGTTCGCGGGCCTGGGCAAGATGAACCTGTTGATCTTTTTCCTGGGCGTGGTCGTGGTGACGGTCTTCGCCGGCGTGCCGATCGCCTTCGGCTTTGGCCTGGCGACCTTCGGCTATCTGGCGCTGACCACGCGCATTCCGCTCGCGACCATGGTGGGGCGCATGGACGAAGGCATGTCGCATCTGGTGCTGCTGGCCGTGCCGCTGTTCATCTTCCTGGGCCTGCTGATCGAAATGACGGGCATGGCGCGGCGCATGGTGGCTTTCCTGGCCAATCTGATCGGGCACAAGCGCGGTGGCCTGGCCTACGTATTGATCGGCGCCATGTACCTGGTCTCGGGAATCTCCGGTGCCAAGGCCGCGGACATGGCGGCGGTCGCGCCGGCGCTGTTCCCTGAAATGAAGAAGCGCGGCGCCAGGGAGGGGGACCTGGTGGCGCTGCTGGCCGCCACCGCCGCCCAGACGGAAACCATCCCGCCCAGCATCGTGCTGATCACCATAGGCTCGGTGACGGGCGTGTCCATTGCCGCGTTGTTCACCGGCGGGCTGCTGCCCGGCGCCTTGCTGGCCATCGCGCTGTGCGCGGTCGTATGGCGGCGCTACCGCAAGGAAGACCTGGCCGGCGCGGCCTGGCCTGGCGCGCGCGCGGTGTGGCGCTCGCTTCAGGCGGCCCTGCCGGCGCTGGTGCTGCCGTTCCTGATCCGCTTTGCCGTAGTCGACGGCGTGGCGACGGCTACCGAAGTTTCCACCATTGGCATCGTGTACGCGCTGCTGATCGCCTTGCTGGTGCAGCGCGGGTGCGACTGGTCGCGGCTGGTGCCCATCCTGGTCGAAACCGCGGCGCTGTCCGGCGCCATCCTGTTGATCATCGGCACCGCCACCGCGATGGCGTGGTGCCTGACACGTTCGGGGTTTTCCACCGACCTGGCGGCGCTGATGGCGGGCCTGCCCGGCGGCAAGCTGGGCTTCCTGGCGGTGTCCATCGTGCTGTTCATCGTCCTGGGCAGCGTCCTGGAAGGCGTGCCGGCCATCGTGCTGTTTGGTCCCTTGCTCTTTCCGATCGCCCAGCAGGTAGGGGTCAACGAGGTGCACTACGCGATGGTTGTCATCCTGTCCATGGGCATCGGCCTGTTCGCGCCGCCGTTCGGGGTGGGGTACTACGTCGCGTCCGCCATCGGGCGGGCGTCGCCGGATGCCGGCATGAGGCCTATCACGGGCTACATGCTGGCCCTGTTCATCGGCGTGCTGGTGATCGCCGCCGTGCCATGGATTTCCACGGGGTTCCTGCGGTGAACATATTCCTGGTGGGCGAAGCCGCCACGCACGCCGAAAAACTCGCCGACCGCCTGACGTGCGGTGCACGCATCGTGCCGCTGCCGCGCCAGGCGGCCCATGCGCCCGATCACGACGGCCAGATCGGGCCGCGAGACGTGGTGGTGTCGCTGCGCTTCAGCCGCCCGCCGGGCGCCACGCCCGTGTTCCGCTTGCTGCATGTCCCCGGCGCCGGGCTGGATGGCATCGACTTCGCCAGCGTGCCGCCTGCCGCGGCGATCTGCAATGTGTTCGAGCACGAGATTCCCATCGCGGAATACGTGACCCTGGCGATGCTGGAATGGCAGATCCGCCTGCGCGAGTTGACGGCGCGCTTCACGGCGCGAAGCTGGTCCGACCTGTACCGTAGCCGTCCGCCGCATGCGGAGCTGTACGGCAAGACGCTGCTGCTGATAGGCCTGGGCCGAATCGGCCGCGCCATCGCGACGCGTGCGCGGGCGTTCGGCATGCGCGTCCTGGCCGTCGACGGCCATGCGCAGCCTGCCGCCGGGCTGGTGGACAAGGTATTCGCGCCGGACGAATTGGACGACGCGCTGCCGACCGCGAATTTCGTCGTTATCTGCTGCCCCTTGACCGACGACACGCGAGGCATGTTCAACACGCGAACGCTGGGCCGCATGCGCGGCGACGCGGTACTGATCAACGTCTCGCGCGCCGAAATCGCGCAGGAAGAAGACCTGTACATCGCCTTGCGCGACAAGGCGATCGCCGGCGCCGTCCTGGACGTCTGGTATCGCTATCCCAAGGGCGCGGACGACCACGTCGAACCAGCGTCACGGCCGTTCCTGGAACTGCCCAATGTCATCGCCACCCCGCACACCTCGGCCTGGACCACGGACCTGCCGTGGCGCAGATACGGCTTCATCGCGGCGAATATCGACCGGCTGGCCGGCGGCGACGCGCTGGCCAATGTCGTCCGGCCCGCCGCTTAGCGCGTCCAGCCGACCCTGTCTGCGAGGATAGTCTTTTCATCCCTGCCGAGGCGCGACATCCACCTGGCGCCGTACCTCGTCGGCGACGGGATGGATGTCCGGCGCGGAGGCGGGTGCCATCACGCTGTAGCCCAGGCCCTGGTCCGACCATGCGTAGCCAGCCACGCCGTTCTGCGCGTGCGCCGACATCGGTGTGTCGCGCTCCACGGCCATCGGCCGCACCATCATGGCGATCCGCGTGCCGCGCGCATCGTCGTACAGGAACAGTCCCGCCGGACCGTGTTCGGTGGCGATCAGGCGTCCCCCCATGAAGCGGTAGCCTGCCTGGACCAGGTCGGGCAGGGCGATGGGGCGCTCCAGCCGTTGGGAAATCCAGGACACGAGCTGCGCGCTGTCCGCCGCAGGCAGTTCCACCGGGCGCCTCGGGTCGGCCGCATAGACCTGGTAGCTGGCCGCGGCTTCCCGGGCCAGCGCCGCGATCCCGCCGGCCGGCGCCTCAGGCGTGCCGCGCAGGTTCCAGCCGCCCACGCCGCCGATACCCAATGCCAACACGATGGACGCGGCAATGCGCCACGGAACGCGGCGGCGCTGTCGATGCGCTTCCACCATGCGCGCAAGGTCCAGTTCCGGCGGAATGGGTTCTTCGGTGATGGGCGCCAGTGCCTCGCGCAACTGCCGGCGCAGCTGCGCATGGCCTTGCATCCGCGCCGCGACATCGGGATGCCTGGCAAGGTAGTCTTCGACCTGCCTGCGTCGCGGGCCCCCCAGGGCGCCGTCGACATAGGCGTGCAAGTCCTCTTCCCGAATGGGGGCCTCGTCCCTGCTCATTTCACGCTCCGCAATACAGGCCGGTTGCCGCCTGCCGGCGCATCGCCACGGGAGCCGCCCGTGACGGCGCCCCGCATGATGCGCAGCAGCTTTTCCCTGGCCCGGGCCAGGCGCGATGTGACGGTCCCGGTCGGGATGTCCAGCACCCTGGCGGCTTCTTCATAGGTCATGTCTTCCACCGAAACGAGCAGCAGCACGCTGCGCTGTTCGTCTGGCAACTGTTCCAGCGCGCGCAGCACATCGCCGTAGCGCAGCCCGTCTTCCTGGGCGGCGCGCACCGCCAGCATGGCGTCGTCCACGGCCTCCAGCGGCACGTCGTGCGCACGGGGACGCGCGCGCCGCAATTGATCCATCGCCAGGTTGTGCAGGATGGCGAACACCCATTTGCGCGTATCGCCGTCATTGCGCCTCTGGCCCCACCGTACGATGACGCGCTCCAGGCAATCCTGCACCAGGTCGTCGGCCCGCGCCCTGTCGTGCAACAGGGCGCGCGCATAGCGGCGCAGCGCCGGGATCAGCGGCTCGACGAGCCGCATCATGTCGTCCACGCAAATATCCTCAAAGACCTTGCACCTGCACCGGCGCCCCTGTCACGCCATCCGCCTGCGGCGCGATTACCAGATAGCGCCGCGCATCCTGTGCCGCCGCATCGGCCTGGACCAGTTGGCGTATCGGTCCGATGGCATTGACGATAGCCGATCCCGCCGGGTTGGCGACGAAGCTGGCCAAGGGCTGAAGCGCGCCGCTGCCGTCGGGCTGACCGGACAAGGCCAGCACATAGGCGTGCTTGGGTTCCAGGCCGGTGGCCGAGGCCTGCAGCACCTGCAGCAGGCCCTGGTCGAACAGGCTGACGGACGTGGGCGGCGTGTCGGACGCCACCGGTTTGCCGTCCTTGACGGCCTGCAGGGTCAGGTGTGCGGCCTGTCCCGCCACGCCCAGCGGCTGCAGGTTCTGCATGCCGTCGCCTTGCGGCACCGCGCCGGGCACATAGGCAATGGCCTGTGGCGCCTGGCCGATGGGTACGTTGCCGATCACCTTATTGGTCGCGGTATCGATGGCCGCCAGGGCGTCGGCGTTTTCCAGCCCCACATACACCCGCGTGCCGTCGCCGGACGGCCAGACGCCGTGCGGCAGATTGCCGACCGGAATCGTGGCGACCTGCGTGTAGTCGTCGGTGCGGAACACCTTGACCTGGTTCAGCCCGCCCACCGTCACGTAGGCGAAACTGCCCGCTTGATTGCGGATGAAATTGACGTGGTTGGTGATGGGACCGGTATCCATGGTCTTCAGCAGCTTGAACGGCGGGCGGGCGTCGAACACCTGCACCTTGCCCACGTCCTTCAGCGTGAACCAGACCTGTTTGCCATCCGGCGTCGCCGCGATATTGGGGCAGAAGGGACTGGCCTGCTGTACCCGGCCGACGATTTTGTGGCTGGATACCTGCACCACGACCGTCTCGGGGTTGAACGACGAGCAGACATAGCCATACTTGCCGTCCGGCGAAAAGATCTGCATGCCGGGGCCCGCTGCCGTGGTGATGCGGGTTTTTTCCTTGTAGGTCGCCGCGTCGATCACCGATACGTAGTTCTCGCCGCGCACCGTGACCCAAACTTCCTTGCCGTCCGGCGTGTAGAACGCTTCATGAGGCGAACGGCCCACATAGGTGATGTGCTTTACCGCATTGGTGCCCGTATCGATGAAGGTGACGGAATTCGAGCCTATGGAGACGACCGCCAGGGTGCGATGGTCCGGCGAATAGCCCATGCCATGCACGAGTACCTGTCCGCGATACAAGGGGCTGAAATTGCCCGGCGCCGGATCGCCAAGGCGGATCACGCCCAGCAGCCGGTTATCGGCGGGATCCGTGACGGACACCGTATTGGAAAACTGCTCGGCCGCGTAGACACGGTCGCGGTGGCTGACCGGCACATCGGCGGCGGAAGAGGCCGCCGGCGCCTGGCCGGCCTGCGACGACAGGCTCGCGGCGCCCAGCACGGCGGCCGCCAACACATTCAAGAAAAATATGCGCTTCATTGCGTGGATACTCCCGAGGACATCACATCTGGTGGTGGTGATTGGGCATGGACGGTGGCGGGGCTGGCGCGGGCGGCGCCACGTCGGGCTGTGTCGGGGCGGGCGCGGAGGGCGGCAATGCCAGGCCCAAGGCAAGGCGCATGGCGGCGATTTCCTGCTGCTGCTCGACGATGATTTCCTGGGCGATGCGCCGCAGCTGTTCATTCTTGCCGTAGCGCAGCTCGGCCTGGGCCATTTCGATCGCGCCCTGGTGGTGGGGCGCCATCATGGCGACGAAGTCCTGGTCGATGTCGCCACTGGGCTTGGCCGCCATGCCAGCCATCATCCGGTCCATGGCGGCGTTGTTTTCCGCGAGGAAGGCAGCCTCGTCGTCGCCGGCCGACCACGCGCTCGCGCCCAGTCCCAGGCTTGCCGCCAGCAGAACGGCGGCGCCATGTCTGACGCGCGCAAAAGGAATCCTCATCGCTCCCCCCATATCGGAAAAAGTTCGCCAATACAGGGGTAGACGCACGAGACCGGCGCATCCTTCCATCGCCAGAAAAATTTTCGCGCGCGGGATTTTAGCTGCGGAAGTACTTGAATATAGCGTCTTAAGCTGTTGAATCTTAAGACTTATATTTGGATATTCTGCCGCGACCCCAAGGCGCTGCGTGTTACAACCCCGCCGGCCACGCCACGGCGCCGGCATTCCTTCAACCGCCAGGTTTCGGGGGTTTTTCGCCCCTTTTTACGGCCGTTGGCATCGCGATCCGCTCACTAGAATGGACCCCGTCCCGTCAAGTCGTGCGGGATCCGGCTGGCCTGACGGCCTGGACCGGCCGCCTTCCATGGGCCTCACAATGAATGCTTCAACCCTGATCGGCATCGCCGTCGCCATCGCGACCCTGGCGGCTGCCATATTTTCCTCTTCGCCGGACGCCATCGCGTTCGTCAATCTTCCCGGGCTGGGCATCGTGGTGGGCGGCACCGCGGCGGCGGTATTCATCGGCTATCCGATGACGGAAGTCCGCCGCATCGGGCCGCTGCTGCGGCGGGTGTTCCGCAACGAGAAGCTGGACACCCAGCGCGACATCGACGAACTGGTCGCGCTGGCCCACAGCTGGGCGGGATCCAACGTGCACAACGTCGAACGCGAATTGCAGAAGGTGACCAATCCTTTTCTGCGCACCGGCGTCCAGCTGATCATCGACAACACCCCGGAAGAACAGATCGTCGAGCTGTTGCAGTGGCGCATCGCCCGCATGCGCGCCCGTGAACAGGCCGAGGCGCAAATGTTCCGCACCATGGCCAGCTTCGCGCCGGCCTTCGGCATGCTCGCCACGCTGATCGGCCTGGTCAACCTGATGACCGTACTGGGCTCGCAAGGCATGGACGTCATCGGCAAGCAAATGGGCATCGCCCTGATCGCGACCTTCTACGGCATCCTGCTGGCCAACCTGATCTGCAAGCCCATCGCGATCAAGCTGGAACGCCGCACCGAACAGCGGCTGGTGCTGATGAACATGGTGCTGCAGGGCATATCGATGATGTGCGAGCGGCGCGGCCCGGCCATGGTGCGCGAGACGCTCAATTCCTTCATGCAGAACTTCGAGGACGAAATCCGCGAGCAGCCGCCCCGGAAAAAAGGCAAGGCCGCCTCGGCCGCCGGTGCCGCCGGCGCGGCATCGCGGGCCGCGCCCAGCCTGGCCGGCCAGGGATTGCCGGATGCCGCGTCCTTGCGCAACCGGGCGAGCTCGCAGCGGCCATGAGTTCCACGCATTCCCGCGCATCCTGGATAGACGTCGCGATACAGCGCAAGGCGGAGGAAGAACGCCTGCAGCGCGAACGCAGCAAGACGGTGCGCCGCAACCGGTACGAGCGCTGGCATGTGCCCGAAACCCTGGACAGGGAGCCGGACAACTGGCTGATGACGTACCTGGACCTGATCACGCTGCTGTTGGCCCTGTTCGTGGTGATGCTGGCGCTGACGCGGATCGGCCCCGGCCCGGGCGCCAAGCCGCCGGAGGTGGCGGCCGGCGTCAGCCTGGCCAAGCTGCCGCCGGGACCCGTCGAACCATGGGCCGCGGACCTGCCCAAGATCCCGGAAGCATGGTCGCGGCTGCCGGACCCGCCACCGCCCGAAGCCACCGCGACGGCGCCGACCGAACCGCTGGAAAAGCCGGCGCCACCGGTCAAGATGCCGACGGCCGAGGAACTGGGCCTGGCCGATCTGGGCAAGTCGGTGGACGTGCAGATCAACCGCCGGACGGTCAGCTTCAGGATCAGCAACGAACTGCTGTTCACGTCGGGGCAGGCCACCCTCAGCAAGGAAGGCGGCCCGCTGATCAAGAAGCTGGCCGACGTCATCAATCGCAGCAAGTTCCCCGTGTCGGTCGAAGGCCACAGCGACAACGTTCCCATCCTGACGCGGCAGTTCGCCTCCAACTGGGACTTGTCGACCAGCCGCGCCACATCGGTCCTGCGTGAATTGGTGCATGACGGCGTCGATCCGCAACGCCTGCGCGCGGTGGGCTACGCGGATACCCAGCCGCTGCAAAGCAATGACACGCAGGCGGGCAGGGCGGCCAACCGGCGCGTGGAGCTGATCATGCGTATCGTGCCGGACAAGGATACGGCGCGGTAAGGCGGTGCCTGTACGTCACGCCCCTGCGGCGGCTTGCCGTTGCGGTGGACGGCTGCCCTGTTCTTCGGCGGACAGTATCCGCGTCAGGTAAGCGTGGTATTCCGTATGGCATCTCTCGTCCTCCACCGTGGCCTGGGCCCGCACGATCAATGCGCCAGGCGAACTGTGCAAGCTACTGAATACGAGCTGGCCGTCGCGCAGCGCGAAGTTCGAGGAGGCGCTGAGCGTCAGCTTGGGACCGCGGTTTTCGCCGACATACAGCGCGACCAGGCCCAGGGGCAGCGTGGAAGGCAGTGACTGCAGGGCGTTGCGGGTGGCATCGATGCTGATCAGGCCGGCCGGCAGCGTCTCCGGCAAGGCGGACAGGCTGTTATACGAGACATCCAGCCTTTGAAGCTTGCCAGGCAGAAAAGCCGGCAAGGTTTCGAACTGGTTCTGCGCAAGAATCAGCGTTTGGATGCCGCATGGCAGCGTCGGCAGCCTGGTCAAGCGGTTTTTCGATAGATCGAGCTCGACCACATCGGGCAGCAGCGGCGGCGCCTGCCGCAGGTTCAGATTGCTCAGATTCAGTTTGGTGGCGCCGCGCTGCGCCAACGCGGCTTCGACTCTGCGGCGTGCCTCCGCACGCTTTTCCCCGGCGGCCCCTTCGCGGACATACCGGTCCATGATCGCGGCCATCCTGGCCTTCAGATTGGCCATTCCATCCACGGGCGCGCCCGGCACCGGGCTGGGCGCCGGGTCTACCGCGTTCAGCAAAGTCCCGATTTCCTTGGCGGTGCCATTGGCAGTACCGAATGACGCGGTAGTGCAGGTGCCGGCGAGCCCAGGCGGTTCGAGGGGGGCGACTGAGAATGAATAGGACAGCGTAGTAGCAGTGGTCATGGATGGAACGATAGGTAACGGTGAAGTAGGGTCATGGAGCGCGAAGGCGGTTCGTTACGTCCATGATTACCGGGGTTCCGTGCGAATTCCGATCTTTCACTACGCCATTACGCGCAAGCGCCGGGCATCATTCCTACACGATACGAAACGGGCGGACATGCCACGGCACGTCCACGGCACACGCGGCCTTTAACATAAGCGTCATCCAAACGGACTAGGATCAAAGCACGGTGGCGCGTAAGGCGTCGCGGCAGCGACAGGCCCATGACGATGAAAATCCTCTATACGAATTTCCATTGCGCAAACGGGGTAGGCGGTCATACCTCGTATATTGCGCGCCTGGCCACCGCACTGGCACAACGCCATTGCGTCCACATCGCGGCGCCGGCCTCCAGCGCGCTGCGGCGCATAGGTAGCGAGCTGCCGGGCGTGCGGACACACGCACAGGAATTTCCCAGTCGTCTCTACCGGCTGCCTGCCGCGGTCCGGCAGTTGAACCATTTGCTCAGCACGCAGCGGTACGACATCGTGCACGTCAACGGCTCCAGCGATCACCGTCTCGTGCTGCTCGCTTCCCTGACGCTGCGCAAGCGGCCGAAGATCGTCCTGACCAAGCACAACGATCATCGCATCAAGGGGACCAGCGCGTGGTTGCGCATCCTGGCGGGCACCGACCATGTGATCGCCGTATGCGATCACGTCAAGCGCAAACTTGCCAGGAGTCCCTATGCCAGGAAAGGCGTGACGCGGGTCTTCAACGGGATCGACACGCGCCGGTTCACGCCGGCCGCCCAAGCGTCGCGGGCGGCCATGCGAGAGAAGTATTTCCAGACCGCTATGCCGGATCGCATCGTGCTGGGCAGCAACGCCGGCACATCGGACTACAAAGGCTGGATGTACATGGTCAGGGCGGTGGCCGAACTGCCTCGTCCGCTGCGCGACAGGTTCCACGTTGCCGTGGCGGGCGGCCCTCCCTCGGCGGCCGACCTGGAAGAGGTGCGCGCATTGAGCATGCACGAGCATTTCACCTATGTCGGGGACCTGGACGACGTGCGGCCTTTTCTGGCGGCCATCGACGTGGGCTTCGTGCTGTCGCATCGCACGGAGACCATTTCGTTTGCCTGCCGCGAGATGATGGCCACCGGCAAGCCGGTGATCGTCACCGCGCATTCCGGCCTGCCGGAAAATATCACCCCCGGCATCGACGGCTGGATCGTGCCGCCGTGCTCGGCGACCGCGCTCTCTGCGCTGCTGAAGGCGCTGGAGTCCGGCGCGCATGACATCGCACGCATGGGGGCGGCCGCGCGCACGAAGGCCGTGCGCGAATTCGGCATCGAGCCTTTCATCGACGGTACCGAGCACGTCTACCTGGGCCTGATGAATCCTCTGCCCGGCATCCTGGAACTCTACGACCCGCGCGTGTAGACGCCGGCAAGAACGACGGCCCGCATCACCGAGGTGTTGCGGGCCGTCGTGCGTACTGCGCCTTGCCGGGCGCCGGCAAGGCCTCTGGCCGCCAGCCGCGCGCATCTTCCATCGGATGAAGCGCCGGCGGCCCGGATCACAGTACGGCGTCGCGCGTGCGGCCGCCGCGGGTGGCGGCGTAGCTGGACGAGAACGCGCCGATCAGCATCGAGATAAAGGCCCACAGCGCAAAGCCGACCGCGGCCTTGCGGGCCTCGTCGGCCGCCTCGCGCGCCTTTTGCTTGGCATCGTCCGCCGCTTGCTTGGCGCGGTTGATCGTGTCGTCGATGCGCTTTTCCGCGGTGGCCTGGTCCACGCCGGCCTGGGTGGAAATGACGCGGGCGACGTAGGTCTTGTCCTCGGGCGTGATGGATCCTCGCGCCAGGCTGGCGGCGACGATACGTCCGACCTCCGCCTTCGCGGCGTCGCCTTGCGTCGCATCGGGGCGATCCGAACGGAACAGGCTGTCGACGAAGTACTGTGCCGACGGCCCCGGCGTGGCGCTCGCGCCCGCGCCACTGCCCGCCGCCGCGGCCGTTGCCGCGGTGGCTGCGCCGGACACCGCGCTCGCGCCCACCTTGGCCGCGCCGCTGACCGCTGAGCTAACGCCGGACCCCAACATGAATGCGCTGACCACTGCGGCCACCGCCCATACCAGGAATCCATGCGCGGTATCGCGGAAATACACTTCGTCGGAATGCACGTCCACCCATTTGGTGCGCATGCGCCCCGCGATATAGCCGCCTAGTCCGGCCGATACGATCTGGATGACGACCAGCCAGATGATGAGGCCTATGCCGATGGTCTTGGCCGAGGCACCCTCGTCACCCCACGGCGACATGGAGGCGAAGCCGAACCCCGCCCCGGCTAACAGCAGCATCAGGTAAGTGGCGGCCGCCACGAAGGCCCCCGCCAGGACGGCGCCCCAGGAGACGGCCGAGCCGAAGGACTCGCGCTTGCCCAGTGACGCCGGCGAAACGCCGGTCTGCAAAGTGGTGCTTTCCATGGAATAACCTCGCTCAGATAGGGTGACGAACCGCCGCCCTGAGCAATTGGCATACCTGGAGCACCGCCGCGCATCGCGACGCGGCACGGGGCGTATCGCATCGGCACCCCCCTGGCGCGGCACATTGTCGGGTGCGCCAGGGGCGTCCGGCACGGCAAGGCCGGCCGCAGATCAGGGTGCTCAGGCGCCGAAGCCGCCGTCGATCGTCAGGCTCGCCCCGGTAACGAAGCCCGCCTCGGGACCGGCAAGATAAGCCACCATGCCGGCGATCTCTTCGGGGCGCGCGTGGCGCGGCAATGCCATCAGGCCGTGCAGCATCTCGGCGAACTCGCCGCTTTCCGGGTTCATGTCGGTGTTGGTCGGTCCCGGCTGGACGTTGTTGACCGTGATGCCGCGCGGGCCGAGATCGCGCGCCATGCCGCGCACCAGGCCTTGCAGCGCGGACTTGCTCATCGCATAGGCGGCGCCGCCGGGAAACGGCATGCGGTCGGCGTTGACGCTGCCGATATTGATGATGCGGCCACCGTCGGGCATATGCGGCAGCACCGCCTTCGATGCGACGAATACCGCGCGCACGTTCAAGTCCAGCGTGCGGTCGAAATCGTCCAGCGAAAAGGTCTCGATCGGCCCCAGGAACAGCGCGCCCGCGTTGTTGACCAGGATATCGACGCCGCCGAACTCGAGCGCCGCGGCATCGACCGCCTGGGCGACGGCTTGCGGGTCCGCGACATCGGCCTGCAGGGCCAGCGCGCGGGCGCCGCCGGCCTCCAATTCGGCCGCCAAGGCGCGAGCCTGCTGGGCCGAGCCGCGATAGGTGAAGGCGACATGGGCGCCGTCCCGCGCCAGGCGGCGGACGATGGATGCGCCGATCCCGCGTGCGCCCCCGGTGACGAAGGCGGTCTTGCCGGCCAGGGGCGCGCCGCGCGTGGCGTCATCGCGGCTTGCGGAAAGGACTGGAGAGTTCATGATCGAGTACCTCGTGGGTGGTTTGAAAGTGCTGCCAGTATTCCCTTTCCGATCTGCTCGCGGTAGCCGATAATCGGTTGATGCATCTTCAACCTTGACTATCAAGTGGTTCGGACATGGAAGCCTTGAACCTGCTGGAATCTTTCATCCGCAGCGCGCAGCTGGGCAGTTTCTCGGCCGCGGCGCGGCGGCTGGGCATGACGCCGGCAGCGGTCAGCAAGAACGTCGCGCGGCTGGAGGCGCAGCTGGGCTTGCGGCTGTTCCATCGAAGCACGCGCACCCTGTCGCTGACCGAAGGCGGCGAGCGTTTCCTGGCCGACGTGTCAGCCCACTTCGCCGGCCTGCAGGACGCGTTCGCGCATGCCGCGCAGCACGAGGGGCAGCCGTCGGGCGTGCTGCGCTTGAGCGTTGCGCTGGCCTTCGGGCGCGAATATCTGGTGCCGATGCTGGGCGACTTCCTGGCCCGCTATCCCGCCATCGTTCCTGACTGGCATTTCGACAATCGAGCGGCGGACCTGGTGCGCGAAGGCTACGACGCGGCCATCGGCGGGGGCATCGAACTGACCGAAGGCGTGGTGGCGCGGCAGTTGGCGGTGACGCACGTGGTGGCGGTGGCGTCGCCCGCCTACATGGCGGGCCGCCGCATGCCCGGGCATCCGGACGACCTGGCGGAGCTGGATGGCATCGTCCGGCGGTCGAGCCCCACCGGACGGGTGCGGACATGGACGCTGCGCCACGCCAACGGCCAGGAGGCCAGCGCCGAATGCCGCACGCGCATGATATTCGATGATCCCGAAGCGATGGCCGCCGCGGCGAAGCTGGGCTATGGGGTGGCGCTGGTGCCTACGCCGCATGCCGCGCCATGGCTGGCCACCGGCGAACTCATCCGGCTGCTGCCGGGCTGGTGCGCCGTATGGGGGCCCATCTCCATCTACTATCCCAACAAGAAGCTGATGCCGCCCAAGACACGGGTCTTCGTGGACTTCGTCATCGCGTACTTCCGCGAAAAGCGCCTGGCCGCGCTTTTCGACCCGCGCTGACTATAAATCCAGCCCCAGCAGGTGCTGCGCATTGCCGCCCAGAATGGCGATACGCTGCGCGTCGGTCAGCGTCCGGGTCGCGAACACCTGGTCCACCGGGTGTTCTTCCCACGGAATCGGATGATCGGTGCCCAGCACGACCTGGCTGGCGCCTACCTGGGCGACGAGGTGCCGCAGCGCCTCCGGGGTGAACACCAGGTTATCGAAGTACAGCTGGTTCAGGTATTCCGTCGGTTTTTTCTTCAGGACGATATCCGGATTGCAGTTCTGCGGCGATACGAAGCAGGAGTGATCCATGCGCGGCGCATACGATCCCAGATAGCCTCCGCCATGCGCGGCCAGTATCTTCAGGCGCGGAAACTTGTCCAGCACGCCCTCGAAAATCAGGTGTTGCAGCGCCAGCGTGGTGTCCAGCGGGTTGCCCGTCACATTCGATAGCCAGCCGTTGCCCTTCAAGCGTTTGGCCAGTTCCGGGGTGCTTTGCGGATGGATGAACAGGACGGCGCCTAGTTCTTCGGCCTTGGCCCATACCGGATGGAATTTCGGATCGGCGAACTCCTCGCCGTTCACGCTGCCACCGATGGCGGCGCCGCGCAGTCCTTGCGTCCGGATCGCCGTCTCCAGCTCTTGCACGGCCAGGTCGGGATACTGCAGGCTAAGCGATGCGAAGGCGGCGAAGCGCTTGGGGTAGGCCGCGCACAGTTCGGCGAAGCGGGCGTTATGGATCTTCACGATGGCGGCCGCGGTGTCGTGGTCCTTGCGATACCAGAAGGGATTGATGGACAACACTTCCATGTCGATGCCCATCGCGTCCATCGCCGCCAGGCGCTTCTGCACGGCCTCCTTGTTGTCTGCCGCGATGAAGTGTTCCGGTACGCCCTTGACCGGCGGCAGCACGCTCTTCGCATCGGCGCCCATCAGGTCGATGGCGTCCTGGAAGTAGCAATGCGAATGCGTGTCGACGGTGCGGACGCGCTTGCCATCGACGGTAACCGGTAGGTGCCATGACGTCTGGGGCGCCTGCGCACGGGCGGCATCCAGCAAGCCACAGGAGCAAAAGCCGATGCCCAGGCCGGTGGCGGATTTCAAGAAAGCTCGACGGGATTTCATTCTGTCTCCATGGGTCTTGTCGTTATGAGGTATGTCGACGCGACGACCACGCGGCGGTCGTTCGCGCTGGGAAGCGGGCCGATCCCTCTCCTCCGCATTGGCCGCATGGCGGCCAATGGCATTTGATCGATCGCTAACCAAAGGGCAGCATACAGATAAAAGGGCCTGCGCCAAGGCAAGCCGTTTCCTCATGAGACTACCTTCTGCGACGGAAACAACAGGACGAAGCGCACACAGGCCGTTGAAAGCCGGAAGGCGCTAGCGGCGTGATGTCTGGAATGCGAGTTGCTGGGCGCGTACGGCCTTCCGCACTTGTGCACAAGGACCCGCCGTCATGAACATGCCGCTATCACCCACATGGCCCGACATCGCGCTGCGCCTGGCGCTTACCATGGTTGCCGGCGCGGTGATCGGCTTCAATCGCGAAGCGCGCGGCCATGCCGCCGGATTGCGCACCACCATCCTGGTGTGCCTGGCCGCCTCGGTGGCCATGGTGCAGGCCAACATACTGCTTACGCTTTCCGGCAAGACGCTGTCCTCGTTCGTCGTCATGGACCTGATGCGGCTGCCGCTGGGCGTGCTGACGGGCGTGGGCTTCATCGGGGGCGGCGCGATACTGCGCAAGGGCGACCTGCTTACCGGCGTCACCACCGCGGCCACCCTCTGGCTCGTCACCATCATCGGGCTTTGCCTGGGCGGCGGACAACTGGCGCTGGGCATCTGTGCCACGGTCCTCGGCGTGTTCACGCTCTGGGTGCTCAAACGTGTGGACCTGGCGATCCCGCACGAACATTGGGCCCGCGTAGTGGTCCTGGATGACCCCGGCGCCGACACGCTGCGCGATTTGCCCGCGCTGGTCGCGGCGAAGGGGAGGGCAACGCATTGCCAGGCCTATTTCGAAAGCCGCCAGGAAACCGGCGAGCGCGCACAGGCTGAATACGCGTTCCGGCTTGCGTGGCGGTGCCGCCCAGGCACCGACATGTCGCTCCACGTGCTGACGTGGATCCAGTCCCGCTATCAGGTCAAGTGCTTCGACATGGCCAGCCAGGACAAGGGCTGAAGGACGGAAGGGCAGTGAAATCCCTAATGGCCGAGCGATTGCACATCAGCGGATATCGCGACTAGTATGTCCAGGATATTGGATCCAATTCCATTCCGGACGGCGTGAATACGCGCCGCCCGCCTGTGCAGGAACCGGCCGGTGCTGAATATCAGGCAGTTGAATGTCCGCTTCGGCGGCCTGCGGGTGTTGAACGATGCCACGTTCACCGTGCGCGACAAAGCGATCACGGGACTCATCGGTCCCAATGGGGCCGGCAAGACCACGCTGTTCAATTGCGTGACCGGTCTGCTGCCGGCGGCGCGCGGCTCGGTGGAATTCCAGGGCAGCGCGATCCTTGGCTGGCGGGCCGATCGCATCGCCCGGGCCGGCCTGGTCCGCACCTTCCAGCTGGCGCGCGGTTTTCCCCGCATGTCGGTATTCGAACACCTGATGCTGTACGGCAGGCAGCAGCCCGGCGAAGGCTTGCTGGCCGCCTGCCTGCGCAGCGCGGCGGCGCGCGAGCGCGAACAGGCCTTGCGTGAACAGGCTTTCCAGGTGGCGCGGCGCCTGAAGCTCGCGCAGGTGCTGGACCATCTGGTGGTCGATATATCGGGCGGACAAAAGAAGCTGCTGGAGATCGGCCGCGCCCTGATGGCCGAACCACGCATGCTGCTCCTGGACGAGCCCATGGCGGGCGTCAATCCCACCCTGGCGCGGGAAATCGCCGAACAGCTTGCGCGGCTGCGCGAAGACGGACTGACGGTGCTGTTGATCGAACACGATCTGGAACTGGTGCGCCTGCTGTGCGATGACGTGGTGGTGATGGCCGAAGGCGCCTTCCTGACCCGTGGCGGCTATGACGAGGTCATCGCGAATGCCGCGGTCCAGGATGCCTATCTTGGCCGGCGCCATCCGGCGAGGGCGGCCTCATGAATGCGCCGCTGCTCCGCGTGCACGGGCTGGCGGGCGGTTATGCGCCGTCGGATCGCGTGGTCAAGGGCGTGGACCTGGACATCCAGGCGGGGGAACTCGTCGTGGTCGTCGGCCCCAACGGCGCCGGCAAGTCCACCTTGCTCAAGCTCATCGCCGGCCTGCATCACCTGGCCGAAGGCCGCATCGAACTGGAAGGCCGCGCACTGGCCACGCACACGCCGCTGGCGCGCGCCCGTGCCGGCATCGGCTTCGTGCCGCAGGAAAGCAATGTGTTCGGCGCAATGACGGTACGCGAGAACCTGGAAATGGGCGCCTACCTGCACGGGTGCGGCGAAGAGGCGCGCATCGAATCCATGTACGAGCGCTTTCCCGTGCTGCGCGAAAAACGGCGCGCGCCGGCGGGCACGCTATCCGGCGGGCAGCGCCAGGTGGTCGCCATGGCGATGGCCCTGATGGGCGAACCCCGCATGCTGCTGCTGGACGAGCCGTCCGCGGGCCTGTCGCCCGCGGCCTGCGAGGTGCTGTTCGATACGGTCCGCGAACTGGCCGACGGCGGACTGACCATCCTGATGATCGAACAGAACGCGCTGGCGGCGCTGGATATCGCCGATCGCGGCATCGTCATGGTCAGCGGCACCAAGCGCGCCGACCGCGACGCCCGCGACCTGGCCAACGATCCGGAAACGCGCCGCATGTTCCTGGGCGGCGCCGCCGAGACCACGGCCTGTTGACGCGCGAAGGAGCCCCGCATGGATTAACCGGCCCTGGCCGCTCATTGTCGACCTTGAATCCTTCGAATTTCCTTCCAGGACGATCCACCGTCCCCACCATCCGACCGAGGACCTCCGCCATGTCGAACCTCCCGCACCGCCGCCGTTTCCTCAAGCTGGCCGCCGCCGGCGCCGCGCTGGGCGCGCAGCCCTATCTCGTGCGCGGCGCCTACGCGCAGGGCGGGGACCCGATCATGCTGGGGGCGCTATCGCCGCTGTCGGGTTCCGGCGCCCAATATGGCCCACCGATGCAGCAGGCCATCGCGGCGGTGGTGGACGAGGTCAATGCGGCGGGCGGCGTGCTGGGCCGGCAGATCAAGCTGTTGCGCGAGGACTGCCAGACCAGCCCGGAAGCCGCCGTGCGGGCGGCGCGCAAGCTGATCGACGTCGATAAAGTGGTGGCGATCATCGGCGTATGGTCGTCGCCGGTCACGCAGGCAGTGGCGCCGCTGTGCTGGGAAAGCAAGACGGTGATCGCGTGCGCCTCGGGCGCCGACAACCTGACGCACCTGCCGCACCAGGGCTATCTGTTCCGCACGCAGCCCACCACCACGCTGCAGGGCCGCAAGTTCGGCGAATTCGCGCTGGCGCAAGGTGCGCGCAAGGTGGTCTATCTGTCGCCACAAACGCCGTTCGTGCAGTCCATGACGGAAAACATGGCCAAGGCCATGGCGGCGGCCGGCGGCTCGGTCACCACGCTGGTCTACGAAGACAAGAAGGCGAGTTACCGCACGGAAATCGACAAGGCGCTCGCCGGCAAGCCCGACATGCTCGTGCTGGGCGGCTACGTCGCCGATACCTCGGTGCTGGTGAAGGACATCTACCGGGCCGGCTACCAGGGCAAGATGCTGTCGTATGCCTATACCATCAACAAGCAGCTGATCGACTCGGTGCCCAAGGCGACGGTCGAAGGCATCTTCACCATCGCGCCTTCGCCGGCTGCCGACGGCACCGCCTATGCGCGCCTGAAGAAAATCGTCAATTCGGACAGCCCCGATCCCTATACCGCCCAGGCCTATGACCATGCGGACCTGGTCATCATGGCCATGGCGCAGGCCCGCGCCGCTTCCGGCGCGGCGATCAAGGACGCCATTCGCAAGTTGTCGGCGAATGGTGGAGAACGCGTGGACAACGCGGCGGCGGGCGTGAAAATCCTGGCCGGCGGCGGCAGCGTGGACTACGTCGGCGCCAGCGGCCCATGCCGCTTCACCGACATCGGCGATGTCGCCGAAGCCAGCTTCCGCTACGAACAGGTCAAGGATGGCAAGGCCGTCCTGCTCAAAATCGCTTGAAGGATCGCCCGTGACGGAGCTGTTGCAAGCGCTGGCGAACGGGATCATCGCCGGGGCCACGATCGCCTTGCCCGCGGTGGGGCTGTCCATGATGTACGCGGTGCTGCGCTTTCCCAATTTCGCCGTGGCGGGGGTGGCCAGCGTGGGCGCCTACCTGGCCTATATCGCCAACGTGCGCTGGGGCCTGCCTCCGCTGGCCACCATCCCGGTGGCCTTCTTGGGGGCGGGGCTGGTGGGGCTGGCCTGCGACTGGGTAGGGATGCGCCGCCTTCGCCGCGTATCCTCATCCGACGGCGGGCTGACCGTCGCGATCGTATCCATCGCCATCATGCTCGCGCTGGAAGCCATCCTGCGCTTCGCCTTCGGCAATGACCTGCGCAGCTTCGACGTACCCATCATGCGCGACGTCAGCGTCGGCGGCATACGGGTCAGTCCGCAGCAGTTCGGCAACCTGGGTATCGCCGTCGCCGTAACGGCCTGCCTGTTCCTGTACTTTCGCCGCACGCGCATGGGCAAGGCGATGCGGGCGGTGGCCGACAACCCGACGCTGGCGCGCCTGAAGGGCATCGATCCGGACATCATCGCGGCGCTGACCATTTTCCTGGGCATGGGCCTGGCCGGCGTGGGCGGCACCTTGCTGGGCATCGACACCAGCATCGACCCGCTGACCGGCAGCCGCTTCCTGTTGACCTTTTTCGCGGCCAGCGTGCTGGGCGGATTGGCCAGCCCGGCCGGTGCGGTGATCGGGGCCGTGGCCATCGGCGTGGCCGAGGAAGTGGCGCTGATCTGGCTGCCGCCGACGTATCGCAGCGCGGTCGGCTTCGTGGCGATCTTCCTGTTCCTGACCTTCCGTCCGCAGGGCCTGATGGGCCGGCGGCAAGGGGCATAGCCATGCTTTCCTATCTGGCCTTCTCGCTTACCCTGGCCGCGGTGTACTGCCTGATGGCCCTGGGGCTGACGGTGATCTGGGGCTACACCGGCATGGTGAACCTGGGCATCGTGGGCTTTTTCGCGGTGGGCGCGTATGGATCCGCGATCGCCACCACGCAGTTCGGCCTGCCTGTCCTGGCCGGCTGGATCATCGGGACGCTGGCCGCCGGCGCGGCCGGGGTGGTGCTGACCTACGCGACCCGCGGCTTGCGCGGCGATTACCTGGCCATCGTCACCCTGGGCTTCGCGGAAACCATCCGGCTGGTGGTCTTGAACGAAAGCTGGCTCACGAAAGGCGCGGAGGGCATATCCGGCATCCCCGGCCCGCTGAAGGCGGAAATGGGCCCCTGGTTCAACACCGCCTATCTGCTGGCCGCGTGGCTGGTGGCGGCGGCGGCCGCCTGGATGCTGGCCCGGCTGGCCGCCAGTCCCTACGGGCGTGTATTGCGCGCCATCCGCGACGACGACGTGGTGGCGCTGGTGGCCGGCAAGAATGTGCCGCGCTACAAGGTGGCGGCCTTCGCCATGGGCACGGCGCTGGCCGGCCTGGCGGGCGCGCTTTACGCCCATTTCACCTCGTATATCGCTCCCGACCTGGTGGTCCCGCTGCTGACCATCTACGTCTTTCTGGCCGCCACCGCGGGCGGCAACAGCCGGCCGCTGGGCGCCGTCGTCGGCGCGGTGCTGGTCATGGCCTTGCTGGAAGGCACCCGCATGCTGGCGGAATGGACGTCCGCGCTGTCGGCGGTGCAGGCGGCGGCCTTGCGCGATTTCATCATCGCGGCCGCGCTGGTCGCCCTCCTGCAAGTCCGCCCGCAGGGCATCCTGCCGGAACGGATCCGTCCGGCCGGCTTCGATCCGCAAGACCACGCATAGGAAAGCCACATGGAATCGAGAACATTGCAGTTGCTTCATCACTGCTGCACCGCGGCCGCGGTGCCCGGCGGACGGGAAGGGTTGTTCGGCGCCACTGACCAGGCCCTGGGCGAACTGGTCGGCCACAAGCTGTTCACCATCCTGTACACGTCCGCCGATGCGCAGCAGGTGATCCGCTTGTACAGCAACCAACCGGGCGCGTATCCCGTCAGCGGCGCGAAGAAAATGGGGCCCACGCCCTGGGGCGATCTGGTGATCAAGCGCGGCCAGCCCTATATCGGCAACACGGCGGACGACATCAAGTGGGCGTTCTTCGACCATGCGCTGATCGCATCGCTCGGCTGCGATTCGGTGCTGAATATCCCGGTGGTGATCGAGGGCCAGACCCTCGGAACGCTGAACCTGCTGCATCAGGCGGGATGGTATGAGGACCGTCATGTGGCCATCGCCACACCCTTTGCCTACCTGCTGGCGCCGCTGTTCAACGCGGTCCGACGGGAAGGGGCCGCCTAGCGCCCGCGCCGGCGCCGCACCGGGGGCGGTGCCCGGGGGGAGTACCAGCGCGAAGTCTAGGGCGTCTTGGCGGTCATCAGGTAGAAGATACACACGAAAGCGAGAAAGGCGGGTATCCCCAGCAGGAACCAGACGCGGAAATACCGGAGATAGGACGGCGGCAGCGGGACTGGCCCGGCGCCCTCGGCCGGTGCAACAGACTGCGCGGCATCGCGCAGCTTGAGCTGCAGCCACACCACGGGCAGCCAGCACGCGATGGCCACCCCATAGAGGACGACGGAGATACGTATCCAGGTGGCCTCCATGCCCAAGCCATAACGCCACGCCAGCCACGCGCCGGATACCGGCTGGATGACCGCCGTCGTCGCCGTGAACATCCAGTCCGCCCGCACGACGAAGCGCGCCACGGGGGCCACCACGCGCGCGTCGCCATGCAAGGTCGCGGCCAGCAGATAGAACGCGCTGCCGATGCCCGTGCCGAACAGCAGGGTCGACGAGAGGATGTGTATCCACTTCACGATCACGATGTCCACGGCTTGTCTTCCATTTCATAAAGAAGCCATAGCACCGCCAAAAACGGCAGATTCTTGCTGAGCGGGCCGTAGGGATGCAGCCAGAATTCCGGCAGGCGCAGTGAGATGATGAAGGTGTAGCCAATGACCAGCGCGGCCTGCGCCGGCCAGATCCAGCGCGGTCGCCGGGGTATCAGCACGGAGAGGCCCAGCAGCAGGTCCATGGCGATCGCGCCATACAGGGCCAGCGGCTGCCATGCGGCTGGCACACCCGTGCGGGCCAACAGCGCGTAGCTGTCGGCCAGTGGATAGCCGAAGGCCGATACGGCGGCGGTAAACAGCCACACGAAGGCGATACTCCAGCGCAGCAGTGGCAATAGCCAGGCGGCGCGGGCACGTGTCGCCATGGGAGACGCGCAGGATGGCTCGATGAAGCGCGCCGCCCGACGGGGAGCCCGACCGATTACGCGCGCCAAGGGCGCCGGATCGGCCGTGTTGCCGCGCGCCAGCATGGCTATCGCCTCACGGCTCAGCAAGCCGCTTCCGAACCAATCCGCGACGCGCGCGGCGGCTGACACGAGCGGGTAGGGGACGGCGACATATCGTGCGGGCCGTATCACCCCCAGGCCGCTGCGCAAGGTCGCGTAGTAGTCCCGCAGCGTCATGGGCTCGGGCCCGACCACCTTCAGCACTGGCGGCATCCGGTCTCGCGGCAATTCCAACAGGGCCAGCACGGCACGCACCAGGTCGTCGACATGCACCGGCTGGATTCGGCTGTCGCCGCGTCCGGGTAGCGGTATGAGCGGCAGGGTGGCCATCATCATGAAAAAGCGGGCGCTGGCCCCATCCGGCCCGAAGACCAGCGAAGGCTGGACGATGGTGCAAGGCAGGCCCGACCGCCGCAAACTGTCGTCGCCCACCTTCTTGGTCCGATGGTAGGCAGACGCCGCATGGTCATCCGCGCCCAATGCGGACAACTGGATGACGCGGCGGACGCCTTGCTGGCGCGCTGCCTCGAACAGCGCACGCGGCGCCTCGGCGTGCACGCGCTCCAGCGTGTTGGCCCCCTGCGAACGAAAGAGACCGGCGGCGTTGATGACGGCGTCGCAGCTGTCCAGCGCGGCCATCCACTGGGTGGGGGCCAAGGACCGCCCATAATCCATGGCGATCCAGGCGGTGCGTGCCGAGTCGTCGCGCGCGGGCGGTGGCCTGCGGCTGACACAGCGCAGGTCATGCCCCTGTTCCGCCAGGGCGGTGACCAGCCTCGCGCCGATGAAACCGGTGGCGCCCGTCAATAGAATCCTCATCGAGATCTCCGTATAAGCGCGTCGCGAACGTGCCCCGCAGTGGTCGTGCCCGTTCGTGGCGGCCGGTACGCCTCTTGCGCGACCGCCTGTGCGAGGCGCCAGAGGATGACATCCTTCGCGGGCGCCAAGGCCGGACACCACAGGAGACGCCATCATGGCCAATACGCCAGACTCATCGATGAACCCCGGGGACCAGGCGCCGCCGGGTACGCCTGGCACGGGCGAAGCGCCGTGCCCCGATTGCGGCGGGACCGGCCGCAAGGACGGGGTGGAATGCACGCAGTGCGGCGGGACCGGCAAGGTCATCAAAGCGGTCGGTGGCGCATGAGCAGCCACTACAAAACACGGCGCGGAACGGACCGGCTCAACGCGCTCGCCCGCGCGGCCGCATGGTCCGGTAGCGTGGCCAGCGCCGCCTCGATGGCGGTGCTGGCCTATTTCGGACGTCGGGAACGCAAGGGCATGGCGCCCATGAACGCCCCCAGCCATTGGCTCTGGCGCGAGGAATCGCTGCGCGAGCGCGGCTTTACCGTGCGGCATACCGTGGCCGGCTATCTCATCCATCACGGCTCGTCGGTGTTCTGGGCGGTGCCGTTCGAATACTTGCTGCTGGAGGGGCCGCATCGGCCCCGGCGTATCGCCGTACTGGGACTGACATTGGCCGCCGTCGCGGCCGGCGTGGACTTGAAATTGACGCCGAAGCGCTTGACGCCCGGTTTTGAGCGGCACCTGGACGGTTCATCGCTCGCCATCGTGTACGGCGTCTTCGGCCTCGCCCTCGGGGCCGCGCATGCGCTGCGGTGCGAGCAGTGCCGTTCCCTGCGCAAGGGCAGGCATCCGGGTTGCTGAAATTCCGCGCTTCGATCACCGAAAACGCGAGACTTTTTTCCATGACCGCACATGCAGGCGAACAGGCCATTGATCACTCACGCGATATTGCAGGAGACGCCATGAAAAACCATCTCGTTGATACGCTGGTCGCGGCCGCGCTGGGGGCGGCGGCCATGTACTACTTCGATCCGGAAACGGGGCGCCGCCGGCGCGCGGTGCTGCGCGACCAGGCGGCTGGGCGGGCCAGGGAGGCACGGCAATACGTGCGCCGCCAGGCTCGCTGGACCGGCGACCGCCTGCAGGGCATGGCGGCGCAGGTGCGTCATGCGGCATCGGCCGGCGTCCCGGCCAGCGACCGCAAGGTCCACGAACGCGTGCGCACGGCGATCGGCCGCGCCATCAGTACGCCGGGCGCCATCGATGTGAATGTATCGGCCGGCAACGTGCTGCTCACCGGCCATGTCCTTGCCGCGGATCGCGAAAAACTGGTGCAGGCCGTGTCATCCGTCGACGGCGTGGAACGCGTTTCCGACCAGTTGGCGGAATACGGCGCGGCGGGCAACGTGCCGGAATTGCAGGGCGCGCAAGACGCCGGATCCAAGCCGGCGTCCGCATCGAAGACTATGTCCCAGTCCGCGCCGGAGGGTCTATCCGAACCGATGTCGGACACGGGCGCCGAACCCGCGCCAACGCCCACGACCGGCAGTTGACCACGCGGCGGGGCCGCGGGTGCCCCGGCTCCGCCGGTCATTGCGCCGAGAGGGTCTCTTCCAGCGGCTCCTGCTGGCTTTGCATGCGCCACAGCGCGGCGAACAGGCCGCCGCGCTCGCGTAGCGCACCGGGGGCGCCGTCTTCGATGATCCGCCCCTCGTCCAGTACCAGGATGCGGTCGAAGGACGACAGCGTGGATAGCCGGTGCGCGACCGCGATCACGGTCCGGTTGCGCATCAGCTCCGCCAGGGCTTGCTGTACCCGTTCCTCCGAGCGGCTGTCCAGCGCCGACGTGGCCTCGTCCAGCAGCAGGATGGGGGCGTTCTTCAGGAAGGCGCGCGCCATGGAAAGGCGCTGCCGCTGGCCTCCGGACAAGGAGGCGCCGCGCTCCACCAGCAGGGTCTGGTAGCCGTCCGGCAGCCGCGCGATGAATTCCTCGCAGTGGGCCAGGCGCGCGGCCTCGTAGACTTCCTCGTCCGAGGCATCCGGACGGCCGTAGCGGATGTTCTCCATGATCGTGCGCCGGAACAGCGGCGCATCCTGGGGCACGACCGCGATGGCGCGGCGCAGGCTGTCCCGCGTAAGCGTCGGCAGCGGCTGCCCATCCAGGAGGATGCTGCCACCGCCCACGTCGTCCAGGCGTTGCAGCAGATTCAACAGCGTGGATTTGCCCGCCCCCGAGGGGCCGACGATACCGACTTTCTGCCCGCCCGGGATGCGCAGGCCCAAGCCCCGAAAGATCACGTGGCCGTCGGGATAGGCGTAGTGGACATTGTTGAATTCGATGTCGCCGCCGCGCGGCCGGTAGGGCAGTGCATCGGGATGGTCGCGCATGCCGTGGGGCTGCGCCACCACGCCCAGCATTTCCGCGATCACGCCGAACTGCTGGGCGGTGCTTACCAGCGCCAGGGCCAGGTCGCGCGAGCCGTGCAGGATGCGAAACGCCAGCGCGCTGACCACGACCACGTCGCCGGTCGTCATATTGCCGCCGCGCCAGGCGTACAGCGCCCAGAACAGCATCGATCCCGCCATCAGCCAAAGGCAGACGTCGTGCAGCACGCGCGCTTTCTCCAGGTACATCCAGCTGCGCCGCTGCGCCTGCGCTTCCTGGTCTACCTGGGACCGCAGCCGCTCGTGCTCCAGGCGGCGCGCGGCGAAGGCCTGCACGGTCCAGATGTTGGACACGGTATCGATGATTTCGCCGCCGACGCGCGAGGCATGCATGCCGTAGGTCTCGTGGAGCTTGCGTCCGCGGATACCGAAGCGCACGATCGCCGCGGCGACCACCCCCACGAAGATGCTCAGGGCAAGCGCAAGTTTCCAGTCTATCGTCAACAGCACCACCGTCGCCCCGATGAACTCCACGCAGGGCGGCATGACGTTCCAGGTCAGCGTGCCGTAAATGGCGGCGCTTGCCGCCGACGTGGCCGAGATGCGGTTGCCCAATGCACCGCTCAGATGGCGCTTGAAGAAAGGCAGCGAATGCCCGGTCAGATGGTCGAACAGGTCGATGCGCATGTCGGCGCAGGACGCGACGATGGTCCGGCAACCCAGCCATCCCGCCGACCGCCACAAGGCGCTTTCGCAGCCGATCAGGACAAGGAAGAAGGCCAGCGCGTGCCAGATATCGGCGCGGGCACGGTCCGGTTCCGCCATGGCGTCGACGATCAGCTTCATGCCGTACTGGACGACGACGGCGCAGGTGGCCGCGCTGACGATCAACAGGGCCAGGCAGGAAAAGCTGACTGGCTTGGCCCGGACATAGCTGAACAGGAAGGCCAGCGGGCGCGAAGGAATGGCAAGGACGGACATGGCGCGTGCGGAATGATCGGGTCGATGCGCAGGTCAGAAGCGCCCGTCTGGAGACAGGTCAGCGCGCGCGCGCGGCTGCCCCGGGTTGCGCTGGGACCTCCGGCCGCTGGCGAAACCGGCGCTGCTGGCGCACCAGTTCCGCGGCGGTTGCCATATCGACGGCGCGTCGCCCCTGGGCGTCGGGCACACCAAGCAGGCCCGTTGGGCAGTGACGGTCGTCCTCCCATCCCGGATAGTCGGTGACCGGGTACAGGCATATTCCAAGGATGGGCACGCCGCACGACATCGCGGCCGCGACTTCGTCGCACACATATCGCAGCCAAGGCGCGCGAAGCGCGCCCTCCGCACCGGTTTCGGCCACGACGATGGGCCGTTCATAGCGAGCATATACCTCGCCGAGCAGTTCGCGCATCGGGGTATAGGCGCTTTCTCCGCGAAAGATGGTGGGACCGTCCAGGTACCACTGGTTGTGGGGGTAGAAATTCACGCCGATGATGTCCAGGTACCCGGGCGCGCCGCCCAGTTCGGGCGCCAGGCTGCCGCGAATCATGTCCCAGGCCTGATACTGCGCGGACGTCGCCTCGTCGGCCGCCGCCTGGTCCGCCGGCACCAGGGGCGCCACGCGGATCATGGGCTCGGCCAGGACGAAACGCGCGCGCGCATCCACCTGGCGGATCGCATCCATGGCCGCCAGGGTGCAGGCCGCCAGTTGCCGCTTCAGCGCATGGCCGCGTCCGACGGTACTCGGGCCGAAGTGGGCCATTTCGCCGCCGGCCCAGGCCCAGAACGATATCTCGTTGACCGGGCAATAGAAGGGTACCTGGGCGGAGCGCTGCCGTATCTGGGCCGCTGCCGCGCCGGCGAACCTGGCGAAGCGTTGCGGAAAGCCCGGATCCCAGATGTCGAGGTGATCGGGCCAACCGTAGTGGCAGAGATCCCAGATGACCTGCGTCCCGCTCTGCATGGCCGCCTCGATCTGCGGGATCGCGCTGGCCCAATCGTATTGGCCGTCCCGCTGTTCGATCAGGTGCCAGCGCAGGCCGTCGCGCACCGTACGGACGCCGTACTCGGCCAAGGCGCGAAAATCGGCGAGCGCATGCAAGGCATGCCCGGTGCTTTCCAGCAGATCCAGCCGCCTGCCGCCCGGGAACAGCGATGTGGAGCACTCGAACCCGCCTTGCAGGAAACTGTGAAACAGTGTCTGCATCGCCACCCCCGCCTACGCGACCGCCGGTTCGGCCGCCACCGCAGGCCCGGTGCGGTGCTCCGCTTCGATGCGCGCATACGTGGCCAGCGCCTGGCCCACTACCTGGTCCATGTTGTAGTAGCGGTAGGTCGCCAGGCGCCCGACGAACAGCACATGGGGGCGCTCGTCCGCCAAGGCCTGGTAGCGGCGATAGAGCGCGGCGTTTTCCGCGCGCGGCACGGGATAATACGGATCGCCTTCGGCGCTGGGATACTCGTACGTGACGCTGGTCTTGGGATGCCGCTGGCCGGTCAGATGCTTGTATTCCGTGATGCGCGTGTAGGGTGTGTCCTCGGCGGGGTAATTGACGACGCCGACCGGCTGGAATTGCTCCTTGTCGAACGTCACATGGCGGAAGATGAGCGAGCGGTAGGGCAGCGGTCCATAGCAGTGATCGAAGTACTCGTCGATGGGGCCGGTGTAGACCAGCCGGCGCGCCGGCACGGCACCGCGCAACTCGCGGTAGTCCGTACCTACACACACGTCGATATTCGGATGATCCAGCATCCTTTCGAACATGCGCGTATAGCCCTGGTCCGGCATCGCCTGGAAGCGATCCGTGAAATAGCGGTCATCGTCCGATGTCCGGGCCGGCACGCGCGCCGTCACGCTCTTGTCCAGCTGGGAGGGATCCAGCCCCCATTGCTTGCGGGTATAGCCCCGGAAGAACCGTTCATACAGGTCCCTGCCGACCTGCGACAGCACCATGTCCTCGGCGGTGCGGATCGGCCGGTCCGTTTCGGCGCGCGCGGCCAGGAAGGTCTGCGCGCTTTCGCTGCTGAAATCCTGTCCGTACAACATGGAGAGGGTGGTGAGGTTGATGGGCATCGGCACCAGCATGCCGCCCACGTCCGACAGCACCCGGTGCTCATACGGCCGCCAGTTCGTGAACCGGGACAGATACTTGACGACCGGGTCCGCGTTGGTATGGAAGATGTGCGGCCCGTAGCGGTGCACGAGCAGTCCCGCGTTGTCGAAATAGTCGTAGGCATTGCCGCCGATATGAGGCCGCCGGTCTATCACCAGCACCCGCTGGTCCAGGCCGGCGGCCAGCCGTTCCGCCAGGACACAGCCTGCGAATCCCGCACCGACCACCAGATAGTCGTATCGTGCCGTGGGCGAGCGCGACGGCCGCGTGGCCGGCGCTGCGTCCTTGGCGGCCGCCGTGCCGGGCGTCGCGCCGCGGGCACGCATCGGTACCACGGGCGCCACGCCCTGAGGCGAGGCGAGGGCCAGTTGCGCGGACATCGCGGCCCATGTGTGGTCCCACGACATGCCGGCCAGCGCGCGGTTGGCCTCCACCAGCAAGGCCTCGGGCTTCTTCGCATCGGCCAGCGCCGCTTCCGCGGCCTGGACGAACGCCGCCGCGCCGTCGGCGATGCGCACCAGCGGACAGGCGCCATAACTGCGTTCCACGTCGACGATGCGTGTGCTGACGACGGGCCGTCCAGCGGCGATGAATTCCGGTGTCTTGGTCGGGCTGATGTAGCGCGTGGACTCGTTCAGGGCAAAAGGCATCAGCGCCACATCCCAACCGGATAGGTAGGCAGGCAGCTCGCCGTAGTCCTTCGGCCCCAGGTAATGGATGTTGGCCGCACGCGGCAGCGTCGCGGGATCGATCTTCACGACCGGCCCGATGAAGATCAATTGCCAGTCGGGCCGCGCGGCCGCCACGCGTGCCACGAGTTCCGTATCGAAGCGTTCGTCGAGCACGCCATAGAAGCCCAGCTTCGGACCGGCTATCCGCGCCTGGTCCGCGGGTTCGCGATCCATCGCGCGCGCCTGCTTGAAGTGCTCGACGTCCACGCTGCTGGGGAAGGCATGAACGTTGGGATGACGGCCACGCTTGGCCTCGTACAGGCTGTACCCGCCGGTGAACACCACGTGCGCGCGGCGCAGCAGCTCCGCCTCGCGGGCCGTCAGTTGCGGCGGTGCCCCGCGGAAGGCGGAAAGCTCGTCCATGCAGTCGTAGACGATCACCCCGGATGTGAGGTGGCCGGAAAAACCCAAGGCCATAGGCGTGTAGTACCAGAGCACCGCGGGCTCGATGCGATCGCGCGCGATCAACTGGTCGAGCAGGCTGCGCAGCATGGCCTCCGCTCGGTCTGCCGGCAAGCCCGCCGGCAGACGCGGCACCACCACCGTGACGCCGCCATCCACGGCATGCCGCTCCAGCCGTGCGCTACCGTCGTCGATCGCGATCGGTTCCTCGATGTAGTAGACGCGATGCGAGCGCGCGAATCGCGACAGCAAATGTTGAGGACGCTGATATACGAAGCTCCAGCGCAGGTGGGAGAAGCAGAGCATGTCGGGACGAGCGGCATGGACGGCATGGGAGGCACGAGTATGCGAGATCGGCCGCGCGGCATCGGTGTCTATGCGCTGGGGAGCTTGGGGAACCATAAGGGCCTCGGAATCTTGGGGGGATGAAGTGACGCTGCGAGATGCGGCGTGCCCCCAAAAGCAGCTTCCATGCCCAGATACGGCGCCACGCGTGTGTCTACATCGTGCGGATACCTTTGGATGGATGGCGCAGTAAGACGTGCTCAAGCTCGTGCCTTCATGGCTTGCGAGGGCGGTGGCTCTTTCCGCAAGCCATCCGGCACAAGCGACATGTCGCCGCAGGGACGATCATTCTCGGTCGTCGTCTTCGAAGGGAATGACGATGTGGATGGTTGCTCGGATGATGGCTGAGCAAGCTCGGGATAGACGAAGCGGGAAGGGCAGCATCAGCGCGCGGCGGATGCCCATGAAGGACGGGCAACGCGCTCGCTATCCAATATCACCAGCCAGCGGCCGGCGCCCGACGCCGGATTGCGTGCCGAGGACAGCACCCACATGGGTTCTCCTGCTTGTTCCGCTGCCTCGTAATCCGCGTCCAGGACACCGAATCGATCCAGGAACGCATTCAAGGTTGCCGGAATGCGCACACAGCCTTTGGAATCCACCCGGCCAAGGCGGGGCTCCAGGAAGTCCGGATCGGTGGCATGCATCTGCAGCCGCATCGGGCTTTGTCCGCCCCGGCCCCATCCGCGTAGCGCCACCTGCCAGCCGAAATCGTAGACCCGCATGCCCTTCCTGCCATAGCCGCGTATGCCGAACTCGTTCTTGGTACCTTCGGCGCGGAAATCGCCGTCCGACACCGAATGCTCGAATACGCCGATGGGCGTCTCGAAATGGTCGTACCGGCCCGTGCTGCCGGTCGATACCGGAGAGGCGCCGATCAGCCTGGGTTCATCCGCAAGGCTGATCCAATACACCAGTATCATCTGCACGCGCCGGCTGCGGTCGACGACCAGAAGATACTGCGGCTCCTGCAGCTCGATACCGGCGCCTTGCAGCATAAGCAGCGCATGCGCCGCGTAGTATCGGACCTCGTCGGGCGGTGGATGCAACTGCGGGCGTACCGTCAGACGATAAGCGGCGGCGAGGTCCTCCGCCGTCGGCGAGGCCAGCGCGGCGGCATCCGGCAGCAGGACGAACGCCAGGCATGCCAGCAAGCGCCCAATACCCATCTGCACCTGGACTTTCATGTCATCCTGCCTTCCGTGATCGCCGGTTCGTCGTTTTTTCCAGTGTGGCACTCTCCGGCAGAGACACGTTGACCCGGATCAATATGCCGGCGACCCGGGCCAGCACGATGACACGCCGGCGGCATGGCCGGGCCATCCGGCTGCCCCTCGCTGCGCGGACTTGATGCAGATCACGGCGCCGCGGTGCGCCGTGATACATGATGACGCCGAGTGGCAACCCGGAGATCACCATGTACCGAAAAATCATGGTCGCACTGGACGGAAGCGAAACGGCGCAGGCCGCGCTGCGCAATGCGATCCAGCTTGCGGCGCAAGAACACGCCACGGTCTACGCCGTATCCGTGGCCGAATACCCCACCGACTATTACATGTCCCTGGCGTACGATCCAAATGCCCTGCGCAGCAGCGTCGATACCGAGGCCGGTAAAGTGCTGCAGGCGGCCGGCGAGGCGGCCGCGGGCGCGGGCGTCACGGTCGTGTCGCACCTGGTGCACGGCAGCGAGATCCAGGACACCGTGGCAGAGCAGCTGCGGCGCGCCGCCTCCGCGCTGGACGTGGATCTCGTGGTTCTCGGTACGCACGGACGGCGCGGTTTCAAGCGCCTGCTGCTGGGCAGCGTCGTGGAGACCTTCATCCGTATCAGCGATCGTCCGGTGCTGCTTTATCCAGGCGGTGCGACGCGCTGATTGCCGGCGGTCACCCGGCCACGCCTACAGGCGCGGGTCCATCCGCATCCTGGGCGCGGCCGGCGAGGGCGGCCGCGCACAATGCGACGCCGTGCGGCCATGCGGAGCCCTGTGGCAGGACGTCGGCTTAATCACGCGGCGGTCCCTCAAGGCCAGACGGTCGATCCCCGGGCTGGATTGCGTGCCGGCGGGCGACACAAAGGCGAGAGCGGTGGCTACTTCCAAAAGGAGAGTCATGGACGTAATCTGCGCTGGTACTCTCTTCGAAGGAAGGTCATCATGCAAACCAAGGGAAACACCATCCTGATCACCGGCGGCGGAACGGGCATCGGCCGGGGCCTGGCCGATGCACTGCACCGCGCGGGCAACAAAGTCATCATCGCGGGCCGCCGCCAGGCGCCGTTGGATGAAGTCGCGGCCGCCCATCCTGGCATGGCCACCGCCACGGTTGACGTGGCGGATGCCGCCGACACCGCGCGTTTCGCCGCGCATATCGTCAAGCAGTATCCGACGCTGAACGTCGTCATCAACGGCGCCGGCATCATGAAACCGGAACAGTGGACGGCCGACGACATCGACCTGTCGGTGGCCGAGGCGACCATCCAGACCAATCTGCTCGCGCCGCTACGCTTGACGGCCGCCTTGCTGCCCACGCTGAAAAAGCAGGCGCAGGCCACGGTAATCAACGTATCGTCCGGCCTGGCCTTCCTGCCGCTGGCCGTCACACCCACCTACTGCGCCAGCAAGGCGGCCATCCATTCGTTCAGCGAATCGCTGCGTCATCAATTGCGCGATACCTCCGTGAAAGTCATGGAACTGGCGCCGCCCTATGTGCAGACAACCTTGCTGGGCGCGCACCAGGCCAGCGATCCCAACGCCATGCCGCTGCAGGCCTTCGTCGACGAAGTCATGCAGATCATCGACACGCAGCCGGATGCCGAGGAGATCCTGGTCAAGCGTGTGTACCCGCTACGTTTCGCGGCCGAGCAAGGGCAGGCGAAATACCGCGAGCAGTTCGCCGCACTGAACGCGCAATCGGCTTCGCACGTGGGCAAGTAGGCCGCCGCGGCACAATCGCCGCAGTGCAGCATCGATATTCCCGCATCGCCCCGTTGTAAACGTTTTCGAAAACGTTTACATTTGCCGAAATCGACAATACGTCCCAGGCACGAGGGGCCATGCCCGACATTCGCGACGTCGCCCAATATGCAGGCTGTTCCATCGCGACCGTATCGCGGGCCATCAACGCGCCCGAGCAGGTACGGCCGCAGATGCGGGCGCGTGTCGAAGCCGCCATCGCGGCCCTGAAGTTCCGGCCCAATTCCTTGGGCCGCCAATTGCGCGGCGAACGAACCGGCTTGATCGGCGTCATGCTGCCCACACTCTCGAATCCGGTATTCGCCGATTGCGTCGAAGGCATCGAAGCGGCGCTGGCGGGGACCGACAGCCGGGTGCTGCTGGTCACCACGCAATACGACCCGGACCGCGAACGCAACGCCATCGAGACGCTCTTGCGCCAACGCGTCGACGGCCTGTTGCTGACCCTGGCCGATGCCGGCCGCAACTCCCTGCTTGCCGACTTTGCCGCCGAAGGCGTTCCGTATCAATTGCTCTATAACGACACGCCGAACCAGCCTTGCGTTTCGGTGGATAACCGCCGCGCCGCCGCCGATGGGGTGGCCATGCTGATCGCACAGGGCCATCGCGATATCGCGATGGTCACCGGCGCCCTGCATGCGTCCGACCGTGCGCAGCGGCGCTACGAAGGCTACCGCGATGCCATGCAGGCCGCCGGCCTGACACCCTGGCCGGCGGTGGAAGTGGACTTCAACGTCGGCGCGCATGCCGAATCCATGCGGGAAGCATTGACGCGCGGCACCGATTCGCGCTGGCATCCCACGGCGCTGTTCTGCAGCAACGACCTGCTGGCGCTGGGCGTCATGCGCGCACTGCGCCAGACCGGCATGCGGATCCCCGAGGACATATCCATATTGGGTTTCGACGGCTTGGTGTTCGGCGAGCTGACCGCGCCGACCCTCGCGACCGTGCGGCAGCCCAGCGCGGAAATCGGGCGCCGTGCCGCGCAAAGGCTGCTCGCGCATATCGGCGGTCAGGATGCGGCCGGCCAGGCCCTGATCCTGGCACACGAGGTCCGGATGGGCGGGACCGTCCGCCCCTGTTAAGCACCGCTTCGACAGCGTTCACCAAAGGAGAGCAAAGATGAGCTTCAAGACGAGAATCAGGCAGGTGCTGTCCGCGGGCGCGGGCGCCCTGGCCTTGCTGGCCACGCTGGCCTCGACACCCGCGCAGGCGGATCCGACCGTAATTTGCTACAACTGTCCGCCCGAATGGGCGGACTGGGCGGGCCAGGTCAAGGCCATCGAAAGCGATCTCGGCATCCGCGTGCCCCTGGACAACAAGAATTCCGGGCAGGCGGTGGCGCAACTGATCGCCGAACGCAATTCACCGGTGGCCGATGTCGTGTACCTGGGCATCACCTCGGCGATCGAAGCCGCCAAGAAAGGCTTGCTCGCGCCCTACAAGCCGGCGCACTGGGACCAGATCCCCACCGACTTGAAGGACCCCGACGGCTTCTGGTTTTCCATCCATTCCGGCACCATCGGGTTTTTCGTCAATCGCGATGCGCTGGAAGGCAAGCCCGTGCCCAAGTCGTGGGCCGACCTGCTCAAGCCCGAATATCGCGGGATGGTGGGCTACCTGGATCCCAGCAGCGCCTTCGTGGGCTATGCATCGGCCGTGGCGGTCAACCAGGCCTTGGGTGGGACCATCGATGACTTCCGTCCGGCCCTGGAGTACTTCAAGCAGCTGAAGAAAAACGACCCCATCGTCCCCAAGCAGACCTCGTATGCGCGCGTGCTGTCCGGCGAAATCCCTATCCTGCTGGACTTCGATTTCAATGCCTACCGCGCCATCTACAAGGACCACGCCAACGTCCAGTTCGTCATTCCGACCGAAGGGACGGTGGCGTTGCCGTACGTGATGGCGCTGGTCAAGGGCGCCCCGCACGCGGCCGACGCGAAGAAAGTGCTGGACTACACGCTATCCGACAAAGGACAGGCGCATTGGGCACAGGCCTACCTGCGGCCGGTGCGACAGGGCGCGATGGATCCCGAACTCGCCAAGAAGTTCCTGCCCGCCAGCGACTACGAGCGGGTGCGGCCCGTGAACCTGGAGCAACTTGCCGCCAAGCAATCCGCCTTCGGCCAGGACTACCTGAAAAACGTTCGTTGATCGCGCCGCCGGCAGCCAAGAGACAACCATGCAAGACCTGACCCTGCCGCGCGGTTGGCGCGTGGCCATGCTGCTGCCCGCCCTGGTGGTGTTCCTGGCGTTCTGGCTGATACCGATCGCCGTGCTGGTACGCATTTCCGGCAACGGCGACGCGATCCAGGCATACCGGGCCGTCCTGACCAATCCCCGCTATCTGGACAGCCTGTGGCAGACGGTGCTGCTGTCGCTGCTGGTCACCCTGGTGACCCTGGTGCTCTCGGTGCTGGCCGGCCTGTTCCTGACGCGGCATGAATTCCGCGGCAAGTCCATGCTGATTTCCATGTTGACCCTGCCGCTGGCCTTTCCCGGCGTGGTGGTGGGTTTCATGGTCATCATGCTGGCCGGGCGCCAGGGTCTGATCGGGGACCTAACGCTCAGGCTGTTCGGTTTCAAGGCCGTGTTCGCGTATTCCCTGGCGGGACTGTTCCTGGGCTACCTGTATTTTTCCATCCCGCGCGTGATCCTGGCCGTGATGGCGGCGGCCGAATCGCTGGATGCTTCCCTGTACGAAGCGGCCGCGTCGCTGGGCGCCCGTTCGTGGGCGCTGATGCGCGACATTACGCTGCCCGCGCTCGCGCCCGCGCTCATCGCGTCGGGGGCCATGTGCTTTGCGACGTCGGTGGGTGCCTTCGGCACGGCATTCACCCTGGCCACGGACATCGATGTGCTTCCGATGACCATCTATACCGAGTTCACGCTGAACGCGAACGTTGCCACCGCGGCCGCGCTGTCCGTCGTGCTGGGCGTGGTCACCTGGGGCGTGCTGATGCTGGCGCGCAACTTCTCCGGCCCCTCGGTCGGCGCCGCGGGCTAGGGCCTGAGGCCCCGTGTAGGAGCAAACCATGAAGCGTGTCCTTTTCACCCTGCAGCTGGCGCTGACGCTGCTGATGTGCGCATTCCTGCTGGTGCCGGTCGGCATGTCCATCATGGCCGGCCTGACGCAGAACTACTTTCGCGGCATTTCGTCCGGGCTGACGCTGAAGTGGGTCATCCAGGTCTGGCACGACTACCAGGGCGCCATCCTCAATTCCCTGTACGTCGCGTTGGCCACCCTGGCCATCGTCGCCGTGCTGGGCGTGCCGGCCGGATACATCCTGGCCCGCTGGCGCAGCCGCTTCGCCCGCTGGATCGAGGAGCTCCTGACGCTGCCCATTGCACTGCCTGGCCTGGCCAGCGCCCTGGCGCTGATCAGCGTCTACGGCGGCGTCCGGGTTTTCCGCGAAAGCCTGGCATTCATCGTGGCCGGTCACGTCATCTTCACCTTGCCGTTCATGGTGCGCGCCGTGTCGGCCGCCTGCGCCGACGGAAGGATCAAGGTGCTGGAGGAGGGCGCGGCCAGCCTGGGTGCCCGTTTCCTGCGGCGCTTCTTTACCGTGGTGCTGCCGAACATCCGCTCGGAAATCGTGGCGGGGGCGCTGATCGTCGTGACGCTCTCGCTGGGCGAGTTCAACCTGACCTGGATGTTGCATACCCCGGAAACCAAGACCCTGCCGGTGGGGCTTGCCGATGCCTATGCATCGCTGCGCCTGGAGATCGGCAGCGCCTATACCGCCGTTTTCTTCCTGATCATCGTGCCGCTGCTGGTGCTGCTGCAGATCACCGGACGCGGTACGCCGCGCGCCGCCAAGCGCTAGCGCCGCCTCCCACGCATTCCCATCCATGAAACTCACATCCATACCCATCCGCCTGGAGCAGTGCAGTAAGACGTTCAGCGGCAACACCGTCCTGCAACCGCTGGATCTCCAGATCGGCGCGGGCGAAACCTTGGTGCTGCTGGGGCCGTCGGGATGCGGCAAGACGACCACGCTGCGCCTGATCGCCGGGCTGGAACGTCCCGATGCCGGCGGCCGCGTGCTGTTCGGCGACGACGACGTGACACGGCTGGCCATCGAGGATAGGCGCGTCGGCATGGTCTTCCAGAGCTATGCGCTGTTTCCCAACTTCACCGTGCGCGGCAACGTGGCCTATGGCTTGAAACTGCGGCGGCTTCCTGCCGCCCAGGTCGCGCGCCGCGTCGACGAATTGCTGGACATGGTCCAGTTGACGGCCCTGGCCGACAGGCCGATCGCCCAGCTGTCCGGCGGGCAGAAGCAACGCGTGGCGCTGGCCCGGGCGCTGGCCCCCGAGCCGCGCGTGCTGCTGCTGGACGAGCCGCTTACCGCCCTGGACGCCAAGCTGCGCGAGACGGTTCGCGCCGACATGGACAAGCTGCTGCGCAACCTGGGCGTGACGACGGTCTATGTCACGCATGACCAGGACGAAGCCATGGCCCTGGGCGACCGCATCGTGGTGATGAGCGCCGGCCGCATCGAGCAGATCGGCACGCCGCGCGACATCTATTACCACCCGCGCAGCCGGCACGTCGCGAATTTCGTCGGTACGCTGAACCGGCTCAGCGGGAACTGGCGCGACGGCGCCTTCCACATGGACGGTGGCGCGCTGGACTACCCCGGCGGCGACGCGGCAACGCGCGAACTGTTCTTTCGGCCGGAAGACGCGATGGTGGGCGCGGCCGACGGCGCGGCGCTGGCCGGCACCGTCGACGCGGTGCAGTTCCTGGGGGACCGCACGCGCCTGTCGCTGACCGGCATATCCGGCGCCGGCCCGGTCCTGGTGGAAGTCTCCAGCCGGACTTCGTATGAACCCGGTCAGCGCGTTGGCCTGGCGCTGGCCTCCCAGGCGGTATTTCCCCTGAACGGATGAATCATGCTGTTCGCACAAATCAGCGATCTACACATCAAGCGGCCTGGACGGCTGGCCTACAGGAAAGTGGACACGGCGGCGTACCTCGCGCGCTGCGTGGACAAGCTCAATCGCCTGCATCCCCGGCCCGACGCCGTCGTGCTGACCGGTGACCTGGTCGACTTCGGCGCGCGCGAGGAATACGAACATTTGCGCGCGCTGCTGGCGCCGCTGCGGATTCCCTACTACCTGGTCATGGGCAACCATGATGGGCGCGACGCCTTGCGCCAGGCCTTCCCCGACCACGCGTACCTGCGGCAGCACCCGGATTTCGTCCAATACGAGGTGGCGCTGGGTCCGCTGCGCCTGCTGGCGCTGGACACGCAGGATCCGCCCAAGGGCGGGGGGCGCTTGTGCGGCGAGCGTCTGCAGTGGCTGGCGGACAAGCTCGCGGCGGATCGCACCACGCCCACCGTCGTGGCCCTGCATCATCCGCCATTCCATTGCGGCATACGCCATATGGATATCCAGTCGCTGGACCTGGGCGACGCGGCGGCGCTGGCCGGGATCATCGCCCAGGCGCCGAACGTCGAGCGGCTGATCTGCGGCCACGTGCATCGCGCGGTACAGGCGCGATTCGCGGGCACGATCGCCAGCATCTGCCCGTCGCCGGCCCACCAGGTCGCGCTGGACCTGGATCCCCAAGGCCCGTCGGCCTTCGTCATGGAGCCGCCGGCGTTCCAGCTGCACCGCCATACCCCCGAAACCGGTTTGGTGACCCACCTGGCCTACGTGGACGACTTCGGCGGCGCATCGCCGTTCTACGACGCGAACGGCAACTTGATCGATTGACGCCGGTCGAATCGGCCGGCAGCCCGTCAGCTGGCGTGCTGCCGCCGGTACTCCGTCGGTGTCGTCCCGATCATCCGGCGAAACGCCGTCGCCATATGCTGCGACGAGGCGAACCCGCAGGCGTGCGCCACATGCGCGACGCTCAAGGGCCCCGCCACCAGCAGCGACTGGGCCTGCTGCACCCGCAGCAGCATCACATACCGATGCGGTGGAAGCCCCATGCTGGTCTTGAATGCCCGCGCGAAATGATAGGGCGACCGGGAGACGAGCCCCGCAAGATCGGCCAGCGACAAGTCCGTCGCAAGGTGGGCCTTCATGTAGTCCGTAAGGCGCTTCAGCTCCTTGGGCGCCAGGCCGCCCTTCAGCGGCTTGATGCCAGGCGCGGGCTGCGCGGCGCGGGCGAGCAGGGTGGCCAGCGCCATGGCCAGGCTATCGGCTTCCAGCTGGGTCAGGCCATGCGCGCTCAGCTCCCAGATTTTCTCGGCCAGCTTGATTGGCAAGGGGTCATAGCGCGCGCCGTGATGAAGCGATGCCTGGTCCTGCAGGCGCCAGGGATGTCCCCAGAAGGCCTTGGAAGAAAACTCAACGACAAGGAGGTCGATGTCGGCCCCAAGCTCGTACGTGCAGGCATGGTCGGGAGGCGCGACCAGGTAATTCGCGGCGGACAGGTCGGCGTTGAAGCGGCCCGCCCCCAGATCGATGCGGGACCATCCGCCCGCCCGCGGCGCGCAGCTGATCTGAAGCGATATGCCGTGCGCGGATTCCACGTAGTCGCCGGCGACATGACACGGCGCGCGAAACAGCTTCAGCCCGCCGGCGGACCTGTGCTCCTGCGTGAACGGATATATCGAGCGGTAATAGTCGGCGTAGCTCTGCGTGTGACTCGTTGGCGCACTATTCACGTGGCTCTCTTCCGCTTGCGGTGAATACGATGGGGGATCGCGGTGCGGATCATACGCGCAATCGCGTGACGGTTTTGCCAACATACACGAGGCGAACCAGGGCGGCGCAAGATGGTGAACACCCGCGTCAAGCCCATGAACGACGCACCGCGCCGGCTCCCTCAAAGTGATGGGCGGGGCAGGACTCCAGATGGACTCCGTGAGCACACCCCGGCAAGCCAGGGGAGTCGACCCTGGCGGCCTACCACTTACTGCAATGAAGGGAAATCATGGCAAATACAGCGAAATCCAAGTCGAGTGTCCTGCCCTCGGGCGGCGGGCAGGCCCTGCTCGATCCGAGCGATACGCTCATTCTTTTGCTCGATCACCAGGCGGGTCTGTTCCAGACCGTGAAAGACATTCCCGTCGCCGATCTGCGGCGCAATGTCGAAATGATCGCGAAGCTGGCCACGCTGCTGAAGATCCCGGTCCTGACCACCGCTTCGGAGCCCAACGGACCGAACGGTCCGCTGATGCCGGAAATCCACCAGTATGCGCCGCATGCGGTCTACGTCCCGCGCAAGGGCGAAGTGAATGCGTGGGACAACGAGGCCTTCGTCGAACATGTGCGCGCCAGCGGACGCAAGACGCTGGTCATGGCCGGCGTCTGGACCAGTGTCTGTGTCATGTTTCCGGCCCTGGACGCGCGGGCGGCGGGCTTCGATGTGTATGCCGTGATCGACGCTTCCGGCGACCCCAGCGACCTGGCCTCGCGCACGACGCTGGTTCGATTGGTGCAGGGCGGCGTTATCCCGACGTCCACCAATGCGCTGCTGTCCGAGCTTCATCGCACATGGGCCCGTCCGGAGGCGGCTGAACTGGCGAAGCTGTACGGGCTGGCCGCGCCGAACTACGCCGCTGTGGCGGAAAGCTACCAGAAGGCCCAGGAAGCCGCCAAGCTGGCGAAATAAGGGCCACGGCGGGGCGCCGCGTACGGCATCTGAGTGCCGGCGCATGGCGCTCTGCCGCCCATGCGGATGCGGAATACGCCGTTCCCTCGGAGGTGATCCCCAAAGCGGGCGAGGGCGCGGCACCCGTAGACAGGCGCGCGGAATCGCGGTAAATTTATATCGCACTACGATATATTATGGACAGTTTGGCTGTCCGCACGCGTCCTCCGCGATACATCACCGGGGCCGCGTGGAACCTGGAGGTCGCCATGAATGAATTGCTGAAAGGGCTCATCGGTGCGGAGTTGACCCTGCTGGGCATCCCGAGCCAGCCGGGCGCATCCTCCGCGACCGAAGATTCTTCCGCAGCGAAAGCGGACCACGGCGGTACGTCCGGCGCATCCAGCGATACGGCACACAAACCCGATGAAGCCGGTTCCCGGATAAATTTCACTCAACGTGATTACCGTACGGCCGGCGGTTGAGCATGAACGGACGTCGCATGGCCGGGCGCCGAGAGCGCGCACCGGCCAGCCGGGCACCTTCGGCTGCCGCAACCGCCTTTGGCGTTACAAGCAACTAGCAAAATCCGCTTCCGACAACGCCAGCCAACGGAACCCCGCACGCTGAGCGTGTTGTTCCAACGCATCCAGAAGCGACTGCCTGAGGCCTTCGGCCAGAGATAATCCGGGCCCCGGGGGCGTATCGGAAATACTTCGCCGCTTGCTGAAGCCGCCCCCCGCCGCTTCATCGGCGCGGCGGCGCGGTGCTGCCGCGGTGCACGACCTCGATGGGGAAGGACTGGAAGGCTTCGTAGGGCTGGCCGTTCAGGCGGGCCACGAGCTGCGCGGCGGCCGCATGGCCGATTTCGGTGATGGGCGTACGGATGCTGGTCAGTCCCGGCGTCTGCGTGGCACCCAGGTCCGTGTTGTCCACGCCGGTAATCGAGATATCTTCCGGTATGCGTACGCCGGCATGGCGGCAGGCCATCATGCCGCCGACGGCGAACACGTCGTTGGTCGCGACCACCGCGGTCGGTGGATCGGGCAGGGCCAGCAGGCGCGCCATCGCGTCTTCCGCGGCCTTCAAGGAAATCGGCGCGTACTGCACGCAGGCTTCGTCCAGCGCCAGTCCATTTTCGGCCAGTGCCTGCTGGAAGCCGGCGCCGCGCGTCAAGGCGCGATCGTTGCCGGGCAGCGGTGCACTGAGCAGTCCGAATCGGCGATGGCCCAGGCCGATCAGATGGCGGGTGATGGCATAGGTCGCGGCCTGGTTATCGAAGCCTATGCTCGGATGGCGCCGCAGCGGGTCCACGCCCCAGGTCAGCACATAGGGGCGCCCATAGTCCTCCAGCAGCGCGAAGAGCGCGGGATCGTGATCCAGCCCGACGAAGACGAAGGCGTCGACGCCGTGCTGGATCAGCTGGCTGGCGACCCGTACTTCGGCGGACAGATCGTAGTGCTGTTCGGCCAGGACCAGCGAATACCCGCGTTCGTCCAGATATTGATGAATCGCGCTGGTGGTGCGCGCGTAAAGCGCGTAGTCGAAGGAGGGGACCACGGCGCCGATCATCTTGCTGCGGTGACTGCGCAGCGAGCGCGCCGCGCCATGCGGCACGTAGCGTAGCTTGGCGGCGGCTTCCAGGACCCGCCGGCGCGTGTCGGGATCGACCTGCTCCGGATTGTTCAGCGCGCGCGAGACCGTTGCGGTGGATACGCCGGCCAGCCGCGCCACATCCCGAGCCGCGGATCGGCCTTTGGGTTCTTCGCGCAAGGGGTCTGGGGGTGGCAAGCGCATGGGGCGGGATTATAGCCAATTTCGCTATGCAATCGATTGCATCATAGCGGGAAGTCAGTATGCCGGCTGAGGGAAACTACCAAGGTTTTGACTATTGTGATGCGGTTCTCGCGCTGATACATTGCCAGTGTAATCGATTACATAAAGACCCGGCGCATCCTACCTATGACGCCGTGCAGCCGCGACACCGGCGTCGCGGGTGATTCATGAGGAGACACTCTTGAAGACACCTCCAGCTTCCATCCATTCCGCGGACCAGGTCACCGATCCCGCGCGGCGCACGGTCCTGAAACAAGCCGCCACGCTGGGGGCCCTCGCCCTGGGGGGCTCGTCCATGCTGCCCCTGGCCAGCGCGCGGGCCCAGCAGGCAGCCGACGACCTGGGGCCGTACAAGCAAGCCAAGATCAACTGGCGGCAGGCGGAGGGCGAATCCATTACCGTCGCCGTCATTCCGGCAAGCTACTTCGACAACCTTGTCGAGCTGATACCGCAGTTCGAGGCATTGACAGGGGTGAAGGTACGGGTCGAAAAAGTGCCGCCAGGACAGATCCGCCAGAAGGCCATGCTGGATCTTTCGTCGCGTACGGCAACCTATGCCACCCATGCCGCCGACCCGATGTACTACCCGCTCTACGTGGCGAACAAATGGGTCGAGCCCCTGGACCGCTACCTGAACGATCCCGCGCTGACCGACAAGGCCTGGTTCGACTACGAAGACATCTTCCAGGCCTGGCGGGACGCCGACTCGATCGACGGCAAGCCCTATGGCATCCCATACGACGGCGAAGTCACCGTACAGGTCTATCGCAAGGACTTGTACGACGCCAAGGGCCTGAAGGCCGCGGAAACCTACGATCAGCTGCTCGCTAACGCCAAGGCGCTGACCGACCCTTCCACGCGCATGTATGGGCTCGCGCTGCGGGGTTTCGCCGGGGCCGGGCAGAACATGTATATCTATCCGTCGATCTTCCGGGGCTTCGGCGGCAGTTGGTTCCAGGGCTCCACCCTGAAGGTGGACAGCCCGCAGGCGATCGAAGCGCTGCAATGGTATGTCGATGCCCTGGCCAAGTACGCG